>NZ_CP081862.1:1346775-2693551 GCF_019797765.1 Cellulomonas sp. C5510
GCGCCGTGCTGGAGGGCGGCTCGTTCGGGTCGGCCCTGCGCATGAGCCTCGCGATCACCGGCACGACCGTCGTCGCCGTGCTCGTGTTCGCGTTCCTGGCCGCACTGGCCATCAGCCGGTTCCGGTTCCGCGGGCGCCTGACGTTCGTCGTGGCGGTGCTGTTCGTGCAGATGCTGCCCGCCGAGGGCCTGTTCATCGCGCAGTACAAGATGCTGTCCACCGCCGGGCTGCTCAACAGCGTCATCGGCGTCTCGGTGCTGTACACCGCCGCCGTCGTGCCCTTCACCATCTGGATGCTGCGGGGGTTCGTGGCCGGCGTGCCCATCGAGCTCGAGGAGGCCGCCATGGTGGACGGCCTGTCGCGCACCCGGGCGTTCCTGCGGATCACGTTCCCGCTGCTGGCCCCCGGGCTCGTGGCCTCCGGCGTGTACGCGTTCCTGCAGGCGTGGAACGAGTTCACGGTCGCGCTGGTCGCCCTGCCCGCCGAGTCCGCGCGGACCCTGCCGCTGTGGCTGCGCTCGTTCCTCGCCGCGAGCACCAACCGGGGCGTCGACTGGGGCGAGGTCATGGCCGCGTCCACGCTCATCGCCGTGCCCGTCATCGTGTTCTTCCTCGTCGTCCAGGGCAGGATGACCTCGGGGCTGGTGTCCGGAGCGGTGAAGGGCTGACGTGGACGAGGTGATCACGCGGTCCCGGGCGAGCGGCCCGGGACCGGGAACGACCGGCGCGTCCGCCGGCTGGTCCGTCGGGCTCGACGTCGGCGGCACCAAGACGCTCGGCGTGCTCGTGGACCCCGAGGGCACCAGCGGACCCGGGCTGCGGCTCGCGTCGCGCCCCGGGGGTGACGCCGTCGCGGCCACCGCCGCCGAGGCCGTCCGCCGGCTCGTCGCGGACGCCGGGCTCGCCGTCGCCGACCTCGCGGGCGTCGGCATCGGGCTGCCCGGCATCGTCGACCCCGCCGCGGGGCGCGTCGAGCACGCCGTCAACCTCGGCATCGAGGGCTCCGTCCCGCTCGCCGCGCAGGTGTCCGGCCTGCTGGGCGCCGTGCCGGTGCGGCTCGAGAACGACCTCAACGTCGCCGCCGTCGGCGCTGCGCACCTGCTGCCCGACCCGGCGCCCGACCTGGCGTTCCTCGCGCTCGGCACCGGCCTCGCGGCGGGTCTCGTGCTGGACGGCCGGCTGCGGCGCGGCGCGAGCGGTGTCGCAGGAGAGATCGGGCACCTCGTGCACGTCCCCGGCGGGCTGCCGTGCCCGTGCGGCCAGCGCGGCTGCCTCGAGCAGTACGCGTCCGGCAGCGCGCTCGGCGCCGCCTGGCCGACGTCCGACGGACGGCCCGCGCCGGTCGCGCTGTTCGAGGCGGCGCAGGCGGGCGACCGCGAGGCGCTCGCCGTGCGCTCCCGGTTCGCCGACGCCCTCGCCGCCGCGGTGCGGGTGCTGCTGCTCACCACCGACGTCGCGCACGTCGTGGTGGGCGGCGGCGTCAGCGAGCTGGGCGCGCCGCTGCTCGACGTGCTGCGCGACGAGCTGGACCGGCAGGCCCGGGACTCCGCGTTCCTGGCCGCGATGCAGATGGCGGAGCGGGTCACCCTCGCGCCGCGTGGAGTACCGGTGGGTGCCGTCGGCGCCGCGCTGGTCGGACGGAGGGAGTCCTGATGGAGGTCGTCATCGCGCCCGGGCCCGAGCTGGCCCGCCTCGCGGCGGACACGATCGAGCGGGTGCTGCGCGCCCGCGCCGCGGAGGGCCGGCACGCGGTGCTCGGCATCGCCACCGGGTCCAGCCCGCTCGCGGTCTACGACGAGCTCGCGCGGCGGCACACGCAGGAGGGCCTGTCGTTCGCCGGCGTGCAGGCGTTCATGCTCGACGAGTACGTCGGGCTCGCCGCCGACCACCCCGAGCGGTACCGCAACGTCATCGAGACCGAGTTCGCCTCCCGCGTCGACATCGACCCGGCCGACGTCCACGGCCCCGACGGGCTCGCGGAGGACATCCCCGCGGCCTGCGCGGCGTACGAGGCCGCCATCGCGGAGTCCGGCGGCGTCGACGTGCAGATCCTCGGCGTCGGCACCGACGGGCACATCGCGTTCAACGAGCCCGGGTCGTCGCTGGCGTCCCGCACCCGCATCAAGACGCTCACCCGCCAGACCCGCGAGGACAACGCCCGGTTCTTCGGCGGCGACGTCTCGCAGGTGCCCACGCACTGCCTGACGCAGGGCCTGGCGACCATCATGTCCGCCCGGCACGTCCTGCTGCTGGCCACCGGCAAGCACAAGGCGGAGGCCGTCCACCAGCTCGTCGAGGGCCCGGTCAGCGCGATGTGGCCCGGGACCGTCCTGCAGCACCACCCGCACGCCACGGTCCTCGTCGACGAGGCGGCGGCGAGCCGCCTCCAGCTCGCGGCGTACTACCGCGAGACCTTCGCCGCCAAGCCGGCCTGGCAGACCATCTAGCCCACCCCGCGGTCGCCCCGGGTCGCCCGCGAGTTCGGCACTTCCCGTGCGAGTTCGGCATCTGCAGCTGCCGAACTCGCCTCGGAGTGCCGAACTCGCGGGCTGGGCGGCGCGCCGGGTCCTGCACAGGCCGGGTGGTCGAGCGTGGTCCCAGGCGGGTGGCTGCCCGAGCCCGCGCGGCGCTGTCCGGCGTGAGGCTGGGGGCATGTCCTCGTCCTCGCTGTCCGACGCCACCGTGGTCCTCGCACGGACGCGCCCCGCAGCGGACGTGCGACGGGCCGTCCGTGACGGTGCGCTGGTCCGGCTCCGCCGCGGCGCGTACGGGGCCACCCCGCCCGCGGAGCCGCCGGGCGAGTCGGCGCACCGCGCCGCGGTGCAGCGCCTGATCGCCGTCGCCGCCCAGATCACCCTCCCCTTCCACTTCTGCGGGGAGTCAGCGGCGCTGGTGTGGGGGCTGCCGGTGGTCGGGCTCTCGGGTCGCACGCACATCCTCCAGGCCACACGACCGAGCGCCCGGAACGACCCCGCGCTCGCGCGGCACGTCGGCGAGCTGCCTCTGTCGCACCGCACGACGGTCGACGGTCTCCCGGTCACCTCGCTGGCGCGGACGGTGGTGGACTGCGCGCGGGCGACGCGACCCGGCCCGGCCCTCGTCGTGGTGGACGCCGCGATCCGCCGGGGTGTGGATCCGGATGCCCTCGCCGCGGTGGTCCGGACGGCTGCCGGTGGCTGAGGGGTCGTGTCCGCCCGCCGGGTGATCGGAGGTCGTCGCCGCCCGTGCTGCCCGCCTCCTGCGCTCCCGACCGTGACGGCGTGCCGGCGGTTTTGGCGACTTCGGCAGTCCCAGGCGAGTTCGGCACCTGCACGTGCCGAACTCGCACCCGGAGTGCCGAACTCGCGAGGGGGGGACGGGGGCGGGCGCGAGGGGAGGGGGTGTGGGGGTGGGGGGTCGTACGATGGCGGGCATGAGTGAGCCCCTGCCGCCGAGCACCGAGCCGGACCGACTGTCGGAGCCGGGCGGCGGCTCGACGGGGCTCCTCGAGCGCGTCGAGCAGGAGCAGGCCGTCGAGCCGGGTGACCACGAGCGCTTCGCGCACTACGTGCGCAAGGAGAAGATCATGGAGTCGGCGCTGTCCGGCAAGCCCGTGGTCGCGCTCTGCGGCAAGGTGTGGGTCCCCGGCCGGGACCCGAACAAGTTCCCCGTCTGCCCGGTGTGCAAGGAGATCTACGAGGGTCTGCGCGAACCGCAGGACGGCGGGGACGGTGACCAGGGGTCCGGCGGCGGGGGACGCCGCTGGGGCTTCGGCCGCGGCAAGGGCTCGGGCGACTCCTCCGGCGGACAGTGAGCGCCGCGGAGCGCCCCTCGTCCGCATCCGCCTCGCACGCCTCGACGTCGGCAGCATCGCAGCTGCCGCCGGCGTTCCCCGGGCGTGCGCCGTGGGGGACGGCGGGCAAGCTGCGCGCCTGGCAGGCCGAGGCGCTCGAGCAGTACCTGGCGACGTCGCCGCGGGACTTCCTGGCGGTCGCGACGCCGGGCGCCGGCAAGACGACGTTCGCGCTGCGGATCGCCACGGAGCTGCTGCAGGCGCGGATCGTGCGCCGCGTGACCGTGGTCGCCCCGACGGAGCACCTCAAGCACCAGTGGGCGGACGCCGCCGCGCGCGTGGGCATCAAGCTGGACCCCAACTTCAAGAACGCGCAGGGCCGGCACGGTCACGGGTTCGACGGCGTCGCCCTGACGTACGCCGGTGTGGCGTCGAAGCCGGCGCTGCACGCCGCCCGCACGACCGCGGCGCCGACGCTCGTGATCCTCGACGAGGTCCACCACGGCGGTGACGCGCTGTCCTGGGGTGACGCCGTGCGGGAGGCGTTCGAGGGGGCGACCCGCCGCCTGGCGCTGACCGGCACCCCGTTCCGCAGCGACACGGCGGCGATCCCCTTCGTCGAGTACGAGCGCGGCGTGGACGGCATCCGCCGCAGCCGCGCGGACTACACGTACGGCTACTCCGAGGCGCTGCGCGACCACGTCGTCCGCCCGGTGCTGTTCCTCACCTACTCGGGCTCGATGCGGTGGCGGACGAAGGCCGGCGACGAGGTCAGCGCCCGCCTCGGCGAGCCGCTGACCAAGGACATGACCGCGCAGGCGTGGCGGACGGCGCTCAACCCGGACGGCGAGTGGATCCCGTCGGTGCTGGCCGCGGCCGACCGCCGGCTGACGGAGGTGCGGCGCACGGTGCCGGACGCGGGCGCGATGGTCATCGCGACCGACCAGACGGACGCCCGCGCGTACGCCGGCCACCTGGCACGGCTCACGGGGAAGTCGCCGACGGTCGTGCTGTCCGACGACGACGGCGCGAGCGCCCGCATCGACGAGTTCTCCGCGTCGGAGTCGCGCTGGCTGGTGGCGGTGCGGATGGTCTCGGAGGGCGTCGACGTCCCGCGGCTCGCCGTGGGCGTGTACGCGACGAGCACGGCGACGCCGCTGTTCTTCGCGCAGGCGGTCGGGCGGTTCGTCCGGGCGAGGCGCCGCGGGGAGACCGCGTCGGTGTTCCTGCCGAGCGTCGCGCCGCTGCTGGCGCTGGCGAACGCGCTGGAGGTCGAGCGCGACCACGCCCTGGACCGCCCCCTGACGGCGGAGGAGCAGGGCGAGGGCTACAACCCCGAGGACGCGCTGGTCGCGGACGCGAACCGGTCGGAGAAGGCCTCGGACGCCCTGCAGGGCACGTTCGAGGCGCTCGAGGCCCAGGCGTCGTTCGACCGTGTGCTGTTCGACGGCGGCGAGTTCGGCACCGGCGCGGACGTGGGGTCGGAGGAGGAGCTGGATTTCCTCGGGCTGCCCGGCCTGCTCGACCCGGACCAGGTGACGACCCTGCTGCGGCAGCGCCAGGCCAGCCAGGTGAACGCCCGCAAGGGCAAGGGGCAGCCGGCCCCGGACCGCGCCGAGATGGACCACCGCCGGCAGGCGGAGCTGCGCAAGGAGCTCTCCCAGCTGGTGGGCGCCTGGTCGCGCCGCAGCGGCCAGCCGCACGGCGCGGTGCACGCCGAGCTGCGCCGCCGTTGCGGGGGTCCGGAGGTCCCGCTGGCGGACCCGGCGCAGCTCGAGGCGCGCGTGTCGATGGTCCGGGGCTGGTTCGTCGGCAAGCGCTGACTCCCGGTATCCGCGCAGGTCAGCGCGCTGCTACTACCACGGTTCGGCCGGCGCGCAACCGCTGCTCCCGGCGTGCGGACCGTGCAGCGCGATGAGAGCGTCATCCCCGTGACAGACGTCCGCCGGGTCGACCGGCGGACCACGGAGCAGGGGGACGAAGGGAGTCGTCAGATGCCCACGTGGCTCATCCTGATCATCATCGGTGTGGTGCTGCTGATCCTGGGCGTCGCGGTCGAGGCCGCGAAGTTCCTGCTCTGGATCGGCATCGCGGTGCTCGTCGTGAGCCTCATTCTCGGCCTGGTGCGCCGCGGAGGCTCGCGGGTCTAGCCCGCCACCGCTGGTACCCGGCGCCCGCGTCCCCTCCTGGGGGCGCGGGCGCCGGTGCGTCCCCGGGTCCGGTCCCCGCGGGGGCCCGGCGCTCAGACCGTCAGCGTCACCGTCGGGAGCGCGGCCTCGTCGGCCGACAGCCGCCGCGCTCCGCGGGGCAGCTCGTCGCGGGACGCCGCGTGGCGCGCGGCGGCGGCGGCGACGCCCTCCGAGCCCGTCCAGCCGGGCTGCACCGCGCCGTCGACGACGAGCGGGACCACCAGTCCGCGCAGGTCGTCGGAGTCCGGGGTCCATGCACGCACCGCGTCGTCGGAACCGCCCACGACGACCTCGGCGACCGCGCGCCCCTCGCCGTCGAGCCGTCGCGCCGCGTTCTTGCGGCCCCCGGTCGACGTCTTCGCGGTCGAGGCCTTGGCCACCGGCGCGAGCCGACCGTCCACCCCCTCACGGGCGACGAGCTTGTAGACCATCCCGCACGTGGGCGCGCCGGAGCCGGTGACCAGCGACGTGCCGACCCCGTACGAGTCCACGGGTGCGACGGCGAGCGCGGCGATCGCGTACTCGTCCAGGTCGGACGTGACGACGATGCGCGTGTCCCGGGCGCCGAGCGCGTCGAGCTGGGCGCGCACCTCCTGCGCGAGCACGCCGAGGTCGCCGGAGTCGAGCCGCACCGCCCCGAGGCCCGGGCCGGCGGCCGCGACGGCCCGCTCGACGCCGCGGCGCACGTCGTAGGTGTCGACCAGCAGCGTGGTGCCGGCGCCGGCCGACGCGACCTGTGCCGCGAAGGCGGCCTCCTCGTCGTCGTGCAGCAGCGTGAAGGCGTGCGCGGCCGTTCCGATGGTGGGGATCCCGTAGCGCCGGCCGGCCTCGAGGTTCGACGTCCCGGCGAACCCGGCGACGGCGGCGGCCCGCGCGGCGGCGACGGCGGCCTGCTCGTGGGCGCGCCGGGCGCCCATCTCCAGGCACGGCCGGCCGATCGCGGCGCTCGTCATGCGGGACGCCGCCGACGCCACGGCGGAGTCGTAGTTGAGGACGGACAGCACGACGGTCTCCAGCAGCACCGCCTCGGCGAAGCTGCCCTCGACGGTCAGCACGGGGGAGTGCGGGAAGAACATCTCCCCCTCGGCGTACCCCGTGATGGTGCCCGTGAACCGGTAGTCCGCGAGGTACTCCAGCGTGGTGTCGTCGACGACGCCCTCGCGGGACAGCCAGCCGAGCTCCTCGGGCCCGAAGCGGAAGTCGGCCAGCGCCTCGAGGACGCGGCCGGTGCCGGCGAGCACGCCGTAGCGTCGCCCGTGCGGCAGGCGCCGCGTGAACACCTCGAAGACGCAGCGGCGCCCGGCCGTCCCGTCCGCGAGGGCGGCCTGCAGCATGGTGAGCTCGTACCGGTCGGTCAGCAGGGCGGTGCTCGACGTCATGGGCACACGGTAGGCGCGCGGGGGCGGCGTCGCCGCCAGGGAACCTAGAGTGGTCCGGTGTCCGTGGAGATCGCACCCGAGGAGACCGCCCACGCCGAGGGCGCCGTGGCCGAGCCCTGGGTGACGGTGGTCTGGAACGACCCGGTCAACCTCATGTCGTACGTCACCTACGTGTTCCGCTCGTACTTCGGCTACCCGCAGGCGAAGGCGGAGAAGCTGATGCTCGAGGTGCACGAGCAGGGCCGGTCGGCCGTGTCCACGGGCAACCGCGAACAGATGGAGGTGGACGTGCAGGCCATGCACGGGTTCGGCCTGTGGGCGACGCTGCAGCGGGGGGAGGCGTAGGTGCGCGCGTTCCGGCGCGAGGGCGGGGACCTGGTCGCGGAGGTCGACGCGGGTGAGCGCGAGGTGCTCGCCACGGTGGTGGCCGACGTGGCGGAGCTGCTCGGCGGGCTCCCGGGGACCCGGCCCGCCGGGGACGCCGGGGACGCCGGGGGCGACCGTCCGCGCGGCGACGCGCTCGGCGAGGTGCACCTGCGGCTGGACCCGCTGCCCGCGCCCGACGACCCCGCCGTGCACCGGCTGCTGCCCGACGCCTCCCGGGACGACCCCGAGGTCACCGCCGAGTTCCGCCGGCTGACCGAGGACGACCTGCGCGCCCGCAAGCTCCGGCGCCTCCAGGAGCTGCACACCGCGCTGCTGGGCCCGGCGCCCGCGGGCGGCACGGCTGTCCGCGGTGGGCGCCACCGCGCGGGAGCGGTGGTCCGGGTGCCGCGCGACCGAGCCCCGGAGCTCGCGGCGACGCTGACCGACGTCCGCCTCGTGCTCGGCGAGCGGCTCGGCGTGACCGACGAGGAGGCGAGCGATCGGCTCGAGCAGGAGGTCGTGCACGGTGACCCGGCCCCTGGTGACCACGCGGCGCAGGCGCGCCAGTACCTCGGCTCGGTCTTCCTGGCGCTGGGCTGGTGGCAGGAGACCCTGATGGCGTGCCTGCTGGCGGACCTCCCGGAGCCGCCGCAGCACGACGGCGCCGGCCGGGACTAGGATCGCGGACGTGAACGACGCACCCATCGGGATCTTCGACTCGGGGGTGGGCGGTCTCACCAACGCGCGGGCGATCATCGACCAGCTCCCGCACGAGTCGGTGCTCTACATCGGCGACACCCTCAACACCCCGTACGGCCCGAAGCCGCTCGCGGCGGTCCGCGCCCACGCCCTCGAGGTGATGGACGACCTGGTGGACGCGGGTGTGAAGATGCTGGTCATCGCCTGCAACACGGCGTCGTCCGCGGTGCTGCGCGACGCCCGCGAGCGGTACACGCTGCGCAAGGGCCTGCCGGTCGTCGAGGTGATCCTCCCGGCGGCGCGGCGCGCGGTCGCCGCGACCCGCACCGGCCGCATCGGCGTCATCGGCACGAAGGCGACGATCGAGTCGCGGGCGTACGACGACGCGTTCGCGGTGGCGCCGGGCGTGCAGCTCACGACGCAGGCCTGCCCCCGGTTCGTCGAGTTCGTCGAGGCGGGCGTGACGTCGGGCCCGGAGCTGCTGAGCGTCGCGAGCGAGTACCTGCAGCCCGTCAAGGACGCGGGCGTCGACACGCTGGTGCTGGGCTGCACGCACTACCCGCTGCTCACCGGCGTGATCTCGTACGTGATGGGTGAGGGCGTCACGCTCGTGTCCTCGGCCGAGGAGACCGCGAAGGACGTCTACCGGACGCTCGTCGCCCACGACCTGGAGCGCGACCCGGCCGCGGGGCCGCCGCAGCACCGGTTCCTCGCCACCGGGGACCCGGACTCGTTCGCCCACCTCGCCCGGCGGTTCCTCGGCCCCGAGGTGCAGCACGTGGAGGCGCGCGGCGCCCTGCGCTGACCGGCGGACGACGGCGCGCCCGGCAGGTGCACCCCGGGTGGCCTCCCCCTCCCCGCCGTGACGAGCGACACGTCCGCGGCGGGACCGTCGACCGCCCGCCACCGCGACGCGCACGGCATCATGGCACCCGGGCCGCCGAGGGTCGTCGGTCCTGCCGGTCATGCAGGGGAGAGGTGCCGATGAGGCTGGTCGTCGTGGGCAGTGCCGGGTCGTTCCCGGGCCCGGACTCCGCCGCGTCCAGCTACCTGGTCCAGGCCGAGGGTCCGGACGGCGAGGGCGGCACCCGCACGTGGAGCGTGCTGCTCGACCTGGGCAACGGCGCGCTCGGCCCCCTCCAGCGGTACCTCGAGCCGTCGAGGCTCGACGCGGTCGCGATCAGCCACCTGCACGCCGACCACGTCGCCGACGTCGTCGTGCTGGGCGTGATGCTGCGCTACGACCCCCGGGGCTGCCGCTCGGAGCCGCTGCCGCTCTTCGGGCCCGACGGCACCGCGGAGCGTCTCGCGCAGCTCTCGGGCCACGACCCGGCCACCGACACCGGGGCGCACCTGGCGCTGGGTACCTGGCGGGCGGGTGAGGCCGTCCGGGTCGGGCCGCTGACGATCCTGCCCGTCCCCGTCGAGCACCCCGTGCCCGCGTTCGGGTTCCGCGTCTCCGGCCCGTCCTCGGTCGACCCGGGGCGCACCGTCACGCTCGGCTACACCGGCGACACCGACGAGTGCCCGGGACTCGACGACGTCGCGCGCGACGCGGACCTGCTGCTCGCGGAGGCGGCGTACCTGGAGTCGTCGGACGCGCCCCGCGGCGTGCACCTCACGGGGCTGCGCGCCGGGCGGGCCGCGCAACGGGGCGGCGCGCGGCGGCTGCTGCTCACCCACCTGGTCGCCTGGAACGACCCGGAGGCGAGCCTCGCGGAGGCGGCCGGCGCGTACGACGGGCCGCTCGACCTGGCCCGGCCGGGCGCGGTCGTCGACCTCTGACCGCGCGGCGCCCCCGGTGCGCCGGGCTACCCTCGGGGGCATGACCACCGAGCCCACCACCTCGACGTCCGCCGTGCCCGCGACCCCGCGCGCCGACGGCCGCGCGCCTGACGCGTTGCGGCCGATCGCGATCACCCGCCGCTACCTCGACGCGGGTGAGGGCAGCGTGCTCGTGGAGTTCGGCGGCACCAAGGTGCTGTGCGTGGCGTCGTTCACCGCGGGCGTCCCGCGCTGGCGCAAGGGCTCGGGCGAGGGCTGGGTCACCGCCGAGTACGCGATGCTGCCGCGCTCCACCACCACCCGGTCGGACCGGGAGTCGGTGCGCGGGAAGATCGGCGGTCGCACGCACGAGATCTCCCGACTGATCGGCCGCTCGCTGCGCGCGGTCGTGGACGTCGCCGCGCTGGGTGAGAACACGATCGTGCTGGACTGCGACGTGCTGCAGGCGGACGGCGGGACGCGGACCGCGGCCGTGACCGGCGCGTACGTGGCGCTCGCGGACGCGGTGGCGTGGGGCGTGGCGCAGAAGCAGGTCGACCGGAAGCGGACCGTGCTGCGCGACTCCGTGTCGGCGGTGAGCGTCGGCATCGTGGACGGCCGCCCCGTGCTGGACCTGCCGTACGTCGAGGACGTCCGCGCCGAGACGGATATGAACGTCGTCGTCACCGGCTCGGGCTCGTTCGTCGAGGTGCAGGGCACGGCCGAGCACGCCCCGTTCGACCGCGCGGAGCTGGACGCGCTGCTCGACCTGGCGCTGGTCGGCACCGGTGAGCTCGCCCGCGTGCAGGCGGAGGTGCTGGCGCTGCCGGTGGCGGACGGCCCCGTCACGGTCCGCGGCGGCTCGGCGACGCCGGGTCCGGCGGTGCCCGCGTGACCGCGCCCGCCCGCCTCGTCCTCGCGACGCACAACGCCCACAAGCTGACCGAGCTGCGGGCGATCCTCGTCCCGGCGCTGCCCGGCCTGGACCCGGCCTCGGTGGTGGGCGCGCGCGACGTCGGCGCCCCGGAGCCCGTCGAGGACGGCGTGACGTTCGCGGAGAACGCCCTCATCAAGGCGCGCGCGCTCGCCCGGCACACCGGCCTGCCCGCGGTCGCGGACGACTCCGGGCTGTCGGTGGACGTGCTCGGCGGTGCGCCCGGCATCTTCTCGGCGCGCTGGGCCGGCCGGCACGGCGACGACCGCGCGAACCTCGACCTGCTGCTCGCGCAGCTCGCCGACATCGCGCCCGAGCACCGCGCGGCGCGGTTCACCTGCGCGGCGGCGCTCGTCACCCCGGACGGCGCCGAGCACGTGGAGCTCGGGCACCTGCGCGGCACGCTCGCGCGGGAGCCGCGGGGGGAGCACGGCTTCGGGTACGACCCGGTGCTGGTGCCCGAGGGGGAGACGCGCACGTGCGCGGAGCTGACGCCGGACGAGAAGAACCGCATCTCGCACCGCGGTCAGGCGTTCCGGGCGCTCGTGCCCGCCGTGGTCGCGGTGCTCGCCGGGGCGCCCGCGGGCGGTCCGGCGGCCGGCGGCTGAGCGCGCCCGTGGCCGAGGTCCACCTCGTCGCGGACGCCCTCACGTTCGGCTACCCGGGGCGCCCGGTGCTCGACGCCGTCAGCGTCTCGGCGTCCGCGGGTGACCGCGTCGGCCTGGTGGGCGAGAACGGCGCCGGCAAGACGACGCTGCTGCGTCTGCTCGCGGGCGACCTGGTGCCCACGTCCGGCGAGGTGCGGCGCGCGGGTTCGGTCGCGGTGGTGCAGCAGGAGCTCGACGTGCCGCCGGGCTCGACCGTCGGGGACCTGGTGCGACGCACGGCGGGGGACGTGCGCGCGGCCGCGGCCCGCCTGGACGAGGTCGTCGCGCGCTTCGACCACGCGTCGGGCGACCTCGCGGAGCTGACCGAGGCGCTGGCCGCGGCGGAGCGGCTCGCGGCCTGGGACGTCGACCGGCGCGTCGACGAGGCGCTGACGCGGTTCGGGGCACCGCGGGACCCGGGTCGGCGGCTCGACACGCTCAGCGTCGGCGAGGCCTACCGCGCGCGGCTCGCCTGCCACGTCGCGGAGCGGGCCGACATCCTGCTGCTCGACGAGCCCACGAACCACCTCGACGCCGGCGGCATCGACTACCTGACCGCCGAGCTCCAGCAGTGGCCGGGCGTCGTCGTCATCGTCACGCACGACCGCCGGCTGCTCGACGACGTCATGACCGCCGTCCTCGACCTCGACCCCTCGATGGACGGGCGGCCCGTGCTGTACGGCGCCACCCGGTACGCGACGTACCGGTTCCAGAAGGACCAGGCGCTGCGCCGGTGGCGCGCCCGGTACGCGCAGGAGCGCAAGCGGGCCGCGCGGCTCGCCGAGCGCCTCGACGCCTCGTACGAGGGGCTGTCCGACGAGTGGCGCCCGCCGAAGGGCTCGCAGAAGCACCGCCGCGCCACCCGCGCCCGCCTGCACGTCAAGGCCGCCGACCGCCTCGTGCAGCGCCTGGAGGCGGAGGCCGTCGAGGTGCCCGTGCCGCCGCCGGCGCTCGCGTTCCCCGACCTCCCGTCGCTGCCGCCCGGGTACGCCGGAGGGCCGCTGCTGGAGCTGCGCGCCCCGCGCGTGGCCGGACGGCTGGACCTCCCGGGCGTGCGGGTGGACCTGCCGCCCGCCGGACGGCTGCTCGTCACCGGGGCGAACGGGGCGGGCAAGTCCACGCTGCTCGCGGCGCTGACGGGCCAGGTGCCGCTCGACCGGGGCCACCGCTCCGTCGCGCCGGGCGTCCGCCTCGGCGTGCTCGTCCAGGACGACGACAGCCCCGTCCGCCTCGCGATGACCGGCTTCGAGGCGGCCGCCCGCCGGGCGATCGACCTGCTGGAGTCCGGCGCGCTCGACCCGGCGCACGTCCTGCCCGTCGCCGCGCTGGGCCTGCTCGAGGAGGCCGACCTGGAACGACCGCTGCGCGAGCTCTCGGTCGGGCAGCGGCGGCGCTTCGAGCTGGCGGCGGCCCTCCTCGCCGCACCGCACGTGCTCGTGCTGGACGAGCCGACCAACCACCTGTCGATCGCGCTGGTGGACGAGCTCACGGAGGCGCTGCGGCTCACGTCCGCCGCGGTCGTCGTCGCGACGCACGACCGGGCCATGCGCGCGGACCTCGCGGGCTGGCCGGTGCTCGACCTCTGACGCGGTCGCGGCCCGACGGGGTCAGGCGGACGGCGTGTCCGGCGTGTCCGGCGCGTCCGGTGGGGCAGCCGGAGCCGTGGGGACGCGAGGTGTCCGCGGGAGCACCCGCTCGAGCAGGCGCACGAGCAGCGCCAGCACGAGGAACCCGGCCGCGACCGCCGCGGTGTTGAGCGCGGCCCGCGCCGCACCGACCGCGGCGACGTCCAGGAACGGGTAGGGGTACCAGCCCGTCGCGGCGCCGCGCGTGAACGTCCAGGCGATCCACACCAGCGGGTACACGACCGCCCAGGCTGCCGTCCCGCCCCCGAACCGCGGCCGCGGGCCCACGAGCAGCCACACGAGCCACGTCGCGACGGGCGCGACCGTGTGCAGCAGCAGGTCGGCGGCCCGGCCGCTCGGGGTCGACGCCGCCGACGGGTCCGCCAGCACCCCGTGGTAGACGACGCCCGTGACGGCGACGCACAGCAGCGCGTCGAGGTGCAGCACGGCCGGGAACCGGTCCGTGCGTGCCGGCCGGGCCACCAGCAGGACGGACGCCGCGAGCACCAGCAGGTTCGACTGGATCGTGAAGTACGAGAACAGCCGGACCAGCCGCTCCGTGGTGGTGCCCGCGTCGCCGGGGCCCTCCGCGAGGGCACGCCCGACCTCGAGGACCAGGCCGCCGCCGGCGGCGAGCGCGGGGACGGCGTGCAGCACCCGCGCCGGCGCGACGCCTCGTCCCGGGGGCGTCGCTCCGACGGCGGGGGTGGTCACGGCCCGGGCCTCAGGGCATCCGGCCGACGTGCGCCATCGCCTGGCGCAGCAGCAGGCCCTGACCGCCGTTCATCTCGACCTGCACCTGCTCGCTGCACACCTCCTCCGGGGTGAGCCAGGCGAGGTCGAGCGCGTCCTGCTGCGGGCGGCAGTCACCCGTGACCGGCACGACGTACGCCAGGGACACCGCGTGCTGCCGCGGGTCGTGGTACGGCGTCACGCCCGGCGTCGGGAAGTACTCGGCGACGGTGAAGGGCTGGGGGGTCGGCGGGACCTGCGGCAGGGCGACAGGTCCGAGGTCCTTCTCGATGTGCCGCAGCAGCGCGTCGCGCACCCGCTCGTGGTACATCACGCGACCGGACACGAGCGCGCGGGACATGACGCCCTCCGGTGTCACGCGCAGCAGCAGCCCCACGGCGACGACGTCCCCCGCCTCGTCGACCCGCACCGGCACGGCGTCCACGTACAGCAGAGGCAACGAGCGCCGGGCGGCCGCGATGCCCTCGGGGCTCAGCCAGCCGGCGGGGCGCTCGGGGTCGGGGGGCAGGTCGGCGGTGTCGGTCACCCGGCAGTTGTACCCCGCGGGCGCCCGGGCGCACACCCCGACGCGCGGACGGGGGAGGGCGGCGGAGACCGCGCGCGGCGGCTCCCGGCGCCGGGAATACTGGGGAGGGTCCGGGCGCTCTACTGGCGTCAAACCGACAACAGGAGGCGACTGATGGCCACGACCGAGCTGACGGCCGACACCATCCAGAAGACGATCAGCGAGAACGACATCGTCCTGGTGGACTTCTGGGCCGACTGGTGCGGTCCCTGCAAGCGCTTCGGACCGATCTTCGAGCAGTCGTCGGAGCAGCACCCCGACATCGTGCACGCCAAGGTGGACACCGAGGCCGAGCAGCAGCTGGCTGCCGAGCTGCAGATCACGTCGATCCCGACCCTGATGGCGTTCCGCGAGGGCGTCCTCGTGTTCAACCAGGCGGGTGCCCTCCCGGCGCCGGCGCTGGAGCAGGTCGTCGACGCGGTGAAGGCGCTGGACATGGACGACGTCCGCGCCCAGATCGCTGCCGCAGGGGCTGCGCAGAGCTGAACCACGACGACGCCCCCGTGCACCTGGTGCACGGGGGCGTCGTCGCGTCCGGGTCCGCGCGCGGGACGCCGGAGGGTCAGTGCCGGAACTGCGCGATCCTGGTGCGCAGGTCCTCCGCCATGCTCGCGAGGTCGGCGACCGACGCGCTCATCCCGCCCAGGACCGTCGAGCTCTCGCGGGCGCTGCCCGCGACGGCCGTGATCGTCGAGGCGATCTCCCCGGACCCCGCCGCGGCGTCGCCGACGGAGCGGGACATCTCCGCCGTCGTCGCCGTCTGCTGCTCCACCGCCGAGGCGATGGTGGTCTGGTAGTCGTCGATCCGGGCGATGACCCGGGCGATCTCCCCGATGGCGGCCACGGCGCCGTCCGTGTCCTGCTGGATCGCCTCGACCCGGCGGGCGATGTCCTCCGTCGCCTTCGCGGTCTCCTGCGCGAGCTCCTTGACCTCGCCGGCCACGACCGCGAAGCCCTTGCCGGCCTCCCCGGCGCGCGCCGCCTCGATCGTCGCGTTGAGGGCCAGCAGGTTCGTCTGCTCGGCGATCGTCGTGATGACCTTCACGACGTTGCCGATCTCCTGCGACGACGCACCGAGCCGGCTGATCTGCGCGTTGGTCGACTCCGCGGCGTCCGTGGCCTGCGCCGCGACCTTCGCGGCCTCGGCGGCGTTCCGGGCGATCTCGCGGATGGAGGCGCCCATCTGCTCCGTCCCCGCGGCCACCGCCTGCACGTTGCCGTCCACCTGGGCGGCAGACGCCGCGACGAGCCCGGCCCGCTCCGCCGTGCCGTCCGCCTCCGCCACGACCTGCTGCGCGGCCCCCGCGAGGGTCCCCGCCGCGTCGGCGACCGCACGCGCCGTGCTGTCGATGCGGCCGACGGTGCTGCGCAGCGACTCGGTCGCCTGGTCGAGGGCCCGCGCCGTGCGGCCGATCTCGTCCGGGCCGTCGTCGTCCGTGCGCCCGGTCAGGTCGCCTCCGGCGATGGCCTGCGCGGCGTCCGCGAGCCGCTGCATCCGGCGGCTGAGCCGGCGCGCGACCACCACCGCCACGATCGTGGGCACGATCGCGGCGACCGCCAGGGCCGCGAACTCGATCCGCACGCTGAGGTCGCCGGCCGCGGTCGCGGCGCGTGACGCGTCCTCGGCGAGCCCGCCCTGCAGCGTGATGAGGTCGTCGACGCGCTGCACGGCCTCCCGGGCAGCCGTCTCCGCGCCCTGGCTGGACGCGACCAGGCCGCTGAACGTCGTCAGAGCGGCCTGCACGCCGCCCACCGCGTCGGTCTGCTCGGCGGTCAGGCGCGGCAGGGCCGCGTACTCGTCGAGCGCGGACGCCGCCGCGTCGAGCGCTCTCGCGCGGTCCGGTTCCATCGACGACGCGCGGACCGGGTCGCTGTTGCCGAGCGCGTCCTGCATGTCCGCCCCGAGCTGCTGCGCCCTGCCGAGCTCCGTCCGCACCTCGCTGGCGAGCACCATCCCCGCGACGTGGTCGGAGTACATCCGCTCCGTGCGGGCGGTGCTCTGCCAGAGCGTGAGGATCGACACCCAGCCGAGCAGCCCCGTCATGCCGACCGCCACCGAGACCGTCAGCAGGATCTTGCCGGTGAAGCCGAGCCCGCGCCGCCTGCCCCGGGGGGCCCGCGGTGCCCGGGGGGCCCGCCGGTCCGGCGGGGCGGTGGGCACGCGCTCTTCCTGCGCGTCGGGCGCGTCCGGGCTCGTGCCGGTGTCCTCGTCCGCCCCGGCCACCCGGTCGGTCGTCGTCGTCATCCCCGGCCTCTCGTCGTCGCACCGCAAGCGCCGTCACCTGCGAGGGATGCACCACACCCCGTCGTCCTGGTCGCGCGGGTGAGAGGCGAACTGAGGAACGGCGGCGCGGCTCACCCGGTCGCCGGGCGCTCACGTGCCACGGGCGGGTGACGGGCCGGGCGGGCGGGTGAACCGCGGGAGCGCGCGAGGCGCGGGGCCGGTCGGCTGAGCACCGGCCGGAGTCGGTCTCGTCGTGGTCCGGGGGCTGTCGACGAGAGAGTCGACGAGGTGCGGGAGGCGGGACTCGAACCCGCACGCCCTCTCGGGCACCAGGACCTAAACCTGGCGTGGCTGCCGTTTCACCACTCCCGCGTCGGCCCGGTCACTCTGCCAGAGCGCCGGGGCCGTGGCGTCAGTCGATGCCGAGGTCGCGCCGCAGCTTCGCGACGTGCCCGGTCGCCTTGACGTTGTACCGGGCGAGCTCGACGACGCCCTGCGGGTCGACGACGACCGTCGAGCGGATGACGCCCGTGACCGTCTTGCCGTACAGCGTCTTCTCACCCCACGCGCCCCACGCCTCCAGCACCGTCCGGTCGGGGTCGGACGCCAGCGGGAACGTCAGCGCCTCGGCCTCCGCGAACCGGGCCAGTGCCTCGACACCGTCCGGCGAGACGCCGACCACGCGGTAGCCGTGCGCCTGCAGCGACGCGAGCGAGTCGCGGAAGTCGCAGGCCTGGGTGGTGCAGCCCGGCGTGCCGGCGGCGGGGTAGAAGTACACGACGACGTGCTCCCCGCGCAGATCGGACAGCGTGACGGAGCCGCCGTCCGCGGTCGGGAGGGTGAAGTCCGGCGCGGTGTCGCCGGCGGCGAGGCGGGGCATGGTCGTCTCCTGCGTCTGCGGGCTGCTCGGGCGGGTGCCCGGCGCCGTCAGCGTACGACGCGCGCGGGGTACCGTCTGCCGGGTGAGTGCACAGCGTCCCGAGGCCGCCGCGGCCCGCCCCGAGCTGCCGATCCGCATGCTGAACGACCGCCTGCTCGTGCAGCTCGACGCCGACGCCTCGGAGCGCCGGTCGACGGCCGGCATCGTCATCCCCGCGACGGCTGCGGTGGGCAAGCGCCTGACGTGGGGCGCGGTGGTCGCGGTCGGGCAGCACGTGCGCCAGGTGGCCGTGGGGGACCGGGTCCTGTTCGACCCGGACGAGCGTGCCGAGGTCGAGCTGGAGGCGCGCACGTACCTGCTGCTCCGCGAGAAGGACGTGCACGCGGTGGCCGAGCCGCGCGGGGACGGCCAGGGGACCGGCCTGTACCTCTGAGCAGCGCAGACCCTGCCGCGTCCGCGCTGTTGCGCCGCCCCGAGGGGGGTGTTCCCATGGTCGTCTGGAACGACCGGGGGAGAGGCCGTGGAGCACGACGAGGGGCGGCCGCAGCGGCAGCCGCAGGAGCACCGACCGGGGGACGGTCCGGCCGCGCCGCCGGCGGTCGCCGAGGACGCGGCCGGGACGGTGATGGACCTGCTCGCCGAGCACGTGCCCCTGACCCTGCTCGCCGACCTCGCGGTGGCCGAGCCCCGTTCCGAGGCGATCCTGCGCGCCGAGGGCCTGCCCGAGGACGCGTGGTGGGTCGAGCCCGGTGGGGACGAGGGGGACGCGGCCGACGCGGACGCCGACGACGCGGCGGGGGTCGTCGCGCCGTGCGCCGAGGACGAGCTCCCGGTCGACCCGGACGCCGCAGCGGGCAGCCTGCCGGAGGGCCGGAAGCCGGCGTGAGCGCAGGTCAGCCGTGACCTGCACCACAACGGGCGCCTGGCGCGGGATCGGATTCGCGTCCGGCCGCAGGGCGGTGCTAACGTTCTCAACCGCGCGCCATTAGCTCAATTGGCAGAGCAGCTGACTCTTAATCAGCGGGTTCGGGGTTCGAGTCCCTGATGGCGCACTGTGAGAGGCCCCGTCCGGCGAGAGCCGGGCGGGGCCTCTCTGCATGGCCGATTCGCACCCCGCAGCAGGGTGTCCCTCGCTACGCTGGGCCGCACGTCGGTGCGGGAGCGCTCCCACGCCGCTGACCTCGAAGGAGAGCGTCCAGTGCCGTCCCCGACCACCCCCTCCCTCGCCGACCTGCTGCGGCAGGGCGGCCCCGTGCTCGACCGCCGCACCGTCCTGGGCCTGGGAGCGGCCGCGGGTGTCGCGCTGCTCGGTGCCTGCTCGGCCGGTCCGGGCCCGGCGCCCTCCGCCTCGCCCGGCGTCTGGGCACCACCGGCGGAGCCGCTGGCGTTCCCCGCCGGCTACACCTGGGGCGCCGCCACGTCCGCGTTCCAGGTCGAGGGCTCCACGACCGCCGACGGGCGCGGGCCGTCGGTCTGGGACACGTTCTGCGCGACGCCCGGGAAGGTGAAGGGCGGGGCGACGGGGGACCCGGGCGCCGACGTCTACCGGCGGTGGGCGGACGACATCCGGATCATGTCCGAGCTGGGCATCGGGTCCTACCGGTTCTCGGTCGCGTGGCCGCGCATCCAGCCGACCGGGGCGGGCGCGGCGAACCAGGCGGGGCTCGACTGGTACCGCCGGTTCGTCGACGGGCTGGTCGACGCCGGCATCCGGCCCGCGATCACGCTGTTCCACTGGGACCTGCCGCAGGCGCTCCAGGACGCGGGCGGGTGGGCGCGGCGGGACACGGCCGAGCGGTTCGCGGACTACGCCGGGATCGTGGTCGACGCGCTCGGCGACGTGGACGCCGACTGGTTCACGATCAACGAGCCCAAGACCCACGCGTACGTCGGCCACTGGTACGGCGCGCAGGCACCCGGTCTCCACGACCCCGCGACCGCGGTGGCGGCGGTGCACCACCAGCTGCTGGCGCACGGGTTGGCGGTCCGGCGGTTCCGGGAGAGCGGGGCGCGAGGGCGGATCGGGATCGCGCTCAACCTGCTGCCCGTCTACCCGCTGGAGGGCGCCGACGAGGCGGCGGCGCGGGTGGACGCCCGGGAGAACCGGCTCTTCCTCGACGCGGTGCTGCGGGGGTCCTACCCGCAGGACGCGATCGGCCCGGAACCCGGTCAGGTCCCGGCCGACCCGGACGCGTTCGCCGCGCTCGTGCAGGACGGGGACCTCGAGGTGATCAGCACACCGGCGGACCTGCTGGCCGTCCAGTACTACGGGGTCACCGGCGTGGGCGTCACCGGCGAGCAGGTGGAGATCCACCCGACGTCGGCGGCGACCTGGCAGCAGGTGTGGCCGGAGGGGCTGTACGACCTGCTGGTGCGGCTGCGCGACGAGTACCCGGCGATCCCCCTGCTGCTCACCGAGAACGGCATCCCCGACGAGACGCCGGAGCTCACCACCGACGACCCGTACCGGACGGAGTACCTGCGCACCCACATGCAGCAGGCCGCGCGGGCGATCGCCGACGGGGTGCCGCTCGAGGCGCACTACGTCTGGTCGTTCCTCGACAACTTCGAGTGGGGGGAGGGGTACCAGCAGCGCTGGGGCATCGTGGGGGTCGACTTCGACACCCAGGAGCGGGTGCCCAAGGACAGCTTCCGGTTCTACCAGCGGGTGATCGCCGGCAACGCGGTGCCGGCGGCCTGACCGTCCCCGTCGGGCCGGCCGGCGTCAGGGGGCGTCGGTGCGGGTCACTCCGCGTCGGGGGTGCGCGCCCGCCCGGCGTGGGCCCGGACGTCGTCCGCGAGCTGCTGCGCCTGCGCGTGGACGAGCATCCGCAGGACGTCGTACCGGCGGGCCACCTCCGCGTCCGTGGCGCCGCCGTCGCGGGCGGCCGCCCACTCGCGCTTCGCGGCGCGGACATCGGCATCGGTCACGTCGATCCGCCACTCGTCCCGTTCCATGGGACAAAGGTCCCACCAGTCGGCGGTCCGCCACAGGGGGACGGACCCGTTTCACCCGGGTGCATCCACCCGGAACCGTCACGTCACGCGGTCGGCGGCCGAAACGCCCGGTCCGGGTCGACCTGCCGACCGGTGCGGACGGGGCCACCATGGGTCCGTACGCCGCGACCCGCTCTGCCTCGTCGCGGCGTCGGCACCCGCGAGCCGGCCACCTGCTGCGTCGCGGGCGACCCGACCGCGCACGCCAGGGAACGGAGCGAGCACATGACCGAGAGCCCTCAGACCCCCGGGACCACCGGATCCGGCGGCACCACCGTCACCTACGACGTGGTGGTCATCGGCGCCGGAGCGGTCGGGGAGAACGCCGCGGACCGCGCCGGACGCCTCGGGCTGTCCGTCGCGGTGGTCGAGCACGAGCTCGTCGGCGGCGAGTGCTCGTACTGGGCCTGCATGCCGTCGAAGGCGCTGCTGCGCCCCGGCGCGGTCCTCGCGGCGGCGCAGGCGGTGCCCGGCACCGCGGAGCTGGTGACCGGCACGCCGGACCCGGCGCAGGTGCTGGCCCGCCGCGACGTCTTCACCTCGCACTGGGACGACCACGGGCAGGTCGAGTGGCTGGACTCGGCGGGCATCGCGCTGGTGCGCGGCACCGCGCGGTTCACCGGCCCGCGGGAGCTGCTCGTCGAGAGCGAGGAGGAGGACGTCCGCGTCATCGCCCGGCACGCCGTCGTCGTCGCCACCGGCAGCGAGCCGGTGATCCCGCCCGTCCCGGGTCTGGCGGAGTCCGCCCCCTGGACCTCACGGGAGGCCACGGCCGTCCAGGACGTGCCCGAGCGGCTCGCGATCCTGGGCGGCGGCGTGGTCGGCGTGGAGATGGCGGTGGCGTACCGGGACCTGGGTGCCGCGGTGACGCTGCTGGTCCGCGGCGACCGGGTGCTCACGGGTGCGGAGCCGTTCGCGTCGGAGGAGGTCGCGGCGGGGTTGCGTGACCTCGGCGTGGACGTGCGGCTCGGCACGGCGGTCACGGCGGTGCGCCGGGACGAGGACGGCGTGCACGTCGCCACCACCGGCCCGCAGGGGGAGGAGGAGGTGCACGCCGACGAGCTGCTCGTCGCCACCGGGCGCCGGCCGCGCACGGCGGACCTGGGTCTCGACGTCCTCGGGCTCGAGCCCGGCGCGCCGCTGGCCGTCGACGACGCGCTGGAGGTCACCGGGGTCGACGGGGGCTGGTTGTTCGCGGTCGGGGACGTCACGGGCCGCACCGCCACCACCCACCAGGGCAAGTACGACGCGCGCGTGGCGGGCGACGTCGTCGCCGCGCGGTTCTCCGAGGGGCACGCGGACGCGGAGCGGGAGGCCGGGCCGTGGACGCGCTACCGGGCCAGCGCGGACGCCGCCGCGGTGCCGCAGGTGGTGTTCACGCGGCCCGAGGTGGCGTGGGTGGGGCGGACCGAGCAGCAGGCGCGGGACGCCGGCCTGCGCGTCCGGGCCGTCTCGTACCCGATCGGATCGGTGGCGGGCGCCTCCGTCGCCGCCGACGGCTACAGCGGGACCGCGCACCTGGTGCTCGACGAGGACCGCGGCGTCGTCGTCGGGGCGACGTTCACCGGTCCCGACGCGGCGGAGGTGCTGCACGCCGCGACGATCGCCGTCGTGGGGGAGGTGCCGCTCGACCGGCTCTGGCACGCGGTGCCGGCGTACCCCACCGTCAGCGAGCTGTGGCTGCGGCTGCTGGAGACCGCCGGCCTCTGAGCGCGCGCCCGGCCCGGAGGCGCCGACGGCCCGGCAGGAGGTGTCCTCCTCCCGGGCCGTCGGCGTGAGCGGGGTCCGGCGCCGCCGGGCGCGCGGTGCTCGCCGCAGCCCGTCCGCTGCGGTCAGCTCGCGAGCGAGCCGTCGCTGGACAGGACGAGGCCGATCGACGCCTCGCCCTGGCGCACGGCGTCCCCGATGAGGCCGAAGTCGTACGAGCGGAACTCGGTGAAGCTGAGCCCGTAGGTCTCCTCGAGGCCCGGCTGGCAGAACGGCCGCTCCGGGCACTCGGCGGGCCCGGCGAGCACGAGGCCGCCGCCGCACGCGGTCGCCAGGTCGGACAGCGTCGTCACGTCGTGCTCCTCGGCGAACGCGCTGGTCACGGCGAACGCGTTCTGGTCCTGGGCGGCGGACACCGCCCCGAACGTCAGCCCGGCGTCGGCGCCCAGCGCGGTCAGGGCCTCGACGGTCGCGTCCGGGTCGGCGCTCGCGACCGGCTCGGCGTCCGGGCCGTTGGCCGAGGCGTTGAGGAACTCCGCGAGCGTCGCGGCGTACTCCGGGGTCAGCGTGATCTGGCCGCTCTCGAGGGCCGGCAGGTACGTCTCCCGGTTCCCGATGGTCTGCACCTCGGCGGTGTAGCCGGCCGAGCGCAGCACGGCGGCGTAGATCTCGCCGAGCGTCGCGCTCTCCGAGAAGTTCGCCGCGCCGACGACGACGCTCTTCCCGGCGCCCGCCGCGTCGTCGTCGGCCGCCAGGCCCTCGTCCTCGACGAACTGCGCGGCGGCCTCGGAGGAGGTCTGCCGGTCGATGTCGACGGCCTTGTTGAGCGCGATGAGCTTGTCGGTGTCGAGCGCCTCGGACACGGTGTCGAGCAGCGGCACCAGGCCGGGGTCCGCCTCGGCGGCCGCGGCGTTCACGGCGGGGATCACGTTGTCGGCGTTCTGCAGGCCCTCGTCGTCCTCCAGGACGACGAGCTGGTCGCCCGCGACGGGCTCGCAGACCGCGCCGGACGCGTCGGAGCCGGAGGTGGGGTCGGCGGTGCCGCCGCCCGAGCCCGGGTCGCCGCAGGCGGCGACCAGGAGCAGGAGCCCGGCCGCCGCGGCGGGGAGCGTGGATCGGCGGAGGTTCATGTGCGTTCCTCTGTTCTCGGGATGGGGGCACACGGGCGGGGTCGCGGTGGTCCGGCGCCGTCGTCCGGCGCCGGGGTCGCGGAGGGCGCGCAGAGCGCGCCGTTCATCGAACCGGTGAACCAGGGCACCGGCAACCGCTGGGGACGTCGCGCGGTCACGAGGACCTCCTGGCGCTCGGCCCTGCCGTCTCGGTGACGGACGTGCGGGCGGGACCCGTCGCGCTCGTCGCACCGCGGCCGGCCGGCCCGGTCCGCGCCGGGTCGGTGGAGCCGGACGAGCCACCCGACCCGCGCCCGCCGGAGCGGCCCCGGGCGGCCCGGCGCCGGGCGGACGCGCGCATCGGCTCGGGCGTGGCGGCGTGCTGGGCGAGGGCCAGCAGCCCCTCGACGAGCAGGCACAGCCCGGCGACGAGCACGGCGCCTGCGACGACCTGCCCGTACCGCTGGAGCGCCATGCCCTGGACGATGACCGAGCCGAGGCTGGTGCCGCCCACGAGCGCCGCCAGCGGCACGGTCGCGAGCACCTGGGTGGCGGCGGTGCGCAGCCCGGCCCCGACGAGCGGCAGCGCGAGCGGCAGCTCGACGAGCGCGAGGGAGCGGGAGCCCGACATGCCCATGCCGCGGGCGGCCTCGCGCACGTCGGCGTCGACCTCCATGAGACCGGTGAAGGTGTTGGACAGGATGGGCGGCACGGCGAACACCGCGACGGCGAGGATCGTCGCGCTCGCGCCGAACAGCCCGCTCGCGGCGAAGATCGTGAGCAGCGCGAACGTGGGCAGGGCGCGCGACGTGTTGGCCAGGACGACGGTGAGGACGCCTCCGCGGCGGCGGTGCCCGAGCCAGATGCCCGCGGGCAGGGCGACGAGGGCGGCGAGCAGCACGGCCAGCGCGCTGATCCGCAGGTGCTCCGCGGCCAGGGCCAGCACGCCGCCGCGGCCCGTCCAGTTCAGCGGGTCGTTGAGCCAGGTGACCGCGTCCTGCAGCACGTCCACGCGTCAGGCCTCCCGTCCGCGGGCCCACGGCGTCACCGCGCGCCCGACCAGCCACAGCACGAGGTCGAGCACCAGCGCGAGCGCGAGGCACAGCAGCGTCGCCGTGAGGATCTCGGCGTGGTACTTGTTGTTGCGGAAGCCGCGGAACATCAGGTTGCCGAGCCCGCCGTAGCCGACCACGACGCCGACCGTGACGAGCGCGACGGTGGTCACCGTCGCGAGCCGGATGCCGGTGACGATCGCGGGGAGCGCGTTGGGCAGCTCGACGGTGAGCAGCAGGCGCAGCCGCCCGTAGCCGAGTCCGCGCGCCGCGTCCCGGACGCTGTCGTCCACGCCGGCGAGGCCCACGAGCACGTTGCGCACCAGCACGAGCAGCGCGTACAGCACGAGCCCGGCGAGCACCGGCGTCCGGCCGATCCCCGTCCACGGCACGAGCACCGTGAACAGGGCGAGCGACGGGATCGTGTAGAGCACGCCGGTGGTGCCGACGATCGGGGCCGCCAGTCGTGGACGCAGGTGGGCCAGCATGCCGAGCGGCAGGGCGATGAGGCAGGCGATGAGCACGGCCTGCACGGTGAGGCCGGCGTGCTGCTCGAGCGCCCGGCTGATGTCACCCCAGTTGCGCTGCACGTACTCCCACGACAGCCAGGGGTTCGCGGCAGGGTCGCCCGCCGCGGCGGCGGCGCGCGCCACAGTCGTGGCCGTCGGGTCTCCAGTCACCTCCGTGACGCTACCCGGGAGCTCCGACACGCGCGGCCCGGGACGTCACGGGCGGTGCGCGGCGGTGACGTGAGGCGGTCACCGGGGGAGCACCTCGTGGCGCGGCTGTCGGCGGGCCCGGATAGCGTGGGCGCATGGCGACGGCGATCGGGTTCGAGCACGTGCGCAAGGAGTACCCGGACGGCACCGTGGCGGTCGGGGACCTCTCCCTGGAGGTGCGCGAGCACGAGCTGCTCGCCCTCGTCGGGCCGTCGGGCTGCGGCAAGTCCACGACCCTGCGGATGGCGAACCGCCTGGTGGAGCCGTCGTCGGGGCGCATCGTGCTCGACGGCGAGGACGTCACCGACGTCGACGCGGTGGGCCTGCGGCGCCGCATCGGCTACGTCATCCAGAACGTCGGGCTGTTCCCGCACCGCACCGTCGAGCAGAACGTCGGCACCGTCCCGCGCCTGCTCGGCTGGGACCGGGCGCGCACCCGGGCCCGCACCGCGGAGCTGCTCGAGCTGGTCGGACTCGAGCCGGGCCGGTACGCCCGCCGCTACCCCCACGAGCTGTCGGGCGGCGAACGCCAGCGCGTCGGCGTCGCCCGCGCGCTGGCGACGGACCCGCCCGTGCTGCTCATGGACGAGCCGTTCGGGGCGGTCGACCCCGTCGGCCGGCGCCGGCTGCAGACGGAGTTCCGCCGCATCCAGCAGGAGCTCGGGACGACCGTGATGCTCGTCACGCACGACGTC
Organism: Cellulomonas sp. C5510; assembly: GCF_019797765.1. Taxonomy (NCBI): domain Bacteria; kingdom Bacillati; phylum Actinomycetota; class Actinomycetes; order Micrococcales; family Cellulomonadaceae; genus Cellulomonas; species Cellulomonas sp. C5510. The sequence continues at coordinate 1,372,852 of NZ_CP081862.1, forward strand.
GACGAGGCGGTGCGGCTCGCCGACCGGGTGGCGGTGCTCAGCCGCGGGGGTCACCTGGAGCAGCTCTCGGACCCCGTCCGCCTGCTCGCCGCGCCGGCCTCGGAGGCGGTGGCGGACCTCGTGGGGACCGGCGCAGCGGTCCGGCTGCTGTCGCTCGGCACGGTCGAGCCACGGGACGTCCGGCCGGTGCGCGGGCCGACGGAGGGCACCCGGGCGGCGGCGGCGCCCGTGCGGCTCGGCGACCCGCTGGACGCCGCGTTCGCCGCCCTCGCCGCGGAGCCGTCCGGGCGCGTCCCGGTGCACGCGCCCGACGGCGGCGGTGTCGCCGGGGAGCTGGACGCCTCGGGGCTGCTCGCCGCGCTGCACCGCCTGGTGGACGACGCGCAGGAGCGGGCGACCGGCACGGTCGAACCGGAGCCGTCCGCGGGGGTGCGTGGGTAGTCTGCCGAGGGTGAGCACACGGATCGCCCTGGCCACCTGCGCCGCCCTGCCGGACCTCGACCCGGATGACGCGCCGCTGGTCGCCGCGCTCCGGGAGCGCGGCCTCGAGGTCGAGTCGCCCGTCTGGAACGCCGCCGACGTCGACTGGTCGTCGTACGACGCCGTCGTCGTCCGCTCCACCTGGGACTACACCGAGCGCCCGCGGGACTTCCGCTGGTGGGCGCAGCGCGTCAGCCAGTCCTCCCGCCTCATCAACCCCGCCCAGGTGCTGACCTGGAACATCGACAAGATCTACCAGCGCGCGATGGAGGCGGCGGGCCTGCCGATCGTCCCGACCATCTGGATGGACCCGGCCCGCAACTTCGACGCCCGCGCGATCCACACCCGGTTCCCGGCGTTCGGCGAGTTCGTCATCAAGCCGACCATCAGCGCCGGCTCCCGCGACACCGGGCGGTACGACGCCAGCCAGACGCCGTCGCGGGCCCTGGCGATCCAGCACGTGAAGCACCTGCTGGACGCCGGGCGCCACGTCATGGTGCAGCGGTACCTCAAGCAGGTCGACACGGTGGGGGAGACCGCGCTCGTCTACTTCGACGGCGAGCTCAGCCACGCCGTGCGCAAGGCGCCGCTGCTGGAGGGTCCGTACCGGGAGGGGGAGACCGACGGCGTGCTGTACAAGGAGGAGGTCATGGCCCCCCGCGAGGCCTCCGAGGCGGAGCTCGCGCTGGGACGCCGGGTCGTCGACGCGCTGCCCGCTCTGGTGCCGGGCGTCGAGCAGCCCCTGGCCTACACGCGCGTCGACCTCATCCCCGACGACCAGGGGAACCCTGTGGTCCTGGAGCTGGAGCTCATCGAGCCGTCGTTCTTCTTCGCGCAGGCGCCCGAGGCCGTGCAGCGGTTCGCCGACGCGGTCGTCCGGCGGCTCTGAGGCCGTGGCCGGCCCGGGGTCGCCGGGCGGCACGTACGACAGCGGCGCAGCCCCTCGGGGACTGCGCCGCTGTCGTCGGTGGGGTGGCTAACGGGACTTGAACCCGCGACCCCCTGGACCACAACCAGGTGCTCTACCTACTGAGCTATAGCCACCATGCGGCCCCGGTTTCGCAGGGCCGACGAGAAGTGTACCGGTTCCCGCGGGGTCCTCAGGACGAGGGGGTCGAGGCGCGGTGAGCGGCGGCCACGGACGTCGCCTCGATGCGGGCGGCGACGGCCCTGGCGGCCTTGGAGTCCGGGCCGGGCTGCGGCACGAGCAGCGCCTCCCGGTAGTAGCGCAGCTCGTCGACCGACTCGAGGATGTCGGCCAGCGCCCGGTGCCCGCCGTGCTTCTGCGGCGAGGCGAAGTAGACGCGCGGGTACCAGCGGCGGGCGAGCTCCTTGATCGACGACACGTCGACGACCCGGTAGTGCAGGTGCGCCACGAGCTCCGGCATGTCGCGGTCGAGGAACACCTTGTCGGTGCCGACGGAGTTCCCGGCCAGCGGCGCCTTGCCCGGCTCCGGAACCCACTCGCGCACGTACGCGAGCACCTGCTCCTGCGCGTCCGCGAGGGTGGTGCCGGTCGCGAGCGCGTCCAGCAGGCCGGAGGTCGTGTGCATCGTCCGGACGAAGTCGCCCATCTGCGCGAGCGCCTCCGGGGGCGGGGCGATGACCACGTCGACGCCCTCGCCGAGGACGTTGAGCTCGGAGTCCGTGACGACGGCCGCGACCTCGACGAGCGCGTCCGACACGGAGTCCAGCCCGGTCATCTCGCAGTCGATCCACACGATGCGGTCGGCACTGCCGTTGCCGTTGCTGAGGGTGCTCACCCGCCCAGGGTACGGGCGAGCCCGCCGGACGGGGGTCCGGCGGGCTCGCCCGTCCTGGTCAGCGCGCCGCGGCGGGTCGCCGCAGGAGGTGGCGGGGTCGCCGTTCCGGCGGGCGGCCGCGGGTCTCGGCGACCTGTCTGGACCCCCGGGCGGCGAGCAGCCGCTCGGAGCGCAGGCGGGAGGCCTCCAGGCGCGCCTGGTGGTCGGCTCGGACGAGCTCGAAGGTGAGGGTGGGGTGCATGGTGGTGGTCCTGTCGTGCTGCTGGGAAGGACCTGGCCGGGTCCCGGGACTCACCGCGGTGACCCCTACGGTTCCACCGCCGGGCCGGTCGCGTCACCGGTATTTCTGGGGGACGAACCTGGTCCGCGCGGCGTGGCGCGCGTCGCCCACAGTTGAAGCGTCAATCACTTCGGGTAGGCTCCGGGTATGTCCGACGACCCGCGCTGGCTGACCGCCCGGCAGCTCCAGGCGTGGATGCGGCTCGAGGCGGTGGCCGAGCTGCTGCCGGCCGCGCTCGACCACCAGCTCCAGCGGGACGCCGACCTGACGCACTTCGACTACCTCGTGCTCGCGAAGCTGTCCGAGGCCCCGGGCCGGACGCTGCGGATGACCGCCCTCGCGTCCGGCACGAACGCGACGCTGCCCCGGCTCTCGCACGTCGCCGCGCGGCTCGAGTCCCGCGGCTACCTCACCCGCACCCGCAGCGCGGCGGACCGCCGCGCCACGCTCGCGACCCTCACGGAAGCCGGCTGGGCGAAGGTCGTCGCGACGGCACCGGCGCACGTCGCGGAGGTGCGCCGCCTCGTGGTCGACCGGCTCACGTCCGACCAGCTCGACCAGCTCGACGCCATCGCGCTCGCTGTCCTCGGGGCCCTCGACCCGGACAACCGGCTGCAGGCGCAGACCCCCGTGGCCGACCCGTCCGGCGCCTGCGGGAACGCCGTCGTCGCGTCCTGAGGGCGACCGCCTCCTGACGCGCCCCCCCGGCCGACCTCAGGCCGTGTCGGCGGCCCGACGCGCGCGGCGGGTCCGCCAGCGGTGCCACACCCGCAGCACCAGCGCCTTGAACCGGTCCGTGAGCCGCCGCACCGCCGGGAACTCCGTCCCGAGGATCCCCAGGCCGAGGAAGATCACCAGCCAGCCCGGGCCCGGCAGCACGAGCAGGGCGATCCCCACCGCGACCACGCCGCCGCCCACGACCGTGACCAGGACCTTGTAGGTCAGCCGCAGCCACGGCGAGCCGTCCAGACGCGCGCGCAGCCGGGCCAGCGCACGGTGCGCCCGGCCGTCCGTGCGCTCCCCGGCGGCGATCTCCGCGGCCAGGCCGTCGTCCGTCATGCGGGCTCCAGGGGTGTCGGGGGTCCTCGGAGAGTAGACGCACCACGACGCCCCCGTGTTCCCGCACGGGGCTGACCTGCGCTGCAACGGTGCTGCAACCGTGCCCTGCCTACCGTCGCGGCACGGCGCACCGCAACGACGCGGTGCCCCCGGCCCCGGCCGCACCCCGGCCCGGCCGCAGACCTGCACGGAGGGTGCACATGACCGTCTACGCAGCACCGGGCCAGCCCGGCAGCCCCGCCACCTACCGCGAGCGGTACGACCACTGGATCGGCGGCGAGTTCGTCGCCCCGGCCTCCGGACGCTACTTCGAGAACCCGACGCCGGTGACGGGCCGGACGTTCACCGAGGTGGCTCGAGGGGACGCCGCGGACGTCGAGCGCGCGCTGGACGCCGCGCACGGTGCCGCCCGCTCCTGGGGCCGGACCACGGCGACGGAGCGCGCGGTGATCCTCAACAAGATCGCCGACCGCATGGAGGCGAACCTCGAGATGCTCGCGGTCGCCGAGTCCTGGGAGAACGGCAAGCCGGTCCGCGAGACCCTGGCCGCGGACTTGCCGCTGGCCGTCGACCACTTCCGGTACTTCGCCGGCGCGGTGCGCGCGCAGGAGGGGTCCATCTCGGAGATCGACGCGGACACGATTGCGTACCACTTCCACGAGCCGCTCGGCGTGGTCGGGCAGATCATCCCGTGGAACTTCCCGCTGCTCATGGCGACGTGGAAGCTCGCCCCGGCGCTCGCGGCCGGCAACACGGTGGTGATGAAGCCCGCCGAGCAGACGCCCACGTCGATCCTCATGCTCATGGAGCTCATCGCCGACCTGCTGCCGCCGGGCGTCGTCAACGTGGTCAACGGGTTCGGCGTCGAGGCCGGCAAGCCGCTCGCGTCCAGCCCCCGCATCCGCAAGATCGCGTTCACTGGGGAGACGACCACCGGGCGGCTGATCATGCAGTACGCCAGCCAGAACATCATCCCGGTGACCCTGGAGCTGGGCGGCAAGAGCCCGAACATCTTCTTCGAGGACGTCGCCCGCGCGAAGGACGACTACTACGACAAGGCGCTCGAGGGCTTCACGATGTTCGCCCTCAACCAGGGGGAGGTCTGCACCTGCCCGTCGCGGGCGCTCATCCAGGAGTCGATCTACGACGGGTTCCTCGCCGACGCGATCGCCCGCACCGAGGCCGTCAAGCAGGGCAACCCGCTCGACACCGGGACGATGATCGGCGCGCAGGCCTCCCACGACCAGCTCGAGAAGATCCTGTCGTACATCGACATCGGTCAGGCCGAGGGCGCCAAGGTGCTCACCGGCGGCACCCGCGCGGAGCTCGACGGCGACCTGGCGGGCGGCTACTACGTCACCCCGACGATCGTCGAGGGCAAGAACTCGATGCGGATCTTCCAGGAGGAGATCTTCGGGCCGGTCGTGGCGGTCACGTCGTTCTCCGACTACTCGGACGCGATCCACACGGCCAACGACACGCTGTACGGGCTCGGCGCGGGCGTCTGGTCCCGTGACGGGTCGATCGCCTACCGGGCGGGCCGTGACATCGAGGCGGGCCGCGTGTGGACGAACTGCTACCACGCGTACCCCGCGGCGGCGGCGTTCGGCGGCTACAAGGGCTCCGGCGTCGGGCGCGAGAACCACAAGATGATGCTCGACCACTACCAGCAGACGAAGAACCTGCTGGTGTCCTACTCCGGGCAGAAGCTCGGGTTCTTCTGATCGGCACCCCGCGCGCGGCCCCGCCCCGACCCGGCGGGGCCGCGCGGCGGGCGGGACGGAGGCACGTGGACGACGACGAGACGCCCGGCCGGGTCGCGCTGACCCCGGCGGCGGCGGACCTGCTGCGCCGGCTGCACGACCAGCACGGCGACCTGATGTTCCACCAGTCCGGCGGCTGCTGCGACGGCTCCTCGCCGATGTGCTACCCCGCGGGCGAGCTGCTCACCGGCGACGCGGACGTCCACCTGGGCGACCTGCGGGTGGACGGCTTCACGGTGCCGGTGTGGATGAGCCGCGCGCAGTTCGCGTACTGGCGCCACACGCACCTGACGATCGACGTGGTGACCGGGCGCGGCGCCGGCTTCTCGCTGGAGGCGCCCGAGGGGGTGCGGTTCCTCATCCGGTCGCGGCTGCTCACCGACGAGGAGTGGCGCGCGACGTCGGCGGGCGAGGAGCCGCCGGAGCTGCTCGTGCGCGGGCCGGGGCGGACGGGCGCGGCGCCGGTGCCGGGAGGGGGCTGACCTCTGGCGCGCCGGGGGCCGGCCGGGTCAGACTGGCGGCGCGACGACGACGTCGAGGGGGTGGGCCGTGCGGACCGACGAGCCGTCGGCGCTCGCGCGCACCCGTGTCGCCCACGAGCGCTTCCTGCACACCGGGGTGCGCGTCGCGGGCGTCCGCCCGCTCGTCGCCGACTCGTGGCTGCGGAGCCTGCGCAGCGGCGTCGACCCGGAGCGGCCCGCGCCGCCGGTGACCCTCTCGGAGGCCGACCTGCGGGCGTACCGCGACGAGCACCCGCTGCGCCACGCCCTGCCCCTGGTGCGGGGCCTGCTGCTCGACGCGGCCGTCGGGGAGGGGTTCGTGGTCGCGCTCACCGACGCCGACGGCCGCCTGCTGTGGGTCGCGGGCGACGCGCGCGTCCGGCGGGCGGTCGAGGAGGTCGGGTTCGTCGAGGGCGCCGCCTGGGACGAGCAGCACGTCGGTACGAACGCCCCCGGGACCGCGCTGGCGACCGGCCACGACGTGCAGGTGCGCGCCGCCGAGCACTTCACGCGGGCCGTCCAGCCGTGGAGCTGCACCGCCGCGGTGCTGACAGGACCGGACGGGCGGGTGCTCGGTGCGCTCGACGTCACCGGCCGCGAGCAGGCCGCGTCGGTGCTCATGGGCTCCCTCGTCCGCGCCACGGCCGTCGCGGTGGAGGCCGACCTGCGGGCGCGCAGCCTCGCGCGGGACCGTCCCGTCGCCGCCGGTCGGATGCGGCTCGAGGTGCTGCGCCCCGGGTCGGGCGTGCTCGTCGGGTCCGACGGCGCCCCGCGCACGCTGTCGCTGCGGCACGCCGAGCTGCTGCTCCTGCTGGGCGAGCACCCGCACGGCCTGCACGCCGACGAGCTGGCGGTGCTGCTGCATCCCGACGCGATGTCCGACGTGGCCGTCCGCGCGGAGGTCTCACGGCTGCGGCGCGTCGCGGGGCCGCTGGTCGCGCACTCCCGGCCGTACCGCCTCGCCGCGCCGCTCGACTCCGACGTCGCGGCCGTGCGGGAGACGCTCGCGTCCGGTCGCGTGCGGCAGGCGCTCGACCAGTACCCCGGGCCGGTGCTGCCCCGGTCCCGGGCGCCGGGGGTCGAGCGGGTGCGCGACGCGCTCGCGGCCGACGTCCGCGGCGCCGTGCTCGGCGGCGACGACCCCGTCGCCCTCCAGGGCTGGCTCGACCGCGACGACGGGGCGGACGACTGGCAGGGCTGGGAGCGGCTGGTCGCGTGCACCCGGCCGGGCACCGCGGTGCACGCCCGCGCGCTGTCGCGGCTGGACCTGCTGGTGCGGCGGCTCGGGGTGGGGCCGGCACCGTACCCGTGGCGGTGACGGGCGCGGTGCGTCAGCGGGCGGGGTCGGCGGTGGCGGTGGCGGGACCCGGGCGGTCCGCGCCGTCTCCTCCTGTGCCGCCCGTGCCGCCCGTGCGGGCCTGCGCCTCGACGTAGGCGCGCAGCACCTCGTGCGGGATGCGGCCCGTGGCCGTGACGGCCATGCCCTGACGCGCCGCCCACGTGCGGATCACCGACGCCTCCCGCAGCGGGGCTGCCGTGCGGGGCCGACGCGAGGTCCGGCCGGCCTCGAGGAACGGTGCCACGGCTGCGGCGAGCCGGGCCGCGTTCGCGGGGGACAGGTCCAGCTCGACGACGTGCCCGTCGAGCGCCAGCACGTGGCTCGACGTCGCGGGAGAGCCGTCCAGGTCGTCGACCAGGGCGACCTGCGTGCGTCGTGCCACGTCCGCCCTCCGGGGTCCGATCCCGCACCTCGCCGGCAGCGGGCGGGGTCCGAACCTACGCGCGCGCCACCGGCCGGAAGCGGCCCGCGGTCGAGGTCGGGGGTGCTGTGCGTCGGGATCGGGGGTCGTGGACACCGCGGCAGGGGTCGGGTGCAAGCCGGGCAGGTACACGACCCCGGGTCCGTGACGTCAGGTGCGGTGCCCCCAGCAGGACTCGAACCTGCAACCGACGGATTAGAAGGCCGTTGCTCTATCCATTGAGCTATGGAGGCGGGGGACGGCCCGCCGGCGGGCGCCCGTCCGGCGCACCAGCCTACGCGCCCCGGGCCTGCCGCCCCGGGGCCGTCTGCCCCATGGAATCGCAGGTCGCGCGGCGCGGGGGTTTGGCCGGTGCCCGGTCACGGGCGAGGATGTGGCCGTGCACGCAGAGGCGGGGAGCTCGGCCGCGGGGGACGTCCTCGACCGGCCGCTCGCCGCCACGTCGCTGCTCGACGCCGTGACGGACCTGCTGCGGGACACGCGGGCGACGGACTTCCCGCTCGACGTGCCGGGGGCGGAGCAGGCGCGCGCGTCGTGCACCCGCCTCGTGGACCAGCTCGCCGACCACCTGGTGCCGCGGCTCCGGCAGCTGTCGGCGCCGGCCGTCGTCGTCGTCGCCGGGTCCACGGGTGCGGGCAAGTCGACGCTGGTCAACTCCCTGGTGGGCGCCGAGGTGAGCGCCGCTGGCGTGCTGCGGCCGACCACGCGCCGGCCGGTGCTGGTGCACCACCCGGACGACGCCGAGCTGGTGCGCGAGCACCCGGTGACCGACGCCGTCGACGTCGTGGCCTCCGAGCAGGTACCGCGGGGCATCGCGCTCATGGACGCCCCGGACCTCGACTCGGTGCTGGAGAGCAACCGTCGCTCCGCCCAGCGGCTCCTGGAGGCCGCGGACCTGTGGCTGTTCGTCACGACGGCCGCGCGGTACGGCGACGCGCTCCCGTGGCGGGTGCTCGGCGAGGCGACCGCGCGCGGGGCGTCCGTGGCGATGGTGCTCAACCGGGTCGACCCCGCGTCCCTGCCCACCGTGCGGGGTGACCTGCTGGAACGGCTCCGCGCGCACGGGATGCAGGGATCGCCGCTGTTCGTGGTGCCGGACCTCGGCCCGCACGAGGGACTGCTCGAGCCGGCGCGCGTCGCGCCCGTGAAGCGGTGGCTCACGATGCTCGCCGGACCCGACCGGGCGAGGACCGTCGTGGCGCGGACGCTGCGCGGCTCGCTCGCGGCGCTGCGCCCCTGGGTCGACGAGCTCGCCGACGCGGTCGAGCGGCAGGCCGAGGCCGCCACCGCGATCCGTGCGGCGCTGGACGACGCGGTCCGCGGGCCGGCCGAGGAAGCCCGACGCACGGTGGCGAGCGGGGCGGTGTCCCAGGGCAGCGCTCAGGCACGGTGGGTCGAGCTCACGGCACCCGGTGCACCGCTCGCGGGTGCGGTGCGCCCCTCCGGCCGGGTCGACCGGTCCCGCCGCGCCGGGAAGGACCGCGCGACCGCCGTGCTGCCGCTCGTGCAGGACCTCGTCTCGTCGGCGTCCGCGACGCTCGCCGCCGTCGGCGCCGCGACGGAGCGGACCCTGCGCGACGCGCTGGCGACGGGACCCGACGGGGCGCGCTCGGCCGCCCGGGAGTGGTCGGCGTCCGACCGGGCCGCGGACCGGCCGCGCGAGGTCGAGCGTGCCGCCCGGGAGTGGGTCGCCTCCGCCGTCGAGGTGCTGGAGGACGAGCTCGGGCGTGCGCGTCCCGCACCGGTGGACCGCTCCGGACGCCGCGCGGCCGTCCGGGCGGACCGGCGGGTGGCCGCCGGCCGGCGCGCGCTCGGCGACGAGGGCCTGGCCGCGCTGGCGCTCGCGGCGGCTGCGGGGCTCGACGCCGCCGACCGCATGCTCCGCGGTCTCCTCGGTGACCGCGGGGACGCCGCCGTCCGCGTGCTGCGCGACCGGCTCGCCGACCAGGCCGCCGCGCAGGCGCACCGCGAGCGTGACGCGGCCGCGGCCGTGCTGGACCGCCCGGAGCTGCGGCCCGACGCGGCGTCGCTGCTGCGGTTGCGTCTCGCCGTCGTCAAGGGGCTGACATGAGCGCCGCGACGCCGCCGCCGGACGGGGCCCCCGCTGCGGCGGCGCCCGCGGCGGGCACCGAGACGGCCGCCCTGGGGCGACGGCTCGCGCAGCTCGACGAGGCGCTCGCGGTGGCGGGCGACCGCGTCGACGCACGGACGGCGTCCCGGGCACGCGTCATCGGCGACCAGGTGCGCGCGCGGCTCGCGCTCGGGGTCGACCACACGGTGGTCGCGCTCCTCGGTGGGACCGGGTCCGGCAAGTCCAGCCTCTTCAACGCGATCTGCGGGCTGGACTTCGCGGAGGTGGGGGTCCGCCGGCCGACGACGGCGCAGGCCGCGGCGTGCGTGTGGGGTGCCGGGGGCGAGGCGCTGCTCGACTGGCTGGAGGTCGAGGCCGACCGGCGCATCGAGCGGGAGAGCGCCCTGGACGGCGACACGGAGGCGCCGCTGCGCGGACTGGTCCTGCTCGACCTGCCCGACCACGACTCGATCGAGCCGGCCCACCGGGCGGCGGTGGACCGGCTGCTGCCGATGGCGGACCTGTTGGTGTGGGTGGTCGACCCGCAGAAGTACGCCGATGACGCGCTGCACTCGGGGTACTTGCGCCGGCTCGTCGGCCACGAGGGCGCGATGGTGGTCGTGCTCAACCAGGTGGACACGGTCCCCGCGGACCAGCGCGAGTCCCTCGTGCGCGACCTGCGGCGGCTGCTCGTCGAGGACGGGCTCACCGACGTGCCGGTACGGACGGCATCGGCCCGCACCGGCGAGGGGGTCGCGGAGATGCGGGACACCCTGGCCGACGTGGTCTCCCGCCAGAGCCTCGCGGCACGTCGTGGATCCGCTGAGGTCGCCGACGCCGCGCAGCTCGTGTCCGCCGAGGTCGGGTCGGCCGAGCCGCCGGAGGCGGACCTGGACGTCACCCCGGTGGCCCTGACGCTCGCGCAGGCGGCCGGTCTGCCGGCCATCGCGGACGCGGTCGCCGCCGTCGTGCGCGGCAGCGAGGACCCGGTGCCGGCGTTCGTCGCGGTGCAGCCCGGCACCGTCTCCCTGGCCCGCGCCCAGTGGGCCGACGCCGTGACCGCCCGGCTCCCGCGACGGTGGGCGGACGCGGTGCGGACGAGCCTGGCCGGCACCGACGAGATCCGGGCGGCCGCGGACGACGCGCTGTCCCGCGTGGCGGTCGTCGCCCGCCGGTCCGCGCGTGCGGCGGTGCTGTCCGTGCTGACGTTCGTGCTCGCGGTGTCGGCGGTCGCCTCCGCCGCCGTGGGTACCGGGTTGGCTCTCGGCACCGGCGGGGTGGACGACGCCCTGCGGCCGGCTTGGCCGGCCGCCGCCGTGCTCGCCCTGCTCGCCGTGCTGTGCGGCGTCCTGGCCGTCCGGGCGCGCCGGTCGGCGGCCCTGCGGCGGGCCGAGGCGGTGCGCCGGGACGGCCGGACGGCGCTCGAGGCCGTGGCCGGGCGCTGCCTCGCGGACCCGACCCGGGCGGTGCTGGCGGACCACCGTCGGGTGCGGGAGCTGCTCGCGGGGGCGCGGGGCAGCTGATCCGCGCGCCGGTCCCGACGCGGACCGCTTCGCCTCGTGCGGCGGCCGAGTCCTCCACAGCGCGTGTCGGCGGAGCGGGTCCCCAGGCGACGGGTCGGAGCCCGGCAACGGGGGTGCGCCCCGCGGGACGGTGCGTCCACGGCCGGCCCGACAGGGGCGCCGGCCACGCACGAGGAGGACGCATGGCGGTCAACGAGCTCAGCCTGACGGTGGTCGGCTGGGTGGGCAACGAGCCCACCCTCTACCTCGGTGAGGACGGCCAGGTGCCGTTCACCAAGTTCCGGCTCGGCAGCACGCCGCGGCTGTACGACCGGGAGCGGGACGCGTACGTGGACGCCGCGACGAGCTGGTTCACGGTCAAGGCGTTCCGCGACCTCGCCCAGAACGTCGCGGCGAGCATCCGCCGCGGGGACCCCGTGGTCGTGACCGGGCGGGTACGGCTGGTCGACTGGGTCGCCCCCGACGGGCACACGCGCACGACGGCCGAGCTCACGGCGGACACGGTCGGCCACGACCTCACGCGGGGGACGACCCGGTTCGCGCGCACGGTGCACGAGCAGCGCGGCGGGCCCGGCGACGCGGCGGGCGGGGCGGCCGACCGGACCGACGGGGAGCACGCCGGTGCCGTAGCCCGGGGAGCGGGGCCCGTGGACGTGAGCGGTGCCGTCGTGCTGGAGGACGAGACGGCCGACGACGCCCGCGCGGCGCCCGCGCCCGCGTGAGGGTGCGCCCGCGCGCCCGCCGGGTGGGCCGTGGCGGGACGGGCGGGTGGGCGAGAGGTCGCCCGGGCGGTGTCCCGGGCACGCCGATCGCCTAGGCTGGGTGACCGCGACGTCGCCCGGCCCCAGCCCGTCCGCCCGCCCGGCGGACCCGACGCGCACCCCGATCACCGACGAGCACCGAGGCGGACGAGAAGCCAGTGGCTGAGTTCATCTACAGCATGTACAAGGCGCGCAAGGCGCACGGCGACAAGGTCATCCTCGACGACGTCTCGCTGAACTTCCTGCCCGGCGCCAAGATCGGCGTCGTCGGGCCGAACGGCGCGGGCAAGTCGACGATCCTCAAGATCATGGCCGGTCTCGACCAGCCGTCGAACGGGGAGGCGCGGCTCAGCCCCGGCTACACGGTCGGCATCCTGCAGCAGGAGCCGCCGCTGAACGACGAGAAGACCGTGCTCGGCAACGTCGAGGAGGGCGTCGCCGAGATCAAGGGCAAGATCGACCGGTTCAACGAGATCTCCGCCCTGATGGCCGAGCCCGACGCGGACTTCGACGCGCTGCTCGCCGAGATGGGACAGCTACAGGAGGCGATCGACGCCGCCGACGCCTGGGACCTCGACGCCCAGCTCGAGCAGGCGATGGACGCGCTGCGCTGCCCGCCGCCGGACGCGGACGTCAAGGTGCTGTCGGGCGGTGAGCGTCGTCGCGTCGCCCTGTGCAAGCTGCTGCTCGAGAAGCCCGACCTGCTGCTGCTGGACGAGCCGACCAACCACCTGGACGCCGAGAGCGTGCTGTGGCTCGAGCAGCACCTCGCGTCCTACCCGGGCGCCGTGCTCGCGGTCACCCACGACCGGTACTTCCTCGACCACGTGGCGGAGTGGATCTGCGAGGTCGACCGGGGTCGCCTCTACCCGTACGAGGGCAACTACTCCACCTACCTGGAGAAGAAGCAGGCGCGCCTGGAGGTGCAGGGCAAGAAGGACGCGAAGCTCGCGAAGCGCCTCAAGGACGAGCTCGAGTGGGTCCGGCAGTCCGCGAAGGGTCGTCAGGCGAAGTCCAAGGCACGTCTGGCGCGCTACGAGGAGATGGCGGCCGAGGCCGACCGCACCCGCAAGCTGGACTTCGAGGAGATCCAGATCCCGCCGGGCCCGCGCCTGGGCAACGTCGTCCTCGAGGCCACGGACCTGCGCAAGGGCTTCGGCGACCGCGTGCTCATCGACGGCCTGAGCTTCACCCTGCCCCGCAACGGCATCGTCGGCGTCATCGGCCCGAACGGCGTCGGCAAGACGACGCTCTTCAAGACCATCGTCGGCCTCGAGCCTCTCGACGGAGGCACGCTCAAGGTCGGCGAGACCGTCTCCGTGTCCTACGTCGACCAGTCGCGCGGCGGCATCGACCCGAAGAAGACCCTGTGGGAGGTCGTCTCCGACGGTCTGGACTTCATCAAGGTCGGCAACGTCGAGATGCCGTCCCGCGCGTACGTCGCGTCCTTCGGGTTCAAGGGACCGGACCAGCAGAAGCCCGCCGGCGTGCTGTCCGGTGGTGAGCGCAACCGCCTGAACCTCGCGCTCACCCTCAAGCAGGGCGGCAACCTGCTGCTGCTCGACGAGCCGACCAACGACCTCGACGTCGAGACCCTCGGCTCCCTGGAGAACGCCCTGCTCGAGTTCCCCGGCTGCGCCGTCGTGGTCTCCCACGACCGCTGGTTCCTCGACCGGGTCGCGACGCACATCCTCGCCTACGAGGGCACCGAGGAGGACCCGGCGAGCTGGTACTGGTTCGAGGGCAACTTCGCGGCCTACGAGGAGAACAAGGTCAGCCGGCTCGGCGCCGACGCCGCGCGCCCGCACCGCGTGACGTACCGCAAGCTCACGCGCGACTGACCGGAGGACCCTCCGCGGCTCGGCCCACCCCCGACGCGCACGCGCCGTCGCCCCCCCCACGGGGCGGCGGCGCGTCCGTGTGCACCGCTCCCGTGCACCGCTCGCGTGCACCGCTCGCGTGCACCCGTCCCGTGCACCGCTCCCGTGCACCAGCGGCGCGAGCGACTCCACCTGCCGCCCCGGTGCACGTTCGGAGGCTCCGAACGCACTCGGAGAGGTGCGCGCGCCATCGAGGTGGTCCGCGGAGACCTCCGAGAGCACGCGGGCCCCTCCGAGCACGCTCGGAGACTCCGAACGGGAACGCTGGGAGTGGCGCCGCGCGGGCGTGCGGCGCTGACCGGCGCGGACGCCCGTCGGCGGGCACACTGGCCCCATGGCCGACCTGCCCCAGGACGCCGCCGACCCCGCGGGCGGTGCGCCCGCCCCTGCGCCCCCCGCCGACGGCGCCGACGCGGCGCTCCTCGGGCCGGTCGAGCAGGTGCACCTCCGGCTCCGCGAGCTCGCGCTGCCGCTGGAGGTCCCCGGCGCCGTGCAGGCGCGCGCGGTCCGGGAGGCGGCGGCCCGTCAGGTCGACGACTACCTGCTGCCGCGTCTGCGGTCGGCGGCGGCGCCGCTGCTCGTCGTCGTCGGCGGCTCCACCGGCGCGGGCAAGTCGACGCTCGTGAACTCCCTGCTCGGCGTCACCGTGACCGACCCCGGGGTGCTGCGACCGACGACGCGCGCGCCCGTGCTGGTGCACCACCCGCTGGACGGGGCGTGGTTCTCGGGTGACCGGGTGCTGCCCGGGTTGGCGCGCGTGACAGCGTCGGCGCCGACGGTCCCCGTCGCAGAGCCCCGGGAGACCCCACCGACGGACCGACCGCCCGCACCGGCGGTGCGCCTCGTGCCGAGCGAGGCGCTGCCTCGCGGGCTGGCGCTGCTCGACGCGCCGGACGTGGACTCCGTCGAGGCGGCGAACCGGGCGCTGGCCGCGCAGCTGCTCGCGGCTGCGGACCTCTGGCTGTTCGTCACCACCGCCGCGCGGTACGCCGACGCGGTGCCGTGGGAGCTGCTGCACGACGCCGCCGCCCGGCACGCCGTGGTCGCGCTCGTCGTCGACCGGGTGGATCCGGGGGCCGAGGCCGCGGTGGCGGACCTGCGCCGGATGCTCGACGAGCACGGACTGGCGGACGCGCCGTCGTTCGCGCTGCCGGAGGGGCTCGACGCGGACGGCCTGCTGCCCGAGGACGCGGTGGGGGAGCTCGCTGCGTGGCTGTCGGATCTCGGCGGCGACGTGGGCGCCCGGCAGGAGGTTGCGCGGGCGACGCGGGACGGGGCGGTCGCGGAGCTCGTGCGCCGCGCCCTGGCTCTGGCGGACGCCGCGGACGCCCAGGTCGGCGCCTCGGCGAGGCTCCGCGAGTCCGTGACCCGCGCGTACGGCGAGGCCCGGCGGCAGGTCGCCGCGGCGACGTCCGACGGCGCCTTGCTGCGCGGGGAGGTGCTGGCGCGCTGGCAGGAGCTCGTCGGCACGGGCGACCTGCTGCGTGCCGTGGAGCGCCGGGTCGGCCGGGTGCGGGACGCGGTGTCGGGCTTCCTGCGCGGGCGGCCGGCGCCGGTGCCGCCGGTCGAGCAGGCGATCGCGCACGGGCTGGCCGCCGTCGTGCTCGACGCGGCGGACGGGGCCGCGGAGCGCACCCACGCGGCCTGGCGCGGTGACCCCGCGGGCGAGGCGCTGCTGCCCGACCTCGGGCTGTCGCGGTCGTCGGCGTCGCTGCGGGCCGCGGTCGACGCCGAGGTCCGCGCGTGGCAGGGCGACGTGCTCGACCTGGTGCGCGAGCAGGGCGAGCGCCGGCGCGGGGCCGCGCGGGCGCTGTCCTTCGGGCTGAACGCCCTCGGCGTGAGCCTCATGGTGGTGGTGTTCGCGTCCACGGGCGGGCTGACGGGCGTCGAGGTCGGCATCGCCGGCGGCACGGCCCTGGTCGCCCAGCGGCTGCTGGAGGCGGTCTTCGGCGACGACGCGGTGCGCCGCCTCACGGTCGCGGCCCGCGAGCGCCTGGACACGCGGGTGTCGCGGCTGCTGGAGGCGGAGGCGGAGCGGTTCACGGCACAGCTCGACGCGTTGGGGACCTCGTCCGGCGACGGCCTGCGCGCCGCCGGCCTCGCGCTGCAGGAGGCGTCCCGGCGGCGCGTCCCGGGGCCGCCCACGCCGGAGCCACCCGCGCCGGGGCAACCCGCGCCGGGGCGACCCGCGCCGAGGGTGGACGACGACGCCGCTCTCCCGGGCGCTCCTCGCGCGGCTCAGCCCCCGGTGCGGACCGGGTGGAGCTGCGCGGCGCCTCCGCCTGGCGCGCGGCGGCGACCGCGCGCGGGCGCGGCGGTCTCGCGGGCGGTGCGCCCGCGCGGCACCCGGATGGCCCCGGCGGTGCCTCCGGCCAGGCGCGGCCGGGCTTCTGGCGCCGGCTGCTCGGACGCGGGGGTGCGGGGTGAGCGCGACGCCGGCCGAGCGGGTGGCCGCGCTCGACCGTGCGCTGACGGCGGGTGAGGGCCGGTTGCCGCGCGAGGTGGTCGACGCGGGGCGCGCCGTCGTGGCGCGTGCGGGGGAGCGGGCCGCGCTGTCGGCGGAGCACACGGTGGTGGCGCTCGCCGGGGCGACCGGGTCGGGCAAGTCCTCGCTGCTGAACGCGCTGGCCGGTGAGGAGGTCGCGCGCACGGGCGTGCAGCGGCCGACCACCTCGGAGGCGCTGGCCGTGGTGCGGGGACCGGGTGCGGGCCCGCTGCTCGACTGGTTGGGCGTGCGGCGACGGCACGAGCTGGCGGGCGGTCGTCCGCGCCGCGGCGCGGGGCTGGTGCTGCTCGACCTGCCCGACCACGACTCGGTGGTGGCCGAGCACCGGCTGCGCGCCGAGCACCTCGTCGACCGCGTCGACCTGCTCGTCTGGGTGGTGGACCCGCAGAAGTACGCCGACGCCGCGCTGCACGAGCGCTACCTGCGCCCGCTGGCCCGGCACGCCGACGTCCTGGTGCTGGCGCTCAACCAGGCCGACCGGCTCTCGGCCGCCGAGGTGGACGCCGTGCTCGCCGACCTGCGACGGCTGACGGCGCTGGACGGTCCGGCGGGTGCCCGCGTGCTGGCCGTCTCGGCGCGGACGGGTCTGGGCCTCGACCGCCTCGGCGCGCTGCTCGACGAGGCCGCGGAGCGCCGGGAGGCCGCGACGCGGCGCCTCACCGCGGACGTCGAGGTCGTGGCGCTGCGCGTGCTCGAGGCATGCGGTGACGCCACCGGCTCCGCGCGGCAGCGCCTGCTGCCGTCGCGCGGCACCCCGACGGCGTCGGGGAGGACGGACCGTGCCGCCCCGCCGCCGGATCTCGTCGCGGCGCTGGCCGACGCCGCCGGCGTGCCGGTCGTCGTCGAGGCGACACGGCGTTCTGCGGTGCGGCGCGCGACCGCGGCGGCCGGCTGGCCGCCGGTGCGGTGGCTCCAGCGCCTGCGCCCCGACCCGCTGCGGCGGCTCCACCTCGGCGCGGGTTCCGCCGGCGCGGGTTCCGCCGGACCGGGTTCCGCCGGACCGGGAGCCGCTGGTGCGGGTGCTGCCGCTCCGACCGGGCGCACCTCGCTGCCCGCACCCGGCCCCGCCACCCGGGCGGCGGCCGCCACCGCGGTGCGGCGGTCGCTCGACGCCGCCACGGCAGGCGTGCCCGACGCGTGGGCGCTCGCCGTGCGGTCGTCGGTCGGTGACCCGGACCTCGCCGACCCGCTCGACGTCGCGGTGTCGTCGACCCCGCTGCTGCCGGACCGGGTGCCCTGGTGGGCGAGGGCGACGAACGTGGTGCAGACCGTGCTGCTGGCGGCCGCCGCCGCCGGGGCGCTCTGGCTCGGGGTGCTGGCCGGCCTGGCCTACCTGCGGCTGCCCGAGCCCCGCACGCCGCAGTGGGGACCGCTGCCCGTGCCCACGGCCCTGCTCGGTGGCGGCCTCCTCGTGGGCATCGCCCTCGCGCTGCTCGCCGGGGCGCTCGCCCGGTTGATGGCCCGACGCCGCGCGCGAGCGGTGCGCGCGCGTCTGCTCGGCGCCGTGGCGGAGGTGGCCCGCGACCGCGTCACCGGGCCTGCGGCCGCCGTGCTGGACGACCTGGACGCGTGCCGCACGCAGGCGCGGGTGGCCGCGGGCCGGTCACGCTGACGCGCACTTCCGACACGCACCGCCGCCGCGGGCAGGCCGCGCCGACACGCATCGCCGCCCCCGCCGACACGCACCGCCGCCCCCGCCGACACGCACCGCCGCCGCGGGCAGGCCGCGCCGACACGCACCGCCGCGCCCGCCGACACGCGCCGGCGTCCTCGCGCACACGCCGCGCCCGCCGACACGCACCGGCACCGCCGCGCGGACACGCCGCGCCGCGCCGCCGGTGCGCGCCGTGCCGCCCGCGGGTGCAGGATGCTGGACGGCCCGCCGCGCGGCGGGCCCGGGGGACGGACGGAGGACGTATGACGAGGCTGCAGGTGCCGGTCCAGCTGCGGTGGTCCGACATGGATGCCTACGGGCACGTGAACAACGTGGAGCTGCTGCGCCTGCTCGAGGAGGCGCGCATCGAGGCGTTCTGGGCGCACCCCGCCGAGGCGGGTCCTTCCGGTGCGGCCGACCGGCCGGTGTGGCCGACCGCCGTGCTCGACGCGGGACCGGGCGCGCAGACGTTCACGCTGGTCGCCCGTCAGGAGGTCGAGTACCTCCGCCCGGTCGGGTACCGGCGGACACCCGTCGTCGTGGACATGTGGATCGGTCACCTCGGGGGCGCGAGCATCGACGTCTGCTACGAGCTGCACGACGCCGCGCCGGCCGCCGACGGGACGGCGGACCCGGACGGGCCGTACGCCCGCGCGGTGACGACGCTCGTGCTCGTGGACGCCGCGACCGGCGCACCCCGCCGGATCGGGGAGGCGGAGCGCGCCGCGTGGTCGCCGTACGTGGAGGCGCCGCCGGCGTTCCGGCGCCGCAGTCGCTGACGCCGCCGACCTCCGCCCGTCACCGGTCCCGGCGAGCCCGCTCCGCGGTCTCCGCCGCCCGCGCGATGTTCCGCTGCATGCCCCCGAACACGACACCGTGGAACGGGTACACCGACCACCAGTAGAGCTGCCCGAGCAGGCCGTGGGGGTGGAACACGGCGCGCTGCGCGAACGTCACGGGCGGCGTGGTCCAGCGCGCGGTGTCGGCGGGGTCGGTGCCGTCGTCCTCCGGCTCGACCCGCAGCTCCAGCCACGCGAGCCCGGGCAGCCGCATCTCGGCGCGCAGCCGCAGCAGCCGGCCCGGCTGGACGTCCTCCACGCGCCAGAAGTCGACCGCGTCGTCCACGACGAGCCGGCCGGGGTCCCGCCGGCCCCGCCGCAGACCGGGCCCGCCGACCACCCGGTCCAGCAGCCCCCGCACCCGCCACGCGAGCGTCCACGAGTACCAGCCCCGCTCGCCGCCGACCGCCTCCAGCACCCGCCACAGCGCCGCCGGGGAGGCGTCCACGGTCGTGCGCCGCTCGTCCACGTAGAGCGAGCCGCCGGCCCAGTCCGGGTCCGAGGGCAGCGGGTCGCTCGGCACGCCGGGGATCCCGGCGGACGACCACCGGGTCGTCACGTCGGCCTCGCGGATCCGGGTGAGCGCGAGCCGCACCGCACGCTCGAAGCCGATCAGCCCGCCGGGCGGGTCGGGGACGTGCTCGGCGATGTCGTGCTCACGGCACACCACCTCGTGCACGAGGGACTCCACGAGCGGCCGCGCGATCCCGGACGGCACGGGCGTCACCAGCCCGACCCACAGGCTCGACAGCCGCGGGGTCAGCAGGCCGACGCCGACGATGATCCGCCGCGGCAGCCCGGCCGCCTCGGCGTAGCCCTGCATCATGTCGCGGTACGTGAGGACCTCCGACCCCCCGATGTCGAACGCCCGGTTCACCTCGGGCGGCATCGACGCGGAGCCCACGAGGTAGCGCAGCACGTCGCGTACCGCGATCGGCTGGATGCGGTTCTCCACCCAGCGCGGCACGGTCATCGCGGGGAGGCGCTCGGTGAGGTAGCGCATCATCTCGAACGACGCGGAGCCCGACCCGAGGATGACGGCGGCGCGCAGCACGGTCGTCGGCACGCCCGAGGCCAGGAGGATCTCCCCGACCTCGGTGCGGGAGGCCAGGTGCGGCGACAGGTCCTCGACGTCGGGGGCGAGCCCGCCGAGGTACACGATCCGGCCGACGCCGGCCTCGCGCACCGCGCGGCCGAAGGTGAGGGCCGTCGACCGGTCGCGCTGCTCGAACCGCCGTCCCGTGCCGAGCGAGTGGATGAGGTAGTACGCCACGTCCACGCCGTCGAGCGCGGCGCGGATCTGGCCGGGGTCGGACGCGTCGGCCTGCGCGATCTCGACCGCGTCGTACCAGGGGCGCCCGCGCAGCCGCTCGGGTCGTCGGGCGACGGCGCGCACCCGGTACCCGGCGGCCAGCAGCTCGGGGACCAGGCGGCCGCCGACGTACCCGGTGACCCCGGTGACGGCGACAAGGGGCGCGTCCTCGCGCGGGCGGCCGTCGTCGCCGACGCCCGGGACGAGGCCCGTGAGGCTCGCCGCGACAGGTTCCGGCAGCAGGTCCTCGCCGGTCGGGCCGGAGCCCGTCGGCCCGGTGCGGGTGGGGGCGTTGGTGTCGTCGTGGGGCACGGTCGCAGTGTGCGTCGCGCCGAGGTGCGGCGCATCCGGGCAGATCCGGGCGCCGGTGCCCGCCGGGTGGCTCAGGTCCGCCGTGGTGCCATCATGAGGGATGGCCGACTGGGCGGCGGTGGACGCGTACCTGACCGGGACCTTGGTCGACGAGGACCCGGACCTCGTCGCGGCGCGGGAGGCCGGGCGGGCCGCGGGCCTGCCGGCGATCGAGGTGTCGCCGCTGCAGGGCAAGCTCCTCGCGCTGCTGTGCACCCTGTCGGGCGCGCGCCGCGTGCTGGAGTTCGGCACGCTCGCGGGGTACAGCGCCCTGTGGTTCGCCCGGGCCGTGGGACCGGAGGGGCACGTCACGACGCTCGAGCTCGACCCCGTGCACGCCGCCGTCGCGCGGGAGAACCTCACCCGCGCCGGTGTGGCGCACCGGGTGGACGTGCACGAGGGCCCGGCCGCCGAGACCGCCCGCGCCCTGGTGGACGCGGGCACCGAGCCGTACGACCTGGTGTTCGTCGACGCGGACAAGCCGGGCAACACCCGGTACCTGGAGCTCGCGGTGGCGCTGTCCCGTCCGGGCACGGTGGTCGTCGTCGACAACGTGGTGCGCGCCGGGGCGGTGGCGGACGCCGGCTCCGGCGACCCGCGCGTGCAGGGCTCCCGCGCCGTCCTGGGCGCCCTCGCCGCGCACCCGCGGCTCGAGGCGACCGCGCTGCAGACCGTGGGGGGCAAGGGCTGGGACGGCTTCGCGCTCGCGGTCGTCACCGCCTGAGCGGGTGGCTCAGGCTCGCAGCAGCGCCAGCGTCTCCTTCTCGCCGACCGCCTGCGAGCGGGTGGGCCGGATCGTGGTGCCGTGCTCCCACAGGTCCACGACGCGCGGGTCGATGTAGGACGCGCGGCACACCGCCGGCGTGTTGCCGAGCTCGGCCGAGACGTCCGTGACCACCTGCGCGACGACCCGCCTCCGCCCCCGCTCGGACGCGGGGGCGGGTCCGGCCGCCGCGAGACCGCGCGCCGCCAGCACGGTCGCGTGCCACGTGCGGAAGTCCTTCGGACTGGCGTCCGGGCCCAGCCGGTTCTTGACGTCGGCGCCGACCTCGGCGCTGGTGATGTCGTGCCAGCCGGTCTCGTCCCGCCAGGCGAGCAGCTCCGACCCGCCGCCGCGCCGCCGCAGGAGCGTCCCGACGAGCTCCGCCACCTGGGCGTCCTCGACGACGACGTCGCGCACCTGGCCCGACTTCGCGGGGTAGCAGAACCGGACGGCCGTCGGGGCGCCCGCCGGGTCGTGGAGCACCTGCACGTGCTCCCGGCGCAGCGTGGCGAGGCCGTAGGAGCCGTTGCGCTGCGCGTAGCCCTCGCCGCCGGCGCGGAAGTACGCCAGGTCGAGCAGCCGGAACGCCAGCGCGAGGGCCTTCGCCCGGGGGAAGCCGTCGAGCGCCGTGTCCCGGCGGACCGACCGGCGGGCCGCCGGCAGCCGGCGGGCGACGTCCAGCACGTGGTCGTGCTTGAGGCGGTCACGGCGCCGGCGCCACTGCTCGTGGTACAGGTACTGCCGCCGCCGGGCGTCGTCGAGGCCGGCCGCCTGGATGTGCCCGTTCGGCCACGGGCTGATCCAGACGTCCCGCCACGCAGGGGGGATGGCGAGCGCCGTGATCCGGTCGAGGTGCACGGGGTCGCTGATGCGGGTCGCGTCGACGTCCAGGTACCAGAACCCGCGGCCTGCGCGCCGCCGGGTCCACCCGGGGGAGTCGATCCGGACCCGTCGCAGCCTCACCACCGGGACACTGTGCACCGGGCCCTGCGCCCCCGCCAGCGGAGGGCGGGACGGTGCTCCGGTCTCAGGCGGGCACCCGGACCATGCCCTCCTGCGCGATGGTCGCGACCAGCACACCCTGCTCGCTGAACACCCGGGTGGTGCCGAGCCCCCGGCCGCCCTGGGCGGTCGGGCTGTCCTGGTCGAACAGCAGCCACTCGTCCACCCGGACGTCCCGGTGCCACCACATCGCGTGGTCGAGGCTGGCGACCGACAGCCCCGGCGTCAGCCAGGACAGGCCGGCGCGGCGCAGCACGGGCTCGAGCATGATCTGGTCGCAGGCGAAGGCGAGCACCGCGCGGTGCAGCAGCGGGTCGTCCGGCAGGGCGCCCTTGGTCCGCATCCACACGCGCTGCCGGCCGTCGGGTGCCGGGGCCGGGCCGAGGTACAGCGACCCGCCGACGTGCCGCACGTCGAACGCGCTCTCGTGCGTCCAGAACCGGGCCAGCGGGTGGTCGAGGTGGCCCATGCGGTCCATGGCCGACTCGACGTCCTGCGGTGCGGGGACGTCCGGCATCGGCTGCGTCAGCTCGATGCCCGGCTGGTCCTCCTGGAACGACGCGATCATCGACAGGATCGGCTCGCCGTCCTGCAGCGCGTGCGTGCGCCGGGCGGAGAACGACCGGCCGTCGCGCAGCCGCTCCACGGACAGCGTGATCGGCGCCGCGACGTCGCCGGCCCGCAGGAAGTACCCGTGCAGCGAGTGCGGCAGCCGGCCCTCGGGCACGGTGCGCCCGGCGGCGACGAGCGCCTGCGCGACGACCTGCCCGCCGAACACCCGGCCGCCGGGCTTGGGCAGGTTGGCGGCCACGAGCTCGTCGGGGCTGCCGGACGGCTGCACGTCGAGGACGTCGAGCAGAGCGGCGATCGGGTCGGGGGTGGGCTCGTGCGCGGTGGTGGCGCCCTGGGCAGCGTCGGTCACGCGCGCCAGGATCTCACGGCCGCGACGCCGTGTTGACGAGCGAGTGCGCGGCCCGCTCCAGGTAGTCCCACAGCACCTCGCGGTGCAGGGGCGCCAGGTCGAGCGCGTCGACGGCGTCCCTCATGTGCCGCAACCACCGGTCGCGGGCGTCGGTGTCGACCGGGAAGGGCGCGTGGCGCATGCGCAGCCGGGGGTGGCCCCGCTCGGCCTGGTACGTGGTGGGACCGCCCCAGTACTGCTCGAGGAACATCGTGAGGCGTCGGCGCGCCGGGCCCAGGTCCGTCTCGGGGTACATCGGCGCGAGCACCGGGTCGGCCGCGACGCCCTCGTAGAACCGGTCCACGAGCCGCTCGAACGTCGCGTGCCCGCCGACCGCGTCGTAGAACGACTCGCGGACGCGGTCGGGCACCGCGCCGGGTGCCGAGGTGGCGGCTGCCGGGGCGCCCGCCGCGGTGAGCGGCAGCGACGGGCCGGCCGGGCGGGGTGCCGGGGACGGGTGGTCGGCGGTCATGCGTGCCAGTGTCGCACCGGGCAGGACGCGGTCCGTCGCGGTCCGCCACCGCGGACTAGGCTGGGAGCCGAGGCCGCCCTCCGGCGGTCGCGGGGGCGGGACCGGCAGCACGACGGGGGTTCGATGAGCAAGGCAGAGCAGATCCTGGTGGCGCTGGGCGGCGGCGGGAACGTCGTCGACCTGGAGCCGTGCATCACGCGGCTGCGGGTCGAGGTCACGGACCCGCAGCGCGTGGACGAGGCCGCCCTCAAGGCGACCGGCGCGTTCGGCGTGGTGCGGTCCGGCCGCATCGTGCAGGTCATCGTCGGCCCGGAGGCGGACAACCTGGCGGCGGAGCTCGACGGCCTGCGCTGACGCGGGCGCGCGGCGAGCCGCGACGGCACGCAGCCCCGGGACCCGGACGACGGGCCCGGGGCTGCGTCGTGTCCGGGGCCGGTGGGCCGCGCCGGGACGGCGGCAGCGCGTGCCCGCGGGGAGCAGCCCGGCCCGGGCGGTGACGACCGCCGGGGGTGGTGGCCGCCGGACGCGCCCTCAGCCCTGACCGCCGGGCGCGGCTCCCTCGTCCGCGGGCGGCGCGTCGGGGCCGTCGACGACGACCGCCCCCTGCGCCTGCACGCGCTCGCGGTGCGCGGCCAGCAGGTCCCGCTGCCCGGCGAGCGGCACGTCGGCGTCCTCCAGCGCGTCCCGGACCGCGGTGCGCAGGGCCCGCGCCACCGCCCACTGCCGGGAGGGTGCCGTGCGCTGCGCGATCCGCACCGTCACGGCGTCGAAGGTGAGGTCCTCGGCCGTGGTGACGGTGGCGGCACCCTCCAGCGCGTCGCCGATCTCCGGGTCGGCCGCGAGCCGGGCGGCCGCGCCGACCAGCAGGTCCCGCACGAGGTCGAGGTCCGCGAAGTAGTCGACCTTGACCTCGACGACGGCGTTCGCCCAGCCCTGCGTCTTGTTGCCGACCCGCAGCATCGAGCCGTTGGGGACGTACCAGAGGGTGCCGTCGGCGTCGCGGATCTTCGTCACGCGCAGCCCGACCGCCTCGACGGTGCCCTGCGCCGGACCCGCGTCGACGACGTCACCGACGCCGTACTGGTCCTCCAGCAGCATGAACATGCCGGACAGGAAGTCCTTGACCAGGCTCTGCGCGCCGAAGCCGAACGCCACGCCGACGATGCCCGCGGACGCGATGAACGGCGCGATGTTCACCCCGAGCTGGTCGAGCACGAGGAGCACGGCGATCGAGCCGATGACGATGGCGGCGGTCGACCGCAGCACGGACCCGATGGTGCGGGCGCGCTGCGTGCGACGGGCGCTCGCCACCGGGCCGACCTTCCGCAGGGCCGCGGCGACCTCGGTGGCGCCGAGCGGCCGGGTGATCCCGCGCTGGAGGAGCGACGTGCCGTCGGCGATGTGCTCCGTGACGGCGCGGATGAGCCGCCGCACCAGCAGCAGCGTCACGACTGCGGCCACGACGATGATCGCGATGCGCAGGCCCGGCCCGAGCAGCCAGTCGACGAACGCGTTCGCGCCGTCGGCGAGCTGCTCGGACGGGGCGGGGTCGGTGGCGGCGGGCAGCGCGAGGCGGAGGAGAGCGGTGGTCACCGGGCCACGCTAGCCCGGCCGCCGCCGGGACCGCCCACCTGCCCCGCTCCGCCCCGGCCGGGCCTGTGCGCCGCCCCGCGGCCGGTCAGCGGGCGGTCGCCAGCCCGGTCCGGTCCCCGACGAACTGGAGCTGCTCGACGGTGAGTGCGATCGTGCGCGACAGCGCCCGCCCGCCGTGCCCGACGCCCCGTTCCCGCCGCACGAGCACCGGGGCCTCGTCCACGGGCGCCGACGTCGCGGCCTGCAGCGCCGCGGCCAGCTTGCGTGCGTGCAGCGGGTCGACGCGCGTGTCGCCGTCGAACACGGTGAACAGGGTCGCGGGGTACGCGGTGCCGTCCACCACCCGGTGGTACGGCGAGTAGGACAGCAGCCAGTCCAGCTCGGCGGGCGTGTCCGCGTCGCCGTACTCGTCCGTCCACGTGACGCCCAGGCCGAACCGCTGGTACCGCACCATGTCGAGCAGCGGCGCCGAGCAGACGACCGCCGCGAAGGTCTCCGGGTGCTGGGTGAGCGCGGCCCCGACCAGCAGGCCGCCGTTCGACCCGCCCCAGCACGCGAGCCGGTCGGTCGTCGTCCAGCCGTCGTCGACCAGCAGGCGCGCGACGGCGTGGAAGTCGTCGAACACGTGCTGCTTGCTGCCGCGCCGTCCCGCGCGGTGCCACGCCTCGCCCTTCTCCCCGCCGCCGCGGAGGTTCGCGACGACGTAGACGCCGCCGGCCTCCACCCAGGCGAGCGTCGTGGCGGAGAACGCCGGGTCGAGCGAGATCTGGAAGCCGCCGTAGCCGTAGAGGACGGTCGGCGCGGGGGCGAGCGGCCGGCCGTCCGGGTCGAGGGCGTCGGCACGGGCCACGACGAACGCCCGGACCGGCGTGCCGTCGGCGCTCGTCGCCACGACGCGCTGCACCCGGACGTCCGGCAGGTCGGCGACCGCCCCGGGCGGTGCGGCCCACAGCGACGTCGTCCCGGCGGCCGCGTCGTACCGGTGCACCTCGGTGACGGTGGTGTGGTCCGTGTAGGTGAACCACACGTCCGGCCCGCCGTCGGGCCGGGTGACGAGCCCGCCGACCGAGCCGAGCCCGGGCAGGGCCACCTCGCCCGCGGGACCGGGGAGCTGCTCGCCCGTCGCGGGGTCGTGCACGGTGAGCTCGCTCACGGCGTGCCGGCGCCAGGCCGCCACCAGCCGCAGGGGACCGGTGTCGTCGCCCCCGCCGTCCGTGAGCGCGACGTCCTCCAGCACGGCCTCCGGGTGCTCGGCCAGCAGGGTCCGCCAGTGCGGGACGCCCGGCTCCCGCGGGTCGGCCACCGCGAGGCGCCCGCGGTCGGCGTCGAGGGTGGTGTGCAGGTAGAGGCGCCCGTCGCGCCCGACCCACGCGCCGACCTCGGCGTCGTACCCGACCGCCACCTCACGCAGCTCCGGGACCGTCCCCGGCTCCGACGCCTCGAGGTCCGCGATCCAGACGTCCGTGCGCGGGGCGGTGCCGGCCGACGCCGAGACGATCAGCCAGCGGCCGTCGCGCGACACCGAGACGCCGTAGTAGTTCGTCATGTCGAGCCCGGCACCGAAGACCTCCAGGTCCGTGGCCGGGTCGGTGCCGACGACGCGGCGCCAGACGCGCCGGTGGTACTGGCGCTCGTCCTCCGGCAGCAGCTCCGGCGCGAGCCGTCGCACGTAGTAGAACGCCCGCCCGCCCGGCTCCCAGGCCACGGGGGAGTACCGCGCGCGGTCGACCGGGCCGTCGACGGGCTCGCCGGTCGCGACGTCGAGGACGTGCAGGACGCTCTCCTCGGTACCACCGTGCGACACCTGGTAGGCGAGCAGGTCGCCCTCCTTGCTGGGCTGCCACGCGTCGAGCGTCGTGGTGCCGGCGGGGTCGATCGCCACCGGGTCGACGAGCACCCGCTCCCGCTCCGCGCCCGGGACGGCCGGGTCGGGCTCGGTGACGACCACCACGGCGTGCTCATGGTCGCCCGCCCGCCGGGCGGTGAAGCGCCGCTGCCCGCGCCACGCCGGGGCCCCGACGAAGCCCGCGCCGAGCAGCTCGCCGAGCCGGGCCGTGAGGCGCTCCGACGCGAGCGGGTGGTCCGCCGGGACGCGGGCCGTCACCCCGCCGCGGTACGCCGCGTACAGCGCGTCCTGCGCCGCGGACCACGCCGCGGTCTCCTCGG
Organism: Cellulomonas sp. C5510; assembly: GCF_019797765.1. NCBI lineage: Bacteria > Bacillati > Actinomycetota > Actinomycetes > Micrococcales > Cellulomonadaceae > Cellulomonas > Cellulomonas sp. C5510. The sequence continues at coordinate 1,400,311 of NZ_CP081862.1, forward strand.
AGTCCGGGTCCTCCAGCCAGCGGTACGGGTCGGCGACGGCGCGGCCGTGGAGGTCCTCGACGAGGTCGCTCCGGCGGGCGTCGGGGTAGGCGGGCAGGCCGGTGGGGACGGGGTCGGCGGTCATGCGCGCCACCCTACGGCGGGGCGCGCGCCCGACGGCGCCGGTGCCACCTGCGCGTCCGTCCGCCCGGCCTCCTGCGCGGCGACCGGCGCGAGCAGCACCGCTCTGGCAGGATCGTGATGTGGCACCGCACACACCGCCGTCCGAGTCCCTGGTGCGCCTCGCGCGGGCGCACGGCGTCGCCCCGGAGTTCCAGGAGTTCGGCGGCGGGCAGCGTGCGGTCCCCGCGAGCACGCTGGTCGCGGTGCTCGGCGCCCTGGGCGTGGACGCGTCCACGCCGGAGCGGGTCGAGGTGGCGCTGCGGCACGCCGAGGACGCCCCGTGGCGCCGCGTGCTGCCGCCCGTCGTCGTCGTCCGGCAGTCGCAGGGCACGACGGTGCCGGTGCACGTCGCGCACGGCGACCCCGTGCGCGCGTGGCTCGAGCTGGACGCCGCCGAGGGCCACGGCCGCCGGGCGGCGGGCGCGGAGCCGCGTCGCGTCGACCTGGAGCAGGCCGACGTCTACGTGGACCCGCGGACCGTCGACGGCCGCGAGATCGGCCGGGCGACGTTCGTGGTCCCGCCCGACCTGCCGCTCGGCTGGCACCTGCTGCGGACCGCCGGGCCGTCCGGCGAGGCCGCCAGCCCCCTGGCCGTCACCCCCGACCGCCTCGAGCTGCCCGCGGCGCTCGACGAGCGGCGCGCGTGGGGACTGATGGTCCAGCTCTACTCCGTGCGGTCCAGCCGGTCCTGGGGCGCGGGCGACCTGCGCGACCTCGCCGACCTGGCCTGGCTGGCGGGGCGCGAGGCGGGCGCGCAGTTCGTGCTCGTGAACCCGCTGCACGCCGCCGAGCCCGTGCCGCCGCTGACCCCGTCGCCCTACCTGCCGACGACCCGGCGGTTCGTGAACCCCCTGTACCTGCGGGTGGAGGACGTCGACGAGGCCGCGTACCTGTCGTCGGCCGACCGGGCCCTCGTGGAGTGGTCCGCGGAGCAGGCGCTCGCCCTCGACACGGACGACGGCCCGATCGACCGGGACGTGGTGTGGGCGGCGAAGAAGGCGGCGCTGGACGTCGTGTTCGCGGTCCCGCGCTCGGCGGCCCGGCAGTCGGCGTTCGACGACTTCCGCCGCCGTGAGGGCCGCGGGCTGGAGGACTTCGCGCTCTGGTGCGCGCTGGTCGAGCGGCACGGGCCGGGACCGTGGCCGGCTGAGCTGCGCGACCCCGCCGCGCCGGGCGCGCTGCGGGCCCGCACCGAGCTGGCCGACCGCGTCGAGTTCTTCTGCTGGCTGCAGTGGCTCGCGGACCAGCAGCTCGCCACGGTGCAGCGCACGGCCCACGAGGCCGGCATGGGCCTGGGCGTGATGCACGACCTCGCCGTGGGCGTGCACCCCGCCGGTGCGGACGTGTGGGCGCTCGGGCCGGTGCTCGCGCGCGGCGCGTCGGTCGGCGCCCCGCCCGACATGTACAACCAGCAGGGGCAGGACTGGTCGCAGCCGCCGTGGCACCCCGCGGAGCTCGAGCGCGTCGCGTACCGGCCGTACCGGGACATGCTCCGCACCGTGCTGCGGCACGCGGGCGCCGTGCGGATCGACCACATCATCGGCCTGTTCCGGCTCTGGTGGATCCCGCAGGGCAACAGCCCGGCGGACGCCGCGTACGTCCGGTACGACCACGACGCGATGATCGGCATCCTGGCCCTCGAGGCGCACCGGGCCGGCGCCGTCGTCATCGGCGAGGACCTCGGCAACGTCGAGCCGTGGGTGCGGGACTACCTGTCGGATCGCGGGGTGCTCGGCACGTCCATCCTCTGGTTCGAGAAGGACGGCGAGGGCCGGCCGCTGCCGCCCGAGGACTACCGGCGCCTCGCGCTGGCCAGCGTCACGACGCACGACCTGCCGCCGACCGCGGGCTACCTGGCCGACGAGCACGTCGCGCTCCGCGAGCGGCTGGGGCTGCTGACCGAGCCGGTGGAGCAGGTGCGGCGCGCCGCCCGGGCGGAGCGGGAGGCGATGCTGGCGGCGCTCGCCGAGCGCGGGATGCTCGGGGACGACCCCTCGGAGCGCGAGGTCGTCGAGGCCCTGCACCGGTACGTGCTGCGGACGCCCAGCGTCCTCGTCGGGGTCTCGCTGGCCGACGCGGTGGGGGAGCGGCGCGCCCAGAACCAGCCCGGCACCGACCAGGAGTACCCGAACTGGCGGGTGCCGCTGGCCGACGGCTCGGGGCGCCCGGTGCTGCTCGACGACCTGTTCCGCACGGCCCGGTTCCGCTCGCTCGCGGCGGTCCTCGGCGAGGCCTGACCCGTGACCTCGGCACGACCGCGGCTGCGGCGCGTCCGGGTGGTGGGCAACTCCGGCGCGGGCAAGACGACGTTCGCCCGGGAGCTCGCGCGCCGGCTCGACGTGCCGCACCGCGAGCTCGACGAGGTGTTCTGGGGTCCCGGCTGGGTCAAGAAGGACCCCGAGGTCGCCCGCGCGCTGCTCCGGGAGTTCCTCGACGCCGCGCCGGGCGGCTGGGTCGTGGACGGGAACTGGACGAGCGCCCGGCAGGGCCTCGCCGACGACGTCGACGCGATCGTCTGGCTCGACTACCCGCGCCGGGTCGTCATGCCGCGGGTGGTGCGGCGGACCCTCGCCCGGGCGGTGCTCCGGCGGCCCGTCTACCACGGCAACACGGAGTCGCTGCGCTCGTTCGTGCGGCGGGACCCGGAGCAGAACATCGTGCTGTGGTCGTGGACGCAGCACGGGGCCTACCGGAGGCAGTACCTCGCGCTCGCGGAGTCCGGGGCGGTGCCGGTGGTCCGGCTGCGCAGCCCGCGCGAGGCGACGCGGTGGCTGGCGGGGGTCACCGGCACCCGGTGACCCCCCCCGCCCCGGAGCCCGTCAGGCCTCGTGGTAGTGGCGGTCCGCGGCCTGCGCGGCGAGCGTGCGGCGGACGCCGTCGCGCGCCTCGACGACCAGCCGGCGCAGCGCGGGCGCGGCGTCGGGGTGCGCGGCCAGCCACGCGTCGGTGGCGCCCGCCACGTCGGCCTCGGCGTCGTCCGCGAGCTCGGTCGGGTACAGGCCCGTGACGATGTTCTGCGCCATCTCGTTGGTCTTCCCGGCCCAGACCGTCTCGAGCACCTCGAAGTACGGCGCCACGTAGGGCCGCAGCAGCGCGCGGTCGTGCACCCGGCCGAAGCCGCCGATCGTCGCGGCCTGCAGCGCGTTCGGCAGCGCGTCCGACTCGACGACGGCCTGCCAGGCGGCGGCCTTCGCCTCGGCGGTCGGCACGGCGGCGCGGGCGGCGGCCGCGGCGCGCTGCCCGGTCGCGGTGGGGTCGGCCTCGAGCTGGGCGTCGATCTGCTCGGCCCCGGCGCGACCGCCCGCGACCAGGGACGTCAGCAGCTCCCAGCGCAGGTCGGTGTCGATCGACAGGCCGTCCAGCCGGGTGCCGCCGTCCAGCAGCGCCTCGACCGCGTCGAGCTGCTCGGGCGTGGACGCCCGCGCCGCGAACGCCTTCACGAGCTGGAGCTGGGTGTCGCTGCCGCCCGGGGCGTCGGTGGCGAGGGTCCACAGGCGGTCCGCCGCGGCGACCTCGGTGGCCGACCGGTGCTCGGCCGCGACGTACAGGTCGAGCGCCGTGTGAAGCTGGCGCAGCAGCACCAGGACGACCGAGGAGTCGGTCTCGTGCGCGATGTTGCCGAGCAGCAGGTCGACGTAGTCGCGGGCCGGGGTCTCGCCGTCGCGCGTCGCGTCCCAGACCGCCGCCCACACCAGGGTGCGGGGCAGGGACCCGCCGAAGTCGCCGAGGTGCGCGATCGCGGTGGCGAGCGAGCGCTCGTCCAGGCGGACCTTCGCGTAGGCCAGGTCGTCGTCGTTGAGGAGCAGCAGGTCGGGGCGCCGTTCGCCCACGAGCTGCGGGACGGGCGTGAGCTCGCCGTCCACGTCGAGCTCGACGCGCACGGTGCGCTCCAGGCGCGAGCCGCCGTCGGGGCCGGGCACCACGTCGTAGCCGCCGACCACCAGGCGGTGCGGGCGCTGCACGGGGTGCGTCGCGGGGACCTCCTGGCGCACGGCCAGCGCGGTGATGCGCTCGACGCCGTCCGCGCCGGTCTCCGAGGCGATCTCCGGGCGCAGCAGCGTCACGCCGGACTGCTCCAGCCACAGCGCGGACCACGCCGACAGGTCGCGGCCCGACGTCGACTCGAGCTCGGTCAGCAGGTCGCGCAGCTCGGTGTTGCCCCACGCGTGCTTCTGGAAGTACTGCCGGACGCCGGCGAAGAACTGCTCCTGGCCGACCCACGCGACGAGCTGCTTGAGGACGCTCGCGCCCTTCGCGTACGTGATGCCGTCGAAGTTCACCTCGACGTCCTCGAGGTCGCGGATGTCCGCGGCGATCGGGTGCGTCGACGGGAGCTGGTCCTGGCGGTACGCCCAGCCCTTCTCCAGCGAGGAGAACGTCGTCCAGGCGGTCGTCCACGGCGTCGCCTCGGCGGTCGCGAGCGTCGAGGCGTACTCGGCGAACGACTCGTTCAGCCACAGGTCGTCCCACCAGCGCATGGTCACCAGGTCGCCGAACCACATGTGCGCGAGCTCGTGCAGGATCGTCACCGCGCGCCGCTCGACCGTGGCCTCCGGCACCTTGGACCGGAACACGTACGACTCGAGGAACGTCACCGCGCCGGCGTTCTCCATCGCGCCGGCGTTGAACTCCGGGACGAACAGCTGGTCGTACTTCGCGAACGGGTAGGGGACGGCGAACTGCTCCTCGTAGAACGCGAAGCCCGCCCGCGTGACGTCGAGGATGTTCGCGGTGTCGAGGTGCTGGGCCAGCGAGCCGCGGCAGTAGACGCCGAGCGGGATCGTGCGGCCGTCGCTGCTGGTCAGCTCGCCGTGCTCGTGGTGGTACGGCCCGGCCACGACCGCGGTGATGTAGGACGAGATGCGCGGCGTCGGCTCGAACGTCCAGGTGGCGGTGCCCTCGTCGCGGCCGCCGTTGCGGTTGCTGCCGCCCTCGACGGGGACCGGGGCGCCGGCCTCGGGGGAGTTCGACACGACGACCCAGTGCGCCGGCGCGGTGACCGTGAACGCGAACGTCGCCTTGAGGTCCGGCTGCTCGAACACCGCGAACACGCGCCGGGAGTCGGCGACCTCGAACTGCGAGTACAGGTACACCTCGTCGTCCACGGGGTCCACGAACCGGTGCAGGCCCTCGCCGGTGTTCATGTAGGCGCAGTCGGCCTCGACCACGACGACGTTCTCCTCCGCCAGGCCGTCCAGGCGGATCCGCGAGTCGGCGACGACGTCCGCCGGGTCCAGCTCGGTGCCGTTGAGGACGACGCGGTGCACGGCCGGCGCGATGAGGTCGAGAAACGTGCTCGCCCCCGCCTCGCGGCTGGTGAACCGGACGGTCGTCGTCGACGCGAAGGTCGCCGGTCCCGTGGTCAGGTCGAGCGTCACGTCGTAGGACCGGACGTCCACCAGGGCGGCCCGGGTGCGGGCCTCGTCACGGGTCAGGTTCTCTGCGGGCACGCGCGGGTCTCCTCGTGGGGTTGGGTGAGCGGCCGTCGCCGCATCATTCCACCAACGGGCGGGTCCGTGCGCCGGGTCGCCGGGGCACCGCGGCCGTCCCCCGGCGTGACAGCGCCCCCGGGTCTCGGGGCATGATGGCGGGGCGCGCCGGTCCGTCCCCGCGGGGGCACCGCGCGCCCCGGCACCAGTGCACGACCCCGCAGCCCCGCCCACGAGGAGCCCCTCCGTGACCGACACGCAGCCGCCCGCCACCCGCGACACCGCCGACTTCTGGTTCGACCCGGCCTGCCCGTGGGCCTGGATGACGTCGCGGTGGATGGACGAGGTGCAGCGGGTGCGCGACGTGGACGTGCGCTGGCACGTGATGAGCCTCGCGGTGCTGAACGAGGGCCGGGACCTGCCGGAGGACTACCGCGCGGCCATGGACGACGCCTGGGCCGCGGTCCGCGTCCTGACCGCCGCCACGGAGCTGTACGGCGTGGAGCACCTCAAGCCCCTGTACGACGCCCTGGGCACGCGCCGGCACCCGGGCGGCAGGACGGACACCTGGGCCATCATCCGGGAGTCGCTCGACGAGGTCGGCCTCCCGCAGTCGCTCGTGGCGTACGGCGACACCGACGAGTTCGACGAGCAGCTGCGCGCCTCGCACGCCGAGGCGATCGCCCTGGTCGGCGACGAGGTCGGCACGCCCGTGGTCGCCGTCAACGGCACCGCGTTCTTCGGGCCGGTCATGACGCCCGCGCCGCGCGGCGAGGACGCCGGCCGGCTCTGGGACGGGTTCGTGCTGGTCACCGGTGTGCCCGGTTTCTACGAGCTGAAGCGCACCCGGACCAAGGGCCCGGTCTTCGACTGACCCGGGGAGGGGAACCATGGGAGCGTTCGCGGGGATGAGCCGCGGGATGAAGGCGTTCGTGGCGGTCGACGTCGTCCTCGTGCTGGCGCTCGTCGTCACGGCGGTGCTCGTGCTCGGCGGCCGCGGGGACGGTGACCCCGCGGCGTCGCCGACGACCGGCTCGACGCCCGCCGCGGTGGGCGAGACGACCGGCGCCACCGACCGGGCCACGAGCGACAGCGCGCTGTCCTTCGCTTCCCCGACCGGCAACATCGCGTGCACGATGTCGCCCGACGGCGTGACCTGCACCATCGCGAACATCCGCTACACCGTCCCGGCGTCCGAGGGGTGCACCGGCACCACCGGCCACGTGATCGTCCTCAACACCGCGGACGGCGTCACGACCCCGTGCGTCGACGGCCCCGGCCCCGCGGTCGCCTCGGCGGACACCCCCGTCCTCGACTACGGACGCGCCCAGACCGTCGGCCCGTACACGTGCACGAGCGCGTCCAACGGCATGTCGTGCGTCGTCGACGCCACGGGCGTGGGCTTCCGCGTCGCGACGGCGGCCCTGACCACCCTCCCCTGACCCCACCCACCCACCCGCCCATCCGCCCTCGGGCCTCCCGCCCCGCCCCGTCCCACCCGGCGAGTCCGGCACTCCGGTGACGAGGTCGGCAGCTCCAGGTGCCGACCTCGCCTCGGACTGCCGAACTCGCCGGGGGGCGGGGTGCGGGGTCAGGGGGGTGGGGCGGGGCGGCGGTCGCGGCCGGAGGTGGCCACCAGCAGGGCGCCCGCCAGGGAGACCACCGCGATGCCCGCGACCGCCGCCGGGCCGGTGCTCTGGCCGAGCACGACCAGGGCCACGAGCGCGCCCATCGCGGGGTCGATGCTGAACAGCGTGCCGACCACCCGGGCGGACGTGAGGCGCGCCGCGACCGTGTCGACGCTGTAGGGGACGACGACGCCGATCACCGCGGACGCCGCGAGGACGCCCCACTGGCCGGCCGTGACCTCGGCGACCCGGCCGGCGCCCCACGGCAGGGCGACGAGCGCGGCGACCGCGACGGACAGCGCCAGGCCGGACAGCCCGTCCTCGGCCTTGCCCACCCGGCCCGCGAACACGGTGTAGAGCGCGAAGAACACGGCGGCGGCCAGGGCGAACGCGTAGCCGGCCAGGTCGAACGCCCCGCCGGGCCCGGAGATGAGACCGACGCCGACCAGCGCCGCGACGGCGCACAACCCCTCCCGCAGGTGCCGCGACGCCAGCAGCGCCACGGCGCACGGCCCGAGGAACTCCAGCGTGACCGCGACGCCGAGCGGGATCCGGTCGATCGCCGCGTACAGGCTGAGGTTCATCGCCGCCATCGCGACGCCGTACACGACGATGCCCGTCCACTGGGTGCGCGACCGTCCGCGCAGCCGCGGCCGGAGCACGACCAGCAGCACGGCCGCGGCCAGCGCCAGGCGCAGCGAGCTGACCGACGCCGGGCCGAGCGCCCCGAACAGGCCCGCCGACAACGCCGACGACGTCTGGATGCCCAGCGAGCCCAGCGCGATGAGACCCATCGCCTGGAGCACGCGGCGGCGGCCCGGCGACCGGTGGCCCGGGGCGGGGTGGACGGGCTCGACCGGCTCGACCGGGCCGTGCGCGGGCGCTCCCATGACCGGGGCCGGCGGCGTGCCGGCCCCGGGGACGACGCCCGTCACCAGATGCGGACGCGCTGCTCCGGCGCGAGCCAGAGACCGTCGCCGGGCTGCACGTCGAACGCCTCGGCGAACTCGTCGACGTTGCGCACCACGGCGTTGCACCGGACCTCGTCGGGGGAGTGCGGGTCGGTGGCGAGGCGGCGGATGACCTCCTCGTCGCGGCCCTTCGCGCGCCACACCTGCGCCCAGCCGAGGAACACCCGCTGCACGCCGGTCAGCCCGTCGACCACCGGCGCCTCGTCCAGCGGTCGGCCGAGCGAGATCCGGTACGCCCGCAGCGCGATGGACAGCCCGCCGAGGTCGCCGATGTTCTCGCCGATGGTCAGGGCGCCGTTGACGTGGTGCGACCCCTGGAGCTGGGCCGGCGAGAAGCCGTCGTACTGGGCGACGAGCGCGGCCGTGCGCTTCTCGAACTCCGCCCGGTCGGTCTCGGTCCACCAGTCCTCGAGGCGCCCCTGGCCGTCGTACTTCGAGCCCTGGTCGTCGAACCCGTGCCCGATCTCGTGGCCGATGACCGCGCCGATGCCGCCGTAGTTGACGGCGTCGTCCGCCTCGGCGTCGAAGAACGGCGGCTGCAGGATCGCGGCCGGGAACACGATCTCGTTCATGCCGGGGTTGTAGTACGCGTTCACGGTCTGCGGCGTCATGAACCACTCGTCGCGGTCGATGGGCCGGCCGATCTTGCGCAGCTCGAAGTCCTGCTCGAACGCGGACGCCCGGCGCACGTTGCCGACGAGGTCGTCCGCGCGCAGCTCGAGGCCGGAGTAGTCCCGCCACTTCACGGGGTAGCCGATCTTCGGCGTGAAGGCGTCGAGCTTCGCCAGCGCCTTGGCCTTCGTCTCCTCGCCCATCCAGTCGAGCCCGGTGATGGACTCGCGGTAGGCCTCGACGAGGTGCGCGACGAGCTGTTCCATCCGCTCCTTGTGGGACGGCGGGAAGTGCCGGGCGACGTACACCTCGCCGACCGCCTCGCCGAGCACGCCCTGCACCAGCGAGACGCCGCGCTTCCAGCGGTCCCGCAGCTCCTGGGCACCCGTGAGGGTGCGGCCGTGGAAGTCGAAGTTCGCCTCGACCAGCTCCGACGACAGGTACGGCGCCCGCGCGGTGGTCGCGTGGTACGCGAGCCAGGCCTGCCACGACTCGACCGGCTCGGACGCCCACAGTGCCGCGAAGGCGGTCGCGAACGACGGCTCGCGGACGACGAGCGCGTCCAGGGCACCCTGCGGGGCGCCGAGCGCCCTCACCCACGCCTCCCAGTCGAAGCCCGGCGCGGCGGTCGCGAGCTCGGCGAGCGTCGTGGGGTTGTAGGTCAGGTCCGCGTCGCGGTCCTTGACGACGTCCCAGTGGCCGGCGGCGAGCTGCGTCTCCAGCGCGACGACGCGCCCCGCGGCCTCGTCCGCTGCGGCCCCGTCGGTGGCCCACCCTCCCAGCCGCAGCATGCGCGCGACGTGCGGGCGGTAGGCCGCCAGCACGGCGGCGTACTGCTCGTCGCGGTAGTACGACTCGTCCGGCAGCCCGAGCCCGGACTGGTGCAGGTAGACGACGTAGCGCTCCGGGTCCTTGGCGTCGTTGTCGACCCAGAACGCGGTGGCGCCGGCGGCCCCGGTGCGCTGGAGCGAGCCGAGCACGTCGGTGAGGTCCTGCCGCGTGGCCGCGGCGGCGATCGCCGCCAGGTCGGGCCGCAGGGGCCCGACACCGGCGGCCTCGACGGCGTCGGTGTCCATGAAGCTGGCGTAGAGCGCGCCGATCTGCGCCTGCACGCCCGTGGCGTCCGGCGCCTCGCCGGCCTCCACGATGATGTCCCGGACCTGCTCCTCGGCCTGGTCGTGCAGGGCGCGGAACGACCCGTCCATGGCGCGGTCGGCGGGGATCACGTGCTCCGCCACCCAGCGGCCGTTGACGTACGCGTACAGGTCGTCCTGCGGGCGCACCGCGGGGTCGAAGGCCGAGGAGTCGATGCCGCTGCGGGTCATGGTCGGGGGACGTCCCTTCTGTCGGCGGGCGCGCGGGCGCGCGCCGGGGTCAGCCTAGGTCCCGCTGCCGGGGCGACGCCCGGCCGACCGCAGGGTGGCTCCGCGGGGCAGGCGCCCGCGCGACCTCCCGCGTGCGGCAGGATGGCCCCATGCGTATCCATGTCGCCGCCGACCACGCCGGATTCGAGCTCAAGGTCGCGCTCGTCGAGCACCTGCGCGCCGGGGGGCACGACGTCGTCGACCACGGGGCCGCCGAGTACGACCCGCAGGACGACTACCCGGCCGTGTGCTTCGCGGCCGGCGAGGCGGTCGTCGCGGACCCGGGCAGCCTCGGGGTCGTCATCGGGGGCTCGGGCAACGGCGAGCAGATCGCCGCGAACAAGGTCACGGGCGTCCGCGCCGCGCTCGCGTGGAACCTGGACACCGCGCGCCTGGGCCGCCAGCACAACGACGCGAACGTCGTCGCGATCGGCGCCCGCCAGCACTCGGTCGACGAGGCGCTGGAGCTCGTGGACGCGTTCGTCGCGGAGCCCTTCAGCCAGGACCCGCGGCACCAGCGCCGCATCGACCAGCTCGCCGCCTACGAGGCCGCGCGCGCCTGACGCCCCGTGCGTGCCCCCGGCCCGGCCGGCCGGGGGCACGCGCGCTGCGAGCACCCGGGGGCGCTCAGAACACCCAGGGGCAGACCGGGGCGACGGGCCACCCGAAGGCGGCCGTCGCGCGGTGCAGCGCCTCGGCGCTCGCGGCCTCGACGAGGCCGGCGGCCGCCAGGGCGGTCAGGCTCCGGCCGCCGAGGTAGGCCGCGCCGAGCTCCCGGACGTCGAGCGTGAGGTCCGGGGCGTCACCGGTGCGCTCCACGCGCGCCGGGTGCGTGCCGTCCGCGACCGGGTCGCCCGTGACGAGCCGCCACGCCCCGTCGTTCCCGGGCAGCCGGGCGTCGCGCACGCCCAGCACCAGGTCGGCCGGAGCCGCGTACCGGCGCCCGGCGAGGGCCGCGGGCACGTCGAGCAGCCGCAGCCACAGGTTGTCGCTCAGCTTCGGCACCGCCCGGCGGGCGTCGACGAGCAGCGCGAGCAGCGGGTCGTCCACGGCGAGCATCCCCGAGTTCACGGTCGTCGTCAGGTCGAGGTCCAGCAGGAACGACCACAGGCGGTGCGCCGCGGGCGCGTCGACCGCCGCGGCCGCGCGTACGTGGACGGTGTACTCCGCGCCGCCGTCGCCCCACGTCTCCGTGCGGCGCAGGATCGCGTACGCGCGCGGAGCCCCCGCCGCGTCGTGCACGGTCGCCAGGCGCGCCTGCTCGCCGCCGCGGCGCCACGCCGGCGGGTCGACGACGGCGATGCGCCGCAGGGTGTCCGATCCGCGCTGCAGCCACCCGGGCCGTCCCCGCCCGGCGGCGGCGTGCACGTCCGCCACGAGGCCCTCGTGCCGGTCGGCGTCCAGGGTGGTGAAGCGCACGGTCAGCGCGTCGGACCCGCGGACGTCGCGCAGGGCGGCGCCGCGCGGCAGCGTGAGCCGGACGTCGTCGCACGCGGACCCGTAGCCGAAGCGGCCGTAGATCCCGGGCTCGGCGGCGAAGAGCGCGGACACGACCTCGCCGCGGCGCGCCGAGCGCTCGTGGTGCGCGGCGATCATCGCGGTGAGCAGCCCGCGGCGACGGTGGTCGGGGCGCACACCGACCCAGGTGAGGCCGGCGCACGGCAGCTCGCCGCCCGGGACGGGCAGGTCGAACGCGTACGAGCCGTGCACCGCGACGATCTCGTCGGCGGCGTCCGCGACGGCGACGGCTCGCTCCAGCGGCACGGTGAACGGCACCGCCGCCAGGGTCTCGGCGTCCTGCGCCGGTTCGGCGAACGCCATGGCGTCGAGCGCCCGGAACTCGGGGAGGCGGTCGGAGGTGATCTCGGTCAGGCGGTAGCCCTCGGGTGCGCTGGTCATGGGCCCATCCTGACCGCGGGTGCGGGGCAGGGCACGCCGTTTTCCGGCCCGGCGCGGCTCTGCCGGCGGCCGCGGCGGGCTGGATACCCTCGCGGGATGAACCCGAGCGACGCCCCGGCCCCGCGGCGGTCGCGTCCGCGCCGGGCCCCGGGCGTGCCGGACCGGGTCCGCCGGGTGCTGCTGCGCTGGGGGCTCGGGTCGCAGGGGGCGCTGACGCTGCTGCTGGTCGGCCTGACGCTGCTGGCGTCCGCCGGCATCGTGCTGGCCCGGCCCTGGTTCCCGCCGTCGACCTTCGTGCTCATCGAGCTGCTCGGCGCGTTCCTGCTGCGGCTGCGCGGCATGGTGGTGCTGTGCGCCGCGATCGTCGTGCAGGTGCTGGGCATCCCGCTGGCCGGGCTGGGGGTGTTCACGCCGGGGACGTTCGTGCTGCAGGGCGTCGCGGTCGCGGCCGTGCTGGCGTTCGCGACGCAGCGGGAGCGGCTGGGGCTGCAGGGCGCGCCGGGCGGCCTCATGATCGTCGACCTGCGCGACCGCCTCGCGGCGCACGGCGTGGTGCCGGCGCTGCCGGACGGCTGGTCCGTGCAGACGGCGCTGCGGTCCGCCCACCGGGAGGCGTTCTCCGGTGACTTCGTCGTGACGGCCACCCGGGAGCACGGCCGCGTGCTCGAGCTCGTGCTGGTGGACGTCTCCGGCAAGGGCCAGGGCGCGGGCGTGCGCTCGCTGCAGCTCTCCGGGGCGCTCGCGGGGCTGGTGGGGCACCTCGAGAGCGCGGACTTCCTGCCCGCCGCGAACGCGTACCTGCTGGGCCAGGCGTGGGACGAGGGGTTCGCGAGCGCCGTGCACCTGTCGGTCGACCTGGGGACGGGCGACTACGAGGTGGCGTCCGCGGGGCACCTGCCGCCGGTGCACCTGCACTCCGGGTCGGGGGTGGTGGAGCTGCTCACCGTGCCGGGCGGCCCGGTGCTGGGCGTCGTCGAGGGCGCGTGCTTCGGGCGGACGCGGGGCCGCATCGAGCCGGGCGACGCCCTGCTGCTGTACACCGACGGGCTGGTCGAGACGCCGGGCGGTGACCTCGACCTGGGCATCGACCGGCTCCGTGGCGCCGCGGAGGACGTGCTCGCGACGCGGCGCGGGGGAGCGGACGACGTGATCGCGCGGATCGGCGCGAGCGAGGGCGACGACCGGGCGCTCGTCCTGGTGCGCCGGGACTGACGGCCGTGGACGAGGACTACCTGGAGGCGGTGCTGGACGTCGTGGGGGCGATCCCGCCGGGGCGCGCGATGACGTACGGGCTGGTGGCCGAGGTGGTGCAGGACCGCCTCGTCGCCGCAGGGCTGCCCGCCCGCGGCGGACCGCGGCAGGTGGGCCGGGTCATGGCGCGCGGCGGCAGCGGGGTGCCCTGGTGGCGGGTGGTGAACGCGGCCGGGTCCCCGCCCGCGCACCACGCCCTGGCGGCCCTGGGCCGGTTGCGGGCGGAGGGCACCCCGCTGACCGCGGACGGTACGCGCGTCGCGCTGCGGCGCGCGGTGTGGTTCCCCGACGACCCGCCCGGCGGCTGAGCGGGCGGTCAGCCCCGCAGGTCCCGCCTCCGCACTGCGGCCAGGGCACCGGCCGTCAGCGCGACCGCGACCGCCGTCAGGGCGGCCAGCGGCGCGAGGTCCAGCGCGGCGGCCGGCATGGCCGGGACCAGCCCGAACGGCGCGAGGTCCAGCACCGAGTCCGGCAGCCCGAGCACCGGCCCGTACACCCCGACGACCACCGAGGCGACCAGCAGCGCCCACCCCGGCCACGCCGGTGACCCGGTGCCGTGCAGCAGGGCGGCGAGCGCGGCGAACGCCGCGACGACCGGCAGGTGCGCGAGCGAGGCGAGGGTGCACGCGGTCACCGCGCCGTCGACCGCTCCCGCCGCCCCGAGGCCGAGACCCAGGCCGCTCGCCAGCAGCAGCACGGTCGCCCCCGCGACGGCGACGCCGAGCTGTGCGCCCAGCCACGCGCGCCGGTCGACGGCCGCCGCGAGCACGGCGGACGCCCGGCCGTCGGTCTCCTCGCGGCGCAGCCGCCCGACGACCGTGACCGCGTGCACGGCGACCGCCATGGCCAGGATCCCCAGGAACGTCGACACGGTGCCCAGCACGAGGTCGTCGCCGCCGGTGGACCCGAACGCCTGCGCGAGCTGCGGCTGGTCCGCGAAGCTGTCGACGATGCCCTGCGTCATCGAGCCGGTCAGCGCGGCGAAGGCGAACAGGGAGGCCGCCCACCAGGCGAGCCCCGCCCGCTCGAGGCGTGCCGCGAGGCCCACCGGACCGGCCAGCGAGCGGGAGGCGCGGGCGGCCCCGCGGCGCTCGGGGACGAGCCCGGCGCCGACGTCCCGGCGCACGGCGAGCGCGGTCGCGACGGCGAGCAGCACCGCGGCGGCGGCGACGTGCAGCAGCAGCGGCCACCACCGCAGGTCGACGAACGCCCGCGTCTGCTGGGCCCAGCCGACGGGGGACGCCCACGAGAGCGCGCTGCCGCCGGTCCGTCGCGCGTCGCCGACACCGCGGAGCAGGAACGCGAGGGCGAGGACGGCGCCCGCCGATCCGCTGGCGGCGCGGGCACCGGTGGTGAGCTGCGCGGTCACGGCGGCGACCGTGCCGAACGTGACGCCGACCGCCGCGACGCCGAGGGCGACGGCGGCGCTGTCGCGCGCGTCGAGGCCGTTCGCCGTCAGCGCGCCCAGCAGCCCCACCGCCACCGCGGCGTCCGCGACGAGCATGACGGCGAGCGCGGCGGCGAGGGGTGCGGCGCGGCCGACGACCCCGGCGCGCACCAGGTCTGTGCGCCCGTCCTCCTCCTCCGCGCGGGTGTGCCGGACGACCAGGAGGATCGACATGAGGGCGGCGGCCACGGCGAGCATGCCGAGCACCTCGTTGGCGATCATCACGCCGAACGTGTAGTCGTCGAGCCCGTACCCGGGGCCCGTCAGGAGGGCACCGGACGGCTCGCGCATGATCGCGGCGCGGGTCCGGCGGGCGGCGGCGTCCGGGTAGACGGTCGGCACCACGGCGCCGAAGTACGCCACGAGCCCGCCGAGGGACAGCGTCCACACCCCGATCCGGACGCGGTCCCGCCGGAGGGCGAACCGGGTGAGGTGACCCGCCCCGGCGAGCGGGCCGCCGGGCGCGGGTCCCGTGCGGCGGGGCCGGGTCGCGGCGGTCGCGGCGGTCACGACGACGCCCCGGCACCGGCGGCGCTGCGGCCGTACTGCTCGACGAACAGCTGCTCCAGCGAGGGCGGCGCGGTGGTCAGGGCGGTCAGCCCGAGTGACGCCAGCGTGGCGGTGACGGGGGAGAGCGCCTCGGCGTCGACCGACAGGTGCACCGTCCGGCCGTCCACCCGCACGTCGTGCGTCCCGGGCAGCGACGCGACCGCGCCGGGGTCGCCGGTGACGGTGGCGGTGACCGTCGTGCGGTGCAGGTGGCGCAGCCCGGACAGCGTGCCGGACTGCACCGCGCGCCCGTCGCGGATGATCGTCACGCGGTCGCAGAGCCGCTCGACCTCCGCGAGGATGTGCGACGAGAGCAGGACGGTGCGGCCCTCGTCGCGTGCGCGGACGATGCACTGCTGGAACACGAGCTCCATGAGCGGGTCCAGGCCGGCTGTCGGCTCGTCCAGCACCAGCAGCTCCACGTCGGAGGCGAGCGCGGCGACCAGCGCGACCTTCTGGCGGTTGCCCTTGGAGTAGGTGCGGGCCCTCTTCGTGGGGTCGAGGTCGAACGCGTCCAGGAGCTCGGCCCGTCGCGCCGGGTCCGCGCCGCCCCGCAGCCGGGTGAGCAGGTCGATCGCCTCCCCGCCGGTGAGCTTCGGCCACAGCGTCACGTCGCCCGGCACGTACGCCAGCCGACGGTGCAGCGCGACCGCGTCGGACCAGGCGTCCCCGCCGAGCAGCCGCACCGTGCCGGCGTCGGCGCGCAGCAGCCCGAGCAGCACGCGGATGGTCGTGGACTTGCCGGCCCCGTTGGGGCCCAGGAACCCGTGCACCTCGCCGGCCTCGACCCGCAGGTCGAGCTCGTCGAGCGCGCGCACGGGGCCGAAGGACTTGGTGAGCCGGACGACGTCGATCACAGCGGGCACGGGGATCACGGGCTTTCGTCGCGGGGAGGGGTTCAGGCGGCGGGTGGGGTCGGGGCCGGCGCTCCGGGCGGCGCGTGGCCGGCCTGCCGGCGGTACGCGTCGAGGAGGGCCGGGTCGGTGAGCAGGCCCTGCGTGTAGAGCTCGAGCGCGGGCAGGGCGGCTGCGTCGGCGTACGCGCGCAGGGCGGGGCCGAGCCCCTCGGGGCCGACCGGGTGGAGGCTGAGGTGGACGAGCAGGGCGCCGATGCCGCTGAGCGCGAGCCAGCGGGCGCGGGCGGCCTCGTCGAGGCTGGGCCGGACGGTGCCGGCGGCGACGCCGTCCTCGAGGTAGCGGCGCGTGTCGGCGACGAACGACTCGAGGAAGCCGCGGGCGAGGCCCTCCCCGTCCTGCAGGCTGCGGACCACGTACGCGGCGAGCGGCGCGAAGGACTCGACCTGCGCCATCTTCAGGAGCACCGCGTCGGCGCCGGCCGGCCCGAGCGTCTCGGTCTTGTGCGCCGCGATCGTGGCGAGGACGTGGGCGTCGCAGGCCTCGCGCAGCCCCTGCTTGCTGCCGAAGTGGTGCAGCACGAGCGCGGGGCTGACCCCGGCGTCCTGCGCGACGGTGCGCACGCCCGTCCGGAAGCCGTCGCGCCCGAACCGGAGGATCGCGGCGTCCCGGATGCGGGCGCGGGCGGTGAGGTCGTCCGGGTCCGCAGCGGCTGAACGCATGTTCAGGATGCTAGACGCCCGTTCAGCGGGGTGCAACGACCGGTGGACGGCGACGCGGATCGCCGCCCACCCGGGGACGCCGCGAGGGCGGGCCGTCGTGCGGCCCGCCCTCGCGGTGCGACCGTCGCGGCCGGTGCGTGGCCGCGACCGGGTGGCTCAGTGCGCGACCACCGCCGCCTCGGCCGTCACGGCGACGGGCGCCGCCGCCCGGGCGCGGCGGTCGTCCAGCCGGCGGAACAGCACGCCAGCCAGCACCGCACCGCCGACGAAGATGCCCGCGGACCACGTGTAGGCGGTGTCGAAGCTGTGCAGCGCGGCGGCCGCGAGCACCTCCGGGGTGGCGGGGGCGTGCGCCGCGACGTACGTGGTCGCCGCGGTGGCGGCCAGCGTGTTGAGCAGCGCCGTGCCGATGGCGCCGCCCACCTGCTGGCTCGTGGAGACGAGCGCCGAGGCGGCGCCGGCCAGGCGCGGCTCGACGCCCAGCGTCGCGAGCTGGAACGCCGCCGGCATGATCGAGGCCATGCCGACCCCCATGAGCACCAGTCCCGGCAGGACGTGCGCGTAGCTGCTGTCGACGTCCAGCGTCGTGAACGTCAGCATCGCCCCCGCCGCCAGCAGCATGCCGATCGGGACCAGCACCTTCGGGCCGAAGCGGGGGATCAGCAGGTTCGACTGGATCTGCGCGGTGACGATGATGGACACGACCATCGGCAGGAACGCGACGCCGGTGCGCATCGGGGCGTAGCCGAGCGTCGACTGCAGGTAGTACGTGAGGAACAGGAAGACCCCGAACATCCCGGATCCGGCGACGAGGATCGCGAGGAACGACGCGCCCCGGTCGCGGTCGAGCACGACCTCCAGCGGCAGCACGGCGTGCGAGGCGGTGCGCTGCCGCAGCACGAAGCCGACGAGCAGGACGGCGCTCGCCGCCAGCGGTCCCCAGGTGGCCGGGGAGTCCCAGCCCTGCGGCTCGGCCTGCGAGAAGCCGAGGACCAGCGCGAACAGCCCCGCGGAGCCGAGCAGCACGCCCGGCAGGTCGAGGCGGTGGCCGGCCGTGCCCCCGGCCCGGGGGAGCAGCGCGGTACCGGCGGCCAGGGCGACGGCGGCGATGACGACGTTGACGTAGAGGTTCCAGCGCCAGTCGAGGTTCTCGGTCAGGTACCCGCCGAGCAGCAGGCCGATGGCGCCGCCCATGCCGGCGATCGCGCCGAACACGCCGAACGCGCGCGCCCGCTCCCGGGGGACGGTGAACGTGGTGGTCAGCACGGACAGTGCGGCGGGTGCGAGCACCGCGCCGAACACGCCCTGGAGCGCGCGGGCGGCGACGAGCAGCTCGAAGGACCCGGCGGCTCCGCCGAGTGCGGACGCGACCGCGAACCCGACGAGCCCGATGAGGAACATGCGGCGCCGCCCGATCATGTCGGACAGGCGCCCGCCGAGCAGCAGCAGGCTGCCGAACGCCAGGGCGTAGGCGGTGACGACCCACTGGCGGTCGTTGTCGGAGAAGCCGAGCTCGGCCTGGGCCGAGGGCAGGGCGATGTTCACGATGGTCGCGTCGAGCACGACCATGAGCTGGGCGAGCGCGGCGGTCGCGAGGACGAGCCAGCGCCGCGGGTCGGGTGCCGGCAGGGCGGCGTCGGGTGTGGATACAGGTGTGCTTCCTCAGGACGTCGGTGTGGGGATGGGACGACGGTAATCCAAGACCGGCTAGTTCCGAAACCCATCGGTCTCGATTTGTGTCCCGGGAGTCCCGGCGGGCACAATGGCCGGGACGGAGGGGAGCGGGTATGGCAGCGCGTGGCGACGACGCGGACGTCGCGCTGCCCGCGCCCGCACCTGCCGCCCGCCCCGGGCGCCCCCGGGACGAGGCCAAGGACGAGGCGATCCTCAGCGCGGCGCGCGAGCTGCTGCGCGAGCGCGGGTACGCCGGCATGACCATGGACGCCGTGGCCGAGCGGGCCGGCGCCGGCAAGGCCACCGTCTACCGCCGCTGGTCCTCCAAGGTGCAGCTCACGGTCGACAGCATGCTCTGCGCCAAGCAGCTCACCATCGACGAGGTCCCGGACACCGGCTCGCTGCGCGACGACCTGCTGGCCGTGGCCACCCGCGCCTCCCGGCTGAAGAACGACGACCTCATGCACGGCGTCATGTCGGCCATCCGCGAGGAGCCCGAGGTGGCCGCCGTCTTCCACGAGCAGTTCGTCGCCAGCCAGGCGCGGCTCATGCGGGACGTCCTCGAGCGCGCCGAGCTGCGCGGCGAGACGTCGCCCGACGCGGACGTGGAGATGATCACGGCCGTCGCGCTCGCGATGGTGCACTACCGCAAGGTCGTGGCGCACCGGCCGATGGACGCGGCGTTCGCCGCGCGCCTCGTCGACGCGGTGATCCTGCCGCTCGCGACCGGCCGGCTCACGTCGGCCAGGGAGCGCGAGGCCGCGGACGCCTGACGTCGCGCCCGCCGCCCCCGGGCGCCCGGCCCCCACCCGCCGCCCCGCCCGGTTCCTGGTCGTCGCGCACGAGGAACGGCTCCAGCAGGCCCGGCGCCGCCGCGACGGCGAACCGCAGCGCCTCGTCCGCGTCGACGTCGGGCGCCTCGTACCGCCCCCAGCCGGCCGCGGTCATGACGGCGACGGTCCGCAGCCCGAGCCGGCGCTGGAGCACCGACTCCCGCAGCGCGACGGTGCTGACCGCGTCCCGCCGCAGCGCTGTGGTCGCACGGGCGGCCAGCCCGGACCGCACCACCAGGTGGTCCCCGGTCACCGTGTGCCCGAGCGCCCGGTAGGCGACCTCGGCGGCTGCCAGCGCGACCGGCCACAGCGCCGCACCCCACCAGGGCGCCGCCGCCGGCAGGACGCCGGAGGACGCGAGCAGCACCAGCAGCCCGACGACGGCGCCGGTCGTCGCCGTGGCCCACCACAGCCGTCGCCGCCGGGCGCCCGGCGGGTGCCGGCGCAGCGGCGCTGCGAACGGGTCGGGGTCCGCGTCGAGAACGGCGCGCGCCACCGGCCACGCCACGGAGCCGGGTCCCCGGGGCAGGATCGACGCCGGCTGGGAGGGCGAGAACAGCGACAGCCCGGTGGTGATGACCAGGGTGTCCGCCATGTCCGCCCACCGCCACAGCACCGGTTCCGAGACGGTGACGCCGCGCAGCCGCCGGTCGTCCCGGCTGACCTCGCGGGTGGTCAGCAGGCCCTGCCGGGTGCGGAGCTGGGTCCCCTCCTCGCCCGGCACGCGGGCCAGCTCGAACCCCCACGACGTGGCCAGGAAGTTCGCGCCCATGCCGAGGGCGCCGATCACGAACATCAGCAGCAGCGCCACGACGACCGTGCCCGTGCGACCGCGGGCCTCCCAGTCGAGCAGCCCGCGCACCCACCCGGCCGGGTCGAGCCCGAAGCCCTCCAGCAGCCAATACCCGCCCCACAGCAGACCGCCCGCCATGAGGAACGCCCAGACGCCCGCCACGTTGTAGACGACCCACCACGGCCGGAAGCGGGCGAGGACGCGCACCCGCGGAGGTTCGGCGTCGGCGGCCGGGGCGCGGGGCCCGCTCAGCAGCACGGCGCGCAGCGCGTCGGCGTCCCGGCGCGACACCGCGTCCAGGGCGAGCGCCGACTCGCCGGCGGCGAGCTGCTGACCGGCGCCGACCAGCACGACGCGCAGCCCGGACAGGCGGTGCCGAAGCCGTGCGGTGGTGTCGACGCTGCGGATGCGGTCGCGCCGCACCGACCGGTAGCGCCGCACCAGCACGCCGGTCCGCCGCTCGAGGTAGTCGTCGGTGACGCGGTAGCGCGTGAACGCCCACCGGAGCAGGTCGAGCCCGGCGCCCGCCAGACCGGCCGCGGCGACGAGCAGCAGCGGCCAGAGGCTCTCCCAGGTGGGCTCGACGCCGAAGACGCCCACGGCCACGGCGGACGGGACCAGGGAGAGCAGCGAGCGCACGAGGTCGACGAGGACCATGCGGGCGTCCAGCCGCGACCACGGCGTCCCGTCGTCGGCGGCGGGCCGGTCGGCCTCGCGGACGGCATCCGTGACGGAGCCCGGCGCGGCCTCGGCCGTGGTGGGCGTGTCGGCTCGCTCGCTCACGTCGCGTCCCCCGGCGTCCGCTCGGTCACCTGCGTGAGCCGCTCGGCGACCTCGGCGGCGAGCTCGGCGTCGAGCCCCCGGATGGTGAGGGCGCCGCTGCTCGACGCGGTGGTCACCCGGAGGGTCGCCAGGCCCAGCGCCTGCTCGAGCGGCCCGCGGACGGCGTCGACGGTCTGCACGCGTGACAGCGGGGCGACGCGCCACTCCCGGGTGATCCAGCCCGAGAGCCCGTACACCGCGTGGTCCGTGGTCTCCCAGCGGTGCACCGCGTACCGCCGGCGCGGCTCGACCAGGACGCGCGCGAGGGTCCAGGCCGCGGCGAGCGCCAGGGGGACGGCGAGCCACGGCCGGGCGGGCTCCCACAGCCACCACGGCACCGCGACGACGACGGTCGCGCCGCCGCCGGTGACGAGCCCGCGCAGCACCCACCAGCGGCGGGCGCGGGGGTCGACGCGGTGCGTCGGGGGCCGCAGGCGCAGCGCGGGCGGCGGCAGGTCCAGCCGGGCGTCGTGCACGGAGTCGTGCCGCGGCGCCGCGGGGGAGGGCGGGGTGGGCTCGGCCGAGGTCGGGTCCATGCCCCAGTCTGACCCGGGCGCCGCCGGACGGGAACCCTCGCCGCCGGGCGGCGTGGCGCGGACCGCCCGGCGGCGGCGCGGTCAGGGCAGCGCGCGCCGGGAGCTGATGACCCCCGTGTCGAACCCCGCGAGGTGCAGCCCGCCGTGGAACCGGGCGTGCTCGATCTTCACGCACCGGTCCATGACGACGGTCAGCCCGGCCTCCTCGCCGCGGCGCGCGACGTCCTCGTGCCAGGACCCGAGCTGGAGCCACAGCGCCCGGGCGCCCACCGCGAGGGTCTCGTCGAGCACCGTCGGCAGGTCGTCGTGGCGGCGGAACACGTCGACGAGGTCCGGCACCACCGGCAGCGCGTCGAGCGACGGGTAGACGGGCAGGCCGAGGATCTCGGTCTCGCGCGGGTTCACCAGGTACAGGTCGTACGGGGAGCTGGAGCGCAGGTACGTCGTGACGAAGAACGACGCCCGGGACGGGTTGTTCGACGCTCCCACGATCGCGATGGACCGGGTGCGGCGCAGCAGGGCCAGCCGCTCCGGGGCGGACGGGCCCTGCCAGGTGCGGGTCGCGGTGCTCATCGGGTGACCTCCGGGAGGGCGCAGGCGTCGGCGGTCCCGACTGCGGGGACGGGGAGGGCGGCCGGGCGACCGGGGGAGCCGCTGCCGTCGTCGGTGGCGTCGTCGGTGGCGGTCGCGACCCTCAGCGCCTGGTCGAGGTCCCAGAGGATGTCCTCCGGGTCCTCGAGCCCCACGCTGATCCGCACGAGGTCCTCGGGGACGCCCGCGGCCTCGAGCTGCGCGGCGGACAGCTGCTGGTGGGTGGTGGACGCGGGGTGGATGACGAGCGTGCGGGCGTCGCCGACGTTCGCGAGGTGGCTCGCGAGCTGGAGCGCCTCGATGAACCGGCGTCCGACCTCACGACCGGAGCGCTCGGGGGTGGCCGCCAGCCGGAACGCGAACACGGACCCGGGGCCCAGCGGCAGGTAGTGCGCGGCCCGCTCGTGGTGGGGGTGGGACGGCAGCCCCGCCCAGTGCACGGCGCCGACGCGCCGGTCCGCGTCGAGCCACTCCGCGACCGCGCGGGCGTTCGCGAGGTGCGCGTCGAGCCGCTGCGGCAGCGTCTCGACGCCCTGGAGGAGCTGGAACGCGGACTGCGCCGACAGCGCCGGGCCGATGTCCCGGAGCTGCTCGGAGCGCAGCTTGGTGAGGAACCCGTACTCGCCGAAGTTCCCCCACCAGGACACGCCGTTGTACGACGGCACGGGCTCGGTCATCTGCGGGAACTTGCCGTTCCCCCAGTCGAACCGACCGGACTCGACGACCACGCCGCCCAGCGTGGTGCCGTGCCCGCCGAGGAACTTGGTCGCCGAGTGGATGACGATGTCCGCGCCGTGCTCGATCGGCCGCACCAGGTACGGGGTCGACAGCGTCGCGTCCACGACCAGGGGGACGCCGGCGGCGTGCGCGACCTCCGCCAGACCGGCCAGGTCCGCGACGTCTCCGGACGGGTTCGCGACGACCTCGGTGTACAGCACCTTGGTCTCCGGGCGGATCGCCGCGGCGAAGTCGGCCGGGTCGGTGCCGGGCACGAACGTGGTCTCCACCCCGAACCGGCGCAGCGTGACGTCGAGCTGCGTGACCGTGCCGCCGTAGAGCTGCGCGGAGGCGACCACGTGGTCGCCGGCCCCGACGAGCGCGGCGAACGTCACGAACTCCGCGGCCATCCCGGAGGCCGTGGCCACGGCACCGATGCCCCCCTCGAGCGAGGCGATGCGCTCCTCGAACGCCGCCACGGTGGGGTTGCCGATGCGGGAGTAGATGTTCCCGTACTTCTGGAGCGCGAACAGGTTGGCCGCGTCGGTGGTGTCGGCGAACACGAAGGACGTCGTCTGGTAGATCGGCACGGCGCGCGCGCCGGTCGCGGCGTCGGGGATCGCCCCGGCGTGCAGCGCGCGGGTGCGGAAGCCGAAGCGGTGCTCCTCGGTGGTCATGCGGGCAGGGCCTCCTCGGCCGTCGTGGGGTGGGGGCGGGGGGCGCGGGGCAGCAGGGCGGCCACCTGCTCCACGGCCCAGGGGTTCTGCAGCGAGGTGCTGTCGCCGAGCGGCCGGCCGTCGTGCAGGTCGGCGAGCAGGCGGCGCAGGATCTTGCCCGAGCGGGTCTTGGGGACCTCCGGGACGAGGACGACGTGCCGCGGCTTGGCGACCGGCCCGATCTCGCGGGCGACCTGCGCCCGCAGCTCGTCGCGCAGCGCGTCGGCGGCGGCGCGCCACGCGGCGACGTCCTCGACGGGGCCCGGTGGCACGGCCGGCACGACGAACGCCGCGACGGCCTGCCCGCCCACCGCGTCCGCCACCCCGGCGACGCCGGCCTCACCGACCGCGGGGTGCGCGACGAGGGCCGACTCGATCTCGATGGTGGACAGCCGGTGCCCGGCGACGTTCACCACGTCGTCCACCCGGCCCAGCAGCCACACGTCGCCGTCGGCGTCCCACGACGCGCCGTCGCCCGCCAGGAAGAACCCCTGCGCCGCGAACGGCCGCCAGTAGGAGTCGAGGTACCGCCGAGGGTCGCCCCACACGGTCCGGGCCATGCCGGGCCACGGGCGGTCGATCACCAGGAACCCGCCGGACCCGCGCGGCACGTCGGCGCCGTGCTCGTCGACCACGCGGGTGGACAGGCCCGGCAGCGGCCGGGTCGCCGAGCCGGGCTTCAGCGTCGTCACACCGGGCAGCGGGGCAATCACGGCTGCGCCCGTCTCGGACTGCCACCACGTGTCGACCACGGGCGCGCGGTCGCCGCCCAGCTCGCGGCGGAACCACACCCACGCCTCGGGGTTGATGGCCTCGCCGACCGTCCCGAGCAGCCGGATGCTCGACAGGTCGTAGCGGTCCGGCAGGCCGCCGGGGAACCACGTCATGAACGTCCGGATCAGCGTCGGCGCCGTGTAGTACACCGTGACGCCGTACCGCTCGATCACCTCCAGGTGGCGCTCGCGGTGGGGCGTGTCGGGCGTGCCCTCGTAGATCACCTGCGTGACGCCGTTGGTCAGCGGGCCGTAGATCTCGTAGGTGTGCGCGGTCACCCACGCGAGGTCCGCGGTGCACCAGTGGACGTCGTCCGGCTTGGCGTCGAACACCGCCCAGTGCGACCACGACGCGTGCGTGAGGTAGCCGCCCGTGGTGTGCACCAGGCCCTTCGGCTTCCCGGTGGTGCCCGAGGTGTAGATGATGAACAGCGGGTGCTCGGCGTCGAACGCCTGCGCCTCGTGCCGGTCGGAGGCGGTGTCCACGACGTCGTGCCACCAGACGTCGCGCCCCGCGGTCCAGGCGACGTCCTGCCCGGTGCGCCGCACCACGAGCACGTGCTCGACGTGGTCCAGGCCCTCGACCGCGGCGTCGGCCGCGGACTTCACCTCGACGGCCTGCCCGCGGCGGAACTGCCCGTCGCTGGTGACCAGCAGCTTCGCCCCGGTGTCCTGCACCCGGAACCGCACCGCCTCCGCGGAGAACCCGCCGAACACCAGCGAGTGCACCGCCCCGATCCGGGCGATCGCCAGCGTCATGATGACGGTCTCCGCGATCACCGGCAGGTAGACCACGACCCGGTCGCCCGGCCCGACGCCCAGGTCGGTGAGGGCGTTCGCCGCCCTCGCCACCTCGCGCTGGAGGTCGGCGTACGTGAACGAGCGGCGGTCGCCGCGCTCGCCCTCCGCGTGGATCGCGACCTTGTCGCCGCGGCCCGCAGCCACATGCCGGTCGACGCAGTTCACGGCCGCGTTGAGGCGGCCCCCGACGAACCAGCGCGCCTCCGGCACGGTGAGCTCGCCGTCCGGCCCGGGCACGGCGGGGGACCAGGTGTGCGCGGTGTGCCAGGGCTCCGCCCACTCCAGGCGGCGGGCGGCGTCCTCCCAGAACCCCACCGGGTCGGCGGCGGCGCGCTCGCGCAGGGCGGCGTCCGCCGCGGGGTCGACGTTCCAGCCGCCGGCCACCCCGACGGGGCGGTCGGGCGCCGGGTAGCTGCGGGTCTCGGACTGCAGGGCCGTGAAGGTCACGACCACCTCCTCAGCAGGCGCTTCTCGGCCAGGCCGATCAGCGCGTCGGTCGTCTTGCCCAGCAGCGCCAGCAGCACGATCGCCAGCAGGATCCGGTCGACGCGGCCGTTCTGCCCGGAGTCCGTCAGCAGGAACCCGAGCCCCATCGACGACGCGATGAGCTCGGCGGCCACCAGGAACAGCCACGCCTGCGCCATGCCGAGTCGCAGGCCGGCCACCACCGCGGGCAGCGCGGCGGGCAGCTGCACGCCGCCCAGCAGCCGCGGCCCGCGCAGCCCGTAGGCGCGCCCGGCCTCCACCAGGTGCGGGTCGACGTGCCGCAGCGCGGCGACCACGGTCGTGTACACCGGGAAGAACGCGCCGATCGCGATGAGCGTGATCTTCGAGTCCTCGCCGATCTTCAGCCACAGGATCAGCAGCGGCACCCACGCCAGCGACGGCACCGCGCGCACGGCCGCGAGCACCGGCTCCAGCAGGGCGCCGGCCAGCCGGGACAGCCCGACCAGCGACCCGAGCGCGAGCCCCAGCGCGGCGCCCGCGACGAAGCCGAGCAGCACGCGCTGCGTCGAGATCGCCACGTACGGGCCCAGCAGGCCGCGCTCTGTGAGGTCCACCGCGGCGGTCCACACGGACGCGGGGCTGGGCAGCTGGTACGGCGCGACCCGCCCCGTCGCCGTGACCCACTGCCACGCGAGCAGCAGCAGGGCGGGGACGACGAGGCCGAGCGCCACGCGGACCGGGCGCCGGCCGAGCGGCCCCGCGGCGCGGGGTCCGGGCCCGAGGCCGGGGCTGAACGGGTTCCGGCCGGGCCGGACGCGGCCGCGGTCGTCCGTCACCGGGGCGGACGTGCCCGCGACGGTGGCGGTGCCGAGCACCTGGGACATGGGGGCTCCTCGGGAGGGGTGGGGCCGGGGGCCGCGGGGGCGCGGCCGCCGGCGGGAGGTCAGTCCGCGATCGTGGACGGGTCCGCGGCCTCGGCGAGCTGCGGGTCGAACAGCTCGTCGAGCGCGGTGTCGACCACGTCCTGCGAGGCCACGTCGCCGGACTCCACGAAGATCGGCCCCACCACCTCGAGCACCGCGCGCTGCGCGTCGCCCGGGACGGGGTCGATGTCGAGCGTCGTGCGCTCGGTGATCACCGTCTCGGCCACCGCCGGGTCGATGCCGGCGACGTCCGCGAGGATCGCGGCGACCTCGTCGGGGTTCTCCTGCGCCCACCCGCGCGCCTTCTCGTAGGCGTCGACGACCACCTGCGCGAGGTCCGGGCTGGCGTCCAGGAAGTCCTGCGTCGCGTTGAGGAACCCGTAGGTGTTGAAGTCCACGTTCCGGTACAGCAGCGTCGACCCGGCCTCCGCCTCGCTGGCAGCCATCAGCGGGTCCAGGCCCGCCCAGGCGTCCACGGAGCCGTTCTCGAGCGCGGCCTTGCCGTCGGCGTGCTGGAGGTTCTGCACCTCGACGTCCGCCGGGTCGACGCCCGCCGCATCGAGCGCCTGCAGCAGGAAGAAGTACGGGTCGGTGCCCTTCGTGGCGGCGACCGACCGACCCGCGAGGTCCGCGACGTCGGTGATGCCGGACCCCTCCGGCACGACGAGCGCCGACCACTCGGGCTGGGAGTAGATGTCGATCGTCCGGATGGGGGAGCCGTTCGCGCGGGCCAGCAGCGCGGCCGATCCTGCGGTCGAGCCGACGTCGACCGCGCCGGCCCGCAGCGCCTCGTTGGCCTTGTTCGAACCGGCCGACTGCACCCACTCCACGGTGACGTCGTCGCCGAGGGTGGCCTCCAGCCAGCCCTGGTCCTTGATGACGAGGCTCAGCGGGTTGTAGGTCGCGAAGTCCAGCGTGAGGGTGTCGGCGCTCCAGGTGGAGTCGTCGCCCCCCTCGGGGGCGGAGCCGGCCTGAGCCTCGCCCTCGCCGGCGACGCAGCCGCCGAGCAGCAGGGTCGCGGCGAGCACGGAGGCCACGGCGGCGGCGGGGCGGCGCACGGTGGCGCGGGATCGGGCGGTCATGTCGGTCGACTCCTCGGTGGGTGGGTGCCCGTCGGGGGCGGGTGGGGAAGGGCGTGGGGGAGGGCGGGTCAGATGGTGTGGTGCAGGTCGGGGTCGTGCACGTGGTGGTGGGTCGGGACGCCGAGGCCGTCGAGCAGCTCGGCGCGCAGCTCGGCGAGGCGGGCGTCGGCGCGGTCCCGGGGGCGGGCACCCGGCACGCGCAGGACACGGCGCACGGACGCCCGCTCCGCGTCGGGCGTGCCGAGCAGGACGACGCGGTCCGCGAGGAACAGCGCCTCCTCGACGTCGTGGGTCACCAGCAGGACCGTCGTCGGACGCTCGGCGTGGACGTCGAGCAGCAGGTCCTGCATCCGGAGCCGGGTGAGCGCGTCCAGCGCCCCGAACGGCTCGTCGAGCAGCAGCACCGCCGGGCGCCGGGCGAGGGCCCGGGCGAGCGACGCGCGCTGCGCCATGCCGCCCGAGACCTGCCGGGGCCGCAGGCCCGCCGAGCCGGACAGGCCGACGAGGTCCAGCAGCCGCGCCACCTGCTCACGGGCGTCGCGCCGCGGCGTGCCGCGAGGGAGCCCCAGCGCGACGTTCTGCGCGAGCGTCCGCCACGGCAGCAGCCGCGGCTCCTGGAACGCGACGGCCGTGCGCGGGTCGTACGGTCCGACGGGCGAGCCGCCCAGCAGGATCTCGCCCTCGTCCGGGCGGTCCAGCCCGGCGACCTGGCGCAGCAGCGTCGACTTGCCGCAGCCGGAGGGGCCGATGACGGCCACGACCTCGCCGGCGGCGACGTCGAGGTCGACGCCGGCGAGCACCGTGCGGGTGCCCTCCGGGGTGGCGAACGCCCGGGCGACGCCGCGCATCCCGACCGGGCGGGCGGTGCCGGTCGGCGCGGGCGTGGCGGGTGCCGAGGGCGCGGCGGTGGCGGTGGGCGCGGCGGTGGTCGCGGCGGGCGCCGTGGTGGAGCGGGTGGGGGAGGTCATGCGAGGTCCCAGGTCGTCGGGCCACCGGCGGTGGCGGGCGGCGGTGCAGGGCGGGCGGTGCGGGGGTGGGCGGGGGCCCGGGGCCGATGGTGCGTGGTGCCGGCTGCACCAGGGGGCAGGTCCGGCCGGGTGCGCGGCCGGGCGCCTGCGGGCGGGGTCGGCGGGCGCCGGGCCGGGTGTGACCGGCGCGTCGCGCGCGGTGCCGGGACCGTGCGTGCCCCGGCCCGGACCGCCGGTCAGCGGTGGACGGGGCGGTGCGGGGGGCGGGTCCGGCGGTGCGGCCTGTCGGGCGGGGTCCGGTGGACCCGGGCGTCCCGGGCGGTGCCGGTCGGGCACCGCGGTGGGGCTCCTGAGCGGAGCCGGGGTCACCGGGTCCGGTCAGGCGGCGCGACAGGCCTGCGGACAGCGCGGACAGCCGACGGCGCAGCGACAGCGGCCGGGCATCGGCCGGCCCGGGCGCTGGGTCGTGCGCGGGTGCGTCGACCGGGCCACGGGCCGCCTCCTCTCGCTGTCGCGCGCCGTCATGACGTCTCGTCATGTGAGACGTGGAAGTTCACGCCTCGGGATCGGGGTCGACAGTAGCGGGGACCGGCGGCGCACCACAAGCCCGGCGCGCCAGGTGCCCGGGGTGATCCCGGACGCGGGTCAGCGGCGGGCGCCGCGGAGCGCGAGGTGGCAGGCGAGGCCCGCGAGCAGCCCCCAGAACGCCGCGGAGATGCCGCCGACCGCGATCCCCGACATCGTGACCAGGAACGTCACCGCCGCCGCCTCCCGGTGACCCGGCGCGCCGAAGGCGGCGCCGAGCGACGCCGCGAGCGTCCCGAGGAGCGCCAGACCCGCGGCTGCCGCGATCAGCCCGCCCGGCGCTGCCAGGGCCACCGCGGCCACCGCCGCCGCCCCGGCGCCCAGCACCACGTACCCCAGGCCGGCCACGACGGCGGCCCGCCAGCGCCGCCGCGGGTCGGGACCTCCGGCGGGCCCGGCGGCGAGGGCGGCGCTGATGGCCGCCAGGTTGATCGCGTGGCCGCCCCACGGCGCGGCCAGCACCGTCCCCAGCCCGGTCACGAGCATCACGGGGCGCAGCGGTGCCGCGTACCCGAAGCCCGCGAGCACGGCGAGCCCCGGGATGTTCTGCGAGGCCATCGTCACCACGAACAGCGGCACGGCGACCGACACCACCGCGGTCCACGACAGCTGCGGAGTCGTCCACGCGAGCGTCGGCAGCAGGCTCGCGGCGTCCAGGTGGCGCACCGCGGGCGACGCGACGGCGATCCCCACGGCCAGGCCCATCGCCGCGGGCGTGGCCCAGCGGGGTGCGAGGCGCAGCAGCACGAGCCAGACGAGCACCACGGGACCCACCAGCAGCGGCCGGTCGGCGACGGCGCGCACCGGCTCCAGGCAGAGGTCCACCAGCACGCCCGCGAGCATCGCGTTCGCGAGCGGCACCGGGATCAGCCGCACCCAGCGCTCGAGCCGCCGCCACAGGCCGAACGCGGCGAGCAGGACGCCGCACAGGGCGAACCCCGCGACCGCCTCCGGCCAGCTGCCGGCTGCCGCCCCCGTACCCGCCAGCAGCGCCGCGCCGGGTGTCGACCACGCGACGGTGATCGGCAGGCGCGTCCGCCACGCGAGCAGCACCGTCGCGGCACCCATCGCGACCGTCACGGCGAGCAGGCCCGACGTCGCCTGCGCGGGCGTCGCCCCGACCGCGCGCAGGCCGGCCAGCACCACCGCGAACGCGCTGGTGAACCCGACCAGCGCCGTGACGACGCCGGCGGACACGGACGTCGCGGTGTCCCGCGGCGCGGCCCGACCCTCCGGCGGGGCCGTGTCCAGGGGTGGCGGGGTGGTCACGCGGCGGACCGTAGCCGAGCCGTGTGTCGGCGACGTTGCGGGTGCCCCGGAGCCGTCAGCCGCCCGCGCGCGCCCCCGGTCCGAGCAGCGCGGCGATCTCCGGGAGCTGCTCCGGGCTCGCCTGCACCAGGAGCGTCGTGACGACCGTGCTGTCCCACGCGCGGGCCTGCTCCCGCACCGCGTCGGGCGGCCCGACCAGCGCGATGTCCTGCACGAGCTCCGTCGGGACCGCCGCGGCCGCCCGCGCGCGGTCGCCGGCCCGGTAGTGCGCCTGGACCTCCGCGCACGCCTCCGCGTAGCCGAGCCGCTCGAGGGCGTTCGCGTGGAAGTTGGCGCCCCGGGCCCCCATGCCGCCGGCATACAGGGCGACGAAGGGCCGCACGGCGTCGGCAGCGGTCTCGATGTCGGGGCCGAGCACCACCGGCACGGTCGCCGTCACCTCGAACTCCTCCACGGGTCGCGTGCCGGCGGCCCGCCGGGCGAAGCCGTCGGCGAGCAGCCCCCGCATCTCACCGTCCAGCCGCGGGGCGCAGAACAGCGGCAGCCAGCCGTCGGCGATCTCCGCCGCCAGGGCGATGTTGCGCGGCCCCTCGGCGGCGAGGTGGATCGGCAGGTCGGCGCGCAGCGGGTGCACGGTGGACCGCAGCGCCTTGCCGAGTCCGCTGCCCTCGCCCTCGGGCAGCGGCAGCCGGTAGAACTCCCCGTCCGCCCGCACCGGCGCCTCGCGGCGCAGCACGTCCCGCACGATCGCGACGAACTCCCGGGTGCGCGCCAGCGGACGGGGGTAGGGCAGCCCGTACCAGCCCTCGACCACCTGCGGGCCGGACACCCCGAGCCCGAGCGTGAACCGCCCGCCGGACAGGTGGTCGAGCGTCAGGGCCGCCATCGCGGTGGCCGTCGGGGTGCGGGCCGCGATCTGCGCGACGGCGGTGCCGAGCCGGACGCGCGACGTCGCGGACCCCCACCAGGCGAGCGGGGTGAACGCGTCGGACCCGTACGCCTCGGCGGTCCAGACGGAGTCCAGGCCCAGCCGGTCCGCGTCGCGCACCGCCTCGGCGGCGCCCGGGGGTGGACCCGCGGACCAGTAGCCGGTGTGGTAGCCGAGCCGCATGCGTGCCTCCTCGTCGGCGCGCTCGCCGCTGAGCGCGCCGGACCCATGCTGCCTGGTCCGGGCCGGCCGCGCCGCTAGACGGTCGAGGTGCGCTGCCGGTCCGCGAGCGTCGTGAGCAGCGCCGCGCCGGTCGCTGCGTCGTCCACCGTCACGACGAAGGACCGCCCGCGGGTGCGTCCCACCTCGATGGCCTCGCCGGTGCGGAGCACGTAGCCGACCTGCCCGGCCAGGCCGACCCGGAACCCCCAGCCGCCGAACTCCCGCAGCGGGCGGACCTGCCGCACGGTCACGGACTCCACCTCGTCGAGCGGGACGTGGAAGCGGGGCCAGCCGAGGGCGGACCGCGCGGTGAGACCTCGGGCGTCCACCGTGACGACGATGACCGCGCCGGTCAGGAGGAGCAGGAGGAGCGCGAGCACGAGCACGATCAGCCCAGGCATGTCGAGCACGGCGACCAGGACGGCGACGACCAGGGTCGCTCCGCCTCCGACGCCGAGCGCGACGCGGCTCACGACCCGGCCCGTCCAGGCGGCGCGCTCCTGGGGGCCGAGCGGCAGACGCGCGCCGGTCAGCCCGGTGCGCCCGCGGTCCGCCGGCACGGGGGCGTCGCCGGGAGCGGCCCAGGCGCACAGGCCGCCGGCGACCAGCCCGGCGGCGAGCGCGAGGCCGATCACGGGGTCGACGTCGGGGGTGTCGGCCGCGTCGGCCAGGCCGCGCTGGAGCCACAGGGTCCCGGCCAGCACGAGCGAGCCGAACACAGCCAGGCCCGTCGACGTGCCCACGGCGATCCGGCGCGTCATCGAGTCCCGGCCGCGCAGCACGGCGAGCAGCCACATCGCCACCGTCAGCGTGCCGAACACGCCCAGCATGAGCGCGAGCGTCCCGCCGACCGACCCGTACCCGTCGGGGCGGTCCTGGCCGAAGTGGACCGCGACCGGGTCGGGCAGGTCGTCGCGCCACGACGTGACGACCAGCGCCGTCGCGACCAGCACCGTCAGCCCCGGCACCAGCCCGAGCAGCGTGGTGGACAGCCGGTGCGGCACCGGTGGGCGTCCGGGCGTCCGGCCGTCGGTGGTGCGCGGCTCGGTGGCGGTCATCGGGTCTCCTGCGGGGCGAGGGCGTCCTTGACGAGGCTGAGCGTGGTGCTGGGGGCGAGGCCGGCGGACCCGGCGGCGGCGACGAGTGCCGCGACCGCGTCGTGCACGGGTGCGAGGTCGGCGGGCGGCCGGTGGGAGACGATCGCGCCGCGGCCCCGTCGCAGGTCGATCAGGCCCTCGTCCCGCAGGTCCTGGTAGGCCCGGAGCACGGTGTGCAGGTTGACGTCCAGGGACGCCGCGAGGTCCCGCGCCGACGGCAGGCGGGTCCCCGGTCGCAGCTCGCCGTGCAGGACGCCCGCGCGCACCTGGGCGGCGAGCTGCGCGAACAGCGGCTCGGCGGAGGTGGGGTCGATGCGGAACAGCACGGGGCCACCCTAGTTGTTCGATGACAACTAGAACAAGTGGGCGACCGCACGGCCGTGAGCCCTAGGGTGTGCCCCGGGACGTGCCGCACGTCCCGCCAGCCGCACGGAAGGACGCCCACCATGCCCGGTGCAGCCCACCACATCGCCCTCGTGGCGCACGACAACAAGAAGGTCGAGCTGCTGCGGTGGGCGGAGTTCAACCGCGGCACGCTCTCACGCCACCACCTCTACGCCACCGGCACCACCGGCACGATGATCGAGTACGAGCTCGGCCTTCCCGTGACGCGGCTGCTGTCCGGCCCGGTCGGCGGCGACCAGCAGATCGGCGCCAAGATCGCCGAGGGCCTCATCGACATGCTGATCTTCTTCTGGGACCCGCTCGAGCCGCAGCCGCACGACCCCGACGTCAAGGCGCTGCTGCGCATCGGCGCGGTCTGGAACGTCCCCATGGCGAGCAACCGCGCCACCGCGGACATGCTGATCTCCAGCCCGATGCTCGCGGAGCGGTGGACGCACCGGCCGGAGCTGACCCCGCGCGGGTGGGACGGCAGCGCGCCGACGGAGTGACGCGACACCGCGGGTCGGCCCCGTCCGGGGCCGGCTCGCGGTGCGTCAGGTCGGGCGGTGCCTCAGATGTAGATCGCCGGGTCGTCGACCTCTGGCTCCGGGGGAGCGGACACCGGGCGCTGGCGGATCGTCGCCGGCACCCCCACGGCGACGGCTCCCGGCGGCACGTCCTTGAGCACCACCGCGTTCGCGCCGACCTGCGCGTCGTCGCCGATCCACACCGGCCCCAGCACCTTCGCCCCGGCGCCGATGACGACGCGGTCGCCGACCGTGGGGTGCCGCTTGCCCCGGCGCATCGTCTTGCCGCCGAGCGTCGCGCCGTGGAACAGCACGACGTCGTCGCCGATCACGGCCGTCTCGCCGACCACCACGCCCATGCCGTGGTCGATGAACAGCCGCCGCCCGACGGTCGCGCCCGGGTGGATCTCCACCCCGGTCACCGCGCGGGACGCCTGGGACAGCAGCCGGGCCGGCAGGCGCAGGCCCGGCCGCTGCCACAGCCGGTGGGCCACCCGGTGCACCCACACGGCGTGCAGGCCCGGGTAGGCGAGCGCGACCTCCAGCCCCGACCGCGCGGCCGGGTCGCGGCGCTGGGCCGCGTCCAGGTCCTCGCGCAGCGTCCGCGCGAACGCCCGCAGACGGCGCCAGTGGTCCGACGCGCTGCGGGGACCGTCCGCGACGGGGCGGCCCGTCGCGGACGCCGGGCGCGCCGGCGACGGCACCCCGCGCCCCTCGTCGGGGCGGGAGGCGCCGTCGGGGCGCGGCAGCCGGGTGGTGGAGGTCATCGCGGGGTGTCCGATCAGTCCAGGAGGTCGGCGTACAGGATGGAGGACAGGTAGCGCTCGCCGAACGACGGGATGATCACCACGATCAGCTTCCCGGCGTTCTCCGGGCGCTTGCCCAGCTCGATGGCCGCGTGCAGCGCCGCGCCGGACGAGATGCCGACGAGCAGGCCCTCCTCCTTCGCGGCCCGGCGGGCCACGGCCACGGCCGTCTCGGCGTCCACGTCGACGATCTCGTCGTACACGCCGGTGTCGAGGATCTCGGGCACGAAGTTCGCGCCGATGCCCTGGATCTTGTGCGGGCCGGGCTGGCCGCCGTTGAGGATCGGCGACTCGGCGGGCTCGACGCCCACGACCTGCACGCCGGGCTTGCGCTCCTTGAGCACCTGGCCGACGCCCGTGATGGTGCCGCCCGTGCCGATGCCGGCGACGAGGATGTCGACCTCGCCGTCCGTGTCCGCCCAGATCTCCTCGGCGGTCGTGCGGCGGTGGATCGCGGGGTTCGCCTCGTTCGCGAACTGGCGGGCGAGGATGGCGCCCGGCCGCTCCTGGACGATCTCGTTCGCCCGGTTCACCGCACCCTTCATGCCCTCGGCGGCCGGCGTGAGGATCAGCTCCGCGCCGTACGCCCGCAGCAGCGCGCGCCGCTCCTTCGACATGGACTCCGGCATGGTCAGCACGACGTCGTACCCGCGCGCGGCGCCGACGAACGCCAGCGCGATGCCGGTGTTGCCGCTGGTCGCCTCGACGATGGTCCCGCCCGGCTTCAGCTCGCCGGACGCCTCGGCGGCGTCGACGATCGCCACGCCGATGCGGTCCTTCACCGAGCTCGCGGGGTTGTAGAACTCGAGCTTGCCGACGACCGTCGCCCCGACACCCTCGGTCAGCTTGTTGATGCGGACCAGGGGGGTGTTGCCGATGAGCTTCGTCGCGTCGTCGTAGATGCGTGCCATGTCGCGTCCGTCCTTCTCTCGTCAGGTGGTGGGAGTACCGGGGATGACGGGTCCTGCATCGCACGGCACGGGCGGACGCCCTGCCGTGGGGTCCGAGGCGAGCGCTGGCCGGGGCGTGGCGGACCCGTCAGGGGTGCGACGCGGACGGCGGTGGGGCCAGCGCTCTACCGACAGCGACAGGTGCGCCGCGGGGCACGGGACGTCGCGGGGCGGGACAGGGAACGCACGGTGCTGGACGCGGTGACGCGCATGCCCGGCTCCCTCTCCCGTCAGGTCGGCGTCGGGGCCGACAGGCCCGACAGTAACCGTAACGCGCGGACGGCGACAAAGATGCCCGGGTCGTCCGCCGGGCGCCGTCAGTGCCGTCACCAGGGGTTCCTCCGCGCCCGTCGTCACCCGTCCACGGTGCGCCACGCCCCGCGTCCCCGCCACCGGGTGGTGCGCCGCCGTGGCACGATGCGCGGCATGAGGCTGGACGACGCGGTCCCGGACGTGCTCGGCGGCGACTGGGTGCAGCGCACGATGCACCTGCGACCCGACGCGCTCGGCGACCCCGTCGCGACCCTGGTGCACCGCCGCGACGCCGCCGCCGACCGCACCCGGCCCGCCGTGCTGTACGTGCACGGATTCGTCGACTACTTCTTCCAGGCCCACGTCGGGGACGCGCTCGCGGGCCGCGGCTACGACCTGTACGCGCTCGACCTGCGCGACTACGGCCGCTCCATCCGGCCCGGCCGGGTGCCGAACGACACCCACGACCTCGCCGTCCACGCCGAGGAGCTCGACGCCGCCGTGCGGGTGCTGCGCGCCGAGCACGACCGCGTGGTGCTGCTCGGCCACTCGACGGGCGGGCTCGTCGCCGCGCTGTGGGCGCATCACCGGCGCGGCCTCGGGCGGGTCGACGCGGTGGTGCTCAACAGCCCGTGGCTGGACCTGCGGGGCTCCCTGCTGGAGCGCACCGTCGCGACCTGGGCGATCGTGCACGTGCTGGGACGCGTCGCGCCGCGGCTGGTCGTCTCGCACCTCGGCGAGCACTACGGCCGCGCGCTGCACAGCGCCTCCGGCGGCGAGTGGGACTACGACCTCGGCTGGAAGCCGCACGAGGGGTTCCCGGTGCGGGCCGGCTTCGTCCGCGCGGTCCGGCGCGGCCACGCGGCCGTCGCGGCTGGGCTCGCCATCGACGTGCCCGTGCTGGTCCTGTCCTCCGACGCGACCGGCCCGGACGACCGCTGGCACGACGCGCTGCTCACCACCGACTCGGTGCTGGACGTCGCCGACATGCGGCGGCTCGCCCCCCGCCTCGGCGCGGACGTCACGAGCGTCGAGGTCCCGGGCGGGGCGCACGACCTGGCGCTGTCGCCCCTGCCGGCCCGCACCCGGTACCTGGACGAGGTGCTCGGGTGGCTGGACGTGACGCTCGCGCGGGCCTGAGACGCCGTCGCGCGGCACGACGCCGAGGGCTCAGGCCGCGAGCGTCAGTACCGGGCAGCGGGCGACCCCGGCCCGCGCGATGCGGACGTCCGCGGTGACGAGGGTGAGGTCGTGCGCCTCCGCGGCGGCGACGTACGCGGCGTCGTAGCTGGAGAGGTTCTCCCGCAGCTGCCACATCCGGGGCACGAGCGGGGCGACGGCGGTGACCGCCACGGTCGCGGTGGACAGTGCCGCGACCGCTGCGTCCGCTCGCGCCGGGTCGAGCTTCCCGCCCCGCCAGAGCCCCCGGATCACGGACAGCACCTCGGTGTGCCACGTCTCCGGCACCAGCCACGCGGGGTCGGACCGCAGCGCGTGGTCGGCCGCTGCCGCGCGCGGGTCGTCGGCGGTGAAGGTCAGGGCGAACGCCGAGGCGTCCGGGACGATCACGCTCCGCCGCCGGGACGTTCCTCGCGCGCCGCCGAGAGCGCGTCGAGCACGTCCTGGCCGGTCGCCGACCCGCCCTGACGCCAGCCGGCGATCGAGTCGAGCACGGCGACGTTGTGGGCGAACGACGCCTCCCGCAGCACCACCTCCCGGAGGAACGCCTGGAGGCTCTGGCCGCGCGACCGCGCGCGCTCGGTCAGCACGTCCCGGACGTCGTCCGGGACGTCACGGATCTGGATCGCCACCATGCCTCCATGATGCATGCAGATTGCATGTCAGAACAACGGCCACGGCACCGCGGGCATGTCCCCCTCCGGCCCCGGGAACCGGCCGTCGCGCAGCAGCCGCGCGCACCGGGCCGCCAGCGCGGCGACCTCCGCCTCGGCGAGGAGGTCCGCCAGCGCCGCGCCGAGCTCGCCCCCCAGCCCGTCGCGCACCCGCTCGACGCCCGCGCGCTCGTCGCCGTCCAGCGGCGCGCCGATCCAGCCCCACAGCACCGTCCGCAGCCGCGGCTCGACGTGGAACGTCACGCCGTGGTCGACGCCGAACCGGTGGCCGCCCGGCACCGGCAGCACGTGCCCGCCCTTGCGGTCCGCGTTGTTGAGCAGCACGTCCAGCACCGCCATGCGGCGCAGCGCCGCCGAGTCCTCGTGGACCAGCACGACGGGGGAGCCGGCCTCGTCCTCGCCCTCGACGACCGCGCGCCAGCCCGCCCCCGGCACGCGGTCGGCCGGCAGCACGTCGACGGGGTCCTGCGCCGCGTCGGGCTCCTGCCAGAGCTGCACCATCCCGGCGCCGAGCGGGCCGTCCCGCAGCCACGTGCGCGGCACGACGCCCCAGCCGGTGGCCTCGGAGACGAGGTACGCGGCGACCTCGCGCCGGGCGAGTGTGCCGTCCGGGAAGTCCCACAGCGGCTTCTCGCCGGCGACGGGCTTGTAGACCACCGACGTCCCGCCGATCCGGGCCAGGAACGTCGCGTTCGAGGCCGTCGTGATCCGGCCCACCACCTCGAGGTCGCCGCGCTCCAGGTCCTCCTGCGGCGCGTCGCGGGTGTCGGGCGCGGTCACGCGTCCCCGGGGTCGCACACGTGGCCGTCGGGGTCCACCGGCTCGCCGCACCGCGGGCACAGAGGCCGGCCGGCCCGCACGACCCGGCGGGCCCGCTCGGCGAACGCCCGCGCGCTGCCCACCGGCATCCGCAGGATCATCGCCTCCTCCGGCTCGATCTCCTCGAGCGCGGCGGCCTCGTCCTCCGACTCGACCTCCACCAGAGGGAACGCCTCGACGACGACCTGACCCGTCGCAGCGTCCCAGCTCAGCCGCATCGAGCCCAGCCGGAAGTCCTCCTCGACGGGCTGGTCGACCGGGTCCTCGTCGACGAGCTCGGGGGTGGCCTCCGCCGGGACGCTGTAGCGGTTGCCGTCCTCGGTCATGAGCTCGTCGAGGATGAGGTCGATCTTGTCCGCCAGGACTGCGGCCCACTCCTTCTCCATCGCGACGCTCGTGGTGCGGCGCCCCGTGCGGGCCTGCAGGTAGAACGTGCGCTGACCGGGACGGCCGACCGTGCCGATCACGGCGCGGTCGGGCCAGTCGTGCAGGTGGACGAGGGTCGGCATGCACCCATGCTAGGAGCGCGGTCCGACACCGTCACGGGGAGCACCCGCGGGCCCGGCGCCGCCACCGACCGGCGCGTCCCCGGCGGGCGCCGCGCCCCGCAGCCACGACAGGTCCCCGGCGTCGGTGTTCACCGCGACGACCTCGGGCCGCGCCGGTCCGTACCGCACCACCGACACCGACGCGGGCCCCGCCGCCAGCCGCTGGAACAGGTCCAGGTGCATCCCGAGCGCGTCCGCGAGCACCGCCTTGACGATGTCGCCGTGCGTGACGGCCGCCCACACCGCCCCGGGTCCGTGCTCCGCCTCGACGGCGGCGTCCTGCTCCCGCACCGCCGCGACCGCCCGCGCCTGCATCGCGGCCAGCGACTCGCCGCCCGGGAACGTCGCGGCGCTCGGCTGCGTCTGGACGGTCGCCCACAGCGGCTCGGCGGCCAGGTCCTTCAGCGTCCGGCCCTGCCAGGAGCCGTAGTCGCACTCCGTCAGGCGGGCGTCGACCCGGGCCGTGGGGGCGTCGGCCTGGCGGTCCGTGACCGCGCGCGCCGTCTGCCGGCACCGCTCCAGGGGGCTCGTCACCACCGCGACCAGCGGGACGGCGGCGAGCCGCTCCGCCGTCCGGACGGCCTGGTCCCGGCCCACCCGGTCGAGGCGGATCCCGGCGGTGCGGCCCGCGAGGAGACCCGAGGCGTTCGCGGTGGTGCGGCCGTGGCGGACGAGGAGGACGGTGGCCATGGCGCGAGCCTAGGCGGCGGGGTCGCCTGCGGCGGGTCGGGGGCGTCGGAGCGGATGACGGGAATCGAACCCGCGTAGCCAGTTTGGAAGACTGGGGCTCTACCATTGAGCTACATCCGCGCAGGCCCGGCGTGCGGGCTGCCGGACAAGGGTACCCGCTCCGGCGGCACCGTCCCCGCCACTAGACTCGCCGCGACGGGATGTGGCGCAGGTTGGTAGCGCGTCCGCTTTGGGAGCGGAAGGTCGTCGGTTCGAATCCGTCCATCCCGACCGAGACGCCGACGCGTCGCGTCGCCCGGTCGTCTGCGCGCGGCCGTAGCCTGGCGAGGTGCTCCATCCTGTTGCACGCCGTCCCGCCGCGTCGTGGCGCGAGGAGTGCCTGACGCTCCTCGCCGCCGGCGACTGGTACCCGCTGTCCCGGACCGCGATGGCCTGGCGGCTGGACGGCGGCGCGTACACGCCGGAGGCGTGGCTGGCGGACGTCAGCGCCGCGCTGCTCGACCAGCAGCCGAAGACGGCCGTGCACTGCTGCGACATGGCGCTGCACGTGTGGGTGGAGCGCCCGCAGGACCGGGCGGTGCTGCACCACGTGCGCGGCCTGCTGGTCGCCGACCACCTCCGGGACCCGGGCAGCGCGCTGCCCGACCTCGAGTTCTCCGCGGGCGGGCCGGCGTGGCTGCGCGACGACACACGCCGCGAGCTGGAGCGGGTGCGGGGGCGGGCCGCCACGTCGCGGGTGCGGGTGCCCCGGGCGCAGCCCGCACCGGAGTACGACGCCGCCTACCTCGACCTCGTCTCGGGCCCCTCGTCCTCGCCGCGGCCCCCGCGGCCGGACCCGTTCCCCGAGGACGGCGCGGAGCCCGCGCTGTGGGCCCGCACGCTGCCGCTGCTGACGCAGGCCTGACGCGGGCGGTCGCACCTGCGGCGGTGGTGGCTCAGGCCGCTCGCCGTCCCGCGCCGTCCGCCGCCGTGCCCGTGACGTCCGGCCGCGCCGCCGCGAGCAGCCGCCGCACGACCACCACCGAGACCCCCAGCAGCACCGCGTACAGCACCCGGGCGCGGTCGACGGGCTCGGCCAGCAGCGCCGAGCCGCCCCCGAGCCACGCGTACGCGGCGGTGGTCGCCAGGGCCATGCCGACGGACTCCGCGAGGACGACCGCGGCGGCCACGCGGTCCTCGGAGATGCCGTCGTCGCGGGCGGGCGGGGTGAGGCACCGCCCGAGCAGGTCGGGGTAGACGATGCCCATGCCGGCTCCGAGCAGCCCGCCGCCGGCGACGAGGGCCGCGAGGACGCCCGCCCGGCCAGGGCCTGCCACGAGCACCGCCAGCAGCAGCACGAGCACGCCCGCGGCGAGGCTCCCGGACGCGAGCGCCGCGCGTCGTCGGAACGCCGCGTCCGTCGGCGCCGGGTGCGAGCCGGTCCACAGCGCCGCGACGGCCCACAGCAGGCCCGGCGCGGCCACCACGACGGCGACGTCACGCGTGCCGAGCCCCAGGGCGTCGTGCGCGACCACCGACAGCACCATCGTCGCGCCGAAGTACACGGCGGCCGTCACGCCCAGCGCGGTCAGCCCCGCCCGGCGCCCGGACCGCGCGCGGAGCGTCCCCGCGGGCAGGATCCGCGCCGCGGCGCCGACCATGAGCGCGGCGCCGGCGGGCAGGACGAGCGGCCACCAGGCGCCGACGGGCAGCGCGAGCACGGCGGACCCGGCGGCGAGCACCAGGGCCCACCCCCACGGTGCGGGCTCGGTCGGCACGGACTCCGGCCGCTCGGGCGCGGCCCGCGCGACCACGAGGCGCACGACCAGCAGCACGGGCAGGTACAGCACCATCGCCCACCGCCACCCCAGGGTGGTCGCGACCCCGGCCGCGTAGACCGGGCCGAGCACCGACGACACGAGCCACACGCCCGACATCGCGGCGAGCACGAGCTGCCGGTGCCGCGGCGGCAGACCCCGGGCGACGACCCCCATGCCGACGGTCGCGAGCGCCCCCGCCGCCGCCGCCCGGACGGCGGTGCCGGCGATGAACACGACCATGGAGGGCGCGAGCGCGCACAGCACCGCCCCGGCGACCGTCACGAGGGT
The DNA here is from genome assembly GCF_019797765.1 of Cellulomonas sp. C5510. Classification (NCBI taxonomy): domain Bacteria; kingdom Bacillati; phylum Actinomycetota; class Actinomycetes; order Micrococcales; family Cellulomonadaceae; genus Cellulomonas; species Cellulomonas sp. C5510. Next base: position 1,441,892 of record NZ_CP081862.1, read on the forward strand.
CAGCACCACCAGCAGCCGCCCGACGCAGAACCGCGACAGCAACCACGCGCCCAGGGGCATCGTGAGGAACATCGGCGCCTGCGCGGCGGCGTCCAGCGGCCCGTACAGGTGCGCCCCGTCGAGGTCCGCGGCGACCAGCGGCAGCACGGTCTGGGACAGGTAGCGCTGCATCCCCGCGAGGAGCTCGACGAGCACGAGGGACACCGCGAGGGTGAGCACGGAACGGCTCCGCGCCGGGGCGGCGGCCGGCGCGTCGTCCGCAGTCATCGGCTCGAGCCCCCTCCCGTGCACGACCCCGGCGACCCGTGCCCCCGGGTGCGACGCGAGCGAGCCTACGGAGCACGGCCCGGGCGCGCGAGGACCGCGCCGGACCGGGCGCGGCCGGCGCAGGACCGTGGTGGGATGCGAGCACACCCCGCGCCCACCTCGGAGGTCCCGATGTCCCGCACCCCGGCCGAGCCCACCCGCCTGCTCGCCGACCCGCCCGGCGGTCGCCTCCGCACCGCGGGGCGTCTCGCGCTGGGCGCGGCCCTGGCGTTCGCGGGCACGGGCCACCTGACGTTCGCGCGCGAGGAGTTCCAGGCGCAGGTGCCGGGCTGGGTCCCCGTCGACGACGACGCGGTGGTGCTCGGCTCGGGCGTCGTCGAGATCGCGCTCGGGGCGGCGCTCGCGGTCGCCCCGCGGCGGTACCGGGCCGCCGTGGGCTGGGTGGCGGCAGCGTTCTTCGTCGCGGTGTTCCCGGGCAACGTGTCGCAGTACCTCACGCACACCGACGCCTTCGGGCTCGACTCGGACGCCAAGCGCGCGGCCCGGCTGCCGTTCCAGGTGGGGCTCGTGGCGTGGGCGCTGTGGTCGACGGGGGCGTGGCGGACCTGGCGGGACGCCCGGCGCATGCGCTGAGGCCCGGGCGTCGCGAAGGCGTCCGGCCAGGGAGCGCCTGCCGTCCGCGCGCCCCCGCTTTGGCGGCGGTCCGGGCCCGTGGCGTAGGATCGTCGGGCCGGTGCGAGCGATCAGTCATGCCCGCACGCGCCGCAGCGTGCCGCCCACGGGGGAGCGAGGATCCGCCTCGCCGGTGCGCCCGAGCGCCCCACGCCGGACCCCCGGCACCGACCGTCCGAGCAGTTGGAGAGCACTGAAGTGAAGAGCGCCGTCGAGACCCTGGAGCCCACCAAGGTCAGGCTGACCGTCGAGGTTCCGTACGACGAGCTCAAGCCGAGCATCGATCACGCCTACGCGCACATCGCGGAGCAGGTGAACATCCCCGGCTTCCGCAAGGGCAAGGTCCCGCCGCGGATCATCGACCAGCGCGTCGGCCGCCCGGCGGTCATGGAGCACGCCGTCAACGAGGGCCTGTCCGGCTTCTACGCCGAGGCCGTCCGCGAGAACAAGCTGCGCCCGCTCGGCCAGCCCGAGGTCGACGTCACGAAGGTCCCCGGCCTGGTGGCCGGCGACACCGACGGCGACCTGGTCTTCACGGCCGAGGTCGAGGTCCGCCCCGAGATCGAGATCCCCGAGATCGACGGCCTGTCCGTGACGGTCGACGACTCGGCGATCACCGACGAGGACGTGCAGGGCCGCCTGGACGCGCTGCGTGAGCGCTTCGGCTCGCTGGTCGGCGTCGACCGCCCGGCCGCCGAGAAGGACTTCGCGGTCATCGACCTGGTCGCCAAGATCGACGGCGAGGAGGTCGACACGGTCTCCGGCGTCTCCTACCAGATCGGCTCGGGCAACATGCTCGAGGGCCTCGACGAGGCGCTCACCGGGCTGTCGGCCGGCGAGACCACCACGTTCTCGACCACGCTGGTCGGCGGCGAGCACGCCGGCGAGCAGGCCGAGGTCACCGTCACCGCGACCTCCGTCAAGGAGCGCGAGCTGCCCGAGGCGGACGACGACTTCGCGCAGATGGCGTCCGAGTTCGACACCATCGACGAGCTCCTCGCGGACCTCCGTGAGCAGGCCGGCCGCATCAAGGGCCAGAACCAGGCGGTCCAGGCGCGGGACCTGCTGCTGGAGCAGCTGCTCGAGCAGATCGAGATCCCCGTCCCGCAGGGTGCCGTCGAGGCCGAGGTGCACCGCCACCTCGAGTCCGAGGGCCGCCTGGAGGACGACACGCACCGCGCCGAGGTGACCGAGCAGGCGCAGACCGCGCTGCGCAACCAGATCCTCCTGGACACCCTGGCCGAGAAGCTCGAGGTCAAGGTCAACCAGGGCGAGCTCGTCGACTACCTGGTGAGCGCGTCCCGCCAGTACGGCATGGACCCGAACACGTTCATCCAGACCATCGACCAGCAGGGCCAGATCCCGGCTATGGTCGCCGAGGTCGCGCGCTCCAAGGCGCTGGCCGTCGCGCTGCGTCACGTGGCCGTCGTCGACGGCTCCGGTGCCGCGGTCGACCTGTCCGAGTACATCGGCTCGGACGAGGACGACGCCGCCCAGGAGGCCGCCGAGACCGACCAGCCCGAGGCCACCGAGCCGGAGGCCGCCGAGGCCGACGCCAAGGCCTGAGCACCCGCACGACCCTGAGGGGCCCCGCACCGCACCGGTGCGGGGCCCCTCTGCATCCCACCGCCCCGCTCCGCTCCGACCCTGTCCCGCGAGTTCGGCAGTCCGAGGCGAGTTCGGCACCTGCGACTGCCGAACTCGCACCGGGAGTGCCGAGCTCGGCGGGGGGGCGAGCGGGAGGCGACGGCGGGCGCGCGGAGGGTGCGCCGACAGCGAAACGGGGCGTCAGCGGGACGAACGGGCACCTGGGCGGGCGTTAGGGTCGGGCGCAAGCAACCAAGCCTGACGAGGGAGCCTTCGTGAACGACCAGACGCCGGCGATCGCCCGGGCCGAGTCCGGGGGACTCGGCCTCAACGACTCCATCTACAACCGGCTCCTCAAGGAGCGGATCATCTGGCTCGGCTCGGAGGTCCGCGACGAGAACGCGAACGCCATCTGCGCGCAGATGATGCTGCTCGCGGCGGAGGACCCCGAGAAGGACATCTTCCTGTACATCAACTCGCCCGGCGGCTCGATCACGGCCGGCATGGCGATCTACGACACCATGCAGTACATCCAGCCGGACGTGGCGACGGTCGCGATGGGCATGGCCGCGTCGATGGGGCAGTTCCTGCTGTCGTCCGGCGCGAAGGGCAAGCGCTACGCCACCCCGCACGCCCGAGTGATGATGCACCAGCCGTCCGGCGGCATCGGGGGCACCGCGACGGACGTCCGCATCAACGCCCAGCTCATCCTGCACATGAAGACCGTGCTGGCCGAGCTGATCGCCGAGCAGACCGGCAAGACGGTCGAGCAGATCACCGCCGACTCGGACCGCGACCGCTGGTTCACCGCCCCCGAGGCGCTCGAGTACGGGTTCGTCGACAAGGTCGTGACCCACGCGGGCGCCGTCACCGGCGGCGGCGGCACCGCCTCCTGACGCGCCCCGCCGACCGACAGACCCCGCAGAAGGAGAACCCGTGAGCACCGAGTCGCAGTTCATCGCCCGCGCCGGGCGCCTCGCCGGCGGCTGGGGCGGCACCGCGCCCGCCCTGGCGCCGTCGTCCCGCTACGTGCTGCCCCAGTTCGAGGAGCGCACCGCGTACGGCTTCAAGCGGCAGGACCCGTACACCAAGCTGTTCGAGGACCGCATCATCTTCCTCGGCGTGCAGGTGGACGACGCCTCCGCGGACGACATCATGGCCCAGCTCCTGGTCCTGGAGTCCACGGACCCGGACGGCGTCATCACGCTGTACATCAACTCGCCCGGCGGCTCGTTCACCGCGCTGACCGCGATCTACGACACGATGCAGTACATCAAGCCGCAGATCCAGACGGTGTGCCTCGGCCAGGCGGCCTCCGCCGCGGCCGTGCTGCTGGCGGCCGGCACGCCGGGCAAGCGGCTCGCGCTGCCGAACGCCCGCGTCCTGATCCACCAGCCCGCGATGGAGGGCGGCGGCTACGCCCAGGCCTCCGACATCGAGATCCACGCGAACGAGCTGATCCGGATGCGCGAGTGGCTCGAGGAGACCATCGCGCACCACACCGGCCAGCCGCTGGAGAAGGTCCGCCAGGACATCGAGCGCGACAAGATCCTCACCGCCGCGCAGGCGCACGAGTACGGGATCGTCGACCAGGTGCTGGCGAGCCGCAAGGGCGTCACCGCCACGACCGTCGAGCCGTGACCTCCCGCAGGCCCGTCCCACCCGGCTGAGCCGGGGCGGGGCGGGCCTGCGGGCCACCCCGCCCGGGGGCGTCGGCGCGACACGCCCGAGACCCGGATGCGCGCAGGGGAGACACCGCGCCCGCCGTGGTGTGCAATGGTCGGATGGCGGTGACGCAGCCGGTGCCGTGACGGCCGGCGGCACGCACGGGGCACGGCCAGACGCACCACGACACGCAGGACGACGCGACCGCACCGGTCGCAACCGAGGGAAGGGGACGCACGTGGCTCGCATCGGGGACGGCGCGGACCTTCTCAAGTGCTCGTTCTGCGGCAAGTCGCAGAAGCAGGTGAAGAAGCTCATCGCGGGTCCGGGCGTCTACATCTGCGACGAGTGCATCGAGCTCTGCAACGAGATCATGGAGGAGGAGCGGGCGGAGGCCACCGAGATCGGCATGGTGGAGCTCCCCAAGCCGAAGGAGATCTTCGCGTTCCTCGAGCAGTACGTCGTGGGTCAGGACGCCGCGAAGCGGTCGCTGGCCGTCGCCGTCTACAACCACTACAAGCGGATCCAGGCAGGCGAGGCGACCCCGACGGTGGGGACCGCCCAGGCCGAGGACTCCGTCGAGATCGCGAAGTCGAACATCCTGCTGATCGGACCGACGGGCTGCGGCAAGACGTACCTCGCGCAGACCCTCGCCCGGATGCTCAACGTCCCGTTCGCGATCGCGGACGCCACGGCCCTCACGGAGGCGGGCTACGTCGGCGAGGACGTCGAGAACATCCTGCTCAAGCTCATCCAGGCCGCCGACTTCGACGTGAAGAAGGCCGAGACCGGGATCATCTACATCGACGAGATCGACAAGATCGCCCGCAAGAGCGAGAACCCGTCGATCACGCGGGACGTGTCCGGCGAGGGCGTGCAGCAGGCGCTGCTGAAGATCCTCGAGGGCACGACGGCGTCGGTCCCGCCGCAGGGCGGCCGCAAGCACCCGCACCAGGAGTTCATCCAGATCGACACGACGAACGTGCTGTTCATCGTGGCGGGTGCGTTCGCCGGGCTGGACGAGATCATCACGTCGCGCGCCGGGCGCCGGGGGATCGGCTTCGGGGCCCCGCTGCACACCGCGGACGACCGCGACGTGTACGGCGACGTCATGCCGGAGGACCTGCTGAAGTTCGGGCTGATCCCCGAGTTCATCGGCCGCGTCCCGGTCATCACGACGGTCTCGCCGCTGGACAGGGGCGCGCTCGTGCAGATCCTCACCGAGCCGCGCAACGCCCTGGTGAAGCAGTACCAGCGGATGTTCGAGATCGACGGGGTGCAGCTCGAGTTCACCGACGACGCCGTGGACGCGATCGCGGACCAGGCGCTGCTGCGGGGCACCGGTGCCCGCGGCCTGCGCGCCATCATGGAGGAGGTCCTCCAGCAGGTGATGTTCGAGGTGCCGAGCCGCGACGACGTCGAGCGCGTCGTGGTGAACCGCGAGGTCGTGCTGGAGAACGTCAACCCCACCCTGGTGCCGCGTCAGGTCCCGGCCAAGCGCACGCCCCGCGAGAAGAGCGCCTGAGGTCGACAGCGCGCCCCCTACGATCGGGGGCGTGACGACACCGGCCTCCAGCACCCCGCCCCCCGAGCTCGCGCGGCTGCGCGGCAGCATCGACAACATCGACGCCGCGCTGATCCACCTGCTCGCCGAGCGGTTCAAGGCCACCCAGCAGGTCGGCGTCCTCAAGGCCCGTCTGGGGCTGCCCGCGTCCGACCCCGGGCGTGAGGCGCAGCAGGTCGCCCGCCTGCGGGACCTCGCCCGGGAAGCCGACCTCGACCCGGTGTTCGCGGAGAAGTTCCTCGCGTTCATCGTCGAGGAGGTCATCCGGCACCACGAGGCGATCGCCGCCGGCCCGGACGGGCAGCGCACGGCGTCCGACACGTTCTGAGGCGGCCGCGCTCCAGCGGCGGTGGCCGGTGCGGACGCGGGTCGCCCGAGGGGTGGCGCGAGCGGCCCGGCTGTCAGAGGGTGGGAGGGGTCAGGACCGGTCGGCCGGTGCGGCCCGGCAGGCGCCCCGCCGGTGGACCGACCCACCCGAACCCTCGGAGGTCGCTCGTGGAACTGCACTGGCTCAAGCCCCTGCTCGGCCGTCCCGCCCCGTTCGTGACGGTCCACCTGGACGCCACCCGCGCGGACGCGTCCGGGGATGAGGAGGTCGCGGGCCGCTGGCGGGCGTTGCGCAAGGAGCTCGAGCGCTCGGGTGCGGCCGTCGCCGTGCTCGACGACATCGAGGGTCGGGTGACCCGTCCGACCGGGGTCGCCGGGCCGCACGGGCGCGTGGTGATCGCGGACGCCGAGGGCGTCGTCGTGGACCGCGTGCTCAAGGAGTCGCCGGCGCAGTCGACGGCGGTGCTCGACGACGTGCCGGTGCTGCTGCCGGCCGTGCGCGCCGCCGACCAGGCGACCCGGTTCCTGCTGGTCGAGGTGGACCGGCAGGGCGCGGACCTCACGTGGTCCGACGGGTCGGGCCTGAAGGCGGCGCAGAAGGAGACGGTCGAGGGCAACCACGACGAGCTGCGCAAGGTCAAGGAGACGGGCGACGGCTGGAAGAGCCGGCGCGTGCAGATGCGCGCCGAGGACTCCTGGGAGCGCAACGCCGAGACCGTCGCGGCCGACCTGGACCGCCAGGTGGTCGAGAAGAAGCCGGAGATCGTGCTGGTGACGGGCGACGTCCGGGCGGTGTCGCTGCTCTGCCACGCCGTCGCGCCGCGCACGCGGGACCTCGTCGTGGAGGTGCCGGGCGGCTCGCGCGCCGACGGGGTCAAGCAGGAGGTGTTCCACCAGCGCGTCGCGGAGGCGCTCGAGGCGTTCCGGCAGCGGCGGCGGGAGGACACCCTGGACCGCTACCGCTCGGAGCTGGGGCGCGGGGGAGCGGCAGTGACGTCCGTGGACGACGTGGTGACGGTGCTGCAGCGCGGCCAGGTGCGGGAGCTCGTACTGCACGAGGACGTCACGCTGCCCGGCTCGTCGCTGGCGGAGCGGCACCTCTGGGTCGGCCCGGAGCCGCTGCAGATCGCGTCGCGCGAGGCCGACCTGGAGGGCATCGGCGTGACGTCGGGCATCCGGCGCATGCCGGCGGACGTCGCGCTGCTGCGTGCCGCGCTCGGGCAGGACGCGGGCCTGACGATCGCGCTCGACGGCCAGGTGGAGCTGGTCGACGGCGTCGGCGCGGTGCTGCGGTGGAACGACGACTCCACGCCGAGCGAGTCGGTGCCCGCGTCGTCAGAGGACCAGCGCCGGCTGCACCGGGTGGTGTGACCGCACGCGAGGGCGGTGGCCGGCAGGGGTCGGACGCCGCCCTCGCGGCTCACTTCGCGCGCGTGTCCACGTACAGCTCCTCGACGTCCGCGGCGAAGTCCTTCAGCACGAGGGCGCGCTTCACCTTGAGCGACGGCGTGAGGTAGCCGTTGGCCTCCGTGAAGTCGCCGTCGAGCACCCGCACCTTGCGGATGGACTCGGCGCGGGAGACGGCCTCGTTGGCCCGGGCGGCGGCGCGGTCGAGCGCGGCGAGCACCTGGGGGTGCCGGGCGGCGGCGCGGACGTCCATCGGGGGCAGGCCGTGCATGGACAGCCAGCCCGGGAGCATGTCGGCGTCCAGCGTGACGAGGGCGCCGATGAAGGGCCGTCCGTCCCCGACGACGACGACCTGGCTGACCAGCGGGTGGCCGCGGAACCGGTCCTCCAGCACGGCGGGCGCGACGTTCTTGCCGCCCGCGGTGACGATGAGCTCCTTGGCCCGCCCGGTCAGCCGCAGGTAGCCGTCGTCGTCGAGCATGCCGATGTCGCCCGTCGCGAACCAGCCGTCCCGCAGCACCTCCGCCGTGGCCTCGGCGTTGTCGTGGTACCCGCGGAACACGTGCGGACCCTTGGCGTACACGTTGCCCTCGTCGTCGACGCGCAGTGACGTGCCCGGGTACGCGGGGCCGACGGTGCCGATCTTGATGAGCCCGGGCCGGTTCACGCTGGAGGGCGCCGTCGTCTCGGTCAGCCCGTAGCCCTCCAGCACCACGAGGCCGAGCCCGCGGTAGTAGTGGCCGAGGCGCTCGCCGAGCGGCGCGCCGCCCGAGATGGCGTACCGCAGCGCGCCACCCATGGCGTCCTTGAGCTTGCGCAGCACGAGCGCCGTCGCCACGGTGTGGGCCGCGCGGAGCTGCGCGGACGGGCCGGCCGGCGTGTCGAGGGCGCGCGAGTAGGTGATGGAGACCTTCGCCGCCCAGCGGAACATCTTGAGCCGGAACCCGTGGCCGGCCTTCTGCTCCGCGGAGTTGTAGACCTTCTCGAACACCCGCGGTACCGCGAGGATGTACGTCGGACGGAACGACGCGAAGTCGGCGAGCAGGTTCCGGGTGTCCGGCGTGTGGCCGAGCGGGGAGCCCGCCTCGATCGCGACCATCTGGATGAACCGCGCGAACACGTGCGCCAGCGGCATGAACAGCAGGGTGCGCGAGCCCGGGGTGGCGCAGACCTCGGCGAGCGCGGCGACGCCGTTGCGGGCGTTGTCGACGAAGTTGCCGTGCGACAGCTCGACGCCCTTCGGGCGGCCGGTGGTGCCGGAGGTGTAGATGATGGTCGCGAGGTCGTCCGCGCTCGCGAGGGAGCGGCGGCGCTCGATCTCCGCGTCGGCCACGTCGGAACCGCCCGCGACGAGCTGCGCGAGGCCGCCTTCGTCGATGACGAAGACGTCCCGCAGTGCCGGCACGGCGTTGCGGACCTGGCCGACGACGGCGGCGTGCGCGGCGGACTCGACGACGGCGAGCGACGCCCCGGAGTTCGACAGGATCCACTCGACCTGCTCGGCGGACGAGGTCTCGTACACCGGCACGCCCACGCCGCCCGCGAACCACACGGCGAAGTCGGTCAGGGTCCACTCGTAGCGGGTGCGGGACATGATCGCCACACGGTCGCCCGGCTCGAGCCCGCGCGCGACCAGTCCCTTGGCCAGCGCCGTGACCTCCGAGACGAACTCCGCCACGGTGACGGGTGCCCAGGACCCACCCAGCCCGGTGGACCGCTCGATGACGACGCTCGACGCCCCGCGCTCGAGGCGCCGCAGCAGCAGCCCCGGGACGTTCAGGGCGGGGTCGTGCGGGACGGGGGTGTCGGCGCTGAACTCGCGCATCGGTGCTCCTGGTCGACGGGTGGGGGCCACGAGGTCGCCGCGGTCCACCGCGACGTCCGGCCGGTCCGTCATGCTATCGGCGCGGCAGCCCGGCCCCGGCACACCCGGTCCGCTCAGGCCGCGCCGGAGCCGCTCGCGTGCGTCGGGTCGAGCACCCGCTGCAGGAACGCCTGCGTCCGCGGCTCCGTGGGGGCGCCGATGACCTGGTCCGCCGGGCCCTGCTCGACGACGACGCCGCCGTCCATGAACACCACCCGGTCGCCGACCTCGCGGGCGAACGCCATCTCGTGCGTGACGACCATCATCGTCATGCCGCCGTCGGCGAGGTCCCGCATCACCGCCAGCACGTCGCCGACCAGCTCCGGGTCCAGCGCGGACGTGGGCTCGTCGAACAGCATGAGCTGCGGGTCCATGGACAGCGCCCGGGCGATCGCCACCCGCTGCTGCTGGCCGCCCGAGAGCTGCGCGGGGTGGGCGTCGGCGCGGTCGCCGAGACCGACCCGCTCGAGGTTCGCCCGGGCGATGCGCTCGGCCTCGGCCGCGGGGCGCCGGAGCACCTGCCGCTGCGCCATCGTGCAGTTCTCCAGCACCGTCTTGTGGCTGAACAGGTTGAACTGCTGGAACACCATGCCGACGTGCGTCCGGACCCGGTCGATGTCGACGTCGGGGTCGGTGACGTCGACGCCCAGCACGTCGATGCGGCCGGCCGTGGGCTGCTCCAGGAGGTTCACGCAGCGCAGCAGCGTCGACTTGCCGGAGCCGGACGGCCCGATGACGCACACCACCTCGCCGGCGTGGACGTCCAGGTCGATGCCGGTGAGCACTTCGCGCTCGCCGAAGGACTTGTGCAGCCCGGCGATGCGGACGACGGGGGAGTCGGTGGTCATGAGCGGCTCCTCGCGCCGGTGCGCTTCTCCAGGTACCGGGCGAGCTGCCCGAGCGGCAGGGTGATGAGCAGGTAGCAGGCGCCGATGAGGAACAGCGGCGTGAGCCCGCCCTGGGCGGTGTTGAGGGCGTTCTGCCCGATGCGCGTGAGGTCGAACTGGTCCGTCGCCAGGCCGAGCAGGAACACCAGCGAGGTGTCCTTCGTCAGCAGGATGAACTCGTTCGTCATGGGCGGCAGCACGATGCGGAACGCCTGCGGCACGACGACGCTGCGCAGGGTCCGCCCGTGCGACATGCCGAGCGACCGCGCCGCCTCGACCTGCCCGCGCGGCACCGCCTGCAGGCCGGCGCGCAGCGTCTCGGCGATGTACGCGGCCGACACCATGCCGAGCGCCAGCGCGGCCTTGAGCGTCACCGACCCGAGCTGGATGCCGAAGGCCAGCGGCACGGCGTACCCGAACGAGATGACGACGAGCAGCGCCGGGATGCCGCGGAAGAACTCGATGTAGGCCGTGGCGACCCAGCGGTAGACCCGCACGGAGGACAGGCGCATGAGCGCGAGGGCGGTCCCGAGCGACAGGCCCACCGCGAACCCCGCGAGCGTGTACTGCACCGTGTTGAGGAACGCCTGCGGGATCGTCGGGGCGATCTGCCGCACGGTCTCCCAGTTGAAGAAGTTGTCCCCGACGGCCGACCAGTCGACCGCCAGCGCGACGGCGGCCAGGACCGCCACGGCCACGGCGTACTGGACGCCGCGCACCACGCGGGCGCGGCGGCGCGGGCTCCACCGGCGCCGGGGCGAGGAGATCTGCCCCGGTGCCGGTGCGGGCGTGGTCGTCACCTCAGCTGCCCGCGGAGGCCGACGCGTCGCCCGACGGCGCGACGCCGATCCGGTCGGTGTAGATCGCGTCGTACGTGCCGTCCTCGCGGATGCGGTCGAGCGTGGCGTTCACGGCGTCGAGCAGGGCGGTGTTGCCCTTCTTCACGCCGATGCCGTACTGCTCGCCGGTCGGGAACGTCGCCGCGACCTCGAAGCCCTCGGAGACGAACGGGCCGAGCACGGCGATGTCGTTGACGGCGGCGTCGACCTGGCCGGTCTTGAGCGCCTGGATCTGCAGCCCGAGGTCCTGGAACTGGATCGGGGTGAGCCCGTTGTCGGTGACCCAGGCCTCGCCCGTCGTCGCCTGCTGCACGGCGATCTGCTTGCCCTCGAGGTCCTCGACGGTGCTGAGGTCCGAGCCCTCCGGGACCAGCAGGCCCTGGTCGGCGTCGAAGTACGGCTCCGAGAAGTCGAACTTCCCCTGGCGCTCCTCGGTGATCGTGATGCCGGAGGCGACCACGTCGCAGTTGCCGCTGTTCAGGTCGGCGCCGGACTGGATGCCCTCGAACGGGGACACGCGCGGGGTCAGCGTGACGCCCAGGTCCTTCGCGACCTCCCCGACGATGTCCATGTCGAGGCCGACGACGGTGCCGTCCTCCTCGAACTCGAAGGGCTCGAACGGCGGGTTGGTGCAGACGGTGAGCGTCCCGGCCTGCACCAGGTCGACACCGCCCTCGGTGGCGTCGCCGGAGCCCTCGGAGTCCCCGCCGCCGCACGCGGCGAGCAGGAGGGCCGCGGCGACGGCGGCGGGCAGGGCGGCGAGATGACGGGTGCGCATCGGAACTACTCCTCGTGTGGAAAACCGGCCGCAAGACTATACGTCGCAGACGATACGTATGCACAACGCGTCGTCCCGGGACCAGAGTCCCACCCAGGGGCCCCAGGCGCCGCCGGGGCGACCGCGCCGGCCGCCCCGGCGGCGCCCGAGGTGGTCGTCCGCCCGGGCAGCGCCCGGGGGCTCTCAGGCCGTGGGCTGCTTCGGCTCCGGCGGCAGGAGCTCGGCGTCCCGGGCGACGACCGCCGCGTCGGCGGAGTCCGGGACCTCGACCACGTCGAGCGGGCCGGTCACGCGGCCCGCCGCGCGGACGTCCCCCAGCGCCACCTGCACGCCCGGCAGCAGCGAGGCCGGGACCTCGAGGCGCGCCCGCAGGATCTCCGTGCGCATCGAGACCTTCGCCTCGGACTTCACCTTGCGCAGCGCCGCCAGGGCGGCACCCGCCGCGCCGACGACCGCCGGGTCGCCGTCGCCCGCTGCCGCGCGCAGCGGCTCCGCGACCGGCCACGGCGCGCGGTGCACCGAGCCCTCGCGCCACCACGACCAGACCTCCTCGGTCGCGAACGGCAGCACCGGGGCGAACAGCCGCAGCATCACGTCGAGCGCGAGGCTCAGCGCGGCACGCGCCGACGCCGTCTCCGGCGTCACGTCCGCCGCGCCCGCGCCCGCTCCGTACGCGCGGTCCTTGACCAGCTCCAGGTAGTCGTCGCAGAACGTCCAGAAGAACGTCTCCGTGAGCTCCAGCGCACGCGTGTGGTCGTACGCCTCCAGCGCGGCCGTCGCGCGGTCCACCACATCCGCCAGCCCCGCGAGCATCGCCCGGTCCAGCGGGTCCGTCACGAGGGAGGCGTCCAGCGCGGACGCGCCCTGCTCGGCGGGGCCGAACGACAGCGCGAACTTGGACGCGTTCAGCACCTTGATGGCCAGGCGGCGGCCGATCTTCATCTGGCCGACCTCGAACGCCGCGTCCGTGCCCAGGCGGGCGCTCGCCGCCCAGTAGCGGACCGCGTCGGAGCCGTGCTCCTCGAGCAGGCCCATCGGGGTGACGACGTTGCCCTTGGACTTCGACATCTTCTTGCGGTCGGGGTCGAGGATCCAGCCGCTGATCGCCGCGTCCGCCCACGGCAGCGAGCCGTGCTCCAGGTGCGAGCGGACCACCGTCGAGAACAGCCAGGTCCGGATGATGTCCTGGCCCTGGGGGCGCAGGTCCATCGGGAACACCCGAGCGAACAGGTCCGGGTCGGAGCGCCAGCCGCCCGCGATCTGCGGGGTCAGCGACGACGTCGCCCACGTATCCATGATGTCCGGGTCGCCGACGAAGCCGCCCGGCACGCCCCGCTGCTCCGCCGTGTAGCCGGCGGGGACGTCCGAGGACGGGTCGACCGGGAGCTGGTCCTCCGACGGCAGCAGCGGGTGGTCGTAGTCCGGCTCGCCGTCCGCGTCCAGCGCGTACCAGACGGGGAACGGCACGCCGAAGAACCGCTGGCGCGAGATCAGCCAGTCGCCGTTGAGGCCGCCGACCCAGTTCTCGTACCGCACGCGCATGAAGTCCGGGTGGAACCCGAGCTCCTGGCCGCGCTGCAGCAGCTCGGCACGCAGCGACTCGTCGCGGCCGCCGTTGCGGATGTACCACTGGCGGGACGTGACGATCTCGAGCGGCTTGTCGCCCTTCTCGAAGAAGTTCGCCATGCGGTCGGTCTTCTGCGGCTCGCCGTCCAGGTCGCCCGACGCGCGCAGCCCGGCCACGACGGCCTCGCGCGCCGAGAACGTCGTCTTGCCGGCGATCTCCTCGTAGCGGGCGCGGCCCTCGGGCGACGTCACCCACTCCGGGACCTCGCGCAGCAGCCGGCCGTCACGGCCGATCACCGAGCGAGTCGGGAGCTGCAGCTCGCGCCACCACTGCACGTCGGTCAGGTCGCCGAACGTGCAGCACATCGCGATGCCGGCGCCCTTGTCGGGCTCGGCGGCCGGGTGCGCCAGCACGGGCACCTCGACGCCGAACAGCGGGCTGGTCACCGTCGTGCCGAACAGGTGCTGGTAGCGCTCGTCGTCCGGGTGGGCGATCAGCGCGACGCACGCCGGGAGGAGCTCGGGGCGGGTGGTCTCGATGTGCACCGGCTCGGCGCCCGCGCGGTGGAACGCCACCCGGTGGAACGCGCCCGGGTACGGGCGGGCCTCCAGCTCGGCCTGCGCGACCGCGGTCTGGAACGTCACGTCCCACAGCCCGGGGGCCTCGGCCTGGTACGCCTCGCCGCGCGACAGGTTCCGCAGGAACGCCTGCTGCGCGACCGCGCGGGCCTCGGCGCTGATCGTCTGGTACGTCATGCCCCAGTCGACGGACAGGCCCAGGCGGCGCCACAGCGCCTCGAACTGCTGCTCGTCCTCGACGGTCAGGCGCTCGCACAGCTCGACGAAGTTGCGGCGGCTCACCGGCACCTGGTCGGCGGCCTTGACGCTCTTGCCCTCACCGCCGACGTGCGGCGGCTCGAAGTCCGGGTCGTACGGCAGCGACGGGTCGCAGCGCACGCCGAAGTAGTTCTGCACGCGGCGCTCGGTGGGCAGGCCGTTGTCGTCCCAGCCCATCGGGTAGAACACCTCGGCGCCCCGCATCCGGCGGAACCGCGCGACGACGTCGGTGTGCGTGTACGAGAAGACGTGGCCGACGTGCAGGGAGCCGGAGACCGTCGGCGGCGGCGTGTCGATCGAGAACACCTGCTCGCGCGTCGCGGACCGGTCGAACGCGTACGTGCCCTGCTCCGTCCAGGCGCCGTCCCAGCGGGCCTCGACGCCGTCGAGGGACACCCGGTCCGGTACCTCGCGGACCGCGCGTACGGCCGCGGCGGCGGTCGTCGAGGGGTCGGCGGCGGTCGAGGCGGGGGACAGATCGGTCATGGTCACCCATCTTCCCAGATCCGAACACCCCGCCCGACCGCCCCGCCGCGGCCCCGCGCGGACGGCCGCGCCCCGCCGCTCCGCGCCGCGTCCGCCGCTCCGCGTCCCGCGAGTTCGGCACTCCCAGTCGAGTTCGGCAGCTCGGACTGCCGAACTCGCACGCGGACTGCCGAACTCGCGGGGAGGGGGAGGGGCGGGGCGCGGGGCGCGGGGGGTGGGGGTGTTAGGCGGCGGCCGGGGCCGGGGCCGGGGTCGGGCGGTGGGTGAAGCGGTGGAACGTCGCGCGGGTGCCGCCCTCGCTGCGCCGGGCCAGGGCGAGGCCGACGACGACCGCGCCGAGCAGCGGCCCGACGCCGCACGCGACCATGCCGGCCCGCGCGCCGAGGTGCTCGCACACCCAGCCGATGAGCGTCCCGGACACGGCCTGCGCGCCGAGCAGCACCAGGACGTACAGCGCCATGACGCGGCCGCGGACGTGCGGGGCGACCGTCGTCTGCACCAGGGTGTTCGAGCCCGTGAGGTACAGCAGCGTGGCGACGCCCATCGCGATGAGCACGGCGACGAACACCGGCCGGCTCGGCGCGGCGGCCGCGAGCAGCTGCAGCACGCCGACGGCCCCCGCGAGCACGACGAGGTGGGTGATGCGGCTGCCTCGGCGTCGGGTGGACAGCAGCGCGCCGGTGAGCGCACCGACCGCGAGCATCGACGTCAGCAGCGCGTAGCCACCGGCGTCGGTGTGGAACACCTGGTCGGTGTACGCGGCGAGCACGGTGGCCATGTTGACGCCGGTGACGGCCACGAAGCCGACGAGCACGACCGACCACAGGATGCGCGGCGTCCGGCGGACGTACGCGAGGCCCTCGCGGAGCTGGCCCTTGGCGCGTGCGACCACCGGGGCGGCCGTGAGCTCGGAGGTGCGCATCACGGCGAGCAGTGCGACGGCGACGAGGCACGCGACGGCGTTGAGCAGGAACGTCCAGCCCTCGCCGACCGCGCTGATGAGCCCGCCGGCGACCGCCGGGCCGACCAGCCCGCCGAGCTGGAACACCGCGGAGTTGACGCTGATCGCCTGCCGCAGGTGCTGCGGGCCGGCGACCTCGTGCACGAACGCCTGACGCGCGGGGTTGTCGAACACGGTCGCGAGACCGCTGACGAACGCGGCGACGAGCACGTGCCACGCCTGGACGTGACCGGACAGCGCGAGCACGCCCACGGCCAGCGTGGACAGGCCGAACACCGACTGGGTGACCATGAGCACGCGGCGCCGGGGGTAGCGGTCGGCGACGACCCCGCCGACCAGGCCGAGCAGCAGCATCGGGACGAACTGCAGCGTCACCGTCAGCCCCACCAGCGCGGCCGAGCCGGTCAGGGTCAGCACGAGCCAGTCCTGGGCGACGCGGGCCGCCCAGCCGCAGGTGTTGGTGAGCACCTGCGAGGAGACGTAGAGCCGGAAGTTCCGGACGCCGAGCGCGGCGAGCGTGGCGTTGCGGGGGCGCGGGCCGTCGACGGCGACGGGAACGGGCCGACGGTGCAGGGCGAGGCGCGGCCGGTGCAGGGTCCGGCGGGGCCGGCTGGAGGTCGCGGAGGACGCGGGGGCGGTGCGGTCGGCCTGCGGTGCGCGGCCGGCGCGGGGGGAGGGGCGGCGGGTGCGGGTCGGGGACGAGGACGGGCGGCGGGCCGAGGGCACAGGTGTTCCTAGCTGAGGTGGTGCGGCGGTGTGGGTGCGGAAGCGTTGCGGACGCGTCGGGGTGGCTCCAGCCTACGTCCGGAGGGTCGATTTTCAGAGGTGATGACGGGAATGACTGTGATCACGTTCTGTGATGATGTGGTGGTGGCGCCGCAGGTCAGCGGCACCGCCTGAGACCGGGAGGGCAGCCGTGTTTGACCCCGACCAGCTCCGCACTTTCCTCGCCGTTTCCGAGACGTTGAACTTCACGCGCGCCGCAGCCCGGCTGTCCCTGTCGCAGCCCACGGTCAGCCAGCACGTCCGCAAGCTCGAGGACGCCGCGGGCCGCCGGCTGCTCGACCGCGACACCCGCGGCGTGCAGCTGACCGACGACGGGCAGGCGATGGCGACGTTCGCCCGGACGATCCTCGCGGCGCACGACGAGGCGACGCGCTACTTCACCGGGTCGGCGATGCACGGCCGGCTGCGGTTCGGCGCGGCGGACGACCTGGCGCTCGCCCAGCTCCCGCGCGTGCTGCGCGACTTCCGGCGCCTGCACCCGCGGATCAACCTGGAGCTCACCGTGGCGCAGAGCGGCACCCTGCACCGCCGGCTGCACGCGGGCCAGCTCGACCTCGTCTACATCAAGGAGGCGACCGGGCAGTCCGACGGCCAGCTCGTGCGCCGGGACCGGCTCGTGTGGGTGGCGGTCCCGGGCACGGCGGTCGAGGCCGACGCCCCCGTGCCGCTCATCACCTACCAGGGTGCCTCGCTCACCCGGCAGGCCGCCGTCCGGGCGCTCACCGAGGCGGGACGCCCCTGGCGGACCACGTGCAAGGTCGTCGAGGTCAACGGCGTGCTCGCCGCGCTGCGGGCCGGACTCGGCATCGCGGTGCTGCCGCAGAGCCTGCTGCCGGACGACCTGGTGCAGCTCCCCGCGGCGGCGCTGGGCCTGCCGGACCTCGGCGACGTCGACATCACCCTCGTCGCGAACCCGCGGTCGCCGCGGGAGCCGATCGAGGCGCTCACGTCGGCGATCCTCGGGCACGCACCGCGCTGACCGCGCCGGCCGCTCCGGGTCGCCGGAAATACTGCCGTCATCGACGCTGGTTAGGCTCGACGAGGACCCGTGGCAGCGCGGGCGGACCGGCACGAGGGAGAGCGTTCGTGGCACAGGGTGTGGTGGCCGACGGCCTGCAGGTGGGGTACGCGGCGATGCTGGAGCAGTTCCATCCGACGGAGGCCGTGGAGCTGTCCGCGTACGCCGAGTCCCAGGGGTTCCTCGGGACGATGGCCGCCGACCACTTCCAGCCGTGGGTCCCGCAGCAGGGGCACTCCGCGTTCGTCTGGAACGTGCTGGCCGCGCTCGGCGAGCGCACGACCGGCGACATGGGGCCGGGCGTCACCGCGCCGACGTTCCGGTGGCACCCGGCGATGGTGGCGCAGGCGTCGGCGACGCTCGCGGCGATGTACCCGGGACGGCACTGGCTGGGCCTGGGGTCCGGCGAGGCGCTGAACGAGCACATCACGGCGCAGTACTGGCCGGAGGCGCCGGAGCGCATCAACCGGATGTTCGAGGCGATCGACATCATCAAGAAGCTGTTCTCGGCGTCGCTGGCCGGCAAGGACGTGAAGCACGCCGGGCAGTTCTACAAGCTCGAGTCGACGCGGCTGTGGACGATGCCGGAGGTCCCGCCGGAGATCCTCGTCGCGACCGCGGGGCCCGTCACCGCCAAGCGGGCGGGCCGCCACGCGGACGGTCTGATCACCGTCGGGGCCCCGCTGGAGAAGATCAGCGGGCTGTTCGGCAAGTTCGACGAGGGCGTGCGGGAGTCCGGCCGGGACCCCGAGGACCTGCCGAAGGTGCTGCAGCTCCACCTGTCGTGGGCGGAGACCGACGAGCAGGCGATGGAGAACGCCATGGTCGAGTGGCCGAACGGCGGCATGAAGTTCCCCAAGGGTGACATCCGCTCGCCGTTCGACTTCGCCCAGATGGCCAAGCTGGTGCGCCCGGAGGACTTCGAGGGCCGCATGGTCATCTCCGCCGACCCCGACGTGCACCGCGCGGAGATCCAGAAGTACGTCGACCTCGGCTTCGACCGCGTCTACCTGCACAACGTGGGCCGCAACCAGCGCGAGTGGATCGACGTGTTCGGGCGCGACGTGCTCCCGAAGCTGGTGCGCTGACCGTGCCCGGTGCGCCCGACGACGTCCGGTCGTCCGCCGCGGACGTCCTCACCGCCTGGGCGGTTCCCGGGATCGGTGAGGTGCGTCCCGGGGACGACCTGGCGACGCTGCTGGGCGACGCGCTCGCGGGGGACGCGGCCGCCCGGCCCGCGACGGCGCTCGCGGACGGGGACGTCGTGGTCGTGACCAGCAAGATCGTGTCCAAGGCCGAGGGGCGCGTCGTGCGGGCCGCCGACCGCGAGGCGGCGATCACCGCCGAGACGGTGCGCGTCGTCGCGACCCGCGAGCACCCCGGCGGCGTCACGCGGATCGTGGAGAACCGGCTCGGTCTCGTCATGGCGGCGGCCGGCGTCGACGCGTCGAACACCGACGAGGGCACGGTGCTGCTGCTCCCGGAGGACCCCGACGCCACCGCCCGCGTGCTGCGCTCCGCGCTGGCGGAGCGGTTCGGCGTGCGGCTGGGCGTGCTCGTGACCGACACCGCCGGGCGGCCGTGGCGGCAGGGGCAGACCGACATCGCGATCGGCGCCGCCGGCGTGCGCGTGCTGGAGGACCTGCGCGGCACCACCGACACGCACGGCCGCACCCTGCAGGTCAGCGTCGCGGCGCTCGCGGACGAGATCGCCGCGGCCGCCGAGCTGGTCAAGGGCAAGGCCACCGGCCGGCCGGTCGCGGTCGTGCGGGGGATGGCCCACGCGGTCACGGACGAGGACGGGCCGGGTGCGCGGGCGCTCGTGCGGGTCGGGCCGGACGACATGTTCGCCGAGGGCACCGCCGAGGCCTACGCCCGCGGCTGGAAGGACGCGACGGAGCGCTGACGCGCGCGGCGTCAGGCGAGCGCGAGGTGGAGCAGCAGCGCGTCGTCGAGGGCGGACACGGTCTCGGTGTCGAGCGACCCCAGGCGTCCGCCGGGGCGTGGGACGTCCTGTCGGTGGTGCCCGGTCACCCCGCCGGTCGCGCGAGCACCGCCAGCCACTCCGCGTCCGCGTGCCAGGGATCGCCGGACAGCGACGCCCAGTGCGCGTCGACCCGCAGGCCGGCGCCGGCGAGCACCGGGGTGAGCGTCTGCGGGACGTAGTCGCGGAACCACATGCGGTACGTCGTGACGTCGTCGGCCCCGGTCGCGACGGTGTACTGCCGGCACCGCACGTCTCCGGGGTAGCGGTGCGTGCGCGCCAGGACGAGGTGCCGCCCGGGACGCCAGAGCCCGCCGTCCGCGACGGCCCACTCGTCCTGCGGGCCGGTGCCCGCCTGCGCGGGGGTGGAGACGTCGAGCACCAGCGCCCCGCCCGGGGCCAGCGCGGCGCGGGCCCGGCCCAGCACGTCGTCGCGGACGTCGTCGGGGAACGTCGAGAGCTCCCCGTACGCCTGGAGCACCAGGTCGAACCGACCGGGCTCGTCGAGCGTCCGGAAGTCCTGCTGCCGGTACTCGATCTCCAGGCCCGCGGCGTCGGCCGCGCGGCGCGCGTGGGCCAGGGAGCCGGCGCTGAGGTCCACGCCCGTCACCCGGCACCCGAGGGCGGCCAGGCGCTGCGCGATCAGGCCGGGGCCGCACCCCAGGTCCAGCACGCGCGCGCCGGGACGGGCGAGCCCCAGCGCGGTGAGGTGCGCGACCGTGCGGTCGAGCTCCGCGGGGCGGCGGCTCGCGGCGTCGTGCGACGGGTCCAGGTGGGCCGCGAGCAGCTGCGTCGCGATGTACGGGTCGTCCCAGAACGGGCCGTCACCCGGGGCGAAGGGCTCCGGGCGGGCGGTCGCGGCGGCGAGGTCGGTCGGCACGGGGTCAGCGTGGCGGACCCGGCGCCCACCGCGCCACGGGATTCGGGCCGGGTCAGCCCTGCGCGGCGATCTGCGCCGACTGGCCGGTCGCGCCCGGCTCACCGGCCGGGATCGGCTCGGCGATCACCGCGGTGCCGTAGGCGCACACCTCGGAGAACTGCCCGATGGAGTCGGTGTCGAACCGCATCGCGACGATCGCGTTCGCGCCGCGCTGCGCCGCCTCCTCCGTCATGCGCCGCATCACCTCGTGGCGGCTGTCGTACATGATCTTCGTGAACTCGGGGATCTCGCCGCCGCCGATCGACCGGAACCCGGCCGTGAAGCTCTGGCCGATGTTCGTCGACCGGACCGTCAGGCCCATGACCTCGCCCAGCACGGCCTGGATGCGGTAGCCGGGGATCTCGTTGCTCGTCACCACGATCATGCTCCGATGCTGCCACGCGGGCCGGGCAGGTCGCGCCGGCACGCGGGGCTGCCGGGTCGCCAGCACGCCGGGCGCGAGGCCCGGGGTGGTCCGTCTGCCCGAACGGATCCGATCGCACCCCTGCGCGGTGGGACGCGCACCCGAACGGATCCGATCAGCGCGAGGCCTCGCGGAGGCCGTGGCAGCGGGACGCGCGGGCGGTCTCGACGACCAGCCGATCTCGAGGGCGCGGGCCGCCCGACCCCGCGCCGTCGCTCACGCCCGGGCTGCGCGCGCGGCTGCCTTCGCGGCCTTCTTCGTCTCGCGGACCTTCCCGAGCGTGACCTGGTCGCGCACGTCCGCGATCGAGCGCGGCACGTCGTCCCCGTACGCGCCGGCGGCTTCCCGCCAGCCCGTCGGTTCGACACCGCGCTGCTTGCCGAGCAGGGCCAGGAATATGCGGGCCTTCTGGTCGCCGAAGCCCGGCAACGCCGTCAGGCGCTTCAGCACCGTGGCGCCGTCAGGGTCGCCGTCGGTCCACAGCCGGGTGACGTCGCCGTCGTACGCGTCCACGACGGCCCGCGCGACCGCCTGGATGCGCCCCGCCATCGACCCGGGGAACCGGTGCACCGCCGGCGGCGTGGCGCACAGCGCGGCGAACTCGTCGGGGTCGGCCTCCGCGATGCGGTGGACGTCGAAGCCGCCCATGCGTGCGGCGATCTTCGCCGGGCCGGCGAAGGCCGACTCCATCGTGACCTGCTGGTCGAGGAGCATGCCGGTCAGGAGCGCGAACGGGTCCGCGTCGAGCAGGCGGTCCGCCTCGGGGTCGCCGGTGAGCCAGAGCGTCATGCGCTCATCGTCGCACCTGGGTCGGACGGGGCCGTGGCTGCGGTGCCCGCGCCCGGTGGCGACGGGTCCGGAGGCCGGGCGCGTCAGGGTCGTGTCGCCGCGGCGGCGTCCGCGTCGTCCGGCAGCGCGCCGCCGGACGCGGGGACGACGGTGCCGGCGGGCCAGTGCAGGTCCGGGCACTCGGCGGCCGTGCGGCAGAACCGCGGCGGCTCGTGCGCACCCCACCCCAGGGGGATCGCGACGATGCCCGCCAGGCAGCCGGCGAGGGTGAGCACGGACATCGCGCGCTGGCGTCGGCCCACGTCCCCACCTCCCGTCGCGTGCCCGCCCGGTGCGTGCGCTTCCGCCTCTCCCATCGGCCGGCGTCGCGGGCGGTGCAGCGCCCGTCCGGGTGAGACGCGTCGCACGGCGAGGCGGGTGGGCACCTGCTGGGCAGCGGCGGCTCCGACGAGGAGGATCGTCGGGACGCACCGACGGAGGGAGCGACGGGTGGGCGAGGTGACGGAGTACCTGGCGACGCTGGAGGGTGCCGAGCGCGAGGTGGTCGGGCGGCTGCTCGACCGGGTCCGCGCGGCGGTCCCGGAGGTCGAGGAGGGCCGGTCCTACGGGTTGGCGGCCTACCGGTACCGCGGGCGGCCCCTGATCGCGGTGGTGACCGGGTCGCGCGGCTGCACGGCGTACCCGTTCAGCGCGGAGGTCACGGCGGCGGTGCTGGCGACGCTCGACGGGTTCGACGCGACCAAGGGCGGGATCCGGTTCACGGTCGACCGGCCGCTACCGGACGGTGCGGTGGACGCGCTCGTGCGGGGGCGGCGGGCCGAGATCGACGCGGCGCTGGACCGGCCGCGGGGCTGAGCCCGCCCGGGCGTCCGGTCAGGCCGTCCCGACCGGCGCGGGTCGCCGTCGGAGCCTCCGGACGGTGGCGGCGCCGCGGGCGCGTAGGGTGCCTGCGTGCTGGTCGGTCGGTGGGTGGTCGTCGTGCCCGTGAAGGACGCGCGCCGCGGCAAGTCGCGCCTCGCGGACGTCCTGGAGCCCGGCGCCCGCGCGGCCCTGGTGCGGGCGATGGCGCTCGACACGGTGGACGCCGTGCTCGCGGCGCCACGCGTCGCCCGGGTGGTGGTCGTCACCGCGGACCCCGAGGTCACCGCCGCGGCCGGCGCGCTGCGGCGGGTCCGGGTGCTGCCCGAGCCGGCGGCCGGTGCCGCCGACCCGCCCGGCGGCTGGCACGCGCTGAACCGGGCCGTCGCCGCAGGGGTGGCCGCCGCGCGCGCCGAGGCGCCGACGGCGCACGCCGGCGTGCTCCTGGGCGACCTGCCGGGGCTCGACCCCGCCGAGCTGGACGCCGTGCTCGGGGACGCCGAGGCCCACCCCCTCGCGGTGCTGCCGGACGCGGACGGCACGGGGACGACGCTGCTCACAGCGGCCCCGGGCGCCGGGGTGGAGCCGCGGTTCGGCGGCGGGTCGGCCGCCGCGCACGCCGCGGCCGGGCACGTGGTGCTCGACGTGCCGGCGGGGTCCGCCCTGCGCCACGACGTCGACGTGCCGGCCGACCTCGCGGCGCTGGCCGCGCGCGGCGTCGAGGGCCGGACGGGCGCGCTGCTGCGCCGCCTGGCGCCGCTGCCGCTGGACTGAGCGGCGCTGCAGGTCACCGGGCGGTCGCGCGGCGTCCGGTCCCGGCGGGGGTCACCGCGTCAGCGCCCGACCAGCGCCAGCGCGGCGGCGGCGATCCGGGCGGTCGCCGGCACGTCCCGCATGAGGGTGTCCGCGGCGGCTGCCCGCCAGCCGCTCGCCCGGAGCCGCCCGACCGCGTCCTCGTCCGCCGTGTCGAGCAGCCAGGCGTCGAGCACCCCGGGCGTCCCATCGGCTCCGAGCGCACCGCCCCGCAAGCCGTAGTGCCGGGCGACGGCCTCCGCGGTCGCGTCGACGCCGATCGTCGCGAGGCACTCGGCCGCCATGCCGCGCACCGGCGCACCGCCGATGATCGGCGACACCCCGACGACCGGCGCCGGCGTCGTCGCCAGCGCGTCGCGGACGCCCGGGACGGCGAGGATCGTGCCGACCGAGACCACGGGGTTCGACGGCGGCACGACGACGACGTCCGCGTCCCGCACCGCCTCCAGCACGCCGGGCGCCGGCGCCGCGGACTCGAGGCCCACCTGGACGAACGCGGTCGCCGGCAGCGCGGCCCGGTGCCGCACCCACCACTCCTCGAAGTGCAGCAGGTCGCCGCCCGCGACGCGGACGTGCGTCTCCACCGGCTCGTCGGCCATGGGCAGCAGCCGGACACCCTGCGCGGCCAGGCCCCAGCGCCGGCACAGCCGCTCCGTCGCCTGCGACAGCGTCAGCCCCTCGCGCAGCCACTGCGTGCGGGCGAGGTGCGTCGCGAGGTCCAGGTCGCCGAGCGTGAACCACTCCCAGCCGACGTCGTAGGCGGCGAGGTCCGCCGACACGCGTGACGACTCGTCGCGCCGGCCCCAGCCCTGCTCCTCGTGGACGGCGCCGCCCAGGGTGTACATGAGCGTGTCGAGGTCGGGGCAGACCCGCACGCCGTGCAGCCACATGTCGTCGCCGGTGTTCGCGACGACGGTGACGTCGGCGTCGTCGTCGAGCAGGGCCAGCAGCCCCCGGGTGAACCGGGCGCCCCCGACGCCGCCGGACAGGACGGTGACCTTCATCGGGCTCCTTCGACGGGGGCGAGCGGGCGCTCGGCGGGGGTGTCGGGGCCCGCGTCGCCGAACGCGATGACGGGGCGGCCCGTGCGCGGGTGGGTCATCACCTCGGCGTCGACGCCGTACACCCGGCGCACCAGGTCCGCGGTGAGCACGTCGCGGGGGTCGCCGGCCGCGACCAGCCGGCCCTCCGCGAGCACGAGGACGTGCGCGCAGTAGGCGGCCGCCAGGTTGAGGTCGTGCAGGGCGGCCACGGTGGTCCGGCCGAGGTCGCGGACGAACGCCAGCAGCGACAGCTGCGCGCTGACGTCCAGGTGGTTGGTGGGCTCGTCGAGCAGCAGCAGGTCGGGCTCCTGGGCCAGCGCCCGCGCGATGTGCACCCGCTGCCGCTCGCCGCCCGACAGCGCCGACCACGGCCGGTCCGCCAGGTGCGCGGCGTCCGCGGCGGCCAGCGCCCGGTCGACGGCCTGCTCGTCGGCGTCCGCGCCCCACAGCGTGCGGTAGGGGATGCGGCCGAGCGCGACGACCTCCCGCACGGCCAGCGGCACCGTCGACGACGACTCCTGCTCCAGCAGCGCGATGCGGCGCGCGCGCTCCCGACGGCCGAGGGCATGCACCGGCGCGTCGTCGACCAGCACGGCGCCGGCCTCGGGGTCCAGCAGCCCGGCGACGAGACGCAGCAGGGTCGTCTTGCCCGCGCCGTTGGGGCCGAGCAGGCCGGTCAGCGCCCCGGGCGGGGGAGTGGCGTCCACGCCGTCCACCACCCAGCGGCCGCCCAGCCGGACGCCGACGCCCGCGATGCTCACGTCCACGCGCTGCCCCTCCCGCGTCGCAGCAGCACCGCGAAGACCGGCACCCCGATCAGCGCGGTCACGATGCCGACCGGCAGCTCGCGCGGGTCGAACAGCGTCCGCGCGCCCGTGTCGGCCCACACCAGGAAGATCGCGCCCGTGACGGCGGCGACCGGCAGCAGCCGGCGGTGCGCGGGCCCGGTCAGCGCCGACACCGCGTGCGGCAGCACCAGCCCGACGAACCCGATGGACCCGCTGACCGCGACCATCGCGCCGGTCAGCAGCGCGACGAGCGTCATCAGGGTCCACCGGGTGCGGTCGACGTCGATGCCGAGCGCCGCAGCCGCCGTGTCGCCGAACGCGAACGCGTCCAGCCGGATCGCCGACGCGACCAGCACGGTCCCGACCGCGAGCAGCGCCACGCCGGCGATCGTGACCGACTGCCACGTCGACCCTGCCAGCGACCCCAGCAGCCAGTTGAGGATCTCCCGGTAGGAGTCGCCGGTCGCCGACCAGAAGATGACGAACGACGTCCCCGCGGCCGCGAGCTGCGACACCGCGAGGCCGGCCAGCACCGCGCGCCCCGGCGTCAGCACGCCACCGACGCGCGCCAGGCTCAGCGTCGCGACCAGCGCGGCGAGCGCCCCCGCGAACGCCGCGACCGGCAGCAGCAGACCCACTCCGACCACCAGCACCGCCACCGCGCCGAGCGAGGCCCCCGACGACAGGCCGAGCAGGTAGGGGTCGGCCAGCGGGTTGCGGGTCAGCGACTGCATGACCGCGCCCGCCAGCGCCAGCCCGGCGCCGACCGCCGCCCCCGTGAGGACGCGCGGCAGCCGCAGGTCCCACACGATCGCGTCCGTCAGCACCGGCACGCCGCCGTCCGCGCCCGCGGCCGGGCTGAGCCCGAGGTGCCCGGCGATGCTCCGGGCGACGTCCGGCACCGCGATGTCCGCCGGCCCGATCGTGACGCACACCAGCACCGTCGCCACGAGCAGCAGCAGGCCGACGCCGAGCACCGGCAGCAGCGGCAGGCGCCGGGCCCGGCCGGTCGGCGGCGCGGCGGACCGGCCCGGCCCGGAGGCGGGTGGGGCGGGCGCGGCGCGTGCCGGGCGGCGGTCGACGGTCACGGCCGGGTCAGCCCTCCAGGTCCGCGAGCTGCTCGGACAGGCTCACGACGGCCTGGGCGTTGCGCACGCCCGCCTCCGCCGCGGGGAACGGCAGCGTCAGGTAGCGGTGCTCCCGGACGGCGGTCAGCTGGGAGGTCGCCGGGTTGGACTCCAGCAGCTCGATCTTCGACGCGGCGGTGTTCCACGTCGCGTCGACCAGCACGATGACGTCTGGGTCGGCGGCGACGACCTGCTCCCAGCCGGCCGACGTCCAGGTGTCGTGGACGTCCGCGAAGATGTTCGTCAGCCCCGCCGCGTCCAGCATCATCTGCGGGGCGCCGATGCCCGCCCCGACGTACGGGGTGTCGGTGCCCGAGGAGTACCAGAGCGCCGTCGTCTCCTCCGCCGGGGGCGTGACGGAGTCGAGCAGCTCCTGCTCCTGGGCGATGAGGTCCTCCGCGCGGTCCGTCACGCCGAACACCGAGGCGATCTCCCGCTGCTCGTCGAACAGCCCGTCGAACGTCAGCGGGTCCGGCATGTAGCCCTGCTCCTTGCAGGCGGCGGGCGACACGTAGGTGCCGATGCCGAGGCCCTGCAGGGCGGAGCGCTCGCCGGCGCCGTCGTCGGAGAAGTTCGACTCCCAGCCCGCGTAGACGAAGTCGGGCTGCACCTCCAGCAGCGCCTCCTGGCCGGGGACCTTGTCGGAGAGCACCGGGACGGCGTCGTAGGCGTCCGCCCACTCGTCGGGGACGGGGCCGTCGGCGAACGCGGTGCCGACCAGGCGGTCCTGCAGCCCGAGCGCCAGCATCGTCTCGATCGACGTGGACTTGATGGCGACGACGCGCTCCGGCGGGGTGTCGACGGTGACCTCGGTGCCGCAGTTGTCGAGCGTGACGGGGGTGAAGGCGGCGCCGGTCGACGACGAGGAGGACGGGCCGCCGGGGGACACGCCCGGTTCGGCCGGGTTGCCGGCGCACGCCGCGAGGGCCAGGGCCAGGGCGGCCGCGGGGACGGCGAGGACGAGACGGCGGGTGCTGCGCACAGGGGCTCCTGGGGGTGCGGTGACGTCGCGCGGTCGGCCCGCGGCGACGTCGCGGTGCGGCCCGCGGCGGCCGGCGCCGGCGCTCGCGGGCCGGACGGCGGGGTGCCGCGGTCCGACGGTGGACGCTGGACGGCCCGCGCGGGACCGGGGGTCCGCCGCGGCGGGTCGGGGGAGGGTGCACGTCGCGCCCGGTGGCTGCGCCGCCCATGCGCGGGCGGCGACATCCAGGCCAACGTCCGGCCTGGTCCGGGGCCCACCCTACGCCCGCTCCACCCGCGCGCCCCACCCGGCCCCGTCCTGCTCAGCCCCCGCGTCCCGCCCGTCCCGCCCAGGCGCGCGTCCTGCCCAGCCCGACCCGTCCCGGGCCCTGACCGTCGTCGAAGTTGCAGTAGATGCGCGGTTCGGGCCGTCGAACCCCGCATCTATCGCAATCTCGATGGGCGGAGGCGTGGGCGGACGGGCGGGCGGGCGGGTCAGGGGGCCGCGGCCAGCGCGAGGGCTCGGGCCGCGCGGGCGACCACGTCCGGCCCGCCCGCCAGGGCGCCGACCGTGACCCGCACATGCCCGGGTCCGTCCGGCGGGGGTACCGCCCGGAACGGCCGGCCGCGCGCGACCTTGATCCCGGCGGCCTCCAGCCGGACCAGCGCGGTGGCCTCGTCGGCGACGGGCACCCAGAGGTTGATCCCGTCGCCGGGCTGCACCTCCAGGCCGTGGCCGGCGAGCGCCGTCGTGAGCGCCCGCTGCCGCGCGTAGTAGATCCGCCGGGCCTGGGCGACCGCCGCGAGCGCCTCGCCGTCGACGAGCAGGTCCGCGAGCAGCCGCTGCAGCAGCCGGCTGGTCCAGCCGGGGCCGAGCATCCGGCGCGCGACGACCCGGTCGAGCACGCCCGCGGGTCCGCCGACGGCCGCGATCCGCAGGTCCGGGCCGTGCGACTTGGAGTACGACCGCACGTGCACGACCCGGTCGGGCAGCGACGTGCCGAGCGACACGTCCGCGGACGACGCGATCTCCCCGGAGTGGTCGTCCTCGATCACGTGCACGTCGGCGCCCGGCGTGGCGGCGAGGTGCCGGCGGATGACGGCCGCGAGCTCCCGGGCGCGCGTCGAGGTCATGGAGACGCCGGTCGGGTTGTGCGCCCGCGGCTGCAGGACGACGACCTCGGCGCCGGTGCGCAGCGCGGCCTCCAGGGCGTCGGGACGCAGGCCGTGCCGGTCGAGCGGGACGGGGACGCGCTCCAGGCCGAGCTGGTCGCACAGGTCGAAGACCGGCGGGAACGACGGGTCCTCCACGATGACGCGGTCCCCGAACCCGGCGAGCTGCTCGAGCGTGCGGCTCATCGCGTCGACCGCGCCGTCCACGACCGTGACGCGCTGCGGTGTGAACGGCCACGAGGCGCGCACCAGGCGTTCGAGCGGCTCGACCACGGGGGCGCCCAGGTAGGTGCCCGTGCCGGCGGCGGGGGTGGCGGCGGCGACCCGCCCGAGCGCCCGCTCCAGCGGGGGCAGCAGGTCCGGGTCGGGCGTGCCGGTCGACAGGTCGAGCCGCACCGCCGGGCGCGCGGCCGCCGACGCGGTGGGGTCGGCCGGGCCGCGCCCTCCGGCGGCCATGTCGCGGTACCGCGGCGGCAGCCACGCGGCCGGCTCCGGGAGCACGACCGTGCCCGCCCGCCCGCGCGACGTCACCAGCCCGACGGCGGCGAGCGCCTGCCACGCGCCGGACACCGTCGCGGGGCTGACCCCGAGGTCCGCCGCGAGCCGCCGGACCGTGGGCAGGCGGTCGCCGGGGCGCAGCTCGCCGCTGCGCACCAGCCGCGAGACGGCGGCGGCGATCCCCCGGGGACTGCGGTCCTCCACGTGCTGGGCCACGTCCATGGCGGTCATCGTGCCCCCCGCGCGGGCGCCCAGCGCACCGGTGACGGGGCCCGCGGCGCAGTGTTTACCGCCCCGTCATACGCGTTCTCGGCGCCGAAACGGGCAGAAACGCCGCGGAAATGTTCAACCCCCACAGTCACATTCCCATCGGGGCCGAGCAGCCGGCGCGCAGACGCGGCAGCCCCCCGGCTCCGGACGATCCAGCGGAGGTTTCACATGGCAGTCGTGCGCGTCGCCTTCACCCAGGCCACCTGGACGGGCGACAAGGAGTCGATGATCCAGCTCCACGAGGACTGGACGCGCAAGGCCGCGGCCGAGGGCGCCCAGGTCATCGGGTTCCAGGAGCTGTTCTACGGCCCGTACTTCGGGATCACGCAGGACACGAGGTACTACGAGTACGCCGAGACGATCCCCGGCCCGACCACCGAGCGGTTCAGCGCGCTGGCCAAGGAGCTCGGCATCGTCATCGTGCTGCCGATCTACGAGGAGGACCAGCCGGGCGTCCTGTACAACACGGCTGCGGTCATCGACGCGGACGGCACGCTGCTGGGCACCTACCGCAAGCACCACATCCCGCACCTGCCGAAGTTCTGGGAGAAGTTCTACTTCCGTCCCGGCAACCTCGGGTACCCGGTGTTCGAGACGGCGGTCGGCAGGATCGGCGTGAACATCTGCTACGACCGGCACTTCCCGGAGGGCTGGCGGGTGCTCGCGCTGAACGGCGCCGAGATCGTGTTCAACCCGAACGCCACCGCCCCCGGCATCTCCAACAAGCTGTGGGAGGTCGAGCAGCCGGCCGCGGCCATCGCCAACGGCTACTTCGTCATCGCGAACAACCGCGTCGGGCTCGAGGACAACGAGTACGGCGACGACGCGGTCAACTTCTACGGCTCGTCGTACGCGGTCGGCCCGGACGGCAACTACGTCGGCGAGGTCGGGTCGACGTCGGAGAACCAGCTGCTGATCCGCGACCTCGACCTGGACCAGATCCGCACGACGCGCGAGCGCTGGCAGTTCTTCCGTGACCGCCGGCCGGACGCCTACGGCCCCGTCGTCGCGCCCTGACCCGCTGCGCCCGGACCTGCGAGGAGCCCGCATGAAGACCCTCATCACCGGCGGCACCGTCGTCAACGCGACGGGGCGCGGCGCCGCGGACGTGCTCATCGACGGCGAGACGATCGTCGCGCTGCTGCAGCCCGGCTCGACGGCGCTCGGCGTCGACCTGACCGCGACGGTCGACCGCGTGATCGACGCGACCGGCAAGTACGTGATCCCCGGCGGCATCGACGCGCACACGCACATGGAGATGCCGTTCGGCGGCACGTTCGCCTCCGACACGTTCGCCACCGGCACGACGGCGGCGGCCTGGGGCGGCACCACCACGATCGTCGACTTCGTCGTGCAGTACCCGCACGAGAACCCGCTCGACCAGTACGCGCTGTGGCACGCCAAGGCGGCCGGGAGCTGCGCGGTGGACTACGCGTTCCACCAGATCCTGTCCGACGTCCAGGACTCGTCGCTGCACGCGATGGACGAGCTGATCGCCGAGGGCGTGACCAGCTTCAAGCTGTTCATGGCCTACAAGGGCGTGTTCCTGTCGGACGACGGCCAGATCGTGCGGGCCATGCAGAAGGCGTCGGACAACGGCGCGATGATCATGATGCACGCGGAGAACGGCTCGGTCATCGACACCCTCGTGCAGCAGCACCTGGCCCGCGGCGAGACCACGCCGTACTACCACGGGGTGTCCCGGCCGTGGCAGGCCGAGGAGGAGGCCACCCACCGGGCGATCATGCTGGCCGACCTGACGGGCGCGCCGCTGTACGTCGTCCACGTGTCGGCGAAGCAGGCGGCCGAGCAGATCGCCCAGGCGCGCGACCGCGGCCAGAACGTGTTCGGCGAGACCTGCCCGCAGTACCTGTACCTGTCGCTGGAGGACCACCTCGCGGCGCAGGGCAAGGAGTGGGGCGACTTCGAGGGCGCCAAGTGGGTGTGCTCCACGCCGCTGCGCTCGAAGCACGAGGGCCACCAGCACCAGATGTGGAACAGCCTGCGGACCAACGACCTGCAGCTCGTGTCGACCGACCACTGCCCGTTCTGCATGAAGGACCAGAAGGAGATGGGGATCGGGGACTTCTCGAAGATCCCCAACGGCATCGGCTCCGTCGAGCACCGGATGGACCTGCTCTACCAGGGCGTCGTCACCGGCGAGATCTCGCTGGAGCGCTGGGTGGAGATCTGCTGCACCACGCCCGCGCGGATGTTCGGCATGTACGGGCGCAAGGGCGTCCTCGCACCCGGCGCGGACGCGGACGTCGTGGTCTACGACCCGGACGGCCACACCTCCATCGGCGTCGGGAAGACCCACCACATGGCCATGGACTACTCCGCCTGGGAGGGCTTCGAGGTCGACGGCCACGTCGACACGGTGCTGTCCCGCGGCGAGGTCGTCGTCGACGGCGGCGCGTTCCTGGGCCGCGTGGGCCACGGGCAGTACGTCAAGCGCGGCCTGTCGCAGTACCTCATCTGACCGTCCCCACCGCAGGAAGGAGGCCCGGCATGGAGTTCGGCGTCGTCATGCAGAACGACCCGCCCGCGTCGCGCGTGGTGGACCTGGCCCGCCAGGCGGAGACGCACGGGTTCGACTACGTGTGGACCTTCGACTCGCACCTGCTGTGGCAGGAGCCGTTCGTGGTGTTCTCGCAGATCCTGGCCGCGACCCGCAAGGTCAAGGTCGGCCCGATGGTCACGAACCCGGCCACCCGGGACTGGACGGTGCTCGCGTCGTCGTTCGCCACGCTGAACGAGATGTACGGCAACCGCACCGTGTGCGGGATCGGCCGCGGCGACTCGGCGGTCCGCACGCTGGCCGGCAAGCCGTCGAACCTCGCGACGCTGCGCGAGTCCATCCACGTGATCCGGGAGCTCGCCAACTCCCGCGCCGTCGAGCACAACGGCCGCACGGTCCAGTTCCCGTGGTCGACGGGGTCCGAGCTGGAGGTGTGGGTGGCCGCGTACGGCCCGCTCGCGCTGAAGCTCACCGGCGAGGTCGGGGACGGGTTCATCCTGCAGCTCGCGGACCCGGACATCGCGGCGTGGATGATCCGCACCGTGCGGGACTCCGCGGAGGCGGCGGGGCGCGACCCCGACGCCATCACGTTCTGCGTCGCGGCCCCCATGTACGTCGGCGACGGCGACTCCCCGGCGGCCCGCGCGCACATGCGCGAGCAGTGCCGGTGGTTCGGGGGCATGGTCGGCAACCACGTCGCGGACATCGTGGCGAAGTACGGCCAGGGGTCGTCCGTGCCGAAGGCGCTGACCGACTACATCGCCGGCCGGCAGGGCTACGACTACAACGAGCACGGCCGCGCGGGGAACTCGCACACGCAGTTCGTCCCGGACGAGATCGTCGAGCGGTTCTGCCTGCTCGGCAGCCCGCGCGAGCACGTCGAGAAGCTGCAGGCGCTGCGCGAGCTCGGCGTCACGCAGTTCGCGGGGTACCTGCAGCACGACAACAAGGACGAGACGCTGCGGATGTACGGCGAGCGCGTCATCCCGGCGATGGCCGAGCACGTGGTGGCGACGGCATGACGGCCGGCGTCGACGCGGCGGTGGTGACCGCGGCGGCCGCACCGGCGCCCCGCGCCCGGCGGGCGTGGCCGCGTCCCGTGCGCGCGCTGCGGCCGGTCGCCCTCGGCCTCGTGGCGCTCGTGCTCCTCGCCGCGGTCTGGGAGCTGGTCAAGGCCGTGGTCCCGGACACCGGCTGGAGCATCGGGGAGCGCCTGGTGCTGCCGCGCACCACGGACCTCGCGATGCCGCACGTCACCGACATGCTCGCCCGCCTGGGCGAGCCGCTCACCGCCCAGCCGGGAGCCGACCCGCTGTGGCTGGCGGTGCTCCGCGCCGGGGGCACGAGCCTGCGGATCGCGGCCGTGTCCTGGGTCATCGGGGTCGTCGTCGGCCTGCTGCTCGCCCTGCTCATGGCGCGGTTCCGCATCGCCCGGTCGGCCGTGCTGCCGCTGGTCGTGCTGAGCCAGACCGTCCCGCTCATCGCCCTCGCGCCGCTGGTCAAGGGCTGGGGGTCCAAGCTCGAGCTCGGGTTCACCTGGGAGCCCTGGATGTCGGTGGCGGTCATCGCCTCCTACCTGGCGTTCTTCCCGGTGGCGGTCGGCGCGCTGCGCGGCCTGACCTCCCCGGACGCCCTGCACCGCGACCTGTTCGCGGCCTACGCCACCTCGTGGACCCAGGAGCTCGTGCGCCTGCGGCTGCCCGCGAGCGTGCCGCACCTGCTGCCCGCCCTCCGCCTGGCGGCCACGAGCGCCGTGCTCGGCGTCGTCGTCGCGGAGGTCTCGACCGGGATGCCCGGAGGTATCGGACGCATGATCCTCGAGTTCGCCAACTTCGCCAGCAGCGACCCCGCCAAGCCGTGGGCGCCCATCTTCGGCGCCGTGCTGCTCGGCCTGGTCGCCTCCGGGGCGGTCGCCCTGCTCGGCACCGGCCTGGGCCGGTTCCACCGGGCGGAGGTGGCCGCGTGACCGCCCCGGCGGTGACGTCCCCGGGTGCGGCGCCGACGACCGCGCCGGCGGTGCAGGTCAGCGGGGTGTCGCGGGTGTTCGCGTCGGGCGGCGACCGGGCCGCGGTGGTGGCGCTCGAGCACGTCGACCTGACCGTGGGCGCGGGGGAGTTCGTCTCTCTCATCGGGCCGTCCGGCTGCGGCAAGTCGACGCTGCTGCGCCTCGTCGCGGACCTCGACCGGCCGACCGGCGGCACGATCAGCGTGTTCGGCCGGACCGCGGAGCAGGCGCGGCTCGGGCACGACTACGGCATCGCGTTCCAGCAGGCGGGCATGCTGCCGTGGCGGACCGTGCGGGCCAACATCGAGCTGCCGCTGTCGCTGCACGGCGTCGGGCGCGCGGCCCGGCGGGAGCGCGCGGACGAGATGCTCGCGCTGGTCGGCCTCGCCGACTTCGCGGACCACTTCCCGGACCAGCTCTCCGGCGGCATGCAGCAGCGCGTCGCGATCGCCCGGGCGCTCGCCGAGCGGCCCAGCCTGCTGCTCATGGACGAGCCGTTCGGCGCGCTGGACGAGATGACCCGCGAGCGGCTGCAGTCCGAGCTCGTGCGGATCTGCGCCGAGACGCGGGCGGCCGTCGTGTTCGTCACCCACTCGATCCCCGAGGCCGTGTTCCTGTCCGACCGGGTCGTGGTGATGTCCGCCCGCCCGGGGCGGATCGCGGGCATCGTCGACGTGCGGCTCGGGCGGTCGGGGGAGCGCGGGGACGACCTGCGCGAGGACGAGGCGTACTTCGCGGCGGTGACAGCGGTGCGCGAGGCCCTGCACGGCGGCGCGGGCACCGTCCCGAGCCGCGGGGTGGAGACCCGGTGAGCGGCGGCTGGTCGCGCGCGCTGCACCGCGCCGCGCCCGTGCTGCTCGCCGTCGCGCTGCTCGCGGCGTGGCAGGCGGTGGTCGTCGTCGGGGAGGTCCCGGCGTTCCTGCTGCCCAGCCCGACGGCCATCGCGGGGGAGCTCACGACGTACCTGCCGGCCATCGCGTCCGCGGCGCTCGTCACCGGCACCAACGCGCTCGTCGGCCTCGTGCTCGGCGCGGTCGTCGCGATCGCGGCGGCCGTGCTCGCGTCGGCCGTGCGCACCGTCGACGCCCTGCTGAACCCGGTCGTCGCGGCGCTCGCGGTCGTGCCGATCGTCGCGCTCGCCCCGGTGCTGTACACGATGTACGGCGCGTCGGTGGAGACCGGCCGGCAGATCGTCGTGGCGATCGCCGTCGCGGTGCCCGTGTTCGTCACGACGCTGCGCGGACTGCGCCAGGTGCGGCCCGTGCACCGGGACCTCATGCGGGCCTACGCCGCCACCCCGCGGCAGGCGGTGCGGGCGGTCACGATCCCGACGGCCCTGCCGTTCGTGTTCACCGGCCTGCGGATGGCGTCCTCGCTCGCGGTCATCTCCGCGATCGTCGCCGAGTACTTCGGCGGCCCGCGTAGCGGCATCGGGTCGTTCATCACGACCGCGGCCGCCGGGTCCAACTACGCCCGCGCGTGGGCGTACGTGCTCGGCGGCGTCGTCGTCGGGCTGCTGTTCTACGGGGTCACCCTCGCCGTCGAGCGACGGGGGAGCCGCGGGGCGCGCACCACCTGAGGCGCCCGCCACCACACGTCCCGCGGCCGGGGGTCCGCGGGCCGGCCAACCCCTTCCTGCCGACGACGTCAGGAGGGCCAGTCACGCAGGTCAGAGGCAGGACGGAAGGGGATGACATGAGGAACTCCAGGAGTCGCGCGTGGGCAGGGGCCGGCGCGCTCGGGCTCGCGGCGGCGCTCGCGCTCACCGCGTGCTCGAGCGGGTCCGACGACGACACGGCCGGGTCCGGCGGCGACGAGACGTCGGCGTCCGGCGAGCTCACGCCGGTGAAGCTGCAGCTCCAGTGGCTGACTCAGGCCCAGTTCTCCGGCTACTACGCCGCGCTGGACCAGGGGTACTACGAGGACGAGGGCCTCGACGTCGAGATCATCCCGAGCGGCGGCGACATCGTCCCGCAGGACGCGCTCGCCAACGGGGAGGTCGACTACGCCATCGCGTGGGTCCCGAAGGTGCTCGGCTCCATCGAGCAGGGCGCTGACATCACCGACGTCGCGCAGATCTTCGAGCGCTCCGCGACGTTGCAGGTCTCGTTCGCCGACGCCGGCATCGACTCCGTCGCCGACCTCGAGGGCAAGACGATCGGGTCCTGGGGCTACGGCAACGAGTGGGAGCTGTTCGCCGGGCTGAACAAGGCCGGGGTCACCGACTTCGAGATCGTCCAGCAGGCGTTCGACATGAACGCGTTCCTCGCGGGCGACATCGACGCCGCGCAGGCCATGACGTACAACGAGTACGCCCAGCTGCTCGAGACCGAGAACCCCGAGACCGGCGAGCTCTACACGCCCGAGGACTTCTCCGTCATCGACTGGAACGACGAGGGCACCGCCATGCTCCAGGACGCCATCTGGGCGGACGCGGGCCGGCTCGCCGACGACCCGGACTACGCCGAGACCACGGTGAAGTTCATCAAGGCGTCCCTCAAGGGCTGGGTGTTCGCCCGCGACAACGCCCAGGAGGCCGCCGACATCGTCACCGCGGCCGGCTCGACGCTCGGCACCAGCCACCAGCTCTGGATGACGAACGAGGTCAACGAGCTCATCTGGCCGTCCACGTCGGGCGGCATCGGCATGATCGACGCCGACGCGTGGGACGCGACCGTCGAGATGGCCAAGCAGACGTCCAACGAGACGGGCGCGACGATCATCACGGCCGACCCGCCGGAGACCGCGTGGTCGAACGAGTACGTGCAGCAGGCGCTGGACGAGCTCACCGCCGAGGGCGTCGACGTCGAGGGCGCGGACTTCGAGCCCATCGAGGTCGAGCTGCAGCCCGGCGGGAACTGACCGGCCCGCCCCGGGCCGCGGACCCCGCGTCCGCGGCCCGGGGCCGCTCGCGCCCGTGTTCCGCGCACCCGCACCCGTGCCCCTCGCACCCACTCACCCGCGCCCAGCCGCACCCGCTCCCGCACCCACCCGCTCACGCACCCAACCGCATCCGCACCCACCCGCACACGCACCCGCACCCAGCCCGTCGCCGAGAATCCAGGACACGCCGGGCGCCGGGCTCTCCGCTCGGCGTGTCCTGGATTCTCGCCGCCGCTCACCGGAACGCACCCCACGAAAGGCCACCGCAGCCATGACTCTCGACGCCGACGGCCGGCTCGCGCTCGAGCTCGACCGCGCGCATGTGTTCCACTCCTGGTCCGCGCAGGGCTCGCTGTCGCCCCTCGTGGTGGACGGGGCGTCCGGGTGCGAGGTGCACCTGGCCGACGGCCGCACGATGCTCGACTTCAGCAGCCAGCTCGTCAACACCAACATCGGCCACCAGCACCCGCGCGTGACGGCTGCGATCGCCGAGCAGGCGGGCCGGCTCGCGACGATCGCCCCGGCGCACGCCGTCCTGCCGCGCGGCCGGGCCGCGGAGGCGATCCTGCGGCACGCACCGGAGGGCTTCTCGAAGGTCTTCTTCACGAACGCGGGCGCGGACGCCAACGAGAACGCGATCCGCATGGCCCGGCAGGCCACCGGGCGGGACAAGATCCTGTCGTTCTACCGCTCGTACCACGGCAACACCGGCGCGGCCGTCGTCGCGACCGGCGACTGGCGGCGGGTGCCCAACGAGTACGCCCGCGGTCACGTCCACGTCTTCGGGCCGTACCTGTACCGGTCGGATTTCTGGGCGAGCACCCCGGAGCAGGAGTGCGAGCGCGCGCTGCACCACCTCGAGCGGGTGGTCGCGTCGGAAGGCCCGGGGTCGATCGCGGCGATCCTGCTCGAGACGGTCGTCGGCACCGGCGGCGTGCTCGTGCCACCGCCCGGGTACCTCGCCGGTGTGCGGGAGATCGCGGACCGGCACGGCATCCTGCTGATCCTCGACGAGGTCATGGCGGGGTTCGGCCGCACCGGCTCGTGGTTCGCGTTCGAGCAGCACGACGTGGTGCCGGACCTCATCACGTTCGCGAAGGGGGTCAACTCCGGCTACGTGCCGGCCGGCGGCGTGGTGATCTCCGACCCCGTGGCCGCCGTCTTCGACGACCGCGTCTTCCCCGGGGGCCTCACGTACTCCGGCCACCCGCTCGCGATGGCCGCCGTCGTCGCGACGATCGAGGCGATGGAGGACGAGAAGATCGTCGAGAACGCCGCCCGCATCGGCGCGGACGTGCTCGGGCCCGGCCTGCGGGCGCTCGCGGACGCGCATCCCTGCGTCGGCGAGGTCCGCGGGACCGGCGTGTTCTGGGCCCTGGAGCTCGTCACCGACCGCGCCACCCGGGAGCCCGTGCCCGCGGCGGCGATGGGCGCCGTGAAGTCCGCGCTGCTCGCCGGCGGCATGCTCCCGTTCGTCCAGGACAACCGCATCCACGTCGTCCCGCCGTGCGTCGTCACGGACACCGAGGTCGCCCGCGCCCTCGCGATCTACGACGCCGCCCTTACCGCCCTGGACGCCACCCTCTAGCCCCACCCCACACCCCGCCCCGCCCGACCCCGCCCCGCCCCACCCCGCCCCGCCCGCCCCGCCCGCGAGTTCGGCACCTCCGGTGCGAGTTCGGCACCCGGGACTGCCGACCTCGCCTGCAACTGCCGACCTCGCCGGGGGAAGGGGGAGGGGGAGGGGCGGCGCCTGGCTCGTCAGGTCGGCGGCTCCCGGGGCGGGCAGGGGGCTCGGTACAGTCGTCGTCGCCTCCACGGAAGGAACCGCCGCATGTCCAGCACCACCGCCCGCACCACCCTCCGCGCCGTCGTCACCGGCGCGTCCAGCGGGATCGGTGCCGCGACCGTCCGCCGGCTGCGCGCCGAGGGCTGGGAGGTCGTCGCCGTGGCGC
The DNA here is from genome assembly GCF_019797765.1 of Cellulomonas sp. C5510. Taxonomy (NCBI): domain Bacteria; kingdom Bacillati; phylum Actinomycetota; class Actinomycetes; order Micrococcales; family Cellulomonadaceae; genus Cellulomonas; species Cellulomonas sp. C5510. The sequence goes on from NZ_CP081862.1 coordinate 1,480,413, forward strand.
GCCGTGCCGACCGGCTCGCCGCCCTCGCGGAGGAGACGGGCGCGGAGGCGTTCCCCGCGGACCTCACCTCCGACGAGGACGTCGCCCGGCTCGTCGCGCACGTCGAGGCGACCGGCGGCCTCACGTCGCTGGTGAACAACGCCGGCGGCGCGCTCGGCCTGGACCGGGTGGCGGACGCCGACGTCGAGGGCTGGCGCCGGATGTACGACCTCAACGTGCTCGGCACGCTCCGGGTGACGAAGGCGCTGCTCCCGGCGCTGAAGGCCAGCGGACGCGGCGACGTGCTCGTCGTGACGTCGACCGCCGCGATCGCCCCGTACGAGGGCGGTGCGGGCTACACCGGCGTCAAGCACGCTGAGCGGATGCTCACGACGACGCTGCGCCTGGAGCTCATCGGCGAGCCGGTGCGCGTCATCGACATCGCCCCGGGCAACGTCGCGACCGAGGAGTTCTCGCTCGTGCGGTTCGCCGGCGACGCCTCGCGCGCCGCGAAGGTGTACGAGGGCTACCAGCCGCTGCTCGCGGAGGACGTCGCCGACGTGATCGCGTTCGCCCTCACGCGGCCGCACCACGTCAACATCGACACGCTCGTGGTCCGGCCGCGCGCGCAGGTCAGCAACACGCAGATCGCCCGCGACGCCTGAGCGCGCGCGAGCCCGGGCGCCGACAGGGCGGCCCGGCGGGAGTCAGCCACCCGCCGGACCGCCCGTCCGGGTCACGCCCCCGGCGCCCCGGCACGCTCGAGCTCGTCCGCCCGCCGGATGTGCCGCGTCACCCACGGGGACAGCGCGAGCAGCAGGAGGGCGAACACGAGGGCGACGCCGCCGATCCCGCCGAAGTACGCCGTGTCGGACGTGCCCTCGGTGGCCTTGATGAGCTGGGCGGTGATCGCCTGCCCCGCGGCGGGCGCGAGGAACCACACCGCCATGGCCTGCGTGCGGAACGCCCGCGGCGCGAGCAGCGTGGTGGCGGCCAGGCCGACGGGCGACAGGCACAGCTCGCCGAGCGTCTGGACGACGTAGACGAGCACCAGCACCCACGCGGGTGCCTTGCCGTCGCCGATGACCGCCGACGCCGCGGACATCACGAGGAACGACACCGCCGCCAGCCCCAGGCCCATCGCGAACTTCGTGGCGGTGGGGGGCCGGTCGTGCGTCTTCGTCCAGATCCACGCGAACACCGGCGCGAGCAGGATGATCGACAGCGGGTTGACCGACTGGAAGAACTCGGGGCTGATCGTGAAGCCGAAGAACGACAGCTCGGTGCGGTTCTGCGCGAACGCCGCGAGCGTCGTGGCCGCCTGCTCGAAGATCATCCAGAACAGCATCGCCGCGACGAACAGCGGGATGTAGGCCACGACGCGGGGCCGCTCGGCGTCCGTCACCTTCGGTGACCGGTACATGGCGACGAAGTAGGCGACCGGCGCGAGGAACGCCAGGTACGACATCGTGTCGATGAACGTGTCCAGGTTGAACCCGCCGGACACCAGCGCCGCGACCGCGGCCACGGCGACGACCGCCAGCACGATGACGCCGAGTCCGCGCAGCAGCTTCGCGTGCTCCTCCGGGCGGACCGGGTTCGGCGCGCTGCCTCCCGCACGGCCCAGGTACCTGCCGCCCGCGACGAAGAACACCAGCGCGATCGCCATGCCCACCGCGGCGACGAGGAACCCGGCGTGGTAGCCGCCCCACGCCCGCGCCGCCCCGACCAGGAACGGTGCGCTGAACGACCCGATGTTGATGCCCATGTAGAAGATCGAGAACGCGGAGTCGCGGCGGTCGTCGTCGCGGGCGTACAGGTCGCCGACCATGCTCGACACGTTCGGCTTCAGCAGCCCCGTCCCGAGCGCGACGAGGGCGATGCCGAGGTACGACATCGTCGCCGCGGGCAGCGCCAGCGAGACGTGGCCCGCAGCGATGACGATCCCGCCGATCAGCGTGGCGCGGCGTGAACCGATCAGGCGGTCCGCCAGCCAGCCGCCGATGACCGACAGCAGGTAGACGCTGGTGCCGTAGATCGACACGAGGGCCAGGCCGGTGCGCTCACCGATGCCGAGGCCGCCGTCCGCGACCGCGTCCGTCAGGTAGTACAGCAGGATGGCGCGCATCCCGTAGTAGCTGAACCGCTCCCACAGCTCCGTGGTGAACAGCGTCATCAGCCCGCGCGGGTGGCCGAAGAACGCGCGGTCGCCCGCCAGCTCGCCGGCCGCGCGCCCCTGCGGGGTCGAGGGGGTGGTCATGGTGTCGTCTCCTGCACTCGTCGTGCCGGACGGGCGCAGGTCCCGCGACCCCTGGCCCCGGGGCTCGCGCCGCTCCGGCGGGACCCGCCGTCCAGGATGTGGCCACGTCGGGAGGGGCGGCAAGACGAAGGTCCCCGGTGCGGAGCCGTCCGTGGCATCTGCGGTGATCGGCCGCGCGGACGGTGACGCAGGTCACGGGCGCGCCAGCGGGGCCGCGCCGAGGCGGGCGCAGGCGACCGGGCGTGGGCCGGACGCAGCCGGGGGTGGGCCAGGTGGGGCTTGAACCCACGACCGACGGATTATGAGTCCGCTGCTCTGACCGGCTGAGCTACTGGCCCCGGTTGGCGGCCAGGGTACCGGCCGCTCACAGCGGCGCGGACTACGGTGTGTGCCCGTGCCGATGTTCTCGCGCCGCCGCGCGCTCCCCGACGACGTCCGCCGGTCCCTGGACCTGCCGCCCGGCGACAAGGTCCTGGCGTGGGCGGAGGCATCGGGCGGCCGGTGGCTGGTGGCGACGCGTCGCGCGCTGCACGTGCTCGGGGCGCAGGACGTCGCGCGGCACCCGTGGTCGGACGTGGACCGTGCCTCGTTCGCGCCGGAGCCGGCCGCGATCACGGTGCACTGGGTGACCGGCTCGGTCGAGGAGCTGGAGCTGACGCCGCCGCTGCCCGTGTCGTTCGCGCAGACGTTCCGGGAGCGTGTGCAGTCCTCGGTGGTCCACGTGGAGACGCTCACCGTGCCGGGCGCCGGCCCCGTGCGGGTGGCGTTGCGCCGGGGCGACGGGGACGAGCTGTTCACGCAGGTCATCGGCACCGGGCGCGTCGACCTGCACGACCCCGGTGTCGCGGCGCTGCTCGAGGCTGCGGAGGCCCGGGTGCGGGCCGAGGCAGGTCTGCGGGGCTGAGCCGCGCGGTGGCCGGACCACCCCCGGCGGGCTGCTAGAGTTCTTCCCGCGCGATCCCTCGTAGCTCAATTGGCAGAGCATCCGACTGTTAATCGGACGGTTACTGGTTCGAGTCCAGTCGAGGGAGCACCCGACCCCCGTCAGCGAGCCGCTGGCGGGGGTCTTCTGCGTCGACGGGCACGCGGGTCGGCGTGTCAGCGGCGCCGCGCCGCCGCCCGTGCCGGGAACGTCACGAGCACGGTCAGCGTGAGCAGTCCGGCCACGACGGCCACCAGGTTCTCCTGCAGCGCGACGACCGCGTACCCGACGTGCGGCACCGACCCGAGCACCTGCCCGACCTCCGCGACGGCGTACGGCTGGGCGTCGGGCTCGGTGTTCGCGTCGCCCTGCAGCCGCAGCTCGGTGGCGCCGGCGACGCCGCCGGCCAGGGGGGTCGTCTCGATGACGCGGTGGGTGACGAGGCCCCGGCCGTCGGTGCGGGGGACGGTGACGACGTCGCCGACGGCCACCGAGTCAGCGGGGACGGAGCGTGCGAGGGTGACGGCACCCACGGGGATGCCGGGGGCCATCGAGCCGGAGACGACGACCGCGGGCCGGACGCCGAGCGCGAGGCAGGCGGCGACGGCGAGCAGGCTCAGCGCGCCGACGACGGCGGCGACGTTCAGCAGCAGGCGCTGGGCGCGCACCGCCAGTCGGGCGGCGAGGCCCGGGCGGCGGTCCGCGGCGGTCGCGCGCCGCGCACGGCGGGTCGGCAGGGTGGCGGGGGTGATGGCGGCGGTGGTCACGCGTCCTCCTCGGTGGACGTGGCGTCGAGACGGGCGGTCAGGTGGGCCTGGGCCCCGTTGAGGGCCTCGGTGGCGGGGTCGTCCAGCAGGTGCACCCGGATGGTCAGGCTGGTGACGGAGCCGGGCGCCGCGTCGAGCCACGCGCCGGCGTCCGGCAGCGGCTCGGCGCCACGGGGGGCGAGCGTGCCGAGGTCGGCGGGGGTACCCGGCCGGGCGCCGTCCTGGGGCCGGTCGGCGCCGGAGCCGAGCAGCACGGTCCCGTCCTCGGCCAGCACCGTCACCCGCAGGAACGGGGTGATGTCCGGCGTACCCGGCACGGGCTCCGCGGCGAGCGTGGCGGAGACCGCGGAGGCGATGTCGGGGTGGTTGTTCGCGACCCGGAGCGTCGCATCGACGGTGCGCCCGGGCACGAGCTGGTCGTGATCGGGCAGGTCCAGCGGCAGCGGCGTCCCCGGGGCGGCCTGGTGGACCGTCCCGTCGGCCGCGAGCAGCACGACGTCGAACGGCTGGGCCGAGCCGACGCCCGCCGTCCCGAGGCCCAGGTGCGCCTCGTCGGTGTACGACGCGGCCGTGAGCGCGGTGGTGCCGAGCACGGCCGCCGTGACGACCGTCGTGCCGACGAGCGCGACGAGGCTGGTGCGCCGGCGGGACCGCGCGTGGCGGGTGGTGCGGAGGTCCCGCCGGCGGGGGGCGACGTGGCGGCTCATGCGGCGGCCCGCTCGGTGCCCGGCATGACCAGCTCGGTCAGGCCGTGCGACGTGGCCGTGGTCGGCCGGGCGGACGCGAAGCCGTCCCGCACCAGGTGGAACGTGTTGTGGCTGCCGCCCTGGGTGGTGCCGCCCCACAGCACGATCGTGCCGTCGCCGCGCAGCGCCGCCCCGGAGTACCCGAACCCCACGACGTGCTCGACGGGGCCGAGCGCGCTGATGCGGGTGGGGACGCGGATGTTGGCCGCGGAGGTCGCGCCGGTCGTCGGGTGCGGGCCCCAGGCGTAGGAGTACCGGCCCCAGACGTACACGAGGCTGTCGCTGCCGCGGACGAGCACGTAGTCCTCGGTCGCGGCGACCTGCACGGCGGTGACGCCGGGGGCCAGCGTGACGGCGGTGGGTCGGTTGTTGGCGACCACGCCGCCGTCGGCCCTGGCGGTGCCCCACTCGAGGTAGTTGCCCCACGTGAGCAGGGTGCCGTCGGCCAGCACGGCCTGGCTGCCGTAGTAGTGCCCGGTCAGCGACCGGATGCCGCACGTGTCCTGCGGCGACCCGGCGACCACGCCGACGGCCTCGCAGCCGCTGGTGGTGTGCTGCGACAGCGCGACCGACTGCGTCGGGGTCCCGTGGCTGACCCGGACGTCGTCGCCCGACGGCGAGCCGGCGTACGCCCCCGCGCCGTTGGCCCAGCCCCACCACAGCACGCCCGTCGACGGGTCGCCGGGGACGGTGTTGCCGCGGACGGCCCACCCGTTCCACACGCCGGCGCCGATCGAGTGCACGCCGGTGAGGATGCGGGCGGGCGCGGCCGAGGACGCCGTCAGGGAGCCCTGACCGGTCACGCCGCGCCCCTGCGGGTAGCCCCAGGTGTACAGATCGCCCGTCGAGGTCAGCGCCATGAACACGGACGCCGAGGACACCAGGTCCACCACGGTGCCCGGGATCGCGACCTGCCCCGGCTTCGTGAACGGCACGGCGCTGCCGGTGCGGCCCATGACGTGCGCCGCCTGGTTCCCGCCCCACGTGTACACCCGGCCGTCGTCGGAGAGCGCGGCCAGGCCCGTGTAGGCGGCGTCCGCGGCGAAGTAGTTGTCCAGGCTCACGCCGGCGAGCTTCACCGCGCGGCGCGCGCCGTCGGGGTGCCCGTCGGAGGGCAGGGTCACGAGGCTCACGGGGGCCGCGGAGTCGACGCTCGCGACGCCGGTACCGGCGAGGCCGCCGCCGCGGTAGCCCCAGACGGCGACGGTGCCGTCGTCCTGGAGCGCGGTCGCGGTGCCGGCGAGGAACGTCTGCTGCGGGACGAAGCGGGTCGTCGGGGACCGGAACACCTCGGTGACGGCCTCGGCGCGGTCGGTGTAGGCAGCGGTGGTGGTGCCGACGGCGACGGCGGGCACGACGACGGCGAGACCGGCGACGGCGGCCAGGGCGCGGCGGATGCGGCGGTGGGTCACGGGTCCTCCTTCGGGCGTGCGGGGCGGTCGGGCGTGTGGGCCGGGGTGGTGCGTGGGGCCGTGCGCGGGACGGTGCGGCCGCTGGGTGCGCGGCGGCGGCAGGTCAGCCGGTCGTCCCGTCGAACCGGAGGCCGAGGACCATCGCCCGGCCGGAGTAGTAGGGGTTGCCGAGCGCGGGGTCGAGCGTCGCGGCGACCTGGACACGGCGGGGGACGCCGGTCTCGAAGCCGGTGAGCGTGAGGGGCCCGAGGCCGTCGGCGGGCTCAGACGCCACGACCTGGCCGTCCACCGACACGGTGAACCGGGCGACGTCGTACGGGTCGGCACCGGGACCGGGAACCCCCGGGTCGGTCGGCAGCGGGGCGGTGCGGGCGTTCTCGACGGTCAGCGTCACGGTGCCGGTCGCGGCGGTCGTGGTCACCACGTCCACTTCGATCGCCGTCGCCCCGTCGGGGCCCGGCACGACGGTGTCCACCACGAGCGGGTGGTCGTCGCCCTGCACGGTCGCGCCGGAGCCGTCGACGAGCGCGATGTCGTACGCGCCGCCCACGGTGCCGAGGTCGGCCTCCGCGGTGTCGGTGAACGCCGCGTGCGTGATGGTCGTCCCGGTGGCCAGCACGACGACGCCCGCGAGGCCGCCGAGAGCGAGCAGCGCGCGGCGGGGCCGTCGTGCGGGGCCGGGTGCACGGTGCCGGGCGGGGCCGGCGGGACGTGCGGTGGCGGGCGACGGGCGGGAGGGGTCGGAGAGCGCGGGGGTCGTGGTGCGGCGACGGGCCGTGGTGCGCATCTGTCCTCCTCCTGGGGCGTGGGTGCGGGGGCCGCACCGGCGGCCGGGACTGGCGCCCCGGCCGCCGGAGGGCGGGTGTCAGATGGACGAGCCGTTCAGCGACGCCTGCAGGTAGGCGCCCTTCCCGGACAGGGAGTTGTCGTCGAACGCGGCGCCCGACTCGGCCTGCGTCAGCAGGCTGACGGAGAGCGTCACGCTGCTCTCCTCGCCCGGCGCCAGCTGGTTCAGGACGAGGTGGGACAGCTCGCCGAACGTCAGGCGGGTCGCGCTGACCTCCTCCGCCTCGCGCGAGGTGGACGGCATGTGCACGTCGAACCGCAGGCTCGACAGGTAGTCGGCGTCGGTCGCGCCGCCGCCGGGCAGGTCCGCCAGCTCGAGTGCGAGCGTCGACGGGTACGTCGGGGAGTCGTTCCGGACGGGGATGTCGACGCTGATCGGCCCGGAGCCCGGGAACAGCGACTCGGCGCCGTCGAGCGCGATCGGCACGGCCGTGCCGGACGCCTCCTGCCACCCGGGGACGAACTGTCCCTGGGCGTCGGTCGCACCGACCTGGATGTTGTAGCTGCTGTCCGCGCCGCCGAGGCCGTTGCTGCCGATCTGCAGACGGGCCACGTCAGTGAACGCGGCGGTGGTCGCGAGGGCGGCGACGCCTGCGAGGGCGCCCCAGGCCACGAGGGCCTTGCGGCGGCGCGAGCGGTCGTCGGTGCTCTGTGCGGTCATGGGGTCCTCCTGGGGATCCGTCCCGGTCGTTCCGGGGTCGACTCCAGTAGGCCCTCCCGGGGCGCTGCGGCCCCGTGTGACCCGCGTCATGCGTAGGTAGGTCGTCGGCCGTGTCGTGGTGCTGAGCGCGTCGTCCCAGGTCAGCGGGGTGCCCGGCGTCCGGGCCGGGGGTGACCGGGCGGGGCGTGCGCGGGTGCTCAGTGGTGCCGTGCCGGACTGCGTGGTGCTGCCGCGGACGGCCCGGCCCCGCGTCCGGACGGCTGCGGCACGCCTCCCGTGCGGTGCGGGGACGCCGTGGTCCACAGGCGGGAGGCCCGCGCTGGGACGGACCCGGGGCGGTCGGTACTGTCGGGACCTCAGCCGCGCTCACCCGACCTCGACACCGGAGCGATCCTTGAGCGCACCCCACCCCGTGCCGTCCCGGCGCGTGGACTCTCCCGGCCCTCGTGCCGTCCCCGGCCACGTCGACCACGTCGACCACCCGGGCGACGCCTGCCGGACTGCGCCGGACCGCCGCGCGTCGTCGCCGCGGTCGGGACGTCGCCGCGGCCTCCTGCCCCTGGTGATCCTCCTCGCGGCGGCCCTCGTCACGTCGGTCGTGCTCGTGCGCTGGGACGTCGTCCGGACGCGCCGGGTCGAGACCGCCCTCGCGGAGCTCGACCGGGCGGCTGCCTCGCTCACCGTCGCGCGACGTGACGGCAGCGCGGCGCTCGCTGCGTCGGCCGGGCGGGTGAACGACCAGCGGGCGCGGCGCGACCTGAGCGCGCTCCTGGTCGGGCTACCGACGTGGGACCCGCCGGGGAACGGCTCACCCCAGGCGCGCGCGGAGCGGGCCGGGCGGCAGGCCGGTGCCGTGCGTGCGCGCGTCGTGGCCCTGACGGACGCGACCGCCGTGGTGCGGGAGGAGCACGCCCGGTGGCTGCTCGCCACGGCGACCGCCGAGCGCATGGCGGTCCACGCCAGCCTCGGCGCCGCCGTCGCGGAGGCAGGGGCGGCGCTCGTGGCCTCCGAGGGGAGGGTGCTGGACGACGCCCCACGAGCGGCCCTGCGGGCGGCGGTCCACGAGGCCGGCACCGCGCGGCAGGCGGGCGCCCAGGGTCCCCGTGCCGTCGGCGCGTCCGCGGAGCGGCTGCTGGACCCCCGTCCCACCCCGCGCACCGGCGGACGTGCCCGGGCGGTGCTCGACGCGGCGGAGGCGCGTGCGACGGTGCTGCGGGAGGAGACCGCCGTCCTGCGCTCGCACGTCGACAGGCTCGCGGCGGCCCGAGCCGCGGTCGGGACGGCCGAGAGCGCCTGGCAGGCGGAGCAGGACCGTCGTGCCGCGGAGCGCGAGGCGGCGGAGCGCGCGGCGCGGGTCCCGGCCCGTGCGACCGGGAGCGGTCCCAGATCTGCGCCCGGGCGCGGACCCGGCGGGAGCCCGGCGGCCGGCGGCGCGGGTGGGTCCGCGGCGTCCCCGGGGCCGTCGACCACCCCGACCGGGCTCTCCGGCGCCGCCCCCGAGCTGCCTCCGGGGTGGACGACGGTCGTGGAGACCGAGGGCGGTGCCTGGTGCGGCGACGAGTTCGGCGCGTCGTGGGAGTGCTGACGCGGCGCAGGCGCGTCCGGCCGGGCGCGTCCGGGGTCGGGGGCCGTCGTCGGCGAGGAGGCGCCGTGACCTGATCCCCGAACGCCGACCCCGTACGTGAGGGGCCCGGTGCTGGCACACCGGACCCCTCTGCCCGCTCGACAGCTCTTCTGGAGACCTGACATGCAAGCACGCCCATCCTGGCACGCCCCGAGACGGCCGTCCGCGCTGCTCGGCGCCGTCCTCGCCGTCACCGCGCTGGCCGCGGCCGCCACCGTGGCGGTCCCTCCCGCGGCATCCGCCGCCGTCCCGGCGCACGGCATCGTCATCCACCCCGACGGACACGGACCTGTCCGTCTCGGTCCGCTCGAGGGCACGGCCGTCTCGGACGAGCACGGCTACTGCCTGCAGGGCCGCGTCCTCGCCTCCGGCCCGGCCGACGTGCCGGTGGGCACCGACCACGTCGACGACCCGGTGCTCGCCGCGCTCCTGGCCCGGCACCGGTTCGACGCCGACGACCTGACACAGGCGGCGATCGGGTACGCCGCGCACCAGCGCCACGAGCGGCCGGGCGTCCTCGCGGGGGGCGACGCGGTAGCGGCTCGTGCCCTCATCGCGGCGGCGACGCCGCAGCAGGTCAAGGACCGGGCGGATGCGCTGCTGGCCGAGGCCGCGGCGTCGGCCGGACCGTTCGCCGGCGATGCGGGCGCCGCGACCGGCGGGGGCCGGCGCACCGGCTCGATCACCGGCATCGCCCTGCGGTCGGCGTCCGGGCAGCCTGTCGTCGGCGCACCGTTCACGGTCACCCTGAGCGGTCCTGCGGTGCTCGACGCGAGCGGGACGCGGACGTACGAGGGAACCACGACCGCCGACCCGGTCACGCTCGCGTGGACCGCGACCGGCACCGGCGACGTCGGCTACCGCGTCGAGTTCGCAGACCTGTGGCGCACGACGATCACGGTCCTCGACCTGGCGGGCGACCGGCAGGACCAGCTCACCTACGGCAACCGCCCCGGGAGCGACCCCCGGCAGGTGGTCGCGCCGGGGCCGTCGTTCCCCGTGGTCGACGACTTCCGGCCGCGGGCGACCACGACGGTCCAGGACGCCCTCGTGGCGGACGGGGACGCGCTCGTGGACCGCGTCGCGTTCAGCGCGGCGCCGGGGGACTGGTGGGTGGAGGTCGACGGCGATCCCGTGGACGTCCCCGCCGAGGTGACCTGGTACGGCCCCTTCGACGCACCGCTCCCGCAGTCCGCCGAGCCCCCGGCGGGTGCGCCCGTGGCGGGGACGGTGCGGGTCGTCGCGGACGGCCCGGGCACGGTGACGACACCGGGGAGCGTCAGGGCGACCCGCGCCGGCTTCTACACGGCGGTCGTCACGATCCGGAAGGCTGACGCCGGCCAGTTCGCGAAGCACGTCCGCGAGGACTTCCGGGCGCCGTTCTTCGAGGCGGCCGAGACCGCCGTGAACCTGTTCGACCTGCGCCACGAGTCGCAGACGCGCGAGTTCAACGTGGCCCCGGGCGGCCGGGCGTTCGACCGGATCACCGTCTCGGGGTACCCCGCCGACCACGGCGCGTTCGGCGGCCTCGGCCCGTGGGGTGCCGACCTCGGCGAGGCGACGGTCACCGTCTACGGGCCGCTGCCGGCGCTTCCCGACGGGCCCGAGGTCCCGGTGGGCGCTCCGGTGCACTGGCAGGGCACGGTGGCGGCGGTCGACGGCCGCTACGACGTGGGGTACGACCCGGCCCGGCCGATCGTCGCACCGACCACGGCGACCCACCCGGGAGGCGACTACTTCGTGTTCGTGTACGCGTTCGCGGGCGACTCCCGGGTGGCGCCGTTCGTGAGCGCGTTCGACGACCTGCGTGAGGTGTTCTACGTCCCCGGGGACCCGGAGGTCGTCGTTCCCCCGCAGGCGGTCACGCGGGCCCAGGACTCGGCGGTCGCCGGAGGGATGATGCGCGACACCGCCCTGGTGACGGGCACCACCGCACCCGGAGACCACCTCGTGTTCGAGGCGTACGGACCGCAGGACCCGGGAGCCGCCCCGGTCTGCGACGCGAGCACGCTGCTGTGGACGTCGGAGGCGGTGGAGGTCCGTGGCGCGGGGTACTACGACTCGGGTGAGGCGCCGGCGCCCGCGCGGCCGGGGCTCGTCCACTGGGTCGAGACGCTGGTCCGCGCCGACGGCACCCGGCTGGACCGCGGGGAGTGCGGGGCTCCGGCGGAGACGACGACGGTCACCGAGGACCTGACCGTCCGGACGACCGCGCGCGCCGAGGACGAGGCTCCGGCCGCCGGGACCGAGGTGTGGGACGTCCTCACGGTGACCGGGACGGTGCCGGACGGTGCGCTGACGACCGTCGACCTCTTCCACGCGCGGCCGGGGGACGACCTCGTGTGCCGGGACCCGGTGTGGACGACCACGGTGCCGCTGTCCGACGGGGCGGGCGAGTACCGGACGGGCCGCTACCGGACGACCGGACCGGGCACGTACGGGTTCGTGGAGCGCACGACGGCGCCCGACGGGACCGAGCTGTCCGCCGGGCGGTGCGGTGAGGAGTCCGAGACGCTGACCGTCACGGCGCCGACCCCCACCTCCACGCCGGCAGCTCCGCCCGCGCCCGGCGCGGCCGGCCCTCCGCCGCTCGCCGTGACCGGGGCGGACCTGGCGACCTCGGGTGTCGCGGCGCTGCTGCTGGTGGCGGGCGGGGTGCTCGCGCTCGTGCACCGGTCGCGCGTCCGGCGCGCGGTCGACGCGGCGACCTGACGACGGTCCGGCCGGCCCCGCCGCTGTCCTGCGAGGGGCCGGCCGGTGACCGCGACGCCCCCTGCCGCCTCCTCCGACCGGTCACGCGACTACGATCCCCGCGGGGACCTGGGCGCCCCGCGCGGCCACGTGGCGCGCACCCGCCCTCGGCGCGCAGGACCGGAGGACGGACGGATGGCGCGGGGACGGTTGCGGGTCCTGCTGGGCGCTGCCCCGGGCGTCGGCAAGACGTACGCGATGCTCGAGGCCGGTCACGACATGCGCGCCGACGGCAAGGACGTCGTCGTGGCGGTCGTCGAGACGCACGGGCGGGCTGCCACGGCCGGCCTGCTCGGTGGCCTCGAGGTCGTGCCGCGCACCGTCGTCGAGCACCGGGGCGTGCGGCTGTCCGAGATGGACCTGGACGCCGTGCTGGCCCGCCGCCCGCAGGTGGCACTCGTCGACGAGCTCGCGCACACCAACGCTCCCGGGTCGCGCCACGCCAAGCGCTGGCAGGACGTCTCCGAGCTGCTCGCCGCCGGGATCCACGTCGTGACCACCGTCAACATCCAGCACATCGAGTCCCTCAACGACGTGGTGCGCACCATCACGGGCGTCCCGCAGCGGGAGACCGTCCCGGACGCGGTGCTGCGGGCCGCGGACGACGTCGAGCTCGTGGACCTCGCCCCGCAGTCCCTGCGCGACCGCCTGGCCGAAGGCAACGTGTACCCCGCCGAGAGGGTCGACGCGGCGCTGTCGAACTACTTCCGGCTCGGCAATCTCACGGCCCTGCGGGAGCTCGCACTGCTGTGGCTGGCCGACGAGGTCGACTCGGCCCTGCGCACGTACCGCGCCGAGCACGCGATCGACGCGCCGTGGGAAGCGCGCGAGCGGGTCGTCGTCGCGCTGACCGGCGGCCCGGAGGGCGAGACGCTGCTGCGGCGCGGCGCTCGGATCGCCGCGCGGTCCGCCGGCGGGGAGCTGCTGGCCGTGCACGTCAGCGCGCAGACCGGGCTCCGGGACGGGGACCCCGGCGCGCTCGCGGAGCAGGCCGCGCTCACCGAGCAGCTCGGTGGGACGTTCCACCAGGTGGTCGGCGAGGACGTCGCGACCGCGCTCGTCCAGTTCGCCCGCGCGAACGACGCCACCCAGCTCGTCATCGGGCTGAGCCGCCGGAGCTGGCTCAAGGCGGCGCTCACCGGTCCCGGGACCGGCTCGACGGTGATCCGGCGCGCCGGCGCGATCGACGTGCACCTCGTCAACCACGCCGCAGCCGGTCGGCGCCTGCCGCTGCCGCGTGTGGCCGGCGCGTTCTCGGGGGCCCTGACGGCGCGCCGCCGCGCGCTCGGCTTCGCCGTGTCGGTGGTGCTCGGACCGCTGCTGACGGTCGGGCTCGTCGCGGGCCGCAGCGACGCGTCTCTGGCGAGCGACGTCCTGGCCTACCAGCTGCTGGTCGTGGTGACGGCGCTGGTCGGCGGGCTGTGGCCGGCGCTGTTCACCGCGCTGCTGTCCGGGTTGACGCTCAACTACCTGTTCGTCGAACCGACGCACACGATCACGGTCAGCGAGCCGGTGCACGCGATCGCGCTGGTGCTCTACGTCGCGAACGGCGTCATGGTCAGCGCGGTGGTGGACCTCGCGGCGCGCCGGACCCGCGTCGCGCAGCGGGCCCGCGCGGAGTCCGAGCTGCTCGCGACCGTCGCCGGGGGCGTGCTGCGGGGGCAGGACACCCTGCGGGCGCTCGTCGAGCGCGCGCAGGAGGCGTTCGGGCTGGCCGGGGTCCGGCTGCGGTCCGGGGAGGACGTGCTCGCGCAGTCCGGGACGGTGCGTCCCGGGTCGCCGCACCTGGCGGTGGACGACCACACGGTGCTGGACCTCGACCCGGGTGGGGCGCTCGACCCCGGCGCGGCGCGTGCCGCGGACGTGCCCGCCCGCAGCGGCTCCGCGGTACCGGGTCGCACCAATGCCGTCGTCCCCGACGTCGACGGCGCGGGCAACCGCCTGCTCGGTGTCGTCGTCACGCAGATCGCCGCGGCCCTGGAGCACCAGCGTCTGAGCCGCACGGCTGACGCGATCGGCCCGCTCCGCGAGACGGACCAGGTGCGCAGCGCCCTGCTCTCGGCCGTCAGCCACGACCTGCGCCGTCCGCTGACCGCGGCGACCACCGCGGTCGGCAGCCTGCGCGCGCGTGACGTCGACTGGTCACCCGCGGACCGGGACGAGCTGCTGGCGACGGCGGAGGAGAGCCTGGCGACGTTGACGGGCCTGGTGACGGACCTGCTGGACGCGAGCCGGCTGCAGGCGGGCGCGCTGGGCGTGGAGTGCCGGCCGACGGACGTGGACGACGTGGTGCTGGCCGCGCTCGACGAGCTCGCCCTGGGCCCCGAGGCGGTGCACCTCGAGCTGGACCCTGCGCTGCCCGCGGTGTCGGCGGATCCGGCGCTGCTGCGCCGGGTGCTGGTGAACGTGCTGGCGAACGCCGTGCACGTCAGCCCGCGGGGAACGCCGGTCCGGGTGCAGACCAGCGCGTTCGCCGACCGGGTCGAGGTCCGGGTCGTCGACCACGGGCCGGGCGTGCCGGCCGACCGGAGGGCCGACCTGTTCGTGCCCTTCCAGCGCCTGGGTGACACCGACAACACCACCGGGCTGGGGCTCGGCCTCGCGCTGTCGCGGGGGTTCGCCGAGGGGATGGGCGGCACGCTCGTCCCGGAGGACACGCCCGGTGGCGGACTGACCATGGTGATCGCGCTGCGGCAGGCTGCCGCGCTCGACGCCCGTACCGCGCAGGAGGGCACCGCGTGAAGATCCTCATCGCCGACGACGACCCGCAGATCCTGCGCGCGCTGCGCATCACGCTGCGCGCCCGGGGCTACGAGATCCTCACGGCCACGGACGGCACGAGCGCGCTCAACCAGGCCATCGAGCACAAGCCGGATCTGTACCTGCTGGACCTCGGCATGCCCCGGTTGGACGGGGTGGAGGTGATCGCCGGGCTGCGGGGCTGGACGAGCGCGCCGATCCTCGTGCTGTCGGGCCGCACGGGGTCGGCCGACAAGGTCGAGGCCCTGGATGCGGGCGCCGACGACTACGTGACGAAGCCGTTCGGTGTCGACGAGCTGCTGGCCCGCATCCGCGCCCTCACGCGGCGGGCGACGGCCGCTCCGGGCGCCGACGCGGAGCCGCTCGTCCGCCTGGGGCCCGTGACGATCGACCTGACCGCGACGACCGCCACCCGGGACGGCAGCCCGCCGGAGCCGGTGCGGCTGACGCCGACGGAGTGGCGGATCCTGGAGATCCTGGTGCGCAACGCCGGGCGGCTCGTGACGCGGCAGTCGCTGCTGCGCGAGATCTGGGGCTCGGAGCACGTCACGGACACCGGGTACCTGCGGCTGTACCTGTCGCAGCTGCGCAAGAAGCTGGAGCCGGACCCGTCCGCCCCGCGGTACCTGCTGACGGAGCCCGGGATGGGGTACCGGTTCGACCCCTCGGGCGGGTCGGCCTGACCTGCGGGGCATCCAGCATGTGAACGCACCCGTGCGTGACCTGCGGCGACTGTCCGAACTCGGGCGGTACTTGCCGATCTGTCCGGTTTCTGTATAGTTCTGCCCGTTGAGCGACAACGGCAAACCTGCTGCGAGGCAGGGACGCAAAGCCACGGGACCCTTCGGGTCAGCCGGGCTACCGAACCGACAAGGAGTCATCATGACGTACCCCCTCGAGACCCAGCTCCCCACGCAGGCGACGTCCTCCCTGCTGACGCCGGGTGAGGTCGCGGTGATGTTCCGCGTGGACCCGAAGACGGTCACGCGCTGGGCGCAGGCGGGCAAGCTGTCCGCCGTCCGCACCCTCGGCGGCCACCGCCGCTTCCTCGAGTCCGAGGTGATGGAGCTGCTGGGCGCGGTGCCGCAGCAGGCCGGCCGCTTCTGAGCCGCCACCCCTGACACGCCGACGGGCCCCCGAGCAGCAGCTCGGGGGCCCGTCCGTGTCGGTGCCGGTGCCGGTGCAGCCGGCTCCTCCACCTTCCGGCACCGGGGGCCTGGCCCCGCGTCCCGCGGCCGCGCCCTAGAGCGGGTCGAGCAGCGTCGCCAGCACGGCCCGCCGGACGTCCGTGACCGTGCGCTCGGGCTGGAACGCCAGCCACTCCAGCCCCGCGACGAGCGTCGCGCCGAACATGGCCGCCGCGGTCATCGACGGGTCACGGTGCGGCCAGGACGCGGCCACGACCTCCGCGAACACCGCGAACGACCGGTCGCGCACCTGCCGGACGGCGTCCTGCCAGTCCCGGCCCGTGCGGAACACCTCGGCGACCAGCAGCTTGGCGAAGTCGGGGTGCGCCTGGATCTGCGCGAGCAGCTCGTGGACCAGCGCGCCGACGGCGTCGCGGCCCGTGCGGCCCTCGGCGGCGCCGCGCAGGTCGGCGGTGAGGCGCTCGACGCCCTCGACGATGACCGCCTCGAAGAGCGCGGCCTTGGACCCGAAGTTGTAGTAGACGCTGCCCTTGGCGACGCCGGCGTGCGCGGCGATGTCGTCGACCGACGTGGCGGAGAACCCGCGGTCGGCGATGAGGGCGACCGTCGAGTCGATGATGGCGTCGCGGGTGCCGCGGCGCGGGTCGTCGACGCGCCGCGGCCCGGCCGACGGGCGGGGGTCGGCCGGGCCGGGCGCGGTGCTCATGGTGCCCAGCCTGTCAGATCGACAGCGCGGGGTGCAGGCGGGCGAGCGTCCACGTCCGCAGCCGCCCGGCGCGCCACGAGGTGATCGCGAGCGACCCGACGAGCACGGCCCCCAGCACCGCGACGGACAGCCACAGCCGGCCGTCGGCCCCGCCGGTGATCGTCTGGCGCAGCCCGGTCACCGCGTAGCTCATGGGCAGCAGCGGGTGGATGGCCCGGAAGAACGCCGGCGTGGTCTCGACCGGGTACGTGCCGCCGGACGAGGCGAGCTGCAGCATGAGCAGGGCCAGCACCGCGACCTTGCCGGCGGCCGGGCCGAGCACCGCCATGAGCATCTGCTGCAGGGCGAGGAACGTCGCGGCGACGAGCAGGGTGAACGCGATCGTGCCCACCGCGGTGTCGAGCTGGAGGCCGACGCCCCAGTGGATCACGCCGAGCATGACCGCGACCTGGGCGACGCCGATGGCGAGCGCCGGCAGGAACCCCGCGGCCGCGGTGCGCCACCCGGCCGCGGGAGTCCCGAGGGCGCGCGTGGGCACCGGCCGCAGCAGCAGCCAGGTGATGAGCGCGCCGACGAACAGCGCGAGGGGGATGAAGAACGGTGCGAAGCCCTCGCCGAACCCCTCCGCGCGGGCCACGTCCGAGGAGTCCAGCGCGACCGGCGAGGCCAGCACCTCGGCCCGGTCGGCGCGCGTGGCGTCGGAGTCGTCGGGGATCTGCGCGGCGCCGTCCTCCAGGCCGTCGGCGAGCTGCTGCGCGCCGTCGCCGACCTGGTCGGTGCCGTCGGCGACCTGACCGGCCCCCTGGGCGAGCGTGGTGGTCCCGCCGGCGAGCTCCGCGGCGCCGTCGGCCAGGTCGTGCGACCCGCTCCGGAGCTGCGTGGCGCCGCCGGACAGCGTGCCCGCGCCGTCCGCGAGCTGGGAGGCCCCGGCCGCGACCTGCTGGGTGCCGTCGGCGACCTGGGAGGCGCCCGAGGCGAGCTCGCCCGCCTTGCCGGCGAGCGTGCCGAGGCCCGCGTGCAGGTCGGCGGCCCCGGCGCTGAGGTCGCGCGCGCCCTGCTCGAGCGCCGGGAGGCGGCCCAGCGCGGCCTGCTGCTCCGCGGCCGTCGGCAGGTGCAGGCCCTCGACGGTGGTGCCCAGCGTGGTCAGCGCCTGCTGGATCCCGCCGGCGGTGGCCAGGTCGCCGGCCTGGGCGTTCTGCTGGGCGACGGTGGTGAGCGAGGCCTGGAGGGTCCGGAGCGCGGCTGTGAGCGTCTGCGACGCGGCGGCGTTCGTCCGGGTCGACGCGGCGAGCTCGTCGACGCCGGCGCTGACGGCCTCCGCCCCGTCCACGAGCGGGACGGTCGAGCTGACCGCGTCCTGCGCGCCCTGCGCGAGCCGGCCCGCGCCGTCCGCGAGCGAGGCCGCGCCGGTGGCGGTCCGCCCCGCCCCGTCCGACAGGGTGGCGGCGCCGGACGCGAGCTGCGTCGCGCCGCCGGCCAGCGAGTCCGTCCCGGCGGCGAGCGTCTGCGAGCCGTCGGCGAGGCGGGAGGCGCCGTCGGCGGCGGAGGCGGCGCCGTCGGCCACCTGGTGCGCGCCGCTGGACAGGTCGCCGCTGGCCGCACGCAGCGTCAGGGCGCCGTCGGCGGCGGTCGCGAACCCGTCGCGGGCGGACCCGAGCCCGACGAGGACCCGGTCGACCGCCTGCTCGCCGATGGAGGACGACACCGCGGACTGCACCTGCGCCATGGCGGTGCGGCCGAGCGTCGAGGCGAGGAACGAGTTCGCGTCGTTGTACGTGACCTCGATGCGCGCGTCGGTCGGGTCGTCGCCCCCGGCGGACGCGATGTCCGCGGAGAAGTCCGACGGGATCGTCACGGCGAAGTAGTAGGTGCCGTCGGCGACCCCGGCGGCGGCCGCGTCGGCGTCGGTGACCCGCCAGTCCAGGTCGTCCGAGTCGAGCAGCTCGTCGGTGACCTGCGCACCGGCGTGCAGCGGCTCGTCCCCGAGGGTCGACCCCTCGTCGGCGTCCACCAGCGCGACCGGTAGGCGGTCGAGGTTGCCGGTCGGGTCCCAGAACGCCCAGAGGTACAGGGCGCCGTAGAGCAGCGGCACGAGGACCATCGCGCCGACGGCGAGGCGGGGCAGCAGCCCGCGGCGGAACCGGCGCAGCTCGGTGCCGGTGGAGGTGAACGAGAGCATGGGGTGACGTCCTGCTTCAGGCGGCGGGCACCGCGTGGGGCCCGGTGGCGAGGGTGATCTGCTGGGGGAGGGTGGCCCACTGCATGCGGGCGACCTCGTCGAGGCTGGCGACCGACGCGACGACGGTGGTGCCGGCGGCGGCGAGCGCCTCGAGGCGGGTCCACACGGTCTGCCGGCGCCGGGAGTCGTGCACCTGGTCCACGTCGTCCACGACGAGGAGGTCCGGGTGCTGGGCGGTCGCGAGGGCGACCCGCAGCAGCATCGCGTCGACCTCGTCGAGGTCCCACACGAGGGTGCTGGTGCGCGGCAGCGGCCGCTCGCCGAACACCGGGCCGGCGAGACGCGCGAAGGTGCCCTGGTCGACGCGCGGCGTCCGCCGGTACCACGGGCTGAGCCAGGCGAGGCGCTCGCGGACGACGTCCCCGACGGAGACCGACTCGTCCAGGTCGTCGATGCCGGCGAAGCCCGCGAGCGCGGCACGCCGCTGCACGGCCGTCCGGCGGCGGGGGAGCGGTTCGCCGAGCACGGTCAGCCGGGAGCCGTCGTCGGGCACCATCCGCCCGGCCAGCGTGAGCAGCAGGCTGGAACGGCCGCCGCCCTGGGGGCCCTGCACCACGGCCAGCGTCCCCGTGGGCACCTCGAGGTCGACCGGCCCGTAGACGACGCCGCGCCGCCCGTGCAGCCGCAGCTGCTCGGCGTGCACCGCGAGCACGGTGGGGGCGGGGTCCGCGCCCGGGGACGCGTCCGCGACGGTCGCGGTGGAGGTCGGTGCGGGCGCAGCGGTGGGCGCGGTCGTCGGCAGCGGCGACGTCGTCGTCGTGCGGTGGTGTCGCGGTGCACCGGATGCGCGCTGCGGGTGGTCGTGCGGGGTGGTCACGGGTCCTCCGGTCGGTCGTGCCGCGGTCGGTGTCGTTTGCACTGACCGGTCAGTTCAAAGATAGGACGATGTGGGACCCGTGTCATGGCCGACGCCTGTTCCGCGGATCACACCGCGGTCGTGGAAGAATCGCGGGCATGGCGATGAGAGAGATCCGCGTGGTGGGCGACCCGGTGCTGCGCACCCCGTGCGACCCGGTGACCACGATCGACGCCCGGGTGAAGGGCCTGGTCGAGGACCTGCTCGAGACGGTCGACCACGACGGGCGCGCCGGGCTCGCGGCCAACCAGATCGGCGTCGGCCTGCGCGCGTTCTCCTGGAACATCGACGACGAGCTCGGCTACGTGCTCAACCCGACGATCGTCGAGCTCTCCGAGGACTTCCAGGACGGCGACGAGGGCTGCCTGTCCGTGCCGGACCTGTGGTTCCCGACGCGACGCGCCTGGTACGCACGGGTGGTCGGGACGGACCTCGACGGCAAGGAGGTCGTCGTCGAGGGCGTCGAGCTCATGGCGCGCTGCCTCCAGCACGAGGTCGACCACCTGGACGGCCACCTGTACATCGACCGGCTCGACCGGTCCGTGCGGAAGAAGGCCATGCGGGCGATCCGCGAGACGCTGTGACACCACGCGGGCCGGACGCTGGTGCGGACGGCCCGCATCGGGCATGCTGGGCCCTGCACGCCGCGAGAGCCGTGCACCGAACCGTGCGTCACCGGCGGGACGAGGTCGTTGGGGAAGACGAACCTCGAGCCGATCCGGGAGGGATGACATGGCAGGTGCGATCACCCGCGGTGTTCTTTTCGTGCACTCAGCGCCGCGCGCGCTCTGCCCGCACCTCGAGTGGGCGGCGGGCAACGTGCTGGGTTCGCGTGTGTCCATGGACTGGACGGAGCAGCCGGCTGCGCCGGGCATGTTCCGCGCCGAGCACTCGTGGCAGGGCGCGCAGGGAACGGGTGCGCGCCTGGCCTCGGCGCTGCGCGGCTGGACCCACCTGCGCTACGAGGTGACCGAGGACGCCAGCCACGGCAGCGACGGAGCCCGCTGGAGCCACACGCCCGAGCTCGGCATCTTCCACGCGCAGACCGACGTGCACGGCAACGTCGTCGTCCCGGAGGACCGCATCCGCGCGGCGCTGGACCAGGGCGACGCGCGGCTGCTGCGCGAGGAGCTCGCGCTGGCCCTCGGGCAGTCGTGGGACGACGAGCTGGAGCCGTTCCGGTACGCCGGCGCGGGTGCGCCGGTGCGCTGGCTGCACCGCGTGGGCTGAGCCGCCCACGCCGACGGCCGTCAGGCCCAGTACCGGGCCGCACGGTGGTAGAGGTCGAGCGTCTCCTCCCGCGCCGCCGGTGTGGGGAAGCGGTGCCGGTCGCTGCGCGCGGCGGACGTCAGATCGGCCACCCAGCGGGCGAAGAACCCGCGGTGGGTGGCCGCGTCGGGTGACCCGGGTCCGGCGACGTGCACCGGGCCGGTGTGCGCGAGCCGGACCGTGACGGGATCGGGCGAGAAGGCACGCGCGGCGACCCAGCCCGCGCGCCGCAGGTCGAGCGTGGTCTCGAGCAGGGGCCCGCGGCCTCCGGCCACGACGCGGCCGTCGACCACGAGCTCGACGCCGTCCACCGGTGTCGCGCCTCGTGCCACCACCCGGACCGGGGTGCGCCGCGCCGCCACCGTGCCGCCCGGGCCCGCGTCGTCGACGAGGAGCGTCAGCAGGGGCCCGTTCGTCACCACCGAGCGCCCCGCGCGCAGGCCGGCGTAGAACGCGTCGACGGTGAACGGGCCGGGCGCCTGCACGTAGACGCGGTCGTAGCCCGGTGGGGCCGGGAGCGCGCCCGACGCCGAACCCGCCGACGCCGGCAGGCGAAGCCCGCACGACAGGTACCGGTAGTACAGGTGGAGCTGGTAGCGCCACGCGCCCGCCGTCCCCGGCCACACGGACCGGTCGCGCGGCCGGCCCCACGCCTCGTTCGCGACGACGCCGCCCGGCAGGTAGTGGTTGCTCAGCACGCCGACCGAGTCGGGCGCGCCGGTCGCGACCATGACGGGCGTCTCCCACCACGTGAGCTTCTCGCAGTCGAACCAGGCGCCCTGCGCCCGGGCCCGGTCCACGATGCCGCGACCGGGCGGCGACCACCACGCCTCCGTCGGCGGGAGGTCGGCCACCTCCACGCCGTGCAGCAGCCACGCGCCGCCGCCCCGCTCGTCCTCGGTGACCGGGGCGACGGCGTGGCGGTCGCCGTCCACGGTGAGGGCGGCGCGTGGGCGCTGGTCGTGCACCTGCGCCCGCTCCTCCCGGCGCGGTG
This sequence comes from Cellulomonas sp. C5510, assembly GCF_019797765.1. Taxonomy (NCBI): domain Bacteria; kingdom Bacillati; phylum Actinomycetota; class Actinomycetes; order Micrococcales; family Cellulomonadaceae; genus Cellulomonas; species Cellulomonas sp. C5510. Next base: position 1,502,353 of record NZ_CP081862.1, read on the forward strand.
ACGCGGTCTCCCGCCCGGTCCACGCCGTCACGAACGCCCCCAGGTGCAGGTCCTCGGCGCGCAGGATCGCGGCGGCGTCCGCGAGCGGGCGGTGCACGTGCAGGTCGCCGGACCACCAGCCCTCGGCCGCCAGGTCGGACCACCGTTCCGGCACGGCGGTGACCCGGGCGCCGGCGGGCCCGACGTCCACCCGGCGCTCGACCCGCCGGTGCTCGGGCCCGCGCTCGACGACGACCGTGCACCCGCCGCGCGGCACGACGACCTCGGCGGTCCCGTCCACGAGGGCGTGCTCCACGTATCCGGGTCGGACGGCCGAGCCGTCGCCGGGCCGGTCCATGCCCAGGACTTCGGGGCTGTCGGAGGCGGTGCGGTCCCGCACGGCCCCGGCGGGCCGGCACCAGGTGCCGTCGTCCGCGCGCACGGTGACGCGCGCGGGGCCGCCCGTCAGGATGGTCAACGTCGGCACGCGGTCGACACTAGCCAGCCTCCGGGCCGGTTCCCAGGCGGTTCGCAGGAACCGTGCTTAGCGTCGGAGGTCCTCGCCGATCCGTTCGGTTTCAACCAGCCCGGGGGACCGGGCCCGCTCCAGGAGGTCACGACCATGGCGCCTTCCGTCCGACGCCGCACGCTCGGCCTGCTGTCCGGAATCTCCGTCGTCGTGGCGCTCGCCGCGTGCGCCGGCGCCGGCGCCGCCACCGAGGACGACGCGCCCGGTGCCGGCTCCGGCGCCGGCACCGAGGCCGGCAGCGGATCCGCGGGATCCGGCGACCTCGCCGACGGCACGTACGACGCCGAGGGCTCCTACAGCACACCGGGCGGCCAGGAGTCGATCCAGGTGGAGCTCACCGTCGCCGACGGCGTCGTCACCGACGTGACCGTCACGCCCGAGGCGACCGGCGGCAACGCCGCGCGGTTCCAGGAGGAGTTCGCCTCCGGCATCGCGGACGTCGTCGTGGGCCAGGACCTCGCGGGCCTGTCGGTCGACAAGGTCTCCGGCTCCTCGCTCACGGGCGACGGCTTCAACGCGGCGCTCGACGAGATCCGCGCCGATGCCGCGGCCTAGCGTCGGCTTCCAGGCCATCGGGACGCACTGGCAGCTCGACACCCCGGAGCCGCTCGCGGCCGAGGTCCTCGCCGCGGTGCACGCGCGCATCGCGCGGTTCGACGCGGACTGGTCGCGGTTCCGCGACGACTCCTGGGTGAGCGAGGTCGCGCGCGCCGGTGCCGGGACGTACCGGCTGCCCGACGACGCGGGGCCGCTGCTCGACGGCTACGACGTCGCCGAGCGCTGCACGGCGGGGGCCGTCGACCCGCTGGTGGGGCGCTGCCTGGAGCAGCTCGGCTACGACGCGGCGTACTCCCTGCGACCGCGCCGGGACGCCGAGGGTGCCCTGCTGACCACGCCTGCGCCTCCGTGGCGGACGACCGCGCGCCGCGACGGCAGCACGCTCACGCTCGGGGCGCCCGCCCTCATCGACGTCGGTGCGGGCGGCAAGGGCTACCTGGTCGACCTCGTCGCGGGCGTGCTGGCCGAGCACGGCGTCGCCGAGCACGTCGTCGACGCCGGCGGGGACCTGCGGGCGGCCGTCCCCGAGCCGTTGACCGTCGCGCTCGAGGACCCGCGTGATCCGGCGCGGGCGCTCGGCGTGGTGCGGCTCGGCGCCGGCGCGCTCTGCGGCTCCGCCACCAACCGCCGGGCGTGGGGCGAGGGCGTGCACCACGTCGTCGACGCCCGGACGGGCGCGCCCACCTCGGACGTCCGGGCGACGTGGGCGGTCGGCCCGACCGCGCTCGCCGCCGACCTGGCCGCCACCGCGCTGTTCTTCGCGGAGCCCGACCTGGTCGCCTCGCGCTTCGGGGTGCGGTACGTCGTGCTGCGCGGCGACGGCAGCCTGCGCTGGTCGCTCGACCTGGACGGGGAGGTGTTCGCGTGATCGGCGCCGTGGAGGAGCGGCTCGGCCGCGTGACGATGTACCGGCTCCTGACGCTCGGCCTCGTGGCGCTGGCGGGCTGCGCGCTGGTGCTGTCCCTCGCCGGCCGGCTGTTCGTCGAGCCGCTGCCGATCCTCGTCAGCGCCCTCGTCGCCGTCGCGGTGTCCGTGGCGAGCGCCTGGGGGCTGGCGGCGGCGTTCCGGACCCGCCCGCACACCGAGTCGGCGGTCATCACCGGGCTGATCCTGCTGTTCCTGTTCTGGCCGGCGCTCGAGGCCCGCTCGCTCGGCACGCTCGCACTCGCCGCCGTGCTCGCGAACGCGTCCAAGTACCTGCTCGCCTGGCGCGGCCGCCACGTGCTGAACCCCGCCGCCGCGGGGGCGCTGCTCGCGGGGCTCACCGGGTGGGACGCGACGACGTGGTGGGTCGCGGACCGGTGGCTGCTCGTGCCGGTGCTGCTGCTGACGCTGGTCGTCGTCGTCCGGACCCGCCGGTACGCCCTCGTCGGGACCTTCGTGGTCGTCGCCGTCCTCGCCGTCACGGTGCGCCAGGTCGTCGAGGGCGCCGCGGTCACCGGCGCGCTGGGCACCGCGTTCGTGTCCTACCCGATCCTGTTCCTCGGCGGCGTGATGCTGACCGAGCCGCTGACGCTGCCGCCGCGGCGGTGGCAGCAGCTCGTGGAGGCCGGGGTCGTCGGGGTGCTGCTCGCGGTGTCGTACCACGTCGGGCCGCTGTACTCGACGCCCGAGGCTGCCCTCGTGGTGGGCAACCTGCTGGCGTTCGCGTGGGGGCAGCGCGGCGCCGTCCGGCTCACGCTGACCCGGCAGACGCGGCTGACCCCGCGCACCGTGGAGCTCGCGTTCCGGGCGGACCGCCCCGTGCGGTACGCGCCCGGGCAGTACGTCGAGCTGACCGTCCCGCACCCCCGTCCCGACGCCCGCGGCAGCCGCCGGGTGTTCAGCGTGTCGTCCGCGCCGGCCGCCGACGAGCTGACGGTCGCCCTCACCGTCCCGGAGCGCGCCAGCACGTTCAAGCGCGCGCTCGTCGCCCTCCCGGTCGGTGCCCGCGTCCGCGCCACCGGCCTGGGCGGCGACTTCGTGCTCCCGGCCGACCCGTCGCGCCCCCTGCTGCTGGTGGCCGGCGGCATCGGCGTCACCCCGTTCGCCGCGCAGCTCGCCGCCGCGGCCGCCGCCGGAGAGCGCCGGGACGTCGTGCTGCTCTACGCCGTGTCCGACCACGCGGACCTCGCCTACGCGGACGCCGCCCGCGCTGTCGGTGCGCGCGTCCTCGTGCTCTCCCCGACACCGGGGCTCGACGGGCTGCCCGACGGCTGGCAGCACCTGGGGGAGCGCCGGCTCTCGGAGGAGACGCTCGCGGAGGCGGTGCCGGACCTCGACCAGCGCGACGCCTACGTCTCCGGGCCGCCCGCGATGGTCGACGACACCCGCGCGCTGCTGCGCCGGGCGGGGGTGCGGCGCGTGCGGACGGACGCGTTCAGCGGGTACTGACGACCGACGGCGGCACCCGGCCGCCTCATCTCCCGCGAGCGTCCCACCGTGAGTACGCGGCGACGCCGGCGAGCCACAGCGCGACGGCGAGCGCGGCGGCCGACGTGCTGCCCGGGTGGTGGCTCAGCACCGCCCACCACCGCGCGGTCCCGGCCAGGTCACGGGAGCCCGCGAGCCAGCTGACCATCGCGAACAGGGCGAGCGGCAGCCACGCCGCGGCCGGGGGGAGCAGCACGGCGCTGACCAGCACCGCCCCGAGCCCGAGCAGGCCGCCGCGCAGCACGAGGACGGTGCTGTCGGGGTCCAGACCCCGGACCGCCCCCACCACGGTTCCGGTGCCGAGGACGGCGACCGTCAGCGCGAGTGCCCACGATGCGCGCAGCCCCGCGAGACGGCCGCGCGGCAGCGTCGCCTCCACGCCGCGTCCCGGGGGGACGAGCGAACCGAGGCAGCAGAGCGCGGGAAAGACGGCGCAGACCCCGAGCGTCACGAGGGCGACGCCGTCGGCCAGCGGGACGTCCCGCAGGCCGAGCGGTACCCAGCCCACCACGAGCACGGCGGCGGCGACCGCGGCGACGACCGGGCGCGCGCCGCCGCGGGACACCACGAACAGCACCGGCAGCGGCCGGGCCGTCACCAGGCGCCCCGGCACGACCTCAGCACGACGAGGGCGGCGCGGGCCTCCTCGAGGCCGGGAGGCGTCTCGACGGGCGCCGCTCCGGCCTCGGCCCACGCGCCGACGACGCCGGAGACGTCGACCGAGGGCGACAGCCACCGTGCGACGGCCACCTCGGCCCGCACCCGGGCGGTCAGGTCGCCGTCCGTCCACGCGCGCCCGCCCTCGTCCGCGCAGCCCGACGCCCCGAGCACGACGTCCCACGTGAGCCCGTCCGGGCGGGCCTCGTCGCCGACCGGAGGACCGACCACGACGGTGCCGGGCCGAGGTGTGCCCGGGTCGCCCGGCTGGTACCGGAGCGCGCCGATCGCCGGGTCCAGCTCGCGGAGCCGGGCGTCGAGCGGCGCGACCTCGGCGGCGAGCCGGCGGAGGTCGCGCGACTGGTCCGGCGGCAGGCAGGCGCTGGCGTCGTCGCCTGCCTCCGCGCACGGCCACCCGGCCGCGTCCGACCAGGCGTGGACACCGGCGTCGACCTGGTCGCGCCAGGCGGTCGCCGCGGGGACCGCCAGGATCGCGGCCGCCAGGGCCGCTGCCACCGCGGGGACCCCGCCGCCGCACGACGCGACCACGGCGGCGATCGCGACGACGGCGCCGACCAGCAGGACGCCCAGCTGGGCGACGAGCACGCTCGTGCGGACCTCGATCGCCGTGACCGACGCATCCGTCGCCCCCGTGAACGCGACGAGGCGCGACGCACCGCCGAGATCGAGCGCGAGTGCTGCATAGCCGAGCGCGGCGACGAGCGGGGGCACCACCCACTGACCCCGCAGGCCCGGCACGGAGCCCAGTGCGGTCCCGACCGCGGCCGCGGCTCCGACACCCGCCAGCGCGAGGAGCACATCGGGCCACGCCGACCAGGGCGGCGGGGAGCCGGCCGGCGCCGCCAGCGCGGTCGCTCCCAGGACGCCCAGCAGCAGCCCGAGGCAGGCCCACACGGCGATCCCGGCGCTGCGTCCCAGCAGCAGCCGCGCGCGGGCGGCGACGGGCGCCGACCGCAGCAGCTCCTCGGCGCCACTGCGGCGGAGCCGGATCACGTCCGCCGCCGCCAGCCCGGCGACCACCGGCCACAGCACGACGACCTGCGTCAGGGCGGCGTCGACGGCCCACAGGGCGCTGTCGCGCACGGGGAACCGGGAGGACAGGACGAGGACCGCGGCCAGGCCGACCGGGAGGAGTGCGACCGGCCACCCGCGTCTCACGGCACCGTCAGGGCCGACGCTGCGCGACACCGGGCGCCTCGTGCGAGTGAGCGGTGTGCCATGGTGACCTCCCCGTCCGTCCCGGGCCGGTCGCCGTCGACCGGCCGTGCCGCAGTGCGGGCACGGGCCCCACGCTGTGACGCGCGGCTTCGCGCGGCAACGACCGACAGCCGGTTCAGGTGGTCGCCGGGCAGGATCTGGGGTGACGGCGGCCCGGATCGAGGGTCCGCGGCCGCGGACGGGGTGCCGGAGGGCCGCTCGGTGAGTACCGGGCCGCCGCGTCCGTGGCGCGGCGGCCCGGTGGGAGCCTCCCGGGCTCAGGCGTTCGTGACCACCAGGGCCACGTTGTGCCCGCCGAAGCCGAACGAGTTGTTCACCACCGCGATGTCGCCGGCGGGCAGCGCCCGGGGGGTGTCGCGCACGAGGTCGAGCACGAGCTCCGGGTCGGGCTGCTCGACGTTGATCGTCGGGGGCGCCTGGCGGTCGCGGACGGCCAGCACGGAGAACACCGTCTCCAGGGCACCGGCGCCGCCGAGCAGGTGGCCGGTCATCGACTTGGTCGCCGACAGGGCGACGCCGTCCGCGTCGGAGCCGAGCGTCTCCCGGACGCCGCGGGCCTCGATGAGGTCGCCGACGACGGTCGAGGTCGCGTGGGCGTTGACGTGCTTGACGTCCGACGTCGCGACGCCGGCGTCCGACAGCGCCATCCGCATGGCGGCGATCTGGCCGCGGCCGGTCGGCTCGGGGGAGGTGATGTGGTAGCCGTCGGAGGACAGGCCGACCCCGGCGACCTCGGCGTAGACCGTGGCCCCCCGGGCGGCGGCGTGCTCCGCGGACTCCAGCACGACGATGCCGGAGCCCTCGCCGATGACGAAGCCGTCGCGGTCCACGTCGTACGGGCGGGACGCGCGCGCCGGGTCGTCGGTGCGGGTCGACAGGGTGCGCGACGCCGCGAACGCCGCCATCGGCATCGGGTGGATCGTCGCCTCGGTGCCGCCGGCGATCACGACGTCGGCGCGACCGCTGCGGATCATCTCGACGCCGTAGCCGATCGCCTCGGCGCCGGACGCGCAGGCCGACACCAGCGCGTGCGCGCCGGCGTGGGCGCCGAACTCCAGCTCGACGTACGCGGACGGCGAGTTCGGCATGAGCATGGGGACCGTCATGGGCAGGACGCGGCGGGCGCCCTTCTCGCGCAGCGTGTCCCACGCGTCGAGGGTCGTCCAGATGCCGCCGATGCCGGACGACACGACGACGCCGAGCCGCTCGGGCTCGACCTCCGGGGCGCCGGCGTCGGCCCACGCCTCGCGCGACGCGATGATCGCGTACTGCGCGGACGGGTCCATCTTCTTGATCTCGGGCCGGGGGAGGACCTCCTCCGGGCGCACCGCGAGGGTCGCGGCGAAGTCGACCGGCAGCCCGTACGTCTCGGCCCAGTCGTTGTCGAGGGTCCGCGCGCCCGACGTGCCCGCCAGGGCGGCCTGCCAGGTGCTCGGGACGTCCCCGCCGAGCGGGGTCGTGGCGCCGAGTCCGGTGACGACGACTCGCGTGCTGCTCGGAGAGCTCATCGGGTGCTCCTGTGGGTGTCGGGTGACGGGGGTGACGGGTGGGCCGGGACGCGACAGGGGTCCGCGCCGCGGGTGCCTGGACGGCTCCCACGACGCCGGCACGTGGCCGGCGCGCGGCGCGGACCCCGGTCGGCGAGCCTCAGGCCTGGGCGTTCGAGATGAACGACACCGCGTCGCCGACGGTCGCGAGGTTCTTGACCTCGTCGTCGGGGATGCGGACCTCGAACTTCTCCTCGGCCAGCGTGACGATCGTCATCATCGACAGCGAGTCGATGTCGAGGTCGTCCGTGAACGACTTCTCGGGCAGGACCGAGTCGGTCGGCAGGCCGGTCTCCTCGCTGACGATCTCGGCCAGGCCGGCCAGGATCTCCTGCTCGCTGTGCGCCATCGGTGTCTCCTTGGGTGTGTACTGCGCCGCACCGGGGGTGCGACGACGGTCGTGCGGTCGATGAACGGTACTGCGGCCGGTGCCCGCTCAGGGCAGCACAACCACCTGGGCGGCGTAGACGAGACCGGCACCGAAGCCGATCTGCAGCGCGAGCGCTCCGCTCGACACCTGCCCCTCGCGCAGCAGCCGCTCGGCGGCGAGCGGGATCGACGCCGCCGAGGTGTTGCCGGTGTCCGCGATGTCGCGGGCCACGGCCACGGTCTCGGGGAGCTTGAGCTGCTTGATCATCTGGTCGATGATCCGCATGTTCGCCTGGTGCGGGACGAACGCGTCGATCTGGTCGGCGGTGACGCCCGCGGCGTCCAGGGCCTTCTGCGCGACCGGGGCCATCTGCCACACGGCCCACTTGAAGACGCTCGGGCCCTCCTGGCGCAGCGTCGGCCAGCCCGCACCGTGGTCCCGGACGTCGATCCAGGAGTGCGTCTGGCGGATGGCCTGCGCCTGCGCGCCGTCCGAGCCCCACACGGTCGGGCCGATGCCGGGGGTGTCGGACGGGCCGATGACGACCGCGCCGGCGCCGTCGCCCAGCAGGAACGAGATGCTGCGGTCGGTCGGGTCGATGAAGTCGCTCATCTTCTCGGCGCCGATGACGAGCACGTGGCGGGCCGCGCCGGAGCGCACCAGCGCGTCCGCCTGGCCGATGCCGTAGCAGTACCCGGCGCAGGCGGCCGAGATGTCGAACGCCGCGGCGGGCGTGGCGCCCAGCCGGTCCGCGAGGATCGCGGCGCCCGACGGGGTCTGGTGGAAGTACGTCACGGTCGCCAGGATCACGGCGTCGATGTCGGAACCCTGCAGGCCCGCGTTCTCGATCGCCTGGCGGCCGGCTCGCTCCGCGAGGTCCAGCACGTCGGTGTCGGCGCCGGCGCGGGTCCGCGTGACGATGCCGGTGCGCTGCCGGATCCACTCGTCGGAGGAGTCGATCGGCCCGACGAGGTCGTCGTTCGGCACGACGTTCTCGCCGCGAGCGGCGCCCAGGCCGAGGATCCGCGTGTGGGCGGGGCCGGTGGCCTGGGTCAGGGTGGGGCGGGTCACTGGGCGGTCTCCCGGGAGTCGTCGGACGGTGCGGGCGGGTCGGGCACCGGGCCACCGGCGGCCGTCAGGTGGCGGGCCACGAGGTCGCGGGCGGCGGGCAGGTCGGCCGGCGACGTGATCGCGACCGTCTCCACCCCGGGCAGGCTACGCCGGGCCAGGCCCTTGAGGACACCACCGGGGGCGAGCTCCAGCAGGCCGGTGACCCCGAGCTCGGCGAGCGTCGCCTGGCAGAGGTCCCAGCGGACCGGCGAGGCGATCTGCGACACCAGACGCGCCACGACGTCGGCACCTGTGGCGTCCGGGCCGTACGAGGCGCCGTCGGCGTTGCTCAGCAGGGCGGTGCGGGGCGCCGCGCTCGCCCAGCCGGCCGCGACGGCGCCGAACGCGTCGAGCGCGCTCTGCATGTAGGGGGTGTGGAACGCGCCGGCGACCTGCAGCGGCACGACGCGCGCCCGGGCCGGCGGGTTCTCCTGGAACCGGGCGATGGCCTCGAGCGAACCCGCTGCGACGGTCTGGCCGCCACCGTTGACGTTCGCCGGCCACAGGCCCGCGGCCTCGATCGCCGCGGCGACCTCCTCCGGGTCGCCGCCGAGCACGGCGGTCATGCCCGTCCGCTCGGCCGCGGCGGCCTCCGCCATGAACCGCGCGCGGTGCGACACCAGGCCCACGGCGCCGGCGTCGTCGAACACGCCGGCGACGGCTGCGGCGGCGAACTCGCCCACCGAGTGCCCGGCGGTCGCGTCCGGCAGCACGGGCGCACCCGCCTCGTCCTCCAGCGCCCGCAGCGCGAGCAGCGAGGCGGAGACGATCAGCGGCTGGGCGACCGCCGTGTCCCGGATGGTGTCGGCGTCCGACGTCGTGCCGTGGGACGCCAGGTCGACGCCGGCGGCCTCCGACAGGACCGCGAGGCGGTCGGCGGTGCCGGGCAGCTCGAGCCAGGGGGCGAGCATGCCGGGGGTCTGGGCGCCCTGTCCGGGGCAGACGATCGCGAGCACCCGACCACTCTGCCCGGTGCGACCCTGCCTGCCCGCCCACGACCCGCACCACGATGCCGACCCGCGCTTGTACCCCTCCCACAACTCCACGACGCCGGAACCGCGGCGCCGGAACCGCGGCGCCGGAACCGCGGCGCCGGAACCGCGGCGCCGAGTTCGGCAGCTGCGGCTGCCGAACTCGCCTGGGACTGCCGAACTCGGCGGAGGCCGGAGGCCGGGGGGGGGGGGGCGGCGGCCGGCGGGGCCGGGAGCGGGTCAGGGGTGGTCGAGGCGGCCCACCGCCAGGGCCTGCTGGAGGACGTACGCCTCGCGGGGGTCGAGCGGGTCCCAGCCCGTGACCTCCGCGACGCGGCGCAGGCGGTAGCGGACGGTGTTGGGGTGCACGTAGAGGGTGCGCGCCGCGGCCTCCAGCGACCGGCCGGCCGCCAGGTACGCCGTCAGCGTCTCCAGCAGCGACCCGGTGCTGGCGAGCAGCGGGACGTACGCCTGCCGCACCAGCACCTCCCGCGCGGCGACGTCCCCGACGAGCACCCGCTCGGGCAGCAGGTCGTCGGCGAGGACGGGGCGCGGGGCCTGCGGCCAGGCGGCGACGGCGGCGAGCCCGGCGAGCGCGGCCCGGGCGGAGCGTGCGGCGTCGGCCAGGTCGTCGCCCGTGGGCCCGAGCACCACCGGCCCGGGTCCGAACCGCGGGATCAGCGACGTCGCGGCCTCGCGCAGGTCGCCCGTCCCGCCGAGGAACACCACGAGCCGGTCGCCCTGGATGCCGACGAGTGCGTCGTCCGCCGCTCGCCGGGTGGCGCGCCGCAGGTCCGAGGTGCGGACGTCGTCCAGCGGGGACGCGGTGGTCCCGACGACGACGAGCGTGCGGCCGCGGCCGCTCCAGCCGAGTGCCGCGACGCGGGACCGCAACGAGTCGTCGACGTCCCCGCGCAACAACGCGTCCACGACCAGCGCCTCGAGCCGGGCGTCCCACGCGCCGCGCATCTCCGCGGCTCGGGCGTAGACCTCCGCCGCGGAGAACGCGACCTCGCGGGAGTACCGCAGCACGGCCTCCAGCAGGTCGCGCTCGCCGCCGGGCGCCGCCAGCCGGTCGGCGTGCTCCTCGACGACGTCCACGACGACGCGGACGAGCTGCAGGGTGTGCTGCAGGGAGATGGAGCGGGTCAGCTCGGGCGGGGCGGTCGCGAAGATCTCGCCGACGCCGTGCGGGGGCTTGGAGGGATCGGCGAACCACGTCACGAACGCCGTGATGCCCGCCTGCGCGACCAGGCCGACCCACGAGCGGTCGTCGGCGGGCAGCGCGCGGTACCAGTCCAGGTCCTCGTCGAGCCGCCGCATGGCCGCCGCCGCGAGGACGCCGCCGCCCTCGCGCACCCGGCGCAGCGTCTCGCCGTTGGTGGCGTCCGGTGCCGTCGCGACGCGGCCCGCGCGAGTCCGGTTGCGGGCGGGCGACAGCCCCTCGTGCGCTGGTGGGGTCGTGGCAGGGGCGCCCGCGCCGGTCGGTGCGTCCTGCGGTCGGGTCGCGGTCGTCGTCGAGGAGGTCGTCGCGGGTGCCGCGGACGTCCGGCGGGGCTCGGCCATTCCCCGAGCATACGGGGACGCCTTGTGGGGACCCGACAAAGGGTGCGCACGCGTCGCAGCCGCCGGCCGACCGTTCGACCAGTGCGTCGCGGGCCTAGCGGATAGTGTCGCGTCATGGCTCTGCTGTCCCGACTGCGCCGCCTGCTGGGCCGGCCCGCGCCCGCGTCCCGTGTCGGCGCCCGTCGCCCGTCCACCACCCAGCGGCACGGCGACGTGCCCCAGGAGGACGCCCTGCGCTCGCGCCTGGGGGACGACCCCAACGACGAGCGCGCGTTCGCCGCGCTGGCCGAGATCGTCCGCCGCCACGCCGTGACGGGGTCCGACGACGACCCGCTGACCGCCGAGGCCGACGATGCCGAGAAGCAGCGTGCGGCCGACCTGGCCGTCTGGTCCCTCGGGGAGGAGCTCGCGGGCAACCCCCGCGCCTGGTACCCGCTGGTCGAGGTCGCCCGGCTCTCCGTCCGCGACGACCTGGAGGGCACGATCCGCCGGCTGACCACCGCCGCGGAGCGCGACCCGTCCGGTCAGGCGCTCGTCGCCGGGCTGCGGCTGCTGCGCGAGGCGGGGCTGCCGGTCGACGCGCTGTCGCTCGGGACGGGCCACTGGCACCCGCGCGACCACGACCCGGAGGTCGGGCGGGAGCTCGTGCTGGCCGCCGTCGAGGCCGGTCGCCCGATGGACGCCAAGCAGCACCTGGCCTCGCTGGACCTCTACCCGAAGCAGGACGAGATCGCCCACCTGCGGCGCGAGCTCACCCGCCTGGTCGAGCACGCGGAGCGCAGCGCCGGCGCCTGACCCGAGCGCGGCGTCGGCCCCGGACCTCCGGGACGCCGCTCCGGTCCCCGCACCGTCCCGCACGCACGAGGGGCCCCGCACCGGATCCGGTGCGGGGCCCCTCGTGCGTGCTGTGCCGGGGCGGGTCGGCTCAGGACTCGCCGCCCGCGTTGCCGGACGTGCCGGCGGTGACGTCGTACAGCCGGTACCGCTCGATGGCCTGCGCCGGGGCCTCCGGCGCGACCTTGCCCTCGCGGACGAGCTGCTGCAGGACGCGGACCACCGTCGACGGGCCGTCGATCTTGAAGTGCCGGCGGGCGGCGGCGCGGGTGTCCGAGAACCCGAACCCGTCGGCGCCGAGCGTGGCGTACCGGCCCGGGACCCACTGCCGCACCTGGTCGGCCACGAGGTGGTCGTAGTCCGTGGTGGCGACGAACGGGCCCTCGGCGCCCTGGAGCTTCGCCGTGAGGTACGGCACCGGCTCCTCCTCGCCCGGGTGCAGGAACGCGTGCTCCTCGGCGGCGAGCGCGTCGCGACGCAGCTCGTTCCAGGAGGTCACGGACCACACCGCGGCCTGGACGCCCCAGTCCTCGGCGAGCAGCTTCTTCGCCTCGAGCGCCCACGGCACCGCGACGCCCGACGCGAGGATCTGGGCGCGCGGCCCGTCGCCCTCCGCCGGGGACAGCAGGTAGATGCCCTTGAGGATGCCCTCGACGTCGACGTCCTCCGGCTCGGCCGGCTGGACGATCGGCTCGTTGTAGACCGTCAGGTAGTAGATGACGTCGGGGTCGCGGCCGTCCTCGCCGTACATGCGCTGGATGCCGTCCTTGACGATGTGCCGGATCTCGTAGCCGTACGCCGGGTCGTAGTGCACGACGTGCGGCATGGTCCCCGCGAGCAGCGGGGAGTGGCCGTCGGCGTGCTGCAGGCCCTCACCGGTCAGCGTCGTGCGGCCCGCGGTGGCGCCGACCAGGAACCCGCGGGTCATCTGGTCGCCGGCCGCCCAGAACTGGTCGCCCGTCCGCTGGAACCCGAACATCGAGTAGTAGAAGTAGAACGGGATCAGCGGCTCGCCGTGCGTGGCGTAGGACGTGCCGACCGCCTGGAACGCGGACGCGGACCCGGCCTCGTTGATGCCGGTGTGCATGATCTGGCCGGCCTCGGACTCCTTGTAGGAGAGCATGAGGTCGCGGTCGACCGCGAGGTAGTTCTGGCCGTTGGTGTTGAAGATCTTCGCGCTCGGGAAGATCGAGTCCAGGCCGAACGTGCGGGCCTCGTCCGGGATGATCGGGACCAGGCGCGGCCCGATCTCCTTGTCCTTGATGAGGTCCTTGAACAGCCGCACGAGGGCCATCGTCGTGGCGACCTCCTGGTGCCCCGAGCCCTTCTTCAGCAGCTCGTAGGACTTCTCGCCCGGGAGGGTCAGCGGCTTGTGCGTGGTGCGGCGCTCCGGCACGTACCCGCCGAGCGCACGGCGGCGCTCCTGCAGGTACTGGATCGCCGGGTCGTCCTGGCCGGGGTGGTAGTACGGCGGCAGGTACGGGTTCGCGTCGATCTGCTCGTCCGTGATCGGGATGTGCAGCGAGTCGCGCAGCGTCTTGAGCTCGTCGGCCTTGAGCTTCTTCATCTGGTGCGTGGCGTTGCGCCCCGCGAAGCCCGAGCCCAGGCCGTAGCCCTTGATGGTGTGCGCGAGGATGACGGTCGGCTGGCCGGTGTGCTCCCGCGCCGCCTTGTAGGCCGCGAAGATCTTGCGGTAGTCGTGGCCGCCGCGCTTGAGCGCCCAGATCTCGTCGTCCGTCATGCGCTCGACGAGGGCCTTGGTGCGCGGGTCGCGCCCGAAGAAGTTCTCCCGGATGAACGCGCCGTTCTCGGCCCGGTACGTCTGGAAGTCGCCGTCCGGCGTCGTGTTCATCAGGTGCACCAGGGCGCGGTCCTTGTCCGCGTTGAGCAGGGCGTCCCACTCGCGGCCCCAGATGACCTTGATGACGTTCCAGCCGGCGCCGCGGAACTGCGCCTCGAGCTCCTGGATGATCTTGCCGTTGCCGCGCACCGGGCCGTCGAGCCGCTGCAGGTTGCAGTTGACGACGAACGTCAGGTTGTCGAGGCCCTGCTGCGCCGCGTGCTGCAGCATGCCGCGGGACTCCGGCTCGTCCATCTCGCCGTCGCCGAGGAACGCCCAGACGTCCTGCTGGCTGGTGTCCTTGATGCCCCGCAGGTGCAGGTACTTGTTGGTCCACGCCTGGTAGATCGCCGACGACGGGCCCAGGCCCATCGACACCGTCGGGAACTCCCAGAAGTCCGGCATCAGGCGCGGGTGCGGGTACGACGGCAGGCCGCCGCCCGGGTGCGACACCTCCTGGCGGAAGCCGTCGAGCTGGTGCTCGGTCAGCCGGCCCTCGAGGTACGCGCGGGAGTACACACCGGGGGAGGCGTGGCCCTGGAAGTAGACCTGGTCGCCGCCGCCCGGGTGGTCCTTGCCGCGGAAGAAGTGGTTGAGGCCCACCTCGTACAGCGTCGCCACCGACGCGTAGGAGGAGATGTGCCCGCCGACCGCCACGCCCGGCCGCTGCGCGCGCGTCACCATGACGGCGGCGTTCCAGCGGTTCCAGGACCGGAACTTGCGCTCCAGCACCTCGTCACCGGGGAAGTACGGCTCCTCGTGCACGCCGATGGTGTTGACGTACGGCGTGTTCAGGTCGGCCGGGATGGCCACGTTCCGCTCGCGCGCCCGCTTCAGCATGCTGAGCAGGACGTACCGCGCCCGGGGACCGCCCTTGTCGTCGATGAGCCCGTCGATGGACTCGACCCACTCGGAGGTCTCCTCGGGGTCCACGTCCGGTACCTGGCTCAGCAGGCCGTTGATGAGCGGCCCGCGCTCGTCCTTCGAAGCCACCAGTGCTCCTCGCCTCTCCACGCGGGGGCCGGTCGGCCCCGGTGCGCATCTCGGCCCGCCGGTGTGCGCGCGACGTTCGGTGCGCCTCGCCACCGGGCGGGTAGTAGGACCATTGTCCGCCCCCCGGGAGGTGAAAGTCTCCCCGTCCACACCCCGGGTTGCGTGACGTCCGTGACAATCGTGCCTGACCAGGTCCGCGGACGTGGCGCCGGTCACCTCGTGTCGTCCCCGTGCGGTGCGGAGGGGTTGCCAGGCGCGGCGGCGGTGCGGTGGGCTACCGTTCGGTGATCGAACGGCAGGCCGCCGCTCCCACGGGACGGCGGCCCGGACGGAAGGAACGGGTCGGGACGTGGCATCCAGCACGGACGACGCCTCCCAGGGGGCGGGTCGTCTCGGGTTCACCTCGGGGCAGGTGGTCCAGGAGTTCGGGTACGACGACGACGTCGACGAGGACCTGCGCTCGGGACTGGAGGACATCACCGGCGCCGAGCTGGTCGACGAGGACTACGACGACGTGGTCGACGGCGTGGTCATCTGGTTCCGCGACGAGGACGGAGACCTGGCCGACACGCTCATGGACGCCATGACCGTCCTGGACGACGGCGGTGTCATGTGGGTCCTCACGCCGAAGCCCGGGCGCGGCGGCCACGTCGGCCACGACGACATCGAGGAGGCCGCCACCACGGCGGGCCTCCACGCGACCAGCACGTTCTCCATCGCGGGGGACTGGTCCGCCACCCGGCTCGGCAGCCGCGGCCGCGGTCGCTGACGTCGTGACCGGCGGTCCGCTCCCCGAGGGCGCGGTCGCGCCGGTCGTCACGCTGCCCGACACGCACGGGGCCTCCGTGACCGTCGGTGGCACGTCGGCGTCGGCGACCCTGCTGGTCTTCGTGCCGTTCGCGTTCTCGCGCACGTGCACAGCGGAGCTCACCGAGCTGCAGGACGGGCTCGAGGAGCTCCGCGCCGCCGGCGTGCGCGTGGTCGCGGCGTCCTGCGACCCGGTGTTCGCGCTGCGGGCCTGGGCCGAGCAGGACGGGTACCGGTTCGACCTGCTGTCGGACTTCTGGCCGCACGGCGCCGCGGCCCGCGCGTACGGGGTGTTCGACGACGCGCAGGGCTTCGCGCGGCGCGGGTCGTTCCTGCTCGACGCGGGCGGGGTGGTGCGGTGGACGCTCGTGCACCCCGGCGGGCGGGCGCGGCCGTTCGCGGCGTACCGCGAGGCGGTCGCGGGGCTCTGACCCCGGCCGGGGCGCGTCGGACGGGCGCGGCGAGAGGCCACCTCCCGGGGTGCCCGGCCGCGCGACGCCCGGCTGCTGGCCTCTCGGTGCTCTAGCCGCCGGGAGCGGGCCGTGGAGGACGGCACCGGTAGGCTTGCGCACCGCACACGAGGGGCCTGTAGCTCAGTTGGTCAGAGCGCCGCGCTTACACCGCGGAGGTCGCCGGTTCGAGACCGGCCGGGCCCACCGAGGAGAAGTCGCTGAGAACCTTGCCATTCGGTCGACCAAACGCAGCAGCGCCCTGACCTGCACGTACGGCGCGCCCGAGTCGCTCGCGGCGCCACCCTGTCGGTCCGCCTCGACAGCGCGCGCAGGAGCCGCGGATGCGACCTCCAGCACTGCCGCAGGTAGCGCCGGAAGCTCCTCTTCGAAGCCGAGATCGGTCCGACGAGCGTGAGTTCTCCGTCCGTCTGGGACGGTCGTCGCTCCGATCCGGGCGTCCGGTCGACCGTCCCGGGTGATGACCGATCTGCTTGGCGTGTAGGGGCACAGCCAGTCAAGACGAGCTGGGGTCGCGACACGCGCCGAGGTGCCTTCCAGGAACGGGTGGCGAGCCGCGCGGGGACCGGTGAAGGCGCCGGCGGGTACTGGGTGTGCAACGAGTGCTGGCAGACGGCGGAGCAAGAGCACGGCCCGCCGGAGTGCCATCGGTGCAGCCAAGACGCCGGAGCTCCGGCGTCGAGCAGGGGACCTGGCTCGTTCGGGTCAGCAGCCGGTCGCGAAGGCCCGGCCGATCTCGGCATCAACGAGTCGTGCTTGCGCCGGTGGATGGCGCAGGACGACCTCGATGCCGGTCGCTGCGAGGGCGTGAGCTCCGAGGAGCGGCGTGAGCTGGTCGAGCTGCGGTGCCGCAACGGGGTGCTGGCGATCGAGGTCGAGATCCTCGAGCGGGCCTCGGCCTGCTCCGCCCGGGAGAACGTCCTCCCGAGATGGCCGCCCGGCTGGTCCAGGGACTGGCTGTCGACGCCGGTGCCCGTCGCGCCGACCTGCCGGGTCGGGAACCCGGACGCGGCCGACGCCCCCTCACGGGGACGCCGGCCGGTGGGTCAGCAGATCAGCGTCGAGGTCGTGCTGATGCAGACGGTCAGGCTGTACGTGCTGGCCATCTCGGCGTGCTGTCGGGCGTCCGGGCGCTCGTCGAGCGTCTGGAGGCTGAGGAGGAAGCCCACGGGGTCATTCACCCCCTTCCTGACATCTGGGTCCGGCGCGGGTCGTGCCGGGCGGGCGCGGGGGGAGGCAGCAGACCCGGCAGCAGGGCCTCCCAGCCGGTGCGGGCCTCGTCGTGGATCAGCATCGTCCAGCCCTGCAGCGCCACGAGGACGCCCGCGGAGCCGGTGGCCAGGTCGCACGACAACCGCAGCAGGCCCTGCCCGGGGAACCCGATCCCGGTCGCGTGCCGGACGGCGTGCAGCCTCAGCGCGTCCACGTGCGCCGCCAGCGCGGCGTCCGACGCAGGGGTAGCGAGTCCGAGACGGGCGAGCAGGACGAGGTAGTGGATCAGACCGGCGCGGCCCTGGAACAGCCCCGGCTCGATGACGAACGGGGCGGACGCCGCGGCGGTGATGCCGTCCAGTGCGGGCAGGTACCGCTCGGGGTCCGGCAGGTGGCAGAGCGTCTGCGCGAGCACGAGCCCGACACCGGCTGAGCCGGAGCCCAGGTACGGCAGGAGCCGCCAGCCCTCATGGACCTGCAGCGACCCGTCGTCGGCGACGGCGCAGTGCGCCAGGTCCTGGTCGAGTGCGTCGGTGACCAGGCGCAGGTGCGCCGCGTCGCCGGTCCGCTCGTACAGCCGCAGGGCGAGCAGCGCCGTGCCCGATGGCCCGCGCATCAGCCCGCCGGTGCCGGTAGCCACGGAGTCGGCCGGGCCGCGCAGGTCGAGTTGTGCGCGCAACCCGCGGGCAAGGTCGGCGGCCCGGCCGACCAGCGCCGGGTCCCGGTCCGCCTCGGACAGCAGGTACAGGCCGAGCCCGGCGGTCCCTCCGTACAGGTCTGGTCCGAGCGTACCGGGATCCACCGCGAGCAGGTGGCCGAGCAGCCGGTCGGCCTCGCGGTCGTGCCCCGCGCGGCGGTGCAACCACGCGACGCCCGCCAGCCCGTCGTACAGGCCGAGGTGCGTCGGGGAGCCGCCCCGGCGCGGGTGGGTGGCGTCGGCCAGCCAGTCCCAACCCTGCGGCTCGACGTCCAGGCTGCACGCCTCCAGCGCGTGCAGCACGCCCGCCGCCCCGTGCGCCAGGCCGTAACCCTGCTCGGACAGCTGCTGCGGGTCGCCCGGCCAGGCGCGGTCGCGCCGGGCCAGGTCGGCGCTCGCCGCCACGGACCGACCGATCAGCACCTGCAGGCCCAGCAGGTCGTCTTCTGTGCTCGTCTCCCAGGCCCGGACGGCGGAGTGGGCGACCCGGGCCAACCGGGAGCGGTCGTCGAGCCGCTCCGCGCCCGGCAGGGCGAGGTTGGCATGCACGGCGGCACGCCACGACTCCGGCAGGGCGTAGGTACGGACTGCGAAGTCGAGCAGCTCGTCGGCCTTCAGCGGGTCGAGCGCGAGCAGTGCCGTCAGCGGGCAGAACAGGAACAGCTGCAGGCACGCCAGCGCGTACCGGTCGGCCGCAGCGCCGCCGCGGCCGTCTGGCGCGACGAACCCCGGCGCGCCGATCACGGGCGCCGGTGCGCTGTCCACGGAGGCCGCCATCTCCAGGTCCAGCAGCACGACGCGCCCCTCGGGCGTGACCAGGACGTTGCCGGGGTGCAGGTCGCCGTGGGTCAGCCCGGCTGCGTGCACCCGGGCGAGGGCCCGCTCGACCTGGCCCGACACGTCCAGCGCCCACTGCCGGTACTCCAGGTGCTGCGCGGGCGTGGCCCCGGACCGGATCGCAGGGCAGCGCGCCACCACCTCGGTGTGCAGCGCGGTGCCGGGCACGTGCTCCAGCACCAAGAACCGGTGGCCGTGCACTGTGACCGCCTCGCGCACCCCGACCACGTCCGGCCCGGCGAGCGCCCGCAGGTGCTGCTCCTCGGCGCGCAGCCGGTCGACGGCGTCCCGGCCGTCCGGGGTGAGCCCTGCGTGCGGACGCGCCTCCTTGAGGACGACCCGGTGGCCGTCGGCGTCGGTGGCCTCGTAGACGCCGCCGGCGGCGGAGTGGTGCAGCGCGCGGGTCACCGTGTAGGGGAAGTCCGAGGGCGCCGCGGTGCCGCCGAGCGCGTCCCGCTGCGCGCGCAGGGCGTCCGGCAACCGGACCCACGGCGGTGGCGTGAACGCCGCAGTGCGGCGGTCCTCGACCAGCACGCCATCCGGGTCGCGCAGCGCGGCGACGGGCCGACCGGCCTGGTCCCGGGTCCACGCAGAGGCGAACGCGCCGTACCGGACGTACAGCGGTCCGGCGTTCCAGCGCAGGTCGCTCAGCACGTACGGCCCGGGGAAGCCACCGACCAGCGCCTCCAGCCCGTCGAGAGTGGCGAGCAGCTCGGCCTCGTCCCGCGGGTACACGGTGATGAACTTGCCCGCGGCGGCCCGGTCGGCGTCCTTCGCGTTCCGGGCGACCAGGGTGTCCGCGTCCGGCACGTGCTTGAACGCGAGCCGGTGCGTGTGGCAGTAGCCCGACACGGCGCGCAGCACCTCGCGCGCAACGGCCGGGGTGGCGGAGACGTGGATCTTCCAGCCCTGGTCCGGCAGCACCAGGCCCGGGTCCCACGACGACCAGTCCCCGTCGTCGGCGTGCCGCCAGGCCGTCCAGTCCCGGCCGAGGTCGGGCTGCAGCGGACGGCGCCGGGAGCGGCGGCTGTCCGGCCGGTCGTAGAACAACGGGTCGGTGCGAGCGAAGCGCAGGTACAACGGGTCCACGGTCTGCCTCTCGGCGTGCGCCGCTTCGGGGTGCGGCGCGGCGGTCACATCATCGTCAGCCGGTGGTGGGCGCCGCTTCTGCCGAACGGCATCATCCGGCCCTGCCGTTCGGCGTAGGTCCGCAGGTCATGAAGCGATCCCGTTCCGGAACGCCCACACCACGACCTGCACGCGGCTGCGGGCGTCCAGCTTGGCCATCACGCGAGACAGGTGCGCTTTGACCGTGCCCGCCTCCAGGTGCAGCCGCTCGGCGATCTGCTCGTTGCTCTGTCCCTGGCTGAGCGCGCGCACGATGTCGAGCTCCCGGCGGGTGAGCGAGTGGGACGCCGTGGGGACGGCCGGGATCTGCCGGCGCCGGGCGAACTCGGCGATCACCCGTGGGGTCACCGACGGTGCGACCAGGGCGTCGCCCCGCGCGGCGACCCGGACGGCGGCGGCGATGTCGTCCGGGTCCGCGCTCTTCAGCAGGAAGCCGGAGGCGCCGGCCTCGAGCGCGCCGAACACGTACTCGTCAAGGTCGAACGTCGTGATGACGATGACCGGCACCGCCTCGGGCTCCGAGGTCAGCGCTCGCGTGGCGGCGATGCCGTCGCCCCCGGGCATCCGGACGTCCATCAGCACGACGTCGGGCCGGAGCCGGTGCACCGCAGCGAGCGCATCCGGGCCCGAGCTCGCCTCATCGATCACGGTGATGTCCGGGAAGTCGTCCAGCAGCACCCGCAACCCGCGGCGCACCACCAGCTGGTCGTCCACCACCAGCACCCGGATCACGCGGCGACCTGCCGGTCCAGCGGGATGACGGCCAGGGTGCGCCACCCGCCGTCGGGGGCCGGGCCCGTCTCCAGGACGCCGCCGAGCATCGCGGCACGCTCGCGCATCCCGACCAGCCCGTAACCCCGGCGGCTCTCCGGCGCGCCGGGCGGGGCGGGGTCGGTGGCGGCCGCGTTGCGGACCTCGACCACCACCTCGCGCGGGTTCCGCTGGATGACGACGGTGACCGCCCCACCGGGGGCGTGCTTGCGCGCGTTGGTGAGCGACTCCTGGATGATCCGGAAGCAGGCGAGCGAGGTCGCAGGGGACAGGTCGTGGAGGTCACCCGTCACGGCGAGGGCGAGCTCCGGGTGCAGGTCGCGGACCGCGGCGAGGAGTGTCGGCAGGCTGGCGAGGGTCGGTGCCGGGACGCCCGCGACCGGGCTGTCCTCGCGCAGCACCCCGATCACCTCCCGCAGGTTGAGCATCGTGAGCTCGCCCTCGGACTGGATGGACTCCAGCAGCACGCCGGTGGTGCGGGGGTCCGACTCGCGTACCCGGATCGCGGCGCGGGTCTGCAGCAGGATGCCGGACAGGTGGTGCGCGGCCACGTCATGCAGCTCTCGGGCCATCCGGTTGCGCTCGGAGGCCACGGCGGCGGCGGTCTGCGCCTCGGCCGCCTCGCGCAGCGCTTCGGTCTGGGCGGCGGCCAGCTCCGCGCGCCGGCGCTGGGACCCGTAGAGCAGGCCGGCCAGGCACGGGGCCAGGTACGTGGGCACCACCCGGGTCAGCACGGCCAGGACGGCGACCGGGGTGAGCACGCCGCCGAACATCACCCCGAGCACGAGCTGCACCGTCGTGTCGATCCCCGCGGCGACGCCCGCGGTCGTGGCCCAGGTCCGGGTCCTGGTGCGGGCCGTCACGCTGAACACCGCGAACAGCAGCGTCGGCGAGACCGTGAGATTCCGGTCGATCGAGATGGCCGTCGCGGCGAGGAAGCAGGCGAACACGAGCCAGAAGCTCAGCACCGGCCGGCGCGTGCGCCAGAGCATCGGCACGGACTGGGCCGCCAGCACAGCGACGCTGCCCCACACGCTGCCGGCCGTGACGGACGGCCCCGGGCCGTGGGTGAAGAAGCTGGTGCCGACGGCGATCGTCAGCAGGAAGTACCCGACGGACGCGACTCCCAGCAGGACGGCCCAGGCGGGGTCGGGCAGGAGCAGACGCGGCGGTGCCGCGGGCTGTGCGGGCAAGACGGCTCCCAGGACGGGGTCGGACCCTTCACCGACGATCCGGTCGGCGAACGGGTGTCACGCAGCACGCTTTGGAGGAGGAGCGCGCAGCAGCAATCGTAGCCACCGCCCGGTCCTTCGTAACCGGTGCCGCCGGGTCCGGAGCATTCTCGAGGTCGAGCGACCCTCTTTCGGGCTAACGTTTACCCGCGGCGACCTGGATGAACGGGATAGGTCGAATGGCATAGGGTGTGCGACGTGGATCGACCGATGATGCGCCGGGAGCAGGCCGAGCGGACCCGGGAGCTGCTGCTCGATGCGGCGGCCGAGGAGTTCTGGTTGCACGGGCTGGGGGGCGCGCGGATCCAGGACGTGCTGGACCGCGCCGGCGTCACCAAGGGCGGGCTCTACCACCACTTCACGAGCAAGCTGGAGCTGGCGCAGGCGCTGGCGGAGGGCGAGGACGCGGAGTGGCGCGCGGCGCTCGTCGTGCCGGCGGAGCTGCGCGGGCTAGCCGCGGTCGAGGCGGTGGCGCTCGCGGTGGCCGCGCGCCTCGGCGCCGACGTGCGCGCTCGCGCGGTGCTGAGGATCTCGGAGGAGATCGGCACTCCCGAAGCCGCATCCCCGTTCGTGACCTGGCAGGACGTGGTCATCCGAGGGTTGCAGCAAGCGATCGCCGACGCGCAGGTGTCGGACGCGATCGCGATCCGCGAGGTGGCGGCGACCCTGGTCGAGGCGCTGTACGGGGCGTGCGTGACGCCGGCGCCCGCCACCCGCGACGTCGACGCAGTGACCCGCGTGGGTCGGATGTGGCGGCTGGTCGAGCCCGGACTGCGGGTCGGCACCGCCTGACGCGTCATCCCGTCGGGTCGCGCCGCGCCGCGCGACGAGAATTCATCTTGCGCGACCTCCGAGTGCGCCGAGGTGGTCGCTCGGCATAGTCGCCGATGCCGACAATGCTGCCGAACGGTACTGGTGCGGACGCGCATCGCATGCCGGACCCTTCGCGCGTTCACCCTGCGTTCATCCGCCATTCCCCTGTGATCTCACCGCGGCAGTTGTTGACCGACGAAGTGGTTTGCCAACTCGTTTCGAGCTGCTGCACGATGTGCCGCGCCGGAGCGGTGGGGCCGATCCCCGCCCGGATGTCTCCCGGCACCAGCGGCAACGAGCAGCAGAGGGCGGCGATGACGACCGAGGCCGAGCGCGACGTGACCGGCGCGGGCGGCGCACCCGGCTCGGGCGGCGCACCCGGCCCGGCGGTCCCGCGGACCCTGAGAGCCCGCCGCGGCACCTCGGACCGGGTGTTCACGATCGGTGCGCACGGCGGCGGCGTCCTGGTGCTGGCGATCATGACCCTGGTCGGCCTGTTCCTCGCGATCCGCGGCGCCGAGGCGATCGGCGCGGCGGGCCCGGACTTCCTCACCGAGCAGGACTGGGAGCCGAACTCCGGCCGGTTCGGCATCGCCGCGGTCCTGTTCGGCACGGTGAGCATCGCGCTCGTCGCGATCTCGGTGGCGGTCCCGTTGGCGATCGGCACGGCGACCTACATCGTCGAGTATGCGCCCGAAGGGCTGAAGCGGCTGCTGATCGGCGTCGTCGACCTGATGGCAGCGATCCCCAGCGTCGTCTACGGCCTCTGGGGGATGTTCTGGCTCGAGGGGAACCTGCTGCCGGTCGCGAAGTGGATCAGCACCTACCTCGGCTGGATCCCGGTCTTCGACGTACCGGCCTTCGACGCCGACGACCCGCTGGCCACCCCGACGGTCTTCACCGCCTCGGCGTTCCTCGCCGGGCTGGTCGTCGCGATGATGGTCGCCCCGATCGCCGCCTCGATCATGCGCGAGGTGTTCTCGCAGGCGCCGGTCGGCGAACGGGAGGGCGCACTCGCGCTCGGGGCCTCCCGGTGGGGGGTCATCCGGAACGTCGTCTACCCGTTCGGGCTCGGCGGCATGATCGGCGGCACCATGCTCGGCCTCGGCCGGGCGCTGGGGGAGACCATCGCCGTCTACCTCGTGATCAGCCCGGTGTTCGTCATCAACTGGCACGTGCTCTCCACCGGCACGAACTCCATCTCCTCGCTGATCGCCCTCCGCTACGGCGAGGCGTCCCAGTTCGAGCTCTCCGGCCTCATGGCGGCGGGCCTCGTGCTCTTCACGATCACCATGCTCGTCAACTTCGCCGCCGGCTTCATCATCCAGCGCTCGCGCTCCGGCGCCTCGAGCTGAAGGACCTGTCGATGACCACGACCGAGACCGCGCCCGCGGTCCTCCACGCACCGGCGGCCCCGCTGGTGCCGCGCCCCCGCACCGCGGTGCCCGGCGCCCGGCCGACCGCCGGCCCCGCCGCCCCGCAGGCCCGGCGGAACCTGTCGACCCTGCGACGCGAGGACGTGCTGCGGCTGGTGGGCGCGGCGGCCGCCGCGGTCGCCGCCACGGCGTGGCTCTGCACCCAGGTGCTGCCCGTCCGGGGCGTGCTGCCGGCGGTGCTGATCGGTTACGCGCTGTTCCTGCTGTTCACGGTCGTGCTGATCAGCTTCGACGAGGACCGGGTGACCATCGTCGACCGGGTGGTGTCGGTGGTCATCCACTCGGCGGCCGTCCTGCTGCTGCTGACGCTCGCGGTGGTGGTGGTGTTCACGCTGGGGCGGGGGTCGGACGCGTTCCGGCACGCGAACTTCTGGACGCAGGACCTGTCGATGGCCGGGCCGCTCGACCCGATGACGGTCGGGGGCATGGCGCACGCAGCGGTCGGCACGCTGTTCATGATCGCGATCGCCCTTGCCGTCGCGATCCCGCTCGGCCTGCTGTGCGCGGTGTTCCTCGCGGAGTTCCCGTCGCCGTTCGCCCGGGTGGTGCGCACGGTGACCGAGGCGATGACCGCGCTGCCGTCCATCGTGTGCGGGCTGTTCATCTACGCCACGTACATCCTGATGTTCGGCATGGACAAGTCGGCGTTCGCGGCGAGCCTGGCGATCACGATCATGATCCTGCCGATCATCATCAGGTCCTCCGACGTGGTGCTGCGGCTGGTGCCCGGCACGCTCAAGGAGGCGTCGCTGGCGACCGGGGCGAGCCAGTGGCGGACGGTCTGGCACGTGGTCCTGCCGACCAGCCGATCCGGGCTGACCACCGCGGTGGTGCTCGGCACAGCCCGCGGGATCGGCGAGACCTCGCCCGTGCTGCTGACCGCCGGGTACACGACCTTCTTCAACTGGAACCCGTTCTCGGGGCCGATGGTGTCGCTGCCCTTCGCCACGTTCACGCTGGTGAAGAGCCCGGAGCCGACGCAGATCGCCCGCGGGTTCGGCGCAGCGGCCGTGCTGATGGTGCTGGTCTTCGTGTTGTTCATGGTCGCGCGGCTCATCGGCGGGCGCGGGCCGGGCGTGCTGACGCCGCGCGGCCTCCGGCGCGCCCGGGCCGCCTCCGTGCGACTCGCGGCGCGGTTCGAGCGGCGCGAGCTCGTCGCGGCGGCCGCGACCACCGACGCACCCACGGCGGTGACCCGGTGAGCGCCCGGCGGATCGCCGGCCCCGCGTGGGGTCCCGTGCGGCTGACCGTCGCGCTGCTCGGTGTGCTGCTGATCGTCGTCGGCGGGAGCGGCGTCGCCGGAGCCTCGGTCGGGAACCCCGGCGTGCACGCCCCGATCATCGGGTCCGGCTCGACCTGGTCGGCGAACGCGCTCCAGGCGTGGATCCGCAACGTGTGGGCGAACTACCAGTGGAAGATCACCTTCTCCGAGTCCGGCTCGACCCAGGGCCGCAACGACTTCGCGAACGGCACGGCCGACTTCGGCGTCTCGGAGATCCCGTACGGCATCGCGAACTCGAACGAGGGCGACCAGCGGCCCGGACGCGGGTTCGCGTACATGCCGATCGTCGCGGGCGGCACCGCATTCATGTACAACCTGCAGATCGGCGGCAAGCGGGTCACCAACCTGCGGCTGTCCGGCGACACCGTCGCCAAGATCTTCACGGGCGTCATCACCAGCTGGGACGACCCGCAGATCAAGGCCGACAACCCGGCGCTCGCCCTGCCCGCGGTACCGATCGTGCCGGTGGTCCGGTCGGACGGGTCGGGCGCGACGGCGCAGGTGTCCATCTGGTTGCGGCAGGAGCACAGCGCCCTCTGGGACGCGTACTGCGGCAAGGTGGGTCGCCCGCTGATCGACGGCCACTGCGGCGTCACCTCGAACTACCCGGTGGTGCCCGGCTCCGGCTTCGTCGCCAAGTCCGGGTCGAACGGCGTCGCCGGCTACGTCGCCCAGGGGCACGCGGTCGGGTCGATCACCTTCGTCGAGTACTCGTACGCGCTGAACTCCGGGTACCCCGTGGCCAAGGTGCTCAACGCCTCCGGCTACTACACCGAGCCGACGGCCAGCAACGTCGCGGTCGGCCTGCTGAGTGCGCAGATCAACGAGGACACCGCGTCCCCGGACTACCTGACGCAGGACCTCTCGCAGGTCTACCGGTCGGCCGACGCACGCACCTACCCGCTCTCCAGCTACTCGTACATCATCCTGCCGACCTCCCAGGACGCCGGGTTCTCGCCGGACAAGGGGAGGACGCTCGCCGACTTCGGTGCGTACTTCCTCTGCGAGGGCCAGCAGAGCGCGGAGACCCTCGGGTACTCGCCGCTGCCGATCAACCTGGTGCAGGCCGGGCAGGCCCAGATCCAGAAGATCCCGGGTGGCGACCCCGTGATCAAGGGCATCAGCGACTGCAACAACCCGACGTTCAGCCCGGACGGCTCCAACCGGCTGGCGAACGAGGCGCCGTACCCGCCCGAGTGCGACAAGCAGGGGCCGACGCAGTGCGCCACCGGGACCGGCGGCGCAGCCGAGACCCCGACCGCGCAGACCGGCACCTCGGACCAGGCGGCGGACCAGGCGGCGGGCGGTGCCGCGGGGGGCGCGGCGGCGACCGACGACGCCGCGGTCGCCGGCGACGGGTCCCTGGGCGCCGACGCGGGGCTGCTCGACGGCTCCGCCGCACCCGCCACCGTGGCCGGCAGCCCGCAGGAGCTGCCGGGCGCCGCTCCCGGCATCCTGCCGCGGCTCGCCGTCGCCGGCGCCGGCACCGGCATGCTCGCCGCCGCCGCACTGCCCCCCCTGCTCGGGCGCCGCTCCCGCCGGAACCTCCTGCCCGCCCCGCGCCCTCCGACCCACCCCGAAGGAGCCTGAGCCCGTGCGCTCGACCACCCGCGCAGCCGCGCGCCTGACGGCGCTCGCCGTCGCGCTCGCCACCGTGGCCGGCCTCGCCGCCGTCGGCCTCCCCGCGCCCGCGCAGGCGGCGGGGGAGACCGAGTCGGCCGTGACGGTCGCCTGGGCCGGCGGCAACGACCCCGAGATCCAGCAGCACCAGCCCGACCACGCCGCGCTGACGTCGGACGGCGCCGGGAAGGACGCCGGGTCCGGGCACTGGGACGACTTCCGCGACCTGCGCGTCACCGTGAGCCAGACCCGCGGGCTGATCGACCAGGCGGTGACCGTGACCGCGTCGGGGATGGCGCCGACGGTCGTGAAGCCGCAGCAGATCACGAACTTCCTGCAGGTGTTCCAGTGCTGGGGCGATCCCGCCGCCGCGGACTTCGCGCGCACGTGCCAGTGGGGGGCGTACGACTGGGCCGAGGTGGGTGGGAACGCGTCGAAGCTCACGGGCACGTTCGGCAGCCGGGACGTCCTCGGCCGGGGCGGCGTGACGTTCCGCGCCGTCACCGGGCAGGTGCAGGAGCAGGTCTCCGTCCGCGACGGGGCCGCGGAGTACGTGAACAACGGCCTCGGGCGGTTCTTCGACCCCTCGTCGTCCAACGAGCAGCCGTTCGTCCCGGTGCGCGCTGACGGCACCGCCACCACCAGCTTCACGGTGCAGTCCGCCGCTTCCCAGCCGTACCTGGGCTGCGGGGACGGCGACTCGGCGGCCGGCAGCCGGTGCTGGCTCGTCGTCGTCCCGCGCGGGTCCCACTCGAACTCGCTCGAGGACGGCACCGCCTGCGGGTCGTCCCGCTACGGCGAGATCGTGACGAAGCAGGTCGGCACCCCGCTGGACCCGACGCAGTGCACGTCGTGGCACGACCGGGTCGTGGTGCCGCTCGACTTCGAGGACCCGTACCTGCGCTGCCCCGCCGGCTCGGCCGAGCGGCGCGTGGTCGGCAGCGAGCTGGTCACCGAGGCGATCAGCTCCTGGCAGCCCCGCCTCTGCGGCGGCGATGAAGGCGCAGCGTTCGGGCTGACCACGAACTCGGGAGACCTGACCCGCGCGCAGCTGCTGACCGGGCAGGTCGGCATGGCCGCGGTCTCGGCGCCGCTGACCCGGGAGACGATCGGCGGGACGGACCCGGCGCTCCTCGAGTCCGCCGACCCCGGGTACGCCCCGCTGGTCAACACGGCGCTGACGATCGGGTTCGTCGCCGAGAGCCCGGGAAGCGTCCTGCACCGGGATCTGCGGCTCACGCCTCGGCTGCTCGCGAAGCTGCTCACGCAGTCCTACGCCGGTGACCTCCCGCAGCTGGCGTCCTCCTCCGTCGGCGAGTCGCTCGGCAGCCGGACCGTGGTCTCGGTGCTGACCGACCCCGAGTGGGCGGCCGTCGGGAACCCGACGGACTTCGCCGGCTCCCTCGGCTGGGGCGCCTGGGTGGTGGTCGGCCCGCAGGGCGACGACGCCACCCGGCTGCTCTGGCAGTACGTGCTGGCGGACGCCGACGCCCGGGCGTTCCTGGAAGGCGAGCCAGACCCCTGGGGCATGACGGTGAACCCCTACTACCTGCCCCCGGGGCACGCGCAAGCGGTGGGCGGCGGCCTGGACCTGCTCTCCCAGCCGCTCGACACGTTCCCCAAGGCCGACCAGACCGTCTCCCCGGATGCCACCGAAGCGAAGGCGAACTACCGCGGCCTGCAGGTCGACGGGACGACGTACTCCCCGTACTCCACCTCGTTCGCCGCGAACGCCAGCCGGATCGCGCACGTGGACAGCAAGCGCGTGACGGTGTGGGACCCGCAGAAGTTCTCGGGGACGAACGTCGGCTTCTGGGTGTCGGACGGTCCGCAGAACCCGGCGGACACGGTCGCGGGACGCCTGATCCTCGGCCCGACCTCCGCCGCGTCGGCGCTGACCCACGGGATCAGCTCCGCGAGCCTGGCACTGCCCCTGCCGGGTCGGACGGCCGCGGACACCGTCGGCTCGGCGCGCGAGTTCGTGGCGCCGGACGACGCCTCGGTCGCCGCGGCGGTCGCCGTCCAGCGGGACGTCGAGGGCACCGGGGTGGCGACCCCCGACCCGGGGGCGCTGCCCGCCGGCGCCTACCCGCTCGCGACCACCGTGTACGCCGCGGTCGACCTCGCCTCGACGGACCTGGACCAGGTCGCACGCTCCGAGTATGCGCACCTCCTGGACTACGCGGCCGGCGCCGGCAACGTGCACACCGGGCAGCGTGGCGGGCTGCCCGAGGGCTACGTGCCGCTGACCGCGGATCAGGTCGCGGCGACGCGGGAGCTCGCGGAGCTGCTCCGGACGCCGGCCTCGACCGCGGGCGGTGGGACGGCCCCGCCGGTGGGCGGGGCCACGGTCACGGTGCCGACCGGATCGGCGGCGGCCCCGCAGGCGTCGCCTCCACCGGAGGGCGCCGCCGCGCCGCAGACCGGCGTGAGCCGGTCCGCGGCCCCGGTCGCGGAGCGCACGCCCCGGGTTGCGAGCCCGGTCGGCGGCGTCGTGGGCGCGAGCCTGCTGGCGGGCGCGGGCGGTCTGCTCGCCTCTCCGTTCCTCCTCCGGCGCCGGGGCACCGGATGACCTGACCCGGCGCGGGCGACGCCCGCGCCGCCACAGCACCCGACCCGGCCCGTGTTCCCCGGCCGGGACGAGGAAGCCCCCCCACCGGGCTGCGAACCGAGGTGGGGGGGGCCGGAGCCCACGAGGGGCGAAATTCAGGGGGACTTTACCTGGAAGGCACGTGTCATGCAACAGCGTACGAAGTGGCTCTCCATCACCACCCTCGGCCTCGCCGCCGTCCTCGCGTCGGGCTCGGCCGCCATGGCCGACCCGATCAACCCGGACACGGGGGCGCCGACGCTCAACCGCGCGCTGAACGGCTCGGGCTCGGACACCACCCAGGACCTGAACAACGGCCTGTCCGCGGTGGTCGAGCGCAACGGTCAGCTCATCCTGGGCTCCTGGGACGCCACCGTCCCGGCCGGTGACGACAACTTCATCCAGACCCACACGGGTGGCACGTCGATCCCGCGCCCGAACGGTTCCGGCCAGGGCGTCTCCGCGCTGAAGGCCACGGTGACCGGCTCGGTGCTGTCCAACGCGCGGGGCACCTCGAACGCGCCGCTGAGCCGGTCGGACCTCCAGTTCGCCCGCTCCTCCAGCGGCGTGCCCGCCAGCACCTCCGGCGCGTACTCGTACGTCCCGCTGGCCGTCGACGCCGTCACCTACGCGTTCGGTCCGGCCAGCTCCCTGCCGGAGCAGCTCGAGCTGTCCGAGCTCACGGCGATCTACCGCGCGGCGGAGGGTGCGTCGGTCGTCATCGACGGCACGCCCTACGTCGTCGGCAGCGGCGCGAGTGCGGCCATCCACCCGTACCTGCCGCAGTCCGGCTCCGGGACCCGGGCGTTCTTCCTGGCCCAGCTCGGCCTGACCGAGACCACCAAGGGCTCGGCCGTCAAGGACGTGTTCTCCGGCGGCTCCGTGCAGGAGCACGACGGCAGCGTGCTCGCTGCCGACCCGAAGGGCCTCGTGCCCTTCTCGGTCGCGCAGTGGATCGCGCAGGGCAACGCCGACGACCTGACCAGCTCGTACGGCGTCGAGGTGCTGGACCGCCGGAAGGGTGCCGAGCTCGGCACCGTCGGCGCCCAGGCGCCGGTCGTCGACGGGGTGCTGAACACGGCGTTCCAGATCACCCGGCCGGTGTTCACCGTGGTGGAGAACGCGGCCATCGGCACGAACACGGACCTCGCGTTCGCGTTCGTCGACAACCCGGCCACGGCCGCGACCGAGGGTGCGGTCTACACCGCGGAGAGCCCCTCGGGCGAGTCCTGGGTCATCGAGGACTTCGGCTTCGGCTCCCTGATCAACCGGGACTCCGAGGTCAACGGCGTCACGATCGCCGGCGAGACCTACCGCGCCGGCGACGCCGTGAACTTCCGCACCAACTGAGCACCACCACGCCGGCCTGACCGGCAGGGGTGCGCCCGTCCCGGTCGGGGACGGGCGCACCCCGCACCACCGCCCGGACCCCTCCGCTCCCCGAGACAGGACCCCTGCCATGCCTCGCACCTCCTTCCTGCGCCGCGCCGGCGCCCTCGTCGCGGCGGCCGTGGCCGCCGCCACGCTCACGGCGATGCCCGCCCAGGCGGCGAACGGCGTGCTCGACCCGGCCAACCGGCTGGGCGACATCACGCTGACCCCGTCGTCGGGCGCGCTCGCCACGGGTGGCGGCCCCACGGGGCTGACCACCGCCGTCGGGTGCCCCGACGGCTTCCGCAAGTCCTCGCGCGTCCTGTTCATCTGGGAGGACGGCACCCAGGCGAGCAAGTGGCCGGGCATCGTGCAGGCTGCTGCTGCGGCCGGCAACGGGCTCGACGGGCAGCCGATGGCACGCACCGGCACATCCGCCGCGCGGTGGATCACCGCCGGGTTCCCCGCGAGCGCGTTCCAGAGCGGCCTGGCCACCTACGTCGTCACCTGCGACCCGGGTGAGACCCCGGACGGCACCTACCCCGCGACGACCGACCCGGTCGGCACCGCGAAGTACTTCTCGGTCGACGTCCGGATCGACACCGAGGCCAAGACCTGGGCGGTGGACGCCGCCCCCGTCGAGAAGGTCGACACGACCACCACGCTCACCCCGACCGCCGGCAACGACGGCTCGGTCATCCTCACCGCGGCCGTGGTGCCCGCCGCCACCGGGTCGGTGTCCTTCGTGAACACGGCGACCGGCGCCCAGGTCGGTGCGGGCACCCTCGCAGACGGTTCGGCGTCCGCCACCGTGGCCGGGCTCACCGCCGGCACGGAGTACCGGTTCAAGGCCGTCTACGGCGGCGACGCGGCGCACAACGGCTCAGAGTCGAACGAGGCCGTCGTCACCACGGTGGCCGAGCCGCAGCCGCCGCAGCAGACCGACATCACCGTCACGATCCCCGCGTCCGCGACGGGGCTCAAGTTCACGGTGACCCCGGGCGCGGTGGCGCTGAGCCAGGCGACCCTGGACGGCACCTCCTACGTGGCCAGCGGCACGCTCGGTGCCGTCACCGTGTCGGACAGCCGCACCACCCGCACCCCGTGGACGCTCAACGGCAGGGCCGGTGCGTTCGTGAACAAGGCCGACGCCACGAAGACGTTCGCGGCGTCGGCGCTCGGCTGGACCCCCGCGCTGGTCGGCACCGGCAACGCCGGCACCGCCGGTGCGGCGGTCGCCCCCGGCGCGAACGGCGGCCTGTCGACCGACAAGGCGCTGGCCCAGGCGACCGCGGGCGTGACCGGGGACGAGACCCGCGTCGAGGCCGGCATCGCGCTGAAGGCGCCGTCCGACGTCGCCGCGGGCGAGTACACGGCGACCCTCACGCTGACGCTCATCTGAGCGGAGGCCCGATCGCCACGCCGCGTCCCGGCGGCCCGCCCGGTCCACCTCGGACCGGGCGGGCCGCACGGCCGCGCCCGTCCCGCACCCCTGTCCCGTCCGTGACCGAGAGGCGTCCATGACCGCCCCCACCCGCGCCGCCCTCGCGCTGGCGCTGCTCGCGACGCTCGTCGCGGGACCCGCCCCCGCCGCACAGGCCCGCGTGCCCGCCGCCGAGGGCGACGTGACCTGGAGCGTCCAGCCCTCCACCCCGGCCGGCCCCGACGGCCGCACCGAGCTGACCTACCAGGTCGCCCCGGGCACGACCGTGACCGACTGGGTCGCCGTGTCGAACTACTCGGCCACCCCGGCGACGTTCCGGGTGTACGCCGCGGACGCCACCACCGACTACGAGACCGGCGCGTTCACGCTGGTCGGCGCGGACCAGGCGTCCACCGACCTCGGCGCCTGGACCGCCGTCGACTCGGCCGCGTCGGTCTGCCCGGTGACCGAGGACCCGGCTGCCGAGGCCGCTTGCGTCGCGGGGCTGGGCGTCGAGGTCACGGTCGGGGCGGGGGAGCGGGTGGACCTGCCCGTCGCGATCACCGTGCCGCACGACGCGACCCCGGGCGACCACGCCGCGGGGGTCGTCGCGTCGTACACGTCGACCGGCACCGACGCCGCCGGCTCCGCGGTCCAGGTCGCCCAGCGCGTCGGCACCCGGCTGCACCTGCGGGTGGACGGGCCGCTGACCAGTGTGCTGACCGTCTCCGGCGCCGTCGCGGGGTACTCCGGGGCGGCGTGGCCGTTCGGCGGCACGGCGGCCCAGGTCGCGTTCGACCTGACCAACGCCGGGAACACGCTGATGTCGGCCGAGCCGGTCGTGCGGCTCACGGGCCCTTTCGGGACCGACCTCGGCACGGTGACGCTCGACCCGGTCGCCGACCTGGTGCCCGGGGGCACCGCGCACGTGGTGGCTGAGCTTCCCGGCGTCCCGCCTGCGCTGCTGCTGTCCGGCGCGATCACCGTCACCCCGTCCGGCCCCGAGGACCCGGCGACACCCGCGGGCGAGGTCGTCACCGCCTCCGTGCGCGCCTGGGCGGTGCCGTGGGCGGCGCTCGGCCTCCTGGTCCTCGTCGCCGGCGGCGTGACGGCGACCGTGCTGCTGCGCCGCCGGTCCCGCCGGCTGCTGGGCGAGGACCTCGCCGCCTACGCCGACCAGGTGCGGGCCGAGGCGCTCGCCGGCCGACCCGACCACCACGACCACGAGAGCGAGAGCGCCCGATGACCCGCACCCCTCCCACGCGCACCCGGCGCGCCGCCGGCACCCTGTTGGCGGTCGTCCTGGCGGGCGTCGCCTGGTCGAGCCTCGCCGCGGGCACCGCGCACGCGGCCGACCCGGCCGGCCCGGACCTCACGGTGACGATCCCGGGTCCCGCGTCCACGCCTCCGGCACAGCCCGGCCCGTCGACCCGACCCCCCGGGGGGACACCGCCGGTCACCGGGCCCGGGACCACTCCGCCGGCGGCCACGAAGCCGGGCGCGGGCACCCGTGGCGGCACGACGACCGTCGAGACCGACGCTCCGCCGGCGGACGCCGCCCCGTGCGTGCCGACGGAGCCCGCGGTCCCGACGACGCCGGAGTCCGCGGGCGAGCCGGTGGCGACCGACCGGACGGTGTACCTGCCGGGCCAGCAGATGACGGTCACCGCGGCCGGGTTCCCGGCGGGGGAGCGGGTGCAGCTGGTGCTGTTCGCCGACCCGGCCGTCGTCGGCACGTTCACCGCGGACGCGGCGGGGTCGGTCGAGGCCGTCGTTCCGGTCGCGGAGCAGACCGCCGCGGGACGGCTGGCGGTCCAGCTGAGGGGGTGGTGCACCGGGATCGCGCTGGGTGACGTCCTGATCGGGTCCGCCACCGCGGACGACGCCGGCACGCAGGGAGTGCCGGCGTGGGCCTGGTGGGCGGGCGGCGGGGTGGGCCTGACCGGGGCCGGTGTCGGCGGCTGGTGGCTGCTGCGGGCGATGCGTGCGCCGGTGGCGGCGATGGCGCCGGTGCTCTCGTGACCGCGGGCACCGCGGTGGAGTCGGAGCAGGACGCGCCCGCGCCTCCTGCCCGGCGCGAGCCGCGGCAGCGCCGGGGGCAGCGGCGGGCCGGGCGGCAGGTGCAGGCACCCGGGCGGAAGCGGATCGACCGCGGGAACGCGGTGCCGCGCCACGGCCGGTCCGGTGGCGGCGCACCCGCGGTCCCCGGCCGGTCGCGGCTGCCCGCCCCGGCCCCGCGTCCACTCGCGCCACGGGACGGGCGGTGGTGGACCGGCGCGGCCCTGCTGACGGTGTCGGTGCTGCTGCTCGCGTTCGTCGCGCACGTCGCCGTGCTCTCCGGGTTCCAGCACAAGCGCGCGCAGACGCTGTCCTACGGCGAGCTGCGCGACTCGCTGGCCCGGGCCGAGACGCCCGTCGGGCCGCTGGACGTCGACGAGGAACTGGTCGCGGCCGGCACGCCCGTCGCGCTGCTGGAGATCCCCGCCGTCGGGCTGTCCGAGGTCGTCACCGAGGGCACGACGGCCGAGGTGCTGCGGTCCGGGCCGGGCCACCGCCGGGACACCGCGATGCCGGGGCAGCCCGGCACGACGGTGCTGGTCGGGCGGCAGACGACCTACGGCGGCCCGTTCGGCGCGCTGAGCGAGCTGGCACCCGGCGACGACATCACGGTCACCACCGGGCAGGGCACGCACACCTATCGGGTGCTCGGGCTGCGTCGGGCCGGTGACCCCGAACCCGCCGCGGTGCGCCGCGGGGAGGGTCGGCTCGAGCTGCAGACCGCGGACGGGCTCGCGCTGTTCCCGTCGGGCGTGCTGCACGTCGACGCCGCGCTGGTGTCCGAGGTGCAGGAGGCCCCTCGCCAGGTGATCGCGTACGAGGCCCTGCCCGCCGCCGAGCGCGCGATGGGGCAGGACGCGGGGGCGTGGTGGACCGCGTTCTTCGTCCTCGTCTTCCTGGTGGCCGCCGGTGTGGGCCTGTGGTGGCTCTGGAACACCTGGGGCCGCTGGCACTCCTGGCTGGTCGGCGTGCCCGTCCTGCTGGCCCTCGGCGTCGCGGGCGCCGACGTCGTGATGAACGCCCTGCCCAACGTCCTGTGACCGTCCGAGACCCGAGGACCCGATGATGACCACGACCTCCCGCGTGCACGTCACGCCGCCCGACCAGAACGTCACGACTGTGCTGCCCGCCGTCGGCACCGAGGCGCCGGACGTCCCGGCGCCGCTCCCGGCGCCCGCCCGTGCCACCGAGCGCGAGGCCGATGCCGAGATCGCCGACACGCGCCCCGCGCACGCCGCCCCGGCGCCACCCGCGCTCGGCGTGCCCGCGCCCAGCGTCCCGGTGCAGCCGCTGTCCTCGATCGACGCGCGCGAGATCTCCGCGTGGTTCGGCAGCCACCAGGTGCTCGAGCGCGTCTCGCTGTCGATGCCCGCAGGCCAGGTCACCGCGCTGATCGGCCCGTCCGGCTGCGGCAAGTCGACGTTCCTGCGGATCCTCAACCGGATGCACGAGCTCGTCCCGTCCGCGGCGCTCGCGGGCGAGGTGCTGCTGGACGGCGTCGACATCTACGACCGGCGCCGCAAGCTGCAGGACGCGCGCAAGGACATCGGCATGGTGTTCCAGAAGCCGAACCCGTTCCCGGCCATGAGCATCTACGACAACGTCGTGGCCGGGCTCAAGCTCACCGGGACCAAGGCGTCCCGGGACACCAAGGACGAGCTGGTCGAGCGCTCCCTCACCTCCGCGGGCCTGTGGCGCGAGGTCAAGGACCGGCTCAAGCAGCCCGGCGGCGGCCTGTCCGGTGGACAGCAGCAGCGGCTGTGCATCGCCCGGTCGCTGGCGATCAGGCCCAAGGTGCTGCTGATGGACGAGCCGTGTTCTGCCCTTGACCCGACCTCGACCCGGGTCATCGAGGAGACGATGACCGAGCTGCGCCAGGAAGTCACGATCGTCATCGTCACCCACAACATGCAGCAGGCGCAGCGTGTCTCCCAGCAGTGCGCGTTCTTCCTGGCCGCGCAGGGCACACCCGGTGCGATCGTCGAGCACGGCGACACCGACGCGATGTTCGCCGACCCGCAGGACCCCCGCACGTACGACTACGTGAACGGGCGGTTCGGGTGACCGGTACGGCCGACGCGACTCTCGGCGGCCGGTTCGTCATCGGCGACCTGCTCGGCGTCGGCGGATCGGCTTCGGTCTACGAGGCGGAGGACCTGCAACGCAGCGACGACGACGGCGCGCCGGTCCGGGTCGCCGTCAAGGTGCTGCACCCGCACCTGGGTGCGGACGCCTGGACTCGCGACGCGTTCCTCGCCGAGGCGCGCGCTGTTCAGGGGCTTCGGCACCCGAACGTCGCGGCGGTGCACGGCTCAGGTCTGCACGAGGCCGGCGGCGTGACGATGGCCTGGATCGCGCTGGACCTGGTTCCCGGCGGCAGCGTCGGCGACCGGGTCGCTGCGGAGGGGCCGATGACGCCGCTCGCCGCGGGTGCGGTGCTGGACGGCGTTCTCGCGGCGCTCGAGGCCGCGCACGCCCGTGGGCTGGTGCACCGGGACGTGAGCCCCGGCAACGTGCTGCTCGCGCGGGGGACCGGGTCGATTCGGGCAGCCGACGTCCGGCTGGTCGACTTCGGGCTCGCCGACGCTGCCGGGCGCACGGCCGCGGGCAGCGACGTGCTGCGCGCCCCGGTGCGTGATGGGTCGGCGTCCGTGGTGGGGAACCTGCACTTCCTGTCGCCCGAGCAGGCGCAGGCACTGCCGGTCGGCCCCGCCGGCGACGTCTACCAGGTGGGTGCCCTGGCGCACCTGCTGCTGACCGGGCAGCCGCCATTCCCGCGTGCGACCGCCGTGCAGGTGCTGCAGGCGCACGTCACCGCTCCGCCGCCGGTTCCGTCGGCCCTGGTGCCGGCCGCGCGGCCGCTCGACCGGGTGGTGACCCGGGCTCTGGCCAAGACCCCCCTGCGCCGGTACCGAGACGCGGCGGAGATGCGGTCGGCCCTGGCCGCGGTCCTGGTGGGCCTCACGCAGCCGGACCCGCCCGCTTGGACGACTGCTGACGCCACTCCGGAGGTCTCCCGCACCCGGGCGCTGCCCGCCGCCGGCGACCTCGCGTACCTGGCCGCCGCCGATGGGCCCGAGCCGCGAGGGCCGCACTCCGCGGCCGCACGGGTGCCGACCGGCGGGGTGCTCGCGTGCGTCGCGGTCGCGCTGGTGGTCGGCCTCGCGACCTGGGGCGTGCTGGGCGGGGACGCCGCCCCGCAAGTCGCCGTGCCGCCGGCGGCGTCCCCGTCGGCGTCGGCTGCGGCGACGTCGGCTCCGAGCACCGCACCGGTCGCCGTCCCGCCGCCTGCGGACGCGACCTCGCCACCCGCCGTCGCCGAGGCGCCGTCCGCCGTCGCGGTCCCGGTGCTGGTCGGGTCGCTCGCTGACGCCCAGGCGACTCTGCTGCTCGCGGGTCTGGTGCTCGGCGGGGTGCAGGACGAGGACTCGCCGCTCGCGGCCGACGTCGTGCTGGGTCAGGTGCCGGCCGCGGGCAGCCCCGTCGCGCCGGGCACTGCCGTGGACGTGGTGGTCGCGTCCGGGGCGAATGAGGTCCCCGCGGTGGCGGGCCTCACCGTCGCCTCGGCGACCGCCACGCTCGAGGTGGCCGGCTTCGTCGTGCAGGGTGACCCCGCGGCGACGTCGGGTGCCCGCGTCACCGGGACTCTGCCGGGCGCAGGTGCGGTCCTGCGTGTGGGGTCGGCGATCACGGTCGTGCGAGAGGAACCCGCGCCCACCGCGGCGCCGACCGAGCAACCGTCTGCGGGGTCGGGCGCATGACCGCCCCGACGACACCTGACGTGTGGCGGCCGGGGTGGACGCGGCGCGTGCTGCTCACCGTGGGCCTCGTGCTGCCCCTGGCCGGCGCCACGATCGCGCTGGAGCTCGCCCCGCCGCCCGCCCCGGTCGCGCTCCTGTCGGGAGACGCTCCTGTGATGGCCGCGCTGCCCGGGGCGACGCGCGACGACGCGGCACCGGGCACAGCTGCGGTGTACCACGTCGATGTCTTGTGGGCCGAGCGCATCGCCGCCCGCACGGGCATCCCGGTGCGTGCCGTGCTCGCGTACGGCGCGGCGGATCTGGCCGTCGACGCCGAGCAGCCTGGCTGCGGGCTGGGCTGGAACACGCTCGCGGCCATCGGCAGTATCGAGTCCGGGCACGGGTCGCATGGCGGCGCCGTGTTGGGCGACGACGGCCGCTCGGTCCCGGAGATCCGCGGCGTCCCGCTGGACGGTGACGGGGTCGCGGCGATCCCGGATACTGATGACGGCACCTGGGACGGGGATGTCGTGTGGGACCGGGCGGTGGGTCCGATGCAGTTCATCCCGACCACCTGGGCACGGTGGGGCGCGGACGCTGACGGCGACGGGATCTCTGATCCTGATGTGCTCGACGACGCGGCGTTGGCTGCGGCGCGGTACCTGTGTGCGGACGCCACCATGACGACGAGCGAGGGGTGGCGCGCTGCGGTCCTGACGTACAACCGCTCCGATGAGTACGCCGACTCGGTGGCTCGCATCGCCACCGAGTACGCCCGGCGGGCCGGTGCGCCGTGACGGAGTGGCGTACGAAGAGCCTGCGAGATCGGGTGATCGGATTCGTCAGGGAGTACGTGGTGGCGTCCGACCCGTACGACGCACTGACCAGCCTTGACCTGCGCGAGCGCGGCGTCGGGTACCCGGCGGCCGTGCCGGCCGTCGAGGGATCGGGTCGTCCGGGCCGACGCCGGCGCCAGCCAGGACCATGGACGAACGAGCCACCGCACGCACGCACGCACGAGTACGACGACCGCCACTGCTGACCTGCCGACGGGGTCGGCGAAGGAGTCGTCGCCCACGGACGTCCGCCGCACGGACGTCCGACACCCGACCTGCGGGCGCGCGGTCGACACCGGCCGGGCCCACGGGACCGGGCCGGGGCCTCACCGTCAGGCGTGGGTTCGGGACCCGGTCCCACGCCAGGCACCGAGCTCGCGGGGGTTGCGCACGACCCGCACGCGGTCGACCCGGCCGGCCCGGTGGCCGAGGCTGAGGACCGCGAGGACGTCACCGCCGCCGCTGGCCACGAGCCCGGGCTCACCTACGCCGTCCCGCACCGCGTCCGCGACCGCGCCGGGTTCCGGGTCGGCGAGCCGCCGGCGCACGGCGAGCTCGGCGTCGCCGGACCACGCGGGCACCGCGGCGAGCCGGCGCACGACGTCCACAGCGGACGCCGCACCGGACACCAGGTGCTGCCTGGTCAGGGGGCACTCCAGCGCCTGCGCGTACGTGATCGTCATGCGCAGCACCGTAGGCGCAGGGTCCGACACCGCGAGGACGGTGAGGGCACAGCGCGGCGGACGCGGGAACGCGACGACTCAGGCCCCGAAACCGTCGGACCCGCCACCCCCTGCCTCGCTACGGTGGGGCCATGTCACGACGTTCCGGTGGTCAGGTCCTCGTCGGTGCCCTGCTCGTGCTCGCCGGCGTGGTGCTGCTGCTCGACCGGCTCGACGTCCTGCGGGCCTCGAGCGTCTGGTCCGTGCTCGTGCCGACGGCCGTG
The DNA here is from genome assembly GCF_019797765.1 of Cellulomonas sp. C5510. NCBI lineage: Bacteria > Bacillati > Actinomycetota > Actinomycetes > Micrococcales > Cellulomonadaceae > Cellulomonas > Cellulomonas sp. C5510. Next base: position 1,542,227 of record NZ_CP081862.1, read on the forward strand.
GTCGCCGTCGGCGCCGCCGCCCTGGCGCTCGTCCCGCGGGCGTGGTTCGGGCCGGTGATCGTCATCGCCGCCGGCGGGCTCTGGCTGCTCGACGCCCTCGACGTCGTGCAGGAGAGCCCGTGGACCTTCGCGCTCCCCGTGGCGGTCGCCGTGCTGGGGCTGTCGATCCTGCTGGCGTCGACGGGCCGCGGTGACGACGCGGACCGGGTCCGGCTGTTCGTGTTCTTCTGGGGCGGGGACCGTCGGTCGCTGTCCCAGCAGTTCCGGTCGGCGTCGCTCACGGCGGTGTTCGGCGGCATCGACCTCGACCTGCGCGCCGCGGCCATCCAGGGCCGGGCGCGCGTGGACGTCTTCACGATGTTCGGTGGCGTGGAGATCAAGGTGCCGCCGACCTGGCGGGTGCAGATGGTCACGCTGCCCGTGTTCGGCGGCACGGACGACAAGACCGTGGCGCCGTTCGACCCGGACGCGCCGGTGCTCGAGGTCCACGCGGTGACGGTCTTCGGCGGTGCGACGATCAAGCACGGCAAGCCGCTCGCGCAGCAGCCGTACGACCCCGCCGCACAGCCGCCGTACGGCACGCCCGGCCAGCCCGGCACCCCCGGCACGCCGTACGCCTGACACGCGCCGCGAGGCGCGGCGCGTGTCCGACACGTCGCCGGCGGCGTCGTCGGCCCCGAGCCCGGCGGCGCCACGGTCGAGCGCGCGCCGGGCGGTGCGGGAGCGCGTCAGCTCGGCCCGCGCATCATCCCCGTGGCCATCCACGTGCCGGACGTCGGCTCGTACACCCGGCGGTCCGCACCGCAGCGGGCGCACACCTCGGTGATCGCCTCCGGCCCGCCCTGGTCGGGATTGCGCTCGACGCGCCACGCGTGCCGTCCGAACCGGCACCTCAGAGATCGCATGGCTGCCCCCTTCACGTCGTCGTGGTCCGGCCAGCGTCCCGCGGGGCGTCGGGGCGGTCAAGGACCCGTCACCCGGTCGCCCGGGGCGGGCCGGGCCGGGCTCGCGGCGGCGACGCCGGCGGCCCATCCCGGGGCGCGCCGTCCGGGCGGCGGGGCGAGCGGCGCCGGTTCCACGCCGGCGGCCGCGAGCAGCCACGCGACGACGGAGTTCGAGTTCCACATGTCGCCGCACCGGAGCGCGTCGCGCCCCCACACGTGCCGGGGCACCGCCGGGGCCGCCGCGAGCAGAGCGCGGACGGGCGCCTCGCCGGACGCGACCGTGCGGCGCTCGACGGCCCACGCCAGGTCGGGCACCGTGCCCCCGCGCCAGCACCGCACCTCGTAGCGGAACCACCGGCTGCGGCCCAGGACCCGCGCGCCCACCGGGCCCTCCGCCACGACGCCGCGGTCCCCGGGCGGCTGGCCCCACACGGGTGTCACCTCCACGACCGTGGTCCCGGCGTCGTGCGTCAGCAGCAGGGCCGCGTGCACCAGCGCGCACCGCTCCCGGTGGTCCCGGCGCGCGAGCAGCGCCTCGTACGCGCGGCCGCTGAAGCGGACGACGGGCGAGCCGCCCGCGCCGAGCGGGATCCACGCGAGCTCGATGCGGGGGCCGTCCACCCCTCCATCCCGCCACACGCCGCCCGGTGCGCGCCACGGACCCAGGGCCCAGCCGGCGTCCGACGTCCCGGCGAGGTCACTCCCCGGGGTGCACGGGCACCACCAGCTCCGGGCCGTCGTTCGCGACGTTCCCCACCGCGCGTCCGACCTCGCGCGGCGTCAGGTGCGGCTCGGGGACGTGGACGAGCATCGCGCCGACCTCGTCCGCCGCGGTGGTCGCCGGGTCCAGCCAGTCGTCCCACAGCGGGCGGGGGAGCAGCACGGGGCAGCGGTCGTGGATGTGGCCCAGCGTGTCCGTGGCGGGCCGCGTGATGATCGTGACGGACCACAGCCAGCGGTCCGGGTCGTCGTCGGCCTTCGTGTGGTCCCGCCAGAGCTCGTACAGCCCGGCCGCCGCGAGCGGCTCGGCCCCGTGCAGGAAGTACGGCGTCTTCGGGCCGCGCTCGTGCGCCTGCCACTCGTAGTACCCGTCCATCGGGACCAGCGCGCGACGGCGGGCCGCGGCCTTGCGGAACGCCGGCTTCTCCAGGACCGTCTCCGAGCGCGCGTTGATCATGCGGGAGCCGATCGACACGTCCTTCGCCCACGACGGCACCAGTCCCCAGCGGGCGGTGCGGAGCTGGCGCTGCGGCCGGTCGTCCTCGACGCGCTCGAGCACCACGGGGACGTCCTGCGTGGGCGCGACGTTCCAGGACGGGCCCCGGCGCTCGCCGAGGATCCTGTCGACGGCGAGGTCGCGCTCGAGCTGGTCGGCGGCGCGGGTCTGGGCGTAGCGGCCACACATGGGGCCAGTGTGCGGCCGGTCACCGACACGCGGCCACCGCGCCGGTCGTAGGCTGCCGTCGTGCGCGCGACCCTCATCCACGGCCCCCACGACATCCGCCTCGAGCAGGTCCCCGACCCGACGCTGCAGCGCCCCACCGACGCCCTCGTGCGTGTCGTCGCGGCCTGCGTGTGCGGCTCCGACCTGTGGCCCTACCGGGGCATCCGCCCGACGCGCGAACCGCGCCGCATCGGGCACGAGTTCGTCGGCGTGGTCGAGGAGGTCGGCGCAGACGTGCGGACCCTGCGGCCCGGGCAGTTCGTCGTCGCGCCGTTCATGGTCTCGGACAACACCTGCGTGCACTGCCGCAACGGGGTGCACACGTCGTGCGAGCGGTCGAGCGGCTGGGGCGGGCCGGACGCCGAGGGCGTGTTCACGGACGCGGGCCAGGGCGAGTACGTCCGGGTCCCGCTCGCCGACGGCACCCTCGTGGCGATGCCCGACCACCCGGACGAGGACCTGCTGCCCAGCGTCCTGGCGCTGACCGACGTGATGGGCACGGGGCACCACGCGGCCCTGTCGGCGGGCGTCCGGCCAGGATCGACGGTCGCGGTGGTCGGCGACGGCGCGGTCGGCCTGTGCGCCGTGCTCGCGGCACGCCGGCTCGGTGCGGAGCGGGTCGTCGCGATGTCCCGGCACGCGTCGCGGCAGGCGCTGGCGCGCGAGTTCGGCGCCACCGACGTGGTCGCCGAGCGCGGCGACGAGGGCGCGGCGGCGGTGCTGGACCTGCTCGGCGGGGTGGGCCCGGACCAGGTGCTCGAGTGCGTCGGGACCAAGGAGTCCATGCAGCAGGCGCTCGACACGGCTCGGCCGGGCGGTCGCGTCGGGTTCGTCGGCGTCCCGGCCGGCGGGCCGGAGCTGCCCGTGCAGCAGATGTTCGGCACCAACGTCGGCGTCTGCGGCGGTGTCGCCCCGGTCCGGGCGCACCTCGAGGAGCTCGCCCGTGACGTCTGGTCCGGGGCGATCACACCGGGGAAGGTCTTCGACCTGGTGCTCCCGCTGGACCAGGTGGCCGAGGGCTACGCGGCGATGGACGAGCGGCGCGCGATCAAGTCCATGCTGCTGCCCTGATCCGCCCTGGGGACCACGCGCCGCGGGCCCGCGTCCGCGGGTAGGTTCGGCGGCGTGGACCAGCCCGAGCACGACCTCCCTCCCACCCCGACCTCCCCCGGCGGCGCCGCGAGCGCGACCGTCGCGACGCTCGCCGACGTCGTGCGGCTGCTGGAGCGCCGGTACCCGCCGGGCTCCGCGGAGTCGTGGGACCGTGTCGGCCTCGTCACCGGCGACCCCGACCAGCCGGTGCGCAAGGTGCTGCTGGCCGTCGACCCGGTGGCGGCGGTGGTCGACGAGGCCGTCGCGTGGGGTGCGGACCTGGTGGTCGTGCACCACCCGCTGCTGCTGCGCGGCGTGCACTCCGTCGCAGCGACCACCGCGAAGGGCGCCCTGCTGCACCGGCTGATCCGCGCCGGCATCGCGCTGTACGCCGCGCACACGAACGCGGACGCGGCGGTCGGCGGGGTCGCGGACGAGCTCGCCCGGCTGCTGGGCCTGCAGGACACGCGCCCGCTGGTCCCCGCGCCGGCCGAGGCGCTCGACAAGCACGTCGTCTTCGTCCCCGCGGCCGACGCCGAGCGCCTCGTCGACGCCCTGGCCGCGGCGGGCGCCGGCGCGCTGGGGGAGTACCGCCGGTGCGCGTGGACCGCCACGGGCGAGGGGACGTTCACGCCGACCGAGGGCGCGTCGCCCGCGATCGGCCGGGTGGGCGAGGTCGCGCGCGTCGTCGAGGCGCGCGTGGAGATGGTCGCGCCGCGCCGGTCGCGGGCGGCCGTCGTGGCGGCGATGCGGGCCGCCCACCCGTACGAGGAGCCGGCGTTCGACGTGCTCGAGCTCGCGCGCTGGGACGGCGCCACCGGCACGGGGCGCGTCGGGCACCTGCCGGAGCCGCTGACGCTGCACGGCTTCGCCGAGCGCGTCGCCGCGTCGCTGCCCGCCACCGCCCAGGGCATCCGCTACGCCGGGCCGCCCGACGCGACGGTCCGCACGGTCGCGGTCGTCGGGGGAGCGGGCGACTCCCTGTTCGACGCGGTGCGAGCCTCCGGCGCGGACGTCTACGTCACCGCCGACCTGCGCCACCACCCGGCCTCCGAGCTCCGCGAGCAGGCCGAGTTCGCCGCCCGCGGCGCGGCCGCCAGCCCGCCCTACCTCGTCGACGCCGCGCACTTCGCGTCGGAGTGGCCGTGGCTGCCCGGGGCCGAGCGCGACCTGCGCGCCGACCTGGCCGCGCACGGCACTACGGTGGACACGCGCGTCAGCACCGTGCGCACCGACCCGTGGACCGGCCGCGTCCCGGCGGACCCCCGCAGCACCGACCCGTCGGAAGGACACCACCCGTGACCAAGGCGACCCCGCAGGACCAGAGGCGGCTGCTCGACCTCCAGGCGCTCGACACCCGGCTCGACCAGATCGCGCACAAGCGGGCCGCGCTGATGAAGCACGTGCGGATCGCCGAGCTCGACGCCCAGCTCGCCGACCTGGACACCGCCATCGCCGCCTCCCGCACCGCCGTCGGCGACATCCGCCGGGAGGTCACGAAGGCCGAGGCGGACGTCCAGCAGGTGCGCGACCGCGCCGCACGGGACCAGGCCCGGCTCGACTCCGGCGCGGGCTCCGCGAAGGACCTCCAGGCGCTGCAGAGCGAGCTGGCGTCGCTGGCCCGCCGCCAGGGGGACCTGGAGGACGTCGAGCTCGAGGCGATGGAGCGGCTCGAGGCCCACGAGGCGGCGCTCGGCGAGCTCACGACCGCCCACGCCGCGCTGCTGAACGAGCGCGCCGGGGTCGCCGCGGAGCGGGACGCCGAGGTCGAGGTGCTCGACCAGCAGGCCGCGCAGGTGCGGGCCGAGCGCGACGCGATGGCCGCGCCCCTGGAGGAGCGGCTGATCCAGCTGTACGACCGGCTGCGCTCGCGGCTCGGCGGTGTCGCGGTGGCCGCCCTGCGCCGGGGCCGGTCCGAGGGCAGCGGCCTGCCGGTCCCCGCCACCGAGCTGGCGAAGATCAAGGCGACGCCCGAGGACGAGATCGTGTACTGCGAGGACTCCGGCCGGATCCTCGTGCGTGGCGAGGACGCGTACTGATGGCCGCCGACGGGCCGGGCCCCGGGAACAGCTCGGCGTCGCTCGAGCCCGAGGCCGGCACGCCCGCGCCGTCGTCGCGGCGTCCGGTGCGACCGTCCGGCGCGGGCGTGCGGTTCGACGACGCCCTGCCGACGACGGTCATCCTGGTGCGGCACGGCGAGACCGAGATGACGGTCTCGCGCGGCTACTCCGGCTCGTCCGAGCCCGGCCCGTCCCTGACCGACCGGGGCCGCGCCCAGGCCGCGGCGGCGGGGGAGCTGGTGTGCCGCGTCGGTCACGACCTGTGGGGCGACATCCCGTTCCCGACCGAGCTGATCGCCTCGCCGATGGTCCGCACGCAGGAGACCGCGGCCGTGATCGGGCAGAAGCTCGGCCTCACGCCGCGGGTCGACGCCGCGTTCCAGGAGGCCGACTTCGGCGCCTGGCAGGGGCTCACCGCCGAGCAGATCGAGGAGCGCTGGCCCGGGCAGCTCGAGCCCTGGCACACCCGCGCGGACGTCCGGCCCGAGGGCGGCGAGTCCATCGCCGATGTCGGCCGGCGCATCGGCGCGGGGCTCGACGGGCTGCTCGCCGCGGGCACCGACCGGACCGTCGTGGTCGTCTCGCACGCCGTGGCGATCCGCGCGGCGCTCGGTCGCACCATGGGCGCGCAGCCCGGCTCGTGGAGCCAGCTCCGCGTCGCCCCGGCGTCCGTGAGCATCATCCGGCTGTTCGAGGACAAGCGGGACGAGGTCGCCGTGGCCGGTGCGCCGAGCGAGGGGTGGACCGGGCGGGGCTGAGCCGGGCGGGTGCTGCGCGCCGCGTCAGGCGACGACGAGCGACAGCGTCGCCGGGCCGGTCTGCGGCGCGTCCAGCTCCACCGCGAGCAGCTCCGTCCCCACCAGCTCCGACGCCGCCCGGGCGAGCTCCTGGGCCGTCCGTGGCTCGCGCCCGCGCCGCGTGACCAGGTGGCGGGTCAGCACCCCGCGGGTGTGCTTCGCGTGGTGCGAGACCACCGAGCGGCGCCCCGCCACCTCGCGCAGCACCCGCACCTGCACCCACGTCCGGTGCACGTCCCGCGCCGGCCGCCACGCCGCGAGGTAGGTCGCCGAACGGCAGTCCACGACGAGCTCCCCGGACGCCGCCCGCGGGTCCAGCACCTCCCGCAGCGGCTCGCGCCACGCCGCCGCGAGCGGGCCGACCCCCGGCAGGTCGACGCCCATCGACAGCCGGTACGCCGGGATCGGGTCCTCCGGGCCGACCAGCCCCCACAGCCCCGACACCACCCGGACCGACCCGGCCGCCCGCCGCCGCGCCGAGGGCGTCAGCCGGTCCAGCCCCGCAGCCGCGTACAGCACGCCGGTGTACACCCGCTTCGCTGCCGCCGTCGGAGCCCCCCGCAGGGCGGTGTTGCGGGCGACCTCGTCCGCGATCCCCGCGCCGACCCCGAGCACGTCCGCCGCGTCCGGCCGCGCGCTCACCGCGACCAGCGCGTCCAGCACCCGCTCCCGCGTCGGCGTCAGCACCGGCTCCGACAGGGCGGACAGGTCCAGGCGGTCGCCCCGCACGGGAGCGGTCTTGCCCTCGGAGGGCGGCAGGAGGATCAGCACGCCCCGCACTGTAGGCGGCGCTCGGCGGGTCCGCGGACCGGGTAGGCTGGGGCCGCGGATGAGCTGGCCAGGCGGCCGCGTCGAGCCGGAAGGCTCGCCGAGGAACGTCCGGGCTCCACAGGGCAGGGTGGTGGGTAACACCCACCCGGGGTGACCCGCGGGACAGTGCCACAGAGAACAGACCGCCCCCGCACGACCTCCGGGCCGTGAGGGGGTAAGGGTGAAACGGTGGTGTAAGAGACCACCAGCGTGCCGGGTGACCGGCACGGCTCGGTAAACCCCACCCGGAGCAAGGCCAGACAGGGAGCGTTCGAGGGCTGCCCGCCCGAGCTCCCGGGTAGGCCGCTGGAGGCGCACGGCGACGTGCGTCGTAGATGGATGGCCGCCACCCGTGCGGGGGCAACCGCGCACGGGGACAGAACCCGGCGTACCGGCCAGCTCATCCGCACTTCATGGCACCTGACCAGCGCAAACACTCGCCAGGCGCTGGCTTGGGGGCCGAATGGAGGCTCGCGGCTTACCAGCCCTGACCAGGGCAAACGCGGATCGACCGGAACGCAGAGCCCCCAGGGAGCCCCCAACGTGGACACCCCGCAACAGCCCCGCCGCACCCCGGAGCAAGTCGCCGCCGCGGCAGCAGCGATGGACCGCGCCCTCGCCGCCGGCCTCCCGCCCGATGTGCTCGGGACGATGCTCTCGGCGCGCGCGGCATGGTGGGGCCACGCCGACTGGCCGGCCCACGACGACCTCGCGCGCGTACTCGCGCACCCCGCGTCCCGGGCGGTCGACGAGCTGCTCTGGCAGGCGATCAGGCGCCGGATCCGCTGACGTCCCGGCGCCGGACGTCCGCCGCCGGAAGCCAGACGGCGCCGGTCATGACGCGCAGGTCCCCGATGCGCACGCGGACGACGGCGCCGGGGCCGGCGCCCCACCACTCGACGGCGACGGTGTCGAGCTGCTCATCGCCGGTGGCCCACCGCAGGGTCACGGAGACGGGGATGGGGTCGTCGACGTCGTGGTGCGTGCCGCGGGGGACCGGGCGCGCGTTGAGCAGGGGGACGGCGGCGCGCACGCGCGCCATGCCGCCGGGGGTGGTCTGCGTGAGGTCCACCCCGGCATCGTGCGCCGGGGGGCTGACACGCTGCGGCAGTGCAGGCCACCACTCCGTGGCGGGGTCGGCGGTGCGCCATGCCTCGTCCGGCCGGTCGTCGCGATCCATGCGGTCAGCCTGGCAGGCTCGACGATCGAATCTCGACTGCCTTGGCATCGAACGTGTGTTCCACTAGGGTTGAGCGCTTCGCCCGTATGGCGGACATCACGTCCCTCGAGTGTTGCGTTCACGCAACACGGTGCCCTACCTTCGAGCCATAGCTCCCCACCGTCCTCCGGGCCTGGTGGGGCTTTTTCTTACCTGGGGGCGCCGTGACGGAGCGGGTACACCTTTTCGTGGACTACCAGAACGTCCATCTATCGGTCGGCGAGGCGTTCGCCCCACCTGGCACCCCGCCTCACACGACCCTCATCCACCCGGGGCGCTTCGGCGACGCACTGATGGGCCGCCGCGCCGCGAAAGGGCTCGGAGGGACGCTCGAACAGATCCACGTGTACCGCGGCCAGCCGAGCTCTGACCGCGAGGTCGAGCAGGCCGCCCGGAACAAAGCACAGTCGGCGGAGTGGTCCCGAGATCCCCGCGTCCGGATGTACAACAGGCCGCTCAGGTACCCACGCGACTGGCCGAGGACACGAGCGAGGGAGAAGGGCGTTGACGTTCGCCTCGCGATCGACTTTGTGCGTGCCGCGATCGACAAGTCCGCGGACGTTCTCATCCTCGCCTCCCGCGACACGGACCTCATGCCCGCGATCGAGACGGCGCTAGACCTTGGTCACGCGCGCGTGGAGGTGTTCACGTGGCAGGGGTGCAGCCGGCTGCGTCTCGGTCGCGAGTACAGCGCACGAGCGCTCTGGTGCACCTTCATGCAGGGCTCGGACTACGTGGCGTCGAAGGACCCGAAGCAGTACTGACACCGTGGGAAGGACGTCGACGACGCATCACGGGGCCCGCTGCGGCTCCGGCTCCCATGCGGGGTCGCAGCACTCGGCCGCGGCGAGCTTCGACGGCCAGTTACGGCCGCAGGCCTTGCAGGGGTGCATCAGTCGGCCGTCTCGGGGAGCCTCGCGAGCAGCGTGCGGATGATCGTGGTCGCCACCGCACCGGCGACCGTCACTCCGAGCTCGCGCCACCCGACGTCCTGCAGAAGCACGACCGACCCCAGGACGGGCGCAGCGACCTGGCCGGCGGTCTTCGCGGCCCGGGACAGCACAGCCCGCCACAGCGGCACGTGCGCGTCGTTGAGCTCGGGGAGCCCGGCGAGGGACGTCGTGAGCGACACGAGCGCCGCGAGGACGGTCACGGACCCCACGTACAGGACCGTGACGTCCCCGGCGATCAGCAGCGCCGCGAGCGGCAGGAGCGCGGCCAGGGCGGTGTACGTGGCACGCTGGCCGGCGGCCACCCACCACGCACGGGTCAGGATCAGCATCGATGTCACCTCTCGGTTCGGGACGGGACGGGCTGGCCTACGGCGATGAGCGCCTGGATCAGGACGGCGTTGTGGGCTTCGGAGTCGTCGCGCTCGAGGCGCATCCGGTCGCGTTCGGCGCGGGCGCGGTCGGCGTCCTCGATCGCCGCGTCGCGGGAGCGCTCCATGTACGCGAACTGCTCGTCGCGGTCGGCGCGCTCCTCCGCGGCCCGGGCGAGTGCGGCCTCCTTCGCCTTCCCCGAGCGGGTCGCGCGGGTCGCGAACCAGGACCCGAGGAGGCCGATCGCGGCGACGATGACCGTCGCGAGGGCCGGGTCGAGCTGCACGCTCACCCCTGCGAGCCGTGGCGGACGAGGTCCTCGAACGGGTTCCGCAGCGGGTCGCGGAGCATCGTGAGGTCCTTCGCGGCGAGCGCGGACCACACGATCACCCCGGACCAGCCGGCGGAGGTGCCGGTGAGGATGGACCAGGCGAACCCTCCGGCCCACATGAACGTCGTGACGACAGACACGAACAGGGCGTGCCGGGCGGCGTCCTCGTTGCCGGTGAACGCGGCGAACCCGGCCAGGGCACCGACGACCACGAACACCGCGCCCCAGACCATGAGCGCGGTGTCCGGGTGCAGGAGCCACAGGAAGTCCTTGACGCCGTCGAACGACCCGGACGTGAAGTCCTGGGGTCGCCACAGGCACATCACGCCGAGGAACAGGTGCCGGGACGCGCAGATCGCCATGTACGCGCGGGCCCGCGGCGTCATGCGCTGCCCGGGCGGTGCGGGCTGGGGGATGAGAGTCACGACGCCCCCATCGCGGCCGCCAGGAGCCGCAGGGGCCACAGCAGCGCCCACATCAGCAGGACCGCCATCCCGGCGCAGCCGGCGAGGAACGCCACGATGGACGCGGTGGCGACGAGGAGCATTTGGGAGCGGGACATCGTCACCACGCCTTGTAGTTCCGGGCGCGGGCCGCCTGGTACGCGGCCTCGGTCTTCGAACCCCACACCCCATCGTCCTTGACGCCCCACGCGGCCTGGAGCTTCTTCACCGTCGCGACGAGCGCGGCCTGGGACTTCGCACCCCAGATCCCGTCCGGGGCGGCGCCGACGGTGACTTGCGCCTGCCGGTCCTTCTGTCCGTTGAGGGCGGCGCGGACGATGTTCACGCCGTTGTCGGTGTCGTCGCCCCAGTACCCGTCGACGGTGGCGTGGACCGCGGCCTGCGTCGCCCTGGTCTGCGCGGCGTCGCGGGTGCTCGGGCCGGCCGAGGCGCGGCGGCCGGCGTTGATCGCCTCCCACGTCTGCGCGCCGACGATCCCGTCTACGGTCAGCCCGAGCGCCCGCTGGTAGGCGGCGACCGCGGCGTGCGTCGCCGGCCCGAAGATCCCATCCGCCGTGATCCCGAGGAACGACTGCACCCGCGTGACGAGCGACCCACGCGCCCCCTGCCGGATGACCGTCGGGGGCGCCGGCGCGGGGATCGGGTTCACGACCGGGACCGCACCCGACACCAGGGCGGACACCCGGGCAAGGAACGGCCCCCACGGGAAGTCCGGACCGGGGTCCCAGTGCGTGGACTTCCTGAACGCCTTCGACACGTCGTCGTGCGCGACGAAGCCCATGCGACCGGCCTTCAGCTCCGCGACCGTCAGGTGCCGGATCGGGATGCCGTACTTGCGGACCCACTCGGCGCACTGCTGCGCGGCGAGCTCGAGCATCGCCGTGGAGTACGCGTCCGCCCACTCGGCCGCGGTCTGCTTCGCGTACCCGGCGAGTTCGAGCTGCAGCCCGTTGGCGTTCGCACCCGGGGCCGCCCACGCGGTGTCCTGGTCAGCGACGCACCGCACGAGCGAGTCGCTGTCCGCGCACACGTGCGCCGACGCTCTGGTGGACGGCTTCGCGAAGTACGCCGCGATCTGCTCGGCCGTCGCGGTACCCTCCGGTGCCTCCATCGTGTGGATCACGATGACCTCGACCGCCGACGCGCGGCCGGCGTACTTGTTCGGGCTCGCGATGGTCTGCATGCCCTCACGGTGCGGGTGGGGGTGTCACACCCCGCGTTGGCGTTGGCGCAGCGGCCACGACCCAGTCGCCCCGCCGTTCTGCCGCTGCCGCAGCGGCCACGAGTCGGTCCCGGTGAGGGACTGGCGTTGGCGTAGCCGCCACACACCGCCGGTGGTGTGGATGCGGTACCGCGGTGGCGTGTACCGGAACCGGGCGGTCGTCAGGTTCGGGATGAGGCGGGCGTGGTCACCAAACACGTCTGCGAGGTCGGCGGGCTCCACCCATCCGGCCTCCGTCGCGATGACGACCCGGGGGGTGCCGGAGTACGGCACGGCGAGACTGAGCGTCCCGCCGGCGGCGGAGCCGGGGCGAGCGGGCCGGGTGCCTGTCGCGGACGGCCACGCCACCAGGTCGCTGGGGGTGATCCAGTCCGACAAGGGGATGAAGTTCTCGATCGGCCACGTCGGCGCCCACGTCGCAGGGAGCTCCGCGACCCTCACCGTCGTCGCCGGCGTGCCAGGGGTCAGTGCACCGTCCACGACCACGAGCAGCTCGTCGTCCGCCCACATGCCCTCGTCGGACTCCCACTCGATGCGGGCACCCGGGTCGAGCGGCGGGTCCACGGGTGCCAGGTCGCGGGCCCCGGCGCCCCAGGCGTACACGCCCCACCCCTGCGTGACGCGCCAGTCCGGAGGGTCCGGGACGCTGTCGACGATGTACGACAGGGTCGACTCCGCGAACGCGTGCGACACCAGCCACGTGCTCGCAGGTGCGATCGGCGGCGCAGGCATCGGCCAGACCCACCACGGCGGGGGGTCGGCGGACTGCCCGGTGTTCGACCCCAGGAGCGTCGCCAGGGATGCGTCGCTGAGGGGGCGCGTGCGGTACTCGTCAGGGGGCTGGATCCAGTCGGTGACGCCCATCAGTCCGCCCCGGGCCAGAAGCGACCCTGCACGTAGCACGACCCGGATGCGATGAGCGCAACCCACAGCCACGGCGCCTGCGTCGACGCGTAGTCCCACGACGCGTCGTCCACGAGCTTCCCGGTCAACGGGGCGGACGTCTCACCGTCGGGGTCGGAGTACTCCCCGGGCCAGTACCCCGCCGGCTGCTGGTACCAGCCCCAGGACATGAGCATCCCGGCGTCGTCGAGGTCCTCGTTCGACCACGGGTTCTCCTCCGCGGTCAGGGGGTTGCCGACCAGCCCGAGGAGCTGCGCGGCGGTGATCGGCCGGTCGAACACGGCCACCGAGAACTCCCGCGCCGCGGTGGTGGTGATCTCGGTGCGCACCACGGACCCGTAGGACCCGAACGGCACCCGGATCACCGACCAAAGGTTCGAGAACAGCGCGAACCTCGGGATGTGCCCGGCGGGGGACTCCGCGTCGAACGTCGCCCGGGCGTCGGTGACCGACCCCTTCGACAGGCGCTTCACCGCGGCCTTCGCCGGGTCGGTCGCGTTCCGCTCTCGGTCGCGGATCGCGTCCAGGCGCGGGTAGTCGCGGGCGTTCGTGTCGACGGTGACCGTGACCGTGTCCTCGGAGTAGTCCACGGCGGCGGCGTGCACGACCAGGTCCGTGCCCCGGTACCCCCGGATGCGGCCGTTGAGGCCCTCCTGGATCTCGAACCTGGACCGCTCTTGCGGGTCGACGTCCGTGAACGTCACCGTCCCTGCCCACCCGGGGTGGATGTCGCGGGCGAGGATCTCCCCGGCCGCTCGGGCGCCTTCGTCCTTCGACACGCCCTGCCCGAAGTCGATCTTTTCCTCCACCCGCAGCGTGTTCGCGTCGTAGGCGGGGTTCGCTCCGAGGTCGTCCCCGTCGGGCCCGTACAGGCGCGGCATCACCGCGGGGGAGTAGGCGAGCGGCATGTAGAAGCACTCGAGCGTGCCGGTGTTCGACCCGGTCCCGAACGTTGCCGCCCACGTCTGCGGGCCCACGATCCCGTCGCGCTGGATACCGGCTGCGGTCTGCACCTCGATCGCCTTGGCGCGGTCGGCCTGCGTGAACCGGCCCGTCGCGGGCAGGCCGACGCGCCGCTGCCAGTCCGACACCCCAGCCCCGGTGTCCGTCATCGAGTCGGTGGTGCCGACGCGGATCGTCTTCGACGGGTTCGCGTTCGGGTAGGGCGGGGTGTCGTCGGGACGCCAGTTCGGGTACCGGGCGTTCCGCCACCGGCCGCCGTCGGACCCGATGCCCTCCCCGTACAGGACATTCGGTGCCTGCGACCAGTCCTGCGCGAGGTCGATCTGCACACCCCGCTGCCCGTTGTGGACGGTCCACTGGACCGTGGTCGTGTCCTTCAGTGCGATGATGGGGGCGCGCTCGTCGCACCGCACCGTCCACTGCTGGCCGCCGGTGATGGCGGTGGCAAGGAGCTGCTGCACGTATCCGGTGACCCGCGGCTCCCACCCGCCGAGGACGGAGGTCTGGCAGCCGGTGACGACGGGGGCGACGGGGGAGTGGCGGCGGGAGACCGCGGTGTTCAGGACCTCCGCGATGACGTCGCCGATGTCCCTGGGGGCCGTGAGGAACGACGGCTGCCGAAGCTGGAGGTCGTCCGCCATGACTGCACCGGTGGCGTTGATGGTGAAGACCCCGTCGTCCTCGGAGTGCCCGAACGACACGACTACGCCGGCGAACCGGGACTGCACGCCGCCGGCGACCTTCGCGATGCGGATGTCCACCGATGCCCCCGGGACGCACCAGGCCGGCAGTGCGTGGAACGCGGTGATCTGCGGGAACCGCAACGTCGCCTCCGAGGACCCGAACGGCTCCGTCCTGGACCACGACGGGAACTCCATCGGCACGTCCAGGTAGTAGGTGACGTCCACGCCCTCCACGACGACCTGCACCCGCCCGTACTCGGCGTCCACGACCGACGTCGGCGCCCAGTCGGTGGGCCACGACCTCGCGTCCAGGACGGGTGTGGGCATCGTCTCGGAGTACCGGCGGATCACCGCGTTTGGGACACCAGCGGGCGGGAGCTGCGGCTCCGGCGGAGGGGGAGGCGTGATCGAACCGCCCGGGGTCGCCGCGGGCGGGTCAGGGATCGGGTCCTCGCCGACCGTCAGCACACCGGCTCCTGTGACCGACCACGTTCCGGAGGCGGTGAGACCGCCGCCGAGGTACTGGTCGACGAGAGCGGCCATGTCCGCGGCGAGCGTCGGAGAGACCCCGTCCTCCGCTATCAGGCGCGCGAGGGTCCAGGAGTGCCCCTCACCGCCGAACGCGGCGATCGACACGGCGGGTGACATCCAGCCGCCGGAGAACGTCCCGAGCAGCTCGCCGTCGAGGTAGAACCCCCCGGCGGAGGTCATGGTGATGAGGTGGCGCCCAGGCAGGGTCCCGGTGGTCACCGACTCGATCAGCCACGCCCCGCCGGGAGTGGCGATTAGGTTCGCGCCGACCTGCACGGTGTTCGCGTCCCACTGCGGGGCGACGAGGATCGACGCCACGAGGTGCACCGTCCAGTGCTCCGTCTCCGGCACGGTCGTGGTGAGCTCGGCTGGGGGTCCGACGTTCGTCAACCGCAGCACGGTCAGGTCGCCCTCGGTGACGGCCTCGATCGTGCCGCCGAAGCCGGAGTCTGTCCACGTCCCGTCGCCGGCCCACGGGCCGAGGGGGAAGCCCGAGGGGTCGAGGTCGAGGATGCTCACGCGGGCACCTGGAACGTCAGTGCGCCGGGCTCGAACACCAGCGGATCGCCCTCATCCGGGGTCACGGGGGCGGGGAGGTCGGCGGAGACGATCAGGGCGCCGGCGGCAGCGTCGAACAGCCCGAGCGCGGCGATGGTCCACCCGTCCCCGGCGACACCGCAGTCCACGGACTGGGTGTTCGCGACCCCGTCGCCCGCGGGACCGAACGCCTCGTGCCGCACGGACAGGCCGGTCATCGCGATCACGTCACCGGAAGCGTCGAGCCACCCGGTCCACAGCACCGTGGGGACGAGCTGCGACCGGTTCGGGCCCAGGAGGGCCTGCACGGTGCGGGAACGCCAGGTCGGTCCGATCATCACACCCTCACCGGCATCGTCAGCGTGTACTCCTGCATGGACTGCATCGCCCGGAACTTGTCGATCACGTCCCCGGAGGCGGGGGTGACGTCGGCGGGTTCGCAGTGGACGGTGCTCACGTGCCCCTCGATCTCGACGGTGACCTGGTAGTCGAACGGGGAGACCGCTGCCATCAGCTCGGTCACGCGGTTCTGCGCCGCGATCCAAGACGAGCCCAGGCAGCGGACCT
The DNA here is from genome assembly GCF_019797765.1 of Cellulomonas sp. C5510. Lineage (NCBI taxonomy): Bacteria > Bacillati > Actinomycetota > Actinomycetes > Micrococcales > Cellulomonadaceae > Cellulomonas > Cellulomonas sp. C5510. The sequence continues at coordinate 1,558,116 of NZ_CP081862.1, forward strand.
GCACCGTCAGCACGGTGGTGTCGAGGACTGCGCCGACGAGCGCGCGCCCGTGCTGGTACTTCCCCTCGACCGTCGTTCGCCGCCAGGTTCGACCACCGAAGCCGACACCGATGAGCTCGAACGGGGCCTCGTTGAGGACGAGGTCGTCGCCGGGTCGGGCGATCGTGACCCGCGCGTCCAGGTCAGCCATCACACCTCCCGGGTTGTCCGGCGCATCATCACCGGGCGGGTGTCACGGCACTCGGCGCCCAGCGAGGGCGGCGCGGGCCTTCGCTCGGTTGCCCCAGCCCTCCGCTTCACGCCGGTCGGTGAAGTACGCGCGCTGAATCGTCCACGGAGTGTGCCGCTCGTTCGTCACCTCGATCGGGACCGTGATGACGTTCGGCTGCGAGTATCCGGGGATGCCACCGCCGGCGAACCCCCCGAGGTAGGTGCCCATGGCTGCGCGGACGGCTTCGACGCCGCCGGAGCGCGCCAGGGCGTTCATCCGGTGCACCCACGACGGTCCGACAGCGCGTGTCCACTCCGGGCGCATCACCGCCTCGCCGCCGGAGATGCCGATGTACCCGATGTCGCGGCCGGGCGTGTAGCCCGGGTAGATCCCGCCGTCGGCCATGCCCCTCTGAGCCCCGGGCCCGGTCGAGAACGATCCGTCGGAGAAGACCGTTAGCTTCGGAGCGGCGGAGTCGAATCCGGTCTGGATGCCCTGTGCGAGGGTGATGCCGAACGCCTCGGCGATCCGTCGGATCTCGTCCACGTCGAGGCCGAGCTGGGCGGCGATGTCCTCTGCGGTCGCTCCACCCCAGGACAGCGACGAGATGTCCAGGGCGGAGGACAGGTCCCTCGTCATCGTGTCGGAGTCGGAGTTGATCGCCATCGTCGTCAGGCGCGACTGCTCCACGACCTTCGCCTGAATCTCGGCGAGCTGCGCCTCTGCATCGTTGACCATCTGGATGAGCGCGCCGGTGTTGTCGTCGACCATCTGCTGCACGATCGGGCCGGCCTGCTCCGGTCCCTCCTCGAGGAGACGCGCCATGACCTGCGGGTCGAGGCCCATCCGCATCGCGGTGTCGAGGTTCGTCGAGAACGTCGTGCCCATCTCGATCGCATTGCGATAGAACGCCTCGAGCGTGCCCTCGGCCTTCTTCCGCTGCGCCTCGGCCAGATCGGCCTCCGCGTCCGCGACGCCCTCGCGGGCGTTCTTCAGCTCGCGGCTCTCGGACTTCGCGTCCTTCTCGACGTCGCTCAGCCGCTCCCGTGCGTCGGCGAGCTTCTCGAGGGCGTCCTTCTCCTCCTGGACGCCGATGTCCGGCTCCCAGGTGCCGAGGACGTCGGTTGCGCCGGAGAACGCGGAGCGGACCTTGTCGGCGGTGGCCTGGATCGCGTCGGCGAGGGCTTCCTGGTCCTCGATCGACATGCCCCAGTCCTCCGACATGCCCGCAGCTGAGACTCCGGTCTGCTTCTCGATGTCCTGGATGTAGGAGATGAGCTTGTCGCGGTTCGCCTGTGCCTTCGCGTCGTCGATCGGCATCGTCAGGTCGATGCCCTGGGCCTCCTGTAGCCGGCGGAGCTCATCGACCGAGAGCCCGGTCGCGTCGCGCAGCTTGATCAGGTTCAGGGTGGTGTTCCCCGTCTTGATCTGAAGCTCCGTGAGCGCGTTGTTGGTCGCCTCGATCTGCTTGTTGCTGTCGTACTCCTCCCACGGCCAGTTCCAGTCCGTGTCGAAGCCCTGGACGGCGCCGAGGGTGTCGCGCAGGCGCTCGAGCTCGTCGATGCCCTGAGAGACCGACGCCTCGTTCAGGGTGTCGACGCCGCTCGTGACGTTGGAGATCGTCTCGCGCAGGCGGTTCGCGCCGTCGGTCGCGGCGTAGACGATCGCCATGATCCCCGCAGTGAGCGCGGCGGTGGCGATCCCCGACGCCATGAACGCGGACGCCGCACCCCGCACGGCTCCCGCGGTCACGCTGAGAGCGGTGCCGAGACGCGTGGTTGCGACGTGCGCGCCCCCCGTGAACCGCGCCGCGTTCTGCATGGTGAGCGCTTGGGCCGCCCATGCCGCACGGGCCTCGGACAGCCGCCAGACCACGTTGTACTGGAGCGACTTGCCGAACTGCTGCAGCCCACCCACGACCGAGGTGATCGAGGGCAGGAACCGCGACGCCCATAGAGCCGCGACGGCTACCACGAGCGCCGGGTGGTCTGCGAGGAACCCGGTGATCGCTCCGAGGCTGTCCGACAGCACGCTCAGCCCCGCGAGCGTGGCACCGCCGACCATCTGCGCCAGCGCCCCCGCGACTGGGCTCGCGGCGTCGTAGATCGCGCCGAGGATCTCGGCGACGTTGACCCCGCCCTGGTAGAGCGAGTCGAGCAGCGGCTGCACGACCTGCAGGCCGTGCTCGAGCGCCGGCACCGCGCCCTCGGCGAGGTCCTGCACCGCGCCGAGGACGTCGTTCACGGCGGGCAGGACCTTCATGCCTATGGCGATCGTCCCGGCCTGCAGGGTGTTGGTCAGGACCGTCCACTGCGCGGAGGTGGACTTCATCTGCTCGTCGAGAGTGGCCTGCGTCGCCCCGAGGCGGGCGGTCTCGTCGCCGATCTCCGCCTGCACTCGCGCGTAGGTGCGACCCTCGTCTGTAGCGAGCGCGAACGCAGCGCGGGCGGCCCGGACCTCGGGGAAGAGCTTGAGGTACTCCTCAGCTGACCCGCCAGTGGCCTTCCGCAGGTCCTCCATGACTCCGTACAGACCCTCGGTCTGCAGGGCCGTGAGCCCCGACTCGTACCCCAGGGTCTTGTAGACGCCGGCGAGGGAGTCCGAGGGGTCGATGAGCGCCTGGATGACCCGGTTCAGGGAGGTACCCGACTCGGCCGCGGAAAGGCCCGTCAGCGTCATGGTCGCGATCGCAGAACCAACGTCGTCGATCGGGACCCGCGCGGCGGACGCCATGCCGACGACGTCACCGATGACCCCGGTGAGGTCAGAGAACTGCAGGACACCGAGGTTGACGGTCTGGAAGAGGACATCGGAGACGTCCGACGCCGACGACGCCGACAGGCCGTAGGCATTCAGGACGGCGGTGATGGCGGTGACCGAGTCCGACGTGGTCGCGAGTCCAGCCGACGCCGCGCGGGCGGACGCGTCGAGGACGGTGAGGCCCTCAGCGCCATCGAACCCGGACGACGCAATGTCGTACAGGCCCTCGGCGAGGTCGTTCGCACCTGTCGGAAGTTCGGTTGCGAGCTCAAGGACCTCCCCGGACATCGCGCTCAGCCCGGCCGCCGACTCGTGCAGCAGGGAGTTTACGTTCCGCATCCGCTGGTCGAACCCGGCCGCCGCGATGCCTGCCGCAGTAAGGCCGGCGACCATCGCGAGCACACCGGCGACCGCGATCGCGGTCGCGGCTTTCCATGCCGTCGACCAGCGCGACGCACTGGTGCTGGTCGTGCGCTCCCACGCCTGGATCTCCGACGCCGACCGGGCGAGCGATCGGGTCAGGGACGACGCGTCACCGCGGATCGCGACACCGATCGTGCGAACCCCGCCTGCTGCGACCTGTGTGAAGCTCACCGGGTCTCCTCGAGGTAGACGTGCACGAACGGCCGCTCCGGTTCAGGGATCGCGGCGGTCGCTTCGGCCTTCGCCTGGCAGTGCATGCACCGCCGGTACTTCACCTCCGCGGCGGCAGGGTTCTGCATCGCGTCGGACGGCACACCGCACCCGGGGCACACGTCGCCGACGATCTGCATTTCCGCCATCGCGAGGTCCTGGTCGTCCGGCGGGAAGGCCAGGAACGCAGAATGCGACACCCCGATCCGGGACGCGCACCGCACCTCCATCAGCCGGCGGGGGTTGCGGCGCAGCAGCCGCACCGCCCACTCGATCGACCCCGGATACGCGACCCGCAGGCACTCCCCGAGGAGCTCCTCCGCGGCGTCTGCGGTGGACTCGTCCCACCAGGACGTCACCTCGACCAGCGGTCGGCCGGTGCACTCCGCGATCAGGGCGGGCGGGAACGTGTCCTCGTTCCACTGGTCCTCCCCGTCGCGGGGCGGGTGCTTGTCCAGCAGTGCCGCCCACCGGGCGCGGCCGAGACCCCGCACGGTCACGTCGTGCGGGGCGCCGTCCGGAGCCCAGTACCTCACCGGCGAGCCAGGGGGTCGGGGCGGGCCTGCATCTGCGCGAGCAGCGCGGTCTGGAACAGCTGGTTCAGCTCGGCGTCCGACCACTCGGCGGAGTCGAACATCTCCTCGACCTCCGCCTCGGTCCGGGCGGGGGAGACGAGGGCCTTCGCGACGAGGTCCGGGGCGAGGGACGCGAAGGAGTACGGGGAGTCCCCGGTGGCGCCCTCGGCCCGCCACGCCTCGTTGTCCTCCTCGGTCGGCGGGTGCGCAGCGACGAGCGTCTTCCACGCCTTGCGCCCCAGGGACCGGAACGTCCACTTCTCCCGGGCCGCCCGGTACGCCTTCTCCGCGGTGTCCTTGGCCTGCACGAGGTCAGCGACCTCGTCCTGGTCGGACTCCATCAGCGCGGCGAGAGCGGCGCGCAACTCGTCCTCCGTCGCCGCCGGCGACATCGACGCCCGCACGGCGGCGGCGCGGCGCGGGAACGAGTCCGACAGGCGCTTCCGCGCTGCGGTGAGATCCGCGACGGCGTCCTCGTAGGCGTCGGCGAGCTCGGAGTTCAGTACGACCCACGTGCTGGTCGTCCGGGCGGTCTTCACCAGGTGGTCCTGCGGCTTCCTGGGCACGGTTCTCCTTCCAGATGGGGTGATGCCCCCACCCCCTCGGGCGGGGAGCGGGGGCATCACCGACGGGTGGTCAGGACGCCTGGACGGTGCCCTTGAACAGCGGGGTGCTCGGGGTGAGGTTGAGGTTCGTCATCGCCGCGGTCGCACCGAGGTCCCAGTTGGGCTCCTGGTCGTCGACCTTCAGCCCGATGAAGAACACCGGGGTCGACGCGGTGAGGACCTGCGCCGTGCGGCACAGCAGCAGCCACCCCGTGGAGTCCTCCGCGGCGGCGGTGAGGATCGCGATCCGCTCGAGCGCGTCGGCGTCGGTCCCGTTGCCGTCGTCCTCGGGGATCGTGATCGACACGGACTGGAAGGTCTCCGGGCCGGCGATCTGCTGCTCCACCCGGTGCTTCATGACCGGGACGTTGATCGGGTTGCGCTGCCGCGCGAGACCGGAGATCGCGTTGAACGCCCCGGAGAACGCCTGCCCGGCGGTGACCTCGGCGAGCGTCGGACCGCCGCCCTGGACGCCGTCGGCGATGGTCGGCAGCCACCAGGCGCCGCCCTTGCCTCGCAGCATGTACAGACCCATGTCAGGCCCCCGTCTTCTTCGTGGCCGCCTTGCCCGCGGGCTCGGTGGCGACCTGGGCCGGGGCCTCGGTCTGCTCGGTCTGGGGCGTGTCGGCGATCTGCCAGCCCTTGGGCTTCCAGATCGCGTTGAACGCCTCCTCGGTCGTCCGCGCCGGGGGCGCCTCGGGCAGCCCCGGGTGGTTGATCAGGACGGTCATCTGCGCTCCCGTGTGGTCGTGGTCCGTCAGTCCGGAGTGTCAGCCGGGGGGTGTCACACGCCCTGGAACCGCACGTCGTACGTCTCGACCCACGCGTACAGCCCGGGCCCGTCCTGCAGGTGCCCGTCCTCTTGGGACCGGATGAGGTCGACCATGGCGCCCTCGACGGTCACGGGGTAGAGCCGGCGGCCGCGGTTGGTGCCGGTGAGGGTCTCGCGGACGTGTGACCCGAGTGCTCGCGCCATCGACCGCGACGCCGCCACCGACCACACCTGCACGGGGAGGGTGGCCCGGGACGCGCCGGTCATCGTCAGGTGCTCGGGCTGCGGGGTGAGGGCTTCGAGGATGACCTGCCCGGCCGCCCAGTCCGCGTCGTCCAGGTGCACGACGACGGGCTGGTCGTCCACGGTCAGGGCGCGCGCCGCGATGGTGTCGCGCAGAGCCGCGGTGATCGGTTCGGGGCGTTCCAGGATGCTCACGTCAGCCTCCGCAGGACGGTCGTGGGGGACAGGTACGCGCGCAGCCCGGCAGAGACCGCGGCCTCCGCCTCGGCGGTGAGGATCGCGGGGACCTCGGCGATCGCCGGCCGCCAGTGCGGGTACGGCGGCTGGTGGTACACGCGACCGAGGGAGTCGGCGCCGACGAACCCGTACTCGAGGCGCGGGCCCTGCGGGGCGTTGGTGTAGACCGTCGAGACCGCGACGCCGGACGCCTTGGAGTTGTCCTGGGCGATCGACCGCCGGTAGTCGCCGGTGCCGACGTTCGGGCCCGGGCCGGTGCCAGGGATGTGCCCCATGCGACGGGACAGCTTGTTCGGGTGCCGGGCGGAGGAGGCGTTCGCGCGGACCTTGGTGCGTACGGCGGCGCCGGTCCGGTACACGGCGGGGGTGAGGTTCGCGTCGACCGCGACGGCTGCCGCCCGCAGGGCGAGCGGGATGCCGCCGGTGTCGATGAGGATCCCGGCCTCCATCAGGGCCTCACGAGCACACGCAGCAGCGCCCCCGCGGCGTCCCGCGTGCTGCCCCGAACCGTCCCGAGCCGCCCCGACGGGGCGCCGGCGAGAGACGTCACCACGGTCACGACGGCGTCGATCGGCGGGGTTGGGGTGTCCGGCAGCATCGAGACGATGAAGTCCCCCGCGCGCACGTCGAGCCCCGGGAGCGAGGCGTTCACCCGGTCGGCGTTCTTCACGAGCGCCCCGCCCTCGACAAGGGTCGTGCTGCTGGTGGTGGTCTTGAGCGTGTCGGGGTCCACCGCGGACGTCTCGGTGAACACCCGCACCGTGCACCCGGAGGTGCGGACGGCGTCAGCGGCGAGCTGCTGGGCCTGCGCGAATAGGGGCTGTAGGTCAACCACCGGCCACCTCGCGGGCGATGCCGATCAGGACATCCAGGGTCAGGGCGACCGGGGACGACGACAGGGACGTGAACCGTGCCTCGACCATCGGCACGAGCGCGGAGGGGTCGATCGACTCGAGGAACTCGACGACCGCGGTCCCCACGGCCTCGTCGTCCGGGGCGCGCACCACGGTCACGACACCCTCGCCCGTGATCGCGGCAGCCCCGGCGTGCTGGGTCACCGTGACCTGCGGAACCGTCCCGGGCCCACCGACCTCCACGACGGCGGACGCGACGGTGTTGGACACGTCGGCGCCACCGACGATCAGGCGGGTGTGGCCGGGCTTCGCGTCGAGCTCGAACGAGGTCAGCATGCGCCCAGGGTCAGGCCGGGGGTGCCAGGCGCATGTGCCGCTGCTGTGCTGCCGACGCGACCGTCCCGGCGCGGAGGTTCGCGGCGCGGGACACGCGCGCGGTGGCCCGGCGGGCGCGCGCGACCATCGGTGCCGTCGCCGCAGTGCGGGCCTTTTCTGCCGCCTCCTGGATGGCGCGCATCTCCGCCGGCCTCGTCGGCTCCGCCCGCCCTGCGGCCGAGGCGGTGCGGATGTCCGGGCGGGGGGACGTGACGCGCGTGCACCGCGGGTGCGAGATCGGGTACCGCTCCGCGGTGTCGGACGGCACGATCAGCCCGTTCGCCTTGTTCGGGTCCTCGTGCCCGTCGAGGCCGCACCCGACTCCGTCGAAGATCTCCCACCACTGGATGTCCAGGGCCCGACCCTGCTGGAAGCCGCCCTCCTGGTACGCCTCGGCGGTCTTGGTGCGCAGCACCATGTCGGCGTAGTCCCCGAGCCCGACGCGGGCGCCGTTGCGGTAGACGACGGCGGCGACCCCCTGCCCGTCGATCGCCCGGGCGAGTTCGCGGGCGGCCTGCTCGGCGGTCTTCCCGGTGTAGAGCTTCGAGCGGACGTGGTCGCGGGTCAGGGTCCGCACGAGCTGCTTCGTGGACTCCCGCACTCCCTGGGTTGCGGCGAGGAGGTTGTCCATCGCGTCCCGGGCGAGGTGGGTGATCGCGTCGAGGTCGGGGGCGCCGAACGCGGCGCTGGTGCCGGCGGCGATCGCGGTGCCCCACGCCCCGGTCTCGTACGCCCCGCGGGTGGCGGCGGCGACGGCGCGGGCGGCGAGGGCGTCGGCGGAGTCCGCGAGGGCGCGGATGTGCGCCTGCAGCAGGGTGAGGCGGTGGAGGCGCTGCGGGCGATGCAGGGTGCCCCACTGGGCGATGAGGCGGTCTTGCTCGTCGAGGATCTGCTGCCAGATCGCGTCGATGTCGGCGCGCAGCGCCCGGGTGAGTTCCTCGATCGCGTCAGGCTGGGTCACCGGTACCGGTCCGGGCGGCGGATCCTGGCGGTGGTCACGGCATCCTCCGACACGCCGCCCTGCTCGGCCGCCCAAGCGTCCTCGAGGCGGGCGATCTGCTTGTCGAGGTTGCTGAAGTTCGCCGTCGACAGCCCGACGCTGAGCACGCCGTCGAGGGAGAAGGACTTCGTCTCCTGCCCGCCGGCCGCGGCGTTCGCACGGCGGCGCTTCAGGACGCGGATCGCGACCGGCAGCCAGTGCCCGAGCTCGTCGAAGTAGTCGTCCAGCACAGAGTCGCTCGGGTCGTCTCCGACCTCGTCGCGGATCAGCGCGAGATCGCGGTCTGTCATCGCCATGTGGGCCTCCGCCGAGAGCATGCCGAGCGACCTGTCACTCATGAGCGGGTGAAGTCCGCCGATCAGTGGATCGTGGAAGCAGAGGACTGGATCGCGTTGGCCGTGCCGTTCGTGAGCCTCGTCGGGATCTTCGTGACCGCGATGAGCCTCAACCGCCCGCAGAAGCGCCTGGAAGCCATGCGGACGGCCATGGAGGTGCGCAAGACCGCCCCCGCAGCGACGACGACAGACCTCGACCGCTTCATCCGATTCACGGCGGCGCAGATTGGGCAGGTCTGGTGGCGCAGCAGCTGGGTCTTCCTCGGCGCGAGCACGCTCGCCGGCGGGGTGGCGACCGCGCTGATCGGTGTGTGGCTTCTCCAGGGCGAGACCGGCGTCTATCAGGGCGTGTGGTGGCTCGCCGGTGGCTACGGGGTCGTCGGCGTCGGCCTGCTGGTGTTCGCGACTTGGCGGCAGAAGACGGCGGGTTACTACTAGTCCGGGTAGATCCGGCCGGTGGTCTTCACGTCAGCGACGGTGATGCCGGCCTTGTCGAGGTACCAGAACAGGCCCCCGGACACCCCGGCGGCGATGGATGTGCCGACTGTCGAACCGACCTGCCCGGTGTCGGGGTTCGTGACGTCTGCGTAGACCTTCCACTGCTCGGCCATCAGTCCTCCCAGAGGACCATCAGACCGACCGCACGGTTCGCGGCGAGCGTCGCACCACCACTGGCTGTCCCACGGTGCTCCCGCAGCGAGATGCCCCACCCGTTGTGACCGACACCGACGGGGATCACCCGGTACGGCAGATCCTGTCCGAGGAGGCGTGCGGTGATCACCGACCCGCCGACGGCATCCCCAGGTGCATAGGTGAGAGCGGCGATCGGCTGCCACGGTGCGAGCCCTGGCGCGAACGCCACCCACGGCAGGACAGGAGCGATGACGCCCGTCGCGAGCGAGCTGTTCACCGCGAGCGCGGAACCCGCGATCGTGTAAGGCAGTACAGCAGGAACTGGGCCGCGATTTTGAATCATCGAGTTGTACGCGACTGCAACAAACGGATTGGGCGGCAACGACTGTGTCGCAGACGTCGCATTACCCATCGAGCACGCAAAGACCAGTCCGTCACCGGTCGCCGCCCCCGCGTTGTCCCTAGACCGCTCAATGATGACCACCGGGGATCCATACACAGAGGCATCCGCAGCGCACATCACGATGACGAGACAGGCTCCACCACTGCAAGTGGCGACGATGTGCTCCATCGGCGTCGACGACGACGCTTGTGTCGCCGTCGTTGTGCCATCAGAGACATACGTCTGAGCGACCAGGACATCTGTGATATCCGCGCCGGATGCGCCCTTTCCGATCGTGACCGCCAGTCCTGGGGCCGCGGTAGACCAGAATGACGACCCATACTCGAGCTTCACGTAGATCGGATGGGTCGCCTGGAGGTCGTCGTTGAACCGCCAGATCTCGAAGCCCTGGATCGTCTTGTTGGTGGTGGGCGCGGCTACGGTGCTCCAGTCGATCTGCCCGGCCGTGGCGACCTTCACCATCCCGACCGTCGCGAGGGCCGCGGACAGAGCGGAACCCCATGCCCGGAACTGCGCGTCTGTGGCGTTCGTGGGGGCCTCGGTGAATGACGTGTGAGTCATGCTCGCTCCGTGGGGTACCAGGTGATCGTGATGTCCGCGGGCCCGCCGTCGACCCGGTAGTACACGGCCGTGCCGTCTGCTGCACCGAGGACGGCGCCCTCAACGTCCGTCTCCGCGCCCACGGCGACGTACTCGTAGACGCGACCACGCCCACCCGGGTACGGGGTCGTCACCGGTCGCCCCGTGTCCGCGTCCCGCCCGGCCGCGGTGCGGTACAGCCGCAGCCGGCAGGCCGCCGAGTAGCTCACAGCGACGATCACGTACCCGGGGGACAGGTCGACGCTGCCACTGCCCTGGACGGCGGTGATGGTGGTGTCCCTGCGGGCGGTGAGCGCGTCGAGGGCGGCACGGGTGAGGGAGCCCTCGTCGGTGACGTACCCCGCGGTGTCGGCATCCGAGCCACCCCCGCCCCCGGCAGGGTCAGTCCAGCCCGTGGCGTAGTCCTCGGTCCCTGTCTTGGACAGGACCTGTCCGACCGTGCCGCCGGTGGGCACGCCGACACCAGGCGCTCCGTCCACGCCGTCGGCGCCGGCGGGGCCCTGGTCTCCCGGGTCTCCCTTCGGCCCCTGGACCCCGGGATCGCCCTTGTCGCCCTTGGGTCCGGGTTCACCGGCCGGACCGCGAGCACCGTCGGCGCCCACCGGGCCGGGCTCGCCCTGAGCCCCGGGGTCACCCTTGGGGCCCTGAGCGCCGTCCGCTCCCGGGGCGCCCGGGGCGCCGTCGGCACCAGCCGGTCCGCGCTCTCCGGGCGGACCCTGCTCACCCGGCGCACCCGGGAGGCCCTGCTCGCCGCGCGGCCCGGCGTCACCCTGGGGCCCTTGCGGACCCGGGACGCCCTGCGGGCCTTCTGGCCCCGGCTCGCCGGCAGGTCCCTGCGGTCCGACGGCGCGTGGGACGGCCACGACCTTCGTCGGGCCCTGAACGATCCGCACGACCTGCGTGCTCACAGCACCTCCCGGGTGACGTCGGGGTCGACCTTCACCGCTCCGGCGGCCAGCGGGATGACCAACCCGTCGGCCCGCACCAGCTCGACGTCCCACACCCCGAGCCGGCGGGTGTTCCACACCTCGTCCTCGGTGACCTCGTGCGGGATCAACCCCGCCACGGAGAGCACCCCGGCGTCGTGCGTGAGCGTCAGGCCGTCGCCGACCGTGAGGGTGCGCCAGACGTCGCCGCCGACCTTCTTGCGGACCTGCGACCTGGCCGACCAGCCCGTGAAGTCCTGCACGATCGTCCCGGCCTCGTCCTCCTCCGAGTACAGGAGGGTGAACGCGCAGTCCGAGCCCTGACGGATGAGGAGGTCGACCTGCGCGAGGACCTCCTGGCCGACCTCCTCAGCCATCAGCGCAGGTACTCGTCGAGGATCGTCCGACGCGCCTTGCCGGCGGCCTCGAGCGCGAGGACGGCGGCGGTCTCGCTCGGGTTCTCAGCGATGTGCTGCTGCACCTGCTCGACGTTCGCGTCCGACGGGTCGAACGCTGTGCCGCGGGCGGCGAACGCGAGGGTGTCCGCGATGCCCTGCTCGTACCCGACGAGCGCGCCACGGACACGTTCCGGGGCGATGTCCGTCGGGAGGCCGACCTTCTCGGCGTGCGCGGACTCCTCGGCCGTCAGCGGCTCGGGGGCGCCCGCCACGGCGTCCGGGTCCGGGACAGTCAGAGCGGCGGGGGCGCCGTGCTCCTGCCCGTCCTCGGTCAGGTGCGCGCCGACGCGCACGTCGTCGGGGACCTCGTCGCCGGCGCTGTACGCGCGGCCGTTCAGGTAGACGACCCCGACGAGGTCGTCACGGAGCTTCACCATGGTGGTGCCCTTCGTCTCGATGTGGGTCGGGCCGCCAGCAGAGCCGGGGAGGCGTCTGCTGGCGGCCCGAGGGGTGGTCAGGCCGCGACGTCCGCGACGAGGAGACCGTTGATGTCGCCGGCGACCGGCAGGAAGATCGAGGAGACCTTCGTCCAGGTCGTGACAGGGTCCGCGTCCGTGTACTGCACGACGGTCAGGCCCGGGGCCATCTCCTGCGTGAAGTCCACGGCGTTCGAGCTGACGAGCTCCCGCGCCTCCGCAGTGATGCCCCACTGGGACTCGCCGACGTTGTCGGTCACGAGGATGACCTTGTCGTCCGCGATGACCCGGGCCGTGCCGGAGTCCGTGGGGACCTCGCCCTCGTACACCTCGATCGGCGGCAGCCCGAACTGGGCGCGCACCTGCCCGAGCTGCTCCGGGGTCAGCGTGGGCGGGGTCGCGATGCCCGGCCAGAAGAACGACCGGTACTGGTCGTTGCGCAGCAGGTAGTTGCGGATCCGCTCGGACATGACCGTGCGGACGACCGGCCGGCGGGCGTCGGTGCGGACCTTGCGGACCCACGTCTGCTCGTCGTCGAGGGCGAGCGCGGTCGGGTCGGACCACAGGACGCTCGGGGTGACGAGGTGGTCGGCGGGCAGACCGAAGTCGGCCTCGTCGATGACGCCGTTCTCGTTGATCGTGACCTTCCCGGTGGAGAGGAACTGCCCGCGGGCGGCCTCGGCGCGGTTCAGGATCGCGGTCGTGTTGTTCTCGATGTCGTCGTAGATCGACTCGACGATCCGCTGGATCAGGGCGTCCGACCCGCCCTCGGCGAGGGTGAGGAGCAGGTCCTCGTTGATCGGGAGCTTCTGCGACAGCGGCGGGAGCGCGAGCTCCTGCGTCGCGATCGTCCCGGGCCGGGAGCCGATCGGGGCCTCCGCGTCGTACTGGCGGTACTTCGCGGTCGTCCGGCGGATCGTGCGGCGCACGGTCTTGGACTTGCGGCCCTGGACCTGGACGTTCGGCAGGACCGAGGTGAGCGGGTTCTCGATCGGCTCGGGGACCTGACGGGCCACGAGCGTGGCCTCGGCGGGGGTGACGAGCTCGAGGATGTTGACCATGTCGTGGCCCTTCTCAGATGAACCGGATACGGCCGGCGACGTCGGTCTTCCCGGCCGAGTCGACGGCGATGGGCAGGCGGGCCTCGCGGACCTTGCCGTGGGTGAGGATCGCGCCGCCCGCGTTGACCTGGCCGGCGGTGACCTGGCGGGGGCCGACGAGGAACCCGACGAGGGTCTGACGGCCGTCGGCGGCCGTGTCGTCGTACGGGCCGTACTTGCCCGACGCGGTGATCTTGCCGAGCGGCAGGCCGCCGGGCAGGAACCCCTTCGGGTAGTGCGTGCCCGCGGTGAACGCGCTGATGAGGAGGGTCACGGGCTCCGTGGAGTCCAGACCGTGGGCGGACCCGAGCCACGACGGGTCGTCGACGCCCGCGATCTCGGTGGTCTTGACCTGGATGGTCATGGTCGCTCCCAACGTGGGACGGGTGGGGTGGGGTTCGCGCACGACCGGGGTCGGCGTCCACGGGTCAGCCAGTCGTGGTCCTGGTCCGCTCTGGGCGGTCGAGCAGAGTGTGCGCAGGGGGGTGTCACACGCTCGCTGCGGAGGGAGTGGTCGGGGCGCAGGACGCGCTGCTACGGGGGCAAGGAGGCCCGGGCGCGAGGAACCCCCAAGCGGCCTTCACGGGATCTCGCACCAGACGGGTTGCCCGGCCCGTGTTGACGCCCCGACCACTGGTCTGTCAGGCCGCGGGCGCCCGGTACCCGCGACGGGCGGCGACCTCGTCCGCGCGCTCCTGCGCGGTCTTCGCGGCGGGCGGCTGGGCCGGCGGCGCACCCGGGGCCGTGTGCGGCGCCGGGGTGCCCGTGCCGAACAGGCCCGGGGCGTCCGTCTTGAGCTGCGTGATCGCGGCCGTGACCGTGGCCTCGTCGGCGCCGACCGCGACGTCCAGGGCACGGGCCGCGATCGCGACGTTCGTCGCGCCGGCCGACCCGAGGAGCCGCTCGACGCGGGCGGCGTGACGGTCGGCGGCGGCCTCTGCCTTGATCTGCTCGGCCTCGGCCTTCGCGGTGGCCGCGGCGGCGGCGTCGCGCTGCGCCTGGGTCTGGTTCGCCTCGTCGGCCTTGCGGGCGGCCTCTATGAGGGCGGCGGCGTCCTCGATCGAGATGCCGCCGAGCTTCTCGGTGATCTCCCGGGTGGCGGCGGTCCGGCCGTCGGCCTTCTCGCGGGTCATCATCGCGGTGACCTCGTCCTGCGTGAACGTCCGCGGGGCGGGCGGCTGGGCGCCGGGGGTGCCATCGGGGTTCGGGTCGGTCATGTAGCGCAGGCGCGCGCTCTTGCGCATCGGTGCTCCCTCGTTGGTCGGGCTGGTGCGCCCACCATCACGACGGGGGTGCCACTCAAGAGCGCGTCGGCTATAGCCGATGGGTGGCTGTGAGCCCCGACGTGAGCGCCACGCTGGCGCAGATCCTGCCGACGTTCCTCATCGCGCTCGCCGTTGAGGGCGCCGTGTACCGGAACAAGAAGCCCGAGAGCAGGGGCTTGCCGCTGCTGTCGATGATCGTGACGTACCTCGTGATGTTCACGGTCGGCGAGGTGATTCTGCTCCTCGCGGTGATCTTCGGGTGGACGCTCCCGGTCGTCGCGACGGGTTGGATCGTGCTCTGCGTCTTGTCGTCCGTGTTCACCGTCAGCGCGGTCCTGATCCACCCGTACATTGCCGGGGCACTCGAGGAGTCCTAGCGAGCCGTGTCCGCCGCCCGGGACCCGACGAGGTGCACCGCCGTCGCTGGGATGGACCGGTAGACGCGGACCTCGCGGATCGTGCGGTCGTCGCGGGGGATGACCTCGCACCCGTGGCGGAGGTCGCCGACGTACACGCCCCACAGGTCCCACGAGGTGACCTCGGGGAGGTCGAACGTGCCGCCGGACGCGTCCCACGCGGTGAGGGGGTCGGTGGAGAAGCAGATCATCGGGTACCGGATCGGTGCGTGAGGCGACGCGGAGCGGATCCGCAGCCCACGGGCGGTGATCTGGTCGCGGCGGTCGGTCGGGGACCAGTGGTAGATGACCTGGTCCGGGAGGAGCGGGAACCCGATGATCCCGGCGTCGTCGCGGACTGTCTCGATCACGACGTCGTCGTTCACGCGGCCTCCCGGGGCATGGGCTCGCCGCGCTCGCGCAGTTCGCGGCCGTCGAGCGCGTCGTGCGTGATGAGCCACCCCATCGACCCGTCGTCGCCAGGCACCGGCTCGGTCGCGGGGCCGCACACGCAGTCGTCGTCGAGGTCGTGCAGCACCGTGTCGGCCTCGGGGACGACGTGCACGCCGCCCGATGTCTCGTACACGCCCCAGGTCACTCGGTGGCCCCGGTAGTCGCGGGCTGGATCCCGAGCAGCGCAGCAGCCGCGCCGACGTTGCCTGTGGCCTCGACGAGCTTCACGGCCTGGTCGAACCACTCCTGCTTGATCGCCTCGATCTCCGTCTTCGCGTCCTCGATCGGCAGGCCGGCCTGCTGCAGCACCTTCACCGCCGTGGGCGTCGAGATCGCGTGGGCGGGCAAGAGGTCCTTGACCATGTCGATGGCGACCGGCAGGTCCGACGGGAGGGCGGTGCCGAGGTCGATCGTCGCCGCCGGTGTCGCCGCGGCGGGGAGGGCGCCGGCGGCCTGCGCGAGGCGCATCGCGAACTTCAGGATCAGGGGGTACTTCTCGTCCCGCACCGTGCGCATCTCGCGGAGGAGCTGCCGGGCGGGCTGGAAGCCGAGGGACAGGGCGTACCCGGAGGGGACGTCGTTCGGCTGCACCCGCCCCAGCAGCGCCAGAGCGAGGCGCGAGTTCGTGGCGAGGCGGTCGAGGAGGTCCGTGGAGAACTCCCGCAGCGCCGTGAGGTTCTTCGACGTGTCGAGGAATCCCGCGGTGGACTCGGCCGGCATCGCCCACTGCTGCCCCGGCCCCGAGTCCAGCCCGCCAGCGGGCACACCGGTCGTCACGAGCGCCGGTGCCGCCTGCTGGGAGGCGGCGGCGAGGTCGGTGTCGGTGTTGCCGATGTCGTCGAGGATCTGCGCGATCCGCGTCAGCAGCGACGACCCGAACGTCCGCTGTGTGGAGGCGTCGTTCGGGACGTGCACGACGGGGATGAAGTCGACGCCCATGTCGACCCACCCGTCCACGTCCGGCTCCCCACCGGTGAGGATCCGGCGGTACGGCTTCGTGGTGAGCTCGGGGGAGTACACGGTGGCCTTCGGGAGCCGCTCGGAGGCGTCGTAGTCGACGGACCGGTACAGGCAGGTCCACGCCCGCGTCCCACCCCACGGCGCCGACACCGGGGCGCCCAGCGGGGTGAGGCGCCACGTCTGCCGGCGGATCCACGTCTTCCCGTCCGGGTCGATCCACTCCCACGCGACGTGCACGATCGGCGGGAACTCGTCGTCCTCCCACCCCGGGACGGTCGTCTGCTCGTCGGGGAAGTAGAACCCCGGGTCGTACACGCGCAGCGTCGGGCGGGTCTTCGGGGCCGACCAGCCGAGGACGAACACCCCGTCGCCGTCGCCGATCGCGTTCTCCTCGCCCTCGAGGAGCTTCTGCTCGACCCGCTCCTTCACCATCCACTCGTCGAGCCACGTCTGGAACGCGTCCGGGGTGCCTTCGGGGTAGCCGATGGTCTGGTCGTCGCCGAGGAGCAGCGCCCGGGCGGTGTCGACGAGCAGGGCGGCGTCGCCGTACTCGCGGTACGACGCGGCGGGTGCCTCGGAGATGTCGAGGCCCTGCCCGCGGCCACGGACCTCTCGCGCCCACATCGACTCGGGGAGCCAGTAGCGGCGGGTGTTGTCGCGCATCGCGGACAGGACCCGGTAGGCGGTGAGGCGGCGGGCGTCGACGTCGTCGATCCACGTGGGTGCGATCGCGGACGAGGGGCGGCGGTTCTCGGTGAGCTCGGGGATGTGCGCGAGGGGCGCCCACTGGTCCTGCACGTAGTCCCGCACGCTGCTGCTCCCCGGGTCGATGGCCTGGCGGGGTCATCGTGGGCACGGGGGTGCCAACGCCGAGTGAGAATCGCAATCCGCGGGGAACCCAGCGCTGGCACGATGGCTGCATGCACTGGGGCAACCTCTGGAGGGACTTCCTTAGCGGCGACGCGGACGCGGTCGCGGCGGTCGGTACATGGGCCACCGTCGCTGTCGCAGTCGGCGCCGCCCTGCTCGTCGTCCTGCAGCTCCGCACGGCGGCGAGAGCGCGCTGGGAGGAGGCTCAGCCTGACGTCGTGGCGATCATGGAGTCCAACCCGAACCAGCCGGAGGTGATCGAGTTCGCGATCCGGAACTTCGGCCCCACGCCGGCGCGCAACGTGACGGTGGAGTCGAGTCCACCTATGCGGCGAACGACCGGGTCCGGAGGAACTGTGGAAGCGGTGTGGTTTCCGACCGCAATCCCCTACCTCGCTCCCGGGCAAGAGTGGCGCACGACATGGGACTTTGCGTACTCGCGAATGAACTCTGAGCTTGAGGAAGAGAATCTCCACCGGGTCGTCATCCGGTTCGACGAGAACCGTGGAGGGGGACGCCGCGAGACCACCGCGGATCTCGACTGGTCGGCGTACAAGGGCCGCCGATACCTCCGCCAGCGCTCGATCCATCACGCGGCGTCGGCCCTGATGGACATCCAGAAATCGCTGAGGTCGGTTATGGACGGTACCGGCCGGCGGAGGCGATTCAGGGTGCTCGGCTGGGATGGGGAAGCCGAGAAGCGCGAGGAACGCGAGTACTTCGCCCAACTCGATGCCAAGGAGGCAGAAGAGGCCCGTGCTGCGCGGATCGCTGAAGAGAACGGCGACGTCACCTCACGCTTCCTCGGCTAACGGCCGCGCATCCCTGCCCACCGCTGCCCACCCCGGCCGGCGGGCTGCTTCTTCCCCTTGACCGCGCGCTGCTGCGGGTACATCAGCCACGTCAGCCCGTGCACCTCGGCGTCGACCCGGTCCGGGGAGTTCTGCTTCGGGTCCCCGGTCCAGGCGGTCGCCTGGTCCTCGAGGATCGATAGGTCGATGACGTCGGGGTCGACGACGTGGTGGATGCGGCCCTGCTGGTACAGGGCGCGGATCGGCTGTGCTCGCACCCACTTGCCCTGCCCGGGCCCGGACGGGTGGACGCGGACGATCGGGGGGCGGACGGGCATGCGGCGGTGCTGCTGCAGGTAGGTGGCGGACGCCTTGGCCCACGTGGTGATGAGGACGTGCTCGCACATGTCCCCGCCCTGGTTGTCCTCCACGACCACAGCGGACACGCCCCAACGCAGGGCGGTGGTCCAGACGGTCATGCCCCAGTCGTCGGGCGTGTGCTTCCCGGACTGGTCGTCGAGGACGTACCCGTCGGAGTCCGCGCCGAGGGCGACGACGACGATCCCGGTCTCGTCCGACGACTCCTTCGTGGTGGTGGCGGGGTCGACGGCGATCACCGAGGCGGAGAACGTGGGGATCTCCCCGACGAGGACCCGGTTCCGGTCGATGAGGTCGCGGGTGAGGAGGGCGCCGTCGGCGTCCTCGAGGATCTCCGCGTCGAGCTCCTGCCGGGCGAGGGACGTCCCGGCGATGGGGTCGATGACCTCCTTGCGGAACTCCTCGGACAGGTTCGCGAGGTTGTCCGACGTCTTACCGCGGGTCGTGACGGTGGAGGGGCGCTGGATGATTCCTGCGCGGTGCGGCTCCCGCTCCGCCACGGAGTCGGGGACCTTGATCAGCGGCACCGGCCGGGGGGTCGTGGTGACGACGATGCGGGTGCGGTACCCCGCCGGCCACTTCCCCTGCGCGGGCAGCCGGAGCCCGAACAGGAGGTTCGACCAGGTCGTGTCCTTCGCGGTGCCCTTCGCGGCGTCCAGCCAGGCGGCGGCTTCGTCGCACCACGCGAAGTGGTGCTGCGGGCCACGGAGCTGGCGGGGGCGCTCGGAGGAGTAGATCTTGAACCGGGACCCGTTGCGCATGAACAGCTCGCCCATCGACCGGTTCCACGCTTCGTCCTGGGTGCCGCCCTTGAGCTCGGTGTCGTCGAGGACGGCGAGGAGCCCGGACTCGCCTTCGACCATGGTGTCGCGGCCGTCGGCGAACGTGGCCGCGACGAGGGCGATGCGGGCGCCCGGGTAGGTGCGGGCGAGGTCGGCGATGTACTCGGCGCCGGTGCGGGTCTTGCCCCACCCTCGGCCGGCGAGGATGAGCCAGGTCTGCCAGTCGCCGGGTGGTGGGAGTTGCTCGGGGCGTGCGGTCTCGGCCCAGGTGGCGGCGGTGGGGGTGGGTTCGAACATGCGGGCGGCGTGCTCAGCCCAGGCCAGAACCGTCACACGAAACCCCTGGTCGGCCGATACCGTGCCGACGTGAACTCCGAGCAGTGGCTCGCCGCCGCGGGCATCGCCGCGACCCTCCTCATCGCCGCCGCGTCCTGGCACGCCGCACGGCGCCGCACGAAGCGCGACCTGCTGCTGCAGGACCTCGACATCCGCGACCGGCTCGCCCCCGGCATCGCCAGGGACCGACTCGAGGACAGCATCGACGAGCGCGTCGCGCGCATGGCGAACCGAGCGGAGAGGGCGACGAACGATGACCTGATCGACATCGGCCGGCCGGTGACGTTCGTCGGGACCCTCGCTGCGCTCTCGGCGCCGTTCACGCCCTCGCCGTGGGTGATGTGGGTCGGCGTGGTCCTGCTCGCGGTCGGCGCTGCAGTGTGGACGGCCGGGACGTGGAAGGACGTGCCGGAGGGCAAGCGCCGGGTCACGCCGCGCCGCCCGCCAAGACCCGCAGGTGCCGAGGAACGACCTCAGCCACCAGTGCCTCCTGCTCCGCCGTCAGCCCCAGGTCCGCGAGGATGGCGCGGATGGCTCCGGCGACGAGCTCGCCCTGCTGCTCGGCGAGACGCACCCGCCGCTCCTCCACCCCAGCCTTGATCGCCGCCGCGCACACCACCACGAGGTGCTTGCGCTCCCGCTCGTACAGGTCCAGCCAGATCGACGGCGCCGCCGCCTGGATCACCTCGGACGTCGGCACCGACCCGACATCGACCAGACCCGGCTCGTCCTCGTCGTCAGCCTCCCGACCACCGAACGTGATCCGCATGCCGCCGGCCGCCTCGGTCTTCGTCTTGGTCGTGCCCCACACGAGCTGCTGCTGCTCCAACTCCTGCACGCGTGCCCGGAGCCACTGCACGTGCCCGGCCGTCCACCGGACCTCCTCGAGCAGTGCGTCGGTAGGGGAGACGTCGACCGCGAGGCCGTATGTCGTCGCAGCCGCCAACGCCGCGGCCTCCTGCTGACGCCGCTCACCGTTCGCCTCCGCACCCCGGGACTTCCCGCCGTGCATCCGGCACTTCGACTGCCCGTGCATCGGGTCGTTCCCACAGGGCTGGCCGTCGCGCCGGTGCGCGGAGCAGGACGGCCCGCCAGCCTTCGTTGCATGGGGTTGTCCGCACTTCGCGCACTGCACGGGGTCGTCGGACCACATGTCCGGGGCGCGGCGGGGCATGCCCCGAGTGTCTGGTGGGGGGTGTCAGGCGGGAGAGTCAGTAGTCCGGGTCAGGAACTTCGATGCGGGGGAGTGCGTTTTGGGGCTCTGCGTCGGCTCCGAAGACACGACCGCGCTCTCCGAGGAATCCATGGCGGGCGAGGCGAGTGATCATGAACCACCAGTTCACGATGGAGTCGGTGACGGCCGCATGGACGGCGAGCGACATCTCGTCGAACTCGCTCTGGCTCATGGCGCCCCAGTCCTTCGACCACCAGCGGGCAGTTCGGGCAGAGTTGCGCCAAGCGATCTGCACCGCCTCCTCCCAAGCCTCGTACGGGCTGGCGTGCGCTTGGGGCGTGCCGGTGAGTGTGTCGAGGTTCCGGAATCGGCCTTGGTCTCCGTAGAGCCCGAGGGCCGCGCGCAGTCTTGGCCACGCCGGGTCGTCCTTGACCCGTGCCACAACGGCGGACAGGTAGGGACTTCGGGGCGCGTCTTGCATCCACGCGTCGACCGCGCTCATGAGTTGAGCGTCGAGCTTCTCGATCTGGTGTCGGTACTCCTTCATTTCCTTCTGCGACGGCCACTGCCTGCCTTGCGACAGGCTATGCAGCCCGAGAGCGACCTTCAGGAGCTTCTCGGCTCCCATGGCCCAGTTTGTGAGTACGGACTCGCGGACGGGGTCCATGAACTTCGATCCGCGGAGGGTGTGGACCCCGGCGGCGAGGAGTTGGCGAGCCTCATCTTGCGAGCTGATCCAGGCCAGTTCCTGCTCCCGGCTCAGCCCGTCGTTGTACCGGCTCAAGATTGCCCCCGATCACCGGTGTCCACCGGCGGGTTGGCGCTGTCGCTGCTGGCGGCGCAGCGTGTCAGGCCGAAGCGTTGCCGATCGTCTCGTGGATGGCGCGCAGCGTGGCGAGCAGGTCGTCGAAGCTGGTCGCGCGGACCTCGAACGTGAGGACCGACCCGGGGCCGGAGACGTAATCGACCTCGGGGTCCCAGCCCTCGGCCTCGGACCGGCTGAGGATCTCCGACAGGGCCTTGGTGGGGACATGCTCGGCGCGGAGCGTGGTCGCGACGGTGTACGTGGGCACGGTTCTTCCTCCTGGCGGTCCGGTGCGGGTGCTCAGACCGTACTGCTCGGCTGCTGGCCGGCGTGGCTGGTTCGCGTGCGGTCCTACCAGGTCCACCCGCGGCGGTTGGTCGTGGCGGCGCGCTGCGCACGTGCACGAGCGCGCGCCCGCTGGGTCGTGCCGGGGTGCGGGCGCCCCACGGCCCACCGGATGCCGCAGCCGGCGCATTCCCACCAGCCGTTGTGGTAGCCGGGCTCGTAGCCGATTCGGGTCGTGCGGTGTCCGCAGTACGAGCACGTTCCGTTCCGTCTCACGGTTCCCATGTCGAGAGTCTGCCGCGGGGGTCTGACACGCTCAGCGCGGAGCGCCTCCCGCCCGGGCGATGGCGGCTTCGGCGAGCATCCGGGTGCGGTTCAGGTCCGCGGTCGCGTTCTCGAACAGCCGCCCGTCCGGGGAGACCATCTGCTCGCCCTGCTGACGCTTCACCTGCAGCACCTCCGCGATCGCCGGGTCCGACCCCTCCTCGGAGACGAGGAAGTACGCGACCGGGGGCTCGTCGATGCCGTCGCGGCGCAGGCGGCCGATGCCCTGCTCGTGGACCTGCGGGGACCAGTCGAGCTCGCCGAACACGGCGACGCGGGCGACCTTCTGGAGGCCGTCGACGCCGGACCCGGAGCGTAGGGACATGATCAGGATGCGGGCGTCGCCGTTCTTGAACGCGTCGAGGGCGGCGCCCTTCTGGTTCGGGGACTCCGTCCCGGTGTAGAGGACGGGGTGGAACTCGGCGAGGCGGTCGAGCCAGATGTCGTAGACGGCGCGGTGCCACCCGAACAGGACGATCTTCTCCTCGGACTCGAGGAGGAGGCGGACGAACTCGGCGACGAACGGTGCCTTCGCGAGACCCGTGGCTTGCCGCATGAGCATGTCGATCTCACCCGAGGCGCGGAACCGGTCCATCGACGTGGTGGTGGAGTCGAGGATCAGGCGGGCGAGGGCGGCGGCGTCGCCGGCGACAGCGTCGAGGGCGGTGGTGTCGGACTCGACGAGCTGGGTGACCTTGATCGTCTTCGGGAGCTCCCGGCCCACTTCCTTGCGGGTGCGGCCGAGCATGACGCCCTGCTCACGCAGGTACGAGCCGAGGGCGGCGGGGTCGGCGACCTTCACGTGGTTCGACCATGACGTCTGACCCCACTCGCGGATGAACTCGTCCCTCGTGCCGAGGGAGCCGGGGGCGATGATCTGCATGATCGAGTGGGCTTCGCCGGCGTAGTTGTACACGGGGGTGGCGGTCAGGCCGAGGCGGTAGCGGACGCGGTCGGCGAGCTGCGCGGCCGCCGTGCCCTTCACCGTGTCGGCGCCGCGGCGGAGTTCGTGGACCTCCTCGAAGATCACGTAGTTCGCCCACTCGCACAGGACGTCCACCCAGCCGGCGAGCTTCGAGTACGTGAGGATCAGGACGTCGGGCTGCCGGCCATCACGGTCGGTGAGGTCGTAGGGCTTCGTGGTGCGGGCGACGTGGAACCGCAGGTGCGGGAAGTGCTCGGTCAACTCGTCGGTCCACCGGCCGCCCCGGGCAGCGGCGAGGTGCGCCGGGGCCACGACGACGGCGGGCAGGGCGTCGTCGTGCAGGAGGTTCAGGCACGCGGTGGTGGTCTTGCCGAGGCCGAGCTCGTCGGTCAGCAGGAGACCACCCACACGGCGCAGGAGGTCGACGGCGGCCTGCTGGTACGGGCGGGGCTCCACCGTCGGCAGGGTCAGCGTCTCCCCGGCACGGTAGGTGCCGGACAAGATCGCGGCGACGTCCTCCTCGCGGTCGCGGTGCTCGTTCGCGCCGACCGTCAAGAGCCCAAGCGAGTGCTCGTCCACGGGGGTGAGCGGGTAGCGTTCCATGAACCAGTCGAGGTCCCGGGCGACCTCCGCGGTGTGCCCGATCAGCACCGCACCCGAGCGGGTGGCGCGGACGCGGCCGAACGTCCGCTTCAGGCGCATCGTGACGGCCGGCTCGGCCTTCACCGCCCACGCGCCGGAGGGTGGGATCGACGCGCGCTCGTACTTCCCGATGAGCTCGGACGCCGCGTCCTGGGTGAGGTGCTGGTACGTGCCGTACGTCCTCACAGGCCCTGTCCGATCAGCGAGTAGAGCTCGACGGGCACGCCGCCGAGGCTGGTAGGGATCCCGTGGTGCACGGCCCGGGTCGTGACGAGCACCAGGGAGTGGACATCGTCGTGGTGGGCGTACCGCTGCATCTGGCGGGTCACCGCGACCAGGGACCCGGCGACCTTCACCTCGATGCCGACACCGCCCGCGGTGAGGAAGTCGATCCGGTCATGCGGGGTGAGACGCACCTCCCGCTCGTGCTCGATCCCCGCCGCGGCCAGCACGCGGGACATGTCCTCGTGCAGCGACACCTCGTCGGTGTAAGTCAGGGTCGCCGCGGCGAGAGCGGCCACGACGTCGTTCGCGGTCATGCGTTCGCGAGCTCGAGGAGGCGCTCAGTCGGCCATCCCCGCCTCATGCGCGAGACGATCGTGTTGGGCTTCAGTCCGGTCAGTTCCGCCCACTCTGCCACCGTCAGGGTCTGACCCCCATGGGTGATGACCGCGTTGTTCCGACGGTTGCGCTGCTGCGTGACCCGATCCGCCCATCGGCAGTTGCCGGGCTCGTAGTCGCCGTCCACGTCTATGCGGTCCAGTTCCAGATGCTCGGCGAAGGTCGGGCCCATGTCGGCGGCGAACGCCTCGAACGAGTTCAGCCATCGGCCGCAGACGCGGATCCCGCGGCCCCCGTAGTTCGCGTAGTGCTTGTTCCGGGGCTGGGTGCAGCGAGCCTTCATCGCCTGCCAGCGCCGATAGAGAGCGGTCTTGCTCTGGCCGTGGGTGAGGTTCGCCCGGCTCGTCGCGCATGACGCGCAGGCAGACGTCGCCCCGGCCCGAAGTGTCGATCCGCGAACGTCGACGACGGTGCCGCAGTCGCAACGGCAGCGCCAGATCCACGCCTTGAAGCGGTCCTGTCCGCCCCGTTCGAGGACGGTGAGGATCCCGAACCGCTGTCCTACCAAGTTGAGGGGCGCCGGCATCACGCCACCTCCGCGAGCTGGCCGGTGATCGCGGCCAGCAGCTCGGCGTCGGGGCGCCAGAGACCGAGCATGCCGCGCGCCGGAACCGGGCGGGGCAGAGGGCGCGGGTTCGACAGGTTGCTGTGCCACTGGTCGGCCATCGCCCACGGGCCGCCGAACGGGCGGACGCCGAGGTTCGGGCAGCACCCGGGGCGGGACTGGTGCTCGGCCCAGCGGTTGACGACTCCGATGGCGGCGCCGCGGACGAACATCGGGTCGTCGGGCTCGATCGAGTCGGCCGCCCACACCTCGCCGTCGTCGGCACGCCAGCCGAGCTGCAGCGAACGGACGGCGCGACGTACCTCCCAGTCCTCAGCGCCGAGCTCCGACCAGCCGAGGCCGGCGTGGATCGCGACCTCGCCCCGGTACGGGCCGAGCGACTTGGTCCGGTTCTCGACGTCCTTGCCGCCGTGGATGATCGCCCACGCCCATGGCTGCTTCACGGTCAGGACTCTCACGCTGCACCACCGATCTGCAGCAGCGGGCGGGTGTCGCCCGTCGAGTACGCCTGCTCGATCGCCGGCGCCACCGACTCGAAGACCGACGCCCCCGACGGAAGGACGAGGTGCGCGAGGAACTCCTCCTCGAAGCTCGTGATCCCGGCGTCGACGGCCTCGAGCTTCGCCTTCACGACGAGCGCGAGGGCGCGCCACCGCTGCCGGACGGCCTGCTCGTACGCCGCCTCCGCGGCCGTCGCGGTGCGCACACCGCGGGAGTGGTGCGTGAACTCCCGGTCGTTGCGGTCGGGCAGAGGCAGGGTGAAGCGGATCCGCTTGCCGTCCTTCACGAACTGGATCGCCGCTCGGGCGGCCTCCCAGCCGTACGAGAACGACGTCGCGCCGTACCGGACGAGGGTGCGCTCGATCTCCGAGCGCGACCGGTCCGAGGACACGTCGGTCGACGAGGCGTAGGTGCCCATCACTGCTCCTTGGGTCGGATGCGTCGGCGCTCGACGTCCTCCTGGACGAGGCGCCGCAGGTAGCGGGATCGGGACTGGCGGCCGCGGGCGGCGTCGAGCAGCTCGGTGCCCTTCGGGGTGAAGCGGACGTGGACGATCACGGTGCGGGGCTCGGCGCCGTCCGGTGGTCTTCCCATGGCCCGATGGTGCGGGGGGATCTGTCACACGTTTCATGCCGCCATGTCCACGAACCGCGAGTAGTGCAACTGGTGCACGAGCGTCGCCCGGCCCGTGGGTCCGTTGCGCTGCTTCGCGATCAGCAGGTCCACCTCGCCCGCCCGGTCGCACTCCGGCTCCGTGGCGTCCGGCCGGTGCAGGAGGATCGCGGCGTCGCAGTCCTGCTCCAACGCACCGGTCTCCCGCATCTCCGAGAGCATCGGCGGGCCGTCCCGCTTCACGGACTCCCGGTTGAGCTGGGCCGCGGCGACGATCGGCACGGCCTTCTCCTTCGCCAGGGCCTTCATGTCGCGGGACATCTCCTCGAGCGCCTGCCGGCGGTCCCGCGTGGTGGGGTCGGTCTTCGCGATCTGGAAGTAGTCGAGGAGCACGACGGCCGGCTTGTGCTTCTCGATCGCGGCGCGGATCGCGGGGATCGACGACTTCTCCCGATCCGGGATGATCTTCAACCCGGACTCGATGATCCGCTGCGACGCCCGGGCGACCCGCGCCCACTCGTCCTGGCTCAGCTCGCCCCGCTTGATGTGCGACAGGGGGATCCGCTCCTCCGCCGAGATGATGCGGTGCACGAGCTCGGTCGCGGGCATCTCGACGGTGTGGAACGTCACCGGGAGGCCGTGGCGGAGGGCGACGTGCCGGGCGATGTCGACGAGGGTCACGGTCTTGCCGACGCCTGGTCGGGCGGCCACGAGGATGAACTGCCCCGGGGTCGGGGGGATCATCACCCGGTTCAGGTCGGTCCAGGGCCAGGTCCATCCGGCGGTCGCGGTGTCCTCCATCGCGGAGAGGGCTTCCTCGACCTGCTCGGCGATCGTGGGCTCCGCGTCGGTGGCTGGTCGAACCGCGGCGGAGAGTTCGGCCATGGCGACCGCCGCGACGTCGCCGGCCGCGCCGTCGGTCCCGGTGGCGGTCTGCACGATGCGTGTCCCCGCCGCCAGGAGGCGCCGCAGGGCGGCCTTCTCGCGGACGATCCTGGCGTAGTAGCCGGCGTTCGCGACCGTCGGGACCCCGGACACGAGGTCGAACAGGGCGACCTGCCCACCGGCCCGGTCCAGTGTCCCGGCCCGCCGCATGCAGTCCCCGACGGTGATGGGGTCCACGCCCTCGCCGGCGTCCGCGAGGGCGCACACGGCGTCCCACACGAGCTCGTGGCGGGGGTCGTAGAAGTCCTCGCCGGCGAGCATCGGCGCGACCTCGGTCAGTGCAGGGGGGGACTGGAGCACTGACCCGAGCACCGCGGCCTCGGCCGCGGCGTCGCGTGGCGGGGAGTCGTTCACTTCACCTCCTCTCGTACAAGGTCAGAGCCTTGTTCCGGCGCGTACAAGGTTGGGGGTAGGCCGTGGGTGATGCGGATGACGTCGACAGTCACCCCGCGGCCGCGTGCGAGCTCGCCGAGCAGGAGGTCGACGAGCCCGCGCTCGGGCGCGCACGCGGGGACGGTCACGGTCCCGGAGGGCACGTCACGGCTCCTCCCCGACGGCGACCCGGGCGGCGCGGGCACGGAGCCAGTGCACAGCCGCAGGCGTGAACCGCAGAGCGTCGAGGGATGCCTCGTACTCGTCCGCCGCGTCCCGGAGCACCTGCGCGTTGTGCTCGGCGAGGGCCTCGGGTGTCGTCGGGTAGCCCGCGGCGGCGAGCATGTCCGCCTGGTGCTCCGCCAGCGAGCGCCGCCCCGGCGTGTCTCGGAACGGGCCGCGACCGGCGACGACGCCGACCCATGTGCCGCACGCGCACTGCATGTCGTCGTCGTGGGTGTAGCCGTGTCCGTCTTGGTGTGCGGTCAGCACCTCGGCGGCGGTCGGCTTCGGCTGGGCGTCAGGCATCGGGGGCCTCCGGGGCGAGTCGTCGTGCACGGGCGATCTGGGTGGGGTCGGTGGTGCGCCACTCGGCGATCCGGCAGTAGTCGGCGGACGAGTCCACCGTGATCCCCTGACGGTCGAGCACCAGGGCGGCGAGCGCGGTCGTGCCGGTGCCGCCGAACGGGTCGAGCACGACGCCGCCGGGCGGGCACCAGCCGTCGATGATCCACAGCGGCCACTCGACCGGGAACGACGCGAAGTGCCCCGTGACGCCGAGGCGCTTCGGGACCTTGAACGGGTGTGCCGCGACCTCTCGGACCGATCCGGGGATCACGCCGGACGGAGTGCCGCTCGACCCGCAGAACTCGCGGTAGTAGGACCCGAGCGCTGCCCGCACCTCCTGGGCGAGACGCCCGGACTCGGAGTCCCACCGACCGCCGGACCGGACCGTCCCGCCGCTGCTGTCGATGATGCCGACGGCACGCACGGCCTCGCGGTGGGCGGGGGTGAGTCCGGCATGGGCGAACAACTCCTCGGCGCGGCGGTACTGCGGGCGGTCCTGGTACTCGGCCGTCGGCGCAAGTCGTCGGGGCTGCCCGTAGTGCCGTCCCGGGCGGGTCAGATGGAGCCACGTTTCGTGCGTGCGGCGAACCCGGTCCCGGGCCTTCGCGTCGATGAACCCGTTCGGCTTCGACCACACCACCTCGGCCCGCAGCGTGAGCCCGAGGTCATCGGTGCACGCCAGGGCGTACCTCCACGGCGCGCCGGACAGCGAGCGGTCGACGTACCGGTCGCCGAGGTTGACCCACAGCGACCCCGCAGGACGGAGCACTCGCAGCATTTCCCGCGTCGTCTCGACCAGCGCTGCCACGTATCCGCCGACGGTCGCTTCTTGTCCAATCTGCCCGGCGACGGGCGTGCCACCGTCCTCGTAGGACCGCTGACCCCAGTACGGCGGGGAAGTCACAATCAGGTCCACGCTGGCTTCGGGCAGGGGCAGGGAGCGAGCGTCGGCCTTGACGACCTCGACCGCACTCACGCCCCCTCGCCTCCCTCGACCTCGATACCGAGCGCCGCGAGACGCCGGACGAACCAGGCGTAGCGCCCGTGCTCCCCAGCCAGCGCCAGGCTCTGCCGAACCTGCTCCGCGGTCACGGTCGGCGTGGCGGCGTCACCCCGGGCGGCGAGGAACGCGAGCACGGCGTCGGCGGCGTGCATGGCGATGACGTCGGAACCTTCCTGCCAGACCGCGTCGGGCAGCGTCGCGAGGATGTGCGACCCGAGCGCCTCCCGGTCCACCGCCTCCCCGGCACCGGCAGCGGCGAGGGCGGCGAGGTCGTCGGCGATCTTGTGCAGGGCGGCGGACTGACCGGCGCGAGACGCAATGTCCGCCTCGGCGCGGATCCGCTGGACGATGTCGTCAGTCACCGTAGTAGCCGTCCCTTCGCGAGTGGTCGTGGGCGTCCCGGGTACAGGACGCGTCCATGCACCACTCCGCCTCCGCGGCACCGGCAGCAGCGAGGGCGGCGGTCGTAGTCGGGGTGAGCGCGAGGGCGTTGCTCCACGGGTCGTTGCCGGACGAGTGCTCGCCGAGCGCGTCCGGCTGCCCCAGAACCTCGGCGAGACGGGCAGCCAGGCGGTCGGCCATCTCCACCGCGGCGTCGCGCTCGCTGATGACCTCCAGCATGGTGTCGTCCGCCGCGGCCGGCTGCGGGGCGTCCGGGCGGAACAGGACCGTCACGGGGTAGTGCCGCGCGTCGAGCGGCTGGTCGTGGTCGTCGCCCTCCGACCAGCCGTCGATCAGCACTCGCGCTTCGACCTCGTCGCCGCCGTGCTCGGCGAGGTATGCGAGACCCGGCGTGCCCACCCGATCGACCAGCAGGACGACCGGGTGATGGCCGTTGTCGTTCAGGTCGTTGAGCAGTGCGTCGAGCTCGGCCGCGGTGGACACCACCTCACCCGCGCGCGCAGAACGGTACGTGCCGCCGGCGAGCGGTGTGGTGATCGACGGCAGGCTGTGGCCGAGGTCGTCCGGGTGCAGGCCGTCGGCGGTCACCGGGACACCTCGGCGAACATCGCGGCGTGCGTGCCCGTGATGTGCGCGTCACCGGCAGCGGCGGCGCACTCCTCGCAGGGAACGTGCGTGAAGCTCGGGCCAGTGACGCCCCCGCCGACGGAGAACCCGATCAGCGATCGCCCGTCCTCTGCGCGCGCGTGGCGGTCGAACCCGCAGAGGCACGGGCCGGTGCCTCCGTGCTCGCCGCGGCCGGCGAGGTGGACGTCGAGCGTGGGTCCGGAGGAGAACAGGGTGTAGGCGTCGCCGGGGCGGGAGCACTCGATGGTCACGAGGTGCTGGTGGGCGATGCCGTGCTGGCGGCAGGCCCAGCCCATCGCGTCGCGCTCGTTGCACCGCTCCGCGGGCGGCGTGGTGGTGTCGAGGTTGCTCACTGGTCCTGCTCCTTCGTGTGGGTGGTGCGGGCGGTGTGGTGGGCTGCGGCGGCCTGGACATCCGCTGCGTAGACCGCGAGGGCGTACGCCTGCCAGACATCGGCGTGGAAGCCGTAGAACCACCCCGGGACGGCCTTGGTGCCCTTCCCGTGGTTCGGCTGCCCCGGAGCGAACCGGTCGACGAGCGCCTGCCGGACGTTCGAGTCCTTCGCCTTCGCGGAGTGGCAGTGGTGGAGCTTCACGGGCTGGCGCTTCACGAGCTCCGGGGTGACTCCGTGGCCGCTGGCGTAGCCCTCGTAGAACCGGCCGATCCACACGCACGTCTCGAAGACCTCCGCGCCGACGGGCATCCCGTAGCAGGCGACCATCTCGATCACCACACGGTCCGCGGTCAGCGCCCCAGGCATTCCCGCGTAGGTGTCGATCCGGCGCCGCAGGTCGCCGTTCGGCGTCTTGCCGAACTCGATCGGCCGGCGCGTGGCGACGTCGATCAGAGCCCAGCCGGACGCGGTGTTGCCCGGGTCGATCGCGAGCAGGGTCGTCATCGTTGGCTCAGAACGGGGGCTCGTCGGAGTACGAGGACGCCCCGCCCGAGGTTGCCCACGGGTCCTCCTGCTGGCTGCCGCGCTGCTGGTGGCCGCCGCCCTGCCGCTGGGTGCGCGTGACCTTCGCGGTCGCGTACCGCAACGACGGGCCGATCTCCTGCACCTGCAGCTCGTAGGCGGTGCGCTTCTCACCCTCGCGGGTCTCGTACGACCGCTGCACCAGGTTCCCCACGACGACCACACGGGTGCCCTTCGTGAGCGACTCAGCGACGTTCTCCGCCGCCTCCCGCCAGATCGAGCAGCGCAGGAACAGCGTGTCCCCGTCGACGAACTCGTTCCGGTTCCGGTCGAAGGTGCGCGGGGTGGACGCGACGGTGAAGTTCGCAACCGGCGCCCCGGACGGGGTGAACCGCAGCTCCGGGTCGGCGGTGAGGTTCCCGATCACGGTGATCGTGGTGTCTCCGGCCATGGTCATGCTCCGATCTGTCGCAGGGTGCTGGGGCTCGCGATCTGCGCGAGCATCCGCCGGCGGCGCGCCTGGTACGCCGCCACGTCGTCCGGATCTACGTCCGGCAGCGGCGGCTCCGCGGCCGCCAGGCGGGCACCGCGGATGCGCTTCACTCCGGCGATCACGTGGGCCGGCAGCAGGTAGTCCGTCGACTCACGTCGGTGCGCACGCACGGCCTCGAGC
The DNA here is from genome assembly GCF_019797765.1 of Cellulomonas sp. C5510. Classification (NCBI taxonomy): domain Bacteria; kingdom Bacillati; phylum Actinomycetota; class Actinomycetes; order Micrococcales; family Cellulomonadaceae; genus Cellulomonas; species Cellulomonas sp. C5510. The sequence goes on from NZ_CP081862.1 coordinate 1,589,441, forward strand.
GCGTCGTCGAGTGGCAGGTCGTGCACGAGGTCGTGCCACGCCGCGATGACGGTGCGGTCGACGTTCCGGTTGTCGCCGACCTTGATCAGGGCGAGGAGTTGCGCGGTCTGCTGGATGTCCATGTCACGCTCCGATCTGGCGGCGGTCGTGCTCGGCCTGCATCTCGGCGCCCATCGCGAGGACGTCGACGACCCCGTCGGTCGGGGACAGGCGCCTCGGGCCGCGGCGCGTCTCGTGGACGACCGAGGCGAGCGCGGACGGGTGCAGGCCCTTGCGGTGCCACTCCACGAGCCCGGCCCGCACGACCTCGAACGGGATGCCCTCGGTCAGGAGGGTCTTCACCTCCCGGGAGAGCTGCCCGATGACCCGACCGGGTGGCCGGTCGTCGCAGTGGTCGATCCACTCCCCGATGAGCGTCTGCGCCGATTCGGGCTGCGCGGACGCGTCGGCGGCCGCCGCCGTAGGCGGAACGGGGGTAGGGGGCTGGGGGACGGGGGTAGGGGGAAGGGGGAGCGCGCCCGCGCGCACGCAAGGGGGTACCGGGGACCCTTCCGCAGGGGTACCTGTACCCATCGGGAAGGCATCCCGGAAGTCCTCGCGAAGGGCATCCACGACGGCTGCGACCTGCTCGAACGGCGACGGCAGGTCACCGCCACGCCCACCCGGAGCCTTCGACAGGTCATCCAGCGGCAGACGCGCGAGCTCGACCGCGAACGCCTCCCGCAACCGGGGGGACTCGATCTGCGCGGCGTCCTCCCGCATGCGCATCATGACCTTCGGCTGCTTCCACACGCCGTCGTTCCGGACGAACGTGCGCAGCAACACCTCCTCGGTGTCCTCGTCAACGACGACGAACCGGGCAGCCTCCAGGGCGGTGAGGGCCGACTCGATCGTGCCGACGGTCTCGCCGGCGACCTTCTTCGCCCACCTGCGGGTGCGCATCGGCAGCAGGCCGGCGTGCGACAGGTCGGGCTGGGAGAGCAGGAACAGGTACATCCGCTGGGCCGGGACGTCGAGGGCGAGGAAGTCGTCGTCGGCCCAGATCGCGGTCAGGATGCGGCCGTGCTGGCGGGTCATCAGGCGCTCTCGAGCAGGTCGACCTCGATCGGGGACAGCTCGTACCCGAGGAGCCGCAGCAGGTCGTACTGCCCGGCAGGGTCGGTCTCGATCGCCACCGCGAGGGCGAGGAGCGCCCGGTCGGGGTCGACGGTCGTCATGACGACGGACTCGTCCGTGCCGAGGGCCGTGACCCACGACTTCACGACGCGCTTCGGGAGCCGGTCCGCGAGGGTCTGCAACGCCTCCTTGCGCAGGCGTGGTAGCGCCTCCCGGGGTGGTCGCTGCGACCCCGCGAGGAACGGCCGCAGGAACGCGCTGCGGAGCTCCGCGGCGATCACCGCGGGCTCGTCGACACCGGTCCTCTCCCGGGCGACGTCCTGCCGGAACTCCCGCGTCCCCACGGACGCGAGGGCACGGTCCGCGGCCTCCGGGGTGAGGTCAAGCAGGGCCTCGGCGTCCTCGAGCGTCATCTGACCGGTCTTCAGCCGCGCCTGCGCGTCCTCGGCGAGCGTCAGGAGCGCCAGGCGCCGGTCCACGCGCTTCTTCGGCATCTTCACCTGCTGGGAGATGCGCGTCGCGGTCAGACCCTCAAGGGTGAGCTGCTCGTACCCGCGGGCCTCCTCCAGCGCGGTGAGGTCGCGTCGGTGCGCGTTCTCCCGCAGCATCAGGGCGACCTGGTCGGCGGTCGTGCGCAGGTCCGTGCGGACCACGCACTGCACCTCCCACAGGCCCGCGCCGATCGCCGCCTCACGGCGCCGATGCCCGGCCACGACGAACCAGTCGTCCGCCGCGGGCTCGGACCCGCCGGGGCACGGCACGTCGCCGGCGAAGTGCTCCAGGAGCACCCCGACGGGGGAGCGGGCGATCACCTGGTCGCAGTCCCCGCACCGGCCGGAGGACTTCCCCCAGGACCCGGGCACGACGACGAGCGGCTCGATCAGGCCGTGGTCGCGGACGTCCTCGGTGAGGTCGCTGATGTCCCCGAGATCGAAGCGGGGGTTCTTGGGGTGCGGGCGGATCGACCTGATCGGGATCATCCGGAGGTCACGAGACGACGACACGAGCCGGTCCCTTCATGTAGGTGCGGCGGACGTAGTTGACCGTGCGGTGTGTCACGTCATCCCGGTTCAGGCGGGTGACGATCTCGTCCGCGGTCATGCCGGCCTCCGTCATGCGGAGGACGACGGAACGGACCCGGGGGTGCAGGTCACCCGAGGTCGTGGTGGGGAGGTCGTCGAGGATCTCGGCGGTGAGCTCCCGTGCCGGGGTGACGTCGACGATGTCCGCGACGTCGGGCCGGATGCGGTGGCGGGCCATCCACGCCGCACGCTCGCCGTGGGTCAGACCAGCGGCAACGCCGTGGATCTCCCGGCGCTTCACGTAGGGCGCGCACGTAGCGAGCACGGGGCAGTCCTGGCACACCGCGCGGGCCGCAGCGATCACGTCGGGCGGGGCGTCGTCGGTGACCTCCATGATGTCCAGCGGAGGCTGGTTCTCCGGCGCACACGCCTCCCGCCTCATGACAGCCTCCCCGACGTGGCGCGCCCGCGGCGTCGGTAGATCGACTGCCGCTCGTCCGGCGTTGCACCGCCACGCATCCCGAACCGGGCGCTCCCGCGCGACTCGAGCGCGAGAGCGTCCTCCAGGCACTCCTCCCGCACGGGGCAGGCGGCGCAGATCGAGCGCGGGTGGACCCACTCGTCAGCGCGGGGGGTGTGGGTGTCGTCTGGCTCGAACACGGCCGGGTCGGTGTCGAGGCACTCCGCGCGCGCTCGCCAGTCAGCGCCGCGGTCGGGGCCGCGGGTGTCTGCTGGTCGAGTGAGCGCCAACGCAGACAGGGCGGTCACGCAGACACCTCCCCAAAGTCGAGAGTCCGGTCGCGTAGGCGGGTGCGGAGCGAGAGGTCGAGGTAGTCGGCGTTCAGGTCGATGCCGACGAACCGGCGCCCGTGCCGTGCGGCGGCGAGGCCGGTCGTGCCCGACCCGGAGAACGGGTCCAGGACGACGCCACCAGGTCGAGTGCTCGCGAGGATGCACCGCTCGGGCAGCGCGAGGGGGAACGTCGCGAAGTGGGCCTCGGGGAACCCGACGGTGGCGATCTCCCACACGTCCCGCCTGTTGCGGAACGCGCGCCCCTTCCAGGGGGCGTCGTTACCGGCGCCCCCACGGTTGATCGACTCCGGCCTAGCGAACCCGTTGCCGCTCGCGCGCCCGGTCGCGTCCTCAGCGATCGCCTCGGGGTCGAAGTAGTAGCGCGGGCCCTTGGTGAGCATGAACACGTGCTCGTGCGAGGAGGTCGGACGGTCCTTGACTGCCTCGGGCATTGGGTTCGGCTTGTGCCAGATCACCTCGCTGCGGAGGGTCCAGCCGGAGTCGACGAGCGCGAGGGCCGTGCGCCAGGGCAGGCCGAGGAGCGACTTGTAGGGGGCGTGCGCGGTCATGTTCCGCTGGACCGGGTAGCGGACTGGCTGCACGTTGTGGCCGCGGTTCTTGGTGAACGTGCGCCCGGCGTTGGCCTTGCCGGCGTAGGCGTCGCCGAGGTTGAGCCAGAGGGTGCCAGCGTCGGCGAGCACGCGGTGCGCTTCGGTGAACACGGCGACGAGCGCCTCGACGTACAGTGCCGGCGTCTCCTCGAATCCGAGCTGCCCGTCGACGCCGTAGTCCCGGAGGCCGAAGTACGGAGGGGACGTCACGACGCAGTCGATCGAACCGGCTGGCAGATTGCGCAGCACATCGAGCGCGTCGCCGTGCCAGAGGGTCACGGCGTCGTCGGCGAAGTAGGGCGCGATCATGCGGCCAGGTCCCTTCGGGTAAATGGGTGAACGGCGCGCTGACCTGCGCGTCGATGTTGGAGCGGCTCGCTACCGTGCTTCGCATGGCGCAACCGAGCGTGTTCGGAGAGATCCCCGACTACCCCGTCGCATCCGAGTTCATGAGCCGCGCGGAGGTCCGGCACGCAGGCCTGCACAGGCACGAGATGAACGGGATCTCGGGAGACCCGAGCCAGGGCGCTGACGCGATCGTCGTCTCGGGCGGGTACGTCGACGACCGGGACTACGGCGACCGGATCGTCTACACCGGCGAGGGAGGGCAAGGCGGACCCAAGAAGGGTGTCCAGGTCAAGGACCAGGAGCTGACGAAGGGCAACCTGGCTCTGGCGCGGTCCGAGGAAGCGGGGTATCCCGTGCGTGTGATCCGCGGTGCGGGCGGCGACGAGCGGTACTCGCCGGCGACCGGGTACAGGTACGACGGGCTGTACGTCGTCACCGAGCACTGGCGGGAACCTTCCCGGCACGGCCCACTGATCTGGCGCTTCGTTCTCGAGCGCGCCGATGGAGGCGCGCTGTGGGATGAGCCGGCTCCGCCGGACGGCACCGACGTCCCTGACCGCGCCCGCAGCGTGATCCAGCGCGTCGTGCGGAACAGCAAGGTGACCCAGTGGGTCAAGGACAAGCACGACGGCATCTGCCAGTTCTGCGGGATCCGCCTCGAGACCGCCGCTGGCTTCTACGCGGAGGGCGCCCACATCCGTCCTCTCGGGGCACCGCATCACGGCCCTGACGTCACGTCGAACGTGCTCTGTCTGTGCCCGAACGACCACGTGCTGTTCGACAAGGGCGCCCTCTTCCTCGAAGACGGCAAAGTCCACCGCCTCAGCGACGGGGCGGTGCTTCACGAGCTGCGCACTGTGGCCGGACACGCCATCAACTGGGCGCACGCCACCTACCACCGCGAGCACTTCTCCGCGGGAGCGTGACGTGGACTGGCCGCAGTTCTGGACGTCGTTCTTCGCGAGCTCCGGCGCCGCCGTGGTCGCCCTGGCCAGCGCAGTCGGTGTGTTCTTCCTGAGCCGCTTGGCGGAGCGACGGGACAACGCACAGAGGGAGCGGCGCGCGAGGATCGGACGGATCCAAGCCGCCGCGCACAACGATCTCCTGCTGTCCGCTGTGACATGGAGCGGCCTGTACATCGGCCGCGGTGCCGCGAAGCTGCTGGAAGCCGTGCACGCGTTCGCGGCAGCGGAGTGGGCCGAGCACGAAGCCGTGGCGAGATGGGCCATGGAGAAGGTGAGTAGCTCGACGAACGCCCTCAAGGGGGCAGAGCGGTGGTGGTTGCTCCCGGGGCACACCAAGCGGCGCCAAGCTGTCGTCGCTCCGGGTAGCGAGATCGCGGCCGCTCTCGCTCTCTGGGAGACCGGAGCGATTAAGGACTCCTGGTTCGAGGAACGACTCAGCGTCATCGGGAAGAAGGAACTGGCCGACAGTCGCAGCGCTCTGAGGGCACGCAGGTTGCGCTGGTCATCTCGCCTTGGCCGGGCCGCGCGAAAGTAGAGGTCGCGGTGGAGCCTCAGAGACATGGGCATGACGCCTCCGCTACGTTCACGTCCGTGGACTTCTGGGCGACGTCGCTCGACGGCTGGCTCGGCGCGTTGATCGGGGCGGTCGCCGCGGTTGCCATCGCGGTCTGGGTGCTCCGACGGACGCTGGCGCACGAGCGACGGTTGTTCCTCGAGCAACTCGAGGCCGAACGAGAGCTTGGGCTCGAGCAGCGGCGGCTCGAAGCATTCGGCCAGGTCGCCGCGTGGACGCGGCGACTGGTCCCGACGCCCGTGGACCGCGAGCGAATGCTCGTCGTCCAGGTGGGTCTGGTTGGTGCAGTCCAGGCGTGGCGGACGTATCTGCCCTCGAGCGATGACCCGATCGGCGACGAGGTCGAGGCGCTGTCCTTCTCTTGGCTCAATCGGGCGTGGCGATGCCAGCGAGAGCAGGCCCGACGAAACGCGACGCTGCCGCCCGAGATGACGAAGGGCATGGTGGTCGACGAGGACATGGGGCAGCAGGTCATCGGGGTGATGAGAGAGGTGCGCCGGTGGCACCAGGGCGACGTCGTCCGCGAGTCGCTGGTCGCGGCGCTTCGAGCAGAGTTGGCTGTCTCGAGGGAGGCATACAAGCTGCTCCCGGAGTAGCGCGGCTCGACCGCGGCGGCAGGCCACGCGAGCAACACCAGGCCCAGCAGTGCGCTGATAGCGGCGACGGACAGGACGGCCAGGATCGTGCGGCCGAGCGCGCGGGCCGACGCGTACCCCTCAGCGCGCTGCTCCGGCCACGTCGGGGCGCTCACGCCGACACCTGCTCACGGGCCTTGGCCTCGCAGCGGCGGCACGTCGGGGCGTCCTTCACCCACGGCTTGTCGTGGAACCAGTACCAGTCCGACCGACCACACAGCGCCGTCGTCTTCGCCTCGCGGCGGCCGAGGCGCCCGGCGTCGAAGATGACCGCATCCACGGGCACGAGGTGTCGGCGGTCACGGCTGGACGGGATGCGGTCGGTCGTCGCCCACTCGTGCCCATCGAGCGTCGGCGTCGGAGCGACACCCCACTGCGGGGAGTGCTCGCACTTCGCCATGAGCCTGTGGACGTCGGATCGGTGGCCGAGACGCATCGTGAACCCCGCCTGCTGGTCCCGGCGGCGCAGCTCCGAACGGCCCTCGTAGAACGCGTCCCACGCGTCGTCCTCGGTGAGCCGCGGCGTCATGCTGGAGTCGGGCAGGGCCACGACGGTCACCCCGGCGGCACAGCCGCACGGGGCGATCCGGTACCAGGACGCGTCGTGGGCGGCGACAGTCTCGCCGTCGATCTGGAAGGTGATGGTCGGCGCCGGCGCGGGCGCTACGGTCGTGCGTGGGTCGCTCACGGCGATCCCCTCTCGTGGGTTGGGAGGGCGCCCGGTCCGGTGTCTGCTTGCCGGCGATGGTCGGACCGGGCGCGTCAGTGGGTCAGTCGCAGTCGCAGGGCTGCACGAGGTGGCAGTGCACGCAGACCGTCACGGCCCGCGGCGTCGGCATCGGCCCCAGGCCGTCCGCGCAGTCGGTGTGAACCAGCCGGTCGTCGACGTACACGACGTCGTCGCCGGGGCTGATCCGCTCGCCGCACTCGGCGGCACACGGGCCCGGGTAGCGGGCGATGAACGTCCTCATGCAGCCTCCTTCGCCTTCAGCCCGTACAGCTCCGCAGCCGCGCGGGACAGGGTCATGAACTCGTCCTCGGACGGGTCGATCGCGCGCAGCCGCGCCTCGTCGGCCAGCCACTCACCGGCCTGGATCCACAACTCGCCCTGCGAGAGCGGCACCCAGGCGGTGTCACCGACCCAGCACCAGCCGTGCACCCGGTGGAGCACGGGCACATCGACCGGGTCCCTCCACTGCGGCACGAGGTAGCCCTGGCGGCGGGCGGCGTCCCGGTCGGACTCCACGGCGCCGTGGCAGCCCGTGGTTCCCGAGCCGCACAGCGTCAGCGCGTTGCTCGCAGCCGAAACGGCCGGGTTGCGGCTGCCGCCCATGCCCCGCGGTCGGCGGTGGTGCACCGACCACGCGATGCCGCGCGCCGAGAGGTCCACCGGCCGGCCGCAGCGCACACACGTCCCCCGGTCGCGCTCGACGACCCTGGCGACGGTCGCCCGCGTGAACCCCGTCACGGCTGCCCCACCGCCCCCGCCGCGAACTCCGCCCGCACCGCAGCGTTCAGCGAACGGCCCACGTCGAGGCGGTCCCGGAGCGTGCGGATCGACTCCCGGGCGGCGCGGACCTTCGCCTCGGCGATCTCCGCGTCGAGCTTCGCGTCCGCCGTCGCGAGGACCGCCCGCTGCTTGCGGGCGTCCATCGCGCCCTCGGAGGACAGGAACGACCGCGCGAACGACACCTCGAACCGCGACTTCGCGCGGACCGCCTCCTCGTCCAGGCGGGCGATCTCGACGGTCTTCGCCTCGAGCGCCCGGGCGAGGTCCGAGAGCTGCAGCACGACCTCTGTCGGCGTGGGCAGGCTCACGACTGACCACCTGCTGACACCGCGACGCCGCGGCGGGCGATCGCGGCCTTCTCCTCACGGGTCGCGCCCGCGGCCGCGGCCTCGGCGTAGAGGGAGCGCAGCGCGGTCACGTCGTCGAGCGCCTCGGCCTCGCCCGCCCAGTCTCGTGCCGGCGCGGCGGGCTCCTCAACGACTTCCGCGTCGACCGGCTCCTCGTCCGCCGGAGAGGGAGCGGGGGGCTGGACGATGTCCCGCAGACCCGCGACCCCTGCGCCCGTCGCGGGATGCTCGGGCTCCTGACGGTCGGCGTGCTGCAGCTCCTCCTCGACGTACACGCCGGCGAGGTCCTGCGGGAAAGCGAGCCGCCATGCCAGGGCCTCGGCGCACTTCGCGATCTGCCCTCCCGGGCGCTGCGCCCACATCGACGTCAGGTCACCGTTGCGCTTCGTCTGCGCGTACTCCTCGAACAGCGCCACCCCGGTGAACGGCTCACCGTCACGGGTGATCGTGATGCGAGCCGCGATCGGCGACCCCCACGCCTTCATCCACACCGGACGCCAGGACCCGTCCTCGTGCGCCCACTCCGGGGCGCTGACGGAGATCCGCGCCCGGGCGGCGTCCGCGGCGCGCCGGCCGATGAGCCGGTACCCGTCGATGCCCGTCTGGATGGTCTGCTTCGTCACCCAGCGGTCCTGCCGCTGGTCGTAGGTGTTGCGGCCGATCATGTAGATCTGCCTGGCGAACGGGTCGAGCTTCGTGCGCTTCGCGACGTGGAAGAACACGTCGAGGTCGTCCTCGTCCGCCCCGTCCACCCCGAGGTGCCGGAGCACGGTGACCTGCTGAGACGTGAACCGGGTCTGGTCGTCCGCGATGGTCAGGGCGGTCGACGCGCGCTCGGTCGTGGCGACGTCTGTGCTCATGCTGCGGCGCTCCTCTCGGTCAGCGGCGGAAGGGCGGCGGTGGACTTCGGCAGGCAGACGACGGAGATGCCGCCGCGGGCGCCCTGCCGGCGCGCGACGGGGACGTCCCCGCACTTCGCGATGCGGGCGGCGCCCATCTCCTCGCGCACGAGCGACACCACGCGCTGCCGCTCGGTCTCGGCGGCCTTGAGCGCGGCGTTCGCCGAGACGAAGTCGTGCGCGAGCTGCGGGTCGAGCTGAACGGTCAGGTCGCGGTCGAGGCCGTCGTACATGCGGCGGATCACCGCGAACGTTGCCGGGGACCCGTCCATCGGCGGCGGGACGTCACCGGAGAGCGACTCGTAGAACTCCCGGCACCGCTCGACCACCGCGGCGGCCACCGCCTCGTCGTACTCGACGACGAACTCCTCGAACTCCAGGAACGGGCCCAGGCGCGGCACGTACGCGATGCGGGCGCCGGTCATGAGCATCTGGAAGAACACCTGCAGCAGGTACCGGGGAGGGACCTGGTCGGTGCCGGGCTCGCCCCACTCGTCGTCCGGGCGGCCGACCGTCTTGGCCTCCACGACCGCCGGGGGAGCGACGGGACCCGACGCGAGGCAGTCCGGGGTGGCGATCGCCCACCGCAGGTCGTCGCGGGTCGCGACATGCTGGTCGTCGAACGTCGTGTACTCCGGGTGCCGGCGCCGCCACCACTCCAGGACCGCGGGCTCGAGAAGGTGCCCGCGCTCCTGCTCCGGGGTGGGGTCGCCCTCCACGCGGGGGACGTCGCCGCGCATCTCGTGCCACAGCGCCCGGGCCGAGGAGTAGCTCGGGTTCGCGACCCCGAAGATCGCCGCGACCTTCGACGCCGTGACGAGGCGCGTCCAGGCGGCAGAGCCCGGGGCCAGGTCCTCGCGGGTCAGGTCGCTCTCGGTGCCGAGGCGGATGGTGGTCATGCCGCCACCCGCCCGTCGGTGATCTCCACGCCGACGCCGTTCCCGTCGGACACCCGCTCGATCCACACCTGGTAGTCCTTCTCGACGGCCATCTGCTGGACGAGCGCGAGGTTCTCGGCGTCGAGGAGCGACCCGTCGAGGATCCGGATGACGCGGAGCTTCGGGTTCAGCGCCATCGCCATGGCGAGGGAGACGCGGATCTGCTCGGCGGACGACGCCTGGGAGAACGGCACCCCGCGGTAGGTGACGCCGTCGTCGTCGAACCCGAGGCCGTCGATCGGGAACGTCGCGGACGAGAGCCCGAGCTCCTTCTCGCGGTCGAGGGCGATGATGTCCGCCGTCCGCTGGTCGTATGCGTCCCGCGCCTCACGTGCGGCCTCGGCGACGCGCTCGCGCTCCCTGCGCGCCCGGACGGCGGCGTTCACGTCGTCGAGCGACGCGAGCCGCGCCTCGATCGACTGGGTGTCGGGCGGCTCAGGGAGTGCCTGGACGCGCCACCGCACCAGGTCCTCGGCCTCGATCGCCTCGTCCAGCGCGGCCTGCGCGGCGTCGAGAGCCGCCTGGGCCTGCTCGCGCCGCGACCGCGCCTGCTCGGCCTCTCGCGTCACGCGGTCGATGTCCGCGAGCACCGCGCGTGCCCCCTGGAGCTCCGCGACGACCTCGGCCGATGACACCTCCACCTCGGGGACGCCGTCGGGGACCGGGGGCAGGCTGGCGAGCTGCGCCTCGAACTGCCGGACGTCACGGCCGATGACGGTGCGCTCCTCGAACAGAGACGCGCGGCGCCGGTCGAGGTCCGCGGGGTCGAACGGCAGGTCCACGAGGGACAGGAGCGCGTCACGCTGCTCGCGGGCCGGCATCTGCGTGAACGCCAGCGGGTCGAACGACAGCCGCCCGACGAGCCCGTCCAGCAGCGACTGCGGAGACGAGAACCGGGCGCCGTCCGCGGACTCGACCTTGAGGGTCGACTTCTCCCCGGACCACGTCCGGGTCACGACGTAGTCGCCGAGGTCGAGACGGACCTGCGCGGTGTCCGCGCCGTCCCTCACCGGGCGGGCCGTGGCCTTCGCCGCCGTCCCGCCGCCGAGCGCGAGCCAGATCGCGTCGAGGACGGACGTCTTGCCGTGGCCGTTGCGCCCGGAGATGACCTGCACGTGCGGGTCGGGGGTGATGTCGACCGCGACGAGACGCTTCACGTTCTCGGCGGTCAGCTCGACGATCTTCACGCGATGCTCCTGGGGGTGGGGCCGACCAGAGACACCTGGACGGCGGGGTCGATCCGGGACCAGCCGGTGAGGATCTCCGTGGGCTGACCGGTGGTGTAGATGACCTCGCGGGTGATGGGGCGCCCGTCGGTGACGACGCCGGCGAGGGAGTGGCGGCGGATGAGGTCCGTGACCTCGACGCGGATCGCGGGAACCTGGGTCGTGGTGACGGTCGCGTCGAGGCCCGCCTGGGCAACCGCGTGTGCGACGTGCTCGCGGGCCGCGGCGAGACGCTGCTCGGGCGTGAGGTCGGAGAACGTCACAGCGCGCTCCCCGCCTTGGCCCGCCCCTGCGAGTCGGACTTCGAGTTGTTGCCCGCGGCGTCGTTCGAGGCACCGCAGCGCAGGCAGACCCACCACGAGCAGGTGGAGGACACGCAGTGCGCCCGGTTGTTCGCCTGCCGCTGGTAGTTGCAGTGCGAGCACAGGCGTCCGGCCCTGGGGTCGACGGTCTTCACGCCGCACCCCCGAGGTCGCCCCACCCGTAGTCCTGGTGCTCGTACGGGTCGAAGGGGTCGTACGGCTCCTGCTCCCACAGGTCCTCGACGAGCTCCGCCTCCTCGGCGTCCAGGTCGCGGTCCTCGGGGCCCTGGGCGAGGTCGTCGAGCATCATGAGGTCACCCCGATGCCGAGGGCGGCGAGCGCGGCGTCCACGCGACGCTCCGCGTCGAAGGTCGCCTTGCACTCCGGGTCCGTGCACTCCAGCCGGTGCAGCGCGTCGATGGCGCGGGCGCGCTGCTCCGCAGTCACCGTCGGGACGGGCGGCGTGGCGAACGGCGGCTGAATCGGGGCGCTCACGGGGTCACCGGCTTCCCGTCGACCTGCACGGTCCCGGTGGCGAGCGCACCTCGCAGGAGGTCGTCCTGCCGGGCCGCCTCCACGCGCGCCGCGCGGGCCGCGGCCGCCTCGTAGTCCGCCTCGGCCAGGCCGTTCGGGTCCAGGGCGGCGCGCCCGCGGGCGGACAGGGCGCCGCGGACACGCTGGGCCGCGCGGGCCAGGTGCCCGCTCACGCCGCCACCTCCGAAGGGCCGACCGCGAAGTGCTCGCGGTGCGCGACGACGTTCGCGGCCATCGCCGGAATCGTCCGGATGCCGTGCCTGCCCAGCGGCGCGTCGTACAGCGCCCGGGTGATGGTGCGGAGGCTCGCGCCGGCGCCCGGCGCCTTGGCGTGAGCGGTGAGCTCGCGGAGGTTCTGCGTCGCGGTCTGGGTGCTGATCCGCAGGTGCGCGGGGCGGCCACGGCGCGACGGCCAGACCTTGGCGGCGGGGTAGCGGTCGATCAACGTCGGGGACAGCGGCGGGCGTCCGCGCCCCCACTGCCTCACCGCCTCCGGGTACGGGACGTGCTTCGGGTCCATCGGGGTTCTCCTTGGTCAGGAAGGCTGGGTGTCAGGCCGCGGGCGCGGTCTGGTGGGAGGCGAGGTACGCCTCGACGGCGGCCTCGGTGAACCGGTACGCGGCGGTGCGGCCGCGTCCGACGCGGACGGAAGCGAGGTCCCCGCGGCGGGCCATGACCCGGACGGTCTCCGGGTTGATCTGCAGGACCTCGGCGACCTCGTGGACCGTCAGGAGCGCCTTCACGACGCCACCGCCAGCGCGCGCGAGGCGTACCGGTTGACGAAGTAGGTCTGGCCCTTGCCGGTGACCTTCGGGGTCTTCGAGATCGAGACCCGGCCGTCGGAGTGCGTGACCGCGGTCTCCTTGATGCGGAAGAGGCCGAGGTTCATCGACTTCTGGGTCGGCATGTTGTGGTCGGTGCCCTCGCGGCGGATCAGGTACCCGTCGCGCCGCAGCCACGCGAACAGCCGGACCGCGCCGACGTCGACGCCATTGCCCTTGAGGATCTTCGCGAGGTCGCCGACGAGGATGTCGGTGTGCGACGTCGCGACCGCGTCGGCGAACAGGACCTTCGGGGCATCGGCCTCGACCTTGGCCTCGAGCGCCGTGCGGGACTCGACCTCGGCGGCGAGCGCGCGCAGCGCCGACGGGTAGTCCTTCGGCATCGCGTAGGAGCCGGTGCGGCGGATCTCCGGGAGGACCTCGTGCGTCACCCACCGCTGGAAGGCGCGGACGGCGTCTCGCTGCCGCTCGTCAGCCATGCGGCCGGTCTGGCGCTGAGCGATGGCCTGGTAGAGGCCAGGCTCGGTGATGACGGCGACCTCCTGCCGTCCGCCAGGGGTGGGCACGAGACGCCCACCCTTCTCGTCGTTGTCGAGCGAGCGGGTCATGTCCTTCGCCGCGGCGTAGCCGAGGATGCGTGCGACGTCGGTTGCGACGAACCAGGGCTCGCCGTGCTCGTCGGTGATGACGCGCACGGCCTGGCCGTGGAACGCGTGCTGGATCAGGTCGGTGCTCACGTCGTGCTCCTTGGTCAGGCCGCGAGGCGGACGAGGTAGGTCGGGACGGCCGCGGCGGACGCCGGCGGCTCCGGGTCGGGGGTCGGGTCCGGCGTCGGCGCACGGACCAGGACGAGGCGGGCCATCAGGCCGCGTCCTCGAAGTAGCCGGGCCGGATGATCGCGATCGGGCGGACGCCCAGCACCTCCACGGCCCGCGTCAGGAGCCGCGGGGTGAGGCGCTTGCGCCCGGCCTCGATGTTGGAGAGGTACGCGTAGGAGATGTCCATCGCGGAGGCGCACTCTCCGAGCAGCAGTCCCCGGCTCTCCCGGATCGTCCGGAGCGTCTCGCCGATCCGGACCCACTCCGGGTCTAGACCGACCGGGTTGTTCTGGTTCATGCCACGGACACTACGGAACATCAGGGAACACGTCAACGGTCACTGGGGAAGTCGTCACCCATCTGCGCGTTAGTGCAGGTCAAACACCCCTGCAGTCCGTGAATCACACCGGTGTGTTCCCGCGAAGTGGCCCTGTGTACGGCTGTGGCCTGGTTGATGTTCCCTGGTGTTCTGTCACACAGTTCCATCCATGACGACCAAGCGAGGACCACCATGGCCGGCCTTGAAGACGTCCAGCGCGCCATCAACGCCGAGCTCGCTCGGCTGGGCATGACGCCTGGTCAGTTGGCCCGAGAGATCGGCATCGACCCGGGAACGCTCACCGACCTCCTGTTGGGAGCGCGTAAGCCCAAGTCCCCGACCCAAGGCAAGATCGAGCGCTACTTCCAGTGGCCGGCGGGCACCATCGCCGAGGTGCTCGCCGGACGGGGCACTCTCCCCGATGTCAGTGCCACGTCAGACACTCCAGATGGCGTGCTGCTGGACATCGACCTGTCGGACCTCCCCGAGCGCGATCGTGAGCTCGTGATCGCCGCGGCGAGGCTGAAGGCGCTCGAAGTGGCGCGAGAGGTTCGTCGAACGATGGGGGAGTGAGTGACGTACAGCCCATGGGCTGACGCCGCGGAGCGATACCCAGACGTCCTGATCCACCGGTGCGACCTCGCACCCGCTCAGGGCGCCTGGGTGTCCTCCGAGCGCGTCGTACTGCTCGACCGCTCCCTGGACGCCCGCGGGCGGCGTTGCGCACTGGCACACGAGCTCGTGCACATGGACCGCACCCACCGGCCGCAGGGCGGGTGGTTCGGCCGACGGCAGGAGCTCGAAGCCGACAAGATCGCCGCGCACCGACTCCTCGACGACGTCGAGGCGATCGCCGAGGCGCTGTGCATCCATCCGCTCGACCCGGAGATGGTCGCCGAGCACCTCGGCGTCACCGTGCCGGTGCTGCGGCGCCGCCTCTCCGCGCTCACCGATGCCGAGCGCGACCACATCCAGGCGCGGATCGACCGAGAGGAGCGGGGCGCGTGAACGGCCTGACGGACACCGAGCGCGCTGTGCTCGACCTCGAGTCCCGGGTGTGGAAGTACGCCGGCGCGAAGGAGGACGCGATCCGCGGCCTCGGGCTGACGCCGGTGCGGCACTACCAGGTGCTCAACGGGTTGCTCGATCGTGCCGATGCATGGGAGTACGCACCAGCGGCGCTCGTCCGAGCGCGCGCGGTACGGGACAGGCAGCGCCACCGACGGCGCGTCGCGGTGTAGAGGGGGGCAGCGATGGTCTGGGTCGTCGTCGGCATCACCGTCTTGGTGATCGCGGTGATCGCGTACTTCGGGCGGGAGCGTCTCGCGCGAGAGTTGGCGGAGATGCAGCGGACGCCGACCTCGGGCAAGCCGAACGGTCAGTACACCGAGGCGGAGATCCGAGGGGCACAGTCCAAGGGGCCGGCTCGCGCGAAGACGAAGGCCGAGCCCCCGCGGCTCGACACCTCGGACGGAGCGCCGCGCTGCCCGAAGTGCGGGGGCGTCCAGTTCAAGGCGCGCCGGACGGTCGGGCAGCGGATGAAGGTCGGCACGGCAACCGTGATGACCGGCGGCGCGGGCGGCTTGGTCGCGGCGAAGGCGGTCAAGCAACGAGTGCAGTGCATCACCTGCGGCACGTTCTACGCGCGGATCGCGAAGGGGGAGAGATGAGCACGCCTGTTCGTCCACGGATCGACCACTCGAGGTACGCGCGGTCCACGGGGATGGTCGTGACCGGAGTTCTGCTGCTCGTCGCGGGCGGGGCGTCTGCGGTCATGGGCAGCCAAGCGGCCATCTCAAGCTCGATGTCCCTCTACGGGAGCCGCGACGCCGGATCTGGGTTCTTCATCTTCGCTGCCCTCGCCGGCTTCGTCGGGCTCATCGTCCTCGTCATGGGCCTGTCCCAGATGACCACCAACATCGACCTCACCGCGCAGTACGTCGCCGAGGTGATGCGTCGCCAGGAGACGGGCGACGACCCGGCGTCAACCGCAGGGGAAGCCGGTGGGGGGCGGCGAGTGACTTCGTCTGCCGCGCGGGCGACGGAGCCGGAAGCGGTGACCGGGGAGACCCGGCGATCGCGCCGCGACCAGTAGGAGGTAGTGCGTGGCGCACGTCGAGGGCGGGACCGATCCGATGACAGTGGTTGGAGACAGAATGAGCGCATGGCGAGGTCGAGAGTGAGCGAGGAGTTCACCGTCCTGTACGACGGGCCCGCCTTGGCGACGCACCGCATGAGCGTGAGGGACCTCGCGCCGGCACTGCTCGGGTTCGCGGACGCCGTCGAGCGCGCCCAGCAGATCATCGCCCCGGACTACCCGGTACGCCTCGAGGTCCAGGCCACCGAGGCGGCATCCTTCGACGTCAACCTCATCCTGCGCGACCTCCCGGAGCTCTATCGGCAGGCCGTCGCGGTCTTCTCCGGCCCAGAGGTCACCGCGGCTCTCGCCGTGAAGGACATCGTCGGCGGGGTGATCGGTGCTGTGACGATCGCCGTGCTTCGCCTGCGTCATGGAGGCAAGCCGACTGCGGCGGCGGTACCGACGACGAGCGACACCGACGTTCCACTCGTCAGGCTCACCTTCCCCGACGGGACGGTCTTCGAGACCACCAACGCCTCCTGGGTCGTCTACCAGGACGGCCGCGTCATGATCGGACTGCGCGACGCCGTCAAGCCCCTCGCCGACGAGGGCGTGGAGACCTTCGCTATCGCCCACCGCGGGACGACCACGGTCGTCGAGTCCAGCGACCGAGCGGCCTTCGATGTCGCAGGACCCGACGAGACGGTTCTCCTCGACCGAACCGAGCCGATGATGCTGCAGCCCATGGACATCACGTTCCGCCGCGGCGGGAAGTGGAAGGTCAGCAACGGCCTCTCGCGGTTCTTCGTTCGCGTCGAGGATCATGCGTTCGTCGACCGCGTCGAGAAGGGCATCGAGCGCTTCGGGAAGGCAGACATCATCCACGCCCAAGTGCGGACGGTGCAGACGCGAACACCGGAGGGCCTCAAGACCGAGTACACGATCGTGCGGGTGGTCGACCACATCGCTGGCGGCGAGCAGCTCACCCTCGAGCTCGACGGCAACTGACCCGTGGCGCACGTCGAGGACCGCTGGATGGTCCCCGGCCCGACCGGGCGGAAGGTCAAGGGCCCCCGCCACGGGCAGGGCTCGAGGTGGCTGGCCGTCTGGCACGAGGTCGACGGCCGCCGCCGCAAGCGTGCCTTCCGGACGAAGGACGCCGCCGAAGCACACCTCGAGACCGTCGGGGTCGAGCTCCGGTCCGGGACGTACATCGCCCCCGAGCGCGCCGCGATCACCCTGCGGGACATGGCCGAGCGGTGGTACGACGAGCAGGTCCACCAGCGGGCCACGTCCCTCGCGGTGGTCCGCCGGCGGCTGGACCGCACGATCCTGCCGACCCTGGGGGACAAGCCGCTGTCCGCGATCGACCGCACGACCATCCAAGCGGCCGTGACTGAATGGACGAAGTCCCTCGCGCCAGCGACCGTGAGGGTCGCGTACATCTACCTCGCCGGGATCTGCTCCCTCGCGGTCGAGGAGCGCCGCATCCCGACGTCACCGTGCCGGAAGATCAACCTCCCGGCCATCGAGACCCTCCCTGTGGTCCCGATGACCGTGGTGCAGGTCCAGCACCTCATCGACGCCCTGTGGAAGCCGTACCAGCGCATGGCCGTCCTCGCAGCGGCGTCTGGCCTCCGCTCCGGGGAACTCCGTGGCCTCACCTGGGACCGAGTGACGCTCACCGACTTCGGTGCGCAGATCCGCGTCGACCGGCAGATGACCTCCACGGCCTCCTCCCGCCCCGCGTGGGGGCCGCTGAAGACCGACTCGTCCGTCCGCACCGTGTCGATCGGGAAAGCCACCGCAGACGCCCTCGGCGACCCCGGGACGGGCCTGGTGTTCACCACCGGGCAGGGGCGAGCGATCACCCGCGGCATGGCGTCCACCGCGTGGCGTGCGGCCGGCGCCAAGATCGGCCTCGAGGAGGGGACAGGGTGGCACGAGTTGCGGCACTTCCACGCGTCGGTCCTGATCGCAGGGGGAGCGTCTCCTGTGGCGGTCGCGCACCGGCTCGGGCACAAGAGCCCGCAGGAGACCCTCGCCACGTACGCCCACCTGTGGGTGGATGATGAGGAGCGGATGCGGGTCGCGTCCGACGGTCTCGTTGCGCTCCCAGCGGACTGAGAGCCCCCACAGAGCCCCCACGGCCGCATCGCAGCAGGTCAGAAGCACCTTCCGCGGAACCCGGCGTACCGGCCAGCTCATCCGCACCGCTGTGGCGCCCAAGGCACGTCGGCTCGGCCGACAGCCGAGGTCGCGCGGCACAGCGCACCGATCTCCCTGAAGAGGTCGCAGTGTGGTTGGTTCACCCACGTCTGGTGTGACGTCGCAGTCTGACCGCTGCCCACCCGGCGCCGACTAGGAAGACCACCCCGGCGGTGGTCCGCCACCAGGCGAACGGCTGCCAGGTGATGAAGAGCACACCCCACAGGGCGAGACCGGCCAACGTCCACGGCGACGGTAGCGGATCGTCTTCTCGGCTCATGGCGCTCATCACCGTACCCGGCACGTCCGGGAAGCGTGATCCCGAGCCGCGAGGACGCCCCGGGAGGGCCGGACGGCCGCTCAGACGTACCTGCGAACAGCCGTCCGGACCTCGTCGGCGTGGTGGTAGATCTCTTCGAGCGTGTCGATCGGGTGCCGCGTCTCGACCTTCTCCTCGTCGAGCAGGCCCAGGTACTTCTGGCTCGTGTTGAAGTGCAGCCTCGCGATCGGCTTGCGGTTGTTGTCGTCGAGCAGGACACCGAAGTACGACTTGGTGTCCCTGGCGACGATCCGGGACGCGGGGACCTCGCTGCATCCGATGGCGCGGATGATCTGGAACGCCTCGAGCTCCTCGAGAGTCGTCACGACGCCGCGGTCCTGGCTGTTCTCAGCCTCGGCGATGCTCTCCTCCGCCGCAACCTCGCCGGTGATGGCCTCAGGTGCGGGCGAGAAGCCGTTCGCCTGGGTCCCGAGTGCCGCCTTGAGTCGTTCGTTCACCTGATCCGCGAGGAACTGCTTCGACGCCTTGCGCACGAGCGGACCGAACTGCTCCCGCACTCGCTGGGTGATCGGGCCGTCGTACACACGCGTGATGAGCAGCCGCATCCAGTCGTCGCCGGGCTCGCGGAACTCCGCTGCCAGGACGCGCTTGAGGGCGCCGACGTACTTGAGCTCCTCGGCCGCGCTGACGATCGAGTCGAGGTCGAAGAACTCTTTGCCCATCTTCTCGACCTCGGGGAACACCGAGGGGTCGAGGTCGGTGAGGTCCAGCTGCAGGAAGGGCTTGTCGTCCATCCGGTTCGGGCGGTCGAGGTCGGTGAAGAAGTGGTACTGCTCACCGTTCGTGAGGATGGCGATGCGTGCGTTCGTGGTGGCGAAGTAGCGGAAGAGCTGCGAGGCGTGGCTCAACGTCAGCGGCGAGCCCACGGTCTTGCACTCGATGAGCATCTGGACCTCGCCGTCCTTGACGACGGCGTAGTCGATCTTCTCGCCCTTCTTGATACCGACGTCCGCGGTGAACTCCGGAACCACCTCCTGCGGGTTGAACACGTCGTACCCGAGGACGAGCGCGATGAACGGCATCACGAACGCGTTCTTCGTCGCCTCTTCGGTCTGGATGGAGGGCTTCTGCTGCTCGACCTTGCTGGCGAGGGAAGCGAGCCGCTCGCCGAGCTCGACGGCCCCGGCGCCTTTGCTCACGGACATGTGCCGGATGCTAGTAACCCGCGGAGGTGGTCGAGAGCGCCGTGTGGGTGAATCACATCGGGGTTCTCCGGCCGTCGCTGTCGCCGCGGCGCAGTGTCATCCGGCCCTCCGCAGCCGTGGGAGACTCCTCTCCCCGACTGGAGGTGCCCCGTGCCCGAGATGGACGACCGCGACGAGACGTTCGCGTTCCTGGACGCGTTCGCCCGTGAGGCCGCGGAGCGTGTCGGGGTGCCGACCGAGTGCAGCATCATCCTGCGCCAGCGCGACCTGCTGCAGTACGTCGCGAGCAGCGGTGAGCGCGCCGCGGAGTGCGACCGGGTGGAGGTCGAGCACGCGGACGGGCCGTGCGTGACGGCGTTGCAGCAGCTCCGGGGGGAGCTGGTGCTGGACATCGCGGCGGACGAACGGTGGCCGGCGTGGCGGACGATCGCGCTCGAGCGGGGGTTCCGGTCGGCGGCGGCGCTGCCCGCGCTGGTGGACGCCGAGTCGACGCTCGCGCTGAACCTCTACGCGGACGTCGTCGACCCGTGGGACCGGGAGACGCTCGTCGCGATGGACCGGTTCACGCAGGAGATCGCGGAGGCCGTGCGGACCCAGGGCCTCGTGCTCCCGGTGCAGGAGCCCGACCGCCTGCCCTGACGGGGACAGCCGGGTGCGGCGTCCCGGGTGGCGCGGACGTCAGGACGCCCCGAACACCAGCAGGCCGGAGTACCGGTTGCCGACCTTCACGATGCCGATGCCGATGTACGGCGCGTCGAGCATGGCCGCGCGGTGCGGCGCGGAGTTCTGCCACTGGGTGGAGAGCCGGTCGCCGGCGGTCGGGGTCTGCTGGGGCGGTGCGGTGGGACGTGCCGGCGTCCTGCGCCGGGCGGGAGCTGCCGCCGGGCGGGCGGCCCGCCGGGATCGTAGCCTGGGATCACCGGCCCGACGAAGGAGCTGTGATGACCGACAGACTCTTCCGGATGACCCGGATCGCGGCGGACGAGGCGGCGGACGCCCGCGGCGTCGCGGAGCTCGCGGAGAAGCTCGCCCACGACCCGAGCGCGCGCTACGAGGGCGCCGTGCCCGACGTCGTGGGAGCCGTCGAGCGCGGCGTGCTGTCGTGGGGCGCCCGTCCGGGTTCGCCGCGCGAGCACCACGCTGCGGTGACGCTCGAACGCCTGGCCTGAGCCGTTCCCGCGGTCGGGCCGAGCCCTGAGCCGTGCCGCGGTCAGCCCGCGCGCGGGCCGTGCCGGCTCCCCGAACCGCACCCGCGCGCCTCAGCCGCACACCCGCGCGCCTCAGCCGCACACCCGCGCGCCTCAGCCGCACCCGCGCGCCTCAGCCCGCGCAGGCGCGCCGCCGCACGTCCTCGGCCGGCACCCACACGGCCCCGGTCATCACGCGCAGGTCGGCGATCCGCACCCGCACCAGCGTCCGCGTCCACTCCACGGCGACCGTGTCGAGCCGCTCGGCCCCGGTCGCCCAGCGCAGCGTGACGGTCACGGGGACGGGCCGGTCGACGTCGTGGTGCTCGCCGGGCGGCACGGGCAGAGCGTTCAGCAGGGGGACGGCGGCGCGGAGCCGGGCCATCCCGCCCGGCACGGTCTGCGCGAGGTCCACGACGGCAGTGTCCGGCAGGGGGCAGGTCGGGGCACGGCGGGGCGCCGTCGGGGTGCGGGTGATCTCCGGTGGCACCATGGGGGCGCGCCACGACCACGACCGGAGGACCGCATGGTGACCGCCACCCAGCCCGATGCCACCGTGCACGCCGTGCCGATGACCGTTGAGCACGCCGACGCGGTGCTGGCGGTCTTCGCCGAGGGGATCGCGACGGGTCACGCGAGCTTCCAGGCGGAGCCTCCGACGTGGGAGGAGTTCGACGCGGGTCACCGGGAGGACCTGCGGCTGGTCGCCGTCGACGACGCCGGGTCGGTCCTGGGCTGGGTGGCCGTGAGCCCCGTGTCCGGGCGGTGCGTCTACGCGGGGGTCGTCGAGGCGTCGCTGTACGTCGCGTCGGCGGCCCGCGGGCGTGGTGTCGGGCGGCTGCTGCTGGAGGCGCTGCTGGACGCCGCCGCGGCGGCCGGGGTCTGGACCGTGCAGTCCGGCGTGTTCCCGGAGAACGCCGCGAGCCTCGCGCTCCACGCGGCTGCCGGGTTCCGCGTGGTCGGGCGGCGTGAGCGGCTCGGGCTGATGTCCCACGGCCCGCTGGCGGGGCGGTGGCGGGACGTGCTGCTGCTCGAGAAGCGGCTGTAGCGGGAGGCCGACGGCTGCGCCCGTCCGACGGCGCACCAGTGACGGAGGTCCTGCCGTCACGCCGCAGCGGGAGCCACTCTGGACCGGGCTGGGCGACCCGGGCCTCGAGCGAGCAGGGGGGCATGGATGACCGGACGGCGGCTGCCGCGCATCGCAGCGCTCAGCGGACCCGAGGCGGGCCGCGCGCGCCACGTGCTGGTGCACTCGCCCGTGCACACCGGGGCGGACGCGGTCACGTGGACCCTGACGCTGCTCGCGGAGGACGACGTCCCGCTCGCCGAGAGCCGCACCTCCGCGCCCGACTACCCGCTCCCGCTGGCGGACATCGCCCAGGTGCACCTCGACGTGGTCGGGCTCAGCACGACCGGGCCCTGGGTGCCCCAGCCGAGCGAGGACGGTGCTCCGCGGTTCCGCGCGCCCGTCGGCGCGACCCGGGCGCCGCGCGACGTCGCATGAGTCCGTGGTCCGGGCCCCGGATCGCCGGTGCCCCGCGCCCGGGGACCGGGGCGGGGCACCTGGCGGCTCGGAGGTCAGTGCTTGAAGGCGTCCTTGACCTTCTCGCCGGCGTCCTTGAGATCCGCCTTCGACTGGTCGGTCCGGCCCTCGGCCTCGAGCTGCTCGTCGTCGCTCGCGCGGCCCGCGCCCTCCTTGGCCTTGCCGGACACCTTCTCCGCGGCGTTCGCGATCTTGTCGTCGAGTCCCATGAGATCCTCCTTGCGCTGCGGTGACCTGGCTCTTCGACGCTAAGCCGGGACCGGCCCGCCCGCATCCCGAGCGGCGTCCTCCGCGGCGATCACCTCCGCGAGCTGCGAGGGCGTGCTGCGCAGCAGGCAGAACTCGTTGCCCTCCGGGTCCGCCAGCACGCACCAGGTGACGTCGTCGCCCTGACCGACGTCGACCGGGACGGCACCCAGGCCCAGCAGACGGTCCAGCTCGGCGGCCTGGTCGGAGCCGTCGGGCGGCCGCAGGTCGACGTGCAGCCGGTTCTTGACCTGCTTGTCCTCGGGGACGCGGAGGAACAGCCACGCCGGCGCGGCGCCGTCCGGCGGCTCCAGCGCCACCTCGTCCTCGTCCTCGTCGACGCGCCAGCCCAGCACCTGCTCCCACCAGCGGGCGAGGGCGAGCGGGTCGCGCGCGTCGATGCAGAGCTGGCTCACCACGAGTCCCATGCGGGGACCGTACGGCCGGGCCCCGGCCCGCGCACGCCGTGCGGGGCCGGGGCGGGGTGGATCAGGAGGCGGTGCCGCCGGCAGCGGCCCGGGCGGCGCGGGAGGCGAGCGCCGCGGCGCCGACGATCCCGGCGGCGTTGCGCAGCTGCGCGGGCACGATCGGGGCGCGCAGGTGCAGCAGCGGCAGGAACTTCTCGTGGTGCTTGCTGACGCCGCCGCCGACCACGATGAGGTCCGGCCAGAACAGGTCCTCGATGACGCCGAAGTAGCGCTGCAGCCGTTCGGCCCACTGCTCGAAGTCGAGGCCCTCGCGGTCGCGCGCCGCGTCGGAGGCGCGGGTCTCCGCGTCGTGGCCGTCGATCTCGAGGTGCCCGAGCTCGAGGTTCGGCACGAGCACCCCGTCGACGACCATCGCGGTGCCGATGCCGGTGCCGAGCGTGCAGACGAACGTCACGCCGGACGTGGACCGCGCGGCGCCGTACAGCGTCTCGGCGTACCCGGCCGCGTCGGCGTCGTTGACGGCGAGCACCGGGCGCCCGACCGCCTCGCCGAGCACGTGCTCGATGTTCGTGCCGATCCACGACACGTCGACGTTGGCGGCGGACCGCGCGACGCCGTGCTGCACGACGGCCGGGAACGTCACGCCGACCGGGGTGTCGTCCGGCAGGTCGAACCGCCCGACCAGCTCGGCGACCGTCTCCGCGACGGCGGCGGGGGTCGCGGGCTGCGGGGTGGGGATGCGGACGCGCTCGGCGGCGAACTCGCCGGTCGTCAGGTCGACGGGGGCGCCCTTGATCCCCGAGCCGCCGATGTCGATGCCGAACGCCCGCGGGGCGTGGGGGGAGGTGTGCGCGCTCATGGGAGTGTGAGGATCTCCGCTCCGGTGTCGGTGACCAGCAGGGTGTGCTCGAACTGGGCGCTGCGGCGCAGGTCGGCGGTGACCACCGTCCACCCGTCGTCCCACGTCGTCCAGTCGGGGGTGCCGAGGTTGAGCATCGGCTCGATGGTGAACACCATCCCGGGCTCGATGACCCGGTCGTACTGGGGCGCGGCGTCGTAGTGCGGGATCACCAGCCCGGAGTGGAACGCCTCGCCGACGCCGTGCCCGGTGTAGTCGCGCACCACGCCGTAGCCGAAGCGGGCCGCGTACTTCTCGATGACGCGGCCGATGACGTTGACCTCGCGCCCGGGGCGCACGGCCTTGATCGCACGGGTCAGGGCCTCCTGCGTGCGCTCGACCAGCAGCCGCGACTCCTCGTCGACGTCCCCGACCAGGAACGTCGCGTTGTTGTCGCCGTGCACGCCGCCGGTGAACGCCGTGATGTCGACGTTGACGATGTCGCCGTCCTCGAGCACGGTCGAGTCGGGGATGCCGTGGCAGATCACCTCGTTGACCGAGGTGCACAGGGACTTCGGGAAGCCGCGGTAGCCGAGCGTGGACGGGTAGGCGTGGTGGTCGAGCAGGAACTCGTGCCCGACGCGGTCGAGCTCGTCCGTCGTGACGCCCGGGGCGACGTGCCGGCCGACCTCGGCGAGCGCCTGCGCGGCGATCCGTGCGGCGACCCGGATCCGCTCCACGACCTCCGGCGCCACCACGTCGCTGCCGGTGTAGGGCTCGGGGGCGGGGCGGTCGACGTACTCGGGGCGCGGGAGGGACGCGGGGACCGGGCGCCGCGGGCCGACCCGGCCCGGGACGAGCGCCGGCCTCGGCGCGTGGACGGACGTCATGCCTGGCAGTCTACGAAGCGACGGCCCGCACGCCGACCGCGGGCCCGCGCACCGAGGGAGGTCGTCGTGGCCGACGAGTTCTACTACAACACCGAGACCGGCCAGGTCGAACAGGGCAAGCAGTCGACCTGGTCGCACCTCATGGGCCCGTACCCGACGCGCGAGGCGGCGCAGCACGCGCTCGAGAAGGCGCGCGCCCGCACCGAGGCGTGGGACGAGGAGGACCGCCGCGAGCGGTCGTGACCCGACGGGCGCCGCGCCGCCGGCGCTCAGCCCTCCGGGGCCGCGCCCGTGAGCCGCGCCGCCACCTCGGCGACCGCCTCCGCGTCGCCGACGATCTCGAAGTGCATCTCGTCGACCCGCCCGTCGAAGTCGCCGCCCCACGCGACGACGGGCGCGACCTCCGCGAGGATCGACCGGATCGCCTCGACCTGGTCCGCGGTGAACGTACCGGTGGCGCCGAGCGGGTGCTCCGTCGCGTTGAGGTCGATGGACGTCCCGGAGGCGTGGTTCGACAGCCGGTCCTCCTGGCCGTCCTCGCCCCGGACGGGCCGGTAGGCCCAGCCCCAGGAGCTCGCCACGTCCACGGGTTCCACCTCGGCGTCGAACCGCTGCGCGACGTGGTCCAGGACGGTCCGCACGTCGCCGCCGAGCAGGCGGCCGGTGACCCAGGGGGACACCTCCAGCCGCGGGTCGTCGCCCTCGTCGACGGCCGGCCAGCAGTTGAGCGACTCGGCGCGGTCCGGCACGCACGACGGTGCGACCAGCGCGGCCGGCGGGGCGGGCTCGCTGCCGCCCGCGATGCGCACGACCGCCACGACCAGGGCGACCACCAGGCCGACGACCGCCAGCGCCAGCACGCCCAGCACGACGAGCCCGCGGCGCGTGAGGCGCAGCGGCGGCGGTCCCGGGGGGCGACGGCCCGCGGCCGGGGCGTCGGGCCGTGGGCGACCGGCGGGCGCGCCCGGGCGGTCGGCGGATGGGCGGTCGGTCGGACCGGCCGGGGAGCGCGCCGCCCCGGAAGGGTCGACGGCGGTGTCGCGGCGCATGCGCACGAGGCTAGAGGGCGGGACGCGTCCGCGGCGGGAGCTCCGGGGTCCGCGGTGCGGCGCGCCGCGGCGACCGGCGCGCGGCGCCTCAGTGCCGCACGAGGTGCGCGACGACCGGGCGGTGGTCGCTCGTGCCGACGCGAGGCAGCACGCCGAATCCGGTGACACGCCAGACCCGGGCGTCGACCAGCACGTGGTCGATGGGCGCGGCGAGCACCCGGGGCAGGTCGGCGGGCCAGGTGCCGAGCCCGGCGGCGCCGGTCACCGCGGCCGCGTCCACGCAGGGTCCCAGGTCGGCCAGACCGGGGTGGTCGAGGGTGGCGTTGAGGTCGCCCGCGACGACCGCGCCGGGGGTGCTGCGGCAGATGTCGGCGACGCCCGGGACGTGTGCGCGCCACTGCGGCATCGAGCCACGCGACGACGGTGCCCGGGTGTGGACGGCCACGACGACGCCGGGCGCGGGCGGGGTGCGGTCGGCCGCGGTGCCCGCGCCGGGCTCCGTGGCCGCGCTCCTACCCGTCGCGACGGCCGCGAACGTGCCGAGGTCCGTCGCCGGCAGCCCCTGCGTGGTCGTGCGGTATCCGCCCAGCGCGTCCCGTAGCAGGACGGCGACCCCGTCGGCCCGCCGGCCCACCGCGTCCGCGGCGAGGGCGGTGGTGGGTCGCCCCGCGTCGGTCAGCAGGCGCGCGGCCTCGCGCGCCGTCCGACCCGACGTCTCGGGGAGCACGGCCACGTCGGCGTCCTGCTCCTGCACCAGCGCGGCCAGCTCGCCGGCCGTCACGGTGCCGAACGTGTTGAACGACAGCACGACGAGCTCGTCCGCACGCGCGGCGCCGGGGCCGTCGCCGTCGAGACCGCGTCCCGCCAGGACCGCGCCCTGACCGCCGGCGCCCGCGACCAGCAGCGCCGCGAGCGCGAGCGGGAGCCGCCGACCGGGCCGGCGCAGTCCCGTCTTCTCGGCGACCCGGGCCCAGCCGGCGACCGCGGCCAGCAGCACCGCCGCGGCGAGCACGAGCGCCACGGCGACCAGTCCGCGCAGTGCCACGAGCTGCACCCACGGCGCCCGGCCGGTGAGCCCGAGCCGGTCCGGTGCGAGGAGCGCGGCCACGAGGCCAGCGGCCACGGCGCAGGCCAGAGTGCAGGCCACCGTGCACGCCACCGTGCCGAGCACCCGCCGCCGCGGGGCCCGGGTGGTGTCCGGGCGTGCCGCAGCGGCGCGGGCGTCCGGCGCACCGGCCCCGTCCCTCGGTCGCTGGGGTGCGCCGCCCGGCGCCGGCGTGCTCAGCTGAGGAACGAGTGGTCGGCGTCGGGGAATTGCCCGCCGCGCACCTCGGCGGCGTACGCCCGGGCGGCCTGCCCGAGCAGCTCGCCGACGGGCGCGAACATCTTCGCGAACCGCGGCGACCAGTCGGACATGCCCGCCATGTCGGTCCAGACGAGGACCTGGCCGTCGCAGTCCGGCCCGGCGCCGATGCCGATGGTCGGGATCGACAGCACCTCGGTGATCCGCGCGGCGACGGGTGCGGGCACCATCTCGAGCACGACCGCGACCGCCCCGGCGTCCTGCACGGCGACGGCGTCCTCGGCGAGCCGCTCCGCCGCCTCGTCGCCGCGACCCTGCACGCGGTGGCCGCCGAGGGTGTTCTCCGACTGCGGCGTGAACCCCAGGTGCGCGACCACGGGCACGCCCGCGTCGGTGAGCGCCCGGATCTGCGGGGCCACGCGGGCGCCGCCCTCGAACTTCACCGCGTGCGCGCCCGCCTCCTTCAGGTACCGGGTGGCGGTCGCGAGCGCCTGGTCGGGACCGGACTCGTACGACCCGAACGGCAGGTCGGCGACCACCAGGGCACGCTGCGTGGCCCGTACGACGGCGCGGGTCGGCGGGATCATCTCGTCGACGGTGACGGGGATCGGTGACGGGTGCCCCAGCATCGTGTTGCCGATGGAGTCGCCGACCAGCAGCACGTCGATGCCGGCCTCGTCGAAGATCCGCGCGGTCGCGAAGTCGTAGGCCGTCAGCATCGTCAGCTTCTCGCCGCGCTGCTTGGCCTCCGCGAGGTGGTGCACCCGCACGCGGCGGACCGGAGAGGGGGCGGGGTGCTGGGACATCAGTGCTGCTCCACGGGGTCGCTGGTGGTGCCGGTGGCGCGCTCGGTGGCCTCCGCCGAGGCGGTCTCGTGGACCGGCTCGCGCCAGCGGGTCGTGATCGGCAGCCTACGGTCCCGGCCGAACGCCAGCGCCGTGACCTTCGGTCCGAGCGGGTACTGCCGCCGCTTCCACTCGGCGCGGTCGACCAGCGACAGCACCCGGTCGACGATCTCCGGGTCGAACCCGCGGTCCAGCAGCTCGGCGCGGCCCTCGGCGTGCTCCACGTACGCGTCCAGCACCTCGTCGAGCAGGTCGTAGGGCGGCAGCGAGTCCTGGTCCACCTGTCCGGGACGCAGCTCCGCGGACGGCGGCTTGGTGATGGAGCTCTCCGGGATCGGTGGGAGCTCCCCGCGGTCGACCGCGTGGTGGTTGCGCCAGCGGGCCAGCGCCCAGACGCGGGACTTGTCGACGTCCTTCAGGGGGGCGTAGCCGCCCACGGCGTCGCCGTAGATGGTCGAGTAGCCGACCGCGAGCTCCGTCTTGTTGCCGGTGGCCAGCACGAGGTGGCCCTCGGCGTTGGACAGCGCCATGAGGATGACGCCCCGCACCCTGGCCTGGAGGTTCTCCGCCGCGACGCCGTCCAGGGCCATCTCGCCCTCGAACGCGTCGACCATCGGCTTGATGGGCTGCACGCGGTAGTCGGCCCCGATGCGCTGCGCCAGGTCGGCGGCGTCGTCCTTCGAGTGGTCCGACGACCAGCGCGACGGCATCGAGACGCCCACCACCCGGTCGCCGCCCAGGGCGTCCGCCGCGACGGCGGCGACGAGCGCGGAGTCGATGCCGCCGGACAGCCCGAGCACCACCGACCGGAAGCCGTTCTTGCGGACGTACCCGGCGAGCCCCGTCTCGAGCGCGCGGTAGATCTCCTCGTCCGGGTGCAGCGGGGGAGCGACGTCGCCCCGCGCGGGCGGGGTGCCGGGCGCCGGGACGTCCCACACCAGGAGGTGCTCGACGAACTGCGGCGCCGACGCCAGCAGCCCGCCGTCCGGCCCGACGACGAACGAGCCGCCGTCGAACACCAGGTCGTCCTGGCCGCCCACCATGTTCACGTAGGCGACGGGCGCGGCGACCTCGGCCGCCCGCCGGCCCGCGAGCTCGGCGCGGATGTGGCCCTTGCCCTCCTCGAACGGCGAGCCGTTGATGACGACGAGCAGGTCCAGGTCGTCGTCGGACAGCTCCGCGACCGGCCCGTCCTGCCAGATGTCCTCGCAGACCAGCAGCCCGACGCGGCGCCCGGCGACGTCCACGACGGTCGGCTCGCCGCCCGGCGCGAAGATGCGGAACTCGTCGAAGACGCCGTAGTTCGGCAGGTGGTGCTTGTCGTAGCGCTGCAGGACGCTCCCGCCGCGCAGGACGACGGCCTGGTTGGTCGGGCGGGCCGGGGCGCCGTCGTGCTCGCGCGTCGTGCGTTCGCCGACCGTGCCCACGACCACCGTCAGGTCGCCGAGCCCGGCCTCCGCGAGCGACGCGGCGAGACCGGTCAGCGCCCGCTCCGCGCCACGGCGGAAGGACGCGCGCAGCGCCAGGTCCTCGATCGGGTACCCCGTCACCGTCATCTCGGGGAACGCGACGAGGTCGGCCCCGGCGTCGGCCGCGCGGCGCGCCCAGGTGAGGACCGCGTCGACGTTGCCGGCGAGGTCGCCGACGCAGGTGTCGATCTGGGCGAGGGCGACGCGCAGCGCGCGGGTGTCGTGCTGGTCGGGCATGCCGCGAGCCTATTCGGGCGGACCGGGCGCAGCCACCGGCCCCCGGCGGCGTGGTGCACCACCCCCGGCGGCCCCGGATCAGGCAGGATGTACCGCATGGACAGGCAGCAGGAGTTCGTCCTCCGCACGGTGGAGGAGCGCGACATCCGATTCATCCGGCTCTGGTTCACCGACGTGCTCGGGACCCTCAAGTCGGTGGCCGTCGCGCCCGCGGAGCTCGAGGCCGCGTTCTCGGAGGGCATCGGGTTCGACGGCTCCTCGATCGAGGGCCTGACACGGGTGTACGAGGCGGACATGATCGCCAAGCCCGACCCCACGACGTTCCAGGTGCTGCCCTGGCGCGGCGAGCGGCACGGCACCGCGCGGATGTTCTGCGACATCCTCACGCCCGAGGGTGAGCCGTCCCTCGCCGACTCCCGCAACGTGCTCAAGCGTGCGCTGGCCCGGGCGAGCGAGAAGGGCTTCACCTTCTACACGCACCCCGAGGTGGAGTTCTACCTGTTCGAGGCGCCCGCCGACCCGGCCCAGCCGCTCGTGCCCGTGGACCAGGGCGGCTACTTCGACCACGTGCCGCGCGGCACCGCGCACGACTTCCGGCGCGCCGCGATCACGATGCTCGAGTCGATGGGCATCTCCGTGGAGTTCTCCCACCACGAGGCCGGGCCGGGCCAGAACGAGATCGACCTGCGGTACGCCGACGCGCTCACCACGGCCGACAACATCATGACGTTCCGGACGGTCGTGAAGGAGGTCGCCCTGGAGCAGGGCGTGTTCGCCTCGTTCATGCCGAAGCCGCTCGCCGACCAGCCCGGTTCCGGCATGCACACGCACCTGTCGCTGTTCGAGGGCGACCGCAACGCGTTCCACGAGCCCGGCGCGCACCTGGACCTGTCGAGGACCGCGAGGTCGTTCATCGCGGGCCTGCTGCGGCACGCCGCCGAGATCACCGCCGTGACGAACCAGTTCACGAACTCCTACAAGCGGCTGTGGGGCGGCTCCGAGGCGCCGTCGTACATCTGCTGGGGCCACAACAACCGGTCCGCCCTCGTGCGGGTGCCGATGTACAAGCCCGGCAAGTCGAACTCCTCGCGCATCGAGTACCGCGGCGTGGACTCGGCGACCAACCCGTACCTCGCGTTCGCGCTGCTGCTCGCCGCCGGCCTCAAGGGCGTCGAGGAGGGGTACGAGCTGCCCGAGGGCGCCGACGACGACGTGTGGGAGCTGACCGACGCCGAGCGCCGGGCGCTGGGCATCGAGCCGCTGCCCGCGTCGCTCGAGGCCGCGATCGCCGTGATGGAGAAGTCCGAGCTGGTGGCCGAGGCTCTCGGCGAGCACGTCTTCGACTACGTCCTGCGCAACAAGCGCCAGGAGTGGGAGGAGTACCGCGCGCAGGTCACGCCGTACGAGCTGCGCCGCTTCCTCCCGATGCTCTGACCGCGCGTCCTGCCGCCCGTCGGCCGGGCGCTGGACGGCCGGCGCGCGGGTGCGCTGCCGGTGGGTAGCGTGAGCGCGTGAGCAGCACGTCGGTGGGTCGGGGCAGCACGCTGGCGGGTCGGCTGACCCGCGCCGGGTTCGCGGACGCCGCGCGCGCGGAGCGGCTGCTGTCCGACGCCGCGCTCGTGCGGCTGCTGGGCGGCGACGCGGACGCCGGCGCGGACGGCCTCGCCCCGGACCCGGGCGTCGTGGCGCCCGCCGCGCTGGTGCCGGCGCTCGCCGACACCGCGGACCCCGACCAGGCGCTGCTGTCGCTGGCGAAGATCGCGGGTGCCGTGCTCGACGGCGACGGCGGGCGGCGCGACCGGCTCCGAGCCGTGCTCACCGAGGACGGCTCGGCACGCGCCCGCCTGCTCGCGGTGCTCGGCGCCTCCGTGGCCCTCGGGGACGACCTGTGCGCGCACCCGGAGCACCTGGACGTGGTGCTGGACGAGGAGGCCGCGACGGGTGTCCCCGCGGCCGACGTGCGGGCGGAGCTGCTGCGGGCCGTCGGCGCGGACCCGGACGCCGACGTGCCGGTGGCGGCACCCGGCGGTCCCGCGGGCGTGGACGCGATGCGCCGGGCCTACCGGGCGCGGCTCCAGCGGATCGCCGCGGCGGACCTCACGAGCGGCGAGCCGCTGACCCGCCTCCCGGGTGTCGCCGCGGCGCTCGCGGACCTGGCGGCGGCGGCCCTGGAGGCCGCCCTCGCGCTGGCGAGGGCGGAGCTGGA
Organism: Cellulomonas sp. C5510; assembly: GCF_019797765.1. Taxonomy (NCBI): domain Bacteria; kingdom Bacillati; phylum Actinomycetota; class Actinomycetes; order Micrococcales; family Cellulomonadaceae; genus Cellulomonas; species Cellulomonas sp. C5510. Next base: position 1,621,193 of record NZ_CP081862.1, read on the forward strand.
CGACCACGGCCGGTCGGTCCGCCTCGCGGTGATCGGCATGGGCAAGACGGGCGGGCGGGAGCTGAACTACGTCAGCGACGTCGACGTCGTGTACGTCGCGGAGCCGGTGGAGGGGACCGACGAGGCCGCCGCCCTGGCCGCGGGCACCCGCCTGGCGGCCGCCCTGGCGCGGGCCTGCGCCGGGCCGTCGGGGGAGCCCGAGCTGTGGCCGGTGGACGCGGCGCTGCGGCCGGAGGGCAAGGACGGCCCGCTGGTCCGCACGCTCGACTCCCACCGGTCGTACTACGAGCGCTGGGCCAAGACGTGGGAGTTCCAGGCGCTGCTCAAGGCGCGGCCGCTCGCCGGGGACCGGGAGCTGGGGGACGCCTACGTCGCGGCGCTGAACCCGCTGGTGTGGCAGGCGGTGCGGCGGGAGAACTTCGTCGAGGACTCGCAGGCCATGCGCCGGCGCGTGGAGCGGCACGTGCCCGCGGCGGAGGCCGACCGGCAGATCAAGCTGGGCGTCGGCGGGCTGCGGGACGTCGAGTTCACGGTCCAGCTGCTGCAGCTGGTCCACGGGCGGTCCGACCCGGAGATCCGCAGCGGCAACACGCTCACCGCGCTCGCCGCCCTGTCGGCCGGCGGCTACGTGGGACGGGAGCACGCGGCGCAGCTCGCCGTCTGCTACCGGTTCCTGCGCGCCGTCGAGCACCGCATCCAGCTGTTCCGGCTGCGGCGCACGCACCTCATGCCCACCGCCGAGGCCGACCTGCGGCGGCTCGCCCGGTCGGTCGGGATGCGCGCGGAGGGCGCCGAAGGGCTGGTCGAGCGGTGGCGGCAGGTGCGGCGCGACGTCCGCCACCTGCACGAGGCGCTGTTCTACCGCCCGCTGCTCCCCGCGACCGCGCAGCTCTCCACGGAGGAGGCCGCGCTCGCCCCGGAGGCCGCCCGGGAGCGGCTGGCGGCGATCGGCTACCGCGACCCGGCGGGCGCCCTGCGGCACATCGCGGCGCTCACGGAGGGGGTGTCGCGGCGGGCGGCGATCCAGCGGCAGCTGCTGCCGGTGATGATCGGGTGGTTCGCCGACGGTCCGGACCCCGACGGCGGGCTGCTGGCCTTCCGCCGGCTGTCCGAGACGCTCGGCGGCACGCACTGGTACCTCAAGCTGCTGCGCGACTCCGGCACGGCCGCCGAGCGGCTCGCGCGGGCCCTGTCGACGTCGCGGTACGTCGCCGACGCGCTCGGCCGCTCGCCCGAGTCGGTGGTGTGGCTCGACGACGACGCCGAGCTGGAGCCCCGCAGCCACGAGCGCCTCTCGGCGGAGGCGGACGCGATCCTCACCCGGGCGGACGACCCGGTGCCGGCGGTCGGTGCGCTCCGGGCGCTGCGGCGGCGCGAGCTGGCGCGCACGGCCGTGGCGGACGTCCTGGGTGTGGTCACGGGCTCGCGCGCCTCGCGCAGCCTCACCGTCACGGCGGAGGTGCTGCTCGCGGGAGCGCTCCGGGTGGCGGCCTGGGAGGAGCGGGCCGCCCGGCACCTGGACAGCGACCCGACGGCGGTGCTCGTGGTCGCGATGGGGCGCCTCGGCGGCCGGGAGATGGGTTACACCTCCGACGCCGACGTGCTGTTCGTGCACGACCCCGCGCCCGGCGCGGACCCGCAGCTCGCGCAGGACTTCGCGACCGGGGTGGCGACGCGGCTGCGCTCGCTGCTCGGGGCTGTGGGGCCGGAGCCCGCGCTCGAGGTCGACGCGGACCTGCGGCCCGAGGGCCGCAACGGTCCGCTGGTGCGGTCGTTCGACGCCTACGCCGAGTACTACGCGCGCTGGTCGCTGGTCTGGGAGAGCCAGGCGCTGCTGCGCGCCCGGCCGGTGGCGGGCGACGCGGCTCTCGGGGAGCGGTTCGTGGCGCTCGTCGACCCGCTGCGCTACCCGGAGGGCGGGCTGGACCCGGCCGGCGTGCGCGAGGTCCGGCGCATCAAGGCCCGCGTCGAGTCCGAGCGGCTGCCGCGCGGGGTCGACCCGACCCGGCACCTCAAGCTCGGCCGAGGCGGCATCGCGGACGTCGAGTGGACCGCCCAGCTGCTCCAGCTCCGCCACGCCCACGAGCACCCGGCGCTGCGCACCCCGTCGACGCTCGAGGCGCTGGCCGCCGCACGCGACGCGGGGCTGCTCGGCGCGGACGACGCCGCGGTGCTCGTCGAGGCGTGGGAGCTGGCGTCGCGGCTGCGGGACGCGCTGGTGCTGTGGACCGGGCGCACGGGCGGCGCGCACGCCGACGTGCTGCCGCACGACCGGCGCGTGATGTCGGGGCTCGCGGCGGTCGTCGGCTACCCGTCGGGCTCCGCGCAGGAGCTGGAGGACGCGTGGCTGCGCGCGTCGCGCCGCGCGCGGGCCGTGGTCGAGGCCGTCTTCTACGCCTGACGACCGGCGGCTGGGCGACCGGCGGCTGGGCGGGCGGTGGCGCGGCGGCCGCTACCCCGGGTCCCGGTGACCGCCGCGCCGTCAGGCCGGGGGCTCGACCGGGTCCGGGACGGGGCCCTGGCCGAGCGCGCCGTCCTCGAGGTTCTCCTGGAGGTCCTGCGCGACGTCGTCGCCGCGGTCCACCCCGCCGAGGTCGGGGGCGTCCGGGGCGTCGACGGCGTCCGGGTCGTCGGCGGGGGAGTCGGGGATCCAGTCGTCGGTGGCGTCGGTCATGCGGCGACGCTAGGACGCGTCGGCGGGCGGCGCGACCGGGGGCCGCAGGTCCGTGCCCGGGTCCCGCCGCCGACCGGGCTGCTCGTCCTGGAGCAGCGCCGAGTCCACGAGCTCGTGCCGGCGGACGTACGTCGACGCGACCGCCTGCACGGTCGCGACGACGGGCAGCGACAGGAACGCCCCGAGCGGGCCGAACACCGCCCCGAACGCGATCACCGACAGGAACGCCACCGCGGGGTTCAGCGCGAGCGAGCGCTGCGACACCTTCGGGGTGAGGAACAGGTTCTCGACCTGCTGGTAGGCGATGATGAAGGCCAGCACGGCGAGCGAGCGCACAGGGGACACCGACAGCGCCACGAGCACCGGCAGGGCGCCGCCGATGTAGGTGCCGACCGTCGGGACGAACTGCGAGACGAGCCCGGTGAACGTCGCCAGGGGCAGGGCGTACGGGACGCCGAGCACGGCCAGGAACACCCACGTCGCGGCGGTCGAGATGGCCGCGAGGGCGATGCGCGAGGTGATGAAGCCCGCGACCTTGTCCTGCGAGACCTCCCAGAGCCGCAGCACCTCGCGCTGTCGGTCGGGCGCCAGGTAGCGGCAGACGGAGGCACGGAACCGGGGACCGGCGCTCGCCATGTAGTACACGACCAGCAGCACGGCCGTGGCGGTGAACAGCCCGCCGGCGATGGACGTGCCGACGCCGATGACACCCGGGGCGATGTCGTCGACGTAGTCGCCGGCGTTGGTGAGCAGCTCGTCGGTGCGCGGCAGCGTGACCTCGAACCGGTCGTCCAGGAACTCGCGCAGGTCGGCGTAGTAGCCGGGGATCGACCGGACGAGGGCGACGAGCTGGTTGACGAACAAGCCTCCGAGCAGGGCCAGCACCCCGATGCCGACCACGAGCGAGCCGAGCATGGTGATGCCGGTGGCGAGCGGGCGCTTCACGCCGCGCCTGCCGAGCCACAGGATCATCGGCTCCATCGCCAGCGCCAGGAACCACGAGACGACGAGGATCGTGAAGACGTTGCCGAGCATCGAGGCGGCCCGCCAGACGAGGATCCCGGCGAAGACGGCGACGACGGCCATCACGAGCGCGCGCGGCAGCCACCGCGGCGGCCTGCGGGAGTCCGCCGGCGTGGCCGGCGCCGCGGTGCTCGGTGCGGTGCTCGGTGCGGCGGCGGGCGGTGCGGTCGGGGGAGCGGTCGGCGGGGTCGTCCCCGCGACCGCGGCGGGGCCGGCGGGGGTCGGTGCCGGCTCCTCGGGATCGGTCATGCGGGGCGCTCCGGTGGTCGGCCGAGTGGGGCTGCCGTCAGGGTACCCGTGGGCGGTTCCGTGCAGGTCAGCGCGCCGCACGCGCCGCGAGGAGCACGGTGCGGGACCTCCGGCCTGCCGAGAGCGCACAGGGGGTGCCCGCTTATGCTGCAGCCAGGACGCGACCGGATGGAGGGACCCGTGCCCGAGCATCCGCCACGGCCCCTGCCGACCCCGGAGCGCGACGACGACGCACGCACGCCCCTCGCGCCGGGCGCGTCGCCGGAGGCGTTCCTCGCGCGCCTGGAGCGGCTCGCCGCCCGGCTGCTCTCCGTGCCCTCCGCCCGCGCCGTGCTGCTCGACGACGCGCCGGCGTCCCCGGACGGCGTCGACGGGAGCGGTGGGCCGGACGGGGCCGCGGCCGCCCCGCCCGGGGGGCCGGCCGCGGTGGTCGCGCGGCTCGGCGAGCCGCTCGCGGTGGCCGACGCCCGCGCCGACGTGCGGCTGCGGGGGCTCGACGAGGTCGCGGCGGGCGGGCTCCGCGCGTACCTCGGCGTCCCCCTGCGCGGGCCCGGCGGCCGCGTCGTCGGCGGGCTGTGCGTGTACGACGCCCGCGGGCGGGCGTGGGCGCCCGACGACGTCGCGGCGCTGGCCGACCTGGCCGCGGCCGCCGTCGCGGAGCTCGAGCTGTCCGCGCTGGCCGTCGACTACGCGGCCGACCGTGTCCGCTGGCGCCTCGCTGTCACGGCCGGCGGCGTCGGGAGCTTCGACTGGGACCTGCGCACGGGGACGCTCCTGTGGGACGACCAGCTCCACGCGCTGTTCGGGCTGGAGCCGGGCACGTTCGGCGGCACGATCGAGGCGTTCAGCGCGTGCCTGCACCCGGACGACCGGCCGCGCGTGCAGGCGGCGCTCCAGGAGGCGGTGGACGGCGTCACGCGCTACGCCGCCGAGTACCGGGCGGTGCACCCGGATGGGACAGTCCGCTGGGTGAAGGCCCAGGGCCTGACGCTGCCCGGCCCGGACGGCACGGCGGAGCGGGTCCTGGGCGCCGCGTACGACACGACGGCCGAGCGCGACGCGGACGCCCGGATCGCACGCGTGCTCGAGACGATGTCCACGGCGTTCTTCCTGCTGGACGACGCGTGGCGGTTCACGTACGTGAACGCCGAGGCGGAGCGGCTCCTGGGCCGCAGCCGCGCCGAGCTGCTCGGCGAGGTGGTCTGGGACGTCTTCCCGTCCGCCCTGGGCTCCCTGTTCGAGCAGCACTACCGCGGCGCCGTCGCGGCGGGGGAGCCGCGGTCGTTCGAGGCGTACTACCCGCCCCCGCTCGACGCCTGGTACGACGTGCGGGCGTTCCCCGGGCCGGACGGCCTGTCGGTGTACTTCCACGACGTCACCGGGCGGCGGCGTGCGGAGGAGCAGCGGGTGCTCGCCCGCACGGCGGCGGACGCCGCGACCCGCCGGCTCGCCGTCCTCGCCACCGTGAGCGACGACCTGAGCTCCACGCTCGACACCGAGTACGCCGTCGGCCGCCTCGCGCGGCACCTGGTCCGCGAGCTCGGCTCGTGGTGCCTGGTGACGCTCTGGGACGAGGAGCACCGGCTCCGCGACATCGCGGGCTGGCACGCCGAGCCGCACCTGCGGCCCGCGGTCGCGCGCTACGCCCGGGTGCGCCTGGGTGCGCTCGCGCCCGGGTCCTATCTGCACCGCGCGCTGCGCAGCGGCGAGCTGGTGGTGGTGCCGGACGCGACGGAGCGGATCTCGGTCCTGCTCAGCGGAGAGGCGCGCGACGTGCTCCGCAGCCTGGCGCCGCGTGCCGCGTACGCCGTGCCGATGCGCGCCCGGGGCCGGACCGTCGGCGCCATCACGCTGTTCCTCGACGACGACCAGCCGGACCTCACGGACGACGACGTCGCGCTGCTGGTGCAGCTGGCGGACCGCGCCGGCGTCGCGCTCGACAACGCGCAGCTCTACCAGGGCCAGCGGCGGATGGCGGAGACGTTGCAGCGCGCGCTGCTGACCGCTCCGGCGCAGCCGCCGGACGTCGACCTCGCGGTGCGCTACGTGCCCGCTGCGGCGGCGGCGCAGGTCGGTGGTGACTGGTACGACGCCTTCGTCCAGCCCGACGGGTCGACGGTGCTGGTGATCGGCGACGTCATGGGCCACGACCGCCACGCCGCTGCGGCGATGAGCCAGGTCCGCACCCTGCTGCGCGGCATCGGGGCGACCACCGGGGGCACGCCCGCGCAGATGCTCGCCGCGCTGGACACGACGATGGAGCGGCTGCGGGTGGACGCGATGGCGTCCGCGGTGGTGCTGCGGGTGGAGCAGACCGCGGGTGACCGGGCGGCCGGCCGGACGACGCTGCGCTGGACGAACGCCGGGCACCTGCCGCCGCTGCTCGTCGCCCCCGACGGCACCGTGCGGGAGCTCCGCACCGAGCCGGAGCTGGTCCTCGGCGTCACCGCGGACGTCACCCGCACCGACGGGGAGGTCACGGTGCCGCGGGGCTCGACGGTCCTGCTGTTCACGGACGGCCTGGTCGAGCGGCGGGGCGAGCAGCTGCAGGACGGCCTGGACCGCCTCGCGGAGCTGGTCGCGCGGCTGGTGCCCGAGGCCCGCCGCAGGGCCGGCGACCACGCCGTGCTCGACGCGGCGTACCTGGCCGACGCGGTGCTGAGCCGCGGCACGGCCGGCGACGCACCCGACGACGACATCGCCTTGCTGGTGGCCCACCTGGCCCTCCAGGGCGGGACCCACGAGGGGGAGGGGCCAGGGCCGGAGGTCGATGGCGGCCCGCGCACCGACGTGTGAGGCTGGGCGGACGGTGCGGCGCTCCGGTGCGCGGGGCGCGCCCGCCCGCGCACGCGAGGGGGCCTGCGATGGAGCTGCCGACGGCCGGCCGGCCGGGGACGTCCTGCCGGCCCGCGCAGGGCCGCGTGCCCGAGCCGTGCCTGGACGCACCACCCGAGGCTCCGCCGGACCTGCCGCCGGGTGACGCGCGCCGGTGGGCGGGGGACCGCGTCGCCGACCGGTTCCCCGACCGGTCCGCCGCCGTGCGGACCGTCGGTGTCGAGGAGGAGCTGCTGCTGGTGGACCCGCGCAGCGGCCGGGCGGTGCCGGTGGCACCGAGGGTCCTGGCGCTCGCTGCCGACGCCGCCGGGCGTCCGCTGCTGGCCTCGGAGCTGCAGCAGGAGCAGATCGAGACGGCGACGCCCCCGCGCACGGCTCTCGGCGCCGTGGAGGAGGACCTCCGCCTGCTGCGAGCGTGCGCCGGGCGCGCCGCCCGTGCGGCGGGGGCGCTGGCGGTGCCGCTCGCGACCGCGCCGTTGCCGGGGCGTCCGTCGCTGACGCCCGACGCGCGGTACGCGGCCATCCGCGACAGGTTCGCGCTCACGTGCCTCCAGCAGCTGACGTGCGGCTGCCACGTGCACGTCGCCGTGCGGTCGGCGCGCGAGGGCGTCGCCGTCCTCGACCGCGTGCGCGTCTGGCTGCCGGTCGTCGCTGCACTGGCGGCCAACTCGCCCTTCGTGGACGGCGAGGACACCGGGTACGCGGGCTACCGCACGCAGGTCTGGGGACGCTGGCCCACGACCGGCCCGGCGGACCTGTACGGCTCGGTGGCCGTGTACCGCGAGCGCCTCCGCCGGTACCTGGACTCCGGTGTGCTGCTCGACGCGGGGATGCTCTATGCGGACGCCCGGCTGTCGCACCGGTACCCGACGGTGGAGGTGCGGGTGGCGGACGTGTGCCGGGACGTCGAGGACGCCGTGCTGGTCGCCGCGCTCGCCCGCGGCCTGGTCGACACCGCCGCCCGGGAGTGGCGCGCGGGCCTGCCGGCGCCGGCCGTCGAGACGGGGCTGTTGCGGCTCGCCGCCGGGCGGGCGCGCCGCTCCGGGGTGGCGGGCGAGCTGCTGCACCCGCTCTCGGGGCTGCCGGTGCCGGCGGGGTCCGCGGTCGCGGCGCTGCTCGCGCACGTCGCGCCGGCGCTCGAGGCGACCGGTGACCGGGCCGCGGCCGAGCGCCGGGCGGAGCGGGTGCTCGCCCGGGGCACCGGGGCGACGTGGCAGCGGGAGGAGGCGGCCCGCGCCGGGCTCGCGGGGATGGTGCGGCGCGCGGCGGTGTGAACACGGGTCCGCGGTCGCCGGACACCGGGCCCGCCCCTCGGGGCCCGCCCCCCGGGGCCCGCCCGCCGTCCGCGCACCCGACCCGCCCCCGCCACCTCGGCGTCGCCCGGCGTTCACGGCGAGCGCCGACACTGGCCGCAGGGACGGACGACCGGAGGGGACGACCATGCAGGCGGTGCGGGACGCGGGTGCGCGGTACTCGTGGGTGCAGGTCGACGACCCGGTGTACGTCGTGGACCTGCACACCTCGGCGGGCCGGCCGGCGGAGCGCTGGCGGCTCGTGGGTGCGGGCGACGTGCTCGAGGTGCTGGAGTGGGTGGCCCGGCACCAGCAGGGCCGGGCGGCCGCCGTGAGCCTCGAGGTCGAGGACGCGGGCGGCACCGCGCTCGTCCAGCTCACCCCGACGGCCGGGCTGCGGAGCGTCTCGGGCTGGTGAGGCGGGGCGGCGCCCGGACCGGCAGACTGGTGCGCGTCCCGTCACCCGTGTCCTGGAGGTGCCCGACGTGGCCCGTCCGCCGCTGCCGCCCGACGCCGTCGCGATGCTGCGACGCCCGAACCCCGCCGTGATGGCGACGCTGCGCCCCGACGGTGCGCCGGTGTCCGCCGCGACCTGGTACCTGTGGCGGGAGGACGGCCGGGTGCTGCTGAACCTCGACGGCTCCCGGGTGCGGCTCCGGCACCTGCGCCGCGACCCCCGCGTGACCCTCACGGTGCTGGACGGGGACGACTGGTACACGCACGTGACGCTCGTGGGGCGGGTCGTGGAGCTCGCGGAGGACGTCGACCGCTCGGGCATCGACCGGCTGTCCCGGCACTACACCGGGCACCCGTACGCGGACCGCGAGAGCCCGCGGTGGGACGCGGTGGTGGAGGTCGAGCGCTGGCACGGCTGGGGCGCGCACCGCGGGTGACCCGCGAGCCGGCGACGGCACCGGTCAGGTGCGGACCACGAGCACGGGGCACGGGGCGTGCAGGACCAGCGCGTGGCTGGTGGCGCCGAGCGGGATCCGCGGGACGCCGTCGGTCCCGCGGCTGCCGACCACCAGCAGCCGTGCTCCGGCGGCAGCGGTAAGCAGCGCGATCGCGGGGTGGGACTGCACCAGCCGCCGGTCGACGGCAAGCCCCGGGAAGTCGTCCGCGAGGTCGTCGGCGGTGCCGTCGACCAGCGCCCGGTCCCCGGCCGCGGCGGGCGGCTGCCAGGCGTGCAGCAGCTCCAGGCGAGCGCCGACGCGGTCGGCCTCGCGGGCACCGGCGCGGACGGCGGCCTGGGCGTCGGGCGAACGGTCGAGGCCCACGACGACGCGGTTCTCGGCGTGCCCGGTCAGCGGCGGGACCACGGCCACCGAGCAGGAGGCCCCGGCGGCGACCTGGTAGGACAGCGACCCGGAGAACACGCGTTGCGCGGCGGTCGTGCGACGGGTGCCCACGACGACGAGCTGCGCGGTGCGCGAACGCTGCGTCAGCGCCCGGGCGGGCGTGTCGAGGTCCACCTCGGCCCGGACGGTCAGCCCCGGTTCGGCGCGACGTACCCGCTCGGTCTCGCGGCGGAGCATCTCGTGCACGCCGCCGTCCACCGCCTCCGACCAGGCGGCCTCCTGCCCGGGGGCCGGCTTCCCGACCGCGTGGACCAGCAGCAGCTCCGTGCGGCGCGCCCAGGCCGCCTCGGCGGCCCAGTGCACGGCACGTCTGCTGGAGAGCGTGCCCTCCACGCCGACGACGACCTCGTGACCCATCGCAGCGCCTCCTGCCCGCGTGCTCCCACGCTACGGCGGCGGGGCGCGCGGGGGTCAGGGGCCGGTCGGCACGTCGCGCGGAGCCGATGGGCCCGGTCCCGGGACGTCGGACCCCGGGACTCGTGACGTCCGCCCGTGCCGGTGGCGCCGCCGTCCCTGCGACGGTACGGGGACGGGGCGGGTGCGCCCCGGGCGTCGCCGCACCGCGCGGCGCAGGCGGGAGGGGAGAGGACCACCATGGACCGGCTGAGCGGGAAGGTCGCCGTCATCACGGGAGCGGCGAGCGGCATGGGGCTGGCCGCGGCGGAGCTGTTCGCCCGGGAGGGTGCGCGGGTGGTCGCGACCGACGTGGTCGCGGACGTGCTCGAGGCCCAGGTCGGTCGGCTCGAGGGCGATCTCACGGCGGTGCCGCTCGACGTCGTGCGGGCGGAGCAGTGGGCGCACGTCGTGGACACGGCCGTCCGCACGTACGGCGGAGTCGACGTGCTGGTGAACAACGCCGGTGTGTTCCTGGCCAAGGGCGTCCTCGAGACCGAGCGGGAGGACTGGGACCGTGTCCTGTCGATCAACGCCATGGGGGTCTGGCTCGGGATGAAGGCCGTGATCCCGCAGATGCAGAGGCGCGGCGGGGGGTCGATCGTGAACTGCTCGTCGATCGCGGGGCTGATCGGCGGCGAGGCCGACGGGCACGGCGCGGCGTACAGCGCGTCCAAGGGCGCGGTGCGGTCGATGACGAAGCACGCGGCGCAGTGGTTCGCGGGCGACGGCATCCGGGTCAACTCGGTGCACCCGGGCGCGGTGTTCACCGGGATGGCCCGGGCCGCCGGGATCGAGTCGCGGGAGGCGATGGCGGCGTTCGACCAGGGCCGCACGCCGCTGCCGCCGCACGTCGGCGAGCCGATGGACATCGCGTACGGCTACCTGTACCTCGCCAGCGACGAGTCCGCGTTCGTCACCGGGGCCGAGCTGGTGATCGACGGCGGCTGGACGACGCACTGACGCGGTCCGCGAGGGCGGCCGGTCGTCAGGCGAGCGTGAGGAACAGCTTCTCGAGCTCGTCGGGCGTGAGGCCGTCCTCGCTGCGGACGGCCCCGGGCTCGACCAGGCACTCCTTCATGGCGGTGGCGATCACGGCGTAGCCGGCGCGGTCCAGCGCGCTGGAGACGGCGGCGAGCTGCGTGACGACGTCGCGGCACGACCCGCCGTTCTCGACCGCGTCGATGACGGCGTTGAGCTGTCCGCGTGCGCGGCGCAGGCGGTTGAGGATGCGGCGGGCGGCCTCGGGGTCGGTGGTGGCGGGCATGGTGGTCCTCCCGGGTGGTGGGCGCGCGGTCGTCGGGGCGCCCGGGGGAGCGCCCGCGGACCGGCGCGGTGCTGCGCCACTATGCCCCCGGGGGTATCCGGCGGGCAAGCGGGCGGGTCAGCGGCTCGCGCTCCCGCCCGCTGCCGGCGCGCCCCCGGCGCCCCCGGCGCCGATCTGGTCGCGGGCGTCGGCGAGCAGCCGGTCCGCGAGCTCGGCGAGCGCGCGCGCCGTCGCCAGCTCCTCGCCCACCTCCCGGACGTCGACGTCGTGCGGGTGCCGGTGCGCGCGCCCGGTCCCCGTGAGCCGCTTCGCGTCGTCGACCGTCAGCACGGCGTGGGCGGTGGTCGTCCCGTGGCCGGGCGCGGGCACGTCGGGAGCCGCCGTCAGGTAGACCCGCACGTGCCACGCGAGCGACACCGGGGCGCGTCGCCCCGGGCGGGTGCCGGGCGACGCCCAGGCGCCGTCGTCCCGGGACGGGGGCAGGAGCTCGACGGAGACGAGCACGCTCGCGCCGCTGCGGTGGCACTCCAGCTCCCGTACGTGGGTGCCGATCTGGTCCCGCAGCGCGGTGAGCACCACGCCGCAGACCGGGCGCGACGCGTCGAGGGCGGTCACGAGGTGGCTGATCCGCTCCGCCCGGGCCCGCACCACCGCGGCGCACACCAGGTCGCGGGCCGCGGCGTCCCCACGCGGCGTCGGCGCGGACCGGACCGCCAGGTACGCCCGCCCCGGGTGCTCGTGCTCGAGGCGGACCAGGGCGCCGCGCGACTGCCACGACACGGCCGCGATCGGGGTGCTGTCCACGGTGCCCTCCCGGTGGCTGGGGCTGCACCGCCATGCCACCGGCTGCCGGCCTCCCGCGGGAAGGGCCGAACGGCCGGGCCGGGCGGGACGGACGGTCACCGCGCGGCCGGCGGGGTCCGAAGTCCCGGGCGCCACGGCCCGTCGGCCCCTGCCCGGCGCGCCACGGGTGTCCGTAGCGTCGACGGTGGACGCAGAGCCGCGCGAGAGGTGGAGGAGCGGTCCGATGAGCAACGAGGTCGTCGTGGGGGTGGAGGGCACGGTCTCCAGCGAGGGTGCCGTGCGCTGGGGTGCGGACGCCGCGGCCGCCCGCGGTGCGGAGCTGCTGCTGGTGCACGCGCTCGGTGACGTCCCGTGGGACGACGCGCTCGCGGAGGTCGCCCGCGGCGTGCTCGACCGGGCGGCCGAGCGCGCCCGCGAGGTCAGCCCGTCCGTGAAGATCCGCACGGAGGTGGAGGCCGACCGGCCGGCCCGCTGCCTCGTGCGCCGCTCGGGCTCCGCCCGGCTGCTGGTGGTCGGGACCCGTCGGCTGACGCCGGCGCAGCGGGTGTTCTCCGGGTCGCGGTCGTACGAGATCGCCGCGGCCGCGAGCTGCTCCGTCGCCGTCGTCCCGGCGGTGCCCGTGGAGGCGGACAACCGGGTCGTGGTGGGGGTCGACGGATCGGCGGACAGCGTCGCCGCGGTGACGGCCGGGGCGCAGGAGGCCGAGCGTCACGGCGCCGTGCTCCAGGTGGTGCACGCCTGGGAGGAGCCGGCGCTCCTGCTCGCGCAGGGGTACGTGCCGCCGGACCTGACCGCGCGGATGCGCGAGGACGAGGCCGCCGTCCTGGCGCGCGCCACCGCCGGGCTCGCGGACCGGTTCCCGGACCTGGAGGTCGAGCGGACGCTGGTGAAGGCCCAGCCCGCGACCGCGCTGCTGGCCGCGGGGTCGCACGCACGCCTGGTCGTGGTCGGCAGCCGGGGCCTGCACGGGGTCTCGCGCCTGCTCGTCGGGTCGACGAGCCACGCCGTGATCCTGCACGCCCGGCGGCCGGTGCTCGTGGTCCGCGCCTGACGCGTCAGCGGCCGGGACGCGGCGCGGCGACCGCGTCGCCCCGGAGGCCGCCGTCGTGGTGCACACGGAGGCGCTTGTGCGTGGCGTCGGCGACCGCGACCAGCGTCCCGGTCAGCACGGCGCAGGCCCAGCCCCGCGGGTCGGGCCAGGTGCCGCCGAGCAGGGAGGCCACCGGAGGCAGGCCCAGGACGAGCGCGAGCGCGACCGCCTCGCTCGCGAGGGCCCAGGGCAGCAGGGGGTTGCCGCGCAGCCCCATCCGCGTGACCGGGCGGGTCCGGCTGCGGCACGCGACCGCGTTGACGAGCTGCCCGAGCACGATCGCGGCGAACGCCGCCCCCGAGGCGGTCGCGAGCAGCGCCGGCCGGGGCGTGGCGCCCCAGGACCACCCGCCGGCGAGCAGCACGACGAGGAAGGTCGCGAGCGAGCCCACCGCCTCGGCGAGCCCGAGCACGCCGAACGCGCGCGCCAGCAGGTGCCGGTCCACGAGGTGCTCGGCGCGCACCGGTCCGTGCAGCGTGCGCGGGTGCGGGGGCTCGGCGCCCAGCGCGAGCGCCGGCAGCAGGTCCGTCCCGATGTCGAGCGCGAGCACCTGGAGCACCCCGATCGCGAGCGGCACCTGCCCGGCGGTCAGCGCCCAGAGCACGAACGGCGCGAGCTCCGCGACGTTGTCGGTCAGGTGGTACGTGAGGAACCGCCGGATGTTGTGCGTCGTGGCCCGGCCGAGCTCCACGGCGGCGACGATCGTGCCGAAGCGGTCGTCCAGCAGCACCAGGTCGGACGCCTCGCGCGCGACGTCGCTCCCGCCGCGGCCCATCGCCACGCCGACGTCCGCCACGCGGAGCGCGGGCGCGTCGTTGACGCCGTCTCCGGTCATGGCGACGACGTGCCCGCGGGACTGCAGGGCCTGGGCGATGCGCAGCTTGTCCTCCGGGCCGACGCGGGCGACGACAGCGCCGTCCGGGTGGTCGAGGACGCCGGCCAGCGCGGCCGGGTCGTCCGGCAGGTCCGCCGCGACGAGCACCGGGCCGCTGCCGCGCAGCAGACCCACCTGCCGGGCGACGGCCGCGGCCGTCGCCGGGTGGTCCCCGGTGACCATCGCGAGCCGGATCCCGGCCTCGTGGCACGCCGCGACGGCGCCGGCCACGTCGTCCAGGGGCGGGTCCTCGAGAGCGAGGAGGCCGGTGAGCACCAGGTCGTGCTCGGGGTCGGCCTCGGCGGCGAGGCCGGGAGCCGTGCGCCGGGCGACCGCGACCACCCGGAGCCCGGAGGCCGCGAGCTCGTCAGCGCGCACGGCCGCCCGGGCGACCTCGTCGCCGGGCACGCAGACCGCGAGCACCGACTCCGGCGCGCCCAGCACGTGCAGCACGTCCGGCCGCTCGGCGCCCTCGCCGGCCCCGGGGAGCGCCGGAGGGGACGTGGGACCGGGGGCGGGCCCGGCTCCCGGCACCAGCACCGCCGACCGCCGACGCGCGGCGGTGTACGGGTAGCGGCGCAGCGGGGCCGGCCGGGGTGCCGCCGTGAGCCGGCGGTCGACCACGTCGAGCGCGGCCTCCATCGGGTCCCCGTCCGCCGCCCACCCTGCGGTGCCGAGCACCGCGCGACCCTGCACGCACAGCGCTGCCGACCGCGCCGCGCGCCGCACCGCACGGTCCACGGCCCCGGCCGTCGCGCCGTCGACCCCGACCGCGCCGCCGTCGTCCGCCGGCGCGGCGGGCAGTGGGACCGTGGGGTCGTAGTCGGAGCCCGGGAGCGCCACCTCGCCGCGCGGGGTCCACACGCGTGCCACCGTCATGTGGTTGCGCGTCAGGGTCCCCGTCTTGTCCGTGCAGACGAACGTCGGCGCGCCGAGCGTCTCCACCGCGTCCAGGCGGCGGACGAGCGCCTGCCGGGAGGCCATCTGCTGCGCCGACCGGGCGAGCGACAGCGTCACCGTCGGCAGCAGCCCCTCGGGGACGAGCGCCACCATGACGCCCAGCCCGAACACCAGCGCGTCGACGGTGCTCAGTCCCAGCAGGAGCGCGCCGCCGGCCAGGACCACGCCGACCGCCAGCGCGGTGTACGACACGACGCGCACCACCCGGTCCAGCTCGCGGGCGAGCGGCGTGCGGGACCTGCTGGTCCCGCGGGTGAGCGCGGAGATCCCGGCGAGCCGCGTCGCGGTGCCGGTGCGGTCCGCGCGCGCCGCCGCCTCGCCCTCGACCACGAACGTGCCGCACAGCAGCGGGTCCCCGGGGCCCGGGCGGGCGGCGACGCTCTCCCCGGTGAGCAGCGACTCGTCCACCGACAGGGCGTGCGCGTCCAGGACGGTGAGGTCGGCGCAGACCCGGTCGCCGGCGGCCAGCAGCACGACGTCACCGACGACGACCTGCGCGGTGTCGACCGTGCGCACCTCGCCGTCGCGCCGTACCCGTGCGCGGGACGGGACCAGCACCGCCAGGCGCTCGGCCGCCCGGTCCGCCCGGTACTCCTGCCAGAACGCGAAGCACCCGTTGACCAGGACGACCACCCCGATCGCTGCCGCCAGCGGCACCATGCCGGCGAGCAGCGCCAGCACGGCGGCCGCCCAGAGCATGAGCGCGAACCGGTGCGTCATCTGCGCCAGGAGCTGACGCACCGGGTGCGGGCGGGCCGGGGGCGGCAGCGCATTGGGGCCGTCGCGGCGCAGCGCAGCCGCTGCCTCTGCGGACCTCAGCCCGCTCGTCTCCGTCGCGGCGGTGAGCACGCCGCCGCCGGGGTGCGGCGTCGCCGTCATCGCGAGGCGGGCAGCGTCCCGGCCAGCAGACGCCCCCACTCCTGCGCCGCCGCCAGCTCGCCCTCGGCCAGACCGTCGGCCATGCCGAGCACCTCGAACGACCGGGCGTCGACGGCGGGGACGGCGCCGCGGTGCCGCAGCGCGCGCTCGGCCGACCGGGCGGCCGACCCGGGCAGGTTCGGCCGGCGCAGCCTGGTGTCGAAGGTCGCGACGAGCAGGGTGTGCGCCGGCATCCGGACGACGTCGAGCCACTCGCGGATGCCCACGTGCCGGGAGACGAGCGCCTCGGCCCCGGTCCGCGCCTCGCGCGCCGCGGACGCCCGCGTGGACTCCCGGCTCATGCCGAAGGCGTGGGTCGGGCCGCCGACCACGAGCAGGCCGACCTCCTCGGGCACCGCGGTGCCGCCGGGCTCCGCGAGCAGGGCGCCGACCTCCACGACCCGTACCGGCACGGTCTCGCGCAACCCGTCGGCGACGGCGTGCGCGACGTCGCGCGTGCTGCCGAACATCGACTCGTACACGACCAGGGCGGACATCGCGTCACGGGCCCGGGCGCCGGGGAGCCCCGAGCGGGCGGGCGGGGACGGCCGTCGCGCGGGGCGCAGCGACGCCCGCGCCGGCCCCGACCTCCGCGCCCCCTCCGGTGCGACCGGGTCCCGCGACGTCGGGCAGGTGCGCCCGCGCCCAGGCGACCGCGTCCGCGCGGCACGTGACACCGAGCTTGCGGTGGATGCTGAGCACCTGCGACTTCACGGTGTTGCGCGACACGTACAGCCGCCCGGCCACCTCGTCGAGCGTCTGGGCGCTGACGAGCTCCCGCAGCACGACCCGCTCGCGCTCGCTCAGCACCGGCACCCCCGGCGCGGTCCCGGCACGGGCTGCCGGTGACAGGTCCTGGCTCACGACGCCCTCCTCCTGCTCCGCGGCTCACCGCGCCAGGTGAACCTCGCGGTGCTCGATCTCCGAGATGTCGGCGGACGAGGCCGCCAGCAGGCGGTCCGCGAGCTCGCGGAGCGCCCGCGCCGCGGCGAGCTCGTCGCCGATCTCCGGCACGTCGGTCTCCCCGGGACGGCGACGCGCGCGCCCGGTCCCGCTCATGCGCGTGCCCGCGGACGTGCTGAGGATCGCGTGGGCGGTGGTCGTGGTGTGGTCGGCGGCGGGCACGTCCGAGGCCTCGAACAGGTCGATCCGCACGTCCCAGGTGTGCGTCATGGTGGTCGTCCCTCCGGATCGTGCGGCGCCGGGTGGTGCGTCGCGGCTGCGGGTGTGCTGCTCCAGCGTGGCGGCGGGGCGCGCGCGGCGGTCAGAGCCGGACGGTCCGGGAGGCGGGCACCGAAGGTCCCGATCCGGGCCCCGGCCGGGCGGGGTCGGGAGGCGGCCGGCGCGGGTCCCGGCCCGGACGGGTCGCTCGGCCCCGCGCTGAGGGCGTTCGACCCTGGGGCGGAGCGGGCGGCGGGCGGCACCGTGGTGCCACCTGGCAGGACGTACACCCGGAGGGGGACGCCATGAGCACCGCGCACCAGCCCACGCACCGGACCGTCCACCCGGCGGTCCTCGTCGAGACCGACCTGGTCTCGACCCTCTCGGCCCGCCGGTGGCTCGCCGCCACCCGGCTCGCGATCGGGTTCGTCTTCCTGTGGGCGTTCCTCGACAAGCTCTTCGGTCTGACCTACTCCACGGGGGCCGTCGTCGACGGGCAGCAGCTCGGGACGGCCTGGGTGGACGGCGGGTCGCCGACGGCGGGCTACCTCGCGTCGGTGACCGGCCCGGCCGAGGGGTTCTTCGACTGGCTCGACCCGACCGTCGCCGACTGGCTGTTCATGCTCGCGCTCGCGGGCATCGGCATCGCCGTCGTCACGGGGGCGGGGCTGTACGTGGCCGCCGGCGCCGGGACGCTCCTCATGGCCCTCATGTGGCTGGCGGAGTGGCCACCGACGCAGGGGTCGACGAACCCCGCCGTCGACTCGCACGTGATCTTCGCGCTCGTGCTCATCGTCTGCGCGGTCCTGCGCTCGGGCGACACCTGGGGCATCGGGCGCTGGTGGGCGCAGACGTCGGCGGTCCGCCGCCTGCCCGTGCTGCGCTGACCCCGGCCGGGTCGTGCGCCGCTCACCGGGGCGCGGCGCACGACCTCCTCTCCCGTCCCCGGCGAGGTCACGATGAGAGCCGCAGTGGGGGACCGCATCGTGGTCCCCGGACCGCAGGTCGACGCCCCCGACCGTGACGGCGAGATCGTCGCCGTGCCGCACCCCGACGGGTCGCCGCCCTACTCCGTGCGCTGGTCCGACACCGGTCACGTGGGTCTGTTCTTCCCGGGCCCCGGCGTGACCGTGCACCACGGCGACGAGCCCCCGCGCCACCGCACGTGACCGGGGCGAGGCCTGCGCGCCGCGCCCCGCCGACCGACCGCGAAGGGACCGACCATGAAGCACCTGCTGATCCTGGGCGGCGGCACCGCCGGGACGATGGTCGCCAACCGGGTCCTGCACCGGCTGCGTGTGGAGCGCGACTTCTGGCGCGTGACCGTCGTGGACCGCGACGACCGTCACCTCTACCAGCCGGGGCTGCTCACCGTGCCGTTCGGGGCGGCGACGCCGGAGCAGCTCGTCCGGTCCCGGCGCCGGTACCTGGAGCCGGGTGTCGAGCTGGTGCTCGGGGAGGTCGAGGGCGTCGACACGGCGCGCGGCCGCGTGCACCTGGAGGACGGGCGGGTCCTGCCGTACGACTACCTGGTCGTGGCGAGCGGGACGTCGCCCCGGCCCGACCAGACCCCGGGCATGGCCGGGGACCAGTGGCGGCGGCGGGTGCACGAGTTCTACACCCCGGACGGGGCCGTCGCGCTGCACCGCCGGCTCGAGCGGTGGCTCGGCGGGCGGATCGTCGTGCACGTCACCGAGATGCCCATCAAGTGCCCGGTCGCGCCCCTGGAGTTCACGTTCCTGCTCGACGACGCCCTGCGCCGCCGCGGTCTGCGGGCCGGCACGGAGCTGACGTACGTCACCCCGCTGGACGGCGCGTTCACCCGGCCGGTCGCCCGCGACCGGCTCGGGGGCATGCTCGAGGCGCGGGGCGTCCAGGTGCGGACGGACTTCCTCGTCGACCGGGTCGACGACCGCCGCCTCGTCTCCGTCGACGACAGGGAGGTCCCGTTCGACCTGCTCGTGACGGTGCCCGTGAACCTGGGGGCCGACTTCGTCGCGCGGTCCGGGCTGGGCGACGAGCTCCAGGACGTCCCGGTGGACCCCGGCACGCTGATGTCGCGCGCCCACCCCGGGGTGTTCGCGGTCGGTGACGCCACGGACGTCCCGACGTCCAAGGCCGGCTCGGTGGCGCACTTCGAGGCCGACGTGTTCGCCGACAACCTCGTGTCCTACGACCGCGGGCGCCCGATGACCCGGCTCTACGACGGCCACGCGAACTGCTTCGTCGAGTCGGGCCGCGGCCGTGCCCTGCTGCTCGACTTCGGGTACGACGCCGAGCCTCTCCCGGGCCGGTACCCGCTGCCCGTGATCGGGCCGCTCAGCCTGCTCGCGGAGACGCGGGCGAACCACTGGGCGAAGGCCGCGACGCAGCGGCTGTACTGGAACGTGCTGCTGCACGGACGCCCGGTCCCGATCCCCAGCCGCGCCCCGCGGCGCGAACCCGCCGCGACCGGTGCCGCGGTCTGACCAGGAGGACGCCATGCCCGTGGTGCAGATCCGCGAGCGCGCGGTGCACGTCGACGACGAGGGGTTCCTCAGCCGCCCCGAGGAGTGGGACGAGGACCTGGCGAGGGCCCTCGCCGAGCAGATCGGGATCACGCTCACCGAGCGGCACTGGGAGGTCCTGCGGTTCCTGCGTGCCGACTACGCGGACCGGGGGCAGACCCCGACGACCCGCCGGGTCGACGTGGTGGGCGGGGTGCCCGTGAAGGAGCAGTTCGCGCTGTTCCCCCGCAAGCCCGGACGCAAGATGGCCTACGTCGCGGGACTGCCCAAGCCGCACGGCTGCGTGTGAGGAGGAACCATGCCCGGCACCGTGCCCGGCCCCCGGCCCGCGATCGTCCCCGACTTCGGCGACGACACCGCCGACGACCGGAGGATCGCGATCATCTGCTCCAAGGGCAACCTCGACATGGCCTACCCGGGGCTGATCATCGCCAACGCGGCTCTCGGCGAGGGCGTGGAGACGCACCTGTTCTTCACGTTCTGGGGCTTCGACATGGTGGTGCGCTCCCGGATGCACGACCTGCGGTTCTCGCCCGTCGCCAACACCGCGATGCACCTGCCGCTGCGGGACCTGCGACTGCCCCAGGCGGTGGCCCCCGCCCCCGGGGTCTCGGCGGTGACGACCCGCATGATGCGGCGCCAGCTGCGCGACCTCGGGATCCCGGACGTCCCGGAGCTGCTGGACCAGATCGTCGCGGCCGGCGGGCACCTGTGGGGCTGCCGGATGTCGGCGGACATGTTCGCGCTCGACGAGTCGGACCTGCGCGAGGACCTGGAGGGGATCATCAGCGCGGCGGACTTCGTGGAGAAGACCGCGGGTGCGCAGCTGCTGTTCGTCTGACGGGTCGGCGGCGGGCCGGCGGTCAGTCGCGCAGCAGCCGCGCCGCGAGCACGGCCGCCTGCGTGCGCCGCTCGACGCCGAGCTTCGCGAGCACGTGGGAGACGTAGTTCTTCACGGTCTTCTCCGCGAGGTACATGCGCTCGCCGATCTGGCGGTTGGTCAGCCCCTCGGCGATGTACGCCAGGATGTGCCGCTCCTGCTCGGTGAGGTCGTGCAGCTCGTCGGGCTCCGGCGGGCCGGCCCGGAGCCGTGCCAGCACCCGGCCCGTGACCGCCGGGTCGAGCATGGAGTGCCCCGCCGCGACGTGGCGGATCGCGGCGAGCAGCTCGCCGCCGCCGATCTCCTTGAGCACGTAGCCGGCCGCGCCGGCCAGGATCGCGGCGAACAGGGCCTCGTCGTCGTCGTAGGACGTGAGGATCAGCGCGGCGATCGTCGGGTCCTGGGACCGGACCTGCCGGCACACCTCGATGCCGCTGCCGTCGGGCAGCCGGGCGTCGAGCACGGCCACGTCGGGCCGCAGCGCCGGGATGCGCCGCGTCGCCTCGGCCGCCGACCCGCTCTCGCCGACGACCTCGATGTCCGGCTCCTGGCCCAGCAGGTCGCGCAGGCCGCGGCGCACCACCTCGTGGTCGTCGAGGACGAACACGCGGATCTGTGCAGCGGCGCCGCTGTGGGCCATGCTGGTGTTGTACCGCACTCGGGCTCCGGGGGACACCCCGGGGACGGGGCGGTCGGGTGGGGGCAGGCATGCCGACGGTGCACGAGAGACCGGTTCCGCAGCGGGCCGACGGGCTCGCCCTGGCACGTCGCCACGCGCGCGCGCTCATCGACACGATGGTCGCGGTGCAGGACGACGGCGACCTGCGGGACGTCCTCGGGAGGCTCGTGCAGGCCGCGTGCGTCCTGACCGACGCGCGGTACGGCGCGCTCGCCGTGCTCGGGCCGGACCAGCGCGTCGGCACCTCCGTGACGCACGGCGTCCCGGACCGGCCGGACCGCGGCCTCTGGGAGCCGCCCGGCGGCCGGGGGGTGCTGCGGCTGCTGGTGGACGACCCCCGGCCGCTGCGCCTGCACGACCTCGCTGCCCACCCGGCGGCCGCGGCGGACCCGCCGCGGCACCCCGGTGTGCACACGTTCCTCGGGGTGCCGGTGCTCGTGCGCTCGCGGGTGTTCGGCGTGCTCTACCTGGCGCACAAGCGGGGCGGCGCGGACTTCACCCGCGACGACGAGGAGCTCATGGTGTCGCTCGCCGCGGCGGCTGCCGTCGCGATCGACAACGCGCGGCAGTACCACACCGGCCGGCACCGGCAGCAGTGGCTCGAGGCGTCGGTCGAGATCGAGCAGCAGCTGCTCGCGGGCATGCCCCGTTCCGCGGCGCTGGCGCTGGTGTGCGACCGGGCCCTGGCGCTCGCGCGGGCGGACCTCGTGAGCATCCTGCTGCCGGACGGGGACGACCTGGTGGTCCACGCCGCGAGCGGGCGCGTCGCCGGTGACATGCGCGGCGCGCGCGTGCCCGTCGGGCGCTCGCTCACCGGGGCGGTGCTGCGGGCCGGGGCCCCCGAGGGTGTCCCGGACTTCCGCGCCGACTCGCGCTCGGCCACGCTGCGGGGGGCGCCGGCGCTCGGACCGGCCCGGATCGTGCCGATGTCCGCCCGTGGGCACGTGCTCGGTGTGCTGCTCGTCGCCCGCCGGCCGGGCGCGTCACCGCTGGGGGAGCACGACAGCGCGATGGTGGACGCCTTCGCCCGGCAGGCGGCCATCGCCCTGGAGCTCGCGACGTCGCAGGTGCAGCGCGGCACGCTGGCGGTCTACCGGGACCGCGAGCGGATCGCCCGGGACCTGCACGACCTGGTCATCCAGCGCATCTTCGGCACGGGCCTCACGGTCCAGAGCATGCGCCCGCGCCTGCCGCAGGAGCTGTGCGCCACGGCGGACGAGGTGGTCGGCCAGCTCGACGAGGCCATCCGGGACCTGCGGTCGGCCATCTTCGCGCTGCAGCGCCCGGGCATGGCGGAGGGGCTCCGGGGGCGGCTCACGGAGACGGTCAGCGCGGCGGTCCCTGCTCTCGGCTGCGAACCCCGCGTGCGCATGGAGGGGCCGCTGGACACCGTGGTGCCGGAGCCGGTGGCCGCCCACCTGACGTCGGTGCTCACGGAGGCGCTGACCAACGTGGCACGGCACGCGCAGGCGCACGCCGTGCAGGTGCTGGTCTCCGCGCGCACGGACGCGCTCACCCTGCAGGTGGAGGACGACGGCACGGGGCTGTCCGAGGGTGCCGTCGTGCCCGGGAACGGCCTGCGGAACATGCGGTCGCGGGCCGCCGAGCTCGGCGGCGGCCTGAGCATCCGGGAGCGGCCGGAGGGCGGCACGCGCCTGGTGTGGAGCGTGCCGCTGGGCCCCGTCCGCCCGGCCCGCGCGGGGCCCTGAGCGCCCGGGACGGTCGGCGGCCGGGGAGGGGACGACCGGCCCCTGCGCCGTGCCGCGCGGCGTCCTAGCGTCGCGGGTGACGGCAGCACGCCGCCGCTCGGGGCGGGACGGAGGGGAGTCCGGCATGGGCCACGAGGTCGTCGTCGGGGTCGACGGCACGCAGTCGAGCCGTCGCGCGGTGCAGTGGGGCGCCCAGGAGGCGTGGGCGCGCCGGACGGAGCTGGTGCTGGTGCACGCCACCGGACGGCCCTCGCCGGGGCTCGAGTCGGCCTGGGACTCGATGCTCGACGCCGAGGTCGCCGCGATGCTGGACCGCGAGGCGGCCCGCGCGCGGCACGACCTGCCGGAGCTCAAGATCCGCACGGAGGTGGACGCCGACACCCCCGCCCGCTGCCTCACCCGCCGGTCGGCGACCGCGCGCCTGGTGGTCGTCGGCACCCGCCGCATGACGGCCGCGGAGCGGGTGTTCACCGGGTCGCTCGCGTACCAGGTGGTCGCCGGGTCGCACTGCTCGGTCGCGGTGGTGCCGCCCGTGACCGGTCCCGCGGAGAACCGCGTGGTCGTCGGGGCGGACGGCTCGCCGGACAGCGTCGCCGCCGTACGCGCGGGCGCCGAGCAGGCCGACCGCGCCGGCGCCGTGCTGGAGGTCGTCCACGCCTGGCAGGAGCCGGCGGTCACGATGACCGCCACGTGGCTGCCGCCGGACCTGTCCGACGTCACCCGCGAGGAGGAGCAGGTCGTGCTGGCCGAGGCGTCCGCGGGACTCGGTGCGGACTTCCCCGACCTGGAGGTCGAGCGGACGCTCGTGCGCGCGCAGCCCGCCGCGGCGCTGCTGGCAGCCTCGGCGTCGGCGCTGCTGCTCGTCGTGGGCAGCCGCGGGTTGCACGGTGTGGCGCGGATGCTGCTCGGGTCGACGAGCCACGCGGTGGTCCTGCACTCGCCGTGCCCCGTGCTGGTCGTCCGGCGCTGACGGGAACGGCGCCGAGGCAGGGAGGACGTGAGCCATGCACGAGCAGACGGTGACGCCCGCGGGCGGCACCCCCGGCGGGAGGGCCGGGCGCCCGCGTCCGGGGCCGGACTTCGCGTGGCACCTGGTCGGCAGCTCGCACGTCGCGGGGACGGCCGACGGCTGCTACGAGGTGCGCTGCATCCGCGACCTGCGGTGGGAGGCGGTGTTCGTCCCCGCCACGGGGACGCCCCCGCAGCTCATCGAGGGGCGCGGGACGATCTTCCGGACGTTCGACGAGGCGCTCGAGGCCGTCGAGGAGTTCGACCACGGCCGCCGCGGCCTGCGCGGGCTCGCGCGCCGGCACCGACCGGTCGCCCGGCCCTGACGACCCGTCGCAGCCCCCCACCACCCACCGAGAGGACACCGCCGTGCGCACGCTGCCCCGCGATCCCCGGCACGCCGCCGAGGACGACGACCAACCCGTCTACCGTGTCGACTTCGTCACGCACGGGCGGCCCTCCGGCGACGTGCACCGCGTGTTCGAGGCGCGCGACGTGCTGGAGGTCCAGGGGTGGGCGCAGCGTCGCGCCGCGGGTCGGGACTACGTGATCTGCGTCGAGTACCCCGGCGTGCACGGCACGGGGCTGGCCCGCGTGCTGTCATCGCGCTGCTGAGGGCAGGCGGGGGTCGGCTGCGGCCTCGCGCCGGGTCGTTCGGCCCTGGGCGGTCCCGGGCCCCGGGCGGGACGGTGGGACTGCGGCCGGGCCGACGTGCCCGCGTCCCGGAGGAGGGAGCACCTGATGAGCGGCGAGGTCGTCGTGGGCGTCGCGGGCACGCCGTCGAGCGAGCAGGCGGTCCGGTGGGCAGCGGACGCGGCGCAGGCCCGGGGGGCGGCGCTCGTCGTCGTCCACGCGCTGGGCCTGCCGGTGAGCGGGTTCGAGAGCGTGTGGGACGACGCGGTCGGCGCCGGCGTGCAGCGGATGCTCGCGCACGAGGTCGAGGTCGCGACCCAGGGCCACCCGGGCCTGACGGTGCGCACGGAGATCGACCTGGAGACGCCCGGCCGCGCCCTGACCCGCCGGTCGGGCTCCGCACGGCTGCTCGTCGTCGGCACCCGCCGCACGACGACCGCCCACCGCGTGTACTCCGGCTCGTTCGCCTACCAGGTGGTCGCGGGCTCGCACTGCCCGGTGGCGGTCGTCCCGCCCTCCCTGCGCGTCCCCGAGAACCGCGTCGTGGTCGGCGTCGACGGCTCGCGGGACAGCGTCGCCGCCGTGGCCGCCGCCGCGCAGGAGGCCGACCGGGCCGGCGCGGGGCTCCAGGTCGTGCACGCCTGGCAGGAGCCCGCGGTCCTCGCGTCGGTGGGCTGGGTGCCGCCCGAGCTCCCGTCGGCGGTGCAGGACGAGGAGCGCGTGGTGCTCGGGGAGGCCACCGCGGGGCTCGGGGAGATGTACCCCGACCTCGAGGTCGAGCGCACGCTCGTGCAGGCCGACCCGGCGGCCGCGCTGCTCGCGACCTGCGCCACCGCCCGCCTGGTGGTGGTCGGCAGCCACGGTCGCGGCGGCGTGGCGCGGATGCTGCTCGGGTCGGTGAGCCACGCGCTGGTGCTGCACTCGCCGTGCCCCGTCCTGGTGGTCCGGTCGCACTGAGCCGTCGCCGGCCGCGGCCCCGGGCCTGAGGTTCCGCATCGAGGGGAGAGGCATCATGACCGAGGTCGTCGTCGGGGTCGCGGGCACGCTGTCGAGCGAGCGCGCGGTGCACTGGGCCGGGGAGCAGGCAGCCGCGCGTGGTGCCGAGCTGGTGCTCGTCCACGCCGTGGGCCGGCCGCGCGCCGGGTACGGCGAGGTCTGGGAGGAGGCCGTGCGGGCAGGCGTCCGGGAGATGCTCGAGCGGGAGGCCGAGCGCGTCTGCGCCCAGGTCCCCGACCTGAAGGCCCGCACCGAGATCGACCTCGAGACCCCCGCGCGCAGCCTCACGGAGCGCTCGGCGGGTGCCGCGCTGGTCGTGGTCGGCACGCGGCGGCTCGGGCCCGCGCAGCGGGTGTTCTCCGGCTCCCTCGCCTACCAGGTGGTCGCGGGCGCCCAGTGCCCGGCCGCCGTCGTCCCGCCGCTGACCCGTCCCGCCTCCGACCGTGTGGTCGTGGGGACCGACGGCTCGGCCGAGAGCGCCGCGGCGGTCCGCACGGCGGCCGTCGAGGCGGCGCGCACGGGCGGCGTCCTGGACGTCGTGCACGCCTGGCAGGAGGCGTCGCTGCTGTGGGCGGTCCGCGTGCCGCCCGACCTCGGGTCCGCCACGCACGCGCACGCCCGCGCCGTCCTGGAGGCGACGACCGCGGGGCTCGAGGAGGAGCACCCGGGCCTGGAGGTCCGCCGCCGCCTCGTCGAGACCGACCCGGCCGGTGCGCTGCTCGCCGCCGCCGACAGCGCGCGCCTGCTGGTGGTCGGCAGCCGGGGGCTGCACGGCGTGTCGCGGATGCTGCTCGGCTCGACGAGCCACGCGGTCGTCCTGCACTCGCCCTGCCCCGTGCTCGTCGTGCGTGGCTGAGGTGCCGGGTGGACCGCCCCGCCGCCGCCCGCGCGGACGGCCACGAGGCTGACCTCGCGCGGGCCGCGTCCCTGCGCCTGCGCGGCGACGTCTCGCTGCTCCGCGCCGACGCCCGGCTGGCCGTGGACGAGACGCTCCGCCGTGTCGCCTCCGTCCGTGCCCGGCTCGGCGCGCTGCACGGCGCCGACCCGGTGGAGCGCGTCACGTGGCGGGTGCGGAGCCCGGAGAGCATCGTCGCCACCGCGGTGCACCGCGGCCTGGAGCTCTCGCCGGCCGCGCTGCGGCGCGGGGTCACCGACGTCGCGGGCGTCCGGCTGGTCTGCACGTCCCGCCGCGCGGTGCGGCCGGTGCTCGGCGCGCTGCTCACGGAGCCCGGCACCGGCCTGCTCGCCGTCGAGGACCACCTCGCCCACCCGCCGGTCTCCGGCTGCCGCACCCTGCACGCCGTGCTCGCGGTGCCGGTCCGGCTGCCGGGCGGCCCCGGCACCCGCACCGTCGAGGTCCAGGTCCTGACGGTGGTCATGGACGCGTGGGACGCGCTCCGGCGGCCGCTCGGCGACGACCTCGCGCACGCGGGCCTCCCCGAGGACGTGCGGGCGCGGATGCGGTCGGCGGCCGACCGCGCCGACCGGCTCGACCGCCAGCTCGACCGGGTCCGCGCGGAGGTCGCCGCGTGGCGCGCCGCGCGCTCGGAGCACCCCGCCGGTGCGCGGACGACACCGCCCGCCGGTGACGCCGCCGCGGCCTCGGGAGGGTGGTGACCGTGCGGGCGTGGGAAGTGCGGTCTCCCGGCCTGCTCGCGCGCGTGGAGCGCGACGTACCCGCCCCGGGTCCCGGGGAGCTGCTGGTCCGCGTCGAGGCCTGCGGCGTCTGCCGCACCGACCTGCACGTGCTCGACGGGGACCTGCCGCCCCACCGCCCGCGTGTCGTCCCCGGGCACGAGGTCGTGGGACGCGTCGTCGACGCCGGGAGCGAGGTCACCGGGTGGGCGACGGGGGAGGCCGCCGGCATCGCCTGGCTCCGGCACACCTGCGGCCGGTGCGCCGACTGCCGCGCGGGGCGCGAGAACCTCTGCCGGGAGTCGCGCTACACCGGCTGGGACGCCGACGGCGGGTACGCGCAGTACGCGACCGTGCCCGCCGCCTACGCCTACCGCTGGCCGGAGCACCTGGACCCCGCCACGCACGCGCCGCTGCTGTGCGCCGGGATCATCGGCTTCCGGGCCCTGTCCCGCGCGGAGCTGCCCGCCGGCGGCGTGCTCGGCCTGTACGGGTTCGGGGGTTCCGCGCACCTGACCGCGCAGGTCGCGCTCGCCCGCGGCGCGCGGGTGCACGTCCTCACGCGCGGGGCGGACGCCCGCCGGCTCGCGCTCGAGCTGGGCTGTGCGTCCGCCGGCGGGGCGACCGGCACCCCGCCGGAGCCGCTCGACTCGGCGATCGTGTTCGCGCCGGCCGGGGAGATCGTGCCGGTCGCGCTCGCCGCCGTCCGACCCGGCGGCACCGTGGCGGTGGCCGGCATCCACCTCAGCGACGTCCCCCCGCTCGACTACCGGCGCCACCTGTTCCACGAGAGGACGCTGCGGTCCGTCGAGGCGAACACCCGCGAGGACGGCCGGGCGTTCCTCGCGGAGGCCGCGCGGGCCGGTGTCCGCGTGCACGCCGTGCCGTACCCGGTGGACCGCGCCGACGCGGCGCTCGCGGACCTGCGCGCCGGGCGGTTCGCGGGGGCGGCTGTGCTGGTCCCCGGACCGGACCGCGCGGCCGGCGCCGTCCGGGCGCGGGCGACCAGGTGACGGCCGGTGCCGCCGGCCCCTCACGACCTGCCGACCCGGAGCGCGCCCTGAGCGCCGCCGCGCCGGGGGTGTCGGTGCGGCAGCGGGGGGAGGGGCGCGCCGTCAGCGCGGCGCCGGAGCCTCGGCGGCGAGCGCGTCGAGCGTCGTCCGAGCCGTCGCGAGGGCCGTGTCCAGGACGTCGTCCGGGGCGGTGAGCGCGAGCCTCACGTAGCCGTCCTGCGCGGTGTAGACCGTGCCGGCCGAGGCGACGACGCCGTGGCCGCGCAGGGCGGCGACGAGCTCGGTGCTGGTGCGCCCGGTGCGCCGCGCGTCCACCCACAGGTAGAACCCGCCGAGCGCGGCGACCGGCTCCCGCGGGGCCCACGGCCCGAGCAGGCGCACCGCCCGCTCGAACCGCGCCCGGTAGACGGCCGCCAGCTCGGCGCCCCGGTCGGGCAGCGCCCGCAGCGCCTCGGCGGCGACGAGCTGGGCCGTGACGGGCGCGCAGCCCGCCGTGGTGCCGTGGAGCGCGGCGACGGCCTCCCGCAGCGCGGGCGGAGCGACCAGGGCGCCGACCCGCAGGCCCGTCATCGACCAGGTCTTGGAGAAGGTGCGCGCCGCGAGCGTGCGGTCGTGGCCGCCGTCCGCGAGCGGTGACGGGGCGCGGCCGCCCGCGAACACGACGGCCTCGTAGGCCTCGTCGGACAGCACGTAGGCGTCGTGCTCCCGTGCGAGCGCGACCACCTCCCGGAGCAGACCCGCCGAGGCGACCGCACCCGTGGGGTTGCTCGGGGAGTTCACGACGACGAGGCGGGCGCCCGCCCGCAGCCCCGCCTCCACGGCACCCAGGTCGGCGAACCCGTCGCCGGAGGGACCCTGCCGGTAGGGCAGCACCGCGATCCCGAGGCGGTCAGCGAGCACCCGGTAGTTCGGCCACGCCGGGTCGGGCACGACCGCCGCACCCCCGGGGGCGCACGTCGCGGCCAGGGCGACCGCCACCGCCCCCGTGCCGCCGACGGTGATGACGACGTCGGCGGGATCCGGCCGGAACCCGGTCCCGGCGGCGACGTCGTCGGCGACCAGCGCACGCAGCCCGCTCAGCCCGAGCTTCGGCGTGTAGCCGGTCCGCCCGGCGCGCAGGCTCGCGACGGCCGCCTCCACCAGGACGTCGGGGAGCGGCTGGTCGGGCTCGCCGATCGAGAGGTCGACCTCGTCCGGGGCGGTCTCGGTCGCCATCATCCGGGCGACCGCGTCACCCGCGGCGGGCGAGGGGGCCGGGGCGGGCGGCGTCGGGGGAGTGGGGGGCACCGAGGGGCCTCTCGTGCGTCGGGAACATGTCGGCCCGACCGCGGGGAAGGGCGTCCCGGCCATCGTAGGAAGCCCTCCGTGTCGGGAACGTGTCGGTTCCGCCGCGTCGAAACCGCCCGGAACGTCCAGCGTCACGCGGTCGTAACACCCGGTCCGTCTCATGGTCACCACGGCACGCCGGGCACCGGCCGACCCCCTGCGGGCGGCGCCCCGGTGCCGGGATCCCTCCCCCCACCTGACCCTCGACCCGCCCCGAACGGAGTTCCCATGCGCACCTCCCGCACGCGGTTCCTCGTGGCCGGCGCCGCGGCGCTGGCGCTCGGCCTCTCGGCCTGCTCCGGCTCCGCCGACGCGACCGGCGACACCCCCTCCTCGAGCGCGGGCGGCGACCCGGTCGTCGCCGCCGCCGACCCCTCCCTGCTGCCGTACAACTTCCTCGGCGAGGACGGCTCCACCTGGGAGGGCATCAACGTCGACCTGGCCGCCGCGCTGTCCGAGCAGCTCGGCCGGCCGGTCGAGATGACCAGCGCCGGGTTCGACACGATCATCCCGGGCCTCGCGTCCGGCCGGTACGACATGGCGCTCACGGGCATGTTCGACACCAAGGAGCGCCAGCAGACGGTCGACTTCGTGGACTACCTGCTGGCGGAGAACACCTTCCTCACCCGCTCCGACTTCCGCGACGTCGCGTCCATGGACGACCTGTGCGGCGAGGTCGTCGGCATCCCCGGCGGCGCGCTGGAGGCAGGTCTGCTCGCCGACGCCTCGACCGCGTGCACGGACGCAGGCGAGCCGGCGATCACCGTCAACGAGTTCGCCGACCTCGACGCGACCGTCCTGGCGCTGAAGTCCGGCCGCATCGACATCACGCCGAACGACTCGGCCGCGAACGCGTACATCCTGTCCCAGAGCCCCGACGACCTGAAGACGTCCGGCGGCTACCTCAACGAGGGCTACTTCGCGGCGGCGTTCCCGAAGGACAGCGACCTCACGGCCCAGGTGGAGGAGGCGTTCGCGGCGATCATGGCGGACGGCACCTACGCCGCGATCCTCGAGGACTGGGGCATCCCGTCGCGGGCGATGGACGAGCCGATCGTCAACGGGTCGCCGTTCTGATGACCCGTCCGGACCTCACCCTGCCGCCGCGGGGCGCCGACAACGTCGTCGTCCCGCGGCCCAGGCCGTGGCGCTGGGTGGGCATGGCCGTGGTCGCGGTGCTCGCGGTCGCGGTGGTCTCGTCCTTCGTCACGAACCCGAACTACCAGTGGGACGTCGTCGCGGGCTACGTGTTCGACCCCCGGATCCTGGCCGGCCTGCGCACGACGCTGCTCCTCACGCTCATCGGCACGGTCATCGCCGCGGCGCTGGGGCTGGTGCTCGCGACGATGCGGCTGTCGACCAGCCCGCTGCTGCGCGGCACCGCCGGCGTGTACGTCTGGTTCTTCCGCGGCACGCCGGTCCTGGTGCAGCTGATCCTCTGGTACAACCTGGCGATCCTGGTCCCGACGGTCAGCATCGGGGTGCCCTTCGGGCCCACGCTGTGGTCGGCGAGCACGAACGACCTCATCACCCCGTGGACGGCCGCGATCCTCGGCCTGGCCCTCAACGAGGCCGCGTACCTCGGCGAGATCATCCGGTCCGGGATCATCTCGGTCGACAAGGGGCAGACGGAGGCGGCGCACGCGCTGGGGCTCGGGCGCCTCGACACGTTCCGCCGGATCGTGCTGCCGCAGGCGTTGCGCGTCATCGTCCCGCCGGCCGCCAACGAGGCCATCGGCCTGCTCAAGTACTCGTCCGTCGTGTCGGTGATCGCGCTGCCGGAGCTGCTGTACGCCGGCCAGCTCATCTACGCCCGCACGTACGAGACCATCCCCGTCCTCATCGTTGTCTGCCTCTGGTACCTGGTCGTGGTGACCGCGCTCACGGCCGTGGAGTCCCGGGTCGAGGCCCGGCTCGGCGCCGGGTTCCGCCGGACCCCGGACGACGTCACCCGCAACGGAAGGTGGGCCCGGTGGCTGCTCCCCAGGCGCTAGTGCAGGTCCGCGAGCTGCGCAAGCGGTTCGGCTCCCACGAGGTGCTGCGCGGCGTCGACCTCGACGTGCGCGCCGGCGAGGTGCTCTGCCTGATCGGCGCGTCCGGCTCCGGCAAGTCGACGCTGCTGCGCTGCATCAACCACCTGGAGCGGCCCGACGCGGGCCGGGTGGTGGTCGGCGGCCGGCTCATCGGCATGGAGGAGCGCGGCGGCCGCCTGCACGAGCTGCCCCCGAAGGCCGTGCACGCGCAGCGCGCCGACATCGGCATGGTGTTCCAGCACTTCAACCTGTTCCCGCACATGACGGTGCTGCAGAACGTCATCGAGGCGCCGATGCGGGTGCGGCGGTACTCGCGGGACGCCGCGGTGTCGACCGCGATGGACCTGCTGACGCGCGTCGGGATGGCCGAGAAGGCGCACGCCTACCCGCGCAGCCTGTCGGGCGGCCAGCAGCAGCGCGTCGCCATCGCCCGCGGCCTGGCGATGCGGCCGGAGCTCATGCTGTTCGACGAGCCGACGTCCGCCCTGGACCCGGAGCTCGTGGGCGAGGTGCTCGACGTGATGCGCGGGCTCGCCGCCGACGGCATGACGATGATCGTCGTCACGCACGAGATGGCGTTCGCCCGCGAGGTCGCCTCGCAGGTCGCCTTCATGTCCGACGGCCTGATCGTCGAGCAGGGCCCGCCCGCGCAGGTGCTGGGCGCACCGACCCACGAGCGCACCCGCGCGTTCCTGTCGAAGGTGCTCTGAGCCGTGGCGGCCCCCACGTCCCCGACGCCGCTGGAGGCCGGCCTCGGCCGCGCGCTCGGCCCGCAGGACCTCGCGGTGCTCAGCCCCGCCGTGCTCTGCGCGGAGCCGGGGTCGCCCGCGTCGCGGCTGCGCGGCCGGGCGGGCCGGACGGAGTGGCCGACGGCGGTGCACGACGACGTCACGCGGGCGGCGCACGTCGCGTCGGTCCGGGACACCCGGATCGTGCTCGTCGGGGGCAGCACGTTCGCGTGGGTGCACCACGCCGTGCGGCAGCTGCGGACGGCCGGCTCGTTCCCGGTCGCCGTGGTGGCGACCGATGTCACCCCCGACGAGGAGCTGACGCTGCTCGGTGCGGGCGCGAACCTGGTCGTCGAGCCCCGCGCCGGCGCCCGCGAGGTCGTGGCGCGGCTGACGGCTCTCGGGCGCAGCGCGGCCGGTGACGCGCTGCTGCAGGTGCGGTGGCTGCAGGCGGGGCCCATGCGCGTGGACCTGCAGGCCCGGCGCTGCCTGGTCGACGACGAGCCGGTGCAGCTCAGCCAGACCGAGTTCGACCTGCTGGCCTACCTCATGGGCCGTGCCCAGCAGGTCGCGGGGCACCACGAGATCGCCCAGCAGGTGTGGGGGTGGCGGCACGGCGACGTCCGGAACACCCTGCGGATCCACGTCGGCCGGCTGCGCCGCAAGATCGGCGACCCGCCGCGCGCGCCGCGGTGGATCGGGTCCGCGCGCGGCCTCGGCTACCAGTTCCTCCAGCCCGTCGCCGAGCTGGGCGAGGACCGCAGCGAGGAGCGGCTCCGGCAGGCGATCGCCGTGCTGAACGCCCAGGCCGACGCGCTCCAGGCGCTCATCGACACGCTGCCCGCCGCGCAGGACGCGGCGACCGTCGCCGAGACCGTCGTGCAGTGGGCCGTGACGCGGGGCTTCGGCGACGCGGCGACGGTGTTCCGGCTCGACGTCGACGACGCCGGACGCGGGTTCTCCCGCCTCGTGGCGTCGGCCGGGATGTCGGCGCGGTGGCGGCAGTCCATCGCGACCGGGCACCCCGTCAGCGAGGGGTTCATGGGCTCGCAGGTGTACGCCCGCGGCGAGGTCGTCCAGATGTCCGACATGACGCGGCTGTCCAAGCGGTTCCCCGTGACCGCCCGGATGTCCACCGCGGAGGACCTGCACGCGTGCGTGATGTTCCCGCTGCACGTGCACGGTCGCGTGTGGGGGGACCTGGCGTTCGTCAGCCGGGCGCCCCGGGCGTTCCCGCCCGCCCGCTCCGCGTACCTGCGGACCGTCGCCGCCGTCGTCGCCCTGGCCGTCGAGGCCCGCACCCGCGACGCGGCGCTGGACGCCCGTGCGCCCGGGGAGGTGGCCGGTGCGTGAGCTGACGGACGTGGACGTGGCCGGCGTGAGCCTGCCCGCGGTGGTCGCCGAGGTCGGTCGCTGCCTGGCGGACCTCGGCACCGGGGCGGCGTCGCAGGCGCCGAAGGCCGTGCTGCCCACCGGGCCCGGTGCGTTCTTCCTCTCGCTGGCCGGCGTCGTGCCGCGGCTGGGGCTGGCCGCCGCCAAGTGGGCCTCGTACGCCCCGGGCGCGCCGGGCCGGCCGGGGACGTCCACCTCGACCGTGGTGGTGTCCGACGCGTCGGACGGCACACCCCTCGCCGTCGTCGCCGGCATGGCGTTCACGCGGGTGCGCACGGCGGCGACCGCCGTCGCGGTGGCCCGGGCGGCGTCGAGCCGGCCGCCGCGCGCGGTCGCGTTCGTCGGCTGCGGGGCCACCAACCGCGCGGTCCTCGACGCCCTGCTGGCGTCCGAGCCGGCGGCGGCCGTGCGCGTGCTCGTGCGGACGGCGGCCTCGGCGCGGGCGCTGCACGCCGAGCTCGCGCCCCGGGTGCCGGACCTGCGCATCGCGACGGACGCGGCGGTGCTCGCCGACGCGGACTGGGCGTTCTCCGCGACGGGCGCGCAGTCACCCGTGGCGGACGTCGCGGCGCTCGCGCCGGACGCGACCGTCGTCGCGCTGGACGGCGCCCGCACGTGGCACCGGCAGCCGGGCGTCCCGGTGCTGGACGACCAGGTGCGGCCGGGCGCCGAGGCACCCGCGGTGCCGCGCCTGCTGGCCGGGCTCGTCGAGCGGCCGCGCGGACCGGTGCTGCTCGACGTCGCGGGCTCCGCCGTCTGCGACGTCGCGCTCGCCGCCTGCCTGCCGGGGGTGCGGACATGACGGGCACCACCCGCCTCGCCGTGGCGCTCGCCGCCGCCGGCGCGTACTCCGCGTTCCCGTCCGCCTGGTACCACCTCGTGCAGGAGCAGACCGGGTCGCGGTGGACCACGGCGGTGCTGTTCGCCGCCCACGGCGTCGCGCAGGTCGCCGCGATGACGGTCGTCGCCCGGCCCGGGACGGCGGCGCGGGCGTCCGGGGCGGGCACCGGGCGGGCCGTCGCGGCGCTGCTGCTGCTGGACACCGCCGGCGCCGTGCTGCTCGTCGCCGCGCCCGCACCCGGCGGGTTCGCGCTGCTGCTCGCCGGGCGGGTGGTCACGGGGATCGCGCTCGGGGCCCTCACGCCGCTGGCGACCGCGGGGATCGCGCGGCACCCGCGGGGCACGGCGGTCGCGACCGCGGCGGTGCTGGGCGCCGTCGGGGCGGGCGCCCTCCTCGCGGGCGGCCTCGCCGCCGCCGGGTGGACGCGGCCCGCGGTGCTCGGCGTCGGCCTGGTGCTGCTGCCCGCCGCGGCGCTGCTCGTGCGGCGCGTCGAGGTGGCCGGCGTGGCGGCCGGGGCGCCGGTGGCGGTGTCGTCGGCGGTCCACGTGGAGGCGGAGTCGGCACCCGGAGTGCCGGTGCCCGCGTCCGCGCTCGCCGCTCCGCCCGCGCCCGCCGCCGTTCTCGGGTCCGCGCCCTCCGCCGCCCCCGCGCGCGCGGCGCTGCCCGCCCTCCTGGCCTTCCTCTGCACCGGCGTCCTCGGGCTCTTCTCCTCGACCCTCCCGGGCGTCGTCGCCGGGCTCGCCGGGGGAGCGGCGACCGTCGCCGGGGCGACCACCGGCCTGGTGATGCTGAGCGCCGGGGGCGCCCGGCTGCTGCTCGGCCCCCTGCCCGCCCGGCGGGTGCGCGCGCTCGCGCTCGTGGCGGCCGCGGTGGGCGCGGCGGGCGAGGTCGCGGCGCTGCACGCGGGCCACCTCGCCGGTGCGCGCCGCCCCCGCCCTGCTGGGGGCCGCCGCGGGAGTCGGGTTCGACGCCGCGCTGCGTGCTGCCGCGCCGCGGGGGGTCCCCGCGCTCGCCCGGACGCAGCGCGGCGGCCAGCTCGGCCTCGTCCTGCCCGTCCTCGCGTACCCGGTGGTGGTCGCGTGAGCCCCGTCCCGGACCGCCAGCCCGTGCTGCTCGTGCCTCCCCGCCCGCCGACGGACCACCCCGCACCCACCCCCTGACCCCTTCGACCTCCGCGAGGAGCGACCCGTGCGAGTGAGCTTCGACATCGGCGGCACCTTCACCGACCTGGTGCTGCTGGACGACGTGTCCGGCCGTGCCTGGCTGGGCAAGTGCCTGACCACCTACGACGACTTCAGCCGCGCCATCGAGCAGGGCATCCGCCAGGTGCTCGACGCGGCGGGCACCGGGGCGGACGCCGTCGGCGACTCCGTCGTCGGTGCCACCACCCTGGTGACCAACGCGCTGATCGAGCGCCGCGGCGCCGACACCGCCCTGCTGACCACCCGCGGCTTCGGGGACACCCTCGAGATCGGCCGCGAGTGGCGGTACGACCTGTACGACGCCCAGCTCAAGCTCCCGGAGCCGCTCGTGCCCGTCGCGCAGCGGTTCGAGGTCACCGAGCGGCTGCGCGCCGACGGCTCGGTCGCCACCCCGCTCGACCTGGACGAGGTGGCCCGCATCGCGGACCGGCTCGCGGAGCTCGGCGTGGAGTCCGTGGCCGTGTGCCTGCTGCACTCCTACGCCAGCGCGGCGCACGAGGAGGCGGTGGGCAAGGTGCTCGCGGACCGGCTGCCGGGCGTGCCGGTGACGCTGTCCGGCCACCTGGTGCCGGTGATCCGGGAGTACGAGCGCACCGTGACGACGCTGGCCAACGCCTACGTCCGGCCCGTCGCCGGGGAGCACTTCGCCGACATCGAGCGCGCCGTCGGCCGGCTCGGCATCGACCAGCCGCTCGTGCTCATGCAGTCGAACGGCGGCGTGATCTCGACGCCCACCGCCCGCGAGCACCCGCTGCGGCTGCTGGAGTCCGGCCCGGCGGCCGGCGCGATCGGCGCGGCGTACGTCGGGCGCCGGCTCGGCCTGGACCGGCTGATCGCCTTCGACATGGGCGGGACCACCGCCAAGGTCTGCCTGATCGAGGGCGGCCGGCCGACGGTGCACCACGGGTTCGAGGTCGGCCGGGTGCACCGGCTGAAGGCCGGGTCCGGCCTCCCGGTCAGCATGCCGGTGGTCGACATGCTGGAGATCGGCGCGGGCGGCGGCTCCATCGCCGCGCTCGACGACCTGGGGCTGCTCAAGGTCGGGCCGCACTCCGCCGGCTCCCGCCCGGGCCCGGCCGGTTACGGCCTGGGCGGCGACCGCCCGACGGTCACCGACGCGGACATCGTGCTGGGCTACCTCGACCCGGACTACTTCCTCGGCGGCCGGATGTCGCTCGACGTCGAGGCGTCGCGCCGCGCGATGGTCGAGCACCTCGGGGCGGCGTTCGGCGACGACCCGCTCGCGGCGGCCGCCGGCGTCGTCCGCGTCGTCGACGAGCACATGGCCCTCGCCATGCAGGTGCACGCGACCGAGCGGGGGCACGACCCGCGGACGTTCACGATGCTGGCGTTCGGCGGCGCCGCGCCGGTGCACGCCGCCCGCGTGGCCCGCACGCTGGGGCTGCGCGAGGTCGTCATCCCGTCCGCGGCCGGCGTGCTGTCCGCGACCGGGCTGCTGGTGGCGCCGCCGATGGTCGAGGTGTCCCGCACGCACCTGACCGAGCTCGCCGGCTGGCAGCCCGGGACGGTCGCCGACCTGTACGACGGGCTGGTGGCGCAGGCCGCCGCGGAGCTCGCGCAGCCCGTGGACCGCGTCGAGCGGTTCGTCGACATGCGATTCGTCGGGCAGGGCTTCGAGATCGAGGTGCCCGTGGCGGACGGCGACGGCCCCGCGCAGTACCTGGAGGCGTTCGCCACCGAGTACGCCCGGGTGTACGGCACCCGGCCCGACTACGACCGCGCGGAGGTGGTGACGTGGCGGGTGCGGGTGTACGGCCGGTTCGCGCAGCCGGAGCTCGTCCGCACGGTGCCGCCGGTCGCCGACGGGCCCGCCCCGGCCCGCAGCCGCACCGTCTGGTTCCCGGAGACCGGTCCCGTCGAGGCGCCGGTGCTGCGGATGCTGGAGCAGCGTCCGGGCTTCACGGTCACCGGCCCGGCGGTGCTCCAGCTCCCCGAGTCGACCGCGGTGATCGGCCCCGGGGACGAGGCGCGGCTCGACGACGACGGCAACCTGCACATCCGCATCGACCTGCCGGCCGTGCAGGTCCCGCTGACGGAGGTGGGCGCATGAGCCCGGACCGCGCCCGCGCCTGGCTCACGGGGCTGGGCCTGCCGGGGGAGGACCCGGCCGTCCCGGCGACCAGCACCGGGAGGTTCGCCGACGGCGGGCAGTACAAGTGGGAGGTCGCGGGCGCGCTGGACGCCCCATCGACCGCGCGCCTGCACGACCTGCTCGCCGCCGGGGGCGTGCGGCTGCACCAGGTCACCAACACGGTCGGCACGATGCGGTACCTGGACGCCGAGGTGACCGACCTGGTCGCCGTGGCGCGCGAGCGCGGCATCCAGCTCCGGATGGCGGTCGGCCCGCGCGGCCTGCACGACGTGGGCGGGCAGAAGCTCGCGTCGAGCGCGGTCGCCGCGGCCAGCGCGTACCGGCTGCGCGGCGCCGACCACCTGGCGCAGGGGCTGGAGGACGTCGCGCACGCCGTCGACCTCGGCGTGCGCGGGTTCCTCGTGTTCGACGAGGGGCTGCTCCTGGTGCTGCACCGGCTGCGCGCCGCCGGGGAGCTGCCGGCGGACCTGCGGCTCAAGGCGTCGTCCAACATGGGCGCCGCCAACCCCGCGCACGCGCTGCTGCTCGCCGAGGCGGGCGCGGACTCCGTCAACCTCCAGCGCGACCTCGACGTGCGGATGGTCGCCGCGGTGCGCGCCGCGACCTCCGTGCCGCTCGACCTCCACACCGACAACCCCCGGCAGACCGGCGGGTTCCTGCGCGGCTACGACGTCCCCGAGCTGGTGCGCGTGGGCGCGCCGGTCTACCTGAAGTCCGGGAACGCCGCGCAGGACTTCGCCGAGACCGCCCCCACCGAGCGCGAGCTCGCCGCGGTCGCCCGCCAGATCCTCCTCGACGACCAGGTGCTGCGGCGCCTGCTCCCCGAGGCGGTCGCGTCCGACCAGCCCGAGTTCTGAAGAAGGAGACCCCCATGACGACGACCTGGGACGCCGCGTCGCTGCAGATCGTGTGGCAGCGCCTCATCTCCGTCGCGGACGAGATGGCCGCGGTGCTGCTGCGCACCGCCTTCTCCTCCGTGGTGCGGGAGTCCAACGACCTGGCCTGCGCGGTGCTGACCGCCGACGGCACGCTGCTGGTGGAGTACGGCCGGTCCGTGCCGGTGTTCACCGGCACCGTGGCGGGCACCGCGACCGCGATGGTCGCCGAGCTCGGCAAGCAGAACCTGCGGCCCGGCGACGTGATCGCCACGAACGACCCGTGGTTCGGCAACACCCACCTGCCCGACCTGACCGCGGTCACGCCGGTGTTCCGCGACGGCGAGATCGTGGCCTACGTGGCGAGCATCTGCCACCTGTCCGACATCGGCGGCACGTCCGAGGGCGCGTTCGCGCAGGACGTGTACGAGGAGGGCTTCTGCCTGCCGCCGGTGAAGCTCGTCGAGGAGGGCGTGCCGAACGCCCTGGTGCGCCGCATCCTCGCGCGCAACGTCCGGGTGCCCGGGCAGGTGCTCGGCGACGTCGACGCCCTGGTTGCGGCGAACGCGCTGGGGGAGCGGCGGCTGCAGGCGATGCTCGACGCGGACCCCGACCTCGACCTGCGGGAGGCCGCCGAGCACATCTGCGGCGCCACCGAGCGGGCCGTGCGCCGGTCCATCGCCGCGATCCCCGACGGCCGGTACACGGCGTCGGTCGACCTCGACGGGTTCGAGGAGCCGAAGACGATCCACGTCACGGTGGACGTCGCCGGCGACGAGCTGGTGGTCGACTACGCCGGGACGTCCCCGCAGTCGCGGTTCGGCATCAACTCCGCGTCCCCGACCTACGGCTACACCCGGTACGGGCTGGCGTGCCTGCTCGCGCCCGACGTGCCGAACAACCAGGGCGCGCTGCGGCCGATCACCATCCGGGTGCCCGAGGGCTCCCTGCTCAAGCCGACGAGGACCGCCGCGGTGTCCGCCAACTTCCCGGCGCACGCCATCCCGGCGGTGCTGTCCCGCGCGCTGCTCGGCCCGCTGCCCACCCGGGTCTCGGCCGCCGCCGGCACCCCGTTCTGGGTCGTCGGCATCCGCGGCGAGGCCGCCGACGGCCCGTTCGCGTCGCTGCTGTGCTTCAACGGCGGCCAGGGCGCCTCGCAGGGCCAGGACGGCTACGCGACGCTGTCCACCCCGTCGAACGTCTCGAACACCCCCGTCGAGGTCGTCGAGTCGCAGGTGCCGGTGCTCGTCGAGGCCAAGCGGATCGTCCGCGGCTCCGGCGGCGCCGGCCGGTGGACCGGCGGCGAGGGGCAGGAGGTGGTCCTGCGGTCCGTGCACGACGAGCCGCTGGACATCGTGTTCCTCACCGAGCGCATCGAGCACGCCGCCCCCGGCCTGGCGGGCGGGCAGGACGGCGCGACCGGCCTGCTGCGCGTGGACGACGTCGACGTGCCCGCTCCGAAGGGCAGGACCGCCCTGCAGCCCGGCTCCCGGATCCTGCTCCGCACCCCCGGCGGTGGCGGCTACGGCGCCGCCTGACCCCGCCCCCCGAACCGAGAGGACCTCCGACATGACCACCACCACGACCTCCGACTGGGCCGCACCCGGCAGCACCGTCCTGCCGCCGAAGGGCCGGCTCGCCCTCAAGCTGCGCGCCGGGCAGCGCGTCACCGTCACCGACCTCGAGGGCCAGCAGGTGATGGACTTCATCGCCTCGATGGTCGACGACCCCGACGAGCGGCTGTCCGCCATGTTCACCCGCGTCTCGTCGGGCAAGTGGGACCTGAAGCAGGGCTACACCATCTACTCCGACCGGTGCCGCCCGATGTTCCGCGTCGTGCACGACGACAACGGCACCCACAACATGACCGGCGGCTACTGCACCCGGTACTCCAACGCGATCCGGTACGGCGTCGAGGAGACGTGGGGCTGCCTGGACAACCTCATCGGGGACTGGGAGGAGCTGGGCCTGGACGTCACGGCCATCAACCCGGACCAGTGCATCTCGCTGTTCATGAACATCCTCCACCACCCCGACGGGCGCATGGAGATCGTCGAGCCGACCACGTCGGCGGGCGACCGGATCGTCCTGGAGGTGCTCAGCGACGTGTACGTCGGGTTCTCGAACTGCCCCGAGGAGCACAACCCCTGCAACGCGTACCACGTGACGCCGATGGCGGTCACCGTCGAGTGACGCGCGGCGTCCCGGTGCCGGCGGGCCTCACCGCTCGTCGGCGCCGGGGCGCAGCGCCCGCAGGGCGTCGAGGATCGCCATCAGGTCGACGGCCTCCTGGCTCACGGCCCCGAGCACCGGCGGGACCGCGCCGAGCGCGGCGACGCCCATCAGCCCCACGGACAGCGCCGTGCCCCCTCCCGTGGGCCGCTGTCCTCGGTGGTCCTCCCACGGTACGTCCGGCCGCGGGACGCACGGCGGGGCCGGAGGTCCCCGGCTCCACCGTGCCGGGCCCCTGCGGGCGTCTCCCGCGGCATCGTGACCGCGGTGCCCAGGACCTCCCCGGTGACGGCGTCGGGGACCACGGACGAGACGGAGTCGGCGAGGGGCCCGCAGGTCCTCCGGTCCCAGGCGGAGGCGACCGAGCCCGTGTCGCCGTCGACCACCGCGACCGCCGGGTGCTCGCGGATGGTGTCTCCGGCCGGGAGAGCGGGCCCGTTCCGCGGCGCGAGGACGTCAGACGCCCGTGTGCCGCGCCGCGCCGGCCTCGCCCCGCCACGCCGCCCACCGCTCGTCGAGCGCCGGGTCGTGCGTGTGGGCGCGCAGGTCGCGCGCGACGGCGCCGGGGCCGGCGAGCTCCAGCACGGTGACGCCGTCCGCCGGCTCCGCCTGCAGCGGCTCCGCGGGCCGCAGCCCGACGACGGCGACCGTGTCGAGCACGCGCGCGTCACCCCGCGTCACCAGGTCGGACCACGGATCGCCGAGCACGACGTCGTCCACGAGCACCGGCGCGCCCTCCTGCGTGACCCGGGTCGCCGACCGCACGAACCCGCCGGCCTCGCCGGTCCGCCCGAGCACGAGCGCCTCGCGCCACGCGGCGACCGCGCCGGCCGCGAGCATCACGTCCGTCCGCCGCTCCACGTGCGCCCCGGTGGCGACGACGAACGGCGGCGCGTCCCACACGAGCGTCCCGCCCGCGCCGACCCGCGCGCCGACCGACCAGGAGGACGGCACCCCGGACGCGTCGTAGGCGACGGTGCCCGTCACCTCCTCGATCTCCAGCCACGCACCGGGCCCGACGACCACGTCGATCGTGACGTGGTCGCCCGCCAGCAGCAGGGCGCGGTTGGCGACGAGGGCGACGTGCGCCCCGCGGTCGTCGGAGCGGAGCACCCGCGCCGCCAGGGCGCCGGTCGCGGTCCGGCACGTGGCGCGCACGCCGTGCGGGTCGGCGTGCACCTCGACGACGGTGCGCGCACCTGCGCCCGGCAGGCCGGTCACCGCCGGCCCGCCGGGCGGCGGGCGTCAGTGGGCATGCGGCTCGTCGCCGTGCTCGTGGGTGTGCTCCTCGCCGTCGGCGTGGAAGTGCGGCGCCATCGGGCCCGGGTCCTGCGGGACGTGCTGCCCGGCCCGGTGCGAGGCGAGCACGGTGCGGACCCACCCCGTCAGATGCGCGATGGACGCGGGGTCCTCCCGGGACAGGCCGAGCACCGGCATGCCGTCGCGGGCGCGCTCGGCGTCCGCGATCATCTGCGGCACGTCGACGCCGACGTAGGGGGACAGGTCGGTCTTGTTCACGACGAGCAGGTCGGCGCGGCCGATGCCGGGGCCGCCCTTGCGGGCCACGTCGCCGCCGCCCGCCACGTCGAGCACGAAGATCTGCGCGTCGACCAGGGCGGGGGAGAACGTCGCGGTGAGGTTGTCGCCGCCGGACTCGACCAGGACGACGTCGAGCGGGCCGAAGTCGGCCTCGAGGTCCTCGACGGCGATGAGGTTCGCGGTGATGTCGTCGCGGATCGCGGTGTGGGGGCACGCGCCGGTCTCGACGGCGCGGATCCGCTCCGGGTCGAGCACGCCGGCGGAGCGCAGGAACCGGGCGTCCTCGTCGGTGTAGATGTCGTTGGTGATGACACCGAGCTGGAGGTCGGCGGACAGGTGCCGGCAGAGCAGGCCGATGAGCGAGCTCTTGCCGGTCCCGACGGGGCCGGCCACGCCGAGGCGCAGCGCGCGGGTCGCGGCGGGGGCGGCGACGCCGGGGGTGGCGGTGGTGGTCTCAGGCACTGAACAACCTCTCGTCGGTCCGGGCGTGGGTCTCGGCCCACTGCTCGATCAGGGGGGCGCCGCTCGCGGGGATGCGCGCGGCGTCGGTCAGGTCGCGGACCTCCGCGACCAGGGTCTCGATGTCGTCCCGGGCGTCGACGACCCAGCGGATCGTCTCGACGGGGTCGAGCGGGGCGAGCTTGAGGGTCGCGGCCGCGACGGTCTGCGCGTCGTCGTAGGCGACGAGCCGGGCGGTCTGCGCGCCGGACAGCCCGGCGCAGGCGGCCGTGACGCCCACGACCAGGGGACGCGGCGGGTGCCCGGCCGAGGGGGAGCGGTCCGCCGTCCGCCGGAGCGCGACCGCGGCGGACAGCGCGCCCACCCCGGGGTGCTCGGGCCACAGACCCGTGAGCAGCCGCTGCTGCCCCCGCCCGAGCCGCACCGAGCTGTCGCGGAGCGCCCGGCTCGGGGTGCGCGCCTCCCAGTGCCGCCACACGGCGACCAGCCCGGCGGCGGCCGCCCCGTCCGGGTGCGCCGCGACGTGCCGGGCGACGACGGCGACCCCGGCCTCGACCCGGACGACGGTCCGGAGCCGGGCGGTGAGGAACGCCGGGACCTGGTCGGGGCGCAGCCCGCCCCGCAGCGCCGGCTCCAGCGAGCCGGACTGGGTGTGCGCGCCGGTGGGCAGGCGCGCGTCGGCCAGCAGCGCGAGCATCAGCTCGCCGCCGCCGCCGTGCGCGCCTGCCGCCGCCATCGTGCTCAGAACAGCTGGTACAGCTGCGCCAGCGGCAGCCGCTCGGCCGGTGCGGGCTCGACGAGGTCGCCGTCCACCGTGATGGCGAAGGTCTCGGGGTCGATGTGGAGCGCGGGCAGGTAGTCGTTGTGCACCATCTGCGCCTTGCCCACCCCGCGGGTGTCGGCGACGGGGAGCAGCGTCCGGGACAGGCCGAGCCGGTCCGCGAGCCCGTCGGCGA
This sequence comes from Cellulomonas sp. C5510, assembly GCF_019797765.1. NCBI lineage: Bacteria > Bacillati > Actinomycetota > Actinomycetes > Micrococcales > Cellulomonadaceae > Cellulomonas > Cellulomonas sp. C5510. The sequence continues at coordinate 1,664,847 of NZ_CP081862.1, forward strand.
GCGCGGCGGGGGACACGAAGGACGCCGACGCGCGGGCCGCGACCGCGTCGCCGAGCGCCGGGCGCAGGAGGACCGGCTGGGGCGACGGGATCGAGGCGTTCGGGTCGCCGAGGGCCCCGCGCACGAGCACGCCGCCCTTGAGCACGACCTCCGGGCGCACCCCGAAGAACGCCGGCCGCCAGAGCACCAGGTCGGCCATCTTCCCGACCTCGACCGACCCGACGTGCGCGTCGATGCCGTGCGCGACGGCCGGGTTGATCGTGTACTTCGCGACGTAGCGCCGGGCGCGCCAGTTGTCGGCGCGCTCCGAACCGGCGGGTCCGCCGGTGAGCCGGCCCCGCCGGGCCTTCATGACGTGCGCGACCTGCCAGGTGCGGGTGACGACCTCGCCGATCCGGCCCATCGCCTGCGCGTCGGAGGAGGTGATGGACATCGCGCCGAGGTCGTGCAGCACGTCCTCGGCGGCGATCGTCGTGGCGCGGATCCGGGACTCGGCGAACGCGAGGTCCTCGGGGACCTGCGGGTTGAGGTGGTGGCAGACCATGAGCATGTCGAGGTGCTCCGCGACGGTGTTGACCGTGTGGGGGAGCGTCGGGTTCGTGGACCCGGGGACGACGTTCGGGTGCGACACGACCGTGAGGATGTCCGGCGCGTGCCCGCCGCCGGCGCCCTCGGCGTGGAACGCGTGGATCGACCGTCCGGCGATCGCGTCGAGGGTCGACTGCACGTAGCCGGCCTCGTTGAGGCTGTCGGAGTGCAGGGCGACCTGCAGGCCCCACTCCTCGGCGGCCCGCAGCGCGGCGTCGATCGCGGCGGGCGTCGACCCCCAGTCCTCGTGCACCTTGTACCCGGCCGCCCCGGCGAGCGCCTGCTCGGCGAGGGCCGCGTCGCTCACGGTGTTGCCCTTGGCGAGCAGCAGCACGTTGACGGGCAGCGCGTCGAGGCTGCGGTGGATCTGCTCGAGGTGCCACGCGCCGGGGGTCACGGTGGTGGCCTTCGTGCCCTCGCTCGGGCCCGTCCCGCCGCCGACCAGCGTGGTCAGTCCGGTGGCGAGCGCCTCGTGGACCTGCGACGGGGAGATGAGGTGCACGTGGGAGTCGATGCCGCCGGCGGTGAGGATGCGGCCCTCGCCGCTGATGACGTCGGTGCTCGGGCCGATGCGCAGGGCGGGGTGGACGCCGTCCGCGATGTCGGGGTTGCCCGCGCGCCCGATCGCCACGATGCGGCCGTCGCGGATGCCGACGTCGGCCTTGACGACGCCCCACCAGTCGAGCACCAGCGCGTTGGTGACGACCGTGTCCGGCGCGCCCTCGGCCCGGGTCGTCGTGCCCTGGGCCATGGACTCGCGGATCGACTTGCCGCCGCCGAACACCGCCTCGTCGCCGCCGACGGTCAGGTCCTGCTCGACCTCGATCCACAGGTCGGTGTCGCCCAGGCGCACCTGGTCGCCCACGGTCGGCCCGTACAGGGCCGCGTACCGCTCGCGGGAGATCTCAGCCATCGAGGCGTCCCCCGTCCGCCTTGCCGCGCTGCAGGCCGGGGACGCGGCGGGCGCCGCGCAGGGCGACCGCCTCCACCCGGCGCGAGGCGCCGGGCTCGAACCGCTGCGAGGTGCCGGACGGCACGTCGAGCCGGAACCCGTGCGCGGCCGCGCGGTCGAAGGCGAGCGCGGGGTTGGCGTCGGGCAGGTGCAGGTGGGAGCCGATCTGCACGGGACGGTCGCCGGTGTTCTCGATGACGAGGCTGAGACGCTCGTGCGGGGCCCGGTCGGCGTTGAGCGTGATCGGCCCGGCGTCGGGGTCGACCCGGACGGCGCCGGGGCCGGAGCGTGAGGGGGCGGCCAAGGTGGGGTCTCCGTCCGTCAGGCGATCGGGTGGTGGAGGGTGACGAGCTTGCGCCCGTCGGGGAACGTGGCCTCGACCTGCACGTCGGTCAGCATCTCCGCGACGCCCTCCATGACGTCGTCGCGGCCGAGGACCTCGCGGCCGGCCACCATGAGCTCCTCGACGCCGGCGCCCTCCCGGGCCCGCTCGATCACCCAGGTGGTCAGCAGCGCCACCGTCTCGGGGTGGTTGAGCCGGACGCCGCGGTCCCGCCGGTCGCGCGCCACCATCCCCGCCACGGCGAGGAGCAGCTTCTCGGTGTCGGCCGGTGTCAGGTGCACAGCGCCTCCGTGGTTCACGGGTGGGACGAGGCCCGTGCGGGGCTCGTGTTGGATACAATACGCGGATTGGATCCATCGTGGTGGCCGGGCCTGCTCCCCGGGCCTGTCGGGGCAGGCTCGACGGGCGCGCCGGACGTCGCGACGGGCACCACGACGACCGCCAGGAGGCGACGGATGAGCACCACGACGACGAGGCCCGGCGACGGCTCGGCCCTGGTCGACGACCTCGCCGCGCGGATCCGCGACCAGATCCTGTCCGGCGAGATCCCCCTGGGGAAGCCGTTGCGCCAGGCGGACCTCGCCGAGAAGTTCGGCATCAGCCGCACCCCGGTCCGGGAGGCGCTGCGCCAGCTGCAGACCAGCGGGCTCATCGAGATCCACCCGCACCGCGGGGCCGTGGTCCGGGTGCCGGTGCCGTGGGAGGTCCGCGAGACGTACGAGGTCCGGGCGGCGCTCGAGGCGCTGGCGGCGCGGCGTGCGGCGACGCGGCTGTCGGCGCGCACGATCGCCCGGATGCGCGAGGCGAACGACTCCCTGTACGCGCTCGCCGTGGCCGCCGCCGAGGGCGCCACGCCGCTGCGCGGGCAGGACGTGCTGGACACCGCCAACGACTACGCGCTCCACTCCACCATCCACGAGGCCGCCATGAACGCGCGCCTGCAGCACCTGCTGAACGACATCCACCTGTCGTACCCGCGCAACGTCCCGGCGATGCTGCTCCGGGAGAACGCCCAGCACCGCGAGGGGAACTACCGCGAGCACGTGGCGATCCTCGACGCCCTGGAGGCGGAGGACGGGGAGCTCGCCGCGCGCCTCATGCGCCAGCACGTGATCAGCACGGGGGACCAGGTCGCCCGCTGGTACGAGCAGCACGCGGGCTCGTTGCCGCGGGCGTGACCGGCGGGGCGTAGGATTGGATCCAATCTGCGGGCGCCTCTGACGCGCTCGCGCCCGTCCCCTTGGAGCGCGCGTGTTCTCAACCCGGTCCGCCGGCACCCGGTCGGCCGGGTTCTGGGTGGTCGTCCTGGCCGCCACCGCCAACTACACGGTGCTGTCGGCCTCCGCGCCGCTGCTCAGCCGCGCGGTGCCCGACGTGCTGGGCGGGGACGAGGCGCTGGCCGGCACGCTCGTCTCGATCACCGGGCTCACGGGGGCGGCCTGCATGACGCTCGTCGGGATCGCCACGAGCCGGTACGGGCCGCGTGCCGTGACCCTCGTCAGCGCGGCGGTGGCGGTGCTGGGCGTCGGCGCCCTGGTCGCCCTGTTCACCGTCCCGGGCGTCGTCGCCGGGCGCGTCGTGTACGGGATCGGCAACGCCGGCATCACCGTGGCCACCACGGCCTGGGTGTCGGTGACCGCGCCGGCAGGCACGCGGGGCCGCGCGCTCGGCTACTACGGCATCAGCGTGTGGGTCGGCCTGGCGCTCGGCCCCGTGCTGGGCGAGAACCTCTACGCCGCGTCCGGCAACGCCGCCACGTGGGCCGGCCTGCTGGCGGTGCAGGGCGTCGCGCTGGTCGCAGCCGCGTCCGTCGCCGCACCCCCGCGCCCCGCACCACCCGCCCCGCCCGTCCCGCTCCGGGTCGCCGCGTCCGCCGCGTCCGCCGCGTCCGCCGTGCCCGCCGTGCCCGCCGCGTCCGCCGCGTCCGCCGTGCCCGCCGTGCCCGCCGCGACCGGTCCCGGCCGGGCTCGCGCGGTCGTCGCCGTCGTGCGGGCGCCGGCGCTGGTGGCGTTGTGCGCCTGGGGCGCCCAGGGCGTGTTCACGACGTTCCTCGTGCAGCACCTGCAGTCGCGCGGGGTCCCCGCCGCGGGTGTCCTGGGCGCGTCCAGCATCTTCCTCGTCTTCGCCGCCGCCGTCGTCGCCGCGCGGTTCGCGCTCGGGTCGCTGCCGGACCGGCTCGGTCCCGTGACGACGACCCGGGGTGCGCTGGTCGCGGTGGCGGCCGGGCTCGCCGGCATGGCGGTCGCAGACTCGTTCTGGACGGCGGCCGCGGCCGCGGTGCTGCTCGGCGTCGGGTACGCGCCGCTCTACCCGTCGCTCACGCTGCTGAGCACGGCGGCCCTGCCGGATCCGCTGCGTCCCCCGGCGATCGGGGTGTTCTCCGCCGCCACGTCGCTCGGCATGGCGGCCGGGGCGTTCGGCGGCGGTGTGCTGATCGCCGCAGCGGGTTCCGTGACGGCGCTGGCGTGCGGGGCCGTCCTCCAGCTGCTCGTGCTCCCGGCGGTGCGTGCGCCCCGGCTGCCCGCGGGCGCGGGCGCGGGTGCGCGTCCCGTCCCGGCGGTCGACGCCCGCTGACCCGCCGCGGTCCAGCGGCCGCCAGCCGGGCGTCGCACACGCGCAGGAGACCCCCGACGACCGGCCTGTCGTCGGGGGTCCTGCGCGTGCTCACGGGGCGGTGCGCCCCGGCGCGTCTCAGCGCGTGCGCTCGGGCTGCGGCTCCCGGACCGCGGCGGCCAGGGCGCGGGCGTTGCGCTCGACGCAGCGGTCGAACTCCGCCCTGCCGTGCGCGGCGTTCGCCTCGGCGACGTCGTTGCCCCACACCCCGGAGTCGCTGACCTGGTCCATGCGGTAGTCCCAGAACGAGTCGACGTCGCGGTGCGAGACCGCGCGGTCCATGCGCACCAGGTCGGGCCGCAGGTGGAGCATCACGGACGTCTCGAAGAAGTTGGCGTGCATGAGGCCGCGCCCGTGCTGGACGTGCCCGTCGACCTCCGGGCCGGGGTACATCGTCACGTAGCCCACGGAGCGGGCACGGACGTCGTCGTACCGGGTGCGCAGCTTCTCGATCGAGACGTCGAGCGCGCCGTTGTTCCAGATGTGCCCGGACATGAAGACGAACTGGCGCACGCCCGACCGGTACAGCGAGTCGGTGAGGTCCTCCATGACGGCGACCAGGGTCTCCGGCCGGTAGGTCAGCGTCCCGGGGAAGTCGCCGTGCGACGCGGACACGCCGACGGCGACGGGCGGCACCACGGGGATGCCGGTGATCGCCGAGACGGCGTGCGCCACCGCGAGGTCGATCTCGGTGTCCACGTTCAGCGGCAGGTGCGGGCCGTGCTGCTCGATGGCGCCGATCGGGATGATCACCGCGCGGAGCCGGGCGACGAGGTCGGGGACCGACGGCCAGTCGAGCTCCTCCCACAGCACGGGGGAGCCGGTGCCGCCGAGCTCGGCGGCGAGCGCGGGGATGTCCAGGCCTGTGGGGGGGAGCGTCGTCATGCGGGGTCCTTCCGGGGTGGTGCGAGGCGCGCGGTGCGCGTGTGGCGGTAGGGGAGCAGGGCGGTGGCCGGGACGGCCTCGACCGTGCCGTGCCGCGCCACCCACACGGTGGCGTCGGGGCAGTGGTCGGCGAGGATCTCGGCGCACACGCCGCAGGGCTCGATGAGGTAGTCCTCGCCGTCGGGGCGGCGCAGGACGGCGACCAGGGTGCGCACGGGGTCGCCGGTGGCGGCCGCGGCGGACAGCACCCCGGACTCGGCGCAGACCGACGCGCGGCCCTGGCTGGCCTCGACGTGCAGGCCGGTCACGACCGTGCCGGAGGCGAGCCGGGCGGCAGCGGCGACCTCGTGCCGGCGCTCGGCGTAGCGGCGGGACAGGAGCGCCCCGGCGACGTCGAGCAGCTCCTGGTCGTGCACGGGCATCGCGCGGCCGGCGGCGGCGACGCCGGGGCGGTCGGGCGCCGTCACGCCCAGCCCATGATCCGGGCCATGGTGCCGCCCTCGATCAGGGCGCGGTCGGCCTCGTCCGGGACGGCCTTGGCGATCTTGAAGCGCTCGAGGTCGAAGTCGCTGCCGGGCCACTCGGAGCCCATGACGATCTTCCCAGCGCCGAGGCGCGCGTAGGCGCGCTTCACGTCGGACATCAGCGTCGCCGAGGTCTCGAGGTAGATGTTGGGCCGGCGCTCGGCCACGATGATCGCCTCGGGGACGTTCCAGACGGCCCCCATGTGGGCGATGATCGTCGGCACCGTCGGGTGGTCCTTGGCGATCTCCTCGATGGCGAGCGGCGCGCAGAACGCGTCGTCGAGCGCGTTGATCAGCACCGGGATGCCCAGCTCCGCGCAGACCTCGAACACCGGGTCGAGCAGGCCGTGGTCGGCCACGTGGTAGCCGTGCATGCTCGGGTGCAGCTTGAGGCCCACCAGGCCGGCGTCGACGAACCGGCGGACCTGGTCCACGGCGTCGTCGTCCTGCGGCATGACCTGGCCGAACCCGAACAGGCGGTCCGGGTGCTTCGCGACCAGGCCCACGAGGAAGTCGTTCTCGATCCGCTGCGCCAGCGAGCAGACCATCGCCTTGTCCACCCCGGCCGCGTCCATGCGGTCGATGATCCGCTGCGAGTCGAACGGGGTGTACGGCGGCGCGGGCTGCCCCGGGCGCGCCCCGGTCAGGTAGTCGCTGCGCCCGCGGACGTCCTGGGTGGTGTTGTAGGCGTCGATGATCATCTGGTGCGGCCTCCGGGGCGTCGAGCTGGTCGTGCAGCGGTCGTGTTGGATCCAATCTAGCGCACGCCGGACCGGCGGTGTGCCGCCTGACTCCTCCGGCCCCGGAGCGGGCTCCGCGTCGCTACAGCCGCGTGATCAGCGGAGATCTCGCGGAGGGGGCGACCAGGCGCGTCACATTCCGGAAACACGCCGGACGTGTCAGGGATACATCGGTGAGTAGATTGGATCCACATTGACCTCGCGTCGGTGTCCCTCGTCCCCCTCTCCTCGTAGGAGCAGCCATGGCCAGGAAGTCCCTCGCCGCCATCTCCCTGGCGGTCGCGGCAGGCGTCGCGCTCACCGCCTGCTCGTCCGGCGGTGCGTCCCAGGGCGGCGGCTCGTCGTCCGCCCCCGCGACCAGCGCGATCAACACCGTGCTCTGGTACGCGCCGTCGAACTTCGACCCGGCGACCGCCTCGAGCTCGCCGGACCTGACCGCAGCCCGGCTCGGCTTCGACACGCTGCTGCGCAAGGGCGACGACGGCGCCTACCTCGGTGGCCTCGCGACCGACTGGGAGGCCGCCTCGGCGTCCTCGTACACGTTCACGGTCCGCGACGACGCCACGTGCGCCGACGGCACGCCGATCACCGCCCAGGTCGTCGCGGACTCCCTGGAGAACCTCGCGGCGTCCGAGGGCACCAACACCCGCTCGCTCGCGTTCGGCGACGGCGACCCGACCTTCACCGTCGACGACGCGGCGGGCACCGTCGCGATCGAGCTGAGCCAGCCGTACTCCCAGCTGCTCGGCGGGATGACGCTCGAGGGCACGGGCATCATCTGCCCCGCCGGGCTCGCCGACCCCGAGGGGCTGGCCGCCGGCCAGGTCGAGGGCGCGTTCTCCGGCCCGTACACGCTCACCGGCTACTCCGCGGGCGTGAGCGCGACCTACACGCTGCGGGACGACTACGACGCGTGGCCCGACTGGGAGGGCGTCGAGGGCACCCCGGCGACCACCATCAACATCACGGTCGAGTCCGACTCCAACACCAGCGCCAACCTGCTGGAGTCCGGCGGCCTGGACGTCGCGCGGTTCTACGACTCCAACGCGACGCGGTTCACCGAGAACGACGCGTTCGGCTACGTGACGGACAACAGCACCGCCAACACGCTGCTGTTCAACGAGGACCCGACCTCGGTGTTCGCGGACGACCAGGAGCTGCGCGCCGCCGTGGCGCAGGCGGTCTCCGCCGAGGCGTTCAACGCCGCCGCGCTCGACGGGCTCGGCAACCTCATGACGTCGGTGACCGACTCCGGCTTCGCGAACGTCCTGGACGACGAGTCGCTGCTGCAGCCGTACGACCCCGAGGCCGCCGCCGAGGTGCTGACGGGCACGACCATCCGCCTGCTCACGATGACCAACTGGGAGCCGGCGGTCGACTACGTCACCGAGGCGCTCTCGGCGGCCGGCGCCACCGTGCAGGTCGAGTCCCTGGACGCCTCGGAGTGGGCGGCCAAGCTGCGCACCGAGCCGACCACCTGGGACCTGACGATCCGGGGCGAGACCAACTCGTCGGGCCTCGTGCACCAGGCGCTCGTGACCAAGATCGGCCCGTCCTTCACCGAGGGCGGCACCAACTACACGAGCTCGGACAACCCCGAGGGTGAGGCGTACCTCGCCGCCGCGCTGTCCAGCGCCGACCCGGACGAGCAGAGCGAGAACTTCCTCGCCGCGCAGGAGACGCTGCTCGAGCGCGTGGACATGGCGCCGCTGGCGACCAGCACGCACTACATCGTCACGCGCGAGGGCTTCGCCGCCCACACCTTCTCCGGCTACTGGGACGTCTCCGCGCTGCGGATCACCTCCTGACCCCACCGCCCCCGGCCGGTCGACCCGGCCGGCCGGGGGCCGCCCGCGCCCGACCGTCCTGCCGAGGAGCAGCCGCATGACCACCACGCTCACCCCGGGCAGCCCGAGCAGCCCGGACAGCCCGGCGGGCCCCGCCACGGGGGACGCCCCCGCGGCCGCCACCTCCGGCGGCCACCGGGCGGGCTCGCGCGGCGCGCTCTGGCGCCGGTTCCTGGTCCGGCGCGGAGCGGGCGCCGCCGTCAACGTCGTCCTGCTGGTGGTGCTGACGTTCTTCATCGTGCAGCTCATCCCGGGCGACCCGGCGACGGCGATCGCCGGCGAGAACGCCACGCTCGAGCAGGTGGAGCTGGTGCGCGAACGGCTGGGGCTCGACGAGCCGCTGCCCGTGCAGCTCGGCCGGTACGTCGGCGGGGTGGTCCAGGGCGACTTCGGCGACTCGTTCCGCTACGGGCTGCCCGCGCTGCACATCGTGACGACCGCCCTGCCGTACACCCTGTCGATCGCGGCGGCCGCGGTGCTGCTGGTCCTGCTGGTCGGCACGACGGCCGGGATCGTCGTGGGCATCGCGACCCGCGGTGACCGGAACCGGTGGCTCGACCGCGTGTTCAACGTCGTCACCGGCTTCATGCAGGCCATCCCGGCCTACCTGCAGGCCACGCTGCTCGTCCTGGTGTTCGCGGTGTGGCTGGCCGTGCTGCCCCCGGCGTACACGCTGGCCTACGGCCCGGTGGAGTCCGCGGTGCTGCCCGTGCTCGCGCTGTCGATCGGCGGCGTGTCGTCCGTCGCGCGCATCGTGCGCCGCGAGACGGCCGTCGCCCAGGAGATGGACTTCATGCGCACCGTCCGCGGCTGGCGCCTGCCCGCCGGGCGCGCCTACGCCAAGCACCTGCTGCCGAACCTGCTGACCACGACGCTGACGCTCTCCGGGATCATCCTGACCTCGATGCTCGGCTCCGCGCTCATCGTGGAGACCGTGTTCGCCTGGCCGGGCCTGGGCAGCACCGTCATCCAGGCGATCGCCGTCGACAAGGACTACCCGGTGATCCAGGCCGCCGTGTTCGTGATCGGCACGGTCTCCATCCTCATCACGCTGCTGATCGACGTCGTCCTGGGCCTGGTCGACCCGCGCACCCTCGGAGGCTCGCATGACTGACACGGTGGTGGCGGCACCCCCCGCCGTGACCGCGGCGCCTGACCGCGGCCGGCGGTTCGCCTGGAACGGCACCCTGGTCGTCGGCCTGGTCATGGCGGCCGTCGTGGCCGTGGTGGCCGTGGTCGCCCCGTTCCTGCTCACCGAGAAGGCGACCGCCCTGAGCGCGGACGCCGGCGTCGGCAGCGTGCCGGGGCACCTGCTCGGCACGGACTCGCTCGGCCGCGACATGCTGGCGCGCACCCTCGTGGCCACCCGGCAGACGGTGCTGATGGCCCTGGCGGCCACCGTGATCGCCGGGGTCGCGGGCATCGCGATCGGCGTGGGCGTGTGGCTCGCCCCGCGCCGCGTCCGCGAGCTCGGCCTGCGCGCCATCGAGTTCGCGGTGTCCTACCCGACCCTGCTGGTCGCGATCATGATCGCCGCGATCCTCGGCCAGAGCGTCACGACCGTCGTCATCGCGATCGGTGTCGCGAACATCGCCGGGTTCGCCCGCCTCACCGCGAACCTCGCCGCGGGCCTCTCCCAGCGCGAGTTCGTCACGACCGCCCGGCTCGTCGGCGTCCCGCCGCACCGGCTCGCCACCCGGCACATCCTGCCGAACATGGCCGAGCCCATGCTCATCCTGCTCACGCAGACCCTGGCGGGCGCCCTGGTCGAGATCTCGGGCCTGTCGTTCGTCGGCCTGGGCTCGCAGAACCCGTCGTTCGACTTCGGGACCCTGCTCCAGGACGCGCTCGGCCGGCTCGGGACCAACCCGGTGCTGGTGGTCGGTCCGGCCGCCGCGCTGTTCTTCACCTCGCTCGCCGCGCTGTTCGTCGGCGACGGGCTCGCCGCCGCGGCCAACCCCCGGTCCATCGGCACCCGCGCCCGGCTGGAGCGGGTCCCCGCCGGCCCGTCGGACGCACCGCAGGCCCCGGCGACGGCCGTGCTGACCGCGAGCAACATCACGGTCACGCACGCCCGCACCGGGCGGGAGCTGGTGCGCGACGTGTCGTTCCACATCGACCGCGGCGAGATCCTCGGCATCGTCGGGGAGTCCGGGTCGGGCAAGTCGCTGACCGCCTCGGTCGTGTCGGGGCTCGTGTCCGAGGGGCTGACCGCCACCGCGTCCCGGCTGCGGCTCGGGGACACCGACCTGACCGGGAAGGTGTCGCCGACCGAGCTCGCGACCCGGATCGGGCTCGTCTACCAGGACCCGGGCACCGCGCTGAACCCGGCGCTCACCCTCGGGTCCCAGTTCTCCGACGTGCTCACGACCCACCGGGGCCTGTCCCGCCGGGCGGCGCGGGCCCGCGTGGCCGCCGGGTTCCGCAGCGTGCTGCTCCCGGACCCGGAGGGGCGGCTGCGGCAGTTCCCGCACGAGCTGTCCGGCGGGATGAAGCAGCGGGCGATGATCTCCTCCGCCATGAGCGTCGAGCCGGACCTGCTGGTCGCGGACGAGCCGACCACCGCGCTCGACGTGACCGTCCAGCGGGAGGTGCTGTCGATCATCAAGCGGATGAACACGGAGTCCGGCACCGCCGTCCTGTTCATCTCGCACGACATCGGCGTGGTCCGGCGGCTGTGCGACCGGGTGCTCGTCATGAAGGACGGCCGCGTCGTGGAGGAGATCACCTCGCCGGACCGCCTCACCGTCGACTCGGTGACGCACCCGTACACCAAGCAGCTGCTGGCGGCCACGCCGTCGGTCGTCGCGGGACCGCCCGCGGACGCGAAGGAGGTCGGCCCGTGAGCGACACGATCGTCAACGTCGAGGGGCTGGACGTGCGGTTCGGCACGGCGCACGTCCTGAAGGGCGTGTCCCTCTCGCTCGACCGCGGCCGGACCGTCGGGGTGGTCGGGGAGTCCGGCTCCGGCAAGTCGACGCTCGCGAAGACGATGGTCGGCGTCAACCGGCCGTCCGCCGGCCAGGTGTGGGTCGACGGCATCGACGTCGCGACGGCGAGCCGGCGGGAGCTCGTCGCGTACCGGCGGCGGGTGCAGATGATCCCGCAGGACCCGTTCTCGTCGCTGTCCCCCCGGCAGACCATCGGGCAGACCCTGGCCGAGGCGGTCGACCCCGCTCGCGCGCGCGTCTCCCGGCACCGCGACCTCATCGCGCACTGGCTGGAGCGCGTGGGCCTGCCGGCCGACGTCATGCACCGCTACCCCCACGAGTTCTCCGGCGGCCAGCGCCAGCGCATCGCGATCGCCCGCGGGCTGGTCGTCGAGCCGGCGCTCGTGATCGCCGACGAGATCACCTCGGCGCTCGACGTGTCGGTGCAGGCGCAGATCCTCGACCTGCTCGCGGAGATCAAGGCGCAGCTCGGGGTGACGATGATGTTCATCTCGCACAACCTCGCGGTCGTGCAGCGCGTGAGCGACGAGGTGGTCGTGCTGTACGGCGGCGTCGTCGTCGAGCAGGGCCCGGCCGCCGACGTGTTCCAGCGGCCGCAGCACTGGTACACCCGCGCGCTGCTCGCGGCGGACCCGGGGTCCCCGGCGTTCACGCTCGACGCCGTCCGCGGCCCGGCCGCCGCCGAGGTGCTGGCGTGACGGCCCGGCTCCCGGTCACCCCGCACGGGACCGGCCGCACCCGTGTCGTGGGCGCCACGGTGCTCGACGGGACGCTCGCCCCACCGCGCCCCGACGCGGAGGTGGAGGTCGTCGACGGGCGGATCGGGTACGTCGGGCCGCGGCGCACCGCCGAGCAGGTCCGGGCGGCCGGCGCCTCCGGTGCCCGGGTCGTCGACGCCACCGGCTACCACCTCACTCCCGGGTTCGTCGACCTGCACGTCCACGCGTGCATGCCGAACGACGCCGGTCCGGAGCAGATCGCCCAGTGGTTCCCCGAGGAGGAGGCGTTCGCCACCGCCCGGTCGCTGCGGCAGACGCTCGAGGCGGGGGTGACGACGGCGCGCGACCTGAGCGGCCTGACGCCCGGCTTCCGCAACGCCGTCGCGGCGGGACACATCGACGGACCCCGGCTGCACCTCGCCGTCGCGCTGCTGTCGCCCACCGGCGGGCACGGTGACCCGGCGGCGCCGAACGGCGCGCTGCCCGTCTACGCGCAGCGCGCCACCACGCCGGGCTGGCGCGTGGTGGACACCGCGGACGAGGTGCTGCGCACGGTCCGGCGGCTCGACCGGACCGGCGCGGACGTGATCAAGGTCTGCACGTCCGGCGGCCTGAGCTCGAACGGCGACGACCCGGGCGAGCTCGGCGTCCCGCAGGAGCACGTGGCGCTGATCGTCGCGGAGATGCGGCGGCGCCGGAACCAGCCGGTCACGGCGCACGCGCAGAGCGAGCAGGGCATCCGCGAGGCCGTGCGCGGCGGCGCGGCCAGCATCGAGCACGGCTACGGCCTCACCGACGACCTGATCGAGGAGATGCTCGAGCGCGGGACCGTGCTCGTGCCGACCCTGGCGGTGCTCCACCGGATCCCGGAGCCCGGCACCGTCCCGCAGGAGAAGATCGACCGCAAGCTCTGGTGGCGGGACACGGGCACCCGGGCGATCGCGCGGGCCGTCGAGGCCGGCGTCACCATCGGGACCGGCACCGACGCGGGCATCGTGCCGCACGGCCGGAACCTCGCCGAGCTCGGGCACCTGGTGGACCTGGGCATGTCACCGCTGCGGGCGGTCCACGCGGGCACGCTGGTCGGCGCGCGCACGATGGGCCTCGACGAGCACCTGGGGTCGGTCGAGACCGGCAAGCTGGCGGACCTGGTCCTGACGCGGGTCGACCCGCTCGCCGACGTCCACGCGCTCGCCGCCCCCGGCGCGGTGCGTGCCGTGTGGCAGTCCGGCCGGGTCGTGACGGACCTGGACGGGATCGCCGCGGGCTGACCCCCGGCCGGTCAGGCGCCGGCGCGGCGGAACAGCAGCTGCGGCCGCCCGTCGCCGGCGCGCACCGGCGCCGCGTCGACGCGCAGCACCGCCGTGAGCGCGTCCGAGGACAGGACGTCCGCCGGTGCGCCCTGCGCCACCACCCGGCCGGCGTCCAGGAGCACGAGCCGGTCGGCGTACCGCGCGGCGAGGTTGAGGTCGTGCAGCACCACGACGGTGGTCAGCCCCAGGTCGCGCACCAGGTGCAGCACCTCGTGCTGGTAGTGCACGTCGAGGTGGTTCGTCGGCTCGTCGAGCAGCAGGCGCGGTGCCCCCTGGGCCAGCGCGCGGGCGATGAGCACCCGCTGGCGCTCACCGCCGGACAGCTCCGTCACGGGCCGCCGCGCGAGGTGGGCCGCACCGACGCGGTGCAGGGCCGCGAGGGCTGCGGCGTGGTCGTCGTGCCCGCCCCGTCCGGCGCCGGCCGTGCGGGGCGTGCGGGGCGTGCGGGCCGGGTGCCGGCCGAGCAGCACCGTCTGCGCGGCGGTCTGCGGCAGGTCGCCGGGGTCCTCCTGCACGACGACCGCGAGCCGCCGTGCGATCTCGGCCCGGCGCAGCCGGCGCAGGTCGTCGCCGCCCACGCGCACCGTCCCGGCGTCGGGCGTGACCGCGCGGTACAGGGTGCGCAGCAGCGTGGTCTTGCCGCTCCCGTTCGGGCCGACGAGCGCCACGACCTCGCCGGGGGCCACGGTCAGGTCGACACCCCGCAGCACGGGATCGCGCCCCCACGCGTGGTGCACGCCGACGGCCTCGATCACGGTGCGAACGCCTCGGCGATCCGCTCGAGCCCGTCCACCACGAGCGGGGAGGGCGGCTCGGTGAAGTTGAACAGCTGGGTGAGCACCGCGCCCTCGCGCAGCGCGCGCAGCCCCTCGGCGCCGGGCAGCCGGGCGACCTCGTCCTCGAGCCCGTCCAGGTCACCCTGGCCGAGCAGCACGAGCACGTCGGGGTCCCGGTCGACGAGCTCCTCCACGCTGACCTCCACCACGCGGTCGGGGACGGCGGCGAACACGTTCGTGAACCCCGCGGCCTCCATCTGGGGGGTGGCCATCGACGCGGCGCCGTAGGCGTACAGCGGCCCTCCGCCCGGCGTCGGGTAGAGCACGGCGGCGGTCCGCCCCGGGGCCCCCGCCACCTCCGCCTCGACGGCGGCCACGCGCTGCTCGAGAGCGGCGACCAGGTCGTCCGCCTCGTCCGCGCGGTCGAACACGGCGCCGTACTCGCGGATCTGCGCGTCGAGCGTCGCGAACGTCGTGGGCCGGACGCCGCCCGCGCAGAACGTCGGCTGCTCCAGCACCCGGGCGCCCGCGTCGGCGAGACCCGCGCGGGTGGTGCCGTCCGGCAGGCCGAGCACCAGGTCGGGCTGCTGGGCGATCACCACCTCCTGGGACAGCACCACGTGCCCGGTGGTGTCGAGGTCGTCGGACAGCGCCGGGATCTGCGCGATCCTGGCCGCCAGGTCGGGGGAGTAGTAGCCGTCGGCGAAGCTGCCCGCCCGGGCGACCACACGGTCCAGGACCCCGAGCCCGTCGAGGATCGTCACGGGTGCCGTCTCGAGCAGCACGACCCGCTCCGGCGGACCGTCGAAGGTGACGGTCTCGCCGCAGTTCTCGACCGTGACGGGGAACCCGGGGGCCGACGGGGGAGCCGCCGCGGGGCCCGGCGCGGCCGCGCACCCGGCCAGGGCGAGCGCGGCTGCGAGGCTGCCGGGAACGGCTGCGGCGGGCAGGCGGACGTGCATGGCGGGACCCTCCCGGGGTCAGGCGGCGGGCGCGTGCAGGCGCCGCACCAGGACGAGCAGGAACGGGGCGCCCACGACGGCCGTGATGACGCCGATCGGCATCTCCCGCGGGGCGAGGACGGTACGGGCGAGGACGTCCGCCCAGACGAGCAGGACGGCGCCCGCCAGTGCGGCGACCGGCAGCATGCGCCGGTGCACCGCGCCGACGAGCCGGCGCGCCAGGTGCGGGACGACGAGGCCGACGAACCCGATCGCCCCGGAGGCGGCCACCACCACGCCGGTGGTCAGCGACGCCACCGCGAGCACCTGCAGGCGGACGCGCCCGGGCTCCAGCCCGAGCGCCAGCGCGGTCGCGTCGCCCGCGGCCATGAGGTCGAGCCGGCGGCCCCAGGCGACGAGCAGCACCACCGCGCCCACCACGACGAGCACCGCCAGCGCCAGCAGCCCGTCCCGCCGCGCGAGGGACAGGGACCCGAGCTGCCAGAACATCACCGAGCGCGACCCCTCCGCCGAGTCGGACAGGAAGATCAGCACGCTGGTCGCGGCCGACAGGGCGTAGCCGACGGCGACCCCGGCCAGCAGCAGGCGCAGCGTGGTGACCCGGCCACCGGCGCGGGCGACGGCGACCACCAGCACCGAGGCGGCGAAGGCCCCCGCGAAGGCGGCGACCGGGAGCGCCGCGGCGCCCAGACCCGCGCCGAGCCCGAACAGGATGGTCGCCGCGGCGCCCGTCGACGCCCCGCCCGACAGGCCGAGCACGTACGGGTCCGCGAGCAGGTTCCGCACCACGGCCTGCAGGGCCGCCCCCGCGACCGCGAGCCCGGCACCCGCCGCCGCCCCGAGCACCACCCGGGGCAGCCGGACGTCCCACACGATGGTGGCGTCGGACGCGGACCAGGCACCCGTGCCGCCGCCGGTCAGGTGCGCCCGGAGCACGCCGAGCACCGTCGCCGGCTCGACCGCGACCGGGCCCGTGCAGCACGCCACCACCAGCGTCACCCCGAGCGCGACGGCCAGCGCGCCGGTCCACGCCGCGGCGCGACGGCGGTGCGCGCGCTCGCCGAGGGGGTCGTCGCCCGTCACGCCCTGCGGGGTCGGCCCAGGAGTGGTCGGCTCGGGGGTGGTCGGCGCGTGCGTGGCGGGCTCGTGCGCGGCGGCCTCGGGCGTGGCGGGCTCGGGCGTGGCGGGCTCGTGCGGTGCGGGCCCCTGCCCGGCCGGCTCGTGCTCGGTCGCGGCGGCGCGGGGCGTGCGCATCGGCTCCTCTCCGCCACGGCCGGACGGCGAGGCGTTCTGCAACCTAGTCGCAGCAGATGACGCGCACGTTACGGCCGCCCCGGGCGTGCCACCATGCCGGGGTGACCTCCGCCGCACCCGTCCCGCACGCCGCCCTGCACGCCGCCGGCGCGGAGGCGTCGGTGTCCCGGGCGCTCGACCGGCTCCGCGCGGACGGCGAGCGCCTCACCGCCCCGCGCCGCGCCGTGCTCCACGTCCTCGCCGCGCACCACGAGCACCTGGCGGCGGACGCGGTGGCGGACGAGCTCGCCGCCGCCGGCGTCCACCGCACCACGGTGTACCGCACGCTCGACCTCCTCGTGCGGGCCGGCGTGGTCACGACCCGCCCCCTCCCGGCCGGCGCGACCGGCTACCACCTCGACGTCGCTCCCGACGGCCACGGCCACCTGCACGCGCACTGCCGGTCCTGCGGCGAGGTCGTCGCGATCCCGGCGGACGCCCTCGACGCGGCCGTCGACGCCGTCGTGCGCGCCACCGGCTTCCGCCTCGCGCCCCGCGTCACCGACCTCGCGGGCGTGTGCGCGGGCTGCGCCCCCGGGGACTGACGGACAAAGCGGAACCCCCGCCACCGCGGGGGTGACGGGGGTTCCGGTCGTGCGGGTCAGGCGCTACGGGAGCAGCCGTGACACCTGACGATCACACGTCGTAGTACAGCTCGAACTCCCCCCGCATGATGGGCTACTGACGGCAGTTCACTGATAGTGCCGCTGACGTGCGAGAACGATGTCTGCGAGTGATGGTCGCTTGTGGCAGCGAACGGACCTCTTGCGGACTTCTTGCGGACTTGGGAGAGAGGTGGACGGCCAGGGACTACCGCAGACGAAGGGCGCTCCTGACTTCGTCCGCCCCCACGCCCAGCGCTGAGGCCACGGAATCGAGTGTGGTCCTCGACGGCAGCCGACGACAACCCTGGCTCTCCCAGCGCTTGAGCGTGGCGGCGGAGAGGTGCGCCGCTTGAGCGACCTCGTCGACGCTCAGGCCCGCCACGAGTCGGAGCCATCGCAAGCTCGGCCCCCCTTCGGGCGCGCGAAGCAGAGTGGTCACCGGCACTCCGAGAGCACGCGCCACCGCGTGCAGCAGGCGCGGACTTCGCGGCCGGGCCTCGCCGCGCTCCCACATCGAGACACGTTCCCCGCCCGCGACCCCGACCTCGCGTGCCAGCTCGTGCTGCGTGAGGCCTGCGCGGACACGTGCGGCGCGAAGCGCCGCGCCGTCAATCGCGGGTGCGTTCTCCATGGCGAAACAACCCTAGAGCCGTGTGCCAACCGGCCCCGCGCCGCGTCGCTCGGCGGCGTGTACCGGACGACGGTCTGCGTCGACTAGAGGTGAGCACCCGACGGGCGTGGTGTGCCTTCGGTGGTCAACGACGGTACGACGTCGCTGGGCGTCTCCGGCCACGCCAGCTACTAGGAGGGAGCGGACCAATGGAAGACGTACGCCTCACCATGGCTGAGGTCTCGGCCGCCTACAAGATCCCCGTTGCGACCCTGCGCTACTGGCGCGCACGCGGGGAAGGTCCGCGGTCGTTCCGGCTCGGCCGACGCGTGTTCTACCGCAAGCAGGACTGTGATGCGTGGGTCGACGCGGCCTACGTCCGCCAGTCGGTCGGCGGGGTCGCGTAACTACTGCCCGTGCCGACGTTCCGTCCACACCCCGCTTGCTCGGGGAGTGAGACCGCGCGCGCTGACGTTTACCATGTTCGCTTCTCGTCCATCAAACGCGACGACTACATCTCCGCTGGTCCGAGGGCTGTCGGTCGCACGGCGTGTCCAGCGAGCGCGTTCCCAGCGCGTCGAAGACGGGCAGTCGCACCATAAGCACTAGTGGCAAGGGATCGACTTGAGGTCAGGGTGAGCACCACGGCTTCTCCCGCCGCCTAAGGGCGACGAGAGCGCGAGGAGCGCAGATGACGAGACTCGTTCGACAGGCGCTGAGCGTCCTGGTCGCCGCGCTCGTCGTTGTGCTCGCCGCGGGCTGCACCGGCGAGCCCCGCCCGCCCACCACAAGCACGACGAGCGGAACGCCGACCCCGTCCGCGGCCTCACCCTCACTTACCCCCGTGCCGTCCCCGGAGGACGCCGCGACGCCGCGGGCGGAAGAGGTGGTCCGCTCCTACCTCCGCGCTCAGACCGACTGCCTGACAGACCCGCCCGCCACCGAGATCACGTGCTTCGAAGCGGTCGCGATCGGGACCGAGCTCGTCAATCTCAAGAACGCCCTGACCAGTGCCCAGGCGATGGAGACCCGAGTGGTCGGAGAGATCGTCGTCGCCGCGGTCGAGCTGCAGGGCATCGACCTGACGAGCGACCCCGCAGCATCCCCGCCCGTCGTCCCGACCATCGTCTTCGACGTCTGCGCCGACGTGAGCGGGTACAACGTCGTGGACAAGGACGGCCGGTCGATCGTCCCACCCGATCGCGCCGCGACGAGCCCGCTCGAGGTCTCCGTCTACAACTACGAGTACCCCGACCAGACGCAGTGGAGAGTCGGCTACGTCGTCGCCGCCGAGGACTTGGCGTGCGGTGGCTGACGGGCCGTCTGCTGGCGGTCAGCGCCGTTGCGGGGCTGCTCGTCGGCTTGGGCACGCCGACGGCGTTCGCCGAGGGTGTGACCTGTGTGTCCTACAACCTGTTCGGAGTCTGCACCCTGTGGGCCGAGACTCCCGCCGACCCCGGTGATAGCAGCGGCTCGGGATCAGGTTCCGGTGGCGGTTCGAACGGCATCCCGATCATGGAGATCGACGGGCAGTCCTGTCTGCCGGTTGGCCTCGCCGACCCGCAGCCGCCCAAGACCGAGGCGGTCTGGGAGGGTCGCACCGACGGGGCGATTTACCTCTGCGAGGTCCCGCCAGGGCTCGGCGGGATGTTCGTCGTCGGCTACCTCATCCAGTACTGGTCGCTGACCGCGCCGTCGGCTCCGCCCGACCCCGAGATGCTCGCCCAGCAGGCAGTCACGTCCATGCAGCTCCAGGCTGTGCGGGTCGGGATCGTGCCCGAAGCGCGGGCTGAGTCGGTCGGACTGGTCGGGATGCCGAACTGGATGTGGGTGTCGGCCCCGGATGCGCAGACCTTCGGACCGGTCACACGCACCGCCTCTGTAGACGGCTGGACTGTGTCCGCGACGGCAAAGGTCTCCTCAGTCTCCTGGGACATGGGCGACAGGCACGTCGTGACGTGCGCGGGTCCGGGGACCCCGTACGACGCGACCTACGGAATATCGCCGTCACCCGACTGCGGCCACACCTACTCCCGGCAGGGCAGCTACACGGTTCGGGCAACGTCGCATTGGGTCGTCACCTGGTCGGGCATCGGCCAAGCCGGGACGATCACGCTGGACCTGACCCAAGCGACGGACGTGACGATCGGCGAGGCACAGGTGCTCACTCAATGAGCCGCAGGGGAAGGAACCAAACGATGACGAGTAGTGCGGTGACCGCTTCGACCCAGATGGCACGCGGTAGGGCCGACGAGACCCGTCCCGTGAACAGCGCGCCGTCGCCGGTGGCCGTGCCCACCCCGCCTCGCGCTCGCCGGCGCTGGGGCCTGTTCGCCGCGATGGTGCTCGTCGTCGCCCTCGGCGCGCTGGGCAACGCCTGGTTGCTGGCGTCGACGACGACTGCGCAGGAGGTCGTCGCGGCGCGGTCGACGATCGAGCGCGGCTCGTTGATCACGCGGGAAGACCTTATGACGGTCCGGGTCGAGCTCGACCCTTCCCTGCAGACCGTCCCCGGCAGCGACCTGGCCGACATGGTCGGCCAACGGGCCGCCCTCGATGTGGCAGCCGGCTCGCTGATCACGGCGGAGTCGGTCACCGAGACGACGATCCCCCCGGACGGGTACTCGCTGGTGGGCATCGGCGTCGCGCAGGCGCGGATGCCCGGCGTCACCCTCGTCGCGGGCGATCAGATTCGAGTGGTGGCCACGCCGCAGCTCGTGAGCACGACCGACAGCGACGCGACGCCCGTCTCGGTGGGTGCCGTCGTCGTGGGGACACAGGGTTCCGACGCGACTGGCGCAGGCGCCCAGACGATCGTGACCGTCCAAGTGCCGAACGCGGACGCGACGTCGCTGGCCGCACTGGCTGCCACGGGAGACGTCGCCGTCGTCCTGGACTCCCGGGAGCGGTGAGGCCATGAGCCTCGTCGTCCTGACCTCCGCGAGCGGGTCGCCCGGCGTGACGACCACGGCGCTCGCGCTCGCGCTGACCTGGCGTCGGCCCTGCCTGCTCGTCGAAGCTGATCCCACCGGCGGGTCCGCGATCGCTGCGGGGTACCTCCGCGGGTCGATCGTGCCGCCCGAAGCGATGATCGAGCTCGCCCTGGCTCAGCAGGACGGGCGGAACCTGCTCGACACCCTCGCGCAGGTCTCGCTCGAGCTGCCGGGCTCGGTCATACGGTTCGTCCCGGGCACCCGCTCGCACGAGCAGGCGCGCAGCCTCGTCGGTCTGTGGGAGCCGCTCGCGGCAGCGCTGCGCTCACTCGAGGACACCGGGCAGGACGTCGTCGTGGATGCCGGCCGGTTGGGACTCTTTGGCAGTCCCGAGCCGCTGATCGAGGCGGCGGACCTGGCGCTCCTGGTCATCCGGACCGACCTCGTCGCCCTGTCCGCCGCCCGGTCGTGGACGGAGACTCTGCGCGAGCGGTTCGACAGCGCGGGAGCCAGGAGTTCGCTCGGCGTGCTGCTCGTGAGTGAAGGCGAGCCGTTCGGACCCCGCGAGGTGTCCCGGGTGCTGTCCCTCCCGGTGATGGCCACGGTGGCCTGGGACCCGGAGCACGCCGCCGTGCTGTCGCACGGCGCGCAGCCGCCACGTCCCCGCCCGTGGCAGCGGTTGGCGGGTCGGTCGGGCTGGGAGGACTCACCGCTGCTGCGCAGCATCCGCGCCGCGGACAGTGCGATCACCGGCACGATCCGCGCCGCCAGGGCGCGTCTGGACGCCGCGCAAGGGGGACGACGATGACCAGCCAGCCGAGTGCGGAGCCTCTGCCGCCGACAGACCCGGCAGCGCTGCCACTCTTCGCGGACCGACCGGTCCGGGCCGGTCGTGTCCGCGGCGACTTCTCGCTGCGTCCTGCGGTCGTGGGGCCTGCCGCGCTCGACGAGGCGCGTCGCCACCGGACGGCGCTGCACCCACCGCCCGCGACCTCGCGGGCAAGTAGTGACGAGACGCCGATCGACTGGGAGCTCGTGCGCGCCTTCCGCACCGTAGTCGCCGGCCGTCTGACCGCAGCACTCGGCGGAGACTGGCGACAGGACGCGAAGACCGCCGACCCGGCCACATCCCACCGAGCGGTCGACGTGGACCGAGAAGAGCAGGAGCGGTACGGCTGGGCCGTCATCCACGACGTGCTCAAGGAGCACACAGCCGACGTCGTCAAGGCTGGCACGGGCGACGCGTGGACTAGCGCCGAACAGGCCCGGATGGCGCAGGCGATCTTCGACGCGGTCTTCCGGCTGGGGCGTCTCCAGCCGCTGATCGACGACGACCGGGCCGAGAACATCTTCATCCTCGGCCACGACCGGGTGCTGCTCCAGCTCGTTGACGGCTCGCGCATCCAGGTCGACCCGGTGGCCGACAGCAACGAGGAGCTGGTCGACTTCCTGCGCTTCCTGGCCAACCGGTCCGAGTCGAACCCTCGCCCGTTCTCCGAGAGCACCCCGCGGCTGCACCTGAAGCTCGACGGCGGCGCCAGGCTGGCTGCGACGGCGTGGGTGACCAGCAGCCCGACCGTCGTCGTCCGCCGCCACAGGCACAGGGTCGACACCCTGGCCGCCTGGGTCGACCGCGGCTGCATGACCCCCGCCTGCGCAGACTTCCTTGCCGCGGCGGTCCGCGGCAAGTGGAGCGTCGTCGTGGCAGGCCCGATGTCGGCGGGCAAGACCACGCTCATGCGCGCGTTGTGCTCGGAGATACCGAGGCAGGAGGTCTTGGGCACCTTCGAGACCGAGTACGAGCTGTTCCTGCGCGAGACCGGGCACCACGACGTCGTCGTCGACTGGGAGGCCCGGCCGGGCATGGGAGAGATCGGCGCCGACGGCCGCGCGGCGGGTGCGTTCGACCTGGACGAGGCGCTCAACGACAGCTTCCGTTTCGCCCTGGACCGGCAGATCGTCGGGGAGATCCGCGGTCGCGAGGTCTGGACGATGATCAAGGCGATGGAGAGCGGCACCGGCTCGCTCTCGACTACGCACGCCGCCGGCGCCGAGGCTGCGATCCGCAAGCTGGTCACCTGCGCGATGGAGGCCGGCGGGCATGTCACGCGGGACCTGGCCCTGGAGAAGCTCGCCGGTTGCCTCGACGTCATCGTCCAGCTCAACCGGCGGGTCGTGGCGATGCCGGACGGGTCTCAGCAGCTGCGCCGCTGGGTCAGCGAGGTCGTCGTGGTCGAGCCCGGTGAGCGGGAGATGGGCTATGCCCTGACGCACCTGTTCGGCCCGTCCACAGCCGGCCCTGCGCGGGCGACCGGGCTGATGAGCGAGCGGTGCAAGGACCTGACGGTCGACGGTTTCGATCTCGACCAGTACCAGGCAGAGGCGGACGGGCGGGGGTGGCGAGCGTGAACCCCGCGGTGTGGTCGGCCGTGTTCGGGACGCTCGTCGTCGCCGGGCTGATCGGGGCCGTGCTCGCACTGCGTCCCCGACCGGTGCGTGAGCCGGTCGCCCGTCGCCCGTCGGCGCTGGCCCGCCGCGTGAGGGCCACGTCCAGCCGAACCCGCCTCGTGCTCGTCGTCTCGATCGGCGGCGGGCTGCTGCTCGCTCTGCTGACCGGGTGGGTCGCCGCGGTGCTGATCCTGCCCGCCGCGGCCCTGGGCCTGCCGTACCTGCTGGCCGCTCCGCCCACGGCGGCCACCGTCCGCCGGCTCGAGGCGATGGAGGAGTGGACCCGCAACCTGGCGGGCGTGCTGAGCTCGGGAGTGGGCCTCGAGCAGGCCGTGACCGCGACGCTGCGCTCGACGCCGGACGCGATCAAACCCGAGGTCACAGCGCTGGTCGCCCGGCTGCGGGCCCGGTGGGACACCGAGCAGGCGCTGCGAGCCTTCGCCGACGATCTCGATGACGTCACTGGCGACCTGATCGTGGCGAACCTGATCCTGGCCGCGCAGCGCCGGAACCGGAGCCTGGCCAACGCGCTGCAGGGCGTCGCGGAGTCGGTGAGCGAGGACGTGACCTCCCGGCGCAAGGTGGAGGCCGGGCGCGCGAAGCCGCGCGGGAGCGCCCGCCTCGTCACGATGTTCTCCGCCGGCGTCCTCGTCTGGCTGGCGTTCACCGGCGACTACATCGCGCCCTACGGAACCCCCCTGGGCCAGGTGCTGCTCGTCGGGCTGCTCACCGCCTACGCCGCCGGGCTGCTGTGGATGCGAAAGATGACCGAGGGCAAGCCGCTGCCCAGGTTCCTCGGCCCGGTCGCGAAGGCAGGCGCCCGATGACCGCCCTCCAGCTCGCCCTCGTCCTCGGTGTCGTCGTCGGTGCCGGTCTGGCCGGAGCCCTGTACGCGCTGGTCCCGGCCCAGCCGGATCTCGGCGACGTGCTCGCGCGCCTGTCCCCGGCGTCACGGCGCCCCACCACCACAACTCCACCGTCGGCGGCTCCCAGCACCGAGGAACGCCTGGGGATCTGGGCGCAGCGGACCCTGCCCGGCCGGTTGCTCGGTGCGGCGCCCGCCCGGGATCTCGCCGTCCTGCGCCGCACCCCGGCCCAGTTCTACGGCCGCAAGGTCGCCTACGGACTGCTCGGCCTCGCCCTCCCCACTCTGCTGACCGGCTTCTTCGCCCTGCTCGGCATCCGTGTGCCGGGTGTCGTGCCGGTCGGCGGCACCGTGCTGCTGGGTGCGCTGATGTTCATGGCGCCCTCGCGGGACATCGCGGAGGAGGCGAAGCGGGCGCGCGCCGAGTGCGCCCGGGCGCTCAGCGCCTACATCGAGATGTGCGCTCTCGAGCGCAACAGCGGTGCCGGGGCGACCGTCGCGCTGGCCGGCGCGGCTGAGGTCGGCGACTCGTGGGTGTTTAGCCGCATCCGCGAGGAGCTGGCCCGCGCCCGGTACAACGGCCAACCGCCCTGGGACGCACTCAACGAGCTGTCGGACACCATCGGCCTGCCCGAGCTGGCCGACGTCGCCCACATCATGAGGCTCGCCGGCGACGAGAACTCTGAGGTCTACCGATCGCTGCGCGCCCGCAGCGCCACCGTGCGCAGCAGCCTGCTCTCCGAGGAGCTGGCCGAGGCGAACGTCGTCGAGGAGCGCATGTACGTGCCCGGCTCGTTCATCGGCCTGGTGTTCCTCGCCTTGCTGATGGCCCCGTCCCTGCTGCGTCTGTTCGGGATGTAGCGAACCGCACTGCCCGCCACGAGGAAGGAACGCACGATGCCACACCGCCTGATCTCCACCCTGCTCGTCTTCGGGTTGACCCTGCGCGACCGCGTCAAGACCGCCCTGATCCACAACGACGACGACGGAGCCAGCACGATCGAGATCGTGTTCTGGTCCGTCGGTCTGCTCGCCCTCGCCGGACTCGTCTACGCCGCGATCCAGGCGTACGTGAACGGCAAGATCCCGGGGATCAGCTGAGTACCGTGCGGAAGCGTCGAGCCGAGGTGAGGCGCCGACGGGCGCGTGCGGCTCCCGCGCGTCCGGCGAACGACCGCGGGTCGGCGACCGTGCAGATCGTCGTGCTGATGCCGGCGCTGTTCCTGCTCATGTTCACCGGCATGCAGGCCGCGCTGATCTACCACGCCCGCACGGTGGCGATCGCCGCTGCACAGGAGGGTGCCCGCGCCGCAGCGGCGCAGTACTCGTCGGCCGAGGCCGGTGATCTCGCTGCGGAGCAGTTCATCGCCTCCGCCGGGGGAGAGGACGTGCTGCGAGTGGTCACGGTCACGGCGACGCGAGACGCAACGACCGCCTCGGTGATCGTGACCGGCACGACGATGAGCGTGGTCCCGGGCTGGACACCGCAGATCGTCCAGAGCGCATCGGCGCCCGTCGAGCGGGTGACGGGATGAACGGACTGCTCGCTCGGGCCCGACGTCGCGGCGGCCGTCCCTCGGACGAGGGGTCGACGGTCGTCGAGGTCGTCATCCTCGCCCCGGCTCTTGCCCTCTTCCTCGGTCTCATCGTCGCCGGCGGGCGGCTCGCCGTGGCCCACCAGGCGGTCGAGGCGGCTGCTGCCCAGGCCGCGCGGTCGGCGTCCATCGCGCGTACCCAGGACGAGGCGCTGACCTCAGCGCAGGCGGCGGCCGTCTCGGCGCTGGGTGCCCAGGGTCTGAACTGCGTCGCCAGCGACGTGAGCGTCGACGTCGCCGGCTTCGCCACACCGGCCGGGACGCCGGCCTCGGTCGGGGCGACCGTGACGTGCCAGGTTCCGCTCGCCGACACCCTGCCCGGCCTTCCTGGCTCGGTCGGTGTGACGGCCACGGTCCGCTCGGCCCTCGACACGTACCGAGAGCGGTGACCGCCATGTCCACGACCGTCGTGCGCCGTCGGTTCGCCCAGGACGATTCCGAGCGTGGCTCGGCCACCATCTGGATGATCACGACCGCGCTGACGATGGTGCTGCTGGTCGGGCTGGCGGTGGACCTCGGTGGGCAGGTCCTGGCGAAGCAGCACGCACAGGTGGTCGCGTTCGAGGCGGCCCGCGCCGGAGGCCAGCAGCTCCAGGGTCCTGCTGCGGTGCTCGGCCAGGGGGCGGTGGTCGACCCGGTCCTCGCGGTCGCGGCCGCCACCACGTACATCGCGGGCACGCCCGAGGTCGTCGGCACGGCCAGCGTCGTCGGCGACCGCGTCGTGGTGGACACCGTGACGACCTACCAGACGCGGTTCTTGTCGATCGTCGGGATCCAGCAGCTCACCGTCACCGGCCACGCCGAGGCGCGGACCGTGCGCGCTGTGGAGGGAGTCGTCGGATGAGACTGCGCGCCCGCCTGGTCGGCCTCGTCGCCAGCATCGTGCTGATCGGCGTGCTCGTCGCGGTCCCGGCAGCTCTCCTTCGGGTGGGCGTCGACGTCATCCCGAGCGAGGTACCCAGTCTCGGGCAGGTCTGGGACGCCCTGCGGTCGCCCGACGACGGCACGCTCCTACTGCTGGCCGTCACGGTCGTCGCATGGCTGGCCTGGGTGGCCCTGGGCGCGAGCATCGTGCTCGAAGTCGTGGCTCGCCTCCGAGGAGTCCGCGCGCCGCGCATCCCGGGCCTGCACCTTCCGCAGGTCGCCGCACGGCAGCTCGTGAACGCGGCGACGCTGCTGTTCGTAGCAGTCCCCTCGGTAAGCATGACCGTCGCCGGAGCTGCGACGGCCCACGCAGCGGTGACGAACGACATCGTCGACGCGCCGGTCGTCACGGAGTCGAACGAGGTCCCCGACGAGGATGTCTCCGCGCGTGCGCCGTCCACCTACATGGTCCGGCCCGGTGACAGCCTGTCGGCGATCGCCCGGGACCAGCTCGGTGATGCCGATCGGTGGCCGGAGCTGGTTCAGCTCAACCCCGTCGTCGCCGACGACCCGGACCTGATCTACGCGGGCACGGTGCTGCTGCTGCCGCCCGTTGCGCCCCCGGCGACGCCCACGCGCACGTATACCGTGCAGCCGGGCGACACCCTGTCGAGCATCGCCGCCCGTGAGCTCGGGGACGCCGACCGTTACCCGGAGATCTTCGAGGCCAGCACGAACACTGTGCAGCCCGACGGTCGACGGGTGACCGACCCGGATGTGATCGACATCGGTCAGGTGCTGACCATCCCAGGCACCGTGGAACCGGTCGCTGCCCCGACCGACCCGCCGCCCGCTGCAGCGAACCCCGAGTCCGACGCAGCGCCGGCACCGGACGTCGCTTTGCCCGAGCCCAGCGACGTTCCGACGAGTACGCACCGTGCACCCGAGCCCGTTCCTTCCGGTGCCGCACAAGTCGACGCGCCGGAGTGGGACGAGGATGACGGCGCCACCGCCCCGCCGTGGCTGGTCGCCGGCCTTGCGGGTGGCGGCGCGGTGCTCGCGGGTTCCCTGTTCTTGCTGCGCGCTCGCCGTCGCCGTGCCCGGTCCCGTGCCCGACGACCGGGGCGGACCCTCGCCGCCCCCGCGGCCGTCCTCGCACCGGTCGAGAAGACGATCACCGCCGTCGGCGCGGTCACTGCCCCCACGGTCCAGCACATGGATGCCGTCCTGCGCCGTCTGGCTGCCGCGGTCGCTC
Source organism: Cellulomonas sp. C5510 (assembly GCF_019797765.1). Lineage (NCBI taxonomy): Bacteria > Bacillati > Actinomycetota > Actinomycetes > Micrococcales > Cellulomonadaceae > Cellulomonas > Cellulomonas sp. C5510. The sequence continues at coordinate 1,692,528 of NZ_CP081862.1, forward strand.
GGGACGGCGGCACCATGCCCGATCTCGCGGCGGTCGAGCTATCGGCGAGCCACGTCATCCTGCATCTGAGAGTGCCCACGAAGCTAGGCGAGCCGTGGGTCGCAAGCTCGGACGGGTGTCACTGGGGTGTCCCGGCCACGGCGCCACTCGACGAGGTCGGACCCCACGTCGACGACCATCCCGCGCCCTACCCGCTCCTAGCCACTATCGGGGTCGGGGACGACGAGGCGGTGTGGCTGCTCAACGTCGAGAATCTCGCCGTGTCCATCACCGGTGACCCGACCTACGGACTGGACCTCGCGCGCTACCTCGTCGCAGAGATCGCGTGTAATCCATGGTCGGCCGGCGTCCGAGTCGAGTGCGTGGGCGTCGGCCATGAGCTTGAGGGGCTCAACCCCGATCGAGTCACGGTGCATGAGCCGCCCGACGACGATGGCGATCTGATCGAGGACGCTCTGGCGGAGGCTGTCCGCATCCTCGGAAACGCGGACGTCGCTGGTGTCGATGTCGTCACCGCGCGTGCCACCCAGGTGGGGGCAGACGCCTGGACTGCCCGGATGATCGTGCTCGACGCCACCACGACACACCCCGCTCTCGACGAGTTGCTCAGCCTCGTCAGCGCCCATCCGGGACGTACCGGCACCTGCGTCGTACTCAACGGCTCACGTCCGAATGCTCCCGGCATCGTTCTGGACGTCACCGCCGCGGGGCGAGTCAAGCTCGCCAGTGCTGGTCTCGACCTCGTGGCTGTCGGGCTGACCAGTGACGAGGCACAAGGTTGCGCCAGTCTCTTGGCACAGAGTGAGCAGATCGACCCCGTCGCTGTACCCGTCGACGACCAGGCCACCCAGGGTTGGCGGTCCTTCGCCGACCAGGCTGGCGCACTTCGGGAAGAGCACACCCTGCCGCGAGAAGCGCCAGACCATAGCGACAGCGAACCCCCTGCCAGCACGGTTCTGAGCGAACCAGACGAGCTGTACCTGGGTACTTCAGCCACGACGGCGGAGGACCTGCAGACCCTCGCACCCAGGGTCGAAACGACCGTGCGCCACGACGTCGAGGATGCCGACCCTGGGCTTGACGAGGACATCGATGCCTGGTTCGCCGAGTCAAGCCGCCTACCGAAGCTGCGTCTGCTCGGCCCGGTGCGCGCCACTACCCGCGGCAAGCCGTTGCTCAAGCGCAAGCCCTACATGACCGAGCTGCTGACGTTCATCGCCCTGCATCCCCACGGTGCCACTCCCAGTGAGGTCGCGGAGGCCTTCGGCATCAACTCGGCCAAGGTCCGTGAGTACGTCCGCCTCGTGCGCGAATGGCTCGGTACCAACCCCCGTACCGGCGAACCGCACCTGCCCGACGCGCGCCTCGCGCAAGGGACGCTGCACCGCGGAACTGCTGTGTACGAAGTGGTCGACCTACTCGTCGACCTCGACCTGTTCCGTCGTCTGCGCGTCCGCGGGCAGTCGCGCGGTACCGACGGCATCGAGGACCTGCGCACCGCGCTACGGCTGGTCGAGGGCCGCCCGTTCGACGCCCCAGTCCAGCGCCGGGCCGGTGGCGGGTGGACCTGGCTCGTCGACGGTGACCGACTCGACGAGCACGCCGTCGTCGCCGTCGTCGACGTCGCCCACCTCGTCGTCACACATGCTCTCGCCACGGGCGACATGGTCGCCGCCCGCATGGCCGCCGACACAGCAGCGATGGCCGCCCCGTTCGAGGAGATCCCGCGGCTAGACCTGGCCGCAGTGGCTACCGCCGAGGGGCGGCATGCTGAGGCGGGGCGAATCATCCGCGACGAGATCGCCAACCGTAGCGACGACGAAGGTGCACCACCCGACCTCGTCGACCGCACCGAACGGATCCTTGAAGGACGTATGGGTTGGCCCACCAACAGGGCATCCTGAGCGCTCTGGTTTGGGAGGAGGCAAGGGATGTCGTCGAGGGGCGGGCGAGGCACTGCAACTTGCCCCGTCGCTTCGCTGTGAGGTCAATGCCCACCAAGGCTGACTTGATGTCGTTCCTGATCCGGTGAGGTGATCGGTGCGCCCGAAGGCTCTGCGCCGATTCGCGCCGCGGCGGGGCGGCGGGCCGCGCGGATGCCGTTGCCGATGACGATGACCTCGGCGATCTCGTGAACGAGGACGACCCCGGCCAGGCCGAGTACGCCGAACAACGCCAGCGGGAACAGGCCGACGATGATCGCCAATGCGAGGCCGATGTTGACAGTCATGATCCGCCGGCCCCGCCGGGCGTGGGTGAGGGCGGCGGGGATGAGGCGAAGGTCGTGGCCGGTGAAGGCGACGTCGGCTGACTCGACCGCCGCGGCCGAGCCGGTGGCGCCCATCGCGATGCCGACGGTCGCTGTCGCCAGGGCGGGGGCGTCGTTGATGCCGTCGCCGACCATCGCCGTCGGCGCCCTGGTGGCCAGCTCGGTGATCGCGGCGGCCTTGTCGGTGGGAAGCTGTTCGGCGCGGACGTCGTTGATGCCGGCCTGGGCGGCGATCGCGTGAGCGGTGCGGGCGTTGTCGCCGGTGAGCATGAGCGTGCCGATGCCCTGGGCGTGGAGCAACCGCACGGTCTCGGCCGCTTCTGGCCGCAGCTCGTCGCGTGCCCCGATCAGGCCGGCGACCTGTCCGTCGGTCTCGACGACCACGACGGTCATTCCCGCCGCTGCCAGCTCGTCGGCGTCCGGGCCCAGGGTGGCGGGGTCGATCCAGCGGGGACTGCCGACTCGCACGGTGCGGGTGCCGACGCGGCCGAGGATGCCGTGCCCGGCATCCTCGCTAACGTCCTCGGCAGCAGGGGTGTGCGGTGCGGTGGCTGTGATCGCCGCCGCGAGCGGGTGGCTGCTGGTGGCCTCGACGGCCGCGGCCCAGCCCAGCACCTCCTGGCGGGTGAACCCGGGCGCGGTGCGGGCCTCGGTGACCTGGGGGCGGCCCTGGGTGAGGGTGCCGGTCTTGTCGAACGCGACGGTCCGGATGGTGCCGAACTGCTCGAACGCGGCCCCGGACTTGATGACCACCCCGAACTTCGACGCGGACCCGATCGCGCTGATGACGGTGACCGGCACGGCGATGGCCAGCGCGCACGGGGAGGCTGCGACCAGCACGACCAGGGCACGTTCGACCCACGTCTCCGGGTCCCCGGCCGCGATCCCGAACACGGCGACCAGGGCAGCGGCGATCAGCACGGTAGGGACCAGGGGGCGGGCGATCCGGTCGGCCAGGCGGGCGCGCTGACCCTTGCGGGCGTGGGCCTGCTCGACCAGCGCGACGATCTGCGTCAGCGAGTTGTCCCGCCCGTCGGCGGTGGCCTCCACCAGCAGGCTGCCAGACCCGTTGACCGCCCCGGCGGGCACGACGTCTCCGGGGCCGACCTCGACCGGGATGGACTCGCCGGTGACAGCGGAGGTGTCGATGCTGGACCGTCCCTCGGCCACGACCCCGTCGGTCGCGATGCGTTCCCCGGCTCCGATCATCAGCACGTCCAGCTCTCGGACCTGCGCGACCGGGACCGTGACGTCTCCACCTATCCGTGACAGACGGGCCGTCTGCGGGATGAGGGACAGCAGGGCGCGCAGCCCCTCCCTCGCGCGGTCCATCGCTCGGTCTTCCAACGCCTCCGCGAGCGAGAAGAGGAACGCGAGCGTTGCTGCTTCCCCGACATGGCCCAGCAGCACGGCCCCGACGGCGGCGATGGTCATCAACAAGCCCACGCCCAGCCGGCCTCGCGCCAGGCGCCGGAGCGCTCCGGGCACGAACGTCCACCCGCCGGCAAGCAGCGCCACCCACTGCGCCACCAGCGCGGCATCGCCGGAGCCGGTCCACCCCAGGGCGTAGCCCGCTGCGAGGAACGCCCCGGAGACCACCGACGGCAGCAGCGCGACGTCCCGCCACCACGGCGGCCTGACCTCGGGCTCCTCACCCGCACCCGACGCCCGACCGGCCGGGTCGCGTCCGCAGCAGGCATCACCGTCATCGTGCACCGCCGGTGCGGTATCGACCGGGCCGCAGCAGGCGTCGCCAGACGTGTGCAAAGAACCGACGCTGATCCGAGTCGCCGGCATCCGGGCCGTCCCGGCCGAGTGGCTCGCCTCGTCCGGCCCGCAGCACCCCTCGCTCACCGCGACACCTCATCGGTGTCGCAGCAGCCCGGCACCGAGCACGTCGGGTCCAGGCACGGCACGCTCTCATCGACTGCCAGCGTCACGTCGACCAGTGCGGTCAGCGCTGCAGCGATGTGCGGGTCGGCGATCTCGTAACGCGTCTGCCGGCCCTCGGGCTCGGCGACCACGATCCCGCATCCCCGCAGACAAGCAAGATGGTTCGACACGTTCGTGCGGGTCAGCCCCAGCTCATGCGCGAGCTGCGCCGGATACCCCGGACCCTCCAGCAGCGACAGCAGGATCCGCGACCGGGTGGGGTCGGCCATCGCCCGCCCCAACCGGTTCATCACGCCCACCCGAGAAGCAACAGTCAGCATGTACTGACCTTACAGCGAAGGCTGACCTATCGAGGGTGCTCGGCCCCAGTCTGATGCCGAACCACACAGAAGCGTCAGACACGAGGGCCCTTGTCGGAGGCAGCAACACTCCCTTAGTGTCTGCGTATGGGTGAAGATACTAAGGGTTGCGCGTTCGGTGTGGAGAGCGAGTACGTGGATCTGGCCGCGGAGGTGTTCTCGCTGTTGTCGGATGCGACGCGGATCCGGTTGATCCTGGCGTTGCGGGCCGGTGAGCTGTCGGTGGGTGGGTTGGCCGAGGTGGTGGGCAAGTCTCCGACGGTGGTCTCGCAGCATCTGGCGAAGCTGCGTTGGGCGAAGGTGGTGCAGGCGCGTCAGGACGGTACGCGGGTGTTCTACAGCCTGATCGACGAGCACGCACGCGAGTTGGTCGACCACGCGGTGTTCCAGGCAGAGCACGTGGTGGACGTGATCCCTCGTCACCACCTGGAGGGGCACCCGTCCCCACGTGAGCTGGCGGGACGTGCGGGGGGCACGGCATGAGCGTGTCGCCCGATGTGCGTCCGGTGGTGGTGCCCGCGGCGCGGGTTGCCGTAGCCCGCGGCGACAGCTTGTGGAGCCGGGTCGACCGGGGTGACCTGGTGCGGACCGCCTTCGTGGCCGCGTGCGCCGTGGCGTTGCTGGCCGGGTTGACCGGGCCGTGGCCAGCGGTGCCGCTCGTGGCAGTGGGCCGGCCTGGTGGTGGGGTGCTGGCCGATCCTGGTCGAGGCGTGGGAGGACGTGCGGGGCCGGCGGATGAGCATGGAGCTGTCCATGCTGATCGCGATCGTCGCGGCTGCGGCGATCGGGGAGTGGGTCACCGCGGTGGTGGTCACCGCGTTCGTGCTGGCGGCCGAGATCCTCGAGGACCTGTCGATGGACCGTGGCCGGGACGCGCTGACCGACCTGATGTCGTTCCTGCCGTCGGACGCGCAGGTCCGTGAGGGCGACCAGGTGCGCACGGTCCCTCTAGGTGACGTGCGTGTGGGGCAGACGGTGGTGGTCTCGCCGGGCGGCCGCGTGCCGGTCGACGGCACGGTGGTGGCCGGGCGGTCGAGCCTGGACCAGTCGCGGATCACCGGGGAGTCGCTGCCGGTCGACGTGGCGGCGGGCGATCGGGTGTACGCCGGGTCGGTCAACCAGGTGGGGGCGCTGGAGGTCACTGCGGAGAAGGTCGGTGCCGAGTCGTCCTACGGGCAGATCATCGACGCGGTGCGCGCCGCGCAGTCCTCCCAGGCACCGGTCCAGCGGCTGGCGGACCGGTTCGCGGGGTACCTGGTCTACCTCGCACTCGGCGGGGCGCTGATCACCTACGTCGTGACCCGTGACATCACCGCGACCATCTCGGTGGTCATCGTGGCCGGTGCGTGCGGCATCGCCGCCGGCACACCCCTGGCCGTGCTCGGCGCGATCGGGCGCGCCGCACGCACCGGCGCGTTCATCAAGGACGGCGCCCACCTCGAGGCCCTGTCGGCGGTCGACACGATCGTCTTCGACAAGACCGGCACCCTGACCGAAGGTGCCCCGCGGGTCGTGGGCGTGCACCCCGGCCCGGGTCGCAGCGAGCAGGACGTGCTGGCCATGGCGGCGGCGGCCGAGCTGTACTCCGAACACCCCCTGGGCCAGGCCATCGTCGACCACGCACGCACCCGCGGCCTGAGCCCGAGCCAGCCGGAGTCCTTCGACTACGAGCCCGGCCGTGGCCTGTCCGCACAGGTGGACGACGCGCTCGTCCAGGTCGGCAACGCCACCCTGGTCCCCGGGGCGCCCACCGACCGGGATACGGACCCCGGCCAGGCGACCTCCACGCACGTGCACGTGGCCGTCGACGGACAGTTCATCGGCACCATCGCCCTGGCCGACACCGTGCGCCCCTCGGCGCGCCGGTGCGTGGACGACCTTCACTCCATGGGACTGCGGGTCGTGATGCTCACCGGTGACAGCCAGGCCACCGGGCTTGCCGTCGCAGCACAGCTGGGCATCGACAATGTGCGCACCGACCTGCTGCCGGGCGACAAGCTCGCCGCGATCGACGCCGAGCGGGCCGTCGGCCACAAGGTCGCCATGGTCGGTGACGGCGTCAACGACGCACCGGCGCTGGCCCGCGCCACGGTCGGGATCGCGATGGGAAGCGGCACCGAGGTCGCCCGTCAGAGCGCCGACATCGTCCTGATCAGCTCCGACCTGACCGACCTGACCCGCACCGTGCAGGTCGCCCGCCGGACCCGAGGCGTCGTCAAGGCCAACTTCGTCGGCACCATCGCCATCGACCTCGTCGGCATGGTCCTGGCCGCGTTCGGCCTGCTCGGCCCCGTCCTGGCAGCGATCATCCACGTAGGCAGCGAGTCGGCGTTCATCCTCAACTCCGCCCGCCTCATCCCCGGCCGTCGCGCCGATCGATCCCGCGTCGGGAGCTCATCGGTCGTAGACCAGGTGGCCAGGCCGTGAGCACCCACGTGCACGGCGCACCGCCCGACGCGGGGCCGGCTACCACCGTCCTCTGGGCCGTCACCGATCCGCTGAGCCCTCGACTCCTCGAGGTCCTGGTCGAAGCGCCCGGCTACCGCGGCGATCTGGCCATGGCGCTCGGCGTGCCTGTCGATCGACTGACGGCCGCGGCCGATGAGCTGGTCGCCGCCAACCTGATCGACACCGTGCACGACTCAGTGGGCACCTGGTACCGCCTCATCAGGGTGGGCCTTGGCCACCGGATGTCGACCTAGCCTCGTGCGGCAGGTCCGCCGTGCCGGGTGCGGGTCGGGTCCTACTCGCCGGCGCGAGGTGTCAAGAGGACGGTGAACCCGGTGCAACGTGGTGCGCGCGAGCGGTTCGTGGACTGGGCACGCAGGCACGCCGTGCCCCTGAGCGGCGATGAGCAGGACGATCTGGCACGGTTGGCCGTCCTCGATGACGTGCTGCGGGACGTGCGCGTGGTCTATCTCGGCGAGGAGGACCACTGGGTGCACGAGAAGTACCCCTACCGGCGGCTGTTCGTGCGCTACCTCGTCTCGCGGGGCTGGCGCTGGATCGGCGAGGAGCTGGGCTGGTCGGATGGGCTGCGCATCGACCGCTATCTGGCCGCGGGGGACGAGAGCATGTTGCGGCGTGTAGCGACCTATGGCTTTCGCGGTGACGTGCGACCCGACCGCGACGACCGGGCGACGGGCATCTTGGCCGACGCCGCGGACCCGGTGCCGACGCTCGGTGCCGAGCAGGTGCGGTTCGCACGGTTCCTGCGCGGACTGGCCGAGGATCTACCCGCAGGGGATCGGCTGCACTTCGCCGGGATCGACGTCGACCCGGTACCGGCGGCCGGCTACCGGGACGTGATCGACCTGGCTGGTGAGGACCTCGCCCGCGCCGGGGTGCCGGTCGAGCCCGTGCACGGCGAGAGCCTCGAGCACGAGGTTGCCCGACTGGCCGACCTCGCGCGGGTGCTCGACGAGCGCATTGCGGGCATTGCCGCCCTGGTCGGGCTGGACGCGGCTGCGACGGTGCGCCGGTCGGTCGAGACGATGCGCGCGTCGCTGGCCTACCAGGCCATCGCGGCCTCGGCGACCGACTACCGGGCGTTGCGCCCGGCGTTGGCCGCGCGCGAACGGCTGATGGTCGAGCACGCCACCTGGCTCCTGGACCAGATGGGCACTGCGGACCGGCTCGTGCTGCTCGGGCACAACCGGCACCTGTCCAAGGACCTCGCTGCGATGCGCCGGCTGGGTCCCGGTCCGCCCGGCGGCGGACTGGAGCCCTCGGTGGGCACCGTCATCGCCCACGAGCTTGGCGCACAGGTGTTCGCGATCTGGCTGCTGCACGAACACGGCAGCAGCTCTCACCCGTTCACGACCCTGCCGGCCCAGTACCCCACCGTTCCCGGCTCGATCAACGCCACCCTCGGGCGGGTCGGGACCAGGTTCCTGCTGCGCACCGACGCGAGCGCACCCGCTGCCCGGCCGTTGCGTCGGCGCGTCGACGTCATGGGCCTGTACGGCGCGACGTTCCGCGCCGCACTCGCCCGACAGACCGATGCCGTGGTCTTCGTCCAGAACGTCACCCCGCTCCGTGCTTGACCGCGCAGCCGATCGGGGTGACTGTGGTCGGCGAGGGCGGCGCCGCGACTCCGGTCTGGCGACGTACCCATCGAGATCGAGGACGCGAGCAAAGTCTGTCGACTCGGATGGCAAGTGGGTGCCGGGCACTGAACAGCGCTGGACGCTTCCTCCTCGCCCGTTCACCGGGTGGGCTCCTCTGCGCCGTGCTGCCATGCGATGACAGCGGGCAAGGATGGTCAACCGGCACGCGCCGACCGCGCCTGTGCGGCGTGGGGTGGGCCGGCGCGCCTGCGGCGACGCAGCAGAGTGGCGGTACCGCGGCGGTGCCCGCGACACCGCAGAAGGAGGGGCTCCACGCCCGTGACGACGCTCGGCGCTGAGCGGCGAACCGAAGGCCTGGACGGTCCCGAGTTTCTGCCTTGGGTTCTGGTGCGCATCGGGCGCAGCGGGAGACGCGTTCGAGGCAGGCGAGCGGCCCGTACGTGCGCGCGCTTCCCTTCGATCGGTACAGGCCAGGCTCGCGTGAGCACCGCCGGGATGAAGATCCGACTAAAGCCTGCCGAGATCCTCGCCCTGAAGGCAGCCGGCACGCCCTGCGAGCGTATGGTCCGGGAAGGCATAGCAGCAGAGTCCGCGTGACCGAGAACCGGAGCAAAGATGAGTACCCAGCCTGCCGCACTCACGTGTCCGAAATGTCGCTCGGAGATGCGGGCCTACGAACGCAACGGCGTCACCATCGATCAGTGTGAGGGCTGTCGCGGCGTCTTTCTGGACCGTGGTGAACTCGAGTCGCTGATCGATGCAGAGGGCGCGTTCTATTCCTCGCGCGTGTCGGAGCAAGCACGCACCCGGCCGGGGCGCGGCGACGACAGCGACGACTACTACCACGGCGGGCACGGTTCCGACCACGGGGGCCGCTCTCCTCGGCGCAGGCGCGGCGGTTTCCTGGGAGATCTCTTCGACTAGGTTCCGCCGGCGCCCGAGACCGATCCGTCCCCCCGCGAAGGACCCGGCCCGTTCCCGTGTGCACGACATGCTGGTGTTCGGGCATGGCGTCAACGTCGCCGGGGACCACGGGGATGGTCGGGGCGCCTCGCCGCCTGGTGCAGGACCCGTCCGCACGTGTTTCGGTCGCCGACGCGGAACTCCACTGAGCGCGGCGCGTCGTCCAGTCGAGCCAGCTGCATGGGCCTGCTGGGGCTGACGTTTCCTGCTTCACCCGCGCAAGGCTCCCAGCGCTGTGGATGTCCGGCCGGGCCTATCGGCCGATCGCGCCTGATCCAGAGCCTGGCGTAGAGCACGCCGACACCCACGGGCTCCCTCCGAGTATCGGCCCGAGTCCTCCCGCCCGGCCGCACGAGCGTGAGGCGGTGAACGCAGCCGGCGGTTGGCGCGGGCAGATCGAGTGCCGGCAGCGTCAGCGCGGGAGCAGCGCGGTGAAGACGTCGGACTCGGCCAGGATCACCAGGCCGAGGACGCAGTACACGGCCGGCACGAGCCAGGTTTCGACCCTGGAGATGACGCGCAGCACCCGGGGGCGAGATCCGACGAGCCGGCCGACCAGGATCCACACCCCGATCAGGATGACGAACACGATCACCGTGGTGATCGTGTCGGGCGTCGACATCGACCGGAACAGCGGGGTGTAGACGGCGAGGTTGTCTGCTCCGTTGGCCAGGGTCACGCCGGTGATCCCGAGCAGACCGCCGGGGTTCAGCGCGGCCGGCGGCTGGTCGTCGTCGCGGTTGCGGGAGCGGAGGAACTTCACGAACCCCCACGCGCCCAATCCCAGCGGGATCAGACCGAGCAGACCTACCCATTGGTCGGGGATGATCGTCAGCCCGAGGGCGGCGAGCAGGCTGAGCACGATCAGCGCACCGACTCCGAGGTACTGCCCGACCACGACCTGCCAGGTGCGGAGCGCGCCGCGCTGGACAGCGAGGAAGAACAGGGTCACGACGATGATGTCGTCGACGTTGGTGCCCGCGAACAGGCCGACGGCAGCGATCGCGGTGGTGAGCATCTCGGGCAGGGTCCCTTCTCGATCGACAGGACGGGACGCTCATCACGGCACTTTGAGCAGCCCGTCCACTGTATCGACCGCGCGTACCGGACCCGTGCGCGGATACCGCGCCACGCACGGCCAGATGCCTTCCCGGGGGCGGGTGGCCGGGAAGGCAGCTACGAGCGACCTGACTGGACTGTCTAGGCGCCGACGGTCGTTGGTGTGTGTGTGCTGCTCGGATTCCGTTGAGGATGACGATGACTTCTGCGACCTCGTGGACCAGGACGACCGCAGCGAGCCCGAGGACGCCGGTCATGGCGAGCGGCAACAGCACGGTGATGATGAGCAGGGACAAGACGATGTTCTGGTTGATGATGCGTCGTCCGCGGCGGGCGTGGTCGAAGGCTTGCGGGATCAGGCGCAGGTCGTGGCCGGTGAAGGCGATGTCGGCGGACTCGATCGCAGCGTCCGAACCGGCCGCGCCCATCGCGATGCCGATGTCGGCGGCGGCTAGGGCGGGGGCGTCGTTGATGCCGTCGCCGATCATCGCTGTGGGACTGGTGCCGGTCAGTGCGGTGATGGCGGCGGCTTTGTCCTCGGGGCGCAGCTCGGCGCGCACGTCGGTGATGCCGGCCTGGGTGGCGATGGCGTGGGCGGTGCGGGTGTTGTCGCCGGTGAGCATGGTCACCCCGATGCGCTGACCGGTCAGGGCGGCCACGACTTCAGGGACTTCGGGTCGCAGCTCGTCGCGTACCCCGATCGCGCCGACCGGCACGTCGTCGACCTGGACCACCACGACGGTCATCCCCTGCGCCTCCAGGCCCGCGACCCCGTCAGTGAGGGCTCCGGGGTCGAGCCAGCGGGGGTTGCCGACCGTGACCCAGGTGCCGTCGATGGTGCCCTGGATGCCGTGTCCGGCGAGCTCGGTGATGTCGTCGGCGGCCCGGCCCTCCGGGGCGGCGGCAATGATGGCCGCGGCGAGGGGATGGGTGCTGTGCTGTTCGAGCGCGGCCGCCCAGCCGAGCACGTCCTCTTCGGCGATCCCGTCCGCGGTCAGAACGCCGGTGACTGTGGGCTGGTTGCGGGTGAGGGTGCCGGTCTTGTCGACGGCGATGTGGCGGATGGCGCCGAACCGCTCGAAGACCGCGCCGGACTTGACGATGACGCCGAACTTGCTCGCAGCGCCGATCGCGGATACCACGGTGATCGGGACGGCGATCGCCAGCGCGCACGGGGACGCGGCGACCAGGACGACCAGTGCCCTCGTGATCCACAGTTCCGGGTCCCCGAGCAGGGATCCGACCAGGGCAACGAGAGCGGCCAGGACGAGCACGCCCGGCACCAGGGGGCGGGCGATGCGGTCGGCGAGGCGGGCCCGCTCGCCCTTCTCGGCCTGGGCCTGCTCGACTAGCTCGACGATCGTGGTCAGGGAGTTGTCGGTCCCGGCCGCGGTGGCTTCGACCTCCAGCACCCCGGCAGTGTTGATCGCGCCAGCCGAGAGCGTGTCGCCGGGCTCGACCTCGACTGGGATGGACTCCCCGGTGATCGCGGAGGTGTCCAGGCTGCTGCGCCCGGTGCGCACGATCCCGTCGGTCGCGATCCGCTCACCGGGACGCACCAGCATGACCTGTCCGACGACGAGGTCCTTCGCGGCGATCTGTGCCGGGGTGCCATCGGTGAGGATCGTCGCGGTCTCGGGGACGAGCTTGAGCAGCGCCCGCAGCCCGCCTCGGGCCCGGTCCATCGCCTTGTCCTCCAGGGCCTCGGCGATCGAGTACAAGAACGCCAGCGCGGCCGCCTCCTCGACGAACCCGAGGATCACCGCCCCGATCGCGCTGATCGTCATCAGCAGGCTGATCCCGAGCTTGCCCTTCAGCAGCTTGCGGATCGCGCCAGGGGTGAAGGCCGACGCCCCGAGCAGCAGACCAACCCAGAACAGCACCAGCGCGGGCGTCTTCGCCCCGGACCACTCGCAGATCAGCCCCGCGGCGAACGCGACCCCGGAGAAGACCGGGACAAGCACCCCGCGGTCCCGCCACCACGGCCCTTCGTACTCGTCGTCGTCATCGTCGAGGGCGACGTCGTCGACCTGCGAGCCGGTGACCGCACTCACGCGCTCGCTCCCGTCCCGCAGCACCCCGGGATCGAACACCCAGGATCGAGGCACGGCGCGTCCTCATCCACGGCCAACGCGACCTCCACCAGCGCGGTCAGCGCCGCGGTCAGGTGCGGGTGCGCGATCTTATACCGGGTCTGGCGGCCCTGCGGCTCGGCAACCACGATCCCGCAGTCCCGCAGACACGTCAGATGGTTCGACACGTTCGAGCGCGTCAACCCCAGCTCACGCGAGAGCACCGCCGGATAGCTCGGTCCCTCCAGCAGCGTCATCAAGATCCGCGAACGGGTCGGATCGGCCATCGCCCGACCGAGCCGGTTCATCACATCCAACCGCGAAGCAATAGTCAGCACACGCTGACCATACAGCAGACGCTGACCTATCTCCAACAGTCAGTTGAACTTCGCCTGAGTCTCCCCGGGCCTGCCTACCCACAAGCAGACACCAGAGGCGTGACGCACTCGATCGGCCGATCATCACCCCCGTCCGGGATCTGCTCCGACGTGCTGACGACGGAGACAGTCGGTTCTCGTCGGCTGCCTCAGGGCAGGGCGGACGATACGCCGTCGAGCGCGATCTGTGTCGCGTGCGAGGCTGCGCGCCGCAGGTCCTCGACCGGGAGGTCTTGCCGGACCCCCTCGTACAAGGTAGCTACCAGCGCGCCGACGACGGAGCCGACCGCGGCTGCGGTGACCAGGCGGTCCAGGCGGTCGGGGTAGGCGCGATGCAGCGCCTCGGCCAGCTGCGCCTGCGCGGACAGGATGTGTGCGAGCGCGCGGGCCTGGACCGCGGGTTCGGTGGCGATCAGCCGTTGCCGAAGGATGCCGAGATCGGGATCGGCGTGCTGTGCCGTGCTCAGCAGGTGCCCGAGCGCCCGGTGCAGTGCGACGTCGGGCGGCTGCGTCGGAGCCAGGTCCACGAGCACGCCGACGGCGGTGTCGATGCGCTCGTGCGGGTCGGCGAACAGCACGTCGGGCTTGCTGGGGAAGTAGCTGAAGAACGTCTTGGTTGACACCTCGGCCGCCGCGGCGATCTGGGCGACCGTCGTGGCCTGGTACCCCTGCTCGGCGAACAGCCTCAGTGCGGCGTGGGCCAGCTCGCGGCGAGTGCGCTGCTTCTTGCGTTCCCGCAGTCCGGGGTCGACCACCATGGCCCCGACTCTAGTCCACTCCTTGTAAAACTTCACTGGTTGTAGTTTCACATCAAGTGAACTAGGGTCCTGGCATGGCATCCGTGATCGAGGTCAGCGCACTGACCAAGGCGTTCGGACGGAGTCCGGCGTTGGCCGGTCTGGACCTGACGGTCGAGGCGGGGGAGGTGCACGGCTTCCTCGGACCCAACGGAGCCGGCAAGACGACGACCATCCGCGTCCTGCTCGGCCTGCTGCGGGCAGACGGCGGGCATGCCCGCCTCCTGGGCGGCCACCCGTGGCGGGACCGGGTCAGTCTGCACCGTCGGCTGGCCTACGTGCCGGGGGACGTCACGTTGTGGCCGAACCTGTCCGGCGGGGAGGTCATCGACCTGCTCGGCCACCTGCGTGGCGGGATCGACCGGCGCCGGCGAGCCGAGCTGCTCGAGCGCTTCGATCTCGACCCGCGCAAGAAGGGACGGGCGTACTCCAAGGGCAACCGGCAGAAGGTCGCACTGGTGGCGGCTCTGGCCTCCGACGTCGAGCTGCTCCTGCTCGACGAGCCCACCTCCGGCCTCGACCCCCTCATGGAGGAGGTGTTCCGGCAGGTCGTCGGCGAGATCGCGGACCAGGGACGCACGATCCTGCTGTCCAGTCACATCCTGGGGGAGGTCGAGGCGCTGTGCGACCGGGTGAGCATCGTGCGCGACGGGCGGACCGTCGAGAGCGGAACACTCGACGACCTGCGCCATCTGACCCGCACCTTCGTCGAGGCCGAGGTCAGCGGACCCATCGACCAGATCGCCGCGATGGACGGGGTGCACGACCTGCAGCTCGACGGGGGCACCGTGCGCTGCCAGGTGGACGACCGCTCTCTGGACCAGGTGCTCGCGGCGATCGCTGCGGCCGGTGTGCGCAGGCTGGTCAGCCAACCCCCGACCCTGGAACAGCTGCTGCTGCGCCACTACGACGTGGCCGCCGACCCGCCCGGGCGGGTCGGGCGAGGCCAGGCGAGCCACCGGTGAGCGCGTCCACGGGGACACTGCGGCTGCTCCGGCTCGCGGGTCGACGCGAGCGGGTGCGCATCCCGGTCTGGATCGCCGGGCTGTCTGCCCTGTTGGCCGCGCAGGCAGCCGGGAACGCCGAGACCTACGCGACGCAGGCCGAACGGACCAGCGCCGCGGTGGTCCTGGCGGCGAACCCGGCGCTGCGCATGCTGCGCGGTCCGGCCGCCGACACCAGTGCCGGGGCGCTTCTGGCATCAGACGCGTTCTGGATCCTGGCGATCTTGACCGCGCTGCTCAGCGCGTTCACGGTCGTCCGCCACACCCGCCACGAGGAGGAGACCGGCCGTGGAGAGCTGGTCGGCGCAGCCCCCGTGGGCTCGCACGCCGGCCTTGTCGCCGCACTGGTCTTGGGTGCCCTGACGAACTTGCTGCTCGCCGGAGCGCTCGCCCTGACTTTGCTCACCAGCGGTCTGCCGGCCGACGGTGCGCTGGCCTTCGGCACAGCGCTGGGAGCAACCGGCCTGGTGTTCGTCGGCGTCGGCGGAGTCGTCGCGCAGCTGTCGCCCAGCGCACGGGCTGCCAGCTCCATGTCCGTCGTCGCCGTCGGCGTCGCCTACCTGCTGCGCGCGAGTGGCGACGCACTGGGCGAACTGAGTCACGACGGGCTCACCGCGACCAGCGCGTGGCCGTCGTGGCTGTCCCCGATCGGCTGGGCGCAGCAGGTCAAGGCGTTCGCCGAGAACACCTGGTGGCCCCTTGGCCTGTCGGTGCTGGCGTTCGCCGTCACCGGCGCGGCCGCAGCAGTCCTGCTGGGCCGCCGCGACTTCGGACAAGGCATGCTCCCCCCGCGCCTCGGGCCACCGACCGCGTCCACCGGGCTCCTCGGCCCGCTCGGGATGGCGTGGCGGATGCAGCGCGGCCCGCTCGCCGGATGGTGCGCGGGGATGATCGTGCTCGCAGCGGTCCTCGGATCGGTCGGCCGCCAGATCGACGACCTGTCCTCCAACCCCGAGTTCGTCGACCTGCTCGCCCGCCTCGGGGCGACCAGCCAGACCATCGCCGACACCTACTTCGCCGCAGTCACCACCCTGATCGGTGCGATCATCGCGTGCTACCCCGCACAGACCGTCCTGCGCCTGGCATCCGAGGAAGCCGACGGGCGCCTCGAGCCGGTGCTGGCCACCGCCGTCGAGCGCATCCGATGGCTCCTCGCCCACCTCACCATCACCACCATCTCGATCCTGGGCCTGCTCACCGCGGCCGGAGCCACGACCGGCCTCGTGCACGGTCTGTCCACGGGTGACCTACCCACCCAGGTGACCTCCCTCACCGCCGCCGCCCTCGCCCAAGGCCCAGCCATCTTGACCTTGGCCGGCCTCGCCGTCGCCATCTTCGCGACCATCCCCCGATGGGCCACGGCCACCACCTGGGCCACCCTCACGGCCGCCCTGCTCCTAGGACCGTTGGGCGAGGCACTCGGACTACCCGACGGGCTGCGAGATATCTCCCCCTTCACCCATGCCCCCGCGGCCCCGGCCCAGGACATCACCGCCGGGCCCCTACTGGCACTGACCGCGCTCGCCGTCGCGCTCACCGCTGCGGGCGCCGTCGCCTTCCACAGGCGAGACCTCGCACTGCGACCATGACGGCGCAGGCACTCGGCCGGCAAGACCGGCGTGAGCGAGACCGCGTCGAGGTCGCCAGGCCCGAGACTCGATCGCCGGCCTAGGAGCCGGCGCCACGTTCTCCATGCGGCGGGGGAGGAGTACCGGCGCGGACCGGTCCGTGCGAGGCTCTTCCAATGCGCGACGAGAGCCGACTGCCACGCGAGGAGCGGCCCGCGATCGCCCGGATCGTCGCGGCACTGGTAGTCGGCGGCACGCTGACCCTGGCGGGCGTCGTCACAAGCACCCTGGCGCTGACGATCGCCGGCGTCGCCGTTCTGTTTGTCTGCTCGACCGCGACGCGGATCTGGTATCACTGGGTTCAACCGGTCGATGCAACGCCTGCCTGTTGGAGCGACCGTAGTTGCTCATCGAGGACTTCGGCCGGTGTTCTCCAGCCGAGGACCTTGCGGGGTCTGCTGTTGATCGCGGCCTGGACGGCCTGGAGGTCCTCGACGGGCCATCGGGACAGGTCGGTGCCCTTGGGGAAGTACTGGCGCAGCAGCCCGTTGGTGTTCTCGTTCGTGCCGCGCTGCCAGGGCGAGTGCGGGTCGGCGAAGTAGACGGCGATGCCGGTGTCGATCTTGAACTGGGCGTGCGCGGACAGCTCCTTGCCGCGATCCCAGGTCAGCGACCGCAGCAGCTCCGACGGCATCGTGGTCATCGTGGCTTGCAGGGCGTCCTTCATCGCGACGGCGCCGTAGCCGCCCAGGGCCGGCCCGTTCTTGACCGGCGGGACGGTGCCGTAGCCCTCGAGGCGCGGCAGGTGGACCAACAGGGTGTAGCGGCTGGTGCGTTCGACGACGGTGCCGATCGCGGACCGGTTCAGCCCGATGATCAGGTCGCCCTCCCAGTGCCCGGGGACCGCCCGGTCCTCGGCTTCGGCGGGCCGCTCGCTGAGGACGACGTCGGGCGTGACGTGACCCTGGGGCCTGTTGCGCGCGCGCTCCCGGGGCTTGCGCAGCGCCCGCCCCGTCCGCAGGCAGGCGACCAGCTCGCGCTTGAGTGCCCCGCGCCCCTGGATGTAGAGCGCCTGGTAGATCGCCTCGTGGCTGATGCGCATGTCCTCATCGTCGGGGAAGTCGACCACCAGACGCCGCGAGATCTGCTCCGGGCTCCAGGCCATCGCCCACCGCCGGTCGCCCCGGCGGGGCTTGTTCAGACCCTTCCAGGCCGTCGCCGGCCCGGCGGCCAGCGTCCCGTCGGGCCGGCGCAGCTGCCCGCTGAGCCGGACCTGGACGTACTCCTGCAAGCGGGGGTTGGTGACGAGCTTGGCCGCCTTGGGGCGCCGGGCGGCCGTCTGCGCCTTCCACTGCGCGACCGTCGCCCGGTACTCGAGCTTGCCGCCCCGGGTCGCGGCATTGCGCCGCAACTCCCGCGAGACCGTCCCCGGATCACGCACCAGCTCGCGGGCGATCGCGCGGACACTGAGCCCGCGGGCCTTCAGCACCGCGATCTCTTCGCGTTCCTCGAACGACAGGTAGCGGCCGGTTGGCTCAGCCAGGGACAACGGCGCCATGCCGCCAGCGTGACGAAACCAGCGGACCCCGACCGGCCCCGACACACCGACCCCGGCCGCGGCCTCCTCGCTGCTCTTGCCCGCCGCGATCAGCCGCCAGAACTCCCGCTCCACATGCCTCGCCGGAATCGGTCGACCCGGTGATCGCATCGCCGGTCGCAACGCCCGATCCGCCTGTTGCTGCCGCCGTGCCATCCGACACCTCCGCGATCACGAGGTGTTGCGACGACCGGTTGAGTCCGCCATCTGCGCCGCCGTCACTGACCACCTCACGTCCGATCGCACCGGCCACGGCGCGAACATGCGCGGCCGTGGGGTGCACCGGCCGTGTCTGTCGGCCTTCAGGTTGCCGGCGACGCCTACCCGTGCGGAGCGGCCCGTCGAGGCTGCCACGCCATGGCACAACTGCGCGGCACCTCTGATCGCTGTCCTGGGGCGGGTCGCAGCTGCGGTGCCATCCTCGACGGGCGCTCTGCGGGTGCTCCTCTTGCCCACGACACGGGCGATCCGAAGACGCCAGGCAGCCATGCCAGCGCCTAGAACCCGATGGCACCCAGGGCGGTGCGCAGCCATGGCGAGACGATCGCGACGGTCGGCACCGCGAGCACGGCGAGCGCGAGCGCGTAGGCGAGGGCGGAGAGCGGCAGCGACGACGGCGCGCCCCTGGTCGCGGCGCGGGCCTGCGGGCCCTCGTGGCCGTCGGCCTCGGCCTGGGCGGGGACGTCGCCCAGGCGCGCGATCCGTGCCTCGATCTCGCCGTCGTCGGCGGTCGGCGCAAGCTCGGCCAGCGCCTGGCGCAGTGGCGCAGCGCCGACCCGGCGGACCGCGCCGTCGTCGGCGAGCATCTCGAGCAGCCGGCGCACCGCCTCCAGCGCCAGGCGGCTGCGCACGAACCGGGGGAAGGAGACGTGCAGCGCGGTGAAGCCCTCCAGCACCAGATCGTGGCGGGCGCGCAGGTGCGCGCGCTCGTGGGCGACGACGGCCTCGAGCTGCGACGGGGACAGCATGCGCAACGTCGCCTCGGTGACCACCACGCTAGCGGGGCGCCCGGGCACGCAGTAGGCCATCGGCACCTGCCCGCCCAGCACGTGCAGGCGCAGATGCTCCGGATCGGGCGAGTCCAGCAGGTCGAGCAGCTCGCGCTGCCGGCGGCGCCGGCGGCGCAGCGACACGCCGAGGCGCAGGGCCACCACGGCGAGCCGCAGGACGATCACCCCGGCCAAGGCCGCGGCGGCAGCGGCGGCGAGCAGCACGACCGGGTCGAGGCGCAGCCGGTCCCCGCGCAGCGCGCGCACCAGTTCCTCTGGTGCGGCGAGCGCGGCCCCGACGGCGGCGAGCACCGCGGCGCCGGCCACCGCCTGCCAGAGCACGACGGCGGCGCGGGGCACCCGGTCGAGCAGGCGTGCGCGGGCGAGCAGGACGGGCGCGAACCGGGACAGCAGGACGGCGAGGGCCGCGAGGGTGAGCGCGGTCATGCCGGTCCGGGCTGGGCCCGACCGGCGACGACGGCCGCGGGGGGCGGGGGTCCGAGGGCGGTCGCCACGAGGCGGGCTCAGCCCGACAGCGCGGCGCGGATGGCCTCGGCCTCGCGCGGGCTGACCCGACCCACGAAGTGCTGCAGCGCGGCAACCCTGGTGGCGGGGTCGGCACCGCCGAGGGCGTCGAGCATGAGATCGGCGGTCGTCTGCTCCCTGGTGCGCACCGGGACGTAATGATAGGCCCGGCCGTCGCGGACCTGGGTGACGACGCCCTTCTTGGCGAGGCGGTCCATCACCGTCATCACGGTCGTGTAGGCCAGCGGGCGGCTGGCGGCCAACGCGTCGTGGACCTCGCGGACCGTGCACGGCCCGGACGCGTCCCACAGGTGCGCCATCACCGCGCTCTCGAGCTCGCCCATCGCCATGGCGGGAGTATACCCGGGACCTACGGCCCTTGTCGTACTACGAATCACGTACTCTGGCGTGTCATACTTACGACGACGTGTAGTACTCCGTCGGACGCCCCGGAGGACGTCGCCCCCATGGACACGCTCGACCTGTCACGTCTGCAGTTCGCGGTCGTGACGATCTACCACTACTTCTTCGTGCCGCTGTCGATCTCGCTGGCCGCGCTGACGGCGGGCCTGCAGACGGCGTGGCGTCGCACCGGCAAGCAGCACTACCGGGACCTGACGATGCTGGTCGGCAAGCTGCTGATGGCCACGTTCGCCGTCGGGGTGGTCACCGGACTGGTCCAGGAGTTCCAGTTCGGGCTGTCCTGGAGCGCGTTCTCCCGGTTCTACGGCGACGTCTTCGGGCCGACCCTGGCGATCGAGGGCATGCTGGCCTTCTTCCTCGAGGCGACATTCCTCGGGCTGTGGTTCTTCGGCTGGGACCGGCTGCCCCCGCGTGTGCACCTGACGACGATCTACGTCGTGGCCGTCGGCACGACGATCTCGGCCTTCGTGATCTTGGCCGCGAACTCCTTCATGCAGAACCCCGTCGCCTACGACATCGACCCCGACACCGGGCGGGCGAGGCTGGACAGCTTCGGCGACCTGATGGTCAACGAGGTCAACCTCGCGGCCTTCCCGCACACCATGGCGGGCGCCGCGATGACCGGCGGCGCGCTGCTGATGGCGATCGGCGCCTGGCGGGCCTGGGGCCGCCACGGCGGGATGGGTCACCGCGACCACGCCGCCTGGCGCCGCCTGGCCCGGCTCGGTGCCTGGGTGACCGCGCTCGGCGGCGGCGCCGTGGCGATCACCGGGGACGTGCTGGGCAAGGTCATCACCACCGTGCAGCCGATGAAGATGGCCGCGGCCGAGGCGCTCTACGCCTCTCAAGCCGGCGCGCCGTTCTCCATCCTCGCGATCGGCGACCCGGGAGGTGGCGAGCCGTTCTTCTCGATCGACGTCCCGTTCCTGCTCTCGATCCTGGCCATGGGCGACCCGAGCGCCGTCGTCGAGGGCATCGACGACCTGCAGGCGCAGTACACCGCGGCCTACGGCCCAGGCAACTACGTGCCGTGGGTGCCGGTCGCCTACTGGACCTTCCGGCTGATGATTGGCACCGGCATGCTCGCCGCCGGGCTCGCGCTGCTGTTCTTGGTGCTGACCCGCAAGGGCCGCCCGCTGGTGGGGTCGACCCGGCTGACGGCCCTCGGCGGGCGCACCCTGCTGCGGCTGCTGCCCCTCATCCCCACGCTGCCGGTGCTGGCCAACACCTTCGGCTGGATCTTCACCGAGACCGCCCGCCAGCCGTGGCTGGTGTTCGGGCTGTTCCGCACCGAGGACGGCGTCTCGGCCGGCCTGACCTCGGGGGAGGTGCTGGCCTCGCTGGTCGGCTTCGGCCTGGTCTACGGCGTGCTCGCCGTCGTGTGGCTGCGCCTCGTGCTGCACCTGTCCCGCCTCGACCTGTCCACCGACCCCACCGCCGACGAGCCGGACCAGGACGACGAGGATCCCGCCGCCCGCACCTCGGCCGGCTCGGCCGGGCGCGGCCCCGCCCCGGCCTACTGAGCTCGCCCGACCCCGCCAGCACCTGACCTTCAGGAGACCCATGGACCTCGCCGTCGTCTGGTTCGGCCTCATCGTCGTGTGCTGGGTGCTGTTCCTGGTGCTGGAGGGCTTCGACTTCGGCGTCGGGATCCTCGCCCCCGCGCTGGGCCGCGACGGCGCGCAGCGAGGTGCGGCGCTGCGCACCATCGCCCCGGTCTGGGACGGCAACGAGGTGTGGCTCGTCGCCGCGATCGGGCTCATGTTCGCCGCCTTCCCGGACTGGTACGCGGCGTTTCTCTCCGGGCTCTACCTGCCGATGGTGGCGCTGCTACTGGCGCTCGCGGTCCGCGGCGTCTCCCTCGAGTTCCGCGGCAAGAAGGACTCCGCCGCCTGGCGCCGCGGCTGCGACATCGCACTGGCGGCCAGCTCGGCGCTGACGGCCGCGCTGCTCGGCGCCACCCTCGGGGTGCTCACCGGCGGGCTGGCCCTCGGCCCCGACGGGGAGGTCGCGGCGAGCGGCGGTGCACTCGGCCGCACCCTGTCAGCGCTCGCCCAACCCGCCGCGCTCACCGGGGCGCTGATCGGACTGAGCGCCGCCGTCGTGCTCGGCGCGACATACCTGGGACTGCGCACGACCGGGCCGGTCCGCGAACGCGCCCGGGCCTGGGTGGCGGCACCGGCGCTGGCGCTCGGGGCGACAGCGCTGGTCTCGGGCCTCACCGGAGCCTGGCCGTGGTGGGCCGGGCTGCTCGCGGCCGGGCTGCTCGCCCTGGTGGTCCTCGCGGCCCGACGGCGACGCGAGGGCTGGGCCTTCGCCCTGGCGGTCGGCGTGGTGGGGGCCACCGTGGCGGGCGTCCTGCTGCACCGCTTCCCGGTGCTGCTGGCCAGCACGCTGGACCCGGCATGGTCCGTGACCGTCGAGAACGCGGTAGCCAGTCCCACCGCGCTGCAGACGATCAGCTGGGCCGCAGTGCTCATCCTGCCCGGCGTCCTGGCCTACCAGGCCTTCGCCTACTGGGTCTTCCGCAAGCGCGTGGCGAGCGAGCCGGTGCCGACGTGACCGGGCCCAGGCCACGCGGCCCGCTCGACCCGCGCCTGCTGCGCCTGGCGCGCCCCGCGGTCGGCGCGCTCGTCTGGCTGGTGACGCTCTCGGTGTCCCAGGCGCTCGCCGTCGTCGTGATCGCGCTGGGCGCGGCGCACCTGGTGGTGACGGTGCTCGACGACGGCGGCGGCTGGCTCGTGCCGCTGGCGGGACTCACCGCCGCCCTGCTGGTGCGCGCCAGCACCGCCGCGCTGCTCCCGGCAGCCGCACACCGGGTGTCCGCGCGGGTGATCGCCTCGGCACGGCGCGACGGCCTGGCCGCGATCGCGCGGCGCGGACCGGCCTGGTTGGCGAGCCGCGGCGCCGGCGGCGACCCGGTCGACGTCGCCACGCTGCTGTCGACCGGCCTGGACCCGCTGCGGCCGTGGTTCGCAACCTACCTGCCCGCACTGGTGGTCGCCGGGGTGCTGCCGCCCGCAGTGGTCGCCCTGCTCGCACTCGTCGACCTGCCCTCGGCCGCGACCGTGCTGGTGACGCTGCCGCTGGTGCCGGTCTTCGCCGCGCTGGTCGGCTGGGCCACCCAGCGCCGGGCCGACCAGCAGTACGAACGTGGCGGCCGCCTGGCCGGGCACTTCCTCGACGTCGTGCGCGGTCTGGTCACGCTGCGGCTCTTCAACCGCGCCGAGCGGCAGGTCGAGGCCGTGCGCGACTCCAGCCGGCGCTACGCGCGCGCCACGACGCGCGTGATCTCGGTGGCGTTCCTGTCCTCGACCGCACTTGACCTGGTGGCCACCGTCTCGGTGGGACTCGTCGCGGTGGGGGCGGGCGTGCGACTGGCCGGCGGAGAGATGACGCTGTGGCCCGCGCTCACGGCGATCCTGCTTGCCCCGGAGGCGTACCGGCCGCTGCGCGAGGCGGGCGCGCAGTTCCACGAGTCCGCGCAGGCGGGCGCCGTGATGGACCGGCTCGACGTGCTGCTCGCCCCGCTCGACGGCGCGGATCGCGACGCCGCCACCGGGCCGCGCGCGGCGGCCGTCGCAGGATCGCGTGGGCTCGTCGTGCGCTACCCGGGACGACGCGAGCCGCTGACGCTGCCCGACCTGGACGTGCGCACCGGGCAGGTCCTGGCCGTCGTCGGACCCTCCGGCTCCGGCAAGACGACGCTGCTGCGCGCGATGGCCGGCGTGCAACGCGGCGACCGAGGGCACGCCTGGGCGCACAACGCCGAGTACGTGCCGCAGCGCCCCGCGCTCCCGCTGGCCCGGACCGTCCGCGAGGCGCTCACCGCCGGGCTGCCCGCCAGCGTCGACGACGGGGTCCTCACGGCCGCGCTCGCCACGCTGGCCCTGCCCACCAGCACCCTGGCCGCCGGGCTGGACACCGCGCTCGGCGACGACGCCACCGGGTTGTCGGCCGGTCAGCGACACCGGATCGCGCTCGCCCGGGCCGCCCTCGCCGTCGCCTCCGCGTTGGACGCCACGGCACCCCGTGACACGCCGGCACCGGTGATGCTGCTCGACGAGCCGACGGCGCACCTGGACGCCGCCGCCGAACGCGCCGTCGTGGCCGTGCTGCGCGACCTCGCGGACCGCGGCGCCGCCGTCATCGTCGCGACCCACCGGCCCGTGCTCGCGGCGGCGGCCGACCACCGCATCGCCGTGTCCCCACGCAGCGCCATCTCTCCCGACGACGCGGCGCTCCCACCCGGCGGCCTCGCCTCACCGGACAACTCGCTGGACAACGCCGGTGCGGGCGACGAAGCCGTTGTGGCGAGCGGCAGCCACCGGGCTGGGGCGAACGGGTACGACGGCGGCGCACCCGATCCGGCCAGCGACCCCGCCGCCACCGACTTTGCCACCACCACACCGCCGCCTCGCTCCCTGCTCGCGGGACCACGGCGCCGGTGGACCCGCCTGACGCCGCGCACCCGGTTCGCGCTCGCGTCGGCCGCCGGTGCGGCCTCGCTGCTGTCCGGCATCGGGCTCACGGTGGCGGCGGCCTGGATGATCGTCCGCGCGGACTCCCAGCCGCCGATCCTCACGCTCTCGGTGTCCGTGGTGGCCGTGCGCGCGTTCGCGATCGCGCGGCCACTGTGGCGCTACCTCGAACGGCTCGCCTCGCACGACGCCGGGCTGTCGCTGCTCGCGGACTGGCGCGCGCAGGTCGTCGCCGACATGGTGCCCCGGGTGCCGGGACGGCTGACCGCGCGGCGGGGTGCGCTGCTGGTGCGCGTGGTCGACGACGTCGAGGCTCGCCTGTCCGGGCGGGTGCGGGGCGCGGTGCCGCTGGCGGCGGGCACCGTCACGCTCGCCGTCGTCGCCCTCGGCACGGCGTGGCTGTTGCCCGCCGCCCTCGTGCCGCTCGCGCTCGGCACCGCCATCGCGGGCGTCCTCGCGCCCTGGCTGGCCGTGCGCGCCGACCGCCGCGTCGTCCATCTGCGGGATGCGGCCCGCACCGACCTGCAGGACGCCGTCGTGGGCTCGGTGGAGAACGTCGAGGAACTGGGCACCGCGCGCGGCCGCTCGCTACTGGCCGAAATCGAGGAGCGAGGGACCGCCGCCGAGGCCGCCGAGCGCGATGCCGCGCGCATCGACGGATGCGGACGCGGGCTGGCCGAGCTCGGCGCCGCCGTGCTGGCGTCGGGGGCCGGACTGGTCGCGGCGCTCACCTGGACGTCGGGCCTCGCCGGACCCGAGACGGTCGGCATCGTCACCCTGACGGCGCTCGCGCTCACCGAGACCCTGCTCACGGTGCTGCCCGCCGTCCGCGCCGTGGCCGACGGACGGGCCGCCGGGGCGCGCCTGGACGCGTTGGACGACGACCCGAGCCGCTTTCGCGGAACCCGACGGTTGGTGGCCAC
This sequence comes from Cellulomonas sp. C5510, assembly GCF_019797765.1. Classification (NCBI taxonomy): domain Bacteria; kingdom Bacillati; phylum Actinomycetota; class Actinomycetes; order Micrococcales; family Cellulomonadaceae; genus Cellulomonas; species Cellulomonas sp. C5510. The sequence continues at coordinate 1,717,897 of NZ_CP081862.1, forward strand.
CCGGGACACCGGTCAGCAGGAGGTCGAAGCCCGGGCTGCCGTCGGGACGCTCTCGGCCTCCCGGTCGGCGCCGATGCCGGGTGTCTGTTCGGCCGGTGGCTCCGTCTCGCTTGGATCGTCGTGGTCGCGAGGACTGCACGTGGGCGGGTTGCATGCCGGCTGGGACGCCGGGTCCCCGGTGCTGCGCGGTCTCGATCTCGACGTCGCGGCGGGCGAGACGGTGGAGATCCGCTGGCCGTCCGGTGCCGGGAAGTCGACGCTGGCCGCGGTCGTGACCGGACTGCTGCCCCCGCTGAGCGGTGAGGTGCGCGTGGGCGATCACGTCCTTACGGCCGGCTCGACGCCGTCGGGCGCGGGCGCACGCCTGCGCCGCGTGGTGGGTCTGGCCGGCGAGCCCGATCACGTCTTCGCGACCACCGTGCGGGAGAACTTGCGCCTCGCACGCCCCGAGGCCAGCGACCAGGACCTGAGGTCCGCCCTGCACGCAGCGCACCTAGGCGGCTGGCTCGACGGCCTGGAGGAGGGCCTGGACACCTGGCTCGACTCCGGCGGGAGGACGCTGTCGGGCGGGGAACGACGCCGCCTCGTCCTGGCACGCGCCCTGCTGCGCGACCCGGACGTGCTGATCCTCGACGAGCCGACCTCGGGCCTGGAGGAGGCCACCGCCACGACCCTGCTCACCGACCTGCGCCGCGACGCCGCACAGCGCGGCCGCGCGCTGCTCGTCATGACCCACCGGTCCTCGGAGGTTCTCCGGGAGCACGTGGTCAAACCGCAGTAGCCGAGGCCTGGTGGCCTGTGCGCCCGGGACCACCCGGGCGGGCACTGGCCACGCGACTCCGCCGCCGCGACTCGTAGCGCGGACGAGCCTGCAGCCGAGCACGAAGGGGGCCGTACGCAACTTCGCGAGCGGCGTTGTCGAGCCTCGCGATCCAGGGGTCCGCGATGGGAAGGTTCGCCGTCCGCCGGAGGTGCCATCGGCCTCGTGGCGAGTGAGCGATCTACCGGCGAGCCTAGCGCGGGGTGGGGCTCGCCAGCGGCTGGCCGCCATGATGGTGGACGAGCCTGCCCAGGTGGGTGGTTCAGGGCTCGCGGTTCAGTGTTCGTAGGTAGGCGTTGTAGGCGTCGAGCTCGGGGTTGCCGAAGCGGTCGATGCGCCGGTCCTCGGCTGCCGTGGTGCGTGACTCGTCACGGTTCCACCGGGCGAAGACCAGCAGCAGGATCAGCAGCGTCGGTAGTTCCCCGTAGGACCATGCCAGGCCGCCGGCCAGCCACTGGTCGGCCATGACGTCCACCCCCCACGCCGCAGGTGGGTGGGTGAACGCCTGCACGAGCGGGGTGGTGGCCATCATGACGATCACGCCGAAGAAGGCGTGCACCGCCATCTCGAGGAAGACGTCGACGGCCTTCATCGCGTGACCTTGTTTGCGTGGCAGCGGGTCGCGGGACAGCACCGGTGTGATGAACAGGACCCCGGCCACGAGGAAGGCCGTCTCGAGTCCGATGTGCCCGGCCCAGGTGCTCAGCAGGTTGCCGGCGAGCTGGCTCAGGTACAGCCCGTAGAAGGCCAGCAGGAACAGCGGCACGGCCAGTGCCGGGTGCAGCAGGAACGCGCCGAGGCCTCCGCGCAGGCCCCATCGGGCGGTGGCGAGCACCCGTCGCCCGACGCGGCCGTGGGGGGTGGCGTGCAGCAGGAGTGTGCCCGGCCGGCCCAGGACGAGCAGGGGCGGGATAGTGACCATGAGCGTGAGCTGCTGGAACATGAACACCGAGAACATCTCCAGCCCGTAGCCCTCGATCCCGGCCCCGGTGACCACGACCAGCAGGACGCACCCGGTCAGGAACGACAACGTCGCCCACGGTGACCAGCGCCGCCCGGAGGCCCGCATCCGGATCACCCCTGCGGTGTACAGGATCGCCAGGACCAGTCCGACGGCGGGCAGCAGCGGAACCGGCTGCAGCGTGGGCGCCAGCAGTGACGCCAGGGACGCCGGCTCCGGTGGCAGCCATGCCGGCCCGCTGACGTCCAGCCTCAACGCTCCGACCACGTCGCAGTCCTCCCGTCGGCGCGAGACGATCACGTCCGGGCGGGTGGTGGGTCGCCGCGCGGAGGGGACTCCCGGTTCGCCAGACCGCAGGGCACCGGGCCGCCCGCCGCCATGCTACGAGCCGGCCGGCCGCGCTCGCGGCGACGAGGCGACCCTCGGGTGGGCCAGCACGCGTGCGACGCCGCAGGTCACGGCCGTTGTCGGCCGGTGCTCGACGGTCGTCCTTAAGAATCGCTTTCGTCGTAGGGATCCGGGACCGATGGACCCTGTTCGAGGCGGGGGCGAAAGCTACAGTGGGGCCACGATGAAGCCCGTACCCCCATTCCTGCGTCTTCCCCGCGGCGAGTGCCTGTGAGTGCAGCGCGGGCGAACGCGGGTGCCGTGCCTCGACGGCGAGGGGTGTTCTCCAGGCGCCCCGAGCAGACCGTCGTGGGCGCCGGCGGCCGGTACGGCTTCGCGTACCTGCCGGCGGACAACGTGTATCTGGACTCCGCATGCCAGACGCTTCGCCCGCAGCCGGTGATCGATGCGCTCAACGAGTACTACCTGACCTACAACGCCTGCGGTGAACGGGTGGCCTACGAGTGGGGCAGGAAGGTCGACGAGCGGGTGGGGCAGACCCGCGCCGCGGTGCTCAAGGCGCTGGGCCTGCCTGCGCGCCGGTATACGACGTCCTTCACCCTCAACACCACCTACGCCCTCAACCTCCTGCTGCAGCAGCTGCCGGCGGGACGCTACCGCCGGGTGGTGACCACCCACACCGAGCACAACTCGGTGTTTCTGAGCACGATGACCTTCGCGCGGCGCGAGGGCATCGAACGCCTGCTGCTCGACCGCGACGGATCCGGTGCGCTGGTCTACCGCGACCGCGACCTGGCGGGCGCGCTCGTGGTCGTCTCGGCCATGAACAACGTCGACGGTGCGCCCACGGTGGGGCTGGCCCAGCTGGTCGCCGACGTCCGGCGGGCAGGCGGGACGACCGTCATCGACGCGGCACAGGCGGTGCCGCACGGGCTGTCGACGGTGCGCGGGCTCACGCCGGACGCCTTGTGCTTCTCCGCACACAAGGTCTACGGCGCGTCGTTGGGCGTGGTCGCCGCATCCCACGAGCTCCTGGGAAGTCTCGAGCTGTCGTTCGTCGGCGGCGGTCAGGTCGCGCACGTGACAGCGTCGGACTTCGATCTGCTGCCCGAGCTGCACACCCGCCTGGAGGCAGGGCTGCAGCCGTGGGGCGAGATCATCGCCCTCGGCGCGGCGCTGAGGTGGCTCGACGGCTACCAGGACGGCACCGGGGAGCGGTGCGAGGCACGCGAGGAACGTCTCTCGCAGGCCCTGGTCGACGGCCTGACCCCGTTGCCGGGGTGCACGGTGCTCAGCCCGCGGGGCTCCTCGCTGGTCAGCGTGCGTCCGGACCGGGTCGACGGGCACCGTCTGGCCGCCTTCCTCTCGCGGGCCGGGATCATGGTGCGCAGCGGCTACTTCTGTGCCCACCACTGGCTCCAGGAGCTCGAGACGCACCCGCCCCTGGTGCGGTTCAGTCTGGGTGCGCACAACACCGATGAGGACGTCGAGCGCACCCTGGACGTCATGGACCGCCTCATGAAGGGCCTGTAGTGCTCTGCGTCGCCGCGTTCGTGGTCCTGCTCGTCCTGGGCGCCGTCTCGGCCAAGTACCGCGCGCTGCTGCGCCGGGCATGGGGCTGCGTCTCGCGCAGGGTCACGTTCCGGCCGTGCGACACGAGCTTTCGTGAGGACGTGAAGAACTCCCTGCTCGCGCCCCTGGCGCTGCGATCACCGCGCCTGGTGCGGCCCGCGAGCATCGCGATCGAGGTCACGGCCTGGGCGATGGTGCTCTCGCTCGTGGTCAGCGGTTACGTCGTCGCCCGCAGCGGGCTGAACCTGGTGGCCTACGGCACCTGCAACAAGGAGAATCCGCAGGCGTGCTCGCTGTCCGCCACGCAGGGATGCAGCATCGACTCCCAGACACCTACCTTCGCGGCGTCCCTGCTGGACGGCGACGTCGTCGGCGCCTTCCGCAACGAGTTCTCCTCGCTCGCCGACACGATCACGGCGGTCCCGGGCCGGTTCAGGACCTGGGACGGTGCCCAGTACGCCACCTCGCACGCCAGCTACCTGGGCGGCTACCGGGACGGCCTTCCCACCGCGCTGGAGGTGATCGACCCGGGCTGCCAGTTCTGCGCCCAGCTGTTCACCAACATCGAGGAGTCCGGGTTCGCCGAGGCGAACAACCTGACCTACATCGTCTATCCGATCACCTTGTCGTTCGTGCCCAAGTTCGCCAACTCTCCTCTGGTCGCCCAGTACCTCACCGCGATCCAGCTCCTCGAGTCCGCCGACGGCGCGCCCGCCGACGACCCGACCGACTGGTTCATCCTCGAACAGGTCTTCACCGGGTCGCGTGAGGACGGCACGGGATGGCAGGTCTGGCTCAACGAGCAGGCCTCGCCCGAACAAGCCGAAGCTCAGCTGCAGGCGTGGCTGGCCGAGGCCGGGTATGACCAGGACGCGATCAGCGAGGTGGACGCCCTGGCTGACTCGGCGCGGGTCGAGGAGGCGATCGCTCAGGGCAGGGCCGTGGTGGAGGACGAGATCCGCACCCTGACCGTGCCCACGCTCATCGCCAACGGTGACCTGCACCTGGGCGTCGTCGAGACCACGGACCTGGAGGCCATGCGCTGACGTGCATGGCCGTCCCGACGTCGACCAGGGCATGGACCCAGCTGCCCAGTGGCGGGAGGCTCGAGGCAGTCGAGCCCGCCCGGCCGCTTGCCGGCACCCGTCGGGGTAGATGAAGGTCTGCTGAAGACCATCCCCGCCGCCCGTGGCCGGCGCAGGAGTCCGCATAGCCTCGACTCGTCGCGGCAGACCACCGGACGGACCGAGGAGACACCGACCCTGCCCGCCGACGCCCTGGACGGGCGCATGTCACGAGCCGCAGACCTGCGACCAACGAATGACGGCGACCGGACTCGGGTGGCCGTCCGAACCCACCGGCGCATCCGAGACACGACGGGAGGAGCTCGTGGCCGCACAGCCGTACCCACGCTCGGACCGCCAACCGGTGAGCCGCGTCGGCGCGCCCGGGACCAACCCGCCCCACACGTCCGCCATGGCCGGGTGGGTGGACGGTGGAAGCCCTTCGGGCCAAGGGCAGCGCCGAATGTCGGCGCTGCCCTTGGCGTCTGCGACGGGCCGCGGTCGTGCCACCCAGGGGTGACCTGACGCGCGATCGCCCGGGCGGTGAGCCGGCCTCGCGCTACGCACCCGAAGGGCTGGACGACTCGTTCACCACCGGCACCCTCACACCGGTCGAGGAGGGCGCCGAGGCCACCACACGCCTGCCCTCGCTCGGCGCACTGGGATGGCTGCGCTGGGCGTGGCGTCAGCTGACGTCGATGCGGGTCGCTCTGCTGCTGCTCATGCTGCTGGCGACCGCGGCGGCACCCGGCACGATCTTTCCCCAGCGAGCCCAGGCCCCCGAGGCGGTCGCGACCTTCCTGACCGACAACCCCACCGTGGGCGAGCTGCTCGATCGCCTGGGGTTCTTCGACGTGTACGCGTCGGTGTGGTTCTCGGCGATCTACCTGCTGCTGTTCGTCTCCCTGGTCGGGTGCATCCTGCCGCGCAGCCGTGCGCACCTGCGGGCGATGCGCGCCCGCCCACCACGGGTGCCACGCCGGTTCGACCGGTTCCCCGCCCAGGCCGTGCTCGAGGTGGACGGCAGCCCGCAGGCCGTGGCCCGACAGGCTGGCGCCGCGTTGACCGGCACGCGGTGGCGGCGACGGTTTCGGGTGGACGTGCGCGAGGAGGGCGACGGGATCTGGAGCGTGGCCGCCGAGCGCGGCTACCTGCGCGAGACCGGCAACCTGGTGTTCCACCTGGCCCTGGTCGGTCTGCTGGTGTCGATCGCGGTCGGCCAGTTCCTGCACTACCGGGGCCAGGCGATCATCGTCGAGGGCCGGGCGTTCGCCAACACCCAGGCCGACTACGACACCTTCGAGTCCGGTGCCGGATACCAGGCGTCCTCGCTGGTGCCGTTCTCCCTGCGCCTGGACGCCTTCGAGGCCCGGTTCGACCCGGCGACGGCGCTCTCACGCGACTTCACGGCCTACGTGACCGTCACCACACCGAGCGGGGAACCGACCGAGCGGATCATCAAGGTCAACGACCCGCTGACGATCGACCGGGCGAAGGTCTACCTGCAGGGCAACGGCTACGCCCCCCAGGTGAGCGTGCGCGACCGTGCCGGTGAGGTCGTGTTCGCCGGGACCGTGCCGTTCCTGCCGCAGGACACCGTGTACACCTCGCGGGGTGTCATCAAGGTGCCCGACGTCACCACCGGTCCGCAGATCGGCCTGCAGGGGGCGCTGCTGCCCACCGCCGAGGAGGTCTCCGAGCAGGTCTGGCGCTCGGTCTACCCCCAACCCGTCGACCCGCTGCTGGTGCTCGCGGTCTGGACCGGTGACCTGGGCCTGGACGACGGCATCCCGCAGAACGTCTACCAGCTCGACACCTCCGGCCTGGACCAGGTGCTCGACGACGAGGGCCAGCCCGTCACCTTGTACCTGCGCCCCGGCGAGAGCGTCGACCTGCCCGACGGCCTGGGCACGCTCACCTTCGAGGCCCTGCCGAGGTTCGTCGCGCTTGACCTGCGCCACGACCCGTCACTGACCTGGGTGCTCGTGTCCTCGCTGCTGGCGTTCGCCGGCCTGTCGACCTCGCTGTTCGTCCCACGCCGACGGGTCTGGCCGCGCCTGGCCCCGGCCGGAGAGACCCGAGGCCACGAGCGCACGGTGGTCACCGGGGCGGCACTGGCACGCGGCGACGACGTGGGCCTTCAGGAGGAGCTCGACCGGGCAATGGACCTGGTTCGCCCAGCAGGAGCCGGCCAGCGCCCCGGCCAACAGGAGAGGACCGGACATGCCCCTCGGTGACATCAGCACCCTGCTCGTGTGGGGCGCGGCGACCGCGTTCACGATCGCGCTGATCGCACACTCCGCCGCGCTGGCCCGCGTCGCGGACGCATCCTCGCGCGAGCACCGGCAGGCCGCGCTCGCCACACCCGCGCGCCGCGCAGGTGACCCGTCGGCGAACAGCCCCGCCTCTGGCGGCGTGGCGACAGTCGCGGTCGCGAGCCCCGACTCAGGTGACCAGGGGCAGGCATCCGATGGTGTCGCGTCGTGGCGGTCGACCGGCATCGCCCGCTCGACCACCTATCTCGGTGTCACGCTGCTGCTGGTCGGCATCGTCCTGCGCGGACTGGCCGCCGGTCGCTGGCCCACGGCGAACATGTACGAGTTCACCCTGGTGGGGATCCTGGTCGCTGCCCTGGTGCACCTGGCCGTGCGGCGCACCCGCACGATCCCGTTCCTCGGTGTCGTGGTGATGGGCATGAGCGTGCTGGCACTCGTGCTCGCCCTGAACGCGTTCTACATCCGAGCAGACCAGGTCCAGCCCGCCCTGCAGAACTACTGGCTGGTCATCCACGTCGGCGTCGCGATCGCCGCGACCGGCATCTTCACCGTCGCCTTCGCCACCTCCTTGTTGCAGGTCCTGCAAGACGCCCGACAGACCGGGCGGTCGCACGTGGCCACGTCGTGGCGTGCGGCCGACGGCCTGCGCCGTGCCCTGTCCCGGTGGCGGATCACCGGCCCGGCATGGTCCTGGCTGAGCACCGTCCCGCCCGCACGACAACTCGAGGCGTTGTCCTTCCGGCTCAACGCCGTCGGGTTCGTGCTGTGGACCTTGACGCTGATCGGCGGCGCGATCTGGGCCGAGCAGGCATGGGGCCGCTACTGGGGCTGGGACCCCAAAGAGGTCGCGACATTCGTCGCCTGGGTCGTGTACGCGGGATACCTGCACGCACGCACCACCCGCGGCTGGGCCGGCCGACGAGCCGCCTACTTCGTCTTCGTCGGGTACGCCGTAGTACTCGCGAACTTCACCGTGGTGAACCTGCTCGTCGCGGGCAAGCACTCCTACTCAGGCATCTGAGCCGAACGCCCCCGCTGCCCTCCCGGAGAGCGAGGGGCTCTCCGTTCGCAGTGCGGCTCTTCAGCCTGCTGCCAGGCGCCCTCGCGGGCTCGGGCGTTGTCGTACGGTGCTGTGTTCTCGGATGCTGGGCGGGGGATGGACGCGCACAACCATCGGCGCTCAGTACACGCGCCAGCGCCCGACGTCGCTCGACGCCTGCGTGACCCAGTCCTCGGGCCAGCAGCCGTGCGTGCTGAGCAGCTCGCGGGTGAAGTCGCTGATCGGGGGCCATGAGCTGCGCGGGGGCAGCTCCGCGGCCTGCACCTCGAGGAGGATGAGGTCACCGGTCTGGGGGTCCTGGCCGATGGGAACGAGCCTGGCAGGACAGTAGATGGCCGACAGCTCAGCGATCGCCGTCATAGCCGCACTCAGGTCGCCCTCCGCCCGATCCAGCAGGAAAGCAAGGGTGGCGTAGTTGCAGCACAGGGTTGGCGGGGCGGCCGAGTCCAGGGTGGGGTTGTAGGTGTCCCACCACGTCAGCACCCCCGCGGTGACGGACGTGGGGCGGTCGGGGCTGCTCTTGCCGAACAGCGACCGTAGCGGCCAGGCTCCGGTACGGATCGCCTCGGCGGCGGCCTGCGCTTGCGCGAGTGCCTTGGTATAGTTGACGCGTTGGCCCGTGAAGTTGTCGAACTGAAAGCTCGTGCGGTACTTGTCGAACGTCGTCTTCATCTCGAAGACCGCCACGGCACCCGTCGTACAGTCCCAGAGCACGAGGTCGGCATCCCCGCCGCCTCCCGGCACCTTGGCGCGTACTCTCCACTCAAGTCGCCCGTGCCCGGTCAGGCGCCCCCCGAGCCAGTCGGCCGCGTAGGCGAGGGTGGAGCCCACCGTGCGGCTCCACAGGCTTTCGTGTCGGCGCATCAGGATGGACAAGAAGCTCAGGCACGGATGCAGCCCGTGAAAGCCGAAGAACCAGGGGATGTACAGGTCACCAATCTTGATCAACGGGGCGACCGCGCTCCAGGCGACGCCTTCGGCTGGAGTCAGCGCTTGGCACGCCAGCAGGGCTGAGAACGTCTCGTCCGAGTACGGAGGGGCAGGTGATCGGTAGTCGTTCCACAGGCTCAGCAGCTCGCCGTTGGTGAACCAGGCCGGCGGAGTGTGCAGGAGGTCGATGAGGAAGGCCTGGAACTGTGGCAAGTCATCGAGGTCGAACCCGAGCCCGTCGGCGAGCCTGTCCCAGTTGCGCGGGTGGCTCTTGCGGAACACGTCCAGGTCTGCGTTCGCTGCCGACAGGATGATCTGGACCAACTTCTCCCGAGAGTTCGGCAGGGCGGTGAGGGCCGCGCGGTCGGGGGGAAGAAGGTGGTTCTCCGCTCGCCAGGCCACCAGATGCAGAGCCGAGCGCCGTGCCGCAGGCGCCAGGCCGATCTCGACGGAGCCGTCGTCACACTCGAAGACTCGCCATCGTCCGTCCTTCAGCGATCCGAGCTGGTGCCGCGTGCGGAACATGGCACGGTACTGGTCCAGCACGGCCTCGACATCGGGGTCGACCGCCAGACCGAAGTGGAAGTAGGGCTTCCGGTCCTGCGGCGCCCTCGCCAGAGCAGCGACGAGGCTGTACCAGTTGACGTTGTGATCTGCCGAGCTCTCGACGGGTATGTGGTCGACGATCGTGTTGCCGTAGACCCTGGCGGCGTGCACGAGCATCGGGACGAGGTACCCAGCGTCCAGCGAAGGTAGCTCGGGTGGTGCCGCCCCGAAGGAGTCGAGGACCTGCTCGAGGCCACCGATGAACGCCCGCTGCAGGTTCGGCGCAGGCTTCCTCGCAGTGGTGTTCGGCACGTGTGTCCTGTCCCTTCTTGCATCGGCACCCACGTCCTCTTGGGGGAGGTGCCGAGGACATCGTGCATCAGCGCTGCCCTGGTCGACGGCGCTCAGGAACCTGTCGAGGTCGCTTGTCACCGATGGTCGGGTCACGTGGCATCCGGGACCCGGCGCCACGCCTACTGCTTGCTCGTGTCGGCGAAGTGCTCTCATTGGTAGACGTAGTCGGTGATGTACACCGCGACGACCTGCCCGTCGTAGGCCTCGGCCAGCTGTGCGGTGAGTTCGGCCTTGAGGGCCTCGCGTCCCTCGGGGGAGCTGACTTGGTCGAGCGGGAGCATCGAGTACAGCGCGATCATCCGGTCCAGGGCCATGGAGGGGTCGAGGTCCTCGACCACCTCGGCCGTGAGCTGCAGACCCAGCCCGAGTCTGAGGTACCGGCCGTCGGCGAGGTTGATGTTGATCGGCTCGACGGTCTGGACCGCGCCCAGCTCCACTTCGGGCTGGTCAAGGGAGTCGGCGGCGTCTGGTCGAAGAAGGAACCAGTACACGGCGCCGGCCGTCAGCACGACGAGGGCCAGCAGGACCAGCGTGCGCCTGCTTCTGGGCTTGCGCGGCACCGTGGTGGGTGCAGTGGTGGTATCCGGGGCGCTGGCGCGGTCGCGGGCGGCACCGGCCTGGATTCGGTTGCTCTGGCTGATGATCCGCTGCTCGGGCACGGACGCTCCTGACCTCGGGGGACGAGCGGGGTCGCTCTACTTCGGCCCGATCGACGTGTCCGATGCGCGGATGAGCGCGGTGAAGATGAAGATCCGACTGAGGTTCTGCCCGTCGGATCGCCCGGGCTCACTCTGAGGTGTCGTCCCCGAAGACCCTGCGGCGAAGCCGGACGACGAGGACGAGCAGTGCCGCGGCGACGACCGCCACGATCATTAGCGCGGTGACGGAGCTCGGGCCCCACCGCCAGGCGGCCTGGCCCTGGCTCGTCCCTACCGTCTCGGGGGCCGGGGCCGGGGTCGTCGGGCTCGGGGTGGGTGCCGTGGTCGCCTCCGCGGCCTGGGTCGGGTCGTCGAGGGCGGTCCCGGTGGCCGAGGTGGCGGTGAACGCGAACTGTCCGGACAGCGGGTGCCCGTCGGCCGAGGTCATGCGCCACTGGACCGTGTAGGTGCCGGTCGGGCGAACCTCGGCCAGGGGCTGGGCGATCTGGGTGTCGGTGATCACGGCCTGGCCGTCGGAGATGTCCGCGCCGTCCGGACCGAGCACCTGGACCAGGGTGCCGAGCGGCTGGGGTGCCTCGTTGAAGGTCAGCACGACCTGGACCGGTGCGACCTCGACGCTCGCGCCGTCGGCCGGGTCGGTCTCGATGAGACCGGAGTGCGCCCAGGCGGCGCCCGCGCCGGCGGCTGCCAGACCGAGGGCCAGGACCGCGGCGATGGCCAGCCGACAGGCCATGGCCCGTCGGCGGGACACCTGGGCGTGGGCGACCATGGGCACTCCGATCACTGGACGGGGGACTCGGCGACGACGTCGCCGACCAGGGAGTTGAGCGTGGACTCCTCTGCCAGGCCCACGATCCGGGCGGCGACCCGGCCCTGGTGGTCTAGGACGACGGTGGTGGGCACCGCTTGCAGTGGCACGACGCCGGACAGGGACGCCACGGCCAGCCCGTCGCGGTCCTCGATGGAGGGGTAGGGGATGTCGAAGGTGTTCTGGAAGGCCAGCGCCGCACCGGCGGCGTCCTCGACGTTGATCCCCAGCACGCGCACGCCCTGCTCCGCGCGGTCGCGTGCGAGGGTGGCGAGTGTGGGTGCCTCGGCCCGGCAGGGTGGGCATGCGGCGTACCAGGTGTTGATCACCAGCACGTCCCCGAGCCAGTCTCCGGTGTCCACCGCCCGGCCCTCGTAGTCGGTGCCGGTGACGACCACGGGTCCTGGCCGCTGGCCGGGCTCCCAGGTCCGCACGCTGCCGTCTTCGGAGACGTAACCCGGACTGGCGGCGGCGTTGTCGTCAGCACCTGGGGTGCACCCCGTCGAGACGGCTGCCAGCGCGCTAGCAGCGGCGACCAGTGCCGCGGTGCGTGCGGCGCGCGTGATGGGATAGGGCATCGGTTACCTCCCGAGCAGTGGCGCGGGGTTGATGGTCGACCCGTTCTGGTAGACCTCGAAGTGCAGGTGGCACGCGGTGGACAAGCCGGTGTTCCCGGAGTAGCCGATCAGGTCGCCCTGGTTGACCTGCTGCCCGGTCGAGACGGTGAAGCTGGTCATGTGGTTCGAGCTGCTCATCAGTGGCTGGCCGTTGACGCTCCCGTAGTTGAGCATCACCTGGTTGCCGAAGCCGTTGCGCCACTGGGCCCACTGCACGGTCGCGTCGCGTGGCGCATACAGCGGGGTGTTGCAGTAGGTGCGCAGGTCGATGCCCGCGTGCAGGCGCTCGTAGCCGAGGATTGGGTGCAGACGCATGCCGTAGTTCGACGTGACGTACATCGGGTTGATGGACGTCGGGTTGGCGAAGATCGCGCCAGTGCTCGACGACGGCGGGGGTGCGGCCGGTCTGTCCGGGGTGGCGGCTGCTGCACGCTGCTGCTCGGCGATGATCGCGGCCAGCTCGTCCTCGAGCGCGGCGCGTTGACGATCGGCCTCGGCCTGCTCGGCCTCGGCCTGGGCCTTCATCCCGGCCAGACGCTGCTGGGTGGCTTGCTGCTGGGCGATCAGGGTCTCGATCTCGTCCTCACGTGCGGCTGCCTCGACCCTGGCCTCGTCGGCGCGCGCGACCTCGACGTCGGCCTCGACCTTCAGCTCGGCGATCTGGTCGGTGACTGCGGCGAGCCGTGCCTCGGCGTTGCGCGCGGCGGCGCCCATGGTGGTCAGCTCGTCGAGCACCCGGGTCTGCAGGCGCTGTGCGGTGGCGGTGGCCTGCATCGCCTGGGTGAACTCCTGCAGGTCCTGGGCGTCGAGCACGACCGCCAACGTCGAGGCCTGCCCGCCGTCCATGTACGCCTGGCGGGCCAACTGTCCGACGCTTGCGCGGACTTCGTCCTCGCGCGTGGCCATCGTGGCGATCTCCTCACCGATCGCAACCTGTTCGTTCGTGGCGTCGGTCAGGCGGGTCTGGAGCATCAAGGCTCGACGCTCGGCCGCCTGCAGCTCGTCTTGTGCCAGTCGGAGCTGCTCTTGCGCGGCAGGCAGCCGGGCCTCGGTCGCAGCCAGGTCGGCGACCGCCTGGCCCAGATCGGCCGACAGGCCCTCGATCGACGCCCGGAGCTCTTCCGAGCGCTGCTGCGCGGTGTTGGCGCGCTCCTGCGCCGCGCGGCGTCGATCGTCGAGCTCGTCGGCGGCACCCGTCGACGGCACCAGACCGACGACGAGTGCGCCCGTCACGAGCAGGGCCGCTGCGCGGCGCAGGTGGCGCCGACGGCGGACGCGGACCGGTGGGACCCGGGGGGACGAAGACATTGCTGCGACGTTAGGTCGTGCCGGCGTGTGTGTGATCGTGGCCGCGCCGGCCTTCATCGTTCCTTCATCGCCCTGAGGCGGCGGCCGTCTCCGGCTTCAGTGAAGGCGGGTGCGTGAGTCCGATCAGACGTGCGCGACGTCGGTGTCGTGGATCACGTGTCGATCTGGGTGTCTCGCTCGTGCAGACGTGCGGGCTGTGCGGGAGCCGGGTCGGTGCGGTCCGCTGGTGCGGCCGGTAGGTGCAGGGTGAAGGTCGCGCCCATGCCTGGGCCTGGGCTGGCCGCGTCGAGCGAGCCGTCGTGGGCCTCGGCCAGTGCCTTGCTGACCGTCAGCCCGATGCCTGAGCCGCCGTGGTCGCGGTCGCGGGCGGTATCGGCGCGGTAGAACCGGTCGAACACGTGGGGCAGGTGCTCGGGGGCGATGCCGTCACCGGCGTCCACCACGGCGATCGTGACCCCGCCGCGTTCGGCGCGTACTCGGATGACTACGGCGCCGCCCGGGGGGCTGTGCCGTAGGGCGTTCTGCAGCAGGTTGGCCAGGACCTGCCCGATCCGGTCCCGGTCGACCCGCACCGTCGGGGTGCGGGTGGCCGTGTCGAGCTGCAGGAAGACGCCTTTGGCGTGGTAGGCGGGGTTCGCGGCAGCGGCCGCGGCCCGGGCGAGGTCGGACGGCAGCACCTCGGCCCTGTGGAGCGGCAGCCGGCGCTCCTCGGCGAGGGAGACCGCCGAGACGTCCTCGGCCAGGCGGCTGAGCCGGTTGACCTGGTCGCGCAGCACCTGCAACGTCGCGGCGTCAGGGGGACGTACTCCGTCGTCGATCGAGTCGACGTACACGGTCAGCGTGGTCAGCGGGGTGCGCAGCTCGTGCGCCAGGTCGGCCAGCAGGCGCCGGCGGGTGGTGTCGACCTGCTCGAGGCGTTCGGACATCGCGTTCACGGCGGTCGCGAGCTCGTCGAACTCGGCACCCAGGCCCGGCACGGGTACGCGCCGGTCGTAGGCACCGCCGGCGATCCGCCCGGCGGCCACCACGATCGGGCGCAGCGAGCGGGTGACCCGTCCGGCGATGGACAGGCTCAGTGCGGTCGAGACCAGCAGCGCTACCGCCAGGGCCGCGGCCAGGGAGAACCCGCCTGCGGTGGTGAACGCGATCTCGGCGTGCTCGGTCGCGTCGTCGTCGCTGTGCTGGAGCAGGTTCTCGTGGAAGATCCCGGGGCCGATCTGTGAGGCGACCGCCCATGCGGTGATGACGGTGACGAGCGTGACCGCGGTCAGCACGACGAGCAGGCGTAGCGCGACGCCCCAGTGCCGTGCCGGTCGCCTGATCATCCCTCTCCCATCTGGTAGCCGATGCCGCGCACGGTCCGTACGAAGCGCTGTGTGGCGGCGTCGTCGCCCAGCTTGCGTCGTAGGTGCAGCACGTGGACGTCGACCAGGCTCTCGTCGCCGTACCAGTTCGAACCGCGTAGGGCCTCGATGAGGGCCCGCCGTGAGAGCGCCTCCGTGGGGCGCGACAGCAGGATGGTGAGCAGGTCGAACTCGGTTGGGGTCAGGTCGACGAGTTCACCGGCGAGGGTCACCCGCCGGGCGGCGGGGTCCACGACCAGGTCTCCGACCTGGTTGGGCATGGGCGGCAGCTGGCCGGGTGTGCGCGAGCGTCGGAGCAGCGCACGGACCCGGGCCAGGAGCTCGCGCGGTCGAAACGGCTTGGTCACGTAGTCGTCCGCGCCCGCCTCCAGCCCGCGCAGGACCTCCGCCTCGTCGGCTCGCGCGGTCAGGATCAGCACGTACGCGTCGGAGAACTCCCGCAGCCTGCGGCATACCTCGATGCCATCGAGGGACGGCAGCCCCAGGTCCAGGATCACCACATGCGGCGCGGACGTACGCGTGGCCTCCACGGCGCGCGCACCGTCCCGGACGATCATGACGTCGTACCCGTCCATCCGCAGGTAGTCGGCGACCGCGGCGGCCAGGTCGGTCTCGTCCTCGACCACGAGCGCGCGCAGACGCTCGTGCTCCGAAGTCGAGTCGCGCCACTCGTGTCCGTTCGTCATGACCTCACCGTGCCACGCGCAGAGCGTGTGACCGGCCCTGGAGGTAGCACCCACCTGGTGGCTTCATCGGGTCTTCATCGCGAAGGTGCGCGGTGTCGCCAAGGCGGAGATGGCTGCGTGGACCGATCGGGGACCGACCCAGCGTGGGACGACGGCCCGATAGTGGTCGTAGGCCTGGCCGAAGTGCACGGCGAGTGCCCGTTCTTCTGCGGCGATCTGCCAGCGGTTCATCGCGGCGACGAACCCGGCGACGGGCAGCAGGCTCACCCACGAGCGGCGCGCCTGGGCGTGGGCGAGCAGCCCGCCGGCCATCCCGACATACATCGGGTTGCGGGTCAGCCCGTTGGCCCCGGTGGTGACCAGCGCGCTCGTCGCGGCGGGCGCCGTCGGGTCCACGGTGGTGCCCGAACGCCGGAATCGGGCCACCGAGTCGGCGATCAGCCACGTGGACGCCGAGGCCACCAGTGCCGCGGCGAGGAGCGAGCTCGGTGAGGGGCGTCTGTCGGACCGAGCGGCGATCATGAGCTGGGCGCCGGTGGCGGCGGCGGCGATGAGCACCGGGGGCACGCGCCGTTCGCGTGTGAGGCCTCGGGGTGCGGATGGCTGCGTCGGTGTCATCGGTGCTTCTCTCGTCAACGGTGCGGTCGTTGCGGTGCCCCGCCCCTCGTCGCCCCTTGCAGCGTCGATCGGGCGGCGGACCAGTGTGCTCGCCCGGGCGGTTCGCACGCTCGTGCGGTGACGACACGCTCCTGGCCCAGGGGGTCGGCCAGGGAGCGTGTCGCCACATGACGACGATAGGCGTGTGGCCGGTGCCCGCCTCGCGACTCAGGAGCGCGCGTGGGTCAGGCTTCACCGAATCTCAATCGACTGAACCAGCCGGTGGTACCCGTGACCGGCCTACGGTGAGGGCGGCCGAGGCGGATGTCCGGGCACGCCGACCCCGGCGGTTCCCGACCGCTCCACGAGCCCGCGACGGCGGGCGCGAGAACACGTTCGAGGACCAGTGCTCCAGGTGTTGGCAGCCCCCGCGGTCACGCCCGCGGACACCACGGCGCCGAGCCCGCGCCGGGGCGTGCTGCGGCTGGGGCTCGCCGCGGTCGGCGGGGTGCTGGCCGACGTCGCTTTTCCCGACCGGGGCTGGTGGCCGGTCGGGTTCGTCGCGGTCGCCATGCTGGTCCTGGCCGGATCGCGCGGCGGTGGGCGGACCACGGCCCTGGTCTGGTTCGCCTGGGGCCAGACCTTCTTCCTGCTGCACTTGGGATGGGCACGCGAGGCGGCAGGACCGGTGGCGTGGGTGGCGTTGTCGGTGCTGCAGGCCGGGCTGCTCGCCGTCGCCGGTGCCCTGTGGTCGTGGGCCGATCGCGCTGCGATCCTGGCGCGCCGACCGATGCTGCGTGCGCTGGTGTTCGCCTCAGTCTGGGTCGCCGGTGAGCAGCTGCGCTCGGTCTGGCCGTTCGGGGGCTTCCCGTGGGGACGGTTGGCGTTCTCCCAGACCGACGGCCCGCTGCTCTCCCTGGCCTGGCTCGGCGGGGCGCCGCTGGTCTCGTTCGCGGTGGCGTTCATCGGCGCCCTGCTCGCCCTGGCCACGGTTGCTGCAGGTCGCCGCGCCGCGCGCCGAGTGCTGGTGGCCGCCGCGCTCACGGGGGCGATGCTCGGACTCGGCACGCTCATCCCGTTGGGAGTCGAGCCCGAGGCGGGCACGCTGCGCACCGGTGTCGTGCAGGGCAACGTGCCCGCAGACCGGGGCCGGCCAGATCGCGCCGAGGTCGTACTGGCCAACCACGTCCAGGGCACCGCCGCCGTCGCGACCCAGGCCCCAGGTGGGCTCGACCTGGTCGTGTGGCCGGAGAACGCCTCCGACGTCGATCCGCGGACGAACGCCGACGCGGCTGCGCAGGTGTGGGAGGCATCCGATGCGGTGCGCGCGCCGATCCTGGTCGGCACCGACCGCTACGAGCCCGAGGGCCGCTACAACGACATCGTCGTGTGGGACCCCGAGCGGGGTCCGGTGGACTCCTACGCCAAGCAGCGGCCGGCGCCGTTCGGAGAGTACGTCCCGCTGCGAGGCCTAATCCGGGTGTTCTCCTCCCAGGTCGACCGAGTCGAGGTCGACATGGTCGCCGGAACGGCGCCTGCGGTCGTCGACATCCCGGTAGTACGACTGGGTCGTGCGGTGCCGGTCGCGACCGTGATCTGCTTCGAGGTCGCCTTCGACGACCTGGTGCGCAACGCCGTACGCCAAGGCGCACAGGTCCTGGTCGTCCCCACCAACAACGCGTCGTTCGGCTGGACCGCCCAGTCCACCCAGCAGCTGGCGATGTCCCGGCTACGGGCGGTCGAGACCGGCCGCGCGACGATCCAGGCCTCGACCGTCGGAGTCAGCGCCGTGATCGAGCCCGATGGGACCCTCGTGCAGCGCACGGACCTGTTCACGCCCGCGACGATGACCGCGGACCTGCCGCTGCGCACGTCGCTGACTCCAGCGGTCCGAGCCGGCCCCGCACCGATCATCCTCGCCGTGCTGATCGCAGCAGCCGCGGCCACCAGCGGCGCCGCGAACGCGTGGCGCCGTCGAGCCGACCGATCCAGCAGGCCCGCATCCCAAGCACACACCCCAGCTAGTCCCGAGCACGAGGAGTACCAGCCGACATGACCCCCAAGCGCACCAGGTCCGCCAAGTCGCGCAAGTCGGCCAAGCCCGCCAGGTCGAACAGGTCGGCCAAGCCGGCGCAGGTCGCCAAGCCGGGCAGCCGGCCGCAGGGGCCGACGCCTCGGCCCCAACGGCGCGCGCCGCTGATCCTCGCGCTGGCCGCCGTCCTGGTCACAGTCATCGCTGTCGCCATCGTGGTGGCGCGTCCCTGGCAGGACTCGCAGGACCCCGCCACGGCTGGCGACCCGCAGGCACCCGATCAGGCGGGGCTGGTCGTGCGGGAGGACTCTCGACGCCTCAACGACGTGCCGGACTCGTCGGTCACGTTCGTGGAGTTCCTCGACTTCGAGTGCGAGGCGTGCGGCGCGGTCTACCCGGCGATCGAGGAACTGCGCAGCCAGTACGGGGACCGGGTGTCGTTCGTCATCCGGTACTTCCCGCTGGACAGCCACTTCAACTCCCAGCGGGCCGCTCGCGCCGTGGAGGCCGCCGCGCAGCAGGGCCAGCTCGAGGCGATGTACGCGCGGATGTTCGAGACACAGGCGCAGTGGGGCGAGTCCCAAGAACCGAAGGACGACCTCTTCCGCCAGTACGCACAAGAGCTCGGCCTGGACATGGACACCTGGGACGCCGCCTACGAGGCCCCCGAGACACTCGAGCGGATCGAGCGCGACATCGCCGACGGCCGCGCGCTGGGCGTGGCGGGAACCCCGACGTTCTTCCTGAACGGCGAGCTCTTCGAGCCTCGTTCGGCCGCAGACCTGACCGAAGCGCTCGACCGGGCACTCGCGCAGTGACCAACGCCGGGGAGGGCGTGGCCCGGCCAGCGAGCGCCTCGACCCCGGGCCGACCTGACGCCGCCCGGGACAGCGGACCGTCGACGACCACCGTCGCCTGGGTTCACCTGGTCGCCGGCCTGATCGGGTTCGCCGCGTCGTTCGTGCTCGCCGTGGAGAAGTACTGGCTGCTGACCAACCCCTTCTACCAACCCAGCTGCAGCCTGAACGAGGTCGTCTCGTGCGGCCCGATCATGAGCTCGGTCCAGGCAGCGGTACTGGGGTTCCCCAACCCCTACCTCGGCATCGCCGGGTTCGCCGTGGTCGCCGCCACCGGTGCGATGCGCCTAGTAGGCGGGCGCATCGCGACCTGGTACCGGGCCGCGCTGCTGACCGGTGCCGTTGCCGGTTCGGCACTGATCATCTGGCTGATCACTCAGAGCCTGTTCGTCATCGAGGCGCTGTGCCCGTACTGCATGGTCGTCTGGGCAGTCACGTTCACCGTCCTGTGGTACTCAGTGCTCGACCTCGTAGCCGCGACAGGCCGTCGCCGCACGGGGTTGGCTGGGCCCGCCACGCGAAACCACGGTGCTGTGCTCGCGTGCGGACTTGCAGCGCTCGCGGTGCTCGTGGTCGCCGTGTCGGTGACGTGGTGAGGCGGCTCCGCTTGGCCGACGCCAGGGCTCGCCGCCCGGGGACGGGCTGGGTCCGACACCTCCAGGTGTGCCACGGCCACTGGCAGCCACCGGCACAACCCGAGCCTGCGCCACGACCAGCCGAGACCTCGAGCCATGCCTGAGCTGGCGCTGACCGTCCGGGCGGACATCGGCGACGTCTTCGCCACGACCGCGTTCTCCGGGTCCGCGATCCTGGCCGTGCTCGTCGCGCTCGTCGCGGGCATCGTCTCCTTCGCCTCCCCGTGCGTCTTGCCGCTGGTGCCGGGGTATCTGGGCTATCTGGGGGGTCTGACGGCGCAGACGGTCCCAGGGCCGAGCGGCGCCGTGACCGCTCCCGCGGCCCGGACCGCGGGACGGGGCCGCCTGGTGCTCGGTGTGGCGCTGTTCGTGGCCGGCTTCGCGGCCGTCTTCGTCGCGCTGGGTGTGCTGGCCGGCTCGTTGGGTGCTGCGGTGCTGCGGTGGCAGGACCCGGTGACCCGTGCGCTGGGTGTGGTGGTCGTGGTGATGGGTGTCGCGTTCCTCGGCGGCATTGGGTTCTTGCAGCGCGACACGCGCTCTCGTCGGCGCCCGCCTGCCACGCTGTGGGGTGCGCCGGTGCTTGGTCTGGCGTTCGGGTTGGGATGGACGCCGTGCATCGGGCCGACGTTGGCGGCGGTGCTGGCGCTGTCGCTCGAGGGCGGGTCCGCCGTGCGTGGTGCCGTGCTGTCCGGCGCGTACGCGCTGGGCCTGGGTCTGCCGTTCGTGCTCGTCGCGTTCGGTGTCCATCGCAGCACTCGGCTGCTGACGTGGGTGCGACGGCACCGGCTGACCATCACCCGCGTCGGTGGGGTGTTGCTCATCGTGATCGGCGTCGCTCTGATCACTGGGTTGTGGGGCCGGTGGGTCCAGGCTCTGCAGGGCCTGATCGTCGTCTTCCAGCCGCCGGTCTAGGCCAGCCGGGTCAGCAGCGCGTCCTTCAGCAGGTCCATCTCCGTCTTCGCGCGGCGGGCGCGTCGGCAGACGTACGTCTCACCGAAGTCCGACCGGAAGCAGGCCGCCGCGGTACGGACGAGGATCGCTCGTGGTAGCCGGGCGGGCAGGGCCCGCCTCAGCAGGGTCGGGCGCAAGCCCTTGTCCCGCAGACGGGCCACATAGCCGGTGGAGTCGTCCATCGCCCGTGTGATGGCGGCGCTGTCGGTGGCGATCTGCCGGTGGCCGGCCCCGCCTGCGGCGTACACGGCATCGGTGAGGGCGACGACCAGCGCCCCAGGTGCGTGAGCCGCCAGATGCCCATCGGTGAGCTGAGGGCGGTCGGGAACCCGGCCTGGCGCAGCAGACCGGCCAGGCGCACGACGCGCGTGGTGCGCCGTCCGGAGATCTCGCCCAGCGTGGTCCGCAGGATGGACGTGGGGGTCGCCGCGGCATGCAGCACACGGGCCGGGTCGATGCTGCCGCCGGCACCGGGGAAGCCCGGCAGGAGCCTGCCGGGTCCGACGAGGCCCTCCCACGCCTCGTAGTCTCCGGGGCCGTTGATCAGCGTGACGATCGTGGGAAAGTCGACGGGTGCGGCGTGGTGCAACGCCTGCTCCACCTGGTCGTAGCGCACGCAGACCCTGGCGACGTCCCATGACGAGGCGCTCGGCACGGTGTCCACCACGGGCAGCTCGATGCTCTCGACGGCGCCTCGGAGGCTGCAGCGCACCCCCGCGCTCACCTGGTCCAGCCGTCGCCCGCGTGCCACCAACGTCACCGAGATCCCGGGACGGTTGCGAGCGACACCGCGTACAGGCTGCCGATCACTGCTCCCAGCACCAGGATCCGGACCTCCCCGCCCATCGTCTGCTCTCCCTCCGTCGTCACCGGGCCGGGCCAGGACCTCCTACATCCACCTCAGGGCGCGTGTCCGGTCAATCCGGGTCAGGCGACCAGTGTGGGGGTGTCCCGAGGCCGGGGCGGAGCGTCCTCGTGGTCGATCCCGGCGTGCTCCTGGCCGGGCTGGAAGCGCAGGAGCCGCAGCGCGTTGGCGACCACGAGCAGGGTGGATCCTTCGTGGATGAGCACGACGGCTCCGATGTTGAGCCCGGCGAAGGTGGCCGCGATCAGGAGCAGGACGATCGCGAGGCTGATGACGAGGTTCTGGCGGATGATGCGGCTGGTGGCGCGGCTCAGGCGCATCGCGAACGGCAGCCGGCCGAGGTCGTCGCTCATCAAGGCGACGTCGCAGGTCTCCAGGGCGACGGTCGAGCCCGCGGCGCCCATCGCGATCGCGACGTCGGCGCGGGCCATGGCCGGCGCGTCGTTGACGCCGTCGCCGACCATCGCGATCAGCTGGTCGCCGGCGGACATGGCGGCGATGTGCTCGACCTTGTCCTGGGGCATCAGCTCGCCGAAGGCGGTGTCGAGCCCCACCTGGCGTCCGACCGCGTCGGCGACCTGCTGGTTGTCACCGGAGATCATGACCAGCCGGCGCACCCCGGCCGCGCGCAGGGCGCCCAGCACGTCGCCGGACTCGCGCCGGGGGGTGTCCATCACCCCGAGCACGCCGAGGAAGCGCGACCCGCGGCGCACGACCATCACGGTCTGCCCGTCGCCCTGAGCGGCCTCGGCGGCCGCGGCGACATCGGCCGGCAGGTCGATCTGCTGCTCGGTGAACATGCGCGGGCTGCCGATCTCGACCAGGTCCTGGCCGATCCAGGCCCGGACCCCGCGGCCGACCACGGCGTTCAGGTCGCTGGCCGTGAGGCGATCGTCGGGGGCAACCAGATCGGTCAGGTCGCGCACGATCGCGCCGGCCAGCGGGTGGTCGCTGAGCTGCTCGACCGCCACCACCGTGCGCACCAGCGTGTCCTGGTCCTCGTCGACCGCGAACACCGAGGCCACCTGGGGTCGTCCCCAGGTCAGGGTGCCGGTCTTGTCGAACGCGATCGCCCCGACCCGCCCGAGCGTCTCGAGCGGGCCACCGCCCTTGACCAGCAGACCGGCCCGCGCCGCGCGGGCGACCCCGGCCAGTACCGCGGCCGGAGTGGCGATGGCCAGCGCGCACGGACTGGCCGCCACCAGCACGGTCATTGCCAGGTAGAACCCGTCCACGAACGACCACCCGGCCACCACCATCGCCACCACCAGGGTCGCCGCCACCCCCAGGACGACGGCCGGGACGTACCAGCGCTGGAAGCGGTCGATGAACCGCTGCGTCGGAGAGGTGCCCTGGTCGGCCATCCGCACCAGCTCGATCACCCGGCTCAGCGTGGAGTCGGCGGCCGTGGCGGTCACGGTGATCTGCAGCACGCCGGCGCCGTTGACGGTGCCGGCGAACACGCGATGGGCCGCCTCGATCGTCTCGATGCTGCGCAACGCCCGCGCCGGGTCGTCGACCGCGACCTTCTCCACCGGCATCGACTCACCGGTGACGGCCGACTGGTCGACCGCCGAGGCGCCGGCGGACACGAACCCGTCCGAGGGGATGCGGGAGTTGGGTCGCACCACCAGCACGTCGCCGACACCGATCTGCTCCACCGGGCGCTCCTCGGTCTGTCCGTCGGCCAGCCGGACCATGGCGGTGCGCGGAGCCAGCGCCGCCAGGGCGTTGATCGAGCGGGTGGCCCGGCTCATCGCGTACTCCTCGAGCGCGTGCCCGAGGCTGAACAAGAACAGCAGCACCGCGCCCTCGGCGAACTTCCCGATCAGCCCCGCACCGATGGCCGCCACGATCATCAGGAAGTCGACCTCGAACCGCCCGCCCCGGATCGAGCTGGCGGCCGAGCGGATCGTGTAGAACCCGCCAAGGACGTAGGTCGCCAAGAACAACGCCAGCGGCGCGCCGCCAGGAAGGTCGAACACGTACTCCCCGAGCATCCCCGACAAGTAGGTGACCCCCGAGGCGATCGCAAAGCCCAGCTCCCTACGGGCCGACCCCGCCCCGTCGGCCTCGGTGCCGTGCCCGTGCTGTCCGTCCACATCCGCGCGTGCGCTCATGCCCACACGATGCAACACGACATTGTGATATGTCAACATCGTGATGGGTACAGCACTCGTGCGGCCGGCGGTGGGCACAATGGTTCCCATGAGCATCACCCAGCCCGCGGACGCGACGCCCGGAGTGCTGACCCCTGACGAGGCCGAACGCCTCGCCACGGTGATGCAGGGGCTCGCCTCACCCCTGCGGCTGCAGATCCTGTCCGTGCTGCGCACCGGACCGGCCAGTGTCAGCGAGCTGTGCACACGGCTGGGCGCGGCCCAAGCCCTCGTCTCCAACCACCTGCGCCTCATGCGCCACCTCGAGCTCGTGACAGGCAACCGCGACGGCCGGCACATCTACTACACGCTGTTCGACGAGCACGTCAGCGCCGTCTACGACGAAGCCGTCCGCCACCTCGGCCACACCGAACGCGCACGCTAGCCAGGCACCACGCGTCACACACTACGGGCGACCAGACCGACTCGCCCGGACAGTCGTGGGCTCTGTCCACAGGCAGGCACGAAGACTTGACGGGTGACCGCGTGCGCGAGCACCGTTGACGCCCTTCTAACCGACCCCGCCCCGGTCGGGCGCACTACGCCCGGAGCCCCGACATCCGACGGCCTTCGTGGATGCGCGTCGATGACCGGGAAGCGGCGGATGGGTCCCTGTGCGACCCTCGGCGGCGAGGACGTCGGTTCTCTGCCAGGTCGTGGTCGATGACGGGACCGTCGCTCGCCCGGCGGGGCGATCGAGTGACGCCAGGCGCCCAAGAGTGTCGAGTGCCAGGCGACCCCGGGTCGTCATGGACACCGTGCTCCGCCGTCACCTAGGGCAGGCTGCGCGAGCGTTCCTGGGCGCGTACGGGGGGACGAAGGGGGACGTAGTGACTAGTGGCGTTTCCGCAGGTGAGGTGTCGCGCGCGGCGAGAGAGATGAGGCCGGAGCCGGGGAAAGTCGGCGGTGCGGAGCTGATTGGGGGACAAATCGGGGGACGACCATGCGTGACCTTCACGCCGTATCACTACGGCGGAAGGGCCCCACGATGAGCGTCGCGGCACAGCTCGAACTCGACGACCCGGCACGTGGCTTGCTGGCTCGAGCCCGCACATGCTGGCCCGTCTGGTGGGGCCGTGATCCACGACTGGCTGTGGTGGGCGACCTCCTCGACCTGCCGCGGTGGATCGGCTCAGTGGACCGCGACGACGCCGACGACGTTCTGCACGAGCTCGCACGCCTCGGCAGCCCCACCGGTGGTGACGACGTGGCGGCGGCCGGCGCACTGGCGTGGTTGCTGCTGCCGGGGGCGAGCCAGGTGGCTCGCCGGCTGGGGGACATGACACCTCGGATCGACGAGTGCGTCGCGGCCCAGCTCTGGATCGAGGTGCGCACCTTCGACTGGCAACGCCGCCGCAAGGTGGCGGGCAACATCGTGCGGAACCTGCGCCGCGGCGTGCTCCGGGAACTAGGCGTCGGCCAGCACCTGCGCACGACCGACTGTGCTTGGGCACGGGCGGTGCCTCTGGAGCCCGAGGCGCAGTTGTGGGAGATCCTCGACGCGAAGGCTGCGGGGCCTCTTGCGGTGGATCCGGAAGAGGAGCTTGCCGACCTCCTGTCCTGGGCGACATCCCTCCACGTGATCGACGACCAGGACAAGGACCTGCTCGTCGGCTTGGCCGAGGCGGCCTGCGCGACCAAGGTGACCCGCAGTCGCGAGGGCCGCGGCGGGTTGTGCTCACGGGCAGGTTCGAGTGTCGTCGCGGCGCGGCACGGGGTCTCCGAAGCCACGGTGCGGCGCCGGGCGCGGCGCAGCATCCAGGCCCTGGCCGATGCGTACGCACGTCAGCTCTCGGCGTGACGTGGTGCGCACGAGGGCGTTGCGGCTCGCCTTCGGTGGCGAGGTGATGACCGTGACCGACGACTTGGAACTGCAGCGGCTGCTTCATGAGGCGTACGACGAGGCCGCCGCCGTGGCGGGCCTGGAGGACAGCCTGGAGCGTCTGCGACGAGCCCGCGCCGCGCAGATCGTGCTGGCTGGCCTGCCCGCCGAGCAGTTGCGCGAGGCCTTGCGGATGCGCCGGACAGCGCTGGCCGGCGTCCAGCGATGACGACCGCGACCCGAGCTGTGGGTATCGACGAGCTGCGGCGTGCCTGGCACGCGGTCCAGGAGGGGCGGTTCATCGAGCGGGGGCGTCTGGACCGCGGCGACGCCGTGCCCCGACCGGCCAGGTCAGCGCCGGATGACCACGTTTGGTGTCCGGGCGAGGACGTCCTGCCAGTGATCGGCTGCCTGCCGCAGTCCGGCGCGTCGAGCCTCGCGCTGGCGATCGCCACGCAAGCCTCTCCCGCCCGCGTCGTCGAGTGCAGCCCGCCCACCGCGTCGGGTCTGACGGCAGCGGCGACCGCCGAGCTGGGGAGGACGTCGTCGGGGTGGAGCATCGGACGCCGCGACCAGGTCCGTCTCGCCCGCCCGAGTGAACACCACTTGCGTCCCGACGAGCTGCCCACGCCCGAGGACACACCTGTCGGCATCGCCCTGACCGTGCTGGACGTCGGCTGGGAGATCGGACATGTGCTGGCATCGGGCGGGTGGCTGAGCGCGACCGTGGCCGCCGCGCCGCACGTCGTGGTCGTAGGTACGGCGACCGTTCCAGGCCTTCGCCGGCTGGAGGGCGCGCTGACACTGCTCGACCCGACGCGCGCCGCAGTAGTGGTGCGGGGCCCGGACCCGCGCCGGTGGCCTCGCGAACTGGCGGCAGCGATGGGTCCTGCCACCCGGGACAGGCATCACGCCGGGCGCCTGGTCGGGGTCTCGAGCGACAAGCGCCTCGCCCTGCGTGGCATCGACTCGACACCGCTGCCCCCAGCGCTGCTGACGGTCGCACGCGACGTCCTGCGCCAGCTTGGCGTCGCGGGACATCCACTGAAAGGAACCCCATGAGCAACCTCGTCGCGAGTCACGTCGCCTCCGTCCTGCCGACCGTCTGCCCGGTGGCGCCTCCGGGCGCCCAGGCCTACGCCGACCAGATGACCGGCTACGTCATGTGGGGCGTGCTCATCCTGCTCGCCATCGGCGTGATCATCGGGATTGGTGCAATCGTCGGGGGACGGGTGTTCGCGCTGCCGCACGCCAGCAAGGCCGGGATCGTCTCGGTCGTCATGATGTTCATCGCCGGGATCGCGTACATGATCGTGCCGCCGATGGTCGCGGGCATCACCGGCGCGGGCTGCGTGTGATGACCGCGCCTGCCGACGAGGCCCCAGGCTGGGGCCGGCGACAGCTCCTCGTCGTCGTCGTCGCTGTGGTGCTGGTCGTCGTGAGCGTCGGCGTCGGCGTCGCCTACGCCGTGCACGGCGCGGTCGCGTCCAGCACCACTCCGACCGCAGTCGCTGTGGCTGTCGAGGAGTTGCCGAGCGGGCAGGCGCGTCGAGACGCCATCGCCGCAGCTCCGATGTTGGACGTGGCCCCGCAGGACGCCCGAGGCGGCACCCCGGCCACCAGCCCGGCGCCGAGAATCGTCGTGTCGCCGGCGGCGAGTCTGGGCCCTGCGGACGTCCCGACCGGGTTCGACCGCACACCCGAGGGCGCGGTCGGCCAGCTCGCGGCGATCGCGACGACGGTCCTGCAAGGAGTGTCGATCGAGCGGACGCGGGCCGTGTACGAGCAGTGGTCCGCACCTGGCGCGCCGGTTGTCGACGAGTGGGCGCTGATGGCCGCGGTCCAGGCGTTCCTGGCCAGCGACGCCGGCCGGTACGTCGACGAGCCCGGCACCTCGGTGGTCACCGTGCCGGCAGCCGCGCAGGTCAAGGGAAGCGACGGCGACGACTGGGTCGTCGCCTGCGTCCTGCTGGACGTCACCGCCACCGTCGTGACCGAGGCGCGCGCCGCCTACGGGCACTGCGAGCGGCTCCAGTGGGCCGACGACCGCTGGGTCGTCGCGGCAGGTGAGGCGCCCGAGACCGCACCGTCGACCTGGCCCGGCACGGACCTGGCCGGCGCCGCCGGGTGGCGCACCTGGACGACGAAGGAGTGAGACGGACGTGGACTGGTCGGACTACCTCAACCCCTTCACGGCGCTGGGCAACGCCGCCGCCAGCGTCGTCGTCGACGGCTGGACCGCAGCGATGCTGGGCATCTGGAACGCCGGCCTATGGCTGCTCAAGCTCGCCCTCACCATCGAAGACGAGTTCCTCGTGCCCGACCTGAGCGCCGGCGGCCCGATGCGGGAGATCTACGAGGCGACCTTCTGGATCGCCGGCGCCATGGTGCTGCTGCTCTTCCTGGTGCAACTCGGCATCGCCGCGGTGCGTCGCGATGGGCAGAGCGTGGGCCGGGTGCTGCTCGGCGTCGGTCAGTTCGGCGCCGTGTGGGTGATGTGGATCGTGTTCGCCATCGCGATCCTCGCCGCCGCCGGGGGACTGACCCGGGCGCTGACGCACTCGCTGCTCGGTGTCGACTCGCTGTCGGCCTGGCAGCCATGGACCGGGTTCTCGACCGCCGACCTCACCGACGGCACCGTCGCCACTGTCCTCGGCGTGCTGGGCATCTTCGTGGTGTTCGCGGCTGTGGCGCACCTGTTGGTCATGCTCGCCCGCGCGGCCGCGCTGATGGTTCTCGCCGCGACCAACCCGGTCTCGGCAGCCGGGCTCGTCTGGGACGGGGGTCGGTCGTGGTTCTGGAAGACGTTCCGCTGGTTCCTGGCCGCCGCGTTCACGCCCGTGCTGATGGTCCTGCTGCTCGGGCTGGGCGTGAAGGCGACCAGCGGCGTGGCTCTGTCGATGACCGACTCCCTGCAGGCCGCGATCGGCACCGCGGTCCCAGGTGTCGTCCTGATCTTCATCGGCAGCTTCGCACCGCTCGCGCTGTTCAAGCTGCTCGCGTTCGTTGACCCCGGGACGAGCTCGGGATCGGCCATGCGCGCCGGGCTCGCCGCGCAAGGCGGCTGGCAGGGTCTGCTGAACGGAAGGGCGGACGGCGCCAGCACCTCGGACGCGGCCTCGAGCAGCGACGCGTCCGGACAGTCCGGTGGGGAGGCGGACACCGAGGCAGCGACCAACGACCGGTT
This sequence comes from Cellulomonas sp. C5510, assembly GCF_019797765.1. Taxonomy (NCBI): domain Bacteria; kingdom Bacillati; phylum Actinomycetota; class Actinomycetes; order Micrococcales; family Cellulomonadaceae; genus Cellulomonas; species Cellulomonas sp. C5510. The sequence goes on from NZ_CP081862.1 coordinate 1,746,375, forward strand.
CGCTCGCTCGGCGGGCGGGTTCCTTTCCGCGTTCGGGGCGGGCGGCCAGGTGCTCGCTCAGGGCTGGGGCATGGCGCAGAGCCTCGGCAGCCAGGCGGCCGCCGTCGGTGCGGACGTGACCAACCAGATGGGCGTCGGCCACAACACCTACATCCCCGACTTCTCCGGAAGTCGGTCGCGACCTGGTCAGCGGGGCCGAGTGCGGGACGACGACACCCCGGACATCAACGGCGCCGGGCCTGACGACGAGGGCACCTTCGGTCCCAGTCCCAGTGCCACCGGCAAGCCGCCGGTCGGTGGTTCCCCGGGCGGGCCCGCCGGTGGTGCCGGCGGCGGGGCTGCCGCCGCACCCGAGGCTGCCGCCGCGGCCGTCTGAGGAGAGCAACCGAGATGAGTCAGGTCTACAACGAGTACTCGCGAGCCAGGATCGGCTGGTTCCCGTTCGGGCTCACCGGGTGGCAGGCGACAGTGCTGGCGGTCTGTGTGCTGCCCGTGCTGTGGGCGCTGAGCCGACAGGCATGGGCGTCTGCCGTCGTGCTGCTGCTGATCGCCGGCGTCGTGGCTGTGGTCACCGTCGTCCCAGTGCGTGGCCGTTCGGCCCTGGCCTGGCTGGTGGCCAGTACGGCCTTCGCGGTCGGCGCGCTCGCGGGCTGGACCCGGTTCCGCTCCAGGGCATCCCGTGGGCAGGCCGACGATCTCGCCGCGGTCGACCTGCCCGGCTCGCTGACCGGCGTCGAGATCCACGAAGGTCCACCGGTCGGGCTCAACGCAGCACGGGTCGCCCTGATCCAGAACCATGTGGTACGCACCTGGGCGGCGACCGCCGCGATCGTCCACCCCGGCATCGGCATGCGGGGGGCAGAGGACCGGGCGCAGATGGCCAAGGGGCTCGCCGACCTCATCGACCAGGCAGGGCGCACCGAACTGATCGACGAGATCCTGATCCTGGTGCGCACCGTCCCCGAGGACGGCGCCGAGCGCGACGAGTGGATCCGGCGACACCGCCGACAAGACGGCCCGATGCAGGCGCGGGCGATCAACGACGACCTGCAACGTGTCCTGACGCAGGCATCTGTCCGCACCGAGGCGTTCGTGACGATCGTCGTACCCGAGACCCGGATCGCGAGGGCGGCCCGGGAGACGGGCCGTGGAGTAGAGGGCCGTGCCCAGGTCCTGTACGGACTGATGGGCGAGGTCGAGGCCCAGCTCAAGGGCGGCCTCGGCGCGGTCACCGTGACCTGGCTGACCAGCCCCGAGCTCGCCGTGGCGTGCCGCACCGGCTTCGCGCCGGGGGATCGGGCCGGAATCGTCGATGCGCTCCTGGCCGCGGATCGCGGTGAGGACGTCGTCGCGGAGGTCCCGTGGGCAATGGCCGGCCCGTCCGGGGCCGACGTGGTCGCACGGCACTACAGCCACGACGCCTGGAACTCGATCAGCGCCACGATCAAGCTTCCCGTCAAGGGTGCCGTGCTCGGTGCGCTCGCGCCGGTCCTGACGCCGACCGAGCCGGGGGAGCGACGCAGCTTCCTCGTCGCATTCCCGATCCTGAGCCAGGCCAAGGCCGCCCGGCAGACCGCGTCCCGGGAGTGGGCCGCTGACATGGGGCAGGGGCTGCGTGAGCGGGCCCGGATGCGTTCGACGACGAGGGTCCGCGACGCCGCCGCGCAGGTGCGCGCGCTGGAGGCCAAGCAGGCTCGCGGCAGTGCCGTCACCCGTCCGTACGCAGTGTGCACGGTCACCGTGCCCAAGACCGTGCGGGTCGCCGAGTACGGGCGTCGTCTGGATGCCTCGATCCGCCGGGCCGGCTTCGCGCCACTGCGCCTGGACGTCAGCCACGACGTCGCCTTCGCCGCCTCCGTGGTCCCCCTCGGCGTGAGTCTGACCCGGACGGGGGACGCGTGAGACCGCGGCCGACCAGCGCCGGGCGGGACGTCTCGCGGTTGCTCGCCGACTTCGGCCACGACCTGCCCGCCGCCATCGAGTCGCCGCTGGACGCGCCGCCGGACCGGCTGTTCCGGCACGTCCGGGCGCGCGGCGAGTCGCGACGAGACCGCGGGTGGGTCCCGGCCTCGGCGCCGGTGGTGTCGTACCAGATGACCTCGGACCAGGCCGGGGCGTTCTGGCCGTTCGTCGCCGGGCCCGGCCTGCCGCAGACCGGTGCGCAGATCGGCGCCGACACCATGTCCGGCACTGCGTTCTACGCCGACCCGATCGGCTGGGTGCTGCGCGACGACATCCCGGTCACCAACGCCAACGTGATCACCATGGGCAAGCCCGGCACGGGGAAGTCCGCGACCACGAAAGCGTTCGCGCTGCGGATGACGGACTTCGGGTACCGCATCCTCATCCTCGGCGACCCGAAGGACGAGTACGAGCCGCTCTGCCGGTTCTTCGGCGTCGACCCCATCGCGCTCGGCCCTGGCATGCCGGCTCGGATCAACCCGCTGGCCTTCGGACCCCTTGGCGACGGCTGGGACCGGCTCGACGCCCGAAAGGCGCAACAGCGTGCGGCCGTCGTCTTCTCCCGCTGGCTCACGCTGGTGCGCGGCCTCGTCGGCAGCCAGCGAATCGGCGAGCAGCGGGTTCCCTTCGGCCCGTCCGAGGAAGCGATCGTCAAGACCGCGCTGCACGACCTCACCGGCTACACGCGCGCCGCCTCGAGCCTGACCGAGACGACGATCCCGAGGTTGTGGCACCACCTCGACGAGCCGTCCGCCGCATTGGTCGAGCTGTGCCGGTTCGCCACCCGGCAGCAGTTCCTGGACGAGAGTCGTCTGCTGCGCGACGCCCTGGGCCAGCTCGTCTCCGGGGCGCTCGCCGGGCTGTTCGACGACCACACCAACATCGCCGTCGACTGGACCGCCCCCATCCAGTCGCTGTCCCTGTCGCGGCTCAGCCCGTTGGGCGACGAGGCGATCGGCATCGCCCTGCTCGCGCTGAACTCCTGGGGCCGGGGCATGCGCGAGATCGCCGCGCCGGGCGACCTGCGCATCGTCGTGCGCGACGAGGTCTGGAAGGTCATGCGCCTCGGCGTGGACGCCGTGAAGTCCCTCGACGAGGACTTCCGCCTCTCCCGCGGTGTCGCGGGCAAGGGCGGGGACATCCAGTGGGCCAACGCGCACAAGCCGTCGGACATGCTCACCGTGGGTGACATCGGCTCCCAGGCCGCGAACATCGCCCGCGACCTCATGCACCTCGCGGACATCAAGATCCTGCACGGCCAGAAGCCAGAGATCGCCCACGACCTCGACACCATGCTCGGCCTCGGCCCGCAAGCCACCGCGGCGATCACCGGCTGGGCGATGCAGCGCAAGGGCCGGGCACTGTGGATGGTGGGGGAGCACCCGTACAAGGTCGAGACCCGTCTGCACCCTGTCGAGCAGCATCTGACCTGGACCAACGAGGCCATCGCCGGGGCGGCGTAGACCATGAAGGCACTCGTGATCGGGATCGTGGCGGTGCTCATCCTGCCCGTCGCGCTCGTGCTGATGGGTGCAGCGGTGGTCGTGTCCACCGTCTCCGGCGGGGCAGTCCAGGCGGTGTGCACGGTCCCGGTCGAGGCCGAGGAGACCGCGGTGATCCTCACCGACGGCGACCCGGCCGGCGAGGGCGGGCTCGGCTTCGAGCTGCCGGCACCTGGAACGCCTCGGCTGGCGTCGCTACGCAACCCGGCGGCGGCCATCCCCGACGACATCCGCGTGCTCTACATCGCCGCCGCTGATCGGTACCACCTGCCCTGGACCCTCCTCGCGGGCATCGGCATGGCAGAGACCGCGCACGGGCGCACCCGCGCGATGAGCCCGGCGGGCGCGCAGGGCCTCATGCAGTTCATGCCGGCCACCTGGGCCCGGTACGGCGTCGACGGGTCCGGCGACGGGCGCGCCGACATCCACAACGACGCCGACTCGGTGATGAGCGCGGCGAACTACCTCACCGCCTCCGGGGTCGCCGCAGGCGTCGACGGCGTGCGCCGAGCGATCTTCGCCTACAACCACGCCGACTGGTACGTCAACGACGTCCTGTTCTACGCCGCCGCGTACGGGGGAGGGTTGGTCGTCGGTGACCCGGTCGACTGCGGCATCGGCGGTGTCGGCAACCCCAGTCTGCCCAGCCTGCCGAACCAGCAGATCGCTACGGTCCTGGCGTTCGCAACCGCACAGCTCGGCGAACCGTACGTCTACGGCGCCAACGGCCCGGACTCCTGGGACTGCTCCTCGTTCACGCGAGCCGCGTTCGCGCAGATCGGCGTCACGCTTCCGCGCACCGCCGCCGGCCAGCGGAACTGGGTCGCCCAGGGCAACGGCTACCAGGTTCCGCTCGGCCAGGAGCAACCCGGTGACCTGATCTTCACCGACAGCTACCTCGGCCCCAACCGCGTCGGCCACGTGATGATCGTCTTCGACCCGGACAGGCGGCTCACCATCGAGGCCGGCGGGTCCAGGGTCGGCCACTACGACTACGGCTACTGGACCGACCACAGCCTCTTCTCGATCTGGCGCATAGGGGCCGGCGCGGCATGACGGCGCCCAGGGGACCCATCGAGGCTCGTCCGTGGCTGTCCACAGCGCGCCGTAGACCCTTGCTCTTGCGCTCACTCGGAGTAGGATTGAGTCCTACTCGACTTCGGGAGGTCGACGATGCGAACGACACGTCAGATGAGCATCACCCTGCCGACGGAGATGGCCGACGCCGTTCGCGCGCGGGTGCGATCGGGCCAGTACGCGAGCGAGAGCGAGGTCGTGCGCGACGGGCTCCGAGCCCTGATCGCCCGGGACCAGGCCGTCGAGGCATGGCTGCAGGGCGAGGTCGCGGCGGCCTACGACGCGATGCAGGCCAACCCGGAGGACGTGATCGAGGCCGCCGACGTACGCGCTCACCTGGCGGCCAGGCGCAAGGCGTGAACCCCGCGCAGCGCCGGGTCGTCTTCCGACGCGAGGCACTCGCCCAGCTCGACGAGCTCCACGACTATGTAGCCGCAGTTGGCTCACCACAGACCGCTGCCGACCTGATCGACACGATCGTCACCTTCTGTGAGGACCTGGCGCCGTTCCCGCTACGCGGCACCGCCCGAGACGACATCCGCCCGGGGCTGCGCACGATCGGGTTCCGGCGCAGAGCCGTCATCGCGTTCGTCGTGCGAGACGACGCCGTCGTCGTGCTCGGCGTGTTCTACGGCGGCCGTGACTACGAGCCGATACTGCGCAGCGAGGACCTCCGAGACTGACCGGCCAGATCGCGACGCTCGGGGTGACGCCCGTGAGCACCGATCGCCGCTGTGTCGCCTTCGGAACGTATGCAGCGCACTCGTCGCACGACGCCGTATCCGTTCACCTGGGAGATCCCGGTCGGGATCGTGCTGGCGGTGCTCCTGGCGCTGGTCCTGGGTCTGCAGACCGGACGATCGCTGGCGAACCTCGTGGCCGGCAACGGGTGGGTGTTCGTCGACCGGATGGCACTGTTCACCACGCTCGCCCCCCTGCTCAGCGGACAGGCGAGCGCGGGCCTCGCCGTGCCACGACCTGCCTCCACCGGGCTGCTCTGGACGTGCGTCGGCCTCGTCGAGCTGGTCATCGTCGCGCTGATCGGGTGGGCGGTGAAGCTCGGGCTCGACCGCTGGGGACCCGCCCGCATGCACGGCATGGCCACCGCCGCAGAGGCCGAGACGCTGCTCGGCCGCACCCGGCTGCGCAGGCACGCCAAGGTGATCCGTCCCGACCTCTACGGCGCACCGCGGGGCAGTCGGCGATGACCGCCGGCCACCCGCGACGCCTCCGCCCTGCCGACGTCGGCTGGCGGCTCGGCAGGGCGCGCGAACCACGCGGCGGCGAGCTGTGGGTGCCGTGGGATCGCACCGCCGGCGTGATCGGCCCGCAGGGCTCGGGCAAGACCCTCGACCTGCTCGTCCCCGCCCTTCTCGACGCCCCGGGCGCCGCGATGGTGACGCTGACGAAGGTCGACGACCTGCTCCTGTCCTTCGACCCTCGGTCCACCGGTGAGCGTCCGTGCGTCGTCCTGGACCCGTTCGGCCTGGTGCCCGGGTTGCCCGAGGCGGTGTGGGACCCCATCCGCGACTGCGCCGACCCCCTCGTCGCCGAACGCCGCGCGAAGGCATTCACCGCCGGCACGGTCAAGGGCGCGGTCGCCGGTGGCCACGGTGACGCCGCCGCCCGGTTCTACGCCGCTGAGGCCGCGAAGGTGCTGCAGGGCTTCTTCCACGCCGCCGCGCTCACCGGAGGCAGCCTGGACGACGTGCTGCGCTGGGTCGCCCGGCCCATGGCCGCCACACAGCCGAGCGAGATCCTGCGCGAGCACCCGCACGCGGCGTCATTCTGGGACGGTCTGTTGCACGGCGCTCTGCACGGCGACGACCGCACCGCCGGCAACACGGTCACGACCGTCCAGCAGGCCATGTCCCTGTTCTTCCAGGACGACATCCGCCGTCGGTGCGTGCCAGGTCCCGGACGTCCGGCCACGGCCATTGCCGACGTCATCGCCGCGTGCGGCACGATCTACGTGCTGGGACGGGAGGACCCGTACGCCTCCGCGTCTCCGCTCATGACCGCCTTTGCCGAGCACGTCCTGGACACCGCGCTGGAAGCAGCGAATGCCAGTCCGTGGGGTCGGCTGTGCCCGCCGTTTCACGCCGTGCTCGACGAGCTGCCGTCGACCGCGCCGCTGCCGACCCTCCGCACCCGGATGGCCAACGAGCGCGCTCTGGGCATCAGCTTCATCTGGGCAGCCCAGGCGTGGCCCCAGCTGGCCGCGATCTTCGGGGAGCAGGAGGCGCGCACCCTGCTCGGGCTGACGAACAACCTGATCGTGTTCGGCGGCTCGAAGGACGTCGCGTTCAACAAGGAGATCTCCGACCTGCTCGGCGAGGTCCGCGTGGCCCGCACCAGCTGGCAGAGCGGACGGATGGGTGGTCGGCAGATGTCCGGGGAGGACATCGCGATCCTCACCCCCGCCGAGGTTCGCCAGCTCAAAGAGCGTCATGCCCTGGTGCTGGCGGAGAACGGGGCGCCGATCATCGCCGAGCTGCACCGCTGCGTCGACGGCAAGGCCGGTCGCGCGCTGCTCGTCGGCAAGGACGCACTGCGGGCCAAGGTGGCTGTCGACCGTGGACACCAGGTCAGCCCCGAGGCGCGAGCCGCGACGGCCCTCGTCGAGGCGCGGCGCAGCGGCCTGGCCGGCCAGGACGACGGACGCAGTAGTGAGTGACCAGGCTCCGGCACCCTCGGCGGCGCGAGCGCCGGGGGAGATGATCGCCGTCTTCCCGCGGGCTGGGCGGCGCATCGAACATGCCTACACCGAGCTCGACCTCGCGGCCGGATCGGGCACCCGACAGCAGCAGAACGTGCTGGGTGATCCCCGTCTGCTGGCACGTCCCTGGGACCCCGCCAGCTGCGTCGACCCTCAGCTGCGGGCTCAGATCTGGCAGTGGCTCGAGCAGGTCGTGACCTGGCTGAACCACGAGTACGCGTGGGACCCGGACTCGATGATCCCCTCGTGCTGGCCACGCCACCCGCACCTGGTGCACGAGATCGCGGTCCTCGCCGACTTCCGCCGCCGCGCCGGCCTCGCTGTCACCGCCGACGCCCTCGAGGAGTGGCACCGGTACGCGCTGCCAGCCTTCACCGACCGGATGCGTCAGCGCCTACGTCAGCACTGCCAAGACAGCGATCACGAGGTCTGGCCGGCGCAGGGGCGATACACCCGTCACCAGGGTGACGAGTCACGTCGTCACCGCGCCATGGCCTACGGCGCCGACGTCGCCACCCTCGCTGAGCATTTCGGTAAGCGGGGCAGCGCGACCGCGGGTGGTGCCGGCAGGCCGAACCCGCAAGCCATCGACGGCATGCAGACGGATGTGGAGCGGCGAGGTCCTGACTGACGCCACCTTCTGCGTTCGGGGCAGCGGCCGTCCTCGTCGGCTGTAGCCTTCGAACGCGAGCAACTGACCAGGTTTGCAGGGCGTTCGCCGACCACTGGAGTGACCATCTATCCCTCGTGGCTACCCGAACAGCTGGAGCCCGCCGTCGCCCGGCTGGCGCGTGTCGACGACTGCATCTTCGAGATGGGCGATCTTTCCGGACAATGGTCGCTCGCCGCGTTGGAAGTGAAGCAGGTGCGCCGCAACGACGGCCGGTACCGGGCGCTGGTATCCGCGGTGCGACCGATCCCACCGCTCATCTCGCTCTTGTTCTCGGAGGCGATCAACCATCTGCGCGCCGTCCTGGACAACGTCGTCTGGCATCTCGTGTCGGAGCAGAGTGTTGCTCTGGACGACAAAGCGGCCAAAGCCGTCGCGATGCCGATCCATGAGGACCCCGAGCGGTTCACCGCCTGGGCGAAGGACATCCGCCGCAGGGTGCCAGTCCTTGGCCAGCACACCAGCACGACCTACCAGCGGATCAAGGAGCTGCAGCCGTTCGCCGACCCCGCGCGCGTCCCATCGCTTGGACCGCTGCTCGCGATGCTCACGGACGTGATCTCGGAGGACGTCCACCCGCTGCTGCTCCTGCAGGCGTACTCGAACGCCGACAAGCACCGGGCGATCACCATGACGGTCGGGCGCGCCATGCTGACGACCAACGGGACGCCGTTCCTCGCTCAAGACCGCTCATTGCGCCGGGTCGGCGTCGGCACGGTCCTGGGCGAGGGCAGCTGGGGGACGCCTCTGGCGTTCGAGTCGAGTGCCGCGGTCGTCGTCGAGAGGCCTGCGCCGTGGTCCGCGGCGGTGAGCCCGACGACAGAGGCACAGCATCTGCGCGACTGGGTCGCGCAACGCGCGCTGCCGTTGCTCATCACCGGTTCAGCAGACTTGACGACCGCCGTGCCTGTCACGATCTCGCTCGAGGACGACGGGCGCACACTGCACGATCGCATAGCGGCGCCCGACCGCCCCGGCGCGCGCGATCGCCTTGCCGCGAGAACCGCAGAGCGCTACGCACACGCGATGTCCCAGCCCCCGAGCTTCCCCGAGGTTGTGAGCGAGGAGTTCGACGACTGACCTCAACCGGACGCGACTGCCGGCCCCGTGTCGGTGCTCTGTGGGAGCGTTGATCGCGGCAGCACACACCACGACATGGAGGTTGAGATGAGCGAGAGCACCGGCGAGCCGCGCACGACCGAGAACCCCCAGCGACTCGAGGAGAAGAGCCTGCTCGGCTCGTCGTACTCCTACTCGACGTCGGCCAGATGAGCGCCCAGACCACCACAGAGCTCGCCGACAACGGCGACGATTGATCCCCGACAGCATCGCCGCTCTCGTCTCGTTCCTTCTGCTCCTGGCGCCCGGGGCGATCTGGCAGCTGCAGCAGGCGCGACACGAGCCCTCGGTCAAAGAGACGGCGCTCGTCGAGGTCTCACGAGTCGTGATCGCCTCCTTGGTGGCAACAGGGGTGTCCGCCCTCATCCTGCTGCCCTGGGTCTGGCTTCCCCTCTACCGATCGGCCGAGTTGGCCGGTACGGGCATGTTCGACTCCCCGGTCTCCGTTGTGCCCTACATCGGCGGCGTCGCCGCCACCTCTCTGGGAGCCTGACCCGGTTTCCCGGACAGTTCGGGTTGGGTGATCATGCCGCCGCGGTGGCGGCGGTGTGAAGGTCCTCGAAGTCGTTCGGGGACCGGTAGTCCAGGCCGGAGTGGCGCCGGAGAGGGTTGTAGAAGCCTTCGATCCATTCGAAGATCGCCGCGGCGAGCTCCTCGCGGCAGGCCCAGGAGCGGCGGTCCAGGAGCTCGCGCTGCATGGTCGACCAGAAGGACTCCATCATCGTGTTGTCCACGCTCGAGGCGACCCGCCCCATGGATCCGAGCAGGCCGGCCGAGCGCAGCCGGTGGCCGAAGATCCACGACGTGTACTGGGCTCCGCGGTCTGCGTGGACGATCGCGCCGGGCCCCGGCCGGCGGGTCCAGATCGCCATCTGCAGCGCGTCGACGACGAGCTCGGAGCGCATGTGGTCCGCGATCGACCACCCGACGATCTTGCGGGTGAACACGTCCAGGACCGCGGCGCAGTAGACCTTCCCGGTGTTCGTCGGGTGCTCGGTGATGTCGGTGCACCACAACCGGTCCGGACCGTCGGCGACGAACCGGCGCTGGACCAGGTCCTCGTGCGGGGCCGGCGCCGGGTGGTGACGAGCGCGCTTGCGCCGGTGGCTGATGCCGCTGACCTGCGCGGCCCGCATCAGCCGCGCGACCCTCTTGCGGCCGCAGGCGATGCCCATGCCCAGGCGCAGCTCGGCATGGACCCGCGGGGCGCCGTAGGAGCACCGCGACATCTGGTGGACTGCCACGATCGTGGCCGTCAGCTCGGCGTCGGCGACCGCTCGGGCCGACGGGGGTCGGACCTGCCAGTCGTAGTAGCCGGACCTGGAGACGTCGAGCACCCGGCAGGCCACCGCGACGGAGACACCGTCGTCGGCGAGTTCACGGACCAGCCGGAACGTCATTTTGGGAGCACGTTCTCCCGCGCGAAGTAGGCGCTGGCGCGCTTGAGGATCTCGTTCTCCATCTCCAGCACCCGCGTCCGGCGCCGCAGCTCGACCAGCTCCTTGCGCTCGTCGCTGGTCAGCCCCTCCCGGCGGCCGGTGTCGACGTCGTCCTGAGCCATCCACCGGCGCAGGCACGACTCGCTGATCCCCAGGTCGGACGCGACCTTCGCGACCGGGTGCTGACCGCTGCGGGCAAGATCCACCGCGCGACGCCGGAACTCCGGCGGCTTGGCTGCAGGCACAAGGACTCCTCTCGGAGATGACATCGTCACCTCAGGACAGGTGTCCGGGGAAGCGGGTCAGGCTCCCTGCTCGCATGCGGACTGGTGATGGTTCTCGCCGCAGTCAAGTGGCCACGCCGCGCGCCCATCAACCGTGGCCGTCAGTGGAATCACGCCGTTGTGACGATGCGACCGCAGTGGTGTGTCCCGGGTCTCGTGGAGTCGGGTTGCTGGAATCTAGGCCACGGTGATCGGCTGTCTCGTCTCGAACTCTAGGGGCGTGAGCCAGCCCAGGGCGGAGTGCCGGCGCTGGCGGTTGTGGAAGATCTCGAGGTATTCGAAGATTGCGTTCGCCAGCTCCAGACGGGTGCGCCAGCTCTGACGGTCCAGCAGCTCGACCTGCATGCGGGACCAGAACGACTCGATGACGGCGTTGTCGTAGCAGTCGCCGATCGAGCCCATCGACGGGACGAGCCCGGAGTCCTTCGCGCGGCGGGTGAACGCCCACGAGCCGAACTGACTGGGTTCAACCGGTCGATGCAACGCCTGCCTGTTGGAGCGACCGTAGTTGCTCATCGAGGACTTCGGCCGGTGTTCTCCAGCCGAGGACCTTGCGGGGTCTGCTGTTGATCGCGGCCTGGACGGCCTGGAGGTCCTCGACGGGCCATCGGGACAGGTCGGTGCCCTTGGGGAAGTACTGGCGCAGCAGCCCGTTGGTGTTCTCGTTCGTGCCGCGCTGCCAGGGCGAGTGCGGGTCGGCGAAGTAGACGGCGATGCCGGTGTCGATCTTGAACTGGGCGTGCGCGGACAGCTCCTTGCCGCGATCCCAGGTCAGCGACCGCAGCAGCTCCGACGGCATCGTGGTCATCGTGGCTTGCAGGGCGTCCTTCATCGCGACGGCGCCGTAGCCGCCCAGGGCCGGCCCGTTCTTGACCGGCGGGACGGTGCCGTAGCCCTCGAGGCGCGGCAGGTGGACCAACAGGGTGTAGCGGCTGGTGCGTTCGACGACGGTGCCGATCGCGGACCGGTTCAGCCCGATGATCAGGTCGCCCTCCCAGTGCCCGGGGACCGCCCGGTCCTCGGCTTCGGCGGGCCGCTCGCTGAGGACGACGTCGGGCGTGACGTGACCCTGGGGCCTGTTGCGCGCGCGCTCCCGGGGCTTGCGCAGCGCCCGCCCCGTCCGCAGGCAGGCGACCAGCTCGCGCTTGAGTGCCCCGCGCCCCTGGATGTAGAGCGCCTGGTAGATCGCCTCGTGGCTGATGCGCATGTCCTCATCGTCGGGGAAGTCGACCACCAGACGCCGCGAGATCTGCTCCGGGCTCCAGGCCATCGCCCACCGCCGGTCGCCCCGGCGGGGCTTGTTCAGACCCTTCCAGGCCGTCGCCGGCCCGGCGGCCAGCGTCCCGTCGGGCCGGCGCAGCTGCCCGCTGAGCCGGACCTGGACGTACTCCTGCAAGCGGGGGTTGGTGACGAGCTTGGCCGCCTTGGGGCGCCGGGCGGCCGTCTGCGCCTTCCACTGCGCGACCGTCGCCCGGTACTCGAGCTTGCCGCCCCGGGTCGCGGCATTGCGCCGCAACTCCCGCGAGACCGTCCCCGGATCACGCACCAGCTCGCGGGCGATCGCGCGGACACTGAGCCCGCGGGCCTTCAGCACCGCGATCTCTTCGCGTTCCTCGAACGACAGGTAGCGGCCGGTTGGCTCAGCCAGGGACAACGGCGCCATGCCGCCAGCGTGACGAAACCAGCGGACCCCGACCGGCCCCGACACACCGACCCCGGCCGCGGCCTCCTCGCTGCTCTTGCCCGCCGCGATCAGCCGCCAGAACTCCCGCTCCACATGCCTCGCCGGAATCGGTCGACCCGGTGATCGCATCGCCGGTCGCAACGCCCGATCCGCCTGTTGCTGCCGCCGTGCCATCCGACACCTCCGCGATCACGAGGTGTTGCGACGACCGGTTGAGTCCGCCGAACACCAACGGGCTCCTGCGCCAGTACCTGCCCAAGGGCTCCGACCTCAGCGCCCACGACCTCGACGCCCTGGCCGCGATCACCGACGAACTCAACGGCCGGCCCCGCAAGTCCCTCGACTGGGACACCCCAGCCGAGCGAATGGCTGCTTTACTCGACACCGCATAGACGACCGCGTTGCGACGACCGCTGGAATCCAAGGGGTGTGGTGCTCGGTGATGTCGGTGACCCACAGCTGGTCCAGGCCCTCGCGACGGAACCGCCGGTCGACCATGTCGGTGGAGATCAAGTCAGGGTGCGGGCGACGCCACTTCGGCCGCCCGCCGATGCCCTTCAGGCCCGCGCGCTGCATCAACATCGCCACCGTCCCCTGCCACACGGTGAGCCCCCGGCCGAGAGTCAGCTCGGCGTGGACGCGGCGAACGCCGTAGATGCCTCGGGACGCGGCGTGGACCTCGCGGATCGCGTCGGTGAGGATCACGTGTCGGATCGTCCGGGGCGATGGGGCGCGGCTGCGCCAGGCGTAGAACCCCGACTCCGAGGTCCCGAGCGCGCGGGTGGCGACCTGGACTGGTAGTCCCTCTTCGGCCATCACCGCGATGGCCTCGAACCGCCTTTTGGGGGCACCACGTTCCCCAGCAGCTCACTGGCCCGCCGGTGCACCGCCAGCTCAGCCTCCAACTCGGCGATCCGCCGCTTGGCCGCGGCAAGTTCAGCCTTCTCCGTCGAGGTCAGCCCCGGGACCAGGCCGGCGTCGATGCGGTCCTGGCGCCGCCAGCTGTAGATCGACTCCTCGCTGATCCCGAGGTCGCGAGCAACGTCCGCGACAGAGCGTCCGCTGGCGACCAGGTCCAGCACCCTGCGACGGAACTCGGGCGGGTATCCACGTCGTCCCACAAGGCCCTCCTCAAAGGGTCAAGTGGCACCAGAGTCCAGTAACACGACTCCGAGGAAGGCGAGACACACCAGAGCCTCCATGGAACCCGGGGCGGTTCAGGGCGCCGAGCCTCCCTACCTGACGGTCGAGCTCCTCGACGACACCGTGTGGAAGGGCCAGCTCGTCGGTTTCGACACAGACCCCGAGGACGACCAGCGCGGACTCACGCTCGGCTCCCCGCTTCGTCGGAAGCGCCCCGGAGGCCCCGGCTTCGAGGACAAGGACGGCGACGGCGCGTGGGCCGTCGTCATCCTCCCGGAGCCGCAGATCAAGTCGATCCAGGTCCGGTACCCCCGTCCTGACTGATGGTCCATCTCACCCGAGAGCTGGGCAACTGCTCCCATTCGATCTTCGAAGCCTCGTGGGTAGGTCATCGCAGAGGTAGGGCGTCCTCGATGGGGCTTTCCGCTCCGCGATGGTCACGGGCGCGGTGTGGTCGGGGCCGGGTCCTTGCGTGGCACGGCGACTACGGGCCGTCGTGGAGTATGAGGCTGCCTGGGCGGAGCGGTGTCGGACGCCTGTGAGTCGGGGCTGGCATGCTGCAGTGCAGCACCGAGCTTCATCAGGCGTTCAGCGGCGACGGCGCGGGGGTCGTGTTCCCACTGCTGGATCGCCCGGGCGATCTCGCGCCACACGGCCGTCTCGGAGGCGCCGGTCTCTCGCGCCACCCGCGCAGCGCCCGGAGCCCAGGTGGCTGGAGTGCTGGCCGCGAGCACCTGGGCTGCGTCCCGCACGGCTTCTGGGCCTTCCTGGTTGTGCAGTCGCTCGTGCACGATTACCTCGGCCAGCGGGGTAGGGCCGGCGAGGAGCGCATGCAGCCCTTCGGGCCCTGCGACTTCGAGCGTGCTGGCTGGGTCGCTCGCCGGACGCAAGGGCAGGCTCATGGGCGCCACGCCGTGCTGGGCAAGGAGCCAGTAGTCGCGCTGCGCCGCGCGCTGACCAGCGTGGTCTGCATCGGTGGCGACGATCGGAGCAACATCAGTTCGTGCGCTCGTCCCGGCGAGATGGGCGGCCTGTTCCTCGGTGAGCGATGTTCCGAGGGGCGCGACGCCGACGAAGTCTCCACGCCCTGCGAGCGAGACCGCCAGGGCGTCGAGCGGACCCTCGACCAGAACCGGTGTGGCGCCCGCGTCGAGGTGGTCGGCGCGGATCGTGAAGAGTTGTGCTCCCTTGTGGAACAGCGGCGTCTGGGGGGTGTTCAGGTACTTCGGCCCGCCGGTCTCGTCTGTCGCGTCAGGATGCCGCCGGCCGATGAAGCCGAGGGGTTCGAGCTGGCCGTCGGCGGCGCGGTGGGTGACGGGGAAGACGAGGCGGTCGCGGAAGCGGTCGATGAGACGGCCGGTGCGTGCGACGGTGGCCAGCCCGGACTCGGTGAGCTCCAGGTCGGTGACGCCCTGGTGGCGCAAATGGTCGACGAGTCGAGTCCAACCGGCTGGGGCGTACCCGGGAAGCACGTGCGCGTCGCCGGTGAGGTCGGTGCACATGCGTTCGGCCAGATACGTCTGTGCCCAGGAGCCGGGGAACTGGCCCATGTAGAAGTCGGTCGCGAGCCTGTTGAGCTCGAGGATGCGAGCGGGGCTGACGGGTGCCATGGCGGCGTCGAACTCGCGGGCTGCCTGGGCGTCGACCATCCGGTCGGTGGGCGCAAGCGCGGTGGTGTGGGCTCGCGCGGCCGCGGCGAGCGTGAGGTACGCCTCGACGAACGCAGGGTCATCGAAGAGGTCTTGCGAGTCCGGCTCTTCTGGCTCGGGTGCGAGCGGGTCGTCGATCGGGTCGGCCGCCGGAGGCAGGTGCAGCAACTCGTGATCGGAGAGGACGACGAGCGTGTGGTCCGGCTCGTCCTGCCTGAACGGATCGACGTCGTCGGCACCGAGCGCGGGCTCGGGCGCGTAGCGGTCGGACTCGTCGACGAGGGGGTCGGTGAGCAGGGAGATGCGCCAGACGAGCGTCTGGGACGGGTCGACGTCGTCGTCGGTGATCGGATGGGCGAACAGGTTCTCGACGGTGTTGCCACGGGCGATGGCATGGTCGACGGTGGTGACCAGCGCGGGCCACCAAGGGCTGGCCTGCAGCGCGTGGGCGGTGTCCTGGCCGACGACGTCCGCCAGCTGCGGGGTCCATGGGGCGGTGAGGCGATGGTCGGACTCGGCCTGGGCGGCGACCGCGGGCGACAGACGCCCGATGATGCGCCACCAGAGGGCTGCTGCGGCGTGGTCGTCGGGCAGGGGATCGTCGGCCAGGGCGCGGCGCACGATCCGCGGGGCGTCCAGGCCCGCGCGGGAGAGGGCCGACAGACGCTCGGCGAGTACCGGCATGAAGGCGTCGTGTCGGGCGTCGGTGAGAGCGCGGTCGAGGAGGGGCTGCCACTCGGCGAGGGCAGGTGTGTGGTGGGCTGCCAGGCGCGCGTCCAGAGCCTGCTGGTATCGGGCGGCGGCCTTGCCGAGTTCGGGCCTGCCGGTGGGTCGGCGGTCGTTGTCGGGAACCGCGGTGGCCGCGCGCCACACGGCGACGTCACCGAGCAGGTCGTCGTCGGTGCGGTGCTGTCCGGTGCTGGCCCACAGGGGGGTCGACTCCTCCGACCGGGCGCGGTCGTCGACCTGTTGGGCGAGGTCACGCACGTGCGCCGCCCGGGCCGCCAGGTACGGGCCCCACTGCGGGTCCGTACCTAGTGTTGTGGGGATGCCGGGCAGCCAGGGCAGGGGGCCGGAGCCGGCGTTGCGCAGTCCGGTGTCGTCCAGGCGCCAGTCAAGCACCGCGGCGACGTCGTGGGCGGTGCCCAGCTCGCGCACCCTCGCGGCGTGACGCAGGTGGTCGACGGGGTCGCCGTGCTGGGCGGCGAGCAGGAGAAGGTGCGCGCGCAGGGTCGGCCAGGCGGGGGCGAGCGTCACCTCCGGTACGACGAGGTCCGCGGCCTGGTCCAGGCGAGCGACCTGCTCGGGTCCGAGGACCTGCTCCGCGCCGACGTACAGCGAGTCGACGTACCGGGCGGTCGCCTGGCCGAGCAGGGTGACGGGGTCCTCGGTGGCACGGCGGGTGGTGTGGGCTGAACGCGCGGACTCGTCGCGGGCGAGGATGCTCTCGAGGATGTCGGTCGCGGTCAGCGGGTGGACGTGCTCGGGGCGGATGACGCTGTGCTCGTCGCCGTCGCCGACGACCTCCAGGTACAGGTGGTTGGCCGCCTTGCCCCGGGTGGCGGCGGTGTAGGCGAGCTGGCGGGACTCCTGCCCGGTGAGCAGGGTGTGGCTGGTGTCGGCGGTGACGCCTTGGGCGGTGTGGATCGTGGTGGCGTAGCCGAGGTCGACGGAGGTGCGGACGTAGTCCGGCGGCAGGTCGACGCTGCACCCGCTGCCGATGTGCCGGACGGTGAGTGCCCCGGTGGGATGCACGGTGGTGACGTGCCAGCGGTCGCCGTTCTTGACCCAGTCGGTGCCGGTAACGCGCAGCTGGCGGTTGTTGGCCCGGGTGATGACGGTGTCCCCGTCCGAGGCGGTCGACCCGTCGGCCAGGTGCACGACGTGCTCGGGGGTCCGGCCGTCGAGCCGGTGGGTGCGTGCGCGGTCGTTGAGCTCGCCGACGAGCTCGCGGGTCGGGGCGAGCATGACGGTGTCGCGGCCGTCCTCGCGATCGGTGCGCCAGGCTTCGAAGACGTCGTCGGTCAGGGTGCTCAGGTCCCCGACGTGGACCCGGCGCCGGTCGAGGTAGAACCCGAGGGCCTCGGGCAGTCCGTCGCGCAGGGCCAGGGAGGCGGCGCCTTCGGCCGGGTCGGAGAAGCGCATGAGCTCGGTCAGGTGCAGGGCGCCGTGGGTGGCTCGCACGTCGCGCAGTACGCCGCCGGCACCGACGGCGGACAGCTGCTGGTCGTCGCCGATGAGCCGGACCGATCCGCCGCGGGAGGTGACGAACTCGATCAGGCGATCCAGGGAGAGGGTGTCGGCCATGCCGGCCTCGTCGACCACGACGAGGCTTCTCGGGCCGATGCGCCGTGCCCAGCCGGGCAGGTGTTCGGGATCGTGGTCGAGGTGCCATATCAGCTTGGAGACGGTGTCGGTGCGGGCGGCAACGGCCTCGCCGAGGACCGTGGCGGCGGTCGCGGACGGCGCGAGCCCGACGACGTCGCCGCCAGCGGCGGTCCACGCGGCGGTCAGGGCGCGCATGGCGGTGGTCTTCCCTGCGCCGGCCGGGGCGATCGCGAGCTGGACCCGGGCGCCGGATGTGGCCATCTCGGTGACCAAGGCCGCTTGACCGGCGTTGAGCGGCAGGCCGTCCGTGGGGGACTGGGCGAGCGCCTGCTCGACGGCGGCGGGCGTCGCGCGGGTGCCGTCGTGCTGGCTGGCGTGGGCGACGATCCGCGTCTCCGCAGCGAGGAGGTCCTCCGACGTGTAGAGCGTTGACCCGGCGACTGTGTAAACGCTGGCACCGTCGCTGCGCCGCAGCGCGGCTGGGGTGTCGATGTCCTGCTCGGAGCGGGTCAGTGCAACTGAGCGGCCGGTCAAGACCTCGTCGACCAGGAGGTCGACGAGGCGGTCGACGTCGTGGGTGCGCACGTCGGTGCCGCGGACGCGTCGCTGCGCCTCGGCTTCGACGTGCCAGCGACGCCAGGAGGAACGGTGTCTCTGCAAGGTCTGCTGGATGATGGTGGCAGTCTCGCGGACCCACTCAGCGTCGACCTGGCGGGCGTGCATCGCGCCCTGGTGCAGGGTCCGGTGCAGCATGGCCTGCACGCCGCGTTCGCCGCCGAGGACCTGACGCGCCTGGGCTGACCAGGCGGCACGCTGTTGGGCGAGGCTGCGCGGTTCGTGCTTGCCCTGGCGGGTCTCCAGGGTCGCCTGCTGGGCCAGCTGCACCGACTCGACCGGCGTGGGCGGGCGTCCGTGGGTGGTCTGGAACGCGCTGACCAGCTCGGCTCGGCGCGCCTCGATGCTGGCTCGTCGGGCAGACCACCGAGAGGCCAGTGCAGGGTCGACGCCGACGATCTCGCGGATCGGGCGCTTGCGTGGGTCGTCGCCCTCGCGGGCCTCGAAACTGACGCCGAGGGTGTCGGTGAGGTGGTGTTCGAGGGCGGTGTTGTAGGTCTCGGACGCGGCGACGGTGGCGGCGAACATGAGCCGTCCGTCGATCGCCAGCCAGCGGCCGGTGTCGCGGATCTGGACCTTGTTGGCGACCGCGACGTGGGTGTGCAGGTCGGGGTCGCCGGCGCGGCTGTCGCGGTGCGTGAACGAGGTGGCGACCAGGCCACGGGTCTCGACCTGGCGAACGCCGTTGGTGCCCTCACGGGTGAACAGGGCCTTGCCCTCCAGGATCGTCAGCGCGTCCTTCACGGCGCGTTGGTGAGCGCGCTCGATCGCGGTGGCGGTGGCGCGGTCGGCGATGGCCCACAGGGCGCTGACGCTCTTGACCGGCGAGAACGTCAGGTCGTACCCGGCGACGGCGTTGGTGCGCGGGCGGGAGTGCTTGGCGATCGTGGCGGCGAGCTCGCGCGCGTCGACCGGCTCGCGGCCGTACTCCTCACGGAACAGCTCGGCCGCGACCTCGGTGCGGATGCGCGCCCGATCCGACAGCGGGACCGGCTCCGCGGAAGGGCGTCCGAGGCTGGCGTTGAGGGCCGCGACCTGCTTGGCCACGCGGATGCGGAACTCTGATGTGTCGTTGGCGTAGACCCGGAAAGGCGTGCCCAGCCAGGTGGCGGTCTCCTGCTCCCGCTCGTCCATCCCGGCTTCGGCGGCTGCGGCGCGGAGCTGTTCGGCCAGCGGGTGCTTGCCGGCGCCGAAAAGGCTGCGCATCTGCTCGGCGGTGACCTCGTCGCCCTCGTCGAGCCCGTCGATACCGGCCATCCCAGACCCGATCCAAGTGCCCGGGGCCTCGCCCTTGGCCGAGTAGTAGGACGCGAGGCTGGTGTGGCCCTTCTCGGTCGCGTCCTGCGCAGCGACCTGGCGGGTCAGGTAGTCGTACCCGCTCCCGGCCGTCAGCTTGTGGATCGACATGGTCACACCCGCCGAAGGCGTGGGCTCCGACCTCAGCGATCAGTGGTTGAGAGATCAACTACCGGCCATGCAAGAGGTGTGTGGGGCAGTGCCTGGGTGGCTTCAGACCGTGTCGGGGTCGGTGCGGTCGTCGGTCGTCGTCCGTGGGGGGACGTCGTCGGTGCTGCGCGTGCTGGTCGCGGTGAGCGCGTGCGGGCTGGGGTCGGCCTTCGGAGGTGAGGTCACACGAGAAGGGGAGTCCGATGGCGGATCAGACGGCGAGGCAGCGGGCGCGGCGGGCGGCACTGGATGCGCAGGCGCGGATGCGAGCGCGGCGGGCGGAGCAGGAGCGGCGGCGCGACGCGCTGGGGGTGGTGGTCGTCTCGGCGCTGGCGGAGCGGGACGCGGTGGTCGCGGCGTGCGAGGCGCGGGCGGGGGAGGCGCTGGCGAAGATGACCGAGCAGGAGGGCTTGAGCCTGGCTGACGCGGTCGAGTGGTGCGGCGGCGCTGATCTGCTGACCGTGCGTGAGGCGGCGCGGCTGCGGCAGGCAGCACAGCCGTCGGCGGTCGTCCGGCCGGGTCGGGAGGCCCGGACGACGGACGCCGATGCGAGGGCCGACAGGGTCGGCGGGGCCGGGGCGGCGCAGGGTGGTTCAGACGGTGGCCGCGCGATTGGGTGAGGCGGGGTCGGCAGCGCTCGCGGCGGCGTGCGTGGCGCCGGATGTCGTCGCGCGGTACCGGGCGAAGGTGGTTCAGGTGGACGGCTCCGACTGCCGCTGGTGGACCGGTGCCGTGAGCGGGCGCGGGCACGGCCGGTTCTGGCTGGCGCCAGGCCGGGTCGTCGTCGCGCACCGGTTCGCGTTCGCGCTGGCGCACGGGATGGCGACGCTCGCGGCGGTCGAGGTGCTGGGGCACCGGTGCGACAACCCGCTGTGCCAGCACGTGGGACCGGGGCACGTCGTCGCCTCGTCCTACGTGGAGAACCGGCGTGAGTGGGCCGCTCGACGTGACGTGACCGGCTCACCGCTGGGTGACGCGCGTGGGGCTCGTCGTCGGGCGCGAGAGCTGCGGGACCTGGCGCGCACCGATCCGGCGCTGGTGGCCGCCGATCTCGCGCGGCTGCGGCGGGTGTTCGGTGAGCAGCCGTCGCTGTGGTGATGCCCGACCGCGCCCGGTACGAGGGGAGTGCCGGGCGCGGTCGGGGGATCGGTCAGGCCGGGGTGAGCGCGGCCCACGCGCGGGCCTTGAGGCGCGCGGGCTCCTCGCTGGTCAGCAGCCGCGTGGCACGGGCGGCTGCGGGGTCGTGCCTGGTGCGCACGGGGGCGTAGTGGTCGACGTACTCCGCCACGGCCTGGTAGGCGCCCCACGCCGTGCCTCGGATGCCGGCTTGGGTGTCGTCGTCGTGCCAGAGCCGGGCCAGGGTCTGCTGCCGCCGGGTGTAGGCGTGCCGCACGCGGGCCGGCGCGTCGTCGTCCGGGGTCGTGAACAGGTCGGCGACCATGTCGAAGAACTGGGCATCGGTGGTCGCGGTGTCGATCAGCCGCTCGGCTTCGGCCTGGAAGGCCTCGACGTAGGCGAACGTCAGACCGAGGGAGTCGCGGGCGGCCTGCACGGCGGCCTTGGCGTTGCGGGTGTGGCGGATTGACCAGGACGACACGTGATCGCGCAGAGCGGCGTGCTGGGTGTTCGCGCACACGACGCGGACCGGGGTCACCAGGATGCGGAAGGCGCTGGTGCCGTCGTGGCTGTTGAGTGCGGCGATGTTGAGGTCGACCCGGTCGGTGCCGCCGATGGTCAGGTGCTGCGGCAGGCGCATGGTGACGAACACCTGACGGCCGCCGCGCAGCGATCCGGCGGTGTCGAAGACCGCGCCGGACGCGTCGGCCAGGGTGTTGAGGAAGTCGGCGTGCTCCTCGTTCTGCAGCGGGGTGTACCCGGCGCCGACGACGCCGAGGGCTTCGGGCGTGCCACTGAACGGGTTGGTGCGCACGGTGGCGAAGCCGGGAACGTCCATGGTGGTCACGCCGTCCTCGCTGGTCTCGGTGGCGGTCAGCGGTGCCTTGCGCACGCGCCACCCGCCCAGGTGGCCGAGGCTCATCGCGTCCTCGGCGGTGAACGCATGACCGGCGACCGTGGTGCCGAGGCGGTGCCACGGGTCGGTGCGGGCGAACAGGGCGGCAGCCTTGCTGCCGTGGGTCTCGATCTGGTGTGCCATGACGGGCTTCCTTCCTCGTCGTTGGGCTGACCAGATCAAACTATTTGATCTATTCGACTGTCAGGAGTTGTCCACCGGGGCAACTCCCGACAGTCGGGTTCGGTGGGGCTGTGGATCAGTCGGCCGCGACGACGGCGGTCTCGTCAGCCGCGTCGGACGACTCCTGCCGCTCGGGCTCCTGGTCGTCCTCGTCAGGTGTCGTCAGGATCTGCTCGACCTCGCTGGCGGGGTAGCCCCAGCCGACGAGCGCGGCCATGATCGCGGCGTCGTAGGGGCCGGGGTTGCGCCAGGTGTGGACGCCGCTCCGGGCCTCCCACGCGGCCAGGACGACGGCGAGCGTCCGCACCGTGGCGGCAGCGGGCGTGGTCGCCTGGGTCAGTGCCCGCGCGGCTGCCTGGGAGGGGAACAGCGCCCGGTGCTCGGTCCGCAGGCCGAGCAGGTCACCCAGCAGTTCGTGCCCGTTGCTCAGGGCGTGGCTCAGGCTGTGCTGCCGCTCGAGCAGGGCACGGGCGATCAGCGCTTCGGCTCCCTTCGGAACCTGGCGGCGGGTGAGCAGCCCGACGAGCCACTGGCGGCGCACGACCTCGGCGGACCTCCACGCCGCGTTGTTGGCCAGCACCCGGCGCCGCTCGGCGGACTCGGCCTCGCGGCGCGCCTGCTCGGCCTGCTCCCGGGCGGCGCGCTCGTCGTCGTCTGCGGGCAGGGTGTCGCTCGGGGGTGGGCCGTCCCACCGGTGATGCAGCCCCGCGCTGCTGGGGTCCGTGCACACCCACACCGGCACGAAGACCTTGCGCGGCTCGGCGGGCTCCCGGTCGCCGTCCTCGTCGTCGGAGTCCTCGTCCTCGTCGTCCTCCTGCCAGTCGACGGTGACGACGACGCCCGCGCCGGGCGTGCTCGCCCACTGCTCGACGGGCACCGGCTGGCCGTCCTTGTCGCGCAGGTCCTCGAACGCCAGCCGCCGGACGGCGGGGGTCACGTCGGCGGGGTCGAGGACCGGCAGGCCCTCGGCGCGCAGGCGCTCGACCTCGGCCAGCAGCGCAGTGCGCTCGTCGCGCTCGTCGCGCAGCCGCTGGGCGATGTGCGCCAGCCGGGGCCGCTCCCACCGGTTCTCCCACGCGCTCTCCAGCGTGGCGACCGCGTCGGGGTCGTCCTCGAACTCGGCGAAGATCGCCGCCTGGTCCAGGGTCATGCCCTGGGCGTCCATCCGGTCCTTGCTGGCCTGGTGCCCGGCGACGCTCAGCGCGGCGTCCACCACGGGGCGCGGCAGCGCCGTGCGCTTGACGATCTGTGCGACCGACACACCCAGCAGCGCGAGCTGCTCCACGCCTTCGCGGGCTTCGCGCTCGTGCATGTCCGCGCGGTGCAGGTTCTCCACCAGCTGATCGGTGATCCGGTCCGCCTCGTCCGGGGCAGCGACAACCCGCACCGGTACCGTGCCGGACGGGGTGCCGACCTGCGCGGCGACCAGCGCTCGCCGCTGCCCGCGCAGCACGCTCAGGCCACCGGCCTCGTCGACGTGCGCGTCGATCGCGACGATCACGCCGCGCGAGCGCACCGACGCGGCGAAGTCCTTGGCATCGGGCCGGGTGTCCTTGCGCACGTTCGTACCGATCCGCAGGTCGCCCGGCGCGACCTCGTACACGCGCCCGACCTCGTAGACGGGGGCCTCTGTCGTGGTGCTCATTGCTGCTCCTCGTGTCGAATAGACAGAACTGACATGTCCTATGCTTCCGGGGTGACGTGTTCCGTGGTGCCGCTCGGCTCTCGCTGTGGACGGTCGGGCCTGCTTGCCGGCGCTGTGGACGACCGGGCCCCGGCCGCTGCTCCCGGCACTCTGTCGTCGCGCCCCACCGCCGATGCAGGTGGGTGTTAGTGCCGGTGGAGGGCCGATGACCGAGACGCGTGTGGCGACCGGGGCGTGGTGGGACCCGGAGATGTGGCAGAGGGCACGGGCGGCCTACGTCTTCGACCTCGACCACCACCCCGAAGCGCCGGCTGGGTTCATCGGGTGGCTGAGCTGGGTGCTCGAAGCGCACGCGGCCCGGGGCCCTCAGGGGCGCGCGGCGCTCGCCGTGCCGCCGCGGGCGGTCATCGCGGCCACCGCCGGGCTGAACCGGCACCATGCGCTGCGGGCCGAGACGCGGGCCGCGATGGAGGAGGCGATCATCGACGACCGCCAGGCCGGGCGGCTGATGAGCCGCTCGTCATGGATCCACGAAGCCGTCGTCGTGGCGGTCCAGGACGCCGAGATGAGAGCCGGCGGCGCGCTCCCGCCGGTGCCGGACGGTCAGCGACTGCCGAACCGGCCGGCCAAGGCGAGTCCTTCCGCCCGGTTTGGCTGATGTCGACCGGCGAATCGTGCATGAGTGCATCGATCCGAAGAATGAACCGAGCAGAACAATGCGGTACTCCAGTTCGTCGAGTGGGAGTTGCGACACATGGCGCGATATGGTCTAGAACCTGGCGACCGCGGTTCCTTGGACGTGCGGACGACGTACGAGGGAGTGGTGCAGGGATTCTTTGTCCCGAAGGATGCTCCCGCCGCGGGAACAGCCGCTTTGGCTCGCCTTTACGCTGGAGTAAAGCTCATCGAAGCCGATCCTCCCGAGGGGCGTCTGACGATCTACCCCACGGATACGCGATCTTGGAGCGAGGATTTCCTGGGACCGAAGTACTCGAGGATTGAATCTATCACACTCCCCGCCGAGGTCGAGGCCGACATTGATATCTTTGACACTCTAGAAGAACTGCCGTCCGGCTTCATCAAGGACTACGAGTACGGGCTCGGGCTTACCAGAAACTGCGATGTACTGATCGAGCTTGTCGAGGATGCCACCAACTGCACGAGGATCGTGTTCCTTGTATCCGGTGACACGGAAGTCAATGGAGATGAATTTCGGATCAACTTCACCCGGTTCCATTCGCTGCGTCGAGATTTGGACAGCATCAAGAACCGTGGCGACATGGCTATCCGCCGGGTGAAGGAGAACCATACCCACAACAGCCTGGCGGCTGTGCTAGGGGTGCAGCCGCTGCAACTGTCCCTGGGTCGGCTGCCGACATCGAGGTGGATGACGAGGGTAGCCGCAGATCAGGAGCCGCTGAGTGTCGGCGAACAGGATGAGCTACTCATGGCGGCTACCGCGGGGATGGCTCAGATTGCCACGCGAGCCCCGGCAAAGGTGCTAAGGCTCCAGCACACGATCGAACTTGTGAGTCTCGATCAACTTCTCAAGTCATATGCATTGGCGCTCGAAGCGGGGCACAACGAGGACTGGTGGCAGCAGTTCTTCGAGCAGAACCTCTTCGCGCTCCAGCTAATATTCGGCGGCCCAACTGTGTTCATCGACTCCCAAGTCTCGATCGGCGAAGGAGATAATGCGGCCAAAGGCAAGAAGATCGCTGACTACCTACTCAAGGAGTCGATGACCAACAACGCGGCCCTGGTTGAGATCAAGAAGCCCAGCACGAAGTTGATGAGGCGGAGACCCTACCGGACGGGCATCTACGGCGTGCAGGGCGAGATCAGCGAAGCCGTTACCCAAGTCCTGGACCAGGCCCTGCAGCTGACACGCCACGAGGCTGACACGAAGCGGAGAACTCGTGACGTCACTTGGGTGAGCAGCGCCCCTCGCTGCTTCGTCGTTGCGGGCAGCGCTTCAGAACTCGACACCGCTGACAAGAAGAAGTCGTTCAATCTGTACCGCGAACACTTGTCCGGCGTGCGACTGGTTACCTACGACGAACTTCTGGGACAACTGGTGACGCTGCGCGACTTCCTCGCGGCGGAGGCTCCTGGCGATTCTTAGGGCTCGATGCCACATCGGACCGTCAACAACCACCCGCCCAGGCCTGACGGCAAAGACAGTCAGTCGCCCCCGCGGTGCCGGTCCAGCACAGCTGCGGGGATGCGGCCGCGGGCGGGGGAGGTCGACCTTCTTGGCGCTCGACGGCGTATCCCTCGACATCGATGCGGGTGAGCTGGTCGAGTTGCTCGGTCCCGGCGGAGCCGGCAAGGCCGCGAAGGGTCGACCTGTTCGTCGGCCTGCGCCACCCTAGCGCGGGAGTCGCGTCTGCGATCACCCAGGCGGATCAGGGTGCCTTCGGATGTGTGGACGCCGAGACGCGTACTGGACGGATGCCGGGAGGACTGATGCTCACTCTGGACAGACTGGTCATCCTGGATGCCCATCTGGACCGGGCCAGGCTCCAGTTCGACAGGTTGGAGTCGCCGCTCAGTCGCGTCGCCGAGAGCAGCGGCACGGCGGTCGAGCTACGCCCGGCACAGCGCTTGCTCTGGGCGTCGGCCGGCCTGGAGCGGGCACGCGCGTATCTGCGCGCGGCACATGAGACGACGAGGGACGTCGCCGACGACATGGCGCACGGCTCGACCAGCCGGGTCGCCGAGGACCTACGTCTGGTGAAGCGGTCGTGCGCAATGGTGGACGAGCTGAGCGGACAGGCCGCTCGGCACCTGGCCGCAATGACGCGGGATCCGAGCGCCGCGGACGAGCGTGGTCGTGACCTCACGGCTGCGTTGAGCTGGATCGATCAGGCGCGATCGGGCGCTCAGGCCGCCGGGCGGTTGGCTGACGAGCTCGCGGCCGCCCAGCGCTCACCGGACGCCGCCGAGAAGGAGCCCGCTGTGCAGCGGCTGCGGGCGGAGCAGCAGGGCTGTCCGCCGAGGGGCATCTCCACCGGTGTGGTCGGCGTGCCGCGCTGATCGTTGACGCGGTCTTGTCGGCTGGCGTGCGTCAGCGTGTCACCATCCTCAGCGCCGGCCGCCGCAGGCCCCGCGGGGCCAGCGCGCGAAGGCGTGCCCTCGTGATGTCGGTGCTCGGGCACGCACGCAGGAACTCGACGAGGCCGTCGCCGAGCCCGGCCTGCACAACACCCTCGTCGCCAGTCCGGACGAGCAGGTCCCGCCAACGGCGCTCCCACACCGGTAGCACGTAGCTGAGCGCCCCGATCGAGCCGACTGTCGCCGCGAGCCCGAACTGCCCAACCTGGACCGCCTGAACAACGGCCACGACCACGACGACCGCCCGAAGCCGCCACGCCGCCTGGGTGAAGGGCAGCCGCCGACCCCAACGGCTGAAGCCACGGACCGCCGCGCGCGCCGCTCGCCACGGAGTCGACACACAACCGATGAGCAGATCGGCGCGCGTCAAGCCCTTGCGGACCAGCACCGCCGAGTGCGCGACCACCGCTACTGCCTGAACGCTCGGCAAGTCACCGAGAACGACAGCCTCGATCAGGCTCGTCGAGACGACGACCGTGCGTCGGCCCGCGCCGAAGGCGCCGATCGCCCGAGACCGCTTCACCCGAAGCTCCACCAGAGGCGGCCCGAGCCCGACTCGGCACAACTCGGTCAGCACTGCGGCCAGCTCGTCGCGCTCGGACGGCCGCAGACGGCGAGCTCTCAGCACGACAGCGACCGCCAATCCTTCACACGCGCCGTGGTAGGCAACCGCGACGACGACCGCCAGCACGATCACCACAGCGACCGGAACGGGCGCCGGGGCGGCCGCCAGCACGACCGCGACCACGACGACGCTGGCCACCATCCCGGGACCGACCGCCAGGGCCTTCATCCCCCACACAGGCATCGTCGCCACCTCCATTCGCACTAGTGCGACACGACTCACGTCGACTCCGCCTGACCACCCAGGCGCGGTCGGCCGGCCTTCGGCCGGTGAAGGAACTGTCCCCTGGATCACCACACGAATGGCGTTGTCCACAGGCAGCCGCCGCGGCACCCACGCGTCGGCTCGGATGTGGCCCCCTGGGAGCGACCCGGCCAGCAATGGGAGCAGGACGATGAGCGAGCCGAACCGCATCGACCCGACGTCCACGTGGATGCAGGTCGTCGCACTCCTGACGGCGGCGGCCGATACACCGTCGACGGCGGGTGGGATCGACCCCGACCAGCACTCTCTGGCCCTCGGTGCGCAGGTCGTCGCCTCGCGAGCTCTGGCGCTGCTACCCGCCGAGCTGGACGGCGACCTCGAGGACGTCGTCATCCACGCGGGCCCGTCGTCCACCGTCGGTGACCTCATCCGGGTGGCCAGCGACACCGCTCGTCGCTACCCGTCCGAGGCGTTCCCCGCCGGTGCGACGGCGGTGCTCGTCGACCTCGACGACCTGGTCGCCGAGGCGGGGGCCGTCTCGTGACGGCGACGACGGGCCACTCGCGCGCCACAACGCCGCCGGAGCCCGACGACGAGCGGACGGTCGGGGACCTGCTGCTGGACGCCGACATCGCCGCCCGAGAGCTCTTGTGGGACGCGCCGCCGGACACCGCGAAGGCCAAGGCACGGTCGTGGGGCGAGGTCATCGAGGCGGCGGCCGATCTGTGGTCGTCGTTCCCGGACCGGACCGGCAACCCGAGCTTGGAGCGGATCCACAAGCTGACGCTGGGGATGCACAGAACCCAGCAGCGCACCGGCTGGCCGGGTGCCGGTGAGAGTGACCCGCACCTGGAACGGGTGGTGGAGAACCTGTCCCGCGCCGCCGAGATGGTCTCCTCGCGTCGGCACCCGACCGCGCGACTCAGCGAAGCTGGCCACCTGGACTCCGAGGCCGCGCGGACCCGCATCATGCACGTGGTGTACGTCGCCTCCCACGGCGTCGGTCGGGCGCTGTGGCAGTACAATCGCGACCTGCGCCGCGTGCTGAACGCGAAGCACCGGCTCGGCCCGGGGCAGTCGGCCGATCAGTCGCACAACCTGCTGGTCCGGATCGGTGCCGCCGAACAGCTCGCGTCGGCGTACCTGCAGGGGCGCTGGCCCGCCGGGTTGACCGGGCAGCATCGCGAGCCCGTCGAGCCCGCGCGTCTGGAGCAGGCCGTGGCCTCGTGGGACGTCCAGGCTCGTCGGACCCTGGCGGCGTCTCCGACCACCGCGGACCTGCTGTTCACGGTCAAGGTCGAGCGGGACCTGACGATGACCGGTGGCCTGATCCTCGCCGCGGCAGCGCACCGGGGCGTCATCGACATCGAGCAGCACACCGAGCGGCTGCAGCCGGCGCTCGGCCTGCTCGACGAGGCCTGGGCGCGGCTGGGTGGCGACCTCGAGCAGATCTCCGGTCGGGCCCGCCGAGTCGACCCGGACCTCCTGCGCTCCGGAACCGAGCTGCGCGCGTCCCTGCGGGAGATCACCGCCGACCTCGGCGGTCACGCCGATCCGGCGACCATGGCCGAGCGTGCCGACCTACGAGCGGCAAGCCTGGAGGTCCACCGGGGTCTGGTCGCTGCGGTCGACCTCGGCTACGTCCTGCGCGACGCCATCACCGATCCTGAGCTCACAGCCCCGGCCCGCGGCGTGCAGGCCGCGTGCCTGCGCTTCGCCGTCCAGCCGGACGAGGCGGCCTGGGTCGACGCCGCGGACGCGCACGCCAACCGCCCGGTGGCGCTGCCCGACGCCCTGCGTGAGTCGCTGGCAGAGCGCCACGCCGACGTCGTCGCGGCGGCCATCAGGGTCGACTCCGCCGGCACGTTCCTGGGCGTCGGCCGCCCGACCGGCCCACCCGACTCGCCGATCGACGGACGTGCCCATGCGGAGCGCGCACTCGACGTCCGGGCGACCCCCGGCCCGAGCTACGGCTGCGAGCGGTGAGCACCGTGCTTCTCGTGCACGCACGGCGGCGGGCGCCAGGGCATCCGACCGGTTCCGCAGAGCGGCGCTGAGGAGGCTGGCCATGGCGAGCGTCAAGAGGCGTCCCGACGGGGTGTGGCGGGCCCGGTACCGCGACGATGCGGGCCGCGAGCACGCCAAGCACTTCCAGCGCAAGGTCGACGCGCAGCGCTGGCTGGACGAGGTCACCACCGCGGTGGTGACGGGCACCTACGTGGACCCGAAGACCGCGAAGACGACGATCGACCAGTGGCTCGACACCTGGCTCGACGGCTACGGCACGCGCCGGCCGTCGACCGTGCGGCAGGCGAAGGTGCACGCGAACCACATCCGCAAGAAGTTCGGCAAGCGCCGGCTGGGGGACGTGCGCCCGTCAGAGGTGAAGTCGTGGATGGCGGAGCTCAAGGGCGCCGGGCTGGCGGACTCGTTCGTCTACGCGATCCACGCCAGGCTGGCGCAGGTGTACCGGGACGCGGTGCACGACGGGATCGTGGCGCGTTCGCCGTGCTCCCGTCGTACCACGCCGGGGATGGGCAAGCAGCGGCCCTACGTGGCCACCACGGCCCAGGTGTGGGCGCTGTACGACGAGTTCCCCGAGCACCTGCGCAAGGCGGTGCTGCTGGGCGCCTTCGTCGGGCTGCGGGTCGCCGAGGCGTGCGGGCAGCCGACCGATGACGTCGACTTCGCCCGGGGGATCGTCAACCCCACGGTGCAGTACCCCGCCGAACCGCTCAAGACCGAGATCAGCATGACGCCGGTGCCGATCCCGCGGAACCTGGCGAACATGCTCGCGGACGGAGCGGTGCGCGGCACCTGGCTGCTGAGGACGCCGCTCGGTGAGCAGGTCGGCCCGTGGCAGGTCGAGCGTGCCGTCCGGGCCGCGCGGAAGCGGCTCGCGATCAGGGCGGCCAAGCCGACCGAGGACGCCGAGAACCTGGCGCACCAGCCTCGAGCGTCGAAGCGCGCGGTCGCGAAGGCGCGCGAGGCAGCCGAGACGGCGCGTGCTCTCGTGCTGCCAGACACGTTCCGGTTCCACGACCTGAGGCACTACTACGCGAGTGCGCTCATCGCGGCCGGTGCCGACGTGAAGGTCGTCCAGGCGCGTCTTCGCCACGCGAGCGCGAAGACGACGCTGGACACCTACGGGCACCTGTGGCCGGACACGGAAGAGGCGACCCGGACGGCCATCGGAGCAGCGATAGCCGAGCGGGTCGCCTCGGTCCAGACGAACGGCGCGCGTTCTGCGGACTCCCTGCGGACCTAGAGCCTCACGCCAGAGCGTTTGCCCAGGTCAACGAGGGGTTCACGGTCACACGTCGTAGTACAGCTCGAACTCGTGCGGGTGCGGGCGCAGCCGGATCGGGTCGACCTCGGCGGAGCGCTTGTAGTCGATCCAGGTCTGGATGAGGTCCGGCGTGAAGACGTTGCCGGCGGTCAGCCAGTCGTGGTCCGCCTCGAGGTTGTCGAGCACCTCGGCGAGCGAGCCCGGGACCTGCTGGATGAGCGCGTGCTCCTCCGGGGGCAGCTCGTACAGGTCCTTGTCGACCGGCTCCGGCGGCTCGATGCGGTTCTGGATGCCGTCGAGGCCCGCCATCAGCATGGCCGCGAAGGCCAGGTACGGGTTGGACGACGGGTCCGGCACGCGGAACTCGATGCGCTTGGCCTTCGGGTTCGAGCCGGTCACGGGGACGCGGATGCACGCCGAGCGGTTGCGGGCCGAGTAGACCAGGTTGACCGGCGCCTCGAAGCCCGGGACCAGGCGGTGGTAGGAGTTCACCGTCGGGTTCGTGAACGCCAGCAGCGACGGGGCGTGCTTGAGCAGGCCGCCGATGTACCAGCGGGCGAGGTCGGACAGGCCGCCGTAGCCCTTCTCGTCGAAGAACAGCGGCTTGCCGTCCTTCCACAGCGACTGGTGCACGTGCATGCCCGAGCCGTTGTCGCCGAACAGCGGCTTCGGCATGAAGGTCGCGGTGCGGCCCTCGGCGTGCGCCACGTTCTTCACGACGTACTTGAACAGCTGCACCTTGTCGGCCGACTTGGCGAGCGTGTCGAAGCGGTAGTTGATCTCCGCCTGGCCGGCCGTGCCGACCTCGTGGTGCGCGCGCTCGACCTGCAGGCCGAGGGCGTCGAGCTGCAGCGAGATCTTGTCGCGCAGGTCGGCGAAGTGGTCGACCGGCGGGACCGGGAAGTAGCCGCCCTTGTAGGGGGTCTTGTGGCCGAGGTTGCCACCCTCCTCGACGCGGCCCGTGTTCCAGGCGGCCTCGATGGAGTCGATCGAGTAGTACGACGTGTTCTGCTTCGTCTCGAAGCGCACGTCGTCGAAGATGTAGAACTCGGCCTCGGGGGCGAAGAACGCCGTGTCCGCGATGCCGGTGGACCGCAGGTACGCCTCGGCCTTCGCGGCGACCTGACGCGGGTCGCGGCTGTAGGGCTCGTCGGTGTACGGGTCGACGATGTGGAAGTTCAGGCAGAGGGTCTTCTCGGCGCGGAACGGGTCCAGGTAGGCCGTCGTCACGTCGGGGATGAGCTTCATGTCCGACTCGTTGATGGCCTGGAAGCCGCGGATCGAGGACCCGTCGAACATCTGGCCCTCGACGAAGAAGCTCTCGTCCACGGAGGCGGCAGGCACGTTGAAGTGCTGCATCACGCCGGGCAGGTCGCAGAACCGGACGTCGACGAACTTGACGTCCTCGCTCTTGATGAAGGCCAGGACTTCCTCTGGCTTGCTGAACATCCGCTGCTCCTCGGGTTGGCTTGCCCTCAGTCGGGCACGACGAGGCTAGGGCGGCGCAGTTTCCCTGGGGTGTACCGATTGTTTCCGACGTGTTACGTGACCCCCGTCCTGCGTTGCGACCGTGTGACGTGGGGGTGCAGGCACCCCGTGCGGGGCCGGTTACCGTGGTCGCATGGTCGATCGCGAGGACGTCGGGTCGTGGCTGTCCGGCCCGCCCACCGGTCAGCCGGGCACCGCCCGGGGGAGCCGGCTCGGGCTGCCGCCGGAGGGGCGCGGCTCGCAGGCCCCGCTCGGCCGGCGCGTCGTGGCGCTCGTCGTCGACTGGTTCGTCTGCCAGCTCATCGCGTTCGCGTTCTTCCCTCCCGACGCGCAGGCCTGGGCGACGCTCGCGGTGTTCGCCCTCGAGAACGCGCTGCTGGTCGGCACGATCGGCACGACGCTCGGGCACCGGCTGCTCGGCATCCGGGTGCGGCGGGTGGCGCCGCCGCGCACGCTCCTCGACACCGGTGACGGGCCCGCGCCCGACGCCGGGCCGGACGTCCCGCCGAACCTGCTGCTCGGCCTCGTCCGCACGGTGCTGCTGTGCCTGGTGATCCCGGCCGTCGTGTGGGACGCGGACGGCCGCGGCCTGCACGACCGCGCGGCGGGCACGGCGATCGTGCGCCGCTGACCCGCTCACCCGCCCCGCCTCGCGCCGTTCGGATCCGAACGTGCGGACGCGCCGGGCGTGTCGGTGCGAACGGATCCGAACGCCCCGGGGCGGGTGGGGGCGCAGGGTGCCCGGGGTGCCCGAGGGGCCCGGGGTGCTCGCAGGTCGCGCGTGTCCCGGGTGGCCGGCGTCAGCGGCCGCGCATGCCCTTGCGGTCGGGGCGCACGCGCATCGGGTCGATGCCCTTCGGCACCGGCATCTTCACGGCACCGAGCGCCTGGAGGCGCTTGACGACCTCGCCGACCTCCTGCTTGGTCAGCTGCGGCTTGAGGCGCTGGACCTTGCGCGCGAGCTGCGGCAGCGGGACCTGGCCCTCCTCGCGCCCGACCTCGATGACCGTGATCGGCACGCCCTGCAGGACGCGGGCCGTGCGCTTGCGCTCGGACTCGAGGAGCTTGTCGATGCGGTGCGCCGGTCCTTCGCCGATGAGCACGATGCCCGGCCGGCCCACCCCGCGGAACACCATGTCCTGGGTGCGCGGGGCGACGGCGACGGGCTCCTGCGTGAACGTCCAGCCGCGGCGGATGGTACCCAGTGCGGAGATCGCGGCACCCGGCTGGCCCTCGATGCGCGCGTAGGCGGCGCGCTCGGCCCGGCGCGTCAGCGTGAACATGGCCGCGAGCGCCGCGAACGGCAGGCTCAGCAGGAGCATGTACAGCCACGGGCCCCACAGCAGGCCGATGAGCAGGCCCACGGCGACGACGCCGAAGAACACCGCGAGGATCAGCCAGGTGACCGCGGGGTCCTGCTCGCGGGTCATCTGGTACGCCTGCCAGACCTGGTGGTACCACCGGGTCTTCTTCACCTTGGCGGGCTTCGCGGGCGCGTTCGCGGACGCGGACTTGTCACGGGCCATGACCGTGGAGTCTACCGGCGTGCGGGGGTCCGCCGGACGGGAGGGCGGGGACCTCCGTCCCTGGCGCTGGCGCGACGGAGCGCGCGAGCCTGGGCGGACAGCCGCGGCGCGGGGGCCACGGCGCGGAGCGCGGGGGAGGCGACGATGCGGGTCCTGGTGACGGTGGCGTCCCGGCACGGCGGGACGAGGGAGATCGGCCAGGCCGTCGCGCAGGTCCTGCGGGACGCGGGCCACCAGGTGACGGAGACGGACCCGGACGACGTCCGGGCGCTCGACGGCTACGACGCCGTCGTGCTCGGCTCGTCGGTGTACGTGGGGCGGCTGGCGGCGGCTCTCCGGGAGCTCGTGGACCGGCTGGCGGGCGGTCTGGCGTCGCTGCCGGTGTGGCTGTTCTGGTCCGGCCCGGTCGGCACCCCGCCGCTGCCCGCGGGGGAGCCGGACGACGTGGGTGTCGTCGCCCGCCGGGTCCGCGCCCGGGAGACCCGGTGCTTCGCCGGCAGGCTCGAGCGGGAGGAGCTGGGGCTCGCGGAGCGGGCGCTGGTCGCGATGATCGACGCGCAGCCGGGGGACTTCCGGGACTTCGAGGACGTCGAGGAGTGGGCGGCGGGGATCGCCCGCGAGCTGTCGCGCCCGCAGCGCGTCGAGCGGGGCTGAGCGCGGCCGCCGGGACGGTCAGCCCGCGTCGCGGCGGGCCACGAGCAGCAGCAGGTGGCGCAGCTGCTCGACCTGCTCGGGGGTCAGCCCCTCGGTGACGAGCTGCTCGGCCGCCTCCGGGTCGGACGCCGCGAGCACCGCCGCGCGCCCGGCGTCGGTGATGGACACCTGCTGCTTGCGGCGGTCCGTCGCGTGCGCGGTGCGCGTGACGTAGCCGGCCCGCTCGATGCGCGCCAGCACGCGGCTCATCGTCTGCTCGGTGACCTCGCACGCGGCCGCGAGCTCGGCCTGGGTGCGGGGCCCTCGCAGCAGGATCACGAGCACCGGCTGGCTGGCGTGGTTGAGATCCCAGCCGGCGAGGTGGGCGTTCCAGTCGCGCTCGACGCGCCGGGCCGCCGCGGACAGCAGGCGGCCGACCGGCCAGCCGGAGGGGTCGGGTGCGGCCATCGACTCCCAGCGGGGGTGCTGGTCGGCCGCGCCGTGCTCCCCGTACCGCTCCACCTGGTGTCCTCCCTGGCGCTCGCCGCGCCGTGTCCCGGCTCATGTTGCCGGAAGCGCGCGCGTCCCGCATAGTGCTCAGCATGCTGAGGATCTTGCGCGGGGTCGGGAGCGGTCTGCTGGTGCTGGCGGTCGCCGCGGCGTGGCTGGCGGTCGGCGCGTTCGGTGGGATGGCGCAGGGCCGGCTGTCGCAGGTGCAGACGAACGACTCGGCGGCGTTCCTGCCGTCGTCCGCCGAGTCGACGCGTGCCGCGGAGCTCTCGGCCGGGTTCACCGAGTCGGAGTCGCTGCCCGTGCTGGTCGTCCTGGCGCCCGAGGGCGGCGGGGCGCTCGACCCGCAGGCGCTCGCCGCCGTGCAGCCGGTGGTGGAGGACCTGCCGGGTGTCGCGATCCCCGGCGCGGACCCCGCCGCCGGGGACCCCGCCACCATCGGGGACGTGCTCACCGGCGACCCGGTCGTCGTGCCCTCCGAGGACGGCGAGGCGCTGCTGGTCCCGCTGTCGCTCGACGCGGACGCGACCGAGCAGGCGCTCGCCGACGACGAGAGCGTCGTGGGGGCGGTCGTCCAGGCGGTGCGCGACACGTTCGCCGAGGAGCTCGGCGCCACCGCCGACAGCGCCGGGGAGACGGGGCTGAACGCCTGGGTCACCGGGCCCGGCGGCTTCGTCGCGGACCTCACGAACGCGTTCGGCGGCATCGACGGCGTGCTGCTGCTCGTCGCGCTGGGCGCCGTCCTCGTCATCCTCGTGCTCGTCTACCGCTCGCCGTTCCTCCCGCTCGCGGTCATCCTCACGGCGGTGTTCGCGCTGTGCGCCGCCGCGCTGGCGGTCTACCACCTCGCGGACTCCGGCGCGCTGACCCTCAACGGCCAGGCGCAGGGCATCCTCTCGATCCTCGTCGTCGGGGCGTCCGTCGACTACGCGCTGCTCATCGTGGCCCGGTACCGCGAGGAGCTACGTCTCGTCGAGCGGCCCGCCGCCGCGATGCGCCGGGCCCTGCGCCGCAGCCTCGAGCCGATCGCCGCGTCCGCGGGCACCGTCGTCGCGGGTCTGCTGTGCCTCCTGCTGTCCGACCTGGCGTCGAACCGGAGCCTCGGACCCGTCGGGGCGATCGGCATCGCATCGGCGTTCCTCGCCGCGTTCACCCTGCTGCCGCTGCTGCTCCTGGTGGCCGGCCCGCGGTCGCGTGCGCTGTTCTGGCCGCGCATCCCGCGACCGCACGCCGCCGCGCACGCCGCCGCGCCGGTCGGTGCGGCGGACGAGCCGGCCCCCGCCGGGGCCTCCAGCGCCGGCGCGCACGTCGCCGCGGGCAGCGCCCGCGACCCGTTGCCCGCCACGGGCCTGTGGGGTCGCCTCGCCCGCTGGGTCGGGCGCCGTGACCGCGTCGTGTGGATCGCGACCAGCGTGGTGCTCCTGGCATGCGCGGCGTTCGTGCCGACGTTCCAGGCGTCCGGCACCAGCCAGGCGGACGTGTTCCTGACGGACGTCGACTCCGTCGCCGGCGAGGAGGTGCTCG
Source organism: Cellulomonas sp. C5510 (assembly GCF_019797765.1). Taxonomy (NCBI): domain Bacteria; kingdom Bacillati; phylum Actinomycetota; class Actinomycetes; order Micrococcales; family Cellulomonadaceae; genus Cellulomonas; species Cellulomonas sp. C5510. The sequence continues at coordinate 1,782,767 of NZ_CP081862.1, forward strand.
CCGCGCACTTCCCGGCGGGCGTCGTGCAGCCCGCGGTCGTCGTGGTGGACACCGACGAGGCCGACGCGGTCGTCGAGGCCGCGCTCGAGGTCGAGGGCGTGCAGGCGGCGGCGCCGTACACCGGTGCGTCCGCGACGGGCGCCCCGGGCGGCGCGGACGCGGGCGCTGCGGGCGGCACCGACGCGGCTGCTGCGGACGGCGCGTCCGGCGGGGACGACGCCGGCGCGCCGGGCGACGAGGCGTCCGCGGGTGGCGAGTCCGCCGCCGGGGCACCGGGTGCCGCCCCGCAGGCGGACCCGGTCGTGGTCGACGGCCGCGTCCGGGTCGACGTGACCACCGAGGCCGCCGCCGACACCACCGAGGGCGTCGCGACCGTCGGACGCCTGCGGGAGGCCGTCCACGAGGTCGCGCCCGACGCCCTGGTCGGCGGCGCCGCGGCCGAGACGCTCGACGCCCAGGACGCCGGGACCCGCGACCTGCGGGTGATCGTGCCGGTCGTGCTCGTGGTGATCCTGCTGATCCTCATGCTGCTGCTGCGGTCCGTGCTGGCGGCGGTGCTCCTGATGCTGGCCAACGTGCTGTCGTTCGCCGCCGCGCTGGGGGTCGCGGCCCTGGTGTTCGACCACGTCCTCGACTTCCCGGGCGCGGACCCGGCCGTGCCGCTGTACGCCTTCACGTTCCTCGTGGCGCTCGGGGTGGACTACTCGATCTTCCTCATGACGCGGGTGCGCGAGGAGAGCGTGCGCGTCGGGACGCGCGACGGCGTCCTGCGCGGCCTGGCGGTCACGGGCGGCGTCATCACGTCCGCGGGCGTCGTGCTGGCGATGACGTTCGCGGCGCTCGGCGTCATCCCGCTGCTGTTCCTGGCGCAGCTCGCGTTCATCGTGGCGTTCGGCGTGCTGCTCGACACCCTCGTGGTGCGCAGCCTCCTCGTGCCGGCGCTGGTGCACGACGTCGGCGCGCGCACCTGGTGGCCGTCGAGGCTGTCCCGCTCGCCCGCGGGACAGGACGCTGCCGCCACCGGTGAGGACGCGGGCCGGGCCTAGGGTGTCGGCCATGACGGACACGCTTCGGGTGGGACTGGTCGGCTACGGATCGGCGGGGCGGGGGATCCACGCGCGCCTGCTGCGGGACGTCGGCGCGCGTGTGGTCCGGGTGGTCAGCCGCAACCCGGCGCGTGCCACCGCCGCGGCACGGGACTGGCCGGACGTGGCCGTCGACCCGGACGTGCCGGCGCTGCTGGCGCACGCGGACGCGCTGGACGTCGTCGTGGTGGCCAGTCCGACCGGCGACCACGTCGAGCACGTCCGCCTCGCGCTGGCCGCCGGGCTGCCGGTGGTCGTCGACAAGCCCCTGGCCCCGAGCGCCGACGAGGCCGCCGAGCTCGCGCGCCTCGGCGCCGAGGCGGGGGACCGGCTGACCGTGTTCCAGAACCGGCGGTGGGACCCGGAGCAGCTCACGCTGCGTGCCCTGCTGGACGCGGGGGAGCTCGGGCGGGTGCACCGGTTCGAGCGGCGGTGGGAGCGGTGGCGCCCCGTCCCGCAGGACCGCTGGAAGGAGAACGACACGCGCGCGGGGGGGCTCCTGCTCGACCTGGGCGCGCACCTGGTCGACTCGGCGGTCCAGCTCTTCGGCCCGGTCGCGTCCGTGCACGCCGAGCTGCGGAGCCTCACGACGCCGGCCACCGACGACGTGTTCCTCGCGCTCACGCACGCCGTCCGGCCGGACGGCACCGCGGTCATCAGCCACCTGCAGGCCGGTGGTCTCGTCGGGGCCCCGGGCCCCCGCACGCGGGTGCTCGGCGACCGGGCGGCGTACCTCGTCACCAGCTTCGAGGGGGAGGCGACGCCGTTCTCGGCGCTCGACGACGAGGCGGCGGGTGAGCACGAGGGCTGGCTGGTGCACGGCGACGAGCGGGTCCCCGTGCGCCGCGCCCCTGGCGGGCACGCGGACTTCTACCGCGCGGTCGAGGCGTGGGTGCGGGGCGCCGGTCCCGTCCCCGTCGACCCCGCGGACGCCGTGGTCACGGCGCTGGTCCTCGACGCGGCGCGGGTCGCGGCGGACGAGGAGCGCGTGGTCCGGCTCGACGGCTGACGGCGACCCGACGCGCGTCCGGTCCCGGGCCCGCGGCCGTCGGCAGGAGTCAGGGGAGCAGCGCAGCCGCCGCTGCCTCCGGGGTGGGGTGCAGGTGGACGAAGCCGGCGGCGGTCAGCGCGTCGGGGATGGCGCGCAGCGAGCCGAGGACCTCCTGCGAGAACTCCCCGAGCGCCACCCGCATCGCCCAGGCCGGGACCGGCAGCACGGCGGGCCGGTGCAGCCGTGCGGCGAGCGCCCGGACGATCTCGATCTGGGTCGCCGGCTGCGCGACCAGGTTGACCGGGCCGGACACCGGCGCGTCGAGCAGGTGCAGGACGGCACGCACCTCGTCCTCCAGCGTGATCCAGCTCCAGTACTGCCGACCGCTGCCCAGCGGGCCGCCGAGCCCGAGCCGGACGAGCGGCAGCAGCCGCCCGAGCGCACCGCCCCGCGGTGACAGCACGATCCCGGTGCGCAGCAGCACCACCCGCACCCCCGGGTGCTCGACGGCGGGGGCCGCAGCCGCCTCCCACCGCCGGACGACGCCTGCCAGGAACGTGGAGCCGTAGGGCTCGTCCTCCGTGACGACGTCGTCACCCCGCTCGCCGTACGCTCCGGTGGCCGACCCCTGCAGCAGCACGCGGGGCGGGTCGTCCAGGGCGGCGACCGTCGAGGCGATCAGGCCCGTGCTGCGGGTCCGGGACTCCAGGACGACGCGCTTGCGATCGGCGGTGAGCCGCTTGTCGCCGACGCCGGCGCCGGCGAGGTTCACGACCGCGTCCGCGCCCGCCAGGGCCTCCGGCGGGAGCACACCGGCGTCCGGGTCCCAGGTGCGCTCGTCCGGGGTCCGCGCGGGGCGTCGGACGAGACGCCGGACCTCGTGCCCCTCCGCCGTCAGCCGCGCGACCAGCGCAGTCCCGATCAGTCCGCTCGAGCCCGCCACCACCACGATCATGCGCCGACCCTACGCGCGAGGCGCCGCTCACCGCGCGCGGTGCACCCCCTAGGGTGGAGCGCCATGGAGGCCGCCGCCCGACCGACCGCCGCCGGCACGTCCGCGACGGAGCCCGCCGGCTCCGTCGGCCCGCCGCCGCTGGCCGTGGTGGCCGCCGAGGCCGGCGTGTCCGTGCCCACGGTGTCGAAGGTGCTGAACTCCCGCCGCGACGTCGCGGCGGCCACCCGCGCGCGGGTCACGGAGGCCCTGGCCCGGCACGGGTACACGATCCGTCCGTCGGGCAGCCGCCGCACCGGGCTGCTCGACCTGCGGGTGGTCGACCTCGACTCGACGTGGGCGGAGGCGGTGGTCCGGGGTGCGGCGCAGGCGGCGGCCCGGCTCGGGTCGGATCTCGTCGTGACGGTCGACCCGGACGCGCAGGCGTGCGGCGCGTGGGTGCGGCACGCGCTCGACCGCGGCACCGACGGCCTGGTCAGCGTGGTGGGCGTGCCGGACGCGGCCTCGCGTGCGGAGCTCGCCCGGGCGCGCGTCCCGGTAGTGGTCGTCGACCCGCGCACGCGCTGCGACGCCGACGTGCTGGTGGTCGGCGCGACCAACTTCCGCGGCGGCCTGGACGCCACGGCGCACCTGGTGGGTCTCGGCCACCGGCGCATCGCCACCATCACGGGCCCGCTGGAGCAGGACAACGCGGTCGCGCGGCTCGCAGGGTACCGGACCGCCCTGATCCAGGCGGGTATCGGCGGCGACGACGACCTGGTGCGCACCGGCGACTACTCGGTGGACGGCGGCTTCCGGGCCGCGAACCTGCTCCTGGAGCTCGACGACCCGCCGACGGCCGTCGTGGCAGGGAGCGACGACACCGCGCTCGGCGTCCTGCGCGCCGCACGGGAGCACGGGCTGCGGGTGCCGGACGACCTCGCGGTGACCGGCTTCGACGACCTGCCGGTGGCGGCCTGGCTGGATCCGGCGCTCACGACCGTGCGGCAGCCGCTGGCGGAGATGGGCGACGCCGCGGTGAGCCTCGTCCACCGGGCTCGGGAGGGGCTGCGGGGCCCCGCGCACCTGGAGCTGGCCACGACGCTGGTGGTGCGGTCCTCGACGGCACCGCCGCGCTGACCGGGCGCCCGGACGGACCCGGGGGCTGCGCCGGGACGCGGTGCCCGTGCCCCCGCGCCGGACGACGCGGGGGCACGGGCGGTCCGGCCGGCCGCGCGGGTCAGGCCCGCTTCCGGCGCCGGCTCCGCGCGACGACGAGCCCCGCGCCGCCGGCCAGCGCCGCGGCCGCGAGGCCCAGAGGCAGCGCGAGGGAGGCACCGGTGGTCGCCAGGTCGCGCGGTGTCCCGCCGGCGGCCGGACCCTCGGCGGACACGCCGCTGTCGACGCCGTCCCGGGGCTCCTCGGCCCCGGGGTCCACGACGCCGGGCTCCGCCGGCAGGGGCTCGGGGTCCGGCCCGGGTGCCGCGGCGACACGCAGCGTGACGGCCTCTCCGGTCACCGTGAACCCGGCGTCGTTGGTCGTCGAGACCGCGAGCGTGTGCCCGCCGGCGTCGGTGACAGGAGCGCCCTCGCACGCCCACGCGCCGTCGGCGTCGACATCCGCCGTGCACCACGCGGCGCCGTCGGGCCCGGCGACGGTGAGGTGCGCACCGGGCTCGCCGGTGCCCGCCAGGCGCTCGATGCGCGCCACCGCGGACCCCGGCACCGGGTCCGTGACGACCGGGGTGACGGGCGCCGCCGCCGAGGAGAACACCTCTGCGGCGAGCACGGGACGCAGCCGCTCGGTCATGTCCGGGCCGACCACGTGGTCGCGCAGCAGGCCGTCGCCGAGGTAGTTGCCGATGGCCGCGACGATCATCGCCTGGTCGAGCGAGAGGTGGCGCTGCGCGACGGTCCCGGACCGCACCGCCACGGCGTCCGCGAACCCGCCGGGCCCGTAGACGTCGAAGTCGGACGCCAGCCGCGTGAGGTTCTCCACGACGCCCTCCGGGTCGTACTCGAGGCCGAGGAACGCCGCGTGCGGCGTGACGACCCCGTCGCCGAACTGGGGTGCGGGGTTCGTCGCCTCGCGGCAACCGTGGAACCCGAGGTCGACGTCCGTCGTGCCGTCGGACAGGTAGCCGTCGGACCGCAGGCCGAGGGAGTCGACGCCGTACTCGGCGTAGCCGCCGTGCGGGTTGCTGGCGGGGGAGAAGCCCCAGTAGCCGTAGCCGGCCACGTCGAGCCCGTGCCGCTTCTGCGCCGCCACGACCAGCGGGTGGTTCACGCCCCAGGACCGCGGCGCCCACTCGGACTCCGGCACCAGCATGTCCGGCATCAGGGCCTCGAACATCGAGCCGCCCCACCCCGGGACGAGCGCCGCGTCGCCGTCGTGGTAGACGCCCTCGTAGACGTCGATGCCGTCGTAGGTGCGGGTCACGCCGCTGGGCCGCTGCTCCTGCCAGGACCAGTCGCACGTCGACGGGAAGGTCCGGTAGGTGCCCCAGTAGGCCTCCGGCGGGATCTCGCCGTCCGCGATGCCGAGGTACAGCGCGATGCGGGTCTCGGACACCGTCGTGTCGTAGTGGTGGCAGGTGTAGTACACCGTCGTGCCGCCCTGGTAGTTCCCGGGGACGGAGCAGCCCGAGGGCTCCTCGTCCCAGAAGCCGCCGCGGATCAGGCCGACGCCGAGGTCCGGCCGGCCGTCGGGGTTGTAGTAGACGCCGAAGTGCATCGAGTCGTAGAGCGCGGTGGCGTCGCCGGCGAGCCGGGGCTCCGCCGACGCGACCACGCGCAGCGCCGCCGCGAGCCAGCCGTTGTCGACCGACGACAGGAAGTGCTCCACGACCGCGCCGTCGTCGGGCCACGTGTCGACCCGGTCGCCCGTGGCGGGGTCGTACCAGTTGTAGAACATGCCGGACTCGTCGTGCCGGTCCATCGTCTCCAGCGTCGCGAGCGTCGTCGACATGCGCTGGTAGGCGTCGTCCGCGTCGAGCAGGCCCAGGTCGCGCGCGACGACGGTCGACCACAGGTAGCCGCCGATGTTGGTGGGCGACGTGTACGCGCTGGCGGTCGCCGGGTCGAGCGAGCTCGCGATGTTGTCCGCGACGAGCCCGGTGGCGGGGGCGGTCATGGCGTCGAGCGAGGTGTAGGTGTCGGCGAGCCAGGTGCGCAGCAGCGCGTCGTCGACGGCGGCGGGCACGGGCGCGGCGGCCGGTGCCGCGGCCGCTGGGCCGGTGGCCGTGCCGGCCAGGGTGGCCGCGAGGCCGAGCGCGGCCACGCCCGCGGCCAGCGCCCGACCGCGGGTGCGGCGGGTGCGGCGGGTGCGGCCGGGGTGTGCGGGCGGTGCGGGGTGGTCGGGTACGGGCGGGGTGCTGGGGCGAGGGTCGGGCGGGCGCTGCTCAGTCATCGGTCACATCCTCGTTGGCCGGGAGCCGAAATTTCGACGTCGGTTGTCGAAAAGGCGCCAGCACGCTAACGGGGTCGACCGGGACCGTCAACGCGACCGGGACGCGGACGTGCGAACGCCCCGGCGGCCGCTGGGGCTGCCGGGGCGTCCGTGTGCTGCGTCAGGCGCGGGTCAGGCGCAGGTCAGAGGCCGACCTCGGCCTCGAACGCGCCCTCCTCGATCCGCTGCTTCACCGTCATGAGGTACCGCGACGCGTCCGCGCCGTCCACCAGCCGGTGGTCGTACGACAGCGCGAGGTAGCACATGGACCGGATCGCGATGACCTCCTCGCCGTCCGGACCCTTGACGACCACCGGACGCTTGACGATCGCGCCGGTGCCGAGGATCGCGGAGGTGCCGCCGGGGACGATCGGCGTGTCGAACAGCGCGCCGCCCGAGCCCGTGTTGGTCACCGTGAAGGTCGCGCCGGACAGCTCGTCCGGGGTGACCTTGTTGGCGCGCGTGCGGCCCGCGAGGTCGGCGATCTTGCGGCCGATGCCCGCCAGGTTGAGGTCGCCCGCGTCCCGGATGACCGGCACGACCAGGCCGCGCTCGGTGTCGACCGCGATGCCGATGTTCTCGGAGCCGTGGTAGGTGATCTCCTTGCCCTCGAGCACGCCGTTGATCTTCGGGTGCACCTTGAGCGCCTCGACCGCGGCCTGGACGAAGAACGGCAGGAACGTGAGGTTGACGCCCTCGCGGGCCTTGAAGGAGTCCTTCGCCTTCGCGCGGAGCCGGGCCACCTTGGTGACGTCGACCTCGACCACGGAGGTCAGCTGCGCCTGGCTGTGCAGCGCGTCGACCATGCGCTCCGCGATGACCTGCCGCAGGCGGCTGGCCTTCTCGGTGGTGCCCCGCAGGGGCGACGGCTCGACCGGCCTGGCCGCGGCCGCCGGGGCGGACGGGGCCGACGGCGCGGCGGCGGGGGCCTGCTGCGCGGCGGCCGCACGGGCGGCCTCCTCGGCCTTCGCGGCCGCCTCCAGCACGTCCTCCTTGCGGATGCGCCCGCCCACGCCGGTGCCGGTCAGCGTCGCGACGTCGACGCCCTTCTCGGCGGCCAGCTTGCGGACCAGCGGCGTGAGGTACGAGCCCTGGGCCTGCGCGGGCGCGGCCTGCTGCGCGGGCGCGGCCGGGGCGGGTGCGGGCTGGGCGGGTGCCGACTGCGTCGGGGCGGGCACCGGGGCCGGCGTCGGCGCGGGCGCCTCCTCCGGCGCGGCGACCTGCGGCGCGGCCTCGGTCGCGGCGGGGGCCGACGCCTGCGCGGCGCCGTCCTGGGCCGGGGCCGACGCCGTCGGGGCGGAGCCCGAGCCGATCACGGCGAGCGGGGCGCCGACCTGGGCGGTCTCGTCCTCGCCGACCAGGATCTGCTGCAGCGTGCCCGCGAACGGCGACGGCACCTCGGTGTCGACCTTGTCGGTCGAGATCTCGAGCAACGGCTCGTCGACCTCGACGGTGTCGCCGACCTGCTTCAGCCAGCGGGTGACGGTGCCCTCGGTGACGGACTCGCCCAGCGCGGGGAGCGTGACCTGCTGGCCGTCGCCGTCCTGCGCCTCGGCGGCCGGGGCGGCCTGCTCCTGCTCGGCGGCGGGCGCGGCGGTCTCGGCCTCGGGGGCCGGGTCGCCGTAGCCCTCGCCCTGCGTCGTCTGCTCGGCGGGCGCCGGGGTCTCCTCCTGCGCGGGGGCGGCCTCGGCCGGGGCGGAGTCGCCGCCCGCGCCGGAGCCGTCGCCGATCACCGCGAGCACGGCGCCGACCTCGGCGGTCTCGTCCTCCTGGACGAGGATCTGCTCGAGGACGCCGGCGAACGGCGAGGGGACCTCGGTGTCCACCTTGTCGGTCGAGATCTCCAGCAGGGGCTCGTCGACCTCGACGCGGTCGCCCACGTTCTTGAGCCAGCGGGTGACGGTGCCCTCGGTGACGGACTCGCCGAGGGCGGGAAGCTGCACGTTGTCGGACATGACCGCTCGTGTCTCCTTCGATGCCTAGTGGTCAGTTGTGGGCGTGCAGCGGCTTGCCGGCGAGCGCCAGGTGCGCCTCGCCGAGAGCCTCGTTCTGCGTCGGGTGGGCGTGCACGAGCGCCGCGACGTCCTCGGGGTAGGCGTCCCAGTTGACGATGAGCTGGCCCTCGCCGATGAGCTCGCCGACGCGGGCGCCGATCATGTGGACGCCGACGACCGGGCCGTCCTTCTGCCGCACGAGCTTGACGAAGCCCGTGGTGCCGAGGATCTGGCTCTTGCCGTTGCCGCCCAGGTTGTACTCGAGGGTCTCGACGGCGTCGGCCCCGTGGACCTCCTTGGCCTTCGCCTCGGTCAGGCCGACGGACGCGACCTCCGGGTCGGAGTACGTGACGCGCGGGATGCCCGACTCGACGATCGGCTGCGGGTCGAGGCCCGCGATCTGCTCGGCCACGAAGATGCCCTGGGCGAACCCGCGGTGCGCGAGCTGCAGGCCCGGCACGATGTCGCCGACCGCGTAGATGTTCCCGACGCCGGTGTGCAGGCGCTCGTCGGTGATGACGAACCCCCGGTCCAGCGTGATGCCCTGCTCCTCGTAGCCGAGGCCGGACGTCGACGGGCCGCGGCCCACCGCGACGAGCAGCAGGTCCGCGTCGAACGTCTTGCCGTCCTCCAGCGAGACGTGCACGCCGTTGTCGTCCTGCGTGACGCCGGAGAACCGGACGCCCAGGTTGAAGGCGATGCCGCGCTTGCGGAACGCCCGCTCGAACGCCTTCGACAGGGCCTCGTCCTCGTTCGGGACCAGGTGGGGGAGCGCCTCGATGATCGTGACGTCCGCGCCGAACGACTTCCAGACGCTCGCGAACTCCGAGCCGATGACGCCGCCGCCGAGGATGATCGCCGACTTCGGCACCCAGTCGAGCTGCAGGGCCTGGTCGGAGGTGATGACGCGCCCGCCGATCTCCAGGCCGGGCAGCGACCGGGCGTACGACCCGGTGCCGAGCACGATGTGCCGGCCGGTGACGCGCTGGCCGTTCACCTCGACGGCGTCCTGCGCGACGAGCTTGCCGTAGCCCTCGATCACGGTGATCTTGCGCGACTTGATGAGGCCCTGGAGGCCCTTGTACAGGCGGCCGATGACCGACGCCTTGTACTCGTTGACGCCGTTCATGTCGATGCCCGTGAGCTGCGTGTGCACGCCGAAGTGCGAGCCCTCGCGGGCGTTGTCGGCCAGCTCGGCCGCGTGCAGCAGGGCCTTGGTGGGGATGCACCCCTTGTGCAGGCAGGTGCCGCCGACCTTGTCGGCCTCGATGAGGGCGACACTCATGCCGAGCTGGGCGCCGCGGAGCGCAGCCGCGTAACCGCCGCTCCCTCCGCCCAGGACGACGATGTCGAAAGCGGACCCGGTCGTGTCGGACACGTGAAGACTCCTCCGGCGCAGACATGTGTGGAACGCGGTGCTCCGCGACCATCTTGTCATCTCCACCTAGGCCGGACGACCCAGACCACCGGCCACGACGTGTGATTCTGGAGACAGTCATCCCATGTCTGGGCGCCGGTCGGGCCGGAGTCGGCCCGCCGGGTGAATCCCCACCGGGTCCTCGGGCTCGCCGGTTACCCTCGCCGCATGGGTCTGTTCTCCCGTCTGCGCCGATCGCGCCCCGCCGGCCCCGCGCCCGAGGCCGCGCCCTCCGGCCGTGCCGCCCGCGAGGAGACCCTCGAGCACCTGCGCGAGTTCACCCGCACCCGCGTCGGCGTCGAGGCGTACGTCGAGCCGCAGACCAACGTCACGCAGACGACGATCATGCTCATCGCGACCGACGGGGAGTGGACCCGACGACGGGTCCCCGACGCGCGCGCCGCCCACGAGCTGGCGCGCTCGCTGGGCCTGCCCGTCTACGACGTCCAGCGCACCGGCTACCCGCAGCGGATGCGCGACTGGAACAGCCGGCAGCGCATCGCGCGCGAGCGGGCGGCGAAGGAGCGCGCGGCCCGCCGCGCCGTCGACCCGAGCTGACCACCCCCGGGGCACTCCCGACCCACGGCCCACCGCCCGCACCCGGCAACCCGCCGCCCACGTGCGCCACCCCTCCCTTCCCCTCGGAGGCTCCGAACGCGTTCGGAGGTCAGCGCACGTCATCGGAGGTCTCCGCGGACACCTCCGATGCCCCGTCGGAGCCTCCGACGGGGCATCGGGCCGGTGGGAGGGGGCGTGCGCCCGTCGGCGGGTCAGCGGGTGGCTCGGGCCTCGATCAGGGCCAGGAGGGTGCGGACGCCCACGCCGGTGCCGCCGGCCGGCGTGTAGCCGAACGGCGCCTTCTCGTTGAACGCCGGGCCGGCGATGTCGAGGTGCGCCCACGGCGTGGACCCGACGAACTCCTGCAGGAAGATGCCGGCGGTGAGCATGCCGCCGAACCGGTCGCCGATGTTCGCGATGTCCGCGACCTTCGACTTCAGACCGGCGCGCAGGTCGGCGGGCAGCGGCATCGGCCAGAACGCCTCGCCGGCGGCGCCCGCGGCGTCCACCACCTCGGTGCGCGTCGCGTCGTCGCCCATGACGGCGGAGACCCGCGGGCCGAGCGCGACGAGCTGCGCGCCGGTGAGCGTCGCGATGTCCAGGACGACGTCCGGCTTCTCCTCGACGGCGGCGACGAGGCCGTCCGCCATCACCAGGCGACCCTCGGCGTCCGTGTTGAGCACCTCGACGGTCTTGCCGCCGCGGATCGTCAGCACGTCGGACGGCCGCTGAGCCGTGCCCGAGGGCATGTTCTCCGCCAGGCACAGCCAGCCGGTCACGGCGACCGGGAGCTCGAGCCGGGCTGCGGCGAGGACGGTGTGCAGCACGGCGGCCGCACCTGCCATGTCCGACTTCATCGCGTCCATGCCCGCGGCCGGCTTGATGGAGATGCCGCCCGAGTCGAACGTGATGCCCTTGCCGACGAGCGCGACCTTCGCGGCCGGGCGGGACGGCGTGTAGGCGACCTTCACCAGGCGGGGCGGGCGGGCCGAGCCCTGGCCCACGCCCAGGATGCCGCCGTAGCCGCCGGCTGCCAGCGCCTTCTCGTCGAGCACGGTCACCTTGAGCGACCGTGCTCCGGCGTCCTTGACCGCGGCCTTGGCGGCGTCCGCGAAGGCACCCGGGTAGAGGTCGTTCGGCGCGGCGTTCACGAGGTCCCGCACGCCGTGGACGGCGGCGGCGAGCACCTCGGCGCGGGCGACGGCCTTCGCGGCGGCCTTGTCCCGGGCGCGCGGGGTGAGGAGGACGATCTCGGCGGCGGGGGCGGCGTCCGCCGCGGTGTCACCGGTGCGGTAGCGCGTGTAGGCGTACGCGCCGAGCAGGGCTCCCTCGGCCACCGCGGCGACCCGGACGACGTCCTCGGCGGGCAGCGCGACGGCGACGGTGCGCACGCCGGTCAGCTCGCGCAGTGCCGCACCGGCGGCGCGACGCAGCGTCTCGACGTCCGGGACGGGCCCGTCGACGGCGCCCAGGCCGGTGAGCACGACGGTGCGGGCGGCGAGCGAGCCGGCCGCGGGCAGCCGGCGGACCTCGTCCGCGGCGCCGGTGATGCCGAGCACGCCGGCGAGCTCGCGCACCTGCGTGGCGGTCTCGGTCGGCAGCCAGTCCGCACCGACGACGCGAGGGCCGTCGGGGGAGCTGGCGACGGCGACGACGAGGGCGTCGGCGGTCTGGCGGGCGGGGTTCGCGGAGGTCAACGTCACTCGAGGCACCCGTCGATGCTAGCGGTGCGCCCGGTACCGTGGGGCCCCGTGACCGACGCCCTCCTCTACGCCGTGGCCGCTGCGGCGCTGGTGCTCGCCGGCTGGGCCGGGTGGTTCGCGGTCCGGGACCGCGCCGTCGTGCTGCGCCAGCTGTGGGGCGCCGCCGTCGTCGAGGGCCTGCTGCTGGTGCAGGCCGTGGTGGCGGGCGTCCGGCAGGCCACCGGCGCCGACCCCGCCGAGCCGGTGGTGTTCTGGGGCTACGTCGTGACCCAGCTCGTGCTGCTGCCGGCGGCGGCGCTGTGGGCCTTCGCCGAGCGCACCCGGTGGTCCTCGGTCGTCCTGCTGGTCGCGGCGGCGGCCGTCGCGTTCCTCCAGCTCCGCCTCGACCAGACCTGGGGGACCGCATGACCGCGACCGCCGCCGCGCGCGGACCTGCCCCGCGCAGCACCGCCACCGGACCGGGACGCGTGCTCGTCGCGGTGTACGGGGTGTTCGCCCTCGCCGCCACGGCCCGCGCCGGCTACCAGATCGCCGCCAAGTTCGACGAGGCGCCGCTGGCGTACCTGCTGTCCGCGCTGGCGGGACTGGTCTACGTCGTGGCGACCGTCGCGCTGGCGCGGGACCACCGCCGCCTGGCGTGGGCGGCCGTGGCGGTCGAGCTCGCCGGGGTCCTCGTCGTGGGCACGCTCTCGGTGCTCGACGCCGGCGACTTCCCGGACGAGACCGTCTGGTCCGGCTTCGGCCAGGGGTACGGCTACGTGCCGCTGGTCCTGCCGTTCCTCGGCCTGGCGTGGCTGTGGCGCACCCGCACGGGAGCCGCCGCACCCGCCGCGACCTCGGCCGACGTGCCGGACGACGGACGCGGGTCCCGGCCGGGCCCGGCGTCGGGCCAGTAGGTTGGGCGGCGTGTACGGCCTCCTCTTCCGCCTGGTCTTCGCCCGCACCGACCCGGAGCGGGCGCACCACGTCGCGTTCACCTGGATCCGCCTCGCGTCCCGGGTCCCGGTGCTGCGCGACCTGCTGCGGGCCGCGCTCACGCCCCCGTCGACCGGTGCCGTGCGGGTGCTCGGGCGGACGTTCCCGTCGCCGTTCGGCCTGGCCGCGGGCTTCGACAAGAACGCCGTCGGCGTCCCCGGGCTGACGATGCTCGGCTTCGGGTTCGTCGAGGTCGGCACCGTGACGGCCCAGGCGCAGCCCGGCAACGAGCGGCCGCGCCTGTGGCGGATGGTCGACCAGCGCGCGCTGCGCAACCGGATGGGGTTCAACAACGAGGGCGCTGTGGCGGTGGCGGAGCGGCTGCGCCGGCTGAGGTCCACCGCGTCGGGCCGCGCGCTCGTCGTGGGCGTCAACATCGGCAAGACCAAGGTGACGCCCGCCGAGGAGGCGCCGCGCGACTACGCGACGAGCGCCCGCTACCTCGCGCCGTGGGCGGACTACCTGGTCGTCAACGTGTCGTCGCCGAACACGCCGGGGCTGCGGGACCTGCAGTCCGTCGACGCCCTGCGCCCGATCCTGCAGGCGACGCGCGAGGCCGCTGACGAGGCGGCCGCCGCGGCGCAGCGCCCCCGGGTGCCCTTGCTCGTCAAGATCGCCCCGGACCTCGCCGACGCCGACGTGGACGCCGTCGCCGACCTGGTCGCCGAGCTCGGTCTGGACGGCGTCGTGGCGGTGAACACCACGATCGCGCACGACCTGGGTGAGGGCGGCGTCTCGGGACCGCCCCTGCTGGACCGCGGTCTGGTGGTCGTCGCGCGCCTGCGCCACCGGCTGGGCACCGGCCCGGTCGTGGTGGGGGTGGGTGGCATCAGCACCGCCGCTGACGCCCGGGCCTACCTGGCGGCCGGCGCGGACCTGGTGCAGGGCTACACCGGCTTCATCTACCAGGGCCCGTTCTGGGCCTCGCGCATCGGCAGGGCGCTGGCGAGCGACGCTGCGGCCGCCCGCACCGCGCGGCGGCCGGCGTGACCGCCGTGCGGCCCCAGTGGGTCTGGGAGCTCACCGGTGCCCGGGGCGAGCTGCTCGACCGTCCGCTGTCGCCCGTGTTCGCGACGCGGTCGGACGCCGAGGAGTGGCTCGGGCTGCAGTGGCGCGCGCTGCGCGACCAGGGCGTGCACCGGGCGGGCCTGCGGAACGACGGCACGGCGGTGCCGCCCGTGCACGACCTCACGGTGGTGCCGGACCAGGTGACGTGGCGCCGGCCGGGTTGACGACTGCGGCGACCGTCTCGCGGTCGGACGCGTACGGGGCGCGGCGCCCGGACTGACGCCCACCGCGACGCGCGCCGCGGTCAGACCGGTGCCGGGAGCGAAGCCCCACCGCTCGCGCGGGCACGGCCGTCTCGCCCGAGTGACGCCCAGGCGAGCGCCAGGCCGTCGACCGCCTGCACGAGAGCGTCCGGGGGCGCCGTGAACGGCACGCGCAGCCGGTCCTCGAGCGTGCCGTCGACCGCGAACGCGGGCCCGGGCGCCACCCGCACGCCGTGCGCGAGGGCGAGCGCGCTGAGCGCCGACGAGACGGGCGACCCGAGGTCGACCCACAGCGACTGCCCGCCCCGCGGGACCGCGTACCGCCACGACGGCAGGTGCTCGGCGAGCAGCGACGTCAGCAGGTCCCGTCCCGACCGGAGCTGGCCGCGACGGCGCCGCAGCGGGTCCTCGCCGAGGCGCAGCAGCTCGGCGGCGACGAGCTGGTCCAGCACGGCGGTGCCGAGGTCCGCGGTGCGCCGGGCCAGCGCCAGCCGGGTGACCAGGTCGGCCGGCCCGCGGAGCCACCCGATGCGGAGGCCGCCCCAGTGGCTCTTGGACATCGAGCCGATCGCGAGCACCCGGGCCGCGCGACCGTCGCCCGACCACGGCGCGGGGGGCGGGCCGTCGAGCGTGAGGTCCGTGAGCGCCTCGTCGCCGGCCACGACGGTGCCGGTGCGCCGCGCGAGGTCGCGCACGCGGGCGCGGGCGTCCTCGTCGAGCGTGGCGCCGGTCGGGTTCTGGTGGTCGGGCACGAGGTAGACGAGCCGGGGCGCCACCTGCCGGACCGTCGACTCGAGGAGGTCCACGTCGGTGCCGCCGCGCCCGGTCGGGACGGGAACGGGCCGTGCGCCGACGGCACGGACGGCGTCCACGGCGTGCGGGTAGGTCGGCTGCTCGACGACGACACGGTCCCCGGGGCCCGCGTGCGTGGCGAGCAGCAGCGCGATGGCGTGCTGGGCGCCGGTGGTGACGAGCACCTGGTCCGGCGAGGTCGGCGTCCCGCGCTCGGTGTAGCGGTCGGCGATCGCCTCGCGGAGCACGTCGAGCCCCAGCGGCGCGTAGCCGTGCCCGGCGTACCTCGGCAGCTCCTCGACGGCGCGCCGTGCGGCCTCCGCGAGCTCCGGCGGGGCGCCGCACGCGGCGACGGTGAGGTCGACGAGCGCGGCGTCCTCGAGCGGCCGGGGTCGGCGGTGTCCCGTCCCGGAGGCGCGCGGCCGGGGGAGCGCGGTGACCGTCCCCGAGCCCTGGCGGCTGGCCAGGTACCCCTCGTCCCGCAGCACCCCGTACGCTCCCGTCGTCGTCGTGCGCGACACGCCCAGGGCGGCCGCGAGCTCCCGCTCGCCGGGCACCCGGGTCGCGAGCGGCAGGTCCCCGGCGAGCACAGCCCGGCGCAGGGCGTCCGCCAGCGCCGCGTAGGCGGGACCGGGACGGCGCCAGTGGCCCAGCAGGGTGGCCAGTGCGGGGCCAGCGATCCGGCGGTCGGAGACGAGGAGCGAGGACATGAGGCCACTGTGGCGCAAGTGGCTATCGGAGGGAAGGCCGGTCGTGGCGGAGGATGACGTCGTGACCGCCTCACCCGACGCCCCGGCTCCCGTCAGCTCGCCCGATCCGGGTCCCGCCTCGCCGCACCCCCTCCGCCCCGTCGGAGCCTCCGAGGACCGCGTCCCCGGCACCGCCACCCGCCGGGCCGCGCAGCTGCTCGGCGGCCTCGTCCTGTACGCCGCGTCGATCGCCCTGCTCGTGCACTCCGGGCTCGGGAACATGCCCTGGGACGTGCTCAGCCAGGGCACGTCCCGCCAGATCGGCTGGTCGCTCGGCACCGTGACGATCGCGTACAGCGTGGTGGTCCTGCTGTGCTGGTGGCCGCTGCGTCAGCGCCCGGGGATCGGCACCGTGGCGAACGTCGTGGTGATCGGCGTGCTCATCGACCCGGCGCTCGCGCTGCTGGACCGGCTCCCGGACCCGCTGCCGCTGCCGGCGCGGGTGGCGCTCGTGGTCGCGGGCATCGGGCTGAACGGGCTGGCCAGCGCCCTGTACATCGGCGCGCGCCTGGGCCCGGGCCCGCGGGACGGGCTCATGACCGGCGTCGTCGCCCGGACCGGCTGGCCCGTCGGCCCCGTGCGGATCGCGATCGAGGTGACCGTGGTCGCCGTCGGCTGGCTGCTCGGCGGCACCGTCGGGCTGGCGACGCTCGCGTACGCCCTCGGCATCGGGCCGCTCATCCACTGGCTGCTGCCCCGCCTCACGGTGCCGGCCGTGGCGGAGCCGGCGTCGGCCGGCGCGGGTCGCGTCAGGTCGGATGTGGAGCCCGGCGAGGGCCGCTGACCCACCCGTGGCGCGCCGGAGGGCCGGACCCCGTGGGGCGCCCGGCCCTCCGGCACGTCCGCTCAGCGCGAGGCGGGGGAGGACTTCGCCGTCTCCGCGGGGTCCGAGATCACGGCGTCGCCGAGGATGTCGTCGATCCGCGCCATGAGCTCGGCGGGGATCGTCACGCCCGCCGCCTTGACGTTCTCGACGACCTGCTCGGGCCGGGACGCACCGATGATGGCCGCCGCGACGTTGCGGTTCTGCAGCACCCAGGCGACCGCGAGCTGCGCGAGCGACAGCCCGAGCTCCTCGGCGACCGGCTTGAGCTGCTGCACGCGCTCGAGCACGTTCGGCCGGTCGAGGAACGACTTCACCATGCGCGCGCCGCCCTTCTCGTCCGTGGCGCGCGAGCCGGCGGGCAGGGGCTGACCGGGCAGGTACTTGCCGGTGAGCACGCCCTGGGCGACGGGCGACCACACGATCTGCGACAGCCCGAGCTCCTCCGAGGCGGGGACGACCTCGCCCTCGATGACGCGCCACAGCGCGGAGTACTGCGGCTGGTTCGAGACCAGGCGGAAGCCGAGGTCCTGGGCGAGGGCCTGACCGGCGCGGATCTGGTCGGCGGTCCACTCGCTCACACCGATGTACAGGGCCTTGCCGGCGCGCACGACGTCCGCGAACGCCTGCATCGTCTCCTCGAGGGGAGTCTCGTGGTCGTAGCGGTGCGCCTGGTACAGGTCGACGTAGTCGGTCTGCAGGCGGGTCAGGGAGCCGTCGATCGACTCCATGACGTGCTTGCGGGACAGGCCGGAGTCGTTCGGGCCCTTCGGGCCGGTCGGCCAGTAGACCTTCGTGAAGATCTCGAGGGACTGCCGGCGCTCGCCCTTGAGGGCCTCGCCGAGCACCTCCTCCGCGACGGTGTTCGCGTACACGTCCGCGGTGTCGAACGAGGTGATGCCGTTGTCGAGCGCGGCCCGGACGCAGGCGGTCGCGGCGTCGTTCTCGACCTGCGAGCCGTGCGTGAGCCAGTTGCCGTAGGTGATCTCGGAGATCTTGAGGCCGGAGCGGCCCAGGTGGCGGAATTCCATGGTCCCCACCCTAGGCCGAGCGGGGGCGTGCGCTAGTGCGGGTACTCACCGTGCTTGACCTGCGGCTTCGGCAGCCGGGCCCGGCGGATCTGGAACACCCGGGTGACGCTGTACATCATCATCCCGCGCTGGATGGTGTCGGGGCCGAACTTCGCGACGAGCCGCTTGCGCAGCCGGCGCCACATGATCGCCACGTCGACGACCATCGCGATGATGAACAGGTACAGCGCGACGAGGCCGAGGAACGCGATGTTCGGGTTCCAGGTCGTCAGGAGCATGTTGGCGAGCAGCATGACGATGGCGACCGGCAGGAACAGCTCGCCGAGGCTCCACCGCGCGTCGACGTAGTCGCGGATGTACCGACGGACCGGGCCCTTGTCCTTCGCGGGGAGGTAGCGCTCGTCGCCGGTCTGCATGGCGGCGTACTGCCGGTCCCGCTCGGCGCGCTGCGCGGCCCGGGCCTCCTTGGAGGCGGCCTTGCGGTCCGTGGGCACCAGCGGGCGGCGGTTGGCGGCCTCGGCAACCTTCCGCTTCGGGGTGGGACGGCCCTTGCCCCCGGGGGCCTCGGCGGTGCCGGGGGTCTCCTCGGTCAGGGGCGCCTGGGTGGTCCCGCCGGTGCTGCCGTCCTTGCTGCGTCCGAACACCCCTCCAGGGTAGTCGAGTAGCGTGAGGGTCTGTGACAGAGCCGACCTCGCCCTCCGCGTCCCCGTCCGTCCCCGCGCTGCGCGCCCGCGTCGAGGAGGCCTTCGCCGGCGTCCGCGCGGACCTCGAGGCGCTGGTCCGCGTCCCGAGCGTCTCGAACGCGGACTTCGACCAGGCGCACGTCGCCGCCAGCGCGGAGCACGTGGCCCGGCTGCTGCGCGAGGCGGGCATGCCGGAGGTGGAGGTGCTGGCCGTCGACCGGCCGGACGGCACGCCCGGCGCGCCGGCGGTCGTCGCCCGGCGCCCCGCCCCGGACGGTGCGCCGACGGTGCTGCTGTACGCGCACCACGACGTGCAGCCGCCCGGCGAGCGCGAGGACTGGGACACCGACCCGTTCGAGCCGACCGAGCGCGACGGGCGCCTGTACGGGCGCGGCGCGGCGGACGACAAGGCCGGCGTCGTCGCGCACCTCGGTGCGCTGCGCGTGCTCGGGGACGAGCTGGGCGTCGGTGTGACGGTCTTCGTCGAGGGGGAGGAGGAGGTCGGGTCGCCGTCCTTCACCCGGTTCCTCCACACCCACCGGGACCTGCTGGCGGCCGACGTCATCGTGGTGGCCGACTCGTCCAACTGGAAGGTGGGCGTCCCGGGCCTGACGACGTCGCTGCGCGGCCTCGTCGACCTCGAGGTCGAGGTCGCCGTCCTGGACCACGCGGTGCACTCCGGCATGTTCGGCGGCCCGGTGCTCGACGCGGTGACGCTGTTGTCCCGGCTGATCGCGACCCTGCACGACGACGCCGGCGACGTGGCGGTGCCCGGCCTGGTCACGGCGGCCGACCCCGCGGTGGACTACGACGAGGCGGCGTTCCGGGCCGACGCCTCCGTCCTCGACGGCGTCCGGCTGGCCGGCACCGGGCCGCTGACGGCCCGCCTGTGGACCCGTCCGACGATCGCCGTCATCGGGCTCGACGCCCCGCGGGTCGCCACCGCGTCGAACACGATCGCGCCGAAGGCCACGGCGAAGCTGTCGATGCGCATCGCCCCCGGGCAGGACCCCGCGGCGGCGCTGGCCGCCCTGCGGGCGCACCTGGAGGGGAACGCGCCGTTCGGTGCCCGCGTCACGGTGCGCGACGGCGAGCTCGGCAAGCCGTTCCAGGCGCCGGCGGACTCCCCGGCGATGCAGGCCGCCCGCCGGGCGTTCGCCGACGCGTGGGGCACCGAGCCGGTCGACATCGGCATCGGCGGGTCGATCCCGTTCATCGCGGACCTCCTCGACGTGTACCCGGACGCCGCGATCCTCGTGACGGGTGTCGAGGACCCGGACTCCCGCGCGCACGGCGCGAACGAGTCGGTCCACCTGGCGGAGCTCGAGAAGGTCGTCCTGGCCGAGGCCCTCCTCCTCTCCCGCCTCGCCCGCTGACCCACCCACCCTCCTTCCGGGCCCCCGCGGGTCCGGTCGGAGGCTCCGACGTGCGATCGGAGGTGTCCGCGGAGCCCTCCGACGGCGCGCGCCGACCTCCGAGCACGTTCGGAGCCTCCGAGCGTGCGGGAGGTCCCGGCGCGTGGGGAGCCTCCGGGGGTGCTCGGGGGGCGGGGTGCGGGCGCGCGGTGGGGGCCGGGTCGGGGTGGAGGCGGTGGCAGCAGGGGTCAGACGGGGGGCGCGGGGTCGTACTGGATGCCGCGGCGCACCGCCCGTGCGGCGTCGCGGGACTCCAGGCGCGCGACGAGGTGCAGCGCCATGTCGATGCCGGCGGACACCCCCGCCGACGTGACGACATCCCCGTCGTCCACGTAGCGCGCCTCGGTGTCGACCAGGACGCTCGGGTCGATCCGCGCGAGCTCGTCGACGGCGGCCCAGTGCGTCGCGGCGGGGCGCCCGGCGAGCAGACCGGCGGCCGCGTAGACGAGCGCCCCGGTGCAGACCGACGTCATGAGCGCCGTCTCCCGGCGCGCGCGGCGCACCCACGCCAGGTGCCCGGGGTCGTGGACGAGCGTCCGGGTGCCCTGCCCGCCGGGGTGCACGAGCACGTGCAGCGGCCCGACCTCCTCGCGCGACGTGTCCGGCAGCAGGCGCAGCCACTTCGCGCAGCGCACCCCCGCCCCGTCCGCGGAGAACGTCACGACCTCGGGGCGCAGCACGGAGTGCGCGGCCCACGACGTCAGCACGTCGAACGGCCCGACGACGTCGAGCTCCTCGGCGTCGTCGAACACGACGATCCCGACCCGCAGCGGGTGACCCGTCCCCACGTGCCCTCCTCCCGCCGTGACCCCCGGGCCGTGACCCCCGGGCGCCCGGCCGTCCGAGCCTGCCCGGAGCGGGTGCCGGCGCCGCCGGTCCCGGATCCGGGCCCTGCCGTGTCGCCGCCGGCCGGTCAGTACCCCGGCAGCGCGAGCATCTGGTCGAGCGCGACGCGCGCCCAGTGGGCGTCGTCGGCGTCCACCACGATGCGGTTGACCACCCGCCCGTCCAGGAGCGACTCCATCGCCCAGACGAGGTGCGGGAGGTCGATGCGGTTCATGGTCGAGCAGAAGCAGACCGTCGAGTCCAGGTACGAGATCTGCTTGTCGGGGTGCGCGGCGGCGAGGCGCCGGACCAGGTTCAGCTCGGTCCCGATCGCCCAGGAGGAGCCGGCCGGCGCGGCGTCGAGCGCCTTGATGATGTACTCGGTGGACCCCACCATGTCCGCGCCGGTCACGACCTCGTGCCGGCACTCCGGGTGGACCAGCACGGTGACGTCCGGCACGGCCGCCCGCACGTCCAGCAGGTTCTGCGCGCTGAACCTGCCGTGCACCGAGCAGTGGCCGCGCCACAGGATCATCCGGGCGTCCCGGAGCTCCTGCGCGGTCAGGCCGCCGCCGGGCTTGCGCGGGTCGAAGACGACGCACTGGTCGAGCGGGATGCCGAGCTGGAGCACGGCGGTGTTGCGGCCGAGGTGCTGGTCCGGCATGAACAGCACCTTGCCGGTGCCGTCGAGGCCTCCCACCTGGTCGAACGCCCACCGCAGCGCGACGTGCGCGTTGGACGACGTGCAGACCGTGCCGCCGTGGCGGCCGGTGAACGCCTTGATGGCCGCTGTCGAGTTCATGTAGGTGACGGGGACCGTGTCCTGCGCGACGCCGGCGTCCACGAGCACGTCCCACGCGTCCTCGACCTGGTCGATCGCCGCCATGTCGGCCATGGAGCAGCCGGCGGCGAGGTCCGGGAGGACGACCTGCTGGCTGTCGGACGTGAGGATGTCCGCGGACTCGGCCATGAAGTGCACGCCGCAGAACAGGATGTACTCGGCGTCGGGGCGGGCCGCCGCCTCCCGGGCGAGCTTGAACGAGTCGCCCGTGACGTCGGCGAAGTCGATGACCTCGTCGCGCTGGTAGTGGTGCCCGAGCACGAACGCGCGGTCGCCCAGGGCCGACCGGGCCGCGCGGGCGCGGTCCACGAGGCCGGGGTCGGAGGCGGCGGGCAGTCCGCCGACGCACTCGACGCCCCTCTCGGACGCCAGGTCGGCGCCCCGGCCGAGCAGGAGGAGAGCCGAGGGCGCGGGCTCCGTGAACGTGGCCGTGTCGGAGAGCAGACTCACGCGCAGGATCATCCCACAGCGCGCGCCGGGGCCGGGCGGGACCGGCGCGCGTGCCGCGGCAGGAGGGCGGAGGCGGAGGGCGGACGCGGCCGGGCGGTCCTCGGCGGCGTGCGAGGATCGCGGCGTGCACGTCCTCGTCGCCCCCGGCCGGTTCGACGCGCGGCTCGACGACGGGCCCGCGCGCCCCCGCGGCGTCCCTGCCGCGGACCCGTGGCCCGCGCTGACGGCGCCCGAGGCCGTCGACGCCGTCGTCCGGGGATGGCGAGAGGGTGCTCCCGGGGACGTGCTGGTGCCGCTGCCGCTGTCGGACGGTGGCGCCGGCCTGGTCGACGCGGTCCGGGCGGCGCGTGGCGGCGAGCTGCTGTCGGTGACGACGACCGACGCCCACGGCGCGGTGGTGCCGGGCGCGGTGCTCGTCGTGCAGGAGCCCTCGGGCGCGCGCACCGCGTACGTCGACGGCGCGCTGGCCCTCGGGGCCGCCGACCCCGACGCCCGCCCTGTCACGGACACCACGTCCGCCGGCCTCGGGACGCTCCTGGCGGCGGCGCTCGGCACGGGCGCCGGGCGGGTCGTCGTGGGTCTGGGCGGCCGGCGGACGGTCGCCCACGACGCGGGCGCGGGCATGCTCGCCGCCCTGGGTGCGGCTCCGTCCCGGGCGGCGGACGGGATCGGGGCGGCGTCCGGCCTGGGTGCCGGCGACCTGCCGGCGCTGCCGGCGCTGCGCGAGGCGCTGGCCGGGCGGGACCTCGTGGCCCTCCACGCGCACGACCTGCCCCTGACGGGTCTGGGCGGCGTCTCGGCGGACCTGGCCGAGTCGGGGCGGGTCGACGCGGGGACGGCGCAGGAGGCGGAGCGCGCCGTCGCCGCGTTCGCGCACGCGGCGGCCTCCGCCGGGGGGACCGGGGGCCGTGTGGACCTGCTCGGCGGCCACGGGGCGGGTGACCGCGGCGCCGTCCGGTGGGCGCCGGGTGCTGCACGCTCCGCGGGCTCGCGGGAGGCGCTCGCGCCGGGGTCCGGTGCCGGCGGGGGAGCGGCCTTCGCGCTGGGGCTGCTCGGCGCGAGGCTCGTCGAGGGCGCCGCGTGGGTCGCCGACGCCGTGGACCTCGCCGCGCGCGTCGCGGAGGCCGACCTGGTCGTGACCGGGTCGGGCGTCCTGGACGCGTCCGCGCTGGAGCACGGCGTGGTCGGGGCGGTCGCCCGCGCGGCCCTCCCGCTGGGGGTGCCGGCCGTCGCGGTGGCGGCGCAGCTGCGCACCGGCCGGCGTGACTGGGGCGCCGCGGGGCTCGCGGGCGGGTTCGCCGTGCTGGAGCGCCCGGAGGACGCCGTGCGGTGGCGCCTCGACCCGGCCGCCGCCCTGCGGGCCCGGGTGCCGCGCATCGCCCGCACCTGGTCGCGCTGACGGGACGCCCGCGCGCGGGCGTACATTGGGAACAGATCGTGCGGCGGCGCAGTTGTGGTTGCCGTGACCGTCCCTCGGCGCCCGCTCGCGCGCGCCGGCGACCGATGCCCGACCTTGTCAGGAGACACCATGAGCGAGACCACCGAGACCGCGACGCACGGCGTCGCCCTCACCGACGTCGCGGCCGACAAGGTGCGCAGCCTCCTCGAGCAGGAGGGGCGCGACGACCTGCGCCTGCGCATCGCGGTGCAGCCCGGCGGCTGCTCGGGCCTCATCTACCAGCTCTACTTCGACGAGCGCGTCCTGGACGGCGACGCCCTGCGCGACTTCGACGGCGTGGAGGTCGTGGTCGACCGCATGAGCGTGCCGTACCTCGAGGGCGCGACGATTGACTTCGCGGACACGATCGAGAAGCAGGGCTTCACGATCGACAACCCGAACGCCGGCAGCAGCTGCGCCTGCGGCGGGTCGTTCAGCTGACGTCGGGTCGCATCGCAGCACCGCCTCGGGAGCCCCGGACCGCACCGGTCCGGGGCTCCCGCGCGTCCCGGGCGTCGCACCTCCGGGCGGGCGCCCGTCGAGGGGGCGGGCCGGCTAGAGGTCGCCGGCGCCCGCGTCCCGCCGCAGCCCCGCGACCACGCCGGGCAGGACGTCGCAGAACCGGTCGACGTCGGCCGCGGTCGTCCCGCGGGGGAGCGACAGCCGAACGTTGCCCTGGCTCAGCAGCCCCATCGCGGCGAGCACGTGGCTGGGTGTCTGGGTCGCGGAGGTGCACGCCGACCCGGACGCCACGGCGAAGCCGGCGCGGTCCAGGGCGGTCACGACGGCCTCCCCGTCCACGTACAGGCACGAGAACGTCAGCACGTGCGGCAGCCGCTCGCCGTGCGCCGCCGGCCCGGCGACGTCGACGAGGGGCAGGGCGGAGACCCGGTCGCGCACCCGGTCGACCAGGGCCGCGCGGTCGTCGTCGGCCCGCACCCGGGCGTGGGCGTGCTGGAGGGCGACCGCCGCGGCCAGCGCGGCCGGCACGGCGACGCCACCGGGGAACCAGCGGTCCTCGTCGGGCGGACCGACGGGGGACCGGCGCACGCCCGCGCGCGTCACGAGCACCGCGACCCCGGGGGGCGCACCCACGTCGCCCGGGTCGAGCGTGAGCACGTCCCAGGCGTCGCCGACGGGCACGTGGCCGGACGACGACCCGGCGTCGACGAGCAGCGGCACACCCGCGGCCCGTGCGGCGGCGTGCGCCTGCTCGACCGGCTGGAGCGCGCCGACCTCGCCGTTCGCGTGCTGCAGCGCCGCCAGCGCGACACCGGGACCCGCGACCGCCTCGGCGAACGCGCCCGGGTCCACGCGCCCGAGCCGGTCGACCGCGACGGTGACGCGGGTCCCGCCCGGCCCCTCGGAGACGGCGAGGTCCGCCGCGTCGAGCACGGCCATCCGCTCGACCGCGGACGTCACCACC
Organism: Cellulomonas sp. C5510; assembly: GCF_019797765.1. Taxonomy (NCBI): domain Bacteria; kingdom Bacillati; phylum Actinomycetota; class Actinomycetes; order Micrococcales; family Cellulomonadaceae; genus Cellulomonas; species Cellulomonas sp. C5510. Next base: position 1,807,613 of record NZ_CP081862.1, read on the forward strand.
GAACCACCGGCGCGCCGGCGGCCGCGGGCCACCGTCCGCACGGCGCCGTGCAGCGCCGCCGTGTGGGAGGGCGCGAGGTCGACCTCCTCGGTCCGCGCCCCGACGAGCGCCGCGACCGCCTCCCGGGCGCCGTCGAGCAGCGCCCGCGCCCGCCGGCCTTCCGAGTGCAGCCGCCGCGGGTCGGCCCAGCCCTCGTCGAGTGCGGTCAGGTACGCCTCGCGGGCCTCCGGCAGGACCGGGGCGCGGCCCGCGGAGTCGAGGACCACGCGTGGCGGGACGTTCGGCACGGGGGCGGGCTCGGTGCTCACTCCCGGCACGGTATCCGGCCCGGGGGCCCGGTCGCGGCACCCCCGGGGGCGCAGGCCGCGGCCGCAGGGAGTGATCCAGATGACACTGCGTCATCTCGTGCGCCGGAAACGCGGTTCTGAGGCCACGAGCAGCCTGTCCTCGCGCTACGCTGCACGGGATCGAGGACAAAGGTCCTAGGTGGACTTCCCCGTCGGACGGTGCACGGCCCGACGCGTCGCGGCCGACGGGGACCGAAGTGGAAGGCCCCCGGTGCGCTCGCAGACCCCCCGCCGCCCGAGGCGGACCCGACTGGCCGTCGCGGGACTCGCGACCGTCGTCGCGCTCGCGCTCGCCGGATGCTCGCCCGAGGCCCAGCGCGGCTGGCTGCCCGGCGACTCCGACAACGAGATCACGAACCAGACCGGCCGGATCACCAACCTCTGGGTCGGCTCGTGGGTGGCCGCCCTGCTGGTCGGCATCCTCGTCTGGGGTCTGATCCTGTGGTGCGTCGCGGTGTACCGGAAGCGCAAGGACGACGACCAGCTCCCGGTGCAGCTCCGCTACCACGTGCCGCTCGAGATCATGTACGTCGTGCTCCCGATCGTCATGGTCGGCGTGCTCTTCTACTACACGGCACGCGACATGACGGAGATCCAGGACACCTCCGCCGAGCCCGACCTCACCGTCCAGGTGATCGGCAAGCAGTGGAGCTGGGACTTCAACTACGTCGACGACGACGTCTACGACACCGGCCAGCACGCGCAGGAGATCGGCCGCACCGGCGTCCTGGCGGACCAGCCGACGCTCTACCTGCCCGTCGGCGAGCGCGTCGAGTTCGTCCTCGACTCCCGCGACGTCATCCACTCGTTCTGGGTGCCGGCCTTCCTCTACAAGCAGGACATGATCCCGGGGCGGACGAACACGTTCCAGGTCGTGCCGCAGGTCGAGGGCGAGTACCTGGGCAAGTGCGCCGAGCTCTGCGGCGAGGAGCACTCGTCGATGCTGTTCAACGTGAAGGTGGTGTCGCGCGAGGAGTACGACGCGCACATCGAGGACCTGCGGGACGCCGGCCAGGACGGTCAGCTGGGTCTCGAGTACAACCGCCTGCAGGACGTGCGCGTCACCGGTGAGGGTGGCAGCGACGCCGAGGGCGACGAGGGAGAGGGCTGATGGCCGCCACCGTCGAGGTCGTCCCGGGGCTCGCGCCCCGACGGCAGACCCTGGGCCGCACGATCGTCAAGTGGGTCACGTCGACCGACCACAAGACGATCGGCTACATGTACCTGATCACCGCGTTCGTGTGGTTCGCCGTCGGCGGCCTCATGGCGCTGCTGATCCGCGCCGAGCTGTTCGAGCCGGGCATCCAGGTGGTGCAGAGCAAGGAGCAGTACAACCAGCTCTTCACCATGCACGGCACGATCATGCTGCTGCTGTTCGCGACGCCGCTGTTCGCCGCGTTCGCGAACATCATCATGCCGCTGCAGATCGGGGCCCCGGACGTCGCGTTCCCGCGCCTCAACGCGTTCTCCTACTGGCTGTACCTGTTCGGCGGGCTCATCGCGGCGGCGGGCTTCCTCACGCCGCAGGGCGCCGCGTCCTTCGGCTGGTTCGCGTACGCGCCGCTGTCGAACTCGGTGTACTCACCGGGGGCCGGCGGGGACCTGTGGGTGTTCGGCCTCGCGCTCACCGGGTTCGGCACGATCCTGGGCGCCGTCAACTTCATCACCACGATCGTCACGATGCGCGCACCCGGCATGACGATGTTCCGGATGCCGATCTTCACCTGGAACACGCTCATCACGAGCCTGCTGGTGCTGATGGCGTTCCCGCCGCTGGCTGCGGCGCTGTTCGCGCTCGGCGCCGACCGCCGGCTGGGCGCGCAGGTGTTCAACCCCGAGAACGGCGGCGCCATCCTGTGGCAGCACCTGTTCTGGTTCTTCGGGCACCCCGAGGTGTACATCATCGCGCTGCCCTTCTTCGGCATCGCGACGGAGATCCTGCCGGTGTTCAGCCGCAAGCCGGTGTTCGGCTACAAGGGCCTGGTGTACGCGACCATCGCGATCGCCGCCCTCTCCGTCACGGTGTGGGCGCACCACATGTACGTGACCGGTGCGGTCCTGCTGCCGTTCTTCGCGCTGATGACGATGCTCATCGCCGTCCCCACGGGCGTGAAGTTCTTCAACTGGATCGGCACGATGTGGCGCGGCAAGCTGACGTTCGAGACGCCGATGCTGTGGACGATCGGGTTCCTCACGACCTTCCTGTTCGGCGGCCTGACCGGCATCATCCTGTCCAGCCCGGCCCTCGACTTCCACGTCTCCGACACCTACTTCGTCGTCGCGCACTTCCACTACGTGGTGTTCGGCACCGTGGTGTTCATGATGTTCGGCGGCATGTACTACTGGTGGCCGAAGTTCACCGGCCGGATGCTCAACGAGCGGCTCGGCAAGGTCCACTTCTGGCTGCTGTTCATCGGCTTCCACATGACGTTCCTGGTCCAGCACTGGCTCGGTGCCGAGGGCATGCCCCGCCGGTACGCGGACTACTCGCCCGAGGACGGCTTCACCTGGATGAACCAGGTGTCGACCATCGGCTCGATGATCCTCGCGATCTCGACGCTGCCGTTCCTGTGGAACGTCTACATCACGTGGCGCCGCGCGCCGAAGGTGACCGTGGACGACCCCTGGGGCTACGGGCAGTCGCTCGAGTGGGCGACGTCCTGCCCGCCGCCGCGGCACAACTTCACGTCGCTGCCGCGGATCCGCTCCGAGCGCCCCGCCTTCGACCTCCACCACCCGGAGGTCGCCGCGATGGACCACGTCGAGCCCGAGCCCGGGTTCTTCGACTGGGAGGCGGAGCGGTCCGGCGAGCAGGGCGTCGCGCGTGACCGGGTCGAGAACGGCGGCGGCGAGCAGGACCAGTCGTCGGCGACGATCGTGGACGACCGCCCGCGGGGCGACGACGAGGAGGGGCGCGCGCGATGAGCAGCCTGCACGAGCCGGGGGCCCGGCCGTCCCCGACGGGCAGCGGTCAGCGGCCGCGGCACGCGATGAAGGTCGAGCCGTACCTGTTCCTGGGTGGTGTCCTGTTCTTCGTCCCGGTCGGCCTGCTCTACGCCTGGTGGAGCGACGGTGAGCCCGTCGGAACGGTCGGCATCCCGCTGGTCGGCGGTCTCGTCGGGATGATCGGCGGGTACCTCCTGCTGGTGTCCCGCCGCATCGACGCCCGGCCCGAGGACGACCCCGAGGCACTCGTCGCCGAGGGCGCCGGCGACCAGGGTGTGTTCAGCCCCTGGAGCTGGTGGCCCATCACGGTCGCGGCGGCGGGCGCGGTGGCGTTCCTGGGCATGGCCGTGGGCTGGTGGCTGCTGTACGTCGGTGCCGCGCTCGGCGTCATCGGCCTGGTCGGCTGGATCTTCGAGTTCTCCCGCGGTCAGCACGCTCACTGAGCGCGGACGCACCGCACGGACCACGGGCCGGGCACCCCACGCGGGGAGCCCGGCCCGTGGCGCGTGACCCGGGGCCGCGCCCAGGCCCTGGACGCGTCCCGCGCCCCGGACGCGCCGAGGGCCGGCCACCCCGCGGGGCGGCCGGCCCTCGGCCCGGCGGCGTGCGGCGTCAGAGCGCCGGGACGATGAGCCCCGAGGTCTGGCTGCGCGCGCGGGTGAAGCGCTCGCCGGCGTCCGCCCAGTTCACGATGTTCCACCACGCCTTGACGTAGTCCGCCTTGACGTTGACGTAGTCGAGGTAGAACGCGTGCTCCCACATGTCGAGCACCACGATCGGGACGAGGCCCAGCGGGATGTTGCCCTGCTGGTCGTAGAGCTGCACGATGACGAGCTTCTGACCGATGGAGTCCCAGGCGAGGATCGACCAGCCGGAGCCCATGATGGTCGTGGCGTTGTTCGTGAAGTGCGCCTGGAACTTGTCGAACGAGCCGAAGAACTCGTCGATCGCCGCGGCGAGCTCGCCGACCGGCTTGTCGCCGCCCTCGGGGGAGAGGTTCTGCCAGAACACCGAGTGGTTCACGTGGCCGCCGAGGTTGAACGCCAGGGTCTTCTCCAGGCCCGCGACGGCGCCGAAGTCACCGGACTCCCGGGCCGCCGCGAGCTTCTCCAGCGCGGTGTTGGCGCCGGCCACGTACGTCGCGTGGTGCTTGTCGTGGTGCAGCTCCATGATGCGGCCGGAGATGTGCGGCTCCAGGGCCGCGTAGTCGTAGGGCAGGTCCGGAAGGGTGTAGTCAGCCATCAGTGCCTCTTCCTGCTCGGGTCGCGGCGCTTGGTGCCGCGACGGCGTTCTGGCAGCAGGCGCGCGCCGCCGCGGGGCTTCGCGCACCTGCCTCTGTCGTACCACGTCCCGGGGCGCGCGGCCCGGGGGACGGCGGGACGGAGGCGGTCCGGGGACGTGCCTCCCACTGGCTCCAACGACCGGTGGTCGTGGATGATTCCCCAGGTCACGGCCACATCGACCCGCGCCGGCGGGTGCCACCACGGCCGCAGGGCCGGCCGCGCGTCGAGGTGACGCGTGACCGGCCCTGCCGTCGTGCGGGGTGTCAGCGGCGTGCCGTGCCCTTGGTGCCCTCGGTGTCCTCGGGCTCGGGGGCGAGCTGACGGGCGCCGGGCCCGGCGCCGATCGCCTCGTGCTGCTCGTCGTGCGCCGCGGGCAGGGCGTCGTGCCCGCCGTGCGACTGGGCCGCGGCGAGCTCGGCCGGGGTGACCGGCTCCACGCGGTCCTCGTAGAACACGCGGGACAGGCGCTGGCGCAGCAGGTCCTTGCGGTACCCCTTGCGCCGGACTCCCCGCGAGTCCTCGGCCGGCTCGATCTCGATGGGCCGGCGCGGCTCGTGCTGCACGCGCAGCCACCGCTCGTGCGCGTCGAGGGGCTTGTGCACCTCGATGTACTCGCCGGAGGCGAACCGGACGATGCGCCCGGTCTCGTGGCCGTGGAGCACGACCTCGCGGTCCTTGCGCTGCAGCGCCAGGCAGATCCGCTTGGTCAGCCAGAACGCGATCGCGGGGGCGACGAAGATCAGCACCCGGAACGTCCACGTGATGTCGTTGATCGACAGGTGGAAGTGCGTCGCGATGAGGTCGTTCGACCCGGCGAGGATGAGGATGAAGAACGCCGTGAGGAACGAGACGCCGAACGCGGTGCGGAACGGGGCGTTGCGCGGGCGGTCGAGCACGTGGTGCTCGCGCTTGTCACCCGTGGCGAACGACTCGATGAACGGCCACAGGGCCAGCGTCGTGAACAGCAGGCCGGGGATCACCACGCCCGGCACCAGGATGTTCATCGAGACCGTGTACTGCCCGATGACGAACTCCCAGCCCGGCATGAGGCGCAGGCCGCCCTCGAGGAAGAGCATGTACCAGTCGGGCTGCGCGCCGGCGGACACGACGCCCGGGTCGAACGGCCCGTAGTTCCAGACGGGGTTGATCGTCATCGTGGCGGCCATCAGCGCGATGACCGAGAACACGACGAAGAAGAACCCGCCGGCCTTCGCCACGTACACCGGGAACAGCGGGTAGCCGACGACGTTCTTGTCGGTGCGCCCCGAACCCGGGTACTGCGTGTGCTTGTGCAGCACGACGAACAGCAGGTGCAGGCCGATGAGCGCGAGGATCAGCGCCGGGACCAGCAGCACGTGCACGGTGAACAGGCGCGGGATCAGGTCGGTGCCGGGGAACTCGCCGCCGAACAGCGCGAACGAGATGTACGAGCCGAGGATCGGGATCGCGCGGGCCACGCCGTCGGCGATCCGCAGGCCGTTGCCCGAGAGCACGTCGTCGGGGAGCGAGTAGCCGGAGAACCCGGCGAGCAGGCCCAGGATCATCAGCGTGAAGCCGACGACCCAGTTGAGCTCGCGCGGCTTGCGGAACGCGCCCGTGAAGAACACGCGCATCATGTGCGTGACGATCGCGGCCATGAAGATCAGCGCGGCCCAGTGGTGGATCTGCCGCATCAGCAGCCCGCCGCGGACCTCGAACGACAGCCGCAGCGTCGAGGCGAACGCCTCGGACATCTGCACGCCGTCCATCGAGGCCCACGGGCCGTGGTAGTGCACCTCGTTCATGGAGGGCACGAAGAACATCGTGAGGAACGTGCCCGAGATGAGGAGCACGACGAAGGAGTAGAGCGCGATCTCGCCCAGGAGGAACGACCAGTGGTCGGGGAAGATCTTGCGCGCGAACTCCTTGATCGCGGTGCCGATGCCGGTCCGCTGGTCGAGGTAGTCGGCGGTGGCGGCGGCGGCGCGTGCGCCCGCGGTCGGCGGTGCCGAGGTCTGCGGAGGGGAGTCGACGGTGCTCATGTCAGGCGCTCCCAGAAGGACGGGCCGATGGGTTCGTTGAAGCCGTCCTGCGCGACGAGGTAGCCCTCGTCGTCGACCGTGATCGGCAGCTGGGGCAGCGGGCGCTTGGCCGGGCCGAACACGACCTTGGCGCCGTCGGCGGCGTCGAAGGTCGACTGGTGGCACGGGCACAGGATGTGGTGCGTCTGCTGCTCGTACAGGGCGACGGGGCACCCCACGTGGGTGCAGATCTTCGAGAACGCGACGATGCCGTCGTACGACCAGCCCTCGCCCTGCTCGGAGCGGATGTCGCGCGGGTCCATGCGGATCATCAGCACGACCGCCTTGGCCTTCTCGTTCAGCGGGTGCTCCGCCTCCTCGAGGCCCTGCGGGATGACGTGGAACACCGAGCCGATGGTCACGTCCGACGCCTTGATGGGCCGGCCGCTCGGGTCGATGGTCAGCCGCGTGCCGCGGCGCCACATCGTGTGCTTGGAGCGCGCGACGTTCCAGTCGCCGCCCAGGTTGCCCACCAGGGGCACCGCGATCGACAGCGGGAACAGGGCGAGCGAGGTCACCATCGCGCCCTTGAGGACGCCGCGGCGGCCGATCGACGAGTCCTTCGCACCCTCACGCAGGGCCTCGACGGCCTTGGCGCGGTTCTCGGGGGAGGACGCCGTGGGGTGGCGGTCCTCGGCGCGCTCGTGGTCGTTCATCAGGGACTTCGCCCAGTGGACGGCTGCGAGGCCGATGCCCGCGAGGCCGAGGAACAGCCCGAGGCCGAGCAGGAGGTTCGACAGCCGCATGCTGCCGACGGTCTCGCCCGGGGGGACGAGGGCGTACGCGACGACCGCGCCGATCGTCCCCAGGATCGAGACGGTGAACAGGACGACGACCTGCCGCTCGGCGCGCTTCTGCGCCCTCGGGTCGGTGTCGCCCACGCGGGCGCGGTGCGCCTCGAGGCCCGGGTCCTCGAACCGCTCGGGCGCGGGCGCGGCGCCGTCCCGGGTGGTGAGGTCGGTCGAGGGGTCGTGGTGCGTGCTCACGAGGACTTGGCTCCGATCCAGACCGAGGCGGCGATCAGCAGGCCGATGCCGACCACCCAGGCCCACAGGCCCTCGCTGACGGGACCGAGCGAGCCGAGGGAGAGGCCGCCCGGCGACCCGTCCCGCTGCTCGTCGAGGTACGCGATGATGTCGCGCTTCTCGTCCGGGGTGATGTTGGCGTCGTTGAACACCGGCATCGACTGCGGGCCGGTGAGCATCGCCTCGTAGATGTGCGTGGGCGTGGTGTCGTCGAGCGCGGGGGCCCACTTGCCCTGGGACAGCGCGCCGCCGGCACCGACCGCGTTGTGGCACATGGCGCAGTTCGTGCGGAACAGGGCCATGCCGTTCGCGGCGTCACCGAGGCTCGGGTCGACCTGCTCGGCCGTCGGCACCGCCGGGCCGGCGCCCAGCGAGGCGACGTAGGCCGCGAGCTTGTCGATGTCGTCCTGGGTGAACTGGACGGGCTTGGCCTGGATCTGCTGGCCGTTCATCTGGGCGGGCATGCGACCGGTGCCGACCTGGAAGTCGACCGCGGCCGCGCCGACGCCGATCAGGGAGGGGCCGCCGGCGCCCCCGTCGACGGCCTCACGACCCTCGGCGGTCGGGCCGTGGCAGGTGGCGCAGTTGGCCTGGAACAGCTTCTGGCCGTCGGCGATGTCGTTCTCGCTGGCCGCTGCCGGCGCCGCGTCGGCGCTGGCGGGCTGGGCGATCGCGTACACCGCACCGGTCAGCAGCAGCGCCAGCAGGAGCAGCACGACCGGTGCGGACCGGTGGTGCCTGCGGGCGGCGAGTGCCTTCACGGATGGATCCTCGTCTCGGGCGTGCGGGGGGCTCGGGGAGTCGTCACTTGATCAGGTAGATCGTCGCGAACAGCGCGATCCAGACCACGTCGACGAAGTGCCAGTAGTAGGACGTGACGATCGCGGTCGTCGCCTCGTGGTGCCCGAACCGCTTCGCCGTGAAGGACCGGCCCAGGAGGAACAGGAACGCGATGAGGCCGCCGACCACGTGCAGGCCGTGGAAGCCGGTCGTGAGGTAGAACACCGAGCCGTAGGGGCTGGACGAGATCGTCAGGCCCTCGTGCACCAGCTCCGCGTACTCGAAGATCTGCCCGCCGATGAAGAACGCGCCCATGACGTAGGTGAGCGTCATCCACTCGTTCATGCCCCAGCCGCGGACGTTGAGCAGCGAGCCGGATCGCACCGGCTGGAACCGCTCCGCGGCCCACACGCCCATCTGGCAGGTGACCGACGACAGCAGCAGCACCGTCGTGTTGACCGCCGCGAACGTGACGTTGAGCTTCTCCGTCTGGACGGCCCACTCCTCGGGGACCGTCGAGCGCAGCGTGAAGTACATGGCGAACAGGCCCGCGAAGAACATCAGCTCCGACGCGAGCCACACGATGGTGCCCACCGACACCGGGTTCGGTCGGTTGACGCTCACCCGAGGAGCGGACGTGGGGGCAGCCGTTGCGGTCGTCACGCACGTCAGTATGGCCGAAAACCGCTGCGCATGGGTCCCAAGTCCTAGGGCGTCGCCGAGGTTTCTGTCACACCGTCACCTCGTTCCGGCCCGTCCGCCGCGGATCCGGGCACCTGCGGACCACTGGCACCCCGGCGTGCCAAGATGCAGGGCGGGGACCCCCGTCCCGCCCCGCACCGAGTGAAGGACCACCATGGCCGCTGACCGCCTCACTGCCGACACCTCCGCCGAGCAGGCCGGACCGCGCATCCTCCTCTACAGCGACGACCTCGACACCCGCGCCCAGGTGCGGCTCGGGGTCGGCCGGCGCCTGCGCCGCGGCGCGCCGGACATCGAGTGGACCGAGGTCGCGACGCCCGCCGCCGCGCTCGAGCAGGCGGAGGCCGGCGGCTACGACCTGTTCGTGTTCGACGGCGAGGCCGCGAAGGTCGGCGGCATGGCCCTCGCGCGGCAGGTCAAGGACGAGGTGTTCGGCTGCCCGCCCGTGCTCGTGCTGACCGGCCGGCCGCAGGACGCGTGGCTCGCCGCCTGGTCCGACGCGGACGCCGTCGTGTCCCAGCCGCTCGACCCCGTCGAGCTGCAGAGCGCCGTCGCCGGGCTGCTGTCCGGCGCCCCCGCGGCATGACGCAGGGCGCGGGGCCCGTGCCCTCGGCGACGGCGGTGACGTGGCCGGACCTGCTGGCGTCCCTCGTGGCGCGGCAGGACCTCACCGAGGCGCAGACCGCCTGGGCGATGGACCAGATCATGTCCGGCGAGGCGTCGCCGGCTCGCATCGCCGGGTTCCTCGTCGGGCTGCGCGCCAAGGGCGAGACCGTGACCGAGCTGACGGCGCTCGCCGACACGATGCTCGCCCACGCCCTGCGGTTCGAGGCGCCGGGCCGGGCCGTCGACATCGTGGGCACCGGCGGGGACCGCGCGCACACCGTCAACGTCTCGACCATGGCCTCGCTGGTCGTGGCCGGCACGGGCGTGCAGGTCGTGAAGCACGGCAACCGGGCCGCGTCGTCGTCGTCCGGGTCCGCCGACGTCCTCGAGGCCCTCGGGATCCGGCTCGACCAGACCCCCGAGCGCGTCGCCGCCCTGGCGTCCGAGGTCGGCATCACGTTCTGCTTCGCCCTGACGTTCCACCCCGCGATGCGTCACGTGGCGGTCGCCCGCCGCGAGCTGGGCATCGGAACCGTCTTCAACTTCCTCGGCCCGCTCACCAACCCGGCGCAGCCCGCCGCCGCGGCGATCGGCGTCGCAGACCCCCGCATGGCCGGGCTCGTGGCCGGCGTGCTCGCGCGGCGCGGGACGGAGGCGCTGGTGTTCCGGGGCGACGACGGTCTCGACGAGCTGGCGCCCACCGGCACCGCGCACATCTGGCACGTCACCGGCGGCGCCGTCACCGAGCACGTGCTCGACCCCGTCGCCGACCTCGGGCTCGCGCCGCTCACCGTCGCCGACCTGCGGGGCGCCGACGCCGAGTTCAACGCCGGAGTCGCCCGGGCCGTCCTCGCGGGTGAGCACGTGGCGTCCCGCGAGACCGTGCTGCTCAACGCCGCCGCGGCCCTCGTCGCCGACGGGTCCCTGGCCGGCACCGGCGCGGACGGCGGCGGGCTCGTCGACCGGCTGCGCAGCGGCCTCGAGCACGCGGCACGCGCCGTGGACTCCGGGGCGGCCGCGGATGTCCTGGCGCGCTGGAGCGCGGCGAGCTGAGCGGGCCGCGCGCCCGGCGGTGACGAGGGGCCGCCGGGGCGGTCGCGTCGGGTGCTGTCAGTCCTCGATGCCCAGGGCGAACGCCTGCTCGAGGTCGTGCTGGGAGTACGTGCGGAAGGCGATGAACGTCTGCGTGCGGACGACGCCCGGGACCTTGCTGACCCGGTCCGCGATGATGTCCGCCAGCTCCTCGTGCTCGCGCACGCGCACCATCGCGATGAGGTCGACCCCGCCGGTGACCGAGTAGACCTCGCTCACCCCGGGGATCTCGGCGATCGCCGCGGCGGCCTCGGGGATGCGCGCGGCGTCGGTGTCGATGTGCACGATGGCGGTCAGCATGACGACATCATGCCGCGCCGGCGGCGCCCGCGGGGTCGTCCCGCGCCGCACGACCCGCGTCGGTGGCCACAGGCGGGACTCGGGTCGGGGTCGACGGGTCGCCGGGGGCGGACGGCCCGTCGGGCGCGGGGGGAGGTGCTGCGTCGGCACGTCCCGGGGTGTCGTGCGGTGCGGAGGGCGGCGTCGCGGCATCGCGTTCGAACTGCGCGTCGCGCTCGGCCCGCGCCTCGGCCTCGGCGTCCTCGAGCCACGCGGTGCCGACGGCCGCCGCGGGGTCGGTGCGGGCCTGCGCGGAGCGCACCGGGTACGACCACGGCGTGCTGACGGAGACGATCCTCACGCCGGGACGCCCGAGCCAGCCGAGCACCAGGTCCGCCTCCTCCGGGTGCCCGGCGGGGGCGGGCGGGACAGGGGGCTCGACGTGCTCCCCGCTGGCGCGCAGGGACTCGACGGCCGGGGTGGGGTCCGTCCGCGGCGGCACGAGTGCCGTCCCGGCGAGCCGGCCGTACCGCACGAGCACGAGCTCCCAGCCACCCGTGTCCGTGCGCCGGGCCGCGACGAGCTCGGCGCACTGCGACAGGGGTGCCAGGCGCTGCGACCGGGCCGATCCCCGGAGGAACGCCGCGAGGCGGTCCCGGACGGTGGCGGCCTCCTCGTACCGCTCCCGCCGGGCGAGCGCCGCGATCCGCCCGGAGTGCGCGTCCACGACGCCCGCGGGGTCGACGGTCATGGCCTCCCGGACCCGGTCGACGGTCGCCGCGTGCTCGGCCGCGGCCCCGGGGCGGACGCACGGGGCCGGGCAGCGGCCGATCTCCGCGAGGTGGCACGCCGTGGCGCCCGCCGCGGGCACGGCCGGCAGCCGCGAGGTGCAGCGGCGGATCGGGAACGCGTCGTGCAGGGCCTCGACCGCGGACTGGGCCGCCGAGCGCGACGAGAACGGGCCGATGTGGGTCGCGCCCGGGCGGACCTCACGCACGACGGACAGGCGCGGGAACGGTTCGTCGGTGAGACGGATCCACGGCATGCGCTCAGGCGCCCGGGACCGTCGGTTGTAGCGGGGGTCGTGCTCTGCGATCAGGCGCAGCTCGCGGACCTGAGCCTCGAGCGGCGTCGCGCACACCACGGGCGTGACCGACTCGGCGACGCGCACCATCTCCCGCATCCGGGAGCGCTTCTCCGCCGCCGTGAAGTACGACCGCACACGCGAGCGCAGCGACCTCGACGTCCCGACGTAGAGCACCTCGTCGCGCGGTCCCCGGAACAGGTACACGCCCGGGGCGTCCGGCAGCCCGTCGGCGAGGTGCCGCTTGCGCCGGATGTCCGACGGGACCGCGTCGCCCGCCGTCGCGAGGTCCTCCAGGTGCGTGATGCCGAGGGGCGCGAGGCGGCTCAGCAGGGCGTGGAGCACGTCGACCGTGGCCCGCGCATCGGCCAGGGCCCGGTGCTCCGGCGTGGTCGTCGCGCGGAACAGGGCGGCCAGCGTCGAGAGCTTGTGGTTCGGCGCCTCGTCCCGCGTCACGACGCGTCGGGCGAGCCTGACCGTGTCGACCACCGGGAAGCCCGGCCAGGCGTGCCCCGTCTCGGACGCGGCCGCCTTGAGGAAGCCGACGTCGAAGGGCGCGTTGTGCGCGACCAGCACGGCGCCGCGCGCGAACTCCAGGAACGAGGGCAGCACCGACCCGATCCGCGGCGCCCCGACGACCATCGCGGTCGTGATGCCCGTGAGGACCTGGATCTGCGCCGGCACCGGGCCGCCCGGGTCCACCAGCGTCTGGAACTCGCCGAGCACCTCGCCGCCGCGCACCTTGACGGCGCCGATCTCCGTGATGGCGGACGCCCCGGGTGCCGCGCCGGTCGTCTCGAGGTCGACGACCACGAACGTCACGTCCGACAGCGGGGTCCCGATGTCGTCCAGCGTGACCTGCACCGGCCGGCCCGCGGGCTGCCGCGTGAGGTCCTCACGCGGGGGCACGGGGGAGCGGAACACCATGACAGGGACGGTATCGGCGGGGTCCGACATGCAGGCGGCGCCTCCGTGGCTGGAACGGCCGGCGCCGCGGCCAGGCTCAGGGTGCGCGCGTGCGCCGGCGCCTCGGGGCGGGCGGACGCGGCGACGGCCTCGACGAGGATCTCGACGGGAGCCGTCGACGGGTCGAGGTCGTCGAGCCACGCCGCGAGCGACTGGTCCGGCTCCGCCCGGGCGACGGCCTCGATCCCGCCGAGGAGGCGGGTCCGCGCGCGCCGCGCCGCGAGGTGCGCGGGTTCCGGCGGCGCGCTGGCTCCGGAGGCGTGGGCGACGGACCGGCCCCGACGGTCCTCTCCGGCGTCGTACGTGGGCAGCACCCGACCCTGGCGCGCGCTCGACGAGACGCTCGTCGGGAGCGTCTCGTCGCGGTGTTCCTGCAGGTCAGGTGCCATGGAGACACGCTACCGACGACCTCTGGCACGACCGCCGTCGCGCCGGCCGTCCTGTGGACGACGCACGGCGGGTCGTCGCGTCGACGGCGTGTCGCCCGGGCTGCGCGGCCCCCTAGGGTGGCGAGCATGTCCGTCGAGGTCCCTCCCGCCGTCCGCGCCGCCGTGGTGGGGCTGGCGGCCGAGGTGCTCGGCGCGCTGGAGCCGACCGCGGTGCCGTCCGCGCTCGCCGCGGTCCGGCGGTTCGCGCCGCGGCGCCGGGCGGACGCGGGTGCGGGGCCGCTGTGGCGCGCCGTCGAGGTCGACGACGCGTTCCGTGCACGTGTGGCGCGGGCCTGGTCGCACGCGCACCCCGGGGAGGCGGCCGAGCTGCTCGTCCTCGGTCGCCCGGCGGACCCGGCGGACCCGGAGCACCTGGCGGACCCGGAGAACCCGAAGGCCCCGGAGGACCACGTGCCGGGCGCGGAGGAGTCCCCGCGCGCAGCGCAGTCCGCCGGCCCGCCGGCACCGCCTGCCGAGGCGACCGAGCCCGTCGGGGAGCCCCCCGGGGAGCCGGCACCCCGCCCGTCGGTCGCCGCGCCGGACCCGCTGACCCTGGCCGTGGGCGCCGTCCTGCTGCGGCCACCGGGCTGGCAGGACGTGGTGCAGGCGGTGGCGGCGGCGGAGCAGCCGGCGCACGGGGGCCACGCCGGCTCGGCGTCCGACGACGACACGCCCCCGGCCGCCGTGCGCGCCGGTTCGGTCCCGGAGGCCGGACCGGCTCCGGCCCCCGACGCCGTGCACCGCGTCGCCGCGCGGCTCGCGGCCGAGCAGGAGCGGGCCGACGCGGCCGAGGCGGAGCTCGCCTCGCTGCGCAAGGAGCTGCGCCGGCTCCGGTCGGACGCGGACCGGGCGCGCGCGGAGGCGCGGCGTTCCGCCGAGAGAGCGGCCGAGGTCGCCGCCGCGGCGGAGCAGGTGCACGCCGAGGCCGCGGCGGTCCGTGCGCGGGCCGAGGAGGAGCGCCGACGCGCGGAGGAGCTGGTGCGGGCCGCCCGGGAGGACGCCGCGGTGCTGCGGGACCTCGCGGAGGTCCGGGTGCGGCTGCTGCTGGACACGCTGGTGGAGGCGGGGTCGGCGCTGCGGGAGGAGCTCGCGCTGCCCCCGGCGGGTGCGATGCCGGCCGACCTGGTGGCCCCGGCGCCCGTGCCCGGTCCGGCCGGACGCGCGACGTCGAGGGGGCGGGGCGCGGACGACCCGGCGCTGCTGGACGAGCTGCTCGCGATGCCGCGGGCCCACCTGGTCGTCGACGGCTACAACGTCTCGAAGCTCGCGTGGCCCGACGTGCCGCTCGCCGAGCAGCGCCGGCGCCTGACCGGGCGGCTCGCGAACCTCGCCGGACGGACCGGCGCGGAGGTGACGTGCTGCTTCGACGGACGCGAGCCCGGGCCGCACGACCGGGCCCCGGGCGGCCCGCGCGGGGTGCGGGTGCTGTTCTCGCAGGGGGAGATCGCCGACGACCTCATCCGGCGGCTCGTGCGTGCGGAGCCGACGGGCAGGGTGGTCGTGGCGGTGACCGCCGACCGGGCGCTGGGCGCCGACCTCGAGGCGGCCGGGGCCCGGGTCCTGCCGTCGGCGACCCTGCTCGCGCGGCTCGGGCGCGTCTGACGCCGGCGCGCCCTGGACGGTCCGACGCGTTCCGGCGCGGTCGCGGGACCCGGCCGCGACCGGGTCCCGCGAGGTCCTCGCCGGAGACCGTGCGTCAGCGCCCGGGCTCGGCTGCGTAGATCGCCTCGACGTCCGTCGCGAAGTCCTTCAGGACGTGGGTGCGCCGCACGCTCAGCTTGGGCGTCAGGTGCCCGCTCGCGATGGTGAGGTCGCGCTCGAGGATGCGGTAGCGGCGGATCGACTCGGCGCGCGAGACGGCCCGGTTGGCGCGCTCGACGGCCTGGTCGACGGACGCGAGCACCTCCTGGTCGTGCATGGCCTCCGCGACGGACATCGGCTCGCGGCCGTGAGCCGAGCACCAGCCCGGCAGGCCCTCGGCGTCGAGGGTGACGAGCGCGCCGATGAACGGCCGGCCGTCCCCGACGACGACCACCTGGCTGATGAGCGGGTGGGCGCGCAGCCGGTCCTCGAGGAGCGCCGGAGCGACGTTCTTCCCGCCCGCGGTGACGATGATCTCCTTCTTGCGGCCGGTGATGCTGAGGTAGCCGTCGGCGTCGAGGGAGCCGAGGTCGCCGGTGCGGAACCAGCCGTCGTCGAACGCCTCGGCGGTCGCGACCGGGTTGCCGTGGTACCGGGTGAAGACCTGCGGCCCGCGCACCTCGACCTCGCCGTCGGCGGCGATCCGGACGGACGTGCCGGGCAGCGGCGGACCGACCGTGCCGATGCGCGTCTTGCCCGGCAGGTTGACCGTGGCCGGCGCGGTGGTCTCGGTGAGGCCGTACCCCTCGAGCACGCGGACGCCGATGCCGCGGAAGAAGTGCCCCAGCCGCTCGCCGAGCGGTGCCCCGCCGGAGATCGCCCACTCGACCTGGCCGCCCATGGCGTCGCGGAGCTTGTGGAACACGAGCCGGTCGGCGACCGCGTGCTGCACCCGCAGGGCGATCCCGGGCCGGCCGTGGTCGAGCGCGCGCGAGTAGGCGATCGCGGTGCGCGCGGCCCACTGGAAGATCTTCAGCTTCCCGCCGGCGGCGGCCTTCTGCTCGGCGGAGTTGTAGACCTTCTCGAACACCCGCGGCACCGACAGGATGAACGTGGGCCGGAACTCGCCGAGGTCCTGCAGGAGCTGCTTGGTGTCGGGCGTGTGTCCCAGGACGGAGCCGGCCGGCATGCAGAGCACCTCGACGAAGCGCGCGAACACGTGCGCGAGCGGCATGAACAGCAGCGTCCGGGAGCCGGGCGTCGCGACGACCTCGTGCAGCCCCTGGACGGCGTTGCGCGCGAGTACGGAGAAGTTGCCGTGGGTCAGCTCGACGCCCTTGGGGCGGCCCGTCGTCCCGGAGGTGTAGATGAGCGTGGCGAGGTCGTCCCGGCCGGCCACGCGTCGCCGGCGGTCGACCTCCGCGTCGGGGACGTCGCGCCCGTCGGCGACGAGCCGGTCGACGGCACCGTCGTCGATGACGAGGACGTCCTGCAGCAGCGGGGCCTCCGGGCGGACCTCGGCGACGGTGGCGGCGTGCTCGGCGGTCTCGACGACGAGCAACGTCACGGCCGCGTCGGTGAGGATCCAGTGCACCTGCTCCGCGGACGAGGTCTCGTAGACGGGGACGGGCACCGCGCCGGCGCTCCACAGCGCCCAGTCGAGCAGCGTCCACTCGTAGCGGGTGCGGGACATGATGCCGACGCGGTCGCCCGGCGCCACGCCGCGGGCGACGAAGCCGCGGGCGACGTCCCGGACCTGCCGGTCGAACTCGCGGGCGCTCACCGTGTGCCAGGTGGTGCCGGTCCCGGGCGTCTTGTACTCGATGAGGGGGCCGTCGCCGGTCTCGGCCACGCGGGACGCCAGCAGGTCGAGCAGGTTCTCGCGGGGCCCCGCGTCGACGAGCAGGGGTGTGCTGAACTCCTCCATGGTTCTGGCTCCATCGTCAGAGGTCGGAAGGTGCCCGCAGCATAAGGGACTTTGGTCCCACATGCAGGGCGTTCGCCGCGCCGCCACCCGTCCGGGGACGGTGCGCGGCCCCGGGGCGGTGTGGGAGCGCGTTCAGGGTTTGCGGGCGCGCACGCTAGCGTGGGCTCGCACGCGCGCGCTGCCGCCGCACCGGTGCGGCAGCACCCGGGACGCCCCGGCGGCCGTGCGCCTTCGTGCGGGACGCACAACCACGACGCGGAAGCGGGGAAGCATGCACGCCATCGGTGTGGACATCGGCGGGACGAAGATCGCCGCCGGTGTGGTCGACGAGGACGGCCGCATCATCGCCAAGACGCGGCGCGACACCGACCCCCGCGACTCGGGCAGCGTCGACCGCGGCGTCATCGAGGCGTGCCAGGAGCTCGCGTCCGAGCACGAGGTCGGCGCGGTCGGTCTCGCCGCCCCGGGCTTCATCGGCGCCGACCAGGCGACCGTGCTGTTCACGCCGAACCTGCCGTGGCGCGACCACCCGCTGCGCGACATCGTCGCGAAGGAGCTGGGCGACGACGTGCGGATCGTCGTGGAGAACGACGCCAACGCCGCCGGCTGGGCGGAGTTCGCGTTCGGCGCCGCGCGCGACGTGCAGGACATGCTCCTGCTCACCATCGGCACGGGCCTCGGCGGCGCGCTCGTCGTCGGGGGCAACCTCATCCGCGGCGCCTGGGGCGTGGCGGCCGAGGTCGGCCACATGCGCGTCGTGCCCGGCGGCCACTACTGCGGCTGCGGGCACGAGGGCTGCTGGGAGCAGTACGCCTCCGGCAGCGCCCTCGTGCGGGACGCGCAGTCGGCCCTCATCACGCAGCCCGAGCGCGGCGCCCGGCTGCTCGAGCTCGCCGGCGGCGACGCCGACGCGCTCACCGGGCCGCAGGTGACGCAGGCCGCCCAGGAGGGCGACCCGCTGGCCGTCGAGCTCCTCGCGGAGCTCGGCCGGTGGATCGGCGAGGGTTCCGCGTCGGTCGCGGCGCTGCTCGACCCGGCGATCGTCGTCATCGGCGGCGGTGTCAGCGCAGCCGGCGACCTGCTGCTCGCCCCCGCTCGCCGCGGGTTCCTCGACCAGCTGTCGGCGCGCGGGCACCGGCCGGAGGCGACGTTCGCGCTGGCCTCGATGGGCAACGACGCGGGCATCGTCGGCGCGGCGGACCTCGCGCGGCGCTGAGAGCGCGGGCGGCCACGCGGACGCGTCCACGTGGCGCCGGCGCGCCGCCGCCGCGCCGGCCCTGCCGGCCCCGGTCGGCGCCCCACCGCCCGGGGTCGGTGCCCGCAGCGGCGCCGACCCGGACGGACGGCCGCCCGGGTCGACGTCAGACGACCGCGCCGTCCGCGTCGTCGTGGTCGTCGTCGCGACGGTGCGGCATGCGCCACAGCAGGACGACGACTCCGAGCAGGAACACGGCCACCGACGCCTGCACGAGCGCCGCGGGGGCGCCGCGCCAACCGAGCAGCACGACCAGCCAGAGCAGCGGCATCCCGCCGACGGCGAGCCACGCCATGGTGAGCAGCGGGTCGCCGCCGAGCACGGGCCCGGGGTCGGGCGGCACGAAGTGCTCCGCGTCGTCGACGCGCCGCTCGGCCTCGTCGATCTGCTCGGTGGCGTCCCAGTCCCGACCGGTGGCACCGCCCGGGAGCCCCGCGGCACGGTCGCCCTCCCCGCCCGGTCCGGCCCCGTCGCCCGCCGACCGGGCGGGCCGCACGACGCGGCTGTCGGTGACCCAGGGTGCGACGGGGTAGGTTACGGCGGGACCGGACGACGTCCGCGGGCCGTCCTGGGCCGTGGCGCCGGAGGTCGACGGCCCGGTGAGGTCCGCGCCGCCCTGCAGGTCCGCGACGATCGCGGCCCACTGCTCGTCGGACACCTCGGCGGACCGGTCGGCGCGTGCGGCGTCGCTCTCGTCCCCGTCGGGGGACGGGTCGTCGGCGGGGTGGTCGGGACGCGGGGCCATGGCAGCACTCTAGAGTCGGCTCCGAGCACAGGGCACGGGACGAGCTCGGCGGTCCCGCGCGACGAGGGCGAGAGGTGGCAGGTTGTTCTACTGGTTGATGAAGCGGGTCCTGATCGGCCCGCTGCTGCACCTGCTGTTCCGCCCGTGGGTCCGCGGCGCGGAGCACGTGCCGAGCAGCGGCGGTGCGATCCTCGCGAGCAACCACCTGGCCGTCATCGACTCGTTCTTCCTGCCGCTGGTGCTGGACCGCGAGATCGTCTTCATCGGCAAGAACGAGTACTTCACGGGGCGCGGGCTCAAGGGCCGGCTGACCGCGGGCTTCATGCGCGGCGTCGGGACCATCCCCGTGGACCGCAGCGGCGGCAAGGCGTCCGAGGCGGCGCTGCGCACCGGTCTGCGGCGCCTGGAGGAGGGCAAGCTCTTCGGCATCTACCCGGAGGGCACGCGCAGCCCCGACGGTCGCCTGTACCGCGGCAAGACGGGCGTCGCCCGCCTGGCGCTGGAGTCCGGCGCCCCCGTCGTCCCCGTGGTCATGGTCGACACCGAGAAGGCCCAGCCGCTCGGGCAGCGCCTCCCGCGCCCGCGCCGGATCGGCGTCGTCATCGGCGAGCCGCTGGACTTCAGCCGGTACCAGGGCATGGAGAACGACCGGTTCATCCTGCGCTCCGTCACCGACGAGATCATGTACGCCCTCATGAGCCTGTCGGGCCAGGAGTACGTCGACATCTACGCCGCGACGCAGAAGGCCCGCATCGCCACCGGCCACCCGGCCGCGACCGGCCCCGCCGCCCCGGAGCCGACCGCCCCGGGCGGCCGCGCCGTGCCCGATGTCCAGCCACCGGTCCCGCCGGAGGAGGACGCCGCGGCTCAGTAGGATGAGCCCGACCGCCGTGCCCTGCGCGTGGCGGCACCCCGGACCTCGGTCCCGGTTCCGGGTCTCGTGCGTCGCGTTCAGTGGCGCGCGGGCTGGGGACCCCCAGCCGTGCTGATCAACGAGAGGTGTGTCTCATGTCGGTTCGTCGCGTCGCGCTCCTGACCGCGGGTGGCTTCGCTCCGTGCCTGTCCTCGGCCGTCGGTGGCCTCATCGAGCGGTACACCGAGATCGCGCCCGAGGTGGAGATCATCGCGTACGAGCACGGCTACTACGGGCTGCTGCGCGGGGACAAGATCGTCATCACCGACGAGGCGCGCCGGCAGGCCGGCATCCTGCACCGGTTCGGCGGCTCGCCGATCGGCAACTCCCGCGTGAAGCTCACCAACGCGGCCGACTGCGTCAAGCGCGGGCTGGTCCAGGAGGGCCAGGACCCGCTGCAGGTCGCGGCCGAGCAGCTCAAGGCCGACGGCGTCGACGTGCTGCACACCATCGGCGGCGACGACACCAACACCACGGCTGCGGACCTCGCCGCGTACCTGGCGGAGAACGACTACGGCCTGACCGTGGTCGGCCTGCCGAAGACCATCGACAACGACGTGGTGCCGATCAAGCAGTCGCTGGGCGCCTGGACCGCCGCCGAGGAGGCCGCCGGGTTCGCTGCGAACGTCATCGGCGAGCACCGCTCCGGCCCGCGCATGCTCATCGTGCACGAGGTCATGGGCCGGCACTGCGGCTGGCTGACCGCCGCCGCCGCGTCCGAGTACCGCAAGTGGCTCGACGCCCAGGAGTGGGCCCCGGCCCTCGGCCTGACGCGCGAGCGCTGGGACATCCACGCGGTCTTCCTGCCCGAGCTGGCGATCGACATCGACGCCGAGGCCGCGCGCCTCAAGGCGATCATGGACTCCCAGGGCAACGTCAACATCTTCCTGTCCGAGGGCGCGGGCATGCACGAGATCGTCGAGCAGCTCGAGGCGTCCGGCGCCGAGGTGCCGCGCGACCCGTTCGGCCACGTGAAGCTCGACACCATCAACCCGGGCCAGTGGTTCGCGAAGCAGTTCGCGGAGAAGCTCGGTGCCGAGAAGGTCATGGTCCAGAAGTCCGGCTACTACTCGCGCGCCGCGGCCGCGAACGCCGAGGACCTGCGCCTCATCAAGTCGATGACCGACCTGGCCGTCGAGTGCGCCCTGCGCGGCGAGGCCGGCGTCATCGGCCACGACGAGGAGGACGGCGACCGCCTCAAGGCCATCGCGTTCCCGCGGATCGCGGGCGGCAAGGCGTTCGACGTCTCGCAGCCGTGGTTCGGCGCGCTCCTGGAGGGCATCGGGCAGCCCCTGGTGCCCGCAGCGGCCCACTGATGAGCGTCGAGGCCGACCCCGCCGTGCTCGAGGGCCTCGAGCACTGGCGGACGCTGCCCGTCACGCAGCAGCCCGCGTGGCCGGACGCCGACGCCCTCGCGCGCGTCGGCGCCCGGCTCGCCGGGCTGCCCCCTCTGGTGTTCGCGGGGGAGGCGGACGCGCTGCGCGGCCAGCTCGCCGCAGCCGGCCGGGGCGAGGCGTTCCTGCTGCAGGGCGGTGACTGCGCCGAGACGTTCGCGGAGGCCACGGCCGACAACATCCGCGGCAAGATCATGACCGTCCTGCAGATGGCGGTCGTGCTCACGTACGGCGCCAGCCTGCCCGTCATCAAGATGGGCCGGATGGCGGGGCAGTACGCCAAGCCGCGCTCGTCGGAGACCGAGACCCGCGACGGCGTGACGCTGCCCGCGTTCCGGGGCGACATCATCAACGGCTTCGAGTTCACGCCCGAGGCCCGCACGCCCGACCCGGAGCGGCTGCTCGACGCGTACCACACGTCCGCGTCGACGCTGAACCTCATCCGCGCGTTCACCACCGGGGGCTTCGCGTCCCTGCTGCGGGTGCACGAGTGGAACCGGGGCTTCACCGCGAACCCGGCGTACGCGCGGTACGAGGAGATCGCCGCGGAGATCGACCGCGCGATCCGGTTCATGGCGGCGTGCGGCGCGGACTTCGACGCGCTGCGGACCGTGGACTTCTACTCGAGCCACGAGGGGCTGCTGCTCGACTACGAGCGCCCGCTGACCCGGATCGACTCGCGGACCGGCCTGCCGTACGACTGCTCGGCGCACTTCCTGTGGATCGGTGAGCGCACCCGGCAGCTCGACGGGGCGCACGTGGACTACTTCTCCCGCGTGCACAACCCGATCGGCATCAAGCTCGGCCCGACCTCCACCGCGGACGACGCCCTGCGCCTGATCGACAAGCTGAACCCGAGCGCCGAGCCCGGGCGCATCACGTTCATCACGCGCATGGGTGCGGGCAAGATCCGCGACCTGCTGCCGTCGCTCGTCGAGAAGGTCACCGCCGACGGCCGGCCCGTCACGTGGGTGTGCGACCCGATGCACGGCAACGGCATCACGTCGGCCTCCGGGTACAAGACGCGGCGGTTCTCCGACGTCATGGACGAGGTCGCCGGGTTCTTCGAGGTCCACCGCTCGCTCGGGACCGTGCCCGGCGGGCTGCACATCGAGCTCACCGGCGACGACGTGACCGAGGTGCTCGGCGGCGCGGAGGAGATCGACGACGCCGGGCTGGCCCGCCGGTACGAGACGCTCGTCGACCCGCGGCTGAACCACCAGCAGTCGCTGGAGCTGGCGTTCCAGGTGGTGGAGCTGCTCCGCCGGAGCTGAGACCCGCGCGCACGACGACGCCCCGCACCGGTCCCTGCGAGGGGACGGACGCGGGGCGTCGTCGTGCGGTGGCGCGGGGCGTCAGACGACGGTGAGCGTGATGGTGCTGCCCTTCGGCACGGACTCGCCCCCGGCCGTGCTCTGGTCGCGAACCGTGCCGAAGATCCCGCCGAGCACGTTCTGCCGCTCGGCCTTCAGGCCCAGCTTCTCCAGCGCCGCCGCAGCCTCGTCGTACTGCTTGCCGCGCAGGTTCGGCACCTCGACCATCTCCGGCCCCTTCGACACCTGCAGCGTCACGGTGTCCGTGCGGTGCCCCTCGGTGCCGCCCTCGGGGGACTGGGAGATCACGCGGCCGGCCTCGACGGTGTCGCTGAAGGCCTCCTGCGCCTCGACCTTCAGGCCGATGGCCTCGAGCTGCGTCCGCGCCTGGTCGAGGGTCGCGCCGACGACGGACACCACGGTGACGGGCTCGGGACCCTTGGACACGGTGAGGTACAGGGTCGACCCGCGCCGGATGGAGGCGTTCGGCTCGACGGCGGTCCCGTCGGCGTCGGTGACCGCGGTGACGACGCCGAACCCGGCGGTGTCGGAGTAGACGTTGTCGTTGTAGTCGACGACGAGGTCCGCCCCGGTGATCGCGGCCTCGACGTCGGCCTGCTGCTGGCCGACGAGGTCGGCGGGCACGGTGACGAGGTCGGGGCCGCGGGAGACGGACAGCGTCACGCTGCCGTCCTTGCGCACGGGGTCGCCCTCGGCGGGCTCCGCGGCGAAGACGGTGCCCTTCGGCGCCGAGTCGTGGAACTCCTCGACGGGATCGGCTCCGAGCCCCGCCTCCTGGAGCTCCGCCACCGCCTCGTCGACGGGCAGCGACGTCACCTCGGGGACGGTGGTGTAGGCGCCCGGGCCCTCCTCGAGGTACCACCACGTCCCGCCGCCGGCCGCGGCGAGGACCAGCACCGCCGCGAGCGCCCAGCGCCACCAGCGGCGCCGCTGCGGCGGTGCGGGGGAGTCGACGGCGGGCTCGGGCCCGCCCGCGGTGACGACGCCGATCGGCAGCGCGACGGTGCGACCGGGCGCGTCGATGCGCGTCGTGGCGTCCGAGGGGCGGCCGGCGTCGTCGGAGGGGTCGTCGGCCTGGGCGTCGCCCGGGTCGCCGGTCTCCGGGTCGGTGGCGTGGGGGAGCGTGACGGCCGGCTCGACGTCCACCCGGCGGTCGAGCGTGGCGGTGTCGAGCGCCGCACGCGTGCGCCGCAGCAGCGCGAGCGCGGCCCCGGCGTCGGCCGGACGGTCGTCGGGCGCGCGGGCCGACAGCGCGCCGACCAGCTCGTCCACCTCGACCGGCAGCCACGAGGCCGTGTCGGACGGCGCGGGCACGTCGGAGTTCACGTGCTGGAACGCGATCTGGATCGGCGTCTCGCCGGTGAAGGGCTGCGAGCCGGTGATCATCTCGTACAGCAGCACGCCGGCGGCGTACACGTCGGTGCGGGCGTCGCTGCCGCCGTGCACCACGAGCTCGGGGGCGAGGTAGGCGACCGTGCCGAAGACCGTGCCGGTGGTGGTGGAGGTGACCTCGGTGACGGCGCGCGCGAGCCCGAAGTCCGTGACCTTCACCCGGCCGTCCGAGGCGAGCAGGACGTTCTCGGGCTTCACGTCGCGGTGCACGAGACCCGCGCGGTGCGCCGCAGCCAGGGCGTCGAGCACCTGCTCCACCACGCCGAGCGCCTCGCCGACGGTCAGGGACCCGCGCTCCGCGAGGTGCCGCCGGAGGTTGACGCCGTCGACGTACTCCATGGTCAGGTACGACGTCTCTCCGTCGAGGCCCTGGTCGTAGACCCCGACGAGCCCGGGGTGGGTCAGGCGGGCGGCGGCGCGTGCCTCGCGTCGGAACCGGGCCACGAAGTTCGCCCCCGCCGAGCCCTCCGCGAGGTGCGGGTGCATCACCTTCAGCGCGACGTCGCGGTCGAGCCGGCGGTCCACCGCGAGGTACACGGTGGCCATGCCGCCGCGCGCGATCCGCGAGACGACCTGGTACCGCCCGTCGACCAGACGGCCGACGAGCGGATCGGTGACGGTGGCTCCCACGGCGCGAAGTCTACGGCGGCAGGGTCGGCAGACCCGGCAGGCGGACCGTCAGAAGCGCGCCATGAGCGTCTGGACGTTCGCGACGTAGCGCCGGGTGTCGCTGAACATCCCGTTGCGCTTCACCGAGCCGGCGCCCTGGTAGTAGGACGCGATGGCCGTCGGCAGGTCCGGCGAGGTCTTCACCAGCTGGCGCAGGATCGCGACGCCCGCCACGACGTTGTCGTCGGGGTCCAGCAGGTTGAGGTCGCGACCGACCAGGTCCGACGCCCAGTCGCCCGACGTCGGGATGACCTGCATGGTGCCGATCGCGTTCGCGGGGGAGACCGACGTGTGGTCGAACCCGGACTCCTGGAACGCGATCGCCTGGGCCAGGGACGCGTCGACGCCCATCGCCCGGGCGGTCGAGGCGACCTTCGCCTGCATCTGGTCGCGGGACGGCACGCCCATCGCGAGCAAGGAGGCCTTGTTCGCGTTGGCGGAGGCGACCACGCTCGGTGCGTAGGTGCGGCCGAGGAACGTGCTGCCGACCAGCGCGGTGCCGCCGGTGGCCTGCGGTGCGGTGGTGGTCGCGGTGGCGCCGGTGCTGGTGCTGGTGCCGGGGATGGTGAGGGTCTGGCCGACGCGGATGAACGCGCGCGAGTCGAGGCCGTTGGCGGACACGACGGCGGCGACGGTGGTGCCGTACCGCTTGGCGATGGCGGAGACGGTCTCGCCGGAGGTGACGGTGTGGGTGCCGCCGGTGGCCTGCGGCGCGGCGGTGGTCGCGGTGGTCGCGGTGGCGCCGGTGCCGGGGATGGTGAGGGTCTGGCCGACGCGGATGAACGCGCGCGGGTCCAGGCCGTTGGCGGACACGACGGCGGCGACGGTGGTGCCGTACCGCTTGGCGATGGCGGAGACGGTCTCGCCGGAGGTGACCGTGTGGGCTCCGCCCGTGGCCTGCGGCGCGGTGGTCGGGGCCGTCGTCGTGGTGCGCTGCGTCGGGATGGTGAGCCGCTGGCCCTCGCGGATGAACGCGCGCGCGTCGAGCCCGTTCGCCGAGCGGACCGCCCCGACGGTGGTGCCGTGCCGGGCGGCGATGTGGCTGACCGTGTCACCGGCGCGCACCGTGTACTGCTCGTCCGCGTGCGCGGCGCCCGCGGACGCGGTGGCGGCGACGGCTGCGATCGCGATGGCACCGGTGCCGGTCGCGAAGCGGCGTCCCCGGGCGCGGGCAGCGGCGCCAGGCGCCTGGGCGCGGGCGGCCTGGTCCGTGAGGGCGAGGGCGGGCTGCGTCATGGTGGGGACCCCTGTGCTGAGGACGTCGCCGCTGGCGGTGCGCGAGTGACGTGTGTGACTGCTGTGACTGATGTGACTAGAGCGACGGTAGTGCAGGCGGCGGGGCCTGGGAAGCCGGTCGTCGCATTTGTCCGGTTGACCTGGGGTGATCCGTGACGACGTCACCCGCTGGGTGGACGCACCGCGCGTCCGGGCCGGTGGCGACGACGCCGGGGCGCGAGGCGCCGGATGTCGCCGGGGCTCAGTACGCTGGCCCGCGTGACTGCGCAGCCCACGCCCGATGACCTGGTCGACACCTGGCTGACCGTGCCCGATGCGGCCGACGAGCTCGGCGTCGACGCCGGCAAGGTCCGCCGCCTGCTCAAGGAACGGCGGCTGGCGGCCGTCCGGCGCGGGCAGCCGCCGGTGCTGAGCATCCCCGCGGCGTTCCTCGTCCCGGTCGACGCGGCCAACCCGAGCGCCGACCCGCACGCCGCCGACGACGAGGTGCCGGTGCCCCGCGCGGCGGTGCTCGCGTCGTTGCAGGGCACCCTCACGGTGCTCGGCGACGCCGGCTTCTCCGACGAGGAGGCGCTCGTGTGGCTGTTCACCGCGGACGACTCCCTGCCGGGTCGACCCGTCGACGCCCTGCGCGCGGGGCACAAGACCGAGGTGCGTCGGCGCGCCCAGGCGATGCTCTGAGCAGTACCCGGCCGGTGCTCCGGGCGCGCGCACGCCGCGCCTGGTGAGGCACGCGGCCCCCGAACCGCGGGGCGCGAGCCGTGGCCGTCCGCCGGAGCCGGGACGGCGCCCGCTCCTGCGACCGCCGCTCTCAGGCCCGGCGGTCCACCGCGGCGTGCGCCAGCTCGAGCAGCATCGCCCGGCCGTCGTCGCCCAGGGGTGCGGTGGTCAGCTCGGCGAACGCCCGGTCGCTGAGGCCGGTGATCAGCTCCTCCACGTCGGCGACCGCACCGCTCGCGTCGATCAGCGAGGCGAGCGCGCCGCACGCGGCGTCGTCCAGGTCGCGGTCGCCGAGGCCGGTGCGCAGCGCCTCGACGAGCGCCACGTCGCCCGACTCCTGCGCGCGGGCCATCGCCCGGGCGACCAGCACCGTGCGCTTCCCCTCCCGCAGGTCGTCGCCGGCGGGCTTGCCGGTGGCCGCGGGGTCGCCGAACACGCCGAGCAGGTCGTCGCGGAGCTGGAACGCCTCGCCGAGGGGGAGGCCGTAACGAGCGGTGGCTGCCAGAGCGGCGTCGTCCGCGCCCGCCAGCACCGCGCCGAGCCGCAGGGGGTGCTCCACGCTGTAGCGCGCCGACTTCGACACGATCACCTCCCGCGCGCGCGTCTCGTCCGACCCCGGGTCCTCGCCCCACGGCAGCACCTGCGCGAGCAGGTCCAGGTACTGCCCGACCGTGACCTCCGTGCGCATGCGCTCGAAGACGGCGTGCGCCCCCGTCCGCCGGTCCGCCGGGCACCGCTCGACGGCCCGGACGAGCTCCCGCTCGCTCGCCACGAGCGCGAGGTCGCCCAGCAGGATCGCCGCGGACTCCCCGAACCGCGCCGCGTCGCCCGACCAACCCTGCTCGACGTGCCGGGCGGCGAACCGCCGGTGTGCTGACGGCCGGCCGCGGCGGGTGTCCGAGTCGTCCATGACGTCGTCGTGGAACAGGGCAGCCGCCTGGAACAGCTCGAGCGCCGCGCCGACCCGCAGGACGACCTCCGCGTCGGCCGAGCCCGCCTCGCCGCCGTGGGCGCGCCAGGACCAGTAGCAGAAGGCCGCCCGCAGCCGCTTGCCGCCGGCGAGCATCTGCCCGAGCGCCTCCGCGAGCGGGACGGCGCCCGCGCCGGCGGCCGCCAGCTCGGGGACCAGCCCCGCGACGTGCTCCGTGAGCAGGGCGTCCACCCGGGGGCGAAGATCCTCGACGTCGACCAGTGCGGTGGTGGGGCTCACGCGGCGAGCCTAGGGCCTCACAGGCGCACGGACCCGCCCAGGGTGAGCGTGCGCACGCCGCCGCGGTCCATCACGCCGAGCGTCAGGATCTCGTCGCCCTGGTCCCCGCGCACGAACGTGGACGACGCCGCCAGGCCCGAGGTGCCCGGGTCGACGACCGTCTCGGCGAAGCCTGCCGCGGTGAGCTGGTCGCGCACGTGCTGCACCAGCTCGTCGGTCCGCAGCGCGCTGCGGAGGTTCAGGCTGATCGTCGTCAGACCCGTCGCGGCGTCCGGCTCGGCGCTCGAGACGAGGATCTCGCTGCCCTCCGGCGGTGACACCAGGTCCGTCGGGAAGCCGGGGGCCAGCCCGCCGACCTGCGAGCCGGTGGCCGTCGGGCTGGGCAGGAGGGACTCCGTCGGTGCCGGAGCGGGATCCGGGCTGACGAGGGCGGTGGGGTCCGGTGCCGGGTCGTCGTCCGCGCAGGCCGCCGTCGACAGGACCGCGAGCACCAGCAGGGCGGTGGCAGGTCGGGCGAGCACGCGGTCACAGTAGCGCCGCCCGCCGCGCGGGGGCCGACTCCTCCACAGGGTCGCAGCGGGTGCCGCGTCCCCAGAAGGCGGGCGTCGGCGGGGCGCCTGGGGGCGGTGTCGCGGTGGGGTGGCGCCATGACCACCACGACCGACCGTCCGACCGTCCTGATCCCCGACGCCGCGACCGGAGCGTCCCCCGGGCCCGAGCACCCCGACGAGCCGGACGGGGTCTCCCGTCCCGAGGGCCCCGCTGCGCACACCGGTCGGACGGCCCCGACCGCGTCGGCGGTCCCGCCGCCCGGGACCGGTGCTCCGCGCCCGTGGTCGGCCCACCGCTCGCGCGCGTCGCAGCGTCCCCACCGCACCCCGGATCTGCTCGCCGCGCTCCCGTACCAGCTCGGCTTCCGACCCGAGGAGTGCCTGGTCGCCGTCGGCCTCCGCGGGCGGGGACGCGACGTGGGTCTCGTGGCACGGATCGACCTGGACGACGTCCTGAGCCCGGCGGGCCCGGATCTGCTCGACGACGTCGCGGGGCACCTCGCGGCCGACGACGCGGCGGAGGTCGTGGTCGTCGTCTACCGCGACGAGGACGACCCGCGCGACCTCGCACCCCGGACACGCCCGGCAGCGGACACGGTGTCGCAGCGGGCGGCCGAGGTGGCCCGGGAGGCGCTGGAGCCGCTCGGACCCGTCACGACCTGCATCGTCGCGCACGGCCGCTACCTGGCGCTGACCTGCCGTGACACGACGTGCTGCCCGCCCGGGGGCCGACCGCTCGCGGAGCTGGAGCCCGGCGCGGGTACGGGACCTGCGGCAGCCCGCGGCCGGCCCCTGCCCCGTCGCGCGGACCTCGCCGCCGTCCCCGTGGCGCCGGCGGGCCGCCGCCGGTCGGCCGCCGCCGCGAGGTCCCGGTGGGCGGACGCCCGGCTCCGCGCCTCCGAGCCGGCCGCCCTGCTCGGCTGGCGGCAGCGTTCGCTCCAGACCTGGCGCGCGGTCGTCGCCGACGCCAGCCGCTCTCCGGGCGGGGAGGTCGACCTGCGTCCCGCCCAGCTCGGCCGCATCGAGGCCGCGCTCGACGACACGACGCTGCGGGACGCCGTCGTGATCGCCCTGATCCGGCCCGAGACGACCCTCCCGGACGCGCTGCTGCGGCACCTCCCGGACTCGGGAGGCCTCCAGGCAGGCGATGCCGTCGAGGCAGGCGTCGACGAGTCGGCAGCCGGGTCCGTGTCCGCAGCCGTGCGGCGCACGCTGGACGTGCTCCTCGAGCCCGAGCGCGCCGAGAGGCCTCGCCCCGAGGTCGCATCCGCCGTGCGCGCCGTGCTCGAGGCCGTCGTGGCCCACGGACGCGCGGGCCGGCAGGCACCCGCGTGCACCCTGCTGGCGCTGCTCGCCTGGTGGGCGGGCGATGCGATCCGGGCGCGGCTCCTCGTCGACCGGGCGCTCGCGGAGGACCCGTCCCACCGGCTGGCCGAGCTGCTCGACCGGGCGCTCGGTGTCGGCCTCGCGCCCGGGTGGATGCGTCGTCGCTGCTGAGCGGTCCGGGCGCTGTCGTGCGGGCGCGGCGCGTTCCGGTACCGTCGGATCACGGTCCGCAGCCGCACCCGAGCGATCTCTCGCGTTGCCGGCGGTGGACGCCGAGCAACACGTGCGAGGAGCACCCATGAGCATCGTGGTCGGGTACCTGGCGACGGTCGAGGGGCGCGCCGCCCTGGCCGCCGCGACGGGCGAGGCCGTGCGACGGTCGGAGCCGCTCGTCGTGGTCGTCAGCGAGCGCGGGGACGAGAGCGAGGAGCAGCGTTCCGAGCTGTCGGCCTCGCTGGACGACGTGCGCAGCTCCCTGGAGTCCCGGGGCATCCCGCACGACGTCCGCGTCATCGCGGGCGGTCGCGACGTCGCCGAGGACCTCATCGGCACCGCCGAGGAGACCGGCGCCACGCTCATCGTCATCGGCCTGCGCCGTCGCAGCCCGGTGGGCAAGCTCATCCTCGGCGCCAACGCCCAGCGGATCCTCCTCGACTCGCCCTGCCCCGTCCTCGCGGTGAAGCCCGACCCGAGCTGACCCCGCGCGACGCCGGGGCGGGCACCTCCGTCGCGAGCGGCCCCGCCGGGCGCCCTGCTCCAGGAGTGCGGGGCCGCGTCAGGCGCTGACCCCGACGCCGGGCGCGCCCGGGGAGGCGCCCCCCGCGTCTGCCGGTGGCGGACCGTCGTGGGCCCGCCCCGGCGCCGGGACTCGCGACCCCACCGGACCCGCCGGGAGTGCGGCCGGACACCTCCCGTGACACGCCCGGGGCGGGTCCGTGGGAATCCTCCGGGCGGGTCGCGCGTTGACCACTCACGACAGGGTCACCTGCCGTGCCGGCCAGGGTCTCGCCACCCCCGGGCGATGCTCCGCCGTGGGCGCGGCCGGTACAATATCGAGGTACCCGAAGCGCCGATCCGGGTCCCTTTGCTGCCGAAAGGTCATTCGTGACGCCCCAGACTTCCACCCCCACCCTCCCGCGCGAGTTCGAGCACCCCGCCCTGCAGGACCTCGTCCGCCGCGGGCGCACCGCCGGGAGCGTCGACGCCGCCGCGCTGCGCTCGGCCTGCGAGGCCGCGCAGGTGGAGGACGCCAAGCGGCTGAAGGCCGTCGTGCGCGGTCTGGCCAACGCCGGGATCTCGGTCTCCGAGCCTGCTGCGGCCACGACGCGCGTCGCGGCCGCCACCACCGCGAAGGCCCGGCCGTCGGCCAAGGCGGTCGTGGCGGAGGACGGCGACGGCGACGGCGCCGAGCCCGCCCCCCGTCAGCGCGCCGCGGCGAAGCCCGCGGCGAAGAAGACCACCACCGGCAAGGCCGCGGCCGCGAAGCCCGTCAAGGGCGCCGGCAAGGCCGAGGACGACGTCGAGGCCGAGGACGTCGAGCCGGACGAGGTCGAGATCGAGGACGTCGAGATCGACCCGGCCGACGTGGCCGCCGACGGTGACGACGACACCGCCGAGGACGGCGACTCCGACACGCCGGCGACGCCCGCCGCCGCGCCGAAGGCGGAGGAGGAGACCGAGGACGTCGGCTTCGTCGTGTCCGACCGCGACGAGGACGACGCCCCGGCGCAGCAGGTCGTGACCGCCGGTGCGACCGCCGACCCGGTCAAGGACTACCTCAAGCAGATCGGCAAGGTCGCTCTGCTGAACGCCGAGCAGGAGGTCGAGCTCGCCAAGCGCATCGAGGCCGGCCTGTTCGCCGAGGAGCGCCTCGCCGCGGTCGGTGACGAGCTGGAGCCGAAGGCCCGCCGCGAGCTGCAGTGGATCGCGCAGGACGGTCGTCGCGCCAAGAACCACCTGCTCGAGGCGAACCTCCGCCTGGTCGTGTCGCTCGCCAAGCGCTACACCGGCCGCGGCATGCTGTTCCTGGACCTGATCCAGGAGGGCAACCTCGGTCTGATCCGCGCGGTCGAGAAGTTCGACTACACCAAGGGCTACAAGTTCTCCACGTACGCCACGTGGTGGATCCGTCAGGCGATCACCCGCGCGATGGCCGACCAGGCGCGCACCATCCGCATCCCGGTGCACATGGTCGAGGTCATCAACAAGCTCGCCCGCGTCCAGCGGCAGATGCTCCAGGACCTCGGGCGCGAGCCGACGCCGGAGGAGCTCGCCAAGGAGCTCGACATGACGCCCGAGAAGGTCGTCGAGGTCCAGAAGTACGGCCGCGAGCCCATCTCGCTGCACACCCCGCTCGGCGAGGACGGCGACAGCGAGTTCGGTGACCTCATCGAGGACTCCGAGGCCGTCGTGCCCGCGGACGCGGTGAGCTTCACGCTGCTGCAGGAGCAGCTGCACCAGGTGCTCGACACGCTGTCCGAGCGGGAGGCCGGCGTCGTCTCGATGCGGTTCGGCCTGACCGACGGCCAGCCGAAGACGCTCGACGAGATCGGCAAGGTGTACGGCGTGACCCGCGAGCGGATCCGCCAGATCGAGTCCAAGACCATGTCGAAGCTCCGGCACCCGAGCCGCTCGCAGGTGCTGCGCGACTACCTCGACTGAGCCCCCGGGCACCCGGACGGCCCCTGCCTGACCACGCGGTCGGGCTGGGGCCGTCCGGCGTTCCGGGGCGCTGCGTGCCGCGTGGCGGACGGTTCCGCGCGCCTCCCGGTGCGTCCGCCCCGGCGCGCGGCACGGCCGGCAACGGCGGCACAGACGCCGACGGGCCCGCCCGGCTCTCGGCCGGGCGGGCCCGTCGTGGTGCTGTGGTGGCGGCGTCGCGCGGTCCCGGCGCGCCGCGAGGGGAGTGCTGCGGTCAGCGCGCTCCGGCGCCGGCGCCGTGCTCGGCGAGGAGCTTGTCGGTCTCGTCCTGGACGTGCGTCGCGACCTGCGAGTACTTCGGCGCGTGCTCGCGCGCGTGGTGCGCGCAGAACAGCAGCTCGCCCACGGGCAGCAGCACGCGGACGTAGGCCTGAGCGCCGCAGCGGTCGCAGCGGTCGGCTGCGGTCAGCGGAGTCGTGGTCTCAAGAGTCCCAGTCACGTTGTCATACAACCATCCCGGCCCGGGATCCTTCCCGTCGGGAGCGGGTGGTTCGCTCCGGGCGAAGCAGAAGTCACCCGGTGCTCACACACCGGCAACACGACCGGCACACGGCGGCGCGGCACGGCGCCGCGGGACCGGCCGGGGGAGCGATTAGGCTCGGGCACCGTGTCGACCGCATCCGCCGAGTCCAGCTACACCGCCCGCCACCTCTCCGTGCTCGAGGGCCTCGAGGCCGTCCGCAAGCGCCCGGGCATGTACATCGGGTCGACGGACTCCCGGGGCCTCATGCACTGCCTCTGGGAGATCATCGACAACTCCGTCGACGAGGCGCTCGCCGGGCACGGCGACAGGATCGACATCGTCCTGCACGCGGACTCGTCGGT
Source organism: Cellulomonas sp. C5510 (assembly GCF_019797765.1). NCBI lineage: Bacteria > Bacillati > Actinomycetota > Actinomycetes > Micrococcales > Cellulomonadaceae > Cellulomonas > Cellulomonas sp. C5510. Next base: position 1,840,989 of record NZ_CP081862.1, read on the forward strand.
CGAGGTCCGGGACGAGGGCCGCGGGATCCCCGTCGACGTCGAGCCGAAGACCGGCCTGACGGGCGTCGAGGTCGTCCTGACCAAGCTGCACGCCGGCGGCAAGTTCGGCGGCGGCTCCTACGGCGCGTCCGGTGGCCTGCACGGCGTCGGCGCCTCGGTGGTGAACGCCCTGTCGGAGCGCCTCGACGTCGAGGTCGACCGCGGCGGCAAGACGCACCGCATGACGTTCCACCGCGGCGAGCCCGGCGTGTTCGACGACCGCGCGGGCCGCTCCCCGGAGTCGCCGTTCGAGCCGTTCGTCGCCCGGTCGCAGCTCGACGTGGTCGGCAAGGTCGCCAAGGGCCGCACCGGCACCCGCATCCGCTACTGGGCGGACCGCAACATCTTCCCGACGACCGCGGTCTTCTCGTACGACGAGCTCGTGACCCGCGCGCGGCAGACCAGCTTCCTGGTGCCGGGCCTGACCATCACGGTCCGCGACGAGCGCGGTCTCGCCGGGACGCCGGGCGCGGACGGGCCGCACGAGGAGGTGTTCCGCCACGACGGTGGCACCGTCGACTTCGCGGACTTCCTCGCGCCCGACGCCCCGGTCACGGACACCTGGCAGCTCACCGGGGCGGGGACGTTCACGGAGACCGTCCCGGTCCTGGACGCGCGCGGCCACATGACGCCCCAGGAGGTGCAGCGGGACTGCGAGGTCGACATCGCGCTGCGCTGGGGCACGGGCTACGAGACCGAGGTCCGCACGTTCGTCAACATCATCGCGACGCCGAAGGGCGGTTCGCACCTGGCGGGCTTCGAGGCGGCGCTCCTGCGGACGCTGCGCAAGCAGGTGGACGCGAACGCCCGCCGGCTCAAGATCTCCGCGAAGGACGGCAGCGACCGCATCGAGAAGGACGACGTGCTCGCCGGTCTGACGGCCGTCGTGACCGTCCGGCTCGCGGAGCCGCAGTTCGAGGGCCAGACGAAGGAGGTCCTGGGAACCGCCCCGGTGCGGGGCATCGTCGCGAAGGTCGTCGACACCGAGCTCGCCGCGATCCTCACGTCGGGCAAGCGGGAGCACAAGGCCCAGTCCGCGGCGCTGCTCGACAAGGTCGTGGGGGAGATGCGGGCTCGTGTGTCGGCCCGCAAGCAGAAGGAGATCTCCCGCCGCAAGACCGCCCTGGAGTCCTCGTCGCTGCCCGCCAAGCTGGCCGACTGCCGCAGCGACGACGTCGGCCGCAGCGAGCTGTTCATCGTCGAGGGCGACAGCGCGCTCGGTACCGCGAAGCTCGCGCGGTCGTCCGACTTCCAGGCGCTGCTGCCGATCCGCGGCAAGATCCTCAACGTCCAGAAGGCGTCGATCTCCGACATGCTGCGCAACGCGGAGTGCGCGGCGATCATCCAGGTCATCGGGGCCGGGTCCGGTCGCACGTTCGACCTGGACGCCGCCCGGTACGGCAAGGTCGTGCTGATGACCGACGCCGACGTCGACGGCGCGCACATCCGCACGCTGCTGCTCACGCTGTTCTTCCGCTACATGCGGCCGCTGGTCGAGGCCGGCCGGGTGTTCGCCGCCGTCCCGCCGCTGCACCGCATCGAGGTGGTCGGGGCCGGCAGCCGGAAGAACGAGTACATCTACACGTACTCGGAGGCCGAGCTCGCGGCGACGCTCAAGAAGCTCGACAGGGCCGGCAAGCGCTACAAGGAGGACATCCAGCGCTACAAGGGCCTCGGCGAGATGGACGCCGACCAGCTCTCGGAGACGACGATGGACCCCCGGCACCGCACCTTGCGCCGCGTGACGCTCCCGGCGGCCGAGAGCGCGGACGCGATGGTCCGGCGCGCGGAGGAGACCTTCGAGCTGCTCATGGGGTCGGACGTCGCGCCCCGGAAGGACTTCATCGTGGCCGGTGCGGCGACGCTGGACGCCTCCCAGATCGACGCCTGACCTCCACCGGGGCCCGAGTTCTCGGATGACATCCGCGGCGCCGTCAGGCACCGTGGACGCATGACCACGACGCGACCGACGACCGAGCCCGCCCTGGCACCCATCGCGGAGCGCGCCGCAGCGCCCGCGGTGCTGCCGGAGCCCGACCCGGCCGCCACCGGGCTCTCGTGGCGGGCGCTGCGCCGCGACGACGTGCCCGCCGTCTTCGCCCTGGTCGCGCGGACGGAGGAGGCGGACGCAGCGCCGGCGCGCACCGCCGAGGCCGAGGTGGACGAGTGGTTCGACGGCGACTGGAAGGACATCGAGGCGGACACCCGCGTCGGCCTGGACGCCGACGGCGAGCCGCGCGCGTGGATGGTCGTGGAGTCCCACCCCGGTGACCTGCGCGTGGTCCGCGTGCACCTGTCCGGGGGCGTGGACCCGGCCCACCGGGGGCGGGGCGTCGGCCGCGCGCTCGTCGCCTGGGGCACCGGCCGGGCACGGCAGATGCTCGCGGCGTCCGGCAAGGAGGTGCCGGGGCGGATCGGCGCCTACGTGGAGGACCACCGCAGCGACGCGCTGGCGCTGTACGCCGCGGCGGGCTACACGCCGGTGCGCTACTACACGGACATGCGCCGCGACCTCGCCGTCCCGCTGCCGGAGGTGCGCCGCGCGGAGGGCGTCCGGGTGGTCCCGTGGACCCCGGAGCTCGACGAGGCGGTGCGGCTCGCCCACAACGAGGCGTTCGCCGACCACTGGGGGAGCGAGCCCCGGACGCGGGAGGCGTGGCAGCACGGCCGCTCGATGTTCGCCCCGGACTGGAGCCGCGTCGCCGTGGACGACGCCACCGGCGAGGTCGCCGGCTACGCGATGTCGGGCCGCTACGAGCAGGACTGGCCGGTCGCGGGCTACACCTCGGGCTACACCGAGCTGCTGGGCGTGCGGCGCGCGTGGCGTGGTCGTGGGCTGGCGGTCGCGCTGCTCACCGCGGTGATGGAGGCGTACCGGGAGGACGGCATGCAGTACGCCGAGCTCGACGTCGACACCGCGAACCCGTCGGGGGCGCACGGCCTGTACGCCGCCCTCGGGTACGAGGTCACGCACGGCTCGCAGCTCCTGACGATCGAGCTCTAGCGGACCGCCCGCCGTCCGGGCCCCGCGCGGGGCCCGGGGGCTCTACGCTGTGCCGCATGGCGGCGGCTCACGCGGCGGAGGAGCAGGTCCCGCAGGACGCGACCTGGCGGGCGTACCTCGGTCTGTCCCGGGAGTTCTTCACCGCGCTCGAACGCCGGCTGGGTGCCGAGGCGGGCGTGTCGGTCGCGGACCTGGAGCTGCTGGAGCCCCTGCTCGCGGCGGGCGAGACGGGCCTGCGCGCCAAGGACCTGGCCGCCGCGGCCGAGTGGCAGGACAGCCGCGTGTCGCACCAGCTGCGCCGCATGGAGCTGCGCGGGCTCGTCACCCGCAGCCGTGACCGGCAGGACGCCCGCGGGACCGTCGTCACGCTGACCGAACCCGGCGTGGTCGCGGCCCGCGCGGCCCGGTCGACCCGGCGGGTGCTGGTCGGCGATCTGCTGCTCGGACCGCTCGACGCCGCGCAGGTGCGCTCGCTCGAGGAGATCGCGGCGCTCGTGCGCGCCCGGGTGGCGGCGGCCGGCCTCGGTCGCTGACGCCGCGGGGTCCCGGGTCGCCCGGTCCCGCGCGGCTCAGCCGATCGCGACCGGTGGCGCGGCGAGCGGCTGACCCGAGCCGTCGCGCCGGTCGTCCGGCTCCGGCAGGTCGACGGGCTGGCCGGCGGACCCGGTCGCGCGTGCCGGTGCCGGCCCCGCCCAGGCGAGGAACAGCGCGTCCTCGCCCTTGAGGAAGCGGTGCGCCCGCACGCCGCCCGTCGCGCGGCCCTTCCCGGGGAACCGGCCGAACGGCGTCACCTTCGCCGTGCCGGCCTGGGTGCCGGGGAGCGCGCCGGACGTCCCGGCCACCGTGACCACGACGGTGCCGTCGGGGTCGCTGCCCGCGGGCAGGGCGCCGAAGTGCACGACCCGCGCGCCGGGCGCCAGCTTGATGCCCGCCATGCCGCCGGCGGGGCGTCCCTGGGGTCGGACCGAGCCGGCGGGGAAGTGCAGGAGAGCGGCGTCCGACGCGATGAAGACGAGCTCGTCCTCGTCGCTCACGGACGCGCAGCCGACCACCTCGTCGCCGTCCTTGAGCGCCACGACCTCCCAGGCGTCGCGGTTGGCGGGCGCCTCGCCGGGCGTGACCCGCTTGACGACGCCCTGGGCGGTCCCGAGCGCGAGGGTCGGGGCGTCCGCGGTCACCGGGACCAGCCCGACGACCCGCTCACCCGCCTCGAGCGCCAGCAGCTCCGGCAGCGGCAGCCCGCCGGACAGGTTCGGCGCACCGTCGGTCGGCGGCAGCGCCGGCAGGTCGAGCACGGACACGCGGCGCACCACGCCGCGGGACGTGAGCACACCGACCTCCCCGCGCACGGTCGTCGGGACGGCGCCCGCGAGGACGTCGTGCCGGGAGCGCCCGGAGTCCGGCGCGGGCCGCAGCGCGACGTCGGTCCCCGCCGTGCGGGCCACCAGCCCGGTCCCGGAGAGCAGCGCGAGGCACGGGGCGTCCTCGATCTCCAGCGAGAGGGCCGGTGCCGCACCCCGCGTCGAGCGCGGCGCCGGGGCGCCTTCCGCGGCGGTCACGGACCCGCCGGCGGACTCGAGCAGGATGGTGCGCCGGGGTGTGCCGTACGTGGCGGCGACCTCGGCCATCTCGTCGGACACGGTGCCGCGCAGCAGGTCCTCGTCCGCCAGGAGCGCCTCGAGGGCCGCGATCTGCTCGGCGAGCTCGTCGCGCTCCTTCTCCAGCTCGATGCGGGAGAACCGGGTGAGCCGGCGCAGGCGCAGCTCCAGGATGTACTCGGCCTGCGGCTCGGACAGGTCGAAGACGTCGCGCAGGCGGGTGCGGGCGGTCTCCGCGTCGTCGGACGACCGGATGACCTGGATGACCTCGTCGATGTCGAGGATCGCGACGAGCAGGCCCTCGACCAGGTGCAGGCGCTCCCGCTTGCGGGTGAGCCGGAACTGGCTGCGCCGGCGCACGACGGAGATGCGGTGGTCGACCCAGACCTGCAGCAGGTCGCGCAGGCCGAGCGTGCGCGGCTGCCCGTCGACGAGCGCCACGTTGTTGATCGAGAACGAGTCCTCGAGCGGCGTGTACCGGTAGAGCTGCTCCAGCACGGCCTCGGGGTTGAAACCCGTCTTCACCTCGATCACCAGGCGCAGCCCGTGCTGCCGGTCCGTGAGGTCGAGCGCGTCCGAGATGCCGGAGAGCTTCTTGGACTGCACGCCCTCCTTGATCTTCTCGATGACCTTCTCCGGGCCGACGGTGTACGGCAGCTCGGTGACGATGATGCCCTTGCGGCGCGGCGTGACGTTCTCGATGCGGGCGGTCGCGCGGGTGCGGAACGCCCCGCGTCCCGTGCGGTACGCGTCGCGCACCCCGTCGAGCCCCACGACCTTGCCGCCCGAGGGCAGATCGGGCCCGGGGACGAACCGCATGAGCTCCTCGAGCGTCGCCTCCGGGTGGAGCACCAGGTGCCGGGCGGCCGCGACGACCTCGACCAGGTTGTGGGGGGCCATGTTGGTCGCCATGCCGACCGCGATGCCGGACGCGCCGTTGACGAGGAGGTTCGGGATGGCGGACGGCAGGACGCCCGGCTGCGTGAGCTTGTTGTCGTAGTTGGGGACGAAGTCGACGACGTCCTCGTCCAGGCCGGCCGTCATGGCCAGCGCGGCCGGCGCCATGCGCGCCTCGGTGTACCGGGGCGCGGCAGGGCCGTCGTCGAGCGAGCCGAAGTTGCCGTGCCCGTCGACCAGGGGCAGCCGCAGCGAGAACGGCTGCGCCATGCGCACCATCGCGTCGTAGATCGCCGCGTCGCCGTGCGGGTGGAGCTTGCCCATCACCTCGCCGACCACGCGGGCCGACTTCACGTGGGCGCGGTCGGGCCGCAGGCCCATGTCGTGCATCTGGAACAGGATCCGCCGCTGCACGGGCTTGAGGCCGTCGCGGGCGTCCGGGAGCGCGCGGGAGTAGATGACGGAGTAGGCGTACTCGAGGAACGAGCCCTCCATCTCGGTCGCGACGTCGATGTCGACGATGCGCTCGACGACGTCCTCCGGCGGGACGTCGGGGGTGCTGCTGCGGCGCGCCATGCGGATGCGGCTCCCGGGATCGGCGGTGGGTGACGGCTCATTGTCCCCGCCCGGCGGGTCTGGGGACGACCACGACGCGCGGGCCCGGCCCCGTTAGGCTCGTGCGCATGGCGGAGGTCACCGGGGACGCGCGCGCCGACCAGGCGCGGGACGCCGCCGCGCCGGCCGGCTACCCGGAGAGCTGGGAGGCCGACGTCGTGCTGCGGGACGGCAGCACCACCCACGTCCGCCCGATCCGGGCGGAGGACGCCGCCGCGCTCCAGGCGTTCCACGTCGCGCAGTCCGAGGCGTCGACCTTCCTGCGGTTCTTCGCGCCGCTGGAGCGCCTCCCGGACCGCGACCTGGCCCGGTTCACCCAGGTCGACCACCACGACCGGGTGGCGCTGGTGGCGGTGACGGGGGACGAGGCGATCATCGGGGTCGCCCGCTACGACCGCGTCGGTCCGGACGAGGCGGAGGTCGCCTTCAACATCGCCGACGCGCACCACGGCCGGGGGCTGGGCTCCGTGCTGCTGGAGCACCTGGCCGCCGCGGCGCGCGAGCGCGGGGTGCGCCGCTTCACCGCCGACGTGCTGCCGCAGAACGGCCGGATGATCGCCGTGTTCCGCGAGGCGGGCTACACGCTGCACCAGCGGCTCGAGGACGGCGTGGTCACCGTGTCGTTCGACATCCACCCGACGGACCGGTCGCTGGCCGTGACCGCGGCGCGCGAGCACACCGCGGAGTCGCGCAGCGTGCAGGGGCTGCTCGCCGCACGCTCGGTGCTGCTGCTGACGTCGCCGGACGCGGAGCCCGGGTCGCTGCCGGACCTGCTGGCGTCCCGGGTGCTCGCGGACCTCGCGGCGGGCGGGGTGCACGGGGCGGGCGAGCCGGAGCACCGCACCGGCGCGGTCGTGGATCCCGCGGGCCCGGCGGAACCGGTGCAGGTGCACGTCGTCGGACGCGCACCCGGCCCCGGCACGCCGGTGGCGGTGCGGACGTGGCCGGACCTGGACGCGGTGCCCGGGCCGGTGGACCTGGCCGTGCTCGCGCTGCCCGCAGCGGACGCCGTCGTCGCCGTGCGCTCGCTCGGGCGCCTGGGGGTACGGGGCGTCGTGGTGCTCTCCGCGGGCTTCGCGGAGACCGGACCGACCGGCCTGGCGCTGCAGCGCGCGCTGCTGCGCACCGCCCACGCCGCCGGCATGCGCGTCGTCGGGCCCGTCTCGTACGGCCTGCTCACGCACGCCGCCGGCGGCCTGCTGAACGCCTCCCTGACGGAGGACCCGCCGCCCGCGGGCCGGATCGGCCTGTTCTGCCAGTCCGCCCCCGCGGCCGTGTCGCTGCTGGGGTCCGTGCGCCGGCGGCACCTCGGCCTGGCCCACCTGGTGTCGGCGGGCAACCGTGCCGACGTCTCCGGGAACGACCTCATGCAGTTCTGGCAGGACGACGACGGCACCGACGTCGTCGCGCTGTACCTGGAGTCGATCGGCAACCCGCGCAAGTTCTCCCGGGTGGCCCGCCGGCTGGCCCGGGTGAAGCCCGTCGTGGTGGTCACCGCGGGGCGCTCCGGGCACGTCGTGCCGCCCGGCCACGCCGTACGGCCCACCCAGGCCCCGCGCCGGACGCTCGACGAGGTGATGCGCCGCTCCGGCGTGGTGCTCGTCGACAACACGCACCAGATGCTGGAGGCCGCCCAGCTGTTCGCGCTGCAGCCCCTGCCGCCGGGCCGTCGCGCCGCCGTGGTGGCGTCGTCGCCGTCGATGGCGGCGCTCGTGCAGGAGGCGGTCGTCACCGCCGGCCTGACCGTCGCGGGCGAGGCGGTGATCCTGGCCGAGGACGCCGACGAGGACCGCGTCACCCGCGCGTTCGCCGACGTGTACGCCGACCCCGGGGTCGACGTCGTGGTCACCGTGCACGTGCCCACCGCCGGGCCGCGCGACGACCGTGTCGCCCAGGCGCTCGCCCGCGCCGCCGCTGGGTCGGGCCGCACCTCGGTGGCGTGCCTGCTCGGCCTGCACGGCGCGACGCCCCAGCTCACGGCCCCCGACCCCGACGGCCGGCTGCGCACCGTGCCCGCGTACACCACCCCGGAGGACGCCGTGCTCGCCCTCGGGCAGGCGGTCCGGTACGCCGCGTGGCGGTCCGGGGACCGCGGCGCCCTGGTGCACCCCGAGGGCGTGCACGCGCGCACAGCGCGGCGGCTGATCGACTCCTGGCTCGACGAGGCGGGACGGCCCGCCTCGCTCGACCTGGGGGCGGACCGTGCCGCGGAGCTGCTGGCGCTCGCCGGCGTCCACGTCCTCCCGTCCGTGCCGGTCCACGACGCCGACGAGGCGGTCGCCGCCGCCGAGCGCCTCGGCTGGCCGGTCGCCCTGAAGTCGACCGTGCCGGCCCTGCGGCACCGCTCCGACCTCGGCGGCGTGCGGCTCGACGTGCACGACGCCGCGGAGCTGCGCGCCGACGTCGCCCAGGTGCTCGCGCTCGCCGCCCCGCACGCACCCGCGGAGGGCCGGGCACCCCTGGAGGTCCAGGCGATGGCGCCGCACGGCGTCGCGACCGTCATCCGCTCGTCGGAGGACCCGCTGTTCGGCCCGGTGCTCGGGTTCGGCCTCGGCGGCGACACCACCGACCTGCTGGGTGACCTCGCGTACGCCGTGACGCCGCTGACCGACGTCGACGTCTCCGAGATGGTGCGTGCCCCGCGCTCCTCGCCCCGGCTCTTCGGCTACCGGGGCGTCCCGCCTCTCGACGTCGCCGCCGTGGAGGACGTGCTCGCGCGGGTCTCCGTGCTCGCGGACAACCTGCCGGAGCTGCTCGCGCTCGAGCTCAACCCGGTCGTCGTCGCGGAGCGCGGGGCGTACGTGCTCGGCGCCACGGCACGGGTCGGGACGGCCGCGCGCGCCGACGGGCCGCGCCGGGCGCTGCCGGGATGACGGGAGAGCGAGCGGGGCGTCGTCCCCAGGCGGGGCGTCAGGTGTGACGGGCCGCCCCGGTCGGTGGGAGGATGCTGAGGTGCCCGCTCCGTCGACCGACCTGCTCCGTGACCTGCACCGCGCGGGGTACTACCCCGACCTCGTGGCCGACGTGCTCGAGGTGGCTCTCGCGGACGAACCCGTCGAGGCGCACCTCGTGCACCCGGAGACGACGTTCGACGCCTCCGAGGTGCGCCGGCACGTGACCGTCCTCGCGCTGACGCCCACCCGCCTCGTCGTCGCCCACGTCGACGACCACCCGGCGGACAGCGAGCACCCCTCGGCGAGCGCCGCCGCCACCACGGAGGCCGTCCCGCTGTCGGAGCTGCGGTCGGTGGCGCTGACCCACGTGCTCGGCTCGCCCGAGCAGCACCGGCCCGGCGACCCGGCGACCGAGCTGACGCTGGCGATCGGGTGGGGCGCGGTGTCGCGCGTGGACCTCGAGCCGGCGCAGTGCGGCGACCCGCAGTGCGACGCCGACCACGGCCTGACCGGGACGCTCACCCCCGACGACGTCGTCGTCCGCGTGAGCGCGGTGGCCGAGGGCGCCGGCGCCGTGCGGGACGCCGTGGCGTTCGCGCGGCGCCTGTCCGCGGCGAGCGCGCGCTGACATGACGACCGCGACGTCGTCCACCGTTCCGGTCCGGCTCGCGGACGCGGGGCTGGTGCTGCCCGACTACGCGGGGCCGTCGCTGTCGGGGCTGCTGCCCGCCGTCGCCGACGCGCTCGGCGCCCCCGTGCCGGAGGGCCCCGAGCGCCGCGCCCAGCTCGGCCTGGAGCCGACGCACCGCGTGTGCGTCGTGCTCGTCGACGGCCTCGGGTACGAGAACCTCGCCGAGCGCGCCGGCCACGCGCCGTTCCTGCGGTCGCTGCTCGACGGCGCCTCGTCGCTGTCCGCCGGCTACCCGTCCACCACCGCCGCGTCGATGGGCAGCTTCGGCACCGGCACCGCACCCGGCCGCACCGGCCTCGTCGGCTACACGGTCCGCAACCCCCGCGACGGGCGGCTGGCGAACATGGTGTCGTGGGAGGGCCTGGGGCCGGCACGCGAGTGGCAGCGAGAGCCCACGGTCTTCGAGCGCCTCGTCGCGCACGGCGTCACCGTCACGACCGTCGGGCCGGGGAAGTTCATGGGGTCAGGGCTGACGGAGGCGGCGCTGCGCGGCGGCGGGTACCGGGCCGCCGAGCCGCTCGCCGCCCGGGTCGACGCCGCGCTGCGGCTGCTGCGCGAGCCCGGCCTCGTGTACCTGTACTGGGGCGACGTGGACAAGACCGGGCACCACGAGGGCTGCGGCTCCTGGCAGTGGGGCGACGAGCTCGGGGCGCTCGACGGCGAGCTCCGGCGTCTCGTGCGGTCGCTGCCGCGCGGCGCGTCCGTCGTCGTGACCGCCGACCACGGAATGGTGGACGTCGACCCTGCCCGGCGCTGGGACGTCGCCGGCACGCCGGGGCTCGCGCAGGACGTCGAGCTGGTCGCGGGGGAGCCGCGCGCGCTCCACGTCCACCTGCGGCCCGGTGCGGACCCGGAGGCGGCCGCGGAGCGCTGGGCGGACGTGCTGGGCGACGCCGCGGTGGTGCTCACCGGGGACGTCGCGGTGGGCGCCGGCCTGTTCGGGGCGGTCTCCGACCACGTGCGGCCGCTGATCGGCGACCTCGTCGTCGCGACCACCGGCCGGGCGACCGTCGTGGACTCCCGGACGCAGACGCCGGCGTCGCTGCAGCTCGTCGGCGTCCACGGCTCGCTCACCCCGGCCGAGGTCCGGGTGCCGCTGCTGGCCGTGCACACCTGACCCGCGACGCACAGGAACGGAACGAGGAGAGCGTGGCAGAGCTGGTCTTCTTCTGCGGCACGATGGACTGCGGCAAGTCCACCCTGGCGCTGCAGATGCACCACAACCACCAGGCCCGCGGCCGCGACGGCGTGCTGTTCACGCGCGACGACCGGGCGGGGGAGCACAGGCTGTCCTCCCGCCTGGGCCTGTCGGTGCCCGCGCACGAGGTCGCGGACACCACCGACTTCTGGGCGGAGGTCGTCGCCCGTCGCACCGGCGGACGGGCCGTCGACTTCCTCATCTGCGACGAGGCGCAGTTCTACTCGGCCGAGCAGGTCGACCAGCTCGGACGCGTGGTGGACGAGCTCGGCGCGGACGTGTTCGCGTTCGGCATCACGACCGACTTCCGCACCCGGCTGTTCGCGGGCTCGGCGCGGCTCCTGGAGCTCGCCGACCGCGTGGAGACGCTCCAGGTGCAGGCCCTGTGCTGGTGCGGCGACCGGGCCACCCACAACGCCCGCACGGAGCACGGGATCATGGTCGTCGAGGGCGCCCAGGTGGTGGTCGGCGACGTCGCGGTGCCGGACGACGAGGACGCCGTCGGCTACGAGGTGCTCTGCCGGAAGCACCACCGCATGCGCATGACCGCCCGGAGCTCGCGGGCGGGCACGATGTCACCCCAGACGCTGGACCTGCTCGCGGGCGACTGAGCGCCGCGCGCGGCTCACTCCGGCTTGGCCCCGAACACGATCTCGTCCCAGCTCGGCACCTTCGGCCGGCTGCGGCGGCTGCTGCCGCGCGGACGGGCCTCGCGCTCTTCGGGGCGCTGTGCCGGCTCGTCCGCGGGCCCGGCGCCGGCGGCCCGGTCGCCCGGCGGGAGCTCGCCGGGCTCCAGCGCGACGGGCGTCGCGGGCTCCTCGGCGTCCAGCGCGCGGGACGGTGCCGGGTAGATGCGGGCCTCGGCCGCGGGCGGGACGTCCACCGGGTGCGCGCCGGGCGCGTCCCCCTCGGGCTCGTCGCCGAGCTGGCCGAAGTCGAACGCGTGCTGCGGACCGAAGCCGCCGAAGGGGTCGTCCTCGTCCTCGTCGAGCTCCAGCGCCTGCCGCACGCCGCGGCGCGCGCGCAGGTCGTCGAGCAGCTCGCTCGTCGCGCGCAGGTCGTCGACCGGGTCCTCGGCCTGCTCGGCGGGCGCCGGCCCGTCCACGGCCGCGAGGACGGGCCGCACGTCGGCGTCGACGTCGTACACGAGGTCGCGCACGGCCGACAGGTGGCGCCGCGGCACCGGGCCGTCGGCGATCTCCGTCTCGGACAGCCAGCGGGCCTCGTCCTCCTCCGCGTGCACGGCCCGCGTCGACGCGTCGTAGCCCCACCGCGCCTCACGGGCGTCGTCCTCGACACGGAACCGGGCGACGACCGTCCAGCCCGCGCCGGGCTCGCGGTACGCGTCCCACTCGACGCCCTCGGGGTCGACACCCCGCGCCGCGAGCCGGTCGACGACGAGCTCGCCGAGGACCGGCGCGCCCACGTCCCGTCCGACGCGCGTCGCCCGCGCCTGCTCGGCCACGAACTCGCGCTCGGCGAGCACGGGGCCCTCGAACCGGCGCACGTGCTCCACCGCCAGCCCCGACTCCTCCGCGATCTGCTCGGCGGACTGCCCGGCGCGCACGCGCGCCTGGATCTCGCGGGGGCTCGGCACCCCCGACTGCTCCGCGCGGATCTGCTCCAGCTGCGGGCGGTCGCGCCGCACGGCGGCACGCAGCGGCTCGTCGATGCGCAGGCGGTAGCGCTGCCCGTCGGCCGCGGCGAGCACGAGGTGTTCCCCGTCCTCGTGCAGCCCGATCAGCTCCAGCTCAGCCATCACCTCTCCCATCGTCCGCGCCGAGCCTGCCACCGCCCGGCCCCGATCCAGCGGAGGCTGGGCGGTGCGCCGTCCAACTCCCCGGCTGCCATGATCACCCCTGTGTCCGTGGACCTCCCGCTGCAACCCGTGCTCGAGCTGCTCGGCGTCTTCGTGGGTGCACTGTCCGGCGGCCTCGCGGCGGTCCGCAAGGGCTTCGACATCTTCGGCATCGTGGTCCTGGCGTGGGCGGCCGGGCTGGGCGGCGGCATCATGCGCGACGTGCTGATCGGCGCCGTGCCGCCCGTCGGGATCGCGCAGTGGGAGTTCGTCGTGTGCGCGTGCGTCGCGGGGCTGGTGACCTGGGCGGCGCACCCGGGCCTGGGCCGGCTGCGCCGGTTCGTGCTGGTCCTCGACGCGGGGGCGCTCGCGCTGTTCACCGTCGTCGGGACGATCAAGGCCCTGGAGTACGGCACCGGTGCGACCGCGGCCGTGTGCGCGGGCGTGATCACGGGAGTCGGCGGGGGCGTGCTGCGCGACCTGCTGACGGGCGAGGTGCCGGTGGTGCTGCACCAGCGTCAGCTCTACGCGATCCCGTCGGTGCTCGGTGCGCTGCTGGTGGCGGTGCTGTGGCACCAGGACGCGCTGTCCGTCGGCACCGAGGTCGTCGCCGTCCTCGTCGTGCTCGGCACCCGGCTGGTCGCGCTGCGGTTCCGCCTGCAGGCGCCGGGGCCGTGGGACCCCGCCGCGCTGCGGGACGCGCGGGCGGGGCGCACCGGGCGGGGCCGCCCCGGGCTCGGCCGCGCCGGCCGCACCGAACGCGCCGCTCGGGCCGCCCGCGCGTCGCGGGCGGGCGAGCCGGGCCGGGGCGTGCGCGCGCCGGGGCCCGGCTCCGGTCGCCTCGAACCCGCACCGCTGGTCCGCTGGATCGCGCGCCTGCGCCGACGCCCCGGGACCTGACGGGACCGGCGTGGCCGCCCGTCCGGCGTGGCCGCCCGTCCGGCGTGGCCGTCCGGCAGGATGGGCGGCGTGACCAGCGCACCGGACCCCGCCCTGCCCGCCGACCAGCCGTCCGCCCTGCCCGGCCCGGCCGGGTCGTCCGCCCTGCCCGGCCCTGCCGGGTCGTCCGCCCTGCCCGGCCCTGCCGGGTCGTCCGCCCTGCCCGGCCCCGCCGAGGTCCGGGCGCTCGTCGACCTCGCCGAGCGCTTCGCCCGCTCCGCCGGCGACCTGATCCGCTCGACCCGGCCGGCGCGGGTGTCCGTGGCCGCCACCAAGTCCAGCGACGTCGACCCCGTCACCGCGATGGACCTGGCGTCCGAGGCCCACCTGCGCGCGCTGATCGCCGAGCACCGGCCGGACGACGGCGTGCTGGGGGAGGAGGACGGCTGGCAGCCTGGCACCACCGGGCTCACCTGGGTGCTGGACCCGGTCGACGGCACCGTGAACTACCTGTACGGCGTGCCGGCCTACGCGGTCTCCGTCGGGGTGGTCGCCGGTGAGCCGGACCCGGAGCGGTGGACGGCCGTGGCGGGGTGCGTGCACTCGGTGGTGGACGGCGTGACGTACACCGGCGGCCTGGGCGCGGGTGCCTACCGGGACGGCGCACGTCTGGCCGTGAACGCGCCGCGTCCGCTCGCGACGTCGCTCGTCGGCACAGGCTTCGGCTACCGGGCGGAGCGTCGCCGGGTCCAGGGCCGCGTGCTGGCCGAGCTGCTGCCGCAGGTGCGGGACATCCGACGCATCGGCGCGGCGTCGCTCGACCTGTGCCGCGTGGCGGAGGGGACGCTCGACGCGATGTACGAGCGGGGACTGAACCCGTGGGACGTCGCCGCCGGCGAGGTGATCGCCCGGGAGGCGGGTGCGCAGGTGAGCGGCCTGCGGGGCCGTCGTGCGAGCCGTGACATGACCGTCGTGGGCCCGCGCGAGACGGTCGCGGAGCTCGCCGCGCTGCTGGCCGGGCTGGGCGCCGACGCGGACGCCTGAGAGCACCCTGGGTGACGTCGGCAGGCGGGTGTGCACAGCGGGCAGAAATAGGGCACAATCCGGGGCGCCCGCCGGGAACAAACCTGTCGCGCGACGACTTGATCCCGCGTACGCCGATCATCGACCCCAACGGAGCGTGACCACACCTCATGGCAACCGACTACGACGCCCCGCGCAAGACCGAGGAGGACCTGAGCGAGGACTCGCTCCAGGAGCTCCAGGCCCGGCGCTCCGACAAGAACTCGGGCGTGGTGGACGAGGACGAGACCGAAGCAGCCGAAGGGTTCGAGCTCCCGGGCGCGGACCTGTCCGGCGAGGAGCTCTCCGTCCGGGTGCTGCCGCGTCAGGCCGACGAGTTCACGTGCTCCAAGTGCTTCCTGGTGCACCACCGCAGCCAGCTCGCGTACGAGAAGGACGGCATGCCCGTCTGCTCGGAGTGCGCGGCCTGATCTGCCTCCACGACCCGGGCGCGTGAGCGCCCGGACCAGCCGTCACGACGCCGGCCGGGCCTCCTGGGCGCGGCCGGCGTCGTCGTCCGCGGCCAGGGCGGCCACGAGGGCCTCCGGGTGGCGCGTCGAGACGAGCCAGTACGGCGTCGGGTCGGCGGGGTCCGCGACCTCGACCCGCACCGCGGTGCGCACCCACCCGCGCAGGCAGACGTAGGCGCGCGCGTCGAGCCCGGGGCCGAGGGCCTCGCGGGTCGCCTCGCGGTCGAGCGGGCGGGGGTCGCGCAGCAGCGCGACGGGCACGTGCGCCGGGCCGGCGTGCAGCTCGCCGCCGGCCACGCGGACGCGGGACGACGCCGCCACGGCGGCGGCACCGGCCGCGAGCAGCCCCACGACGCCGGCCACCAGCCCCGCCGTCCGGCTGACCGGCCACAGGACGATGCCGCACATGACGGCGGCCGCGGGCACGGTGAGCCACCCGGCGGGTGAGGGCCACAGGCGCTCGTCGAACGAGGGCGGGGTCGTGGTCTGCACGGACCCAGCATCCCATCCGCGCCGGTAGGGTCGGGGCCCGTGACGAGCACCGGACCCGGCCCCGACCACGACACGCCCGCCGACGGCACGCCCGCCGACGGGACCAGCGCCCACGGCGCGACGACCACCGTGCTGCTGCGGCGGCTCGACGAGGCCGTGCCCGTCCCGGGGTACGCCCACCCGGGCGACGCCGGCGCCGACCTGGTCACCCGCGTCGACGTGACGCTGGCGCCGGGGGAGCGCGCGACCGTCCCGACGGGCATCTCGATCGCGCTGCCCGAGGGCTTCGCGGCCTTCGTCCACCCGCGCTCGGGCCTCGCCGCGCGGCACGGGCTGACCGTGGTGAACGCGCCGGGCACGGTCGACGCGGGGTACCGCGGCGAGATCGCCGTGACGTTGCTCAACACCGACCCGCGGGAGCCCGTCGTGCTGCACCGCGGGGACCGCATCGCCCAGCTCGTCGTGCAGCGCGTGGAGCGGGCGGCCTTCGTGGAGGTGGAGGCCCTGCCGGAGTCCGTCCGGGGCGCGGGCGGCTTCGGGTCCTCCGGCGGCTGGCGCGCGGCCGCGGGTGGGGCGCCGGTCATCGCCGGCACGC
Source organism: Cellulomonas sp. C5510 (assembly GCF_019797765.1). NCBI lineage: Bacteria > Bacillati > Actinomycetota > Actinomycetes > Micrococcales > Cellulomonadaceae > Cellulomonas > Cellulomonas sp. C5510. The sequence continues at coordinate 1,857,221 of NZ_CP081862.1, forward strand.
CGGCGGACGCCCCGGACGCCGGCCCCGGTTCCGCCTCGGGCGGAGCCCGCTAGGTGCGCCGCACCGGGCGGACTACTGTGGACGCGTACGTGCCCGCGACGCGGGCGACCCGGGGAAGGGACTGAGGGTGGCGCTATTCCGGCGCGGTGCGAAGGACCGCACCGCCCAGGACGAGACCGCGGCCGCCGAGCCGACGGCCGACCGCGACGACGCCGCGGACGCGACCGGGGCCGGGGCAGCCGCCCCGGCGGCGGACGAGCCGGCGGGCACCGCGCCCGACGAGCCGGCGGCCGACGTCCCCGCGCTCCCGGCCGACCGGTCCCGCGGCCCCTGGGACGCCACCGAGGAGGTCCCGCCCGGCCCGCGCATCGACCTCGGCGCGCTCCGTCTGCCCGGTGTGCAGGGCATGGAGCTGCGCATGGAGATCGACAAGAAGAGCGACGTCGTGACGGCCGTCGGTGTGACGCTGGACGGCTCGACGCTGCAGATGCAGGCGTTCGCCGCTCCGCGCTCCGAGGGCATCTGGGACGAGATCCGCGAGGAGATCGGCGAGTCCGTGCGCAAGCAGGGCGGCGCTGTCGACGACGTCCCCGGCCCGTTCGGGCGTGAGCTGCTCGCGCGGCTGCCCGTCCGGACGCCCGAGGGCCGCACCGGCCACCGGCCCGCACGGTTCATCGGCGTCGACGGTCCGCGCTGGTTCCTGCGCGGTGTCGTCACCGGCCGCGCCGCGGTCGACGAGGACGCCGCCAAGCGGCTGGAGGACGTCTTCCGCCGCACCGTCGTCGTCCGCGACGGCCAGGCCCGCCCGCCGCGCGACCTGCTCGCGCTGCGGCTGCCGGGCCAGGAGGACGGCGCCGTCCCGAAGGGCGCCGCGCCGGCACCCACGTTCGACCCGCTGACGCGCGGGCCGGAGATCACGGAGATCCGCTGACATGTCCCCGGTGTCGCTGCGCGAGCAGCTGCGCAAGGCGGTCGCCTCGCAGGAGGAGATCGAGGCCGACGAGGAGCGCGAGGACGCGGTCCGCGCGACCGGCTGCACGCCGGTCTCGCAGGCCCCCGAGCGCCACCGCGTGAAGATGTCGGGCGTGCTGCGCTCGGTCGTCCTGAGGCCCCGGGAGGGCGTGCCGGCGCTGGAGGCCGAGCTGTACGACGGCAGCGGCACGGTCGACCTGGTGTGGCTGGGCCGCCGCGAGATCGCCGGCATCGAGCCGGGTCGCCGACTGAAGGTCGAGGGCCTGGTGTGCTCGCGCGAGGGCCGGCGGTCGATGTTCAACCCGCGCTACGAGCTGCGGCCCCGGCCCGGTGAGTGAGCCGGACACGCCCGGCGGCGCGGTGCACGACGACGCGTCCCCGACCGGTGCGCCGCAGGGCGGGACCGGCCGCGGCATCCGCGCGCTCGGCGAGGAGCACTTCTCGCTGACCGACGCGGTCGGCGGCGTCCGCGGGGCCGTCGAGTCCGTCGCCCCGGGCCTGGTCTTCGTGGTCGTCTTCGTCGTGTCGGGCCAGCGCCTGGCACCGGCCCTGGTGGCGTCCGCCGCGACGGCGCTCGTCGCCACGCTGCTGCGTCTCGTGCAGCGCACGCCGGTGACGCAGGCGCTGTCGGGCGTCCTCGGCGTCGGCATCGGCGTCATCTGGGCGTGGCGCTCCGGGCAGGCGGCCGACTACTACGCGTGGGGCCTGGTCGTGAACCTGGCCTGCCTGCTCGGGTTCGCCGTCTCCGCGCTGGTCCGCTGGCCGCTGGTCGGCCTGGTGGTGGGCCTGTTCCGGCCGGACGGGCCGATGTCGTCGTCCGGGTCGTGGGGCGCGGCGGTCGCGTGGCGGGCCGACGCGGAGCTGCGCCGCCGCTACGCCGTGGCCACGTGGCTGTGGGCGGGCATGTTCGCCGCGCGGCTGCTCGTGCAGGTCCCGCTCTACCGGGCGGACGAGGTGGCCTGGCTCGGCACCGCGAAGCTCGTGATGGGCCTGCCGCTCACGGCGTTGGTGCTGTGGGCGAGCTGGCTCCTGGTGCGCGGGTCGACAGCAGCTCCGCCAGCTCCTGCTCCGAGCCGTCCCGCCCCGTGACGAACAGCAGCTCGTCGCCGCCCTCGAGGGTGTCGTCGGTGCTCGGGGAGAACGGCCGGTCGTCGCGGACGATGCAGGCCAGCACGGTGTCGGACGGCCAGTCGACCTGACCCACCAGGCGGCCCGCCAGCGGCGAGTCGTCCGGGAGCGTGAGCTCGAGGATGTCGGCGCCGGACTGGTGGAAGGTGAAGATCCGCACGAGGTCGCCGACGGACACGGCCTCCTCGATCATCGCGGTCATGATCCGCGGCGTGGACACGGCGACGTCGACGCCCCACGCCTCGTCGAACATCCACTCGTTCTTCGGGTTGTTCACCCGGGCGACCGTGCGCGGCACGCCGTACTCCGTCTTGGCGAGCAGCGAGATGACGAGGTTGGCCTTGTCGTCGCCGGTGGCGGCCACGACGACGTCGCACTCGTCCGTGCGGGCCTGCGTCAGCGTCGGGAGCTCGCACGCGTCGGCGAGCAGCCAGTCCGCGTCGGCCACCTGGGCCACCCGCATCGCGGACGGCTGGCGGTCGATCAGCGTGACCTCGTGCCCGTTGGCGAGCAGCTCCAGGGCGATCGAGCGGCCGACGGAGCCGGCGCCGGCGATGACGACCCTCATGCCTGGACCTCCGGGGCGGCGGTGACGACGCGCTCGACGGCGGCCGTGTCGTCGGCGCGCATCAGCAGGTGCACGATGTCGTTCTCCTGGAGGACGGTCTGGGCGTCGGGCAGGAAGCCGTCGCCGTAGCGGGTCAGGTACGCCACGCGGGCGCCGGTGGCCTCCTCGAGGGCCCGCAGCGGCTTGCCGCGCCAGGCCTCGTGGACGTCGACCTCCGACAGCACGATGCGGCCCGAGGCGTCGGTGTACTGGTTGGTCGCGCCCATCGGGAGCAGCCGGCGCAGCACCTGGTCGGCGGTCCACCGGACGGTCGCGACCGTGGGGATGCCGAGCCGCTGGTAGATCTCCGCGCGGTGCGGGTCGTAGATGCGGGCGACCACGTTCTCGACGCCGAACGTCTCGCGCACGACGCGCGCGGCGAGGATGTTGGAGTTGTCGCCGTCGGACACCGCGGCGAACCCGAACGCGTCGTCGATGCCGGCCTGCCGCAGCACGTCCCGGTCGAAGCCGAGCCCGGTGACCTTGGAGCCGGCGAACTCGGCGTCGAGACGACGGAACGAGTCGGGGTTCTGGTCGATCACGGCGACGGAGTGGCCGTGGCTCTCCAGCGTCTGCGCGAGGGTGGCGCCGGCGCGCCCGCAGCCCATGATGACGAAGTGCACAACGCGGAACGCTATACCCGCCACGCGCGGACCTGCACCGCCGGAGGTCCCCGCGGTGGCGCGTCGCACCCGGGTGGCGCGACGGCACGCGACTGCGCCTAGCATGGTCCCTCGTGCCGGATCTCGCGGATGCCGCCAAACGCTTGCTGCTGGGCCGACCGGTCCGCAGCGAGAACCTGGGGCACACCCTGCTGCCCAAGCGGATCGCCCTGCCGATCTTCGCCTCGGACGCGCTCTCGTCCGTGGCCTACGCCCCCGACGAGGTGCTGCTGACGCTGGCGCTCGCCGGGGTCAGCGCGACCGTCATCTCGCCGTGGGTCGGCCTCGCGGTGGTGGTCGTCATGGCGACCGTCATCGCCTCGTACCGGCAGAACGTGCACGCGTACCCGTCCGGGGGCGGCGACTACGAGGTCGCGACCGTGAACCTCGGCCCGAGGGCCGGCGTCTCGGTGGCCAGCGCGCTCCTGGTCGACTACGTGCTGACCGTGGCGGTGTCCGTGTCGTCGGGCACGCAGTACGCCGCGTCCGCCCTGCCCGCCCTCCGCGGCCACGAGACGCTCGTGGCGGTCGGCGTCGTGGTGCTCCTGACGCTGGCGAACCTGCGCGGCGTGAAGGAGTCCGGCCGCGCGTTCGCGATCCCGGTGTACCTGTTCATGGTCGCGGTCGGGTCCACCGCGGTCTTCGGCTTTGTCCAGTACCTGTCGGGCGACCTCCAGCAGGCGGCCTCGCACGACCTCACGATCGTGCCCGTCCAGGGCTTCGACGAGGGGCTGTCCGGCGCCGCGGGGGCGTTCCTGGTGCTGCGGGCGTTCGCGTCCGGGTCCGCGGCCCTCACCGGCGTGGAGGCGATCAGCAACGGCGTGCCGTCGTTCCGCAAGCCGAAGTCGAAGAACGCCGCGACCACCCTGCTGCTGCTCGGCAGCCTGTCCGTGTTCCTCATCATGTCGATCCTCACGCTCGCCCGGATCACGGGCGTGCACTACGTGGAGGACCCGGCGACACAGCTGCTGCGCGACGGCCGCCCGGTCGGCGAGGACTACGTGCAGGACCCGGTGATCGGGCAGCTCGCGCAGACGATCTTCCACTCGTTCCCGCCGGCGTTCTACCTGGTGGCCGTGGTCACCGGGCTGATCCTCGTGCTCGCCGCCAACACCGCGTTCAACGGCTTCCCGGTGCTGGGCTCGATCCTCGCGAAGGACGGGTTCCTGCCGCGGCAGCTGCACACCCGCGGCGACCGGCTCGCGTTCTCGAACGGCATCGTCGCGCTGGCGCTCGGGGCGATCGCGCTGATCGTGGCGTTCGACGCGCAGGTCACCCGGCTGATCCAGCTCTACATCGTGGGCGTCTTCGTGTCGTTCACGCTGTCCCAGCTCGGCATGATCAAGCACTGGACGCGTGAGCTGCGCACGGAGCCCGACCCGGCGCGGCGCCGGCAGATGACGCGGTCGCGGGTGATCAACGCGACCGGCTTCGGGATGACCGCGACCGTCCTGATGATCGTGCTGGTCACGAAGTTCACGCACGGCGCCTGGATCGCGATCCTCGCGATGATCGTCGTGTTCGTCGGCATGCAGGGCATCCGGCGGCACTACGACGCGGTGCGCCAGGAGCTGGCGCTGGGCGAGGACCCCACGTCGGCGCGCGCGCTGCCGAGCCGGGTGCACGCGATCGTGCTGGTCTCGCACCTGCACCGTCCCACGATGCGCGCGCTCTCCTACGCCCGGGCGTCGCGCCCGCACACGATCGAGGCCGTGACGGTGGGGGTCGATCCCGAGGACGCGCAGGCCCTGCGGGCCCAGTGGGAGGCGATGGAGCTGCCGGTCCCGCTGCGCATCCTGGACTCGCCGTTCCGCGAGATCACCCGCCCGATCATCACGTACGTCCGCTCGATCCGGCGGGACAGCCCGCGGGACCTCGTGGTCGTGTACATCCCCGAGTACGTCGTGGGCCACTGGTGGGAGCAGCTGCTGCACAACCAGAGCGCCCTGCGGCTCAAGGGCCGGCTGCTGTTCACCCCGGGCGTCGTCGTGGCGTCCGTGCCGTGGCAGCTCGCGTCGACGGAAGGTCAGACCGGTATGGAGGAGCACGTGCGCAGGACGATCTCCCGTGGCCTCTGAGGGCGACGCGCCGGGCGACCTCGTCGAGCTGGAGGTCGGGCCGGTCGCGCACGGCGGTCACTGCGTCGCGCGGCTGCGGGCCGCGGGTGAGGACGGCCCGGGCCGGGTGGTCTTCGTCCGGCACGCGCTGCCCGGCGAGCGGGTGCGCGCCCGCCTGACGGAGACCGGCGCGAAGGCCCGGTTCTGGCGGGCCGACGCCGTGGAGGTGCTCGAGGCGTCCGCGGACCGCGTCGCGTCCGCGTGGCCGGAGGCCGGACCGGGCGGCGTTGGCGGCGGCGAGCTCGCGCACGTGGCGCCCGCGGCGCAGCGAGCGTGGAAGGCCGCGGTGCTCGGTGAGCAGCTGCAGCGGCTGGCGCGCGTGGAGCGGGACGTCCCCGTCCGGGAGCTCCCCGGCGACGCGGAGCGGGGCGGGCTCGGCTGGCGCACGCGCGTCGGGTTCCTGGCCGACCGGGAGGGGCGCGCGGGCATGCGGCGGTTCCGGTCCCACGACGTGGTGCCGGTGACGACGATGCCGTTGATGAGCGACGCGCTGGCCGACCTCGACCTGCTCGGGCGCCGCTGGCGTCCGGGGGCGCGGATCGAGGCCGTGGCCCCGGCGGGCGGCGACCAGCCGGTCGTGCTCGTCGACGGCGAGCCGTTCGACCTGCGGCGCGGCAAGGCCGATCCGCGGCCGAACGCCCGCACCGCCGTGCGGGAGCGCGTGACCGTCGGTGACCGGGCGTGGACGTACCGGGTGGCGGCGGCCGGGTTCTGGCAGGTGCACCGCGAGGCGCCGGCGGCGCTCACCGGCGCTGTGCTGGACGCGGTCGGCGACGTCTCCGGCGCACGGGTGCTGGACCTGTACTCCGGGGCGGGCCTGTTCACGCTCCCGCTGACGGACGCCGTGGGCGACGCGGGCACCGTCGTGGCCGTCGAGGGCGATGCCCGCGCCGTGAAGGACGCCCGCCGCAACCTGCACGACCGGCCGCAGGTCGCGCTGCACGGCGGTGACGTCGCCGCCGTGCTGGCCTCGGGCGGGGCGGGTCCGCGCGCCGACGTGGTGGTGCTCGACCCGCCGCGGGTCGGTGCCGGAGGGGACGTCGTGCACGCCGTCGCGGGACTCGCGCCGCGGCGCGTCGTGTACGTGGCGTGCGACCCGGCGGCGCTGGCGCGCGACGTGGCCTACCTGGCCGAGGAGGGCTACGCCCTGGAGGGCGTCACGGGGTACGACCTGTTCCCGATGACGCACCACGTGGAGGCTGTCGCGGTCCTGACCCGCTGACCGGGACCGGTGGCCCGGGTGCGGGGGCGCAGGGCGGTCGCGCGCGGGCGACGGGCGGCCTAGCGTGAGAGCGGGCGCCCGCGTCCGGACGCCCGGGGACGGAAGGAGTCGACGATGACCACAGCCCACGACGGCGGCGTCCGCGAGTCGGCCGCCGAGGCGGCCCACCGCGTCGCGGAGGCGAGCCGGCGGGCCACCGAGGAGCTGCACAAGCAGGGCACCCCGGACTACGACCCGCGTCAGCACCAGAAGGCCGTCGAGCGCGAGCGGCGCGCGGCGGAGGAGGCCTCGTCCGGCGACTGACCGGGCGGACGCCGCGTCCCGCTCCCGGGCGGGCGATCCCCGTGCGGCCGCGGCGGGCGGTGCCGCGCGCCGACGGCGTGGTGCACGTCGCCCGCCCCGGCCGGGCGCGGTAGGATGTATCTTGACGTCAAGATAAATCGCCGGACCGCCCCCGGTCCGCGCGGTGATCGCAGACGACCACGCGCCGCGGCCCGCCCCGCGGGTCCCCGCCGGACCCGCGGACGGGCCGGGGCGGCCGCACCCGCACCACGAAGGAGCCCCCCTGTGAGCAGCGTCGACAGCTTCGGGTCGAAGTCCCGGCTGAGCGTCGGTGACGACACCTACGAGATCTTCCGGCTGGACGCCGTCCCCGGGACCGAGAAGCTGCCGTACAGCCTCAAGGTGCTGGCGGAGAACCTGCTGCGCACGGAGGACGGCGCGAACATCACCGCCGACCACGTGCGGGCGCTGGCGGCCTGGGACCCGTCCGCCGAGCCGGACACGGAGATCCAGTTCACGCCCGCCCGCGTGATCATGCAGGACTTCACCGGCGTGCCCTGCGTGGTCGACCTCGCCACGATGCGCGAGGCGATGGCCGACCTCGGCGGTGACCCGACCCGCATCAACCCGCTCGCCCCCGCCGAGCTCGTCATCGACCACTCGGTCCAGATCGACGTGTTCGGGCGCGAGGACGCGTTCCGGCGCAACGTCGAGATCGAGTACCAGCGCAACCACGAGCGCTACCAGTTCCTGCGGTGGGGCCAGACCGCGTTCGACGACTTCAAGGTCGTCCCGCCGGGCACGGGCATCGTGCACCAGGTCAACATCGAGTACCTGGCGCGGGGCGTCATGACGCGCGAGGTGGACGGCGTCGTCCGCGCGTACCCGGACACCTGCGTGGGCACCGACTCGCACACCACGATGGTCAACGGCCTCGGCGTGCTCGGCTGGGGCGTCGGCGGCATCGAGGCCGAGGCCGCCATGCTGGGGCAGCCGGTGTCGATGCTCATCCCGCGTGTCGTCGGCTTCAGGCTCACCGGGTCCATCCCGTCCGGCGTCACCGCCACCGACGTCGTGCTCACCATCACCCAGCAGCTGCGCCAGCACGGCGTGGTCGGCAAGTTCGTCGAGTTCTACGGCGAGGGCGTCGCCCAGGTGCCGCTCGCGAACCGCGCGACGATCGGCAACATGTCGCCCGAGTTCGGCTCGACCTGCGCGATCTTCCCGGTCGACGACGTGACGCTCGACTACCTGCGCCTCACCGGCCGCTCCGAGCAGCAGCTCGCGCTCGTCGAGGCGTACGCCAAGGAGCAGGGCCTCTGGCACGACCCGTCGCGGGAGCCGGCGTACTCCGAGTACCTGGAGCTCGACCTCGGCACCGTCGTGCCGTCCATCGCCGGGCCGAAGCGCCCGCAGGACCGCATCGAGCTGTCCGCGGCGAAGGAGTCGTTCGCCACGTCGATCCTCGACTACGTGTCCGCGGACGAGGCGGCGCCGTTCACCGGGGCGGACCGGACGTTCACGGGGCTCGACGAGTCCGTCGACGAGACGTTCCCGGCCTCCGACCCGATCGCGGCGGGGGAGCACGCGGACGCCTCCGACGCGCCCGCCCACGTCGCCGCGGGCGACGCGGCCCGGCGCCCGCACCGCCGCGTGCCGGTGACGCTCGCGGACGGGACCACCACGGAGCTCGACCACGGCGCCGTCGTGATCGCCTCGATCACGTCCTGCACCAACACCTCCAACCCGTCGGTCATGCTCGCCGCGGCGCTGCTGGCCCGCAAGGCCGTGGAGCGCGGACTGGACTCCAAGCCGTGGGTGAAGACGTCCATGGCGCCGGGTTCCCAGGTCGTCACGAACTACTACGAGAAGGCCGGTCTGTGGCCGTACCTCGAGAAGCTCGGGTTCCACCTGGTCGGCTACGGGTGCGCGACCTGCATCGGCAACTCCGGCCCGCTGCCCGAGGAGGTCTCGGCGGCCGTCAACGAGCACGACCTGTCGGTCGTCTCGGTGCTGTCCGGCAACCGCAACTTCGAGGGCCGCATCAACCCCGACGTGAAGATGAACTACCTCGCGTCCCCGCCGCTGGTCATCGCGTACGCGCTGGCCGGGACGATGGACTTCGACTTCGACCACGAGCCGCTCGGCACGGACGAGAGCGGCGCGCCGGTGTTCCTCGCGGACATCTGGCCCACGCCGGAGGAGGTCCAGGCGACGATCGACGCGAGCATCGACCGCTCGATGTTCGAGGCCGACTACGCCGACGTGTTCGCCGGAGACGACCGGTGGCGCGCGCTCGACACGCCGGAGGGCGACACGTTCGCCTGGGACGCGGAGTCGACCTACGTGCGCAAGCCCCCGTACTTCGAGGGCATGGCCGCCGAGCCGGCGCCCGTCGTGGACGTGTCCGGCGCGCGGGTGCTCGCCAAGCTCGGCGACTCGGTTACCACGGACCACATCAGCCCCGCGGGCTCGATCAAGGCCGACAGCCCCGCCGGGCGGTACCTCGCGGAGCACGGCGTCGAGCGCCGCGACTTCAACTCCTACGGCTCCCGCCGCGGCAACCACGAGGTGATGATCCGCGGCACGTTCGCGAACATCCGGCTCCGCAACCAGCTCGTCCCGGGCGTCGAGGGCGGCTTCACGGTGAACCACCTGACGGGCGAGCAGACGTCGATCTACGACGCCGCGCAGGCGTACGCCGAGGCCGGCGTGCCGCTCGTGATCCTGGGCGGCAAGGAGTACGGCTCGGGCTCGTCGCGCGACTGGGCGGCCAAGGGCACGGCGCTGCTCGGGGTGAAGGCGGTCATCACCGAGTCGTTCGAGCGGATCCACCGGTCGAACCTCATCGGCATGGGCGTGCTGCCGCTGCAGTTCCCGGCGGGGGAGTCGGCGGACTCGCTCGGCCTGGACGGCACCGAGACGTTCGACATCGCCGGCATCGCCGCGCTCGACGACGGGCCGGCCCCGCGCACGGTCCGCGTCACCGCGACCAAGGCCGACGGCGCGGTCGTCGCGTTCGACGCCGTGGTCCGCATCGACACCCCCGGCGAGGCCGACTACTACCGCAACGGCGGCATCCTGCAGTACGTGCTGCGGAGCCTCGCGAGCGCCTGACGCGCTCCGACGCCCCCGTGCCCTGGCGGTGCGGGGGCGTCGGCCGTCCGGCCGCGCCGCACGGGCCTCAGGCGTCGCGCGGGTTGCTCCCGCGGGCGTCCCACGCGTCCCGGACGACCTGCTCCAGCACGCCGAGGTCCACGCGGTCGAGGTCTGTCAGGTACACGCACCCCCGCCCGGTGCGGTGCGGCCCGAGCGCGGCGAGCCGGTCGGCGTGGGCCTCGACGCCGTCGGTCAGGTACAGGGTCAGCGCGGCCTTGCGCGGCGAGAACGCCACGGGGGGCCAGTCACCGCTGCGTCCGGAGGCGTAGGTGTAGCGCGCCGACCCGAAGCCGATGATCGACGGGCCCCAGAGCACGGGCGGCTCGCCGGTGACGCGCGCGACGAGCTCGAGCAGCCGCCGCGCGTCGCGGCGACGGCGCTCCGGCGTCACCGCGGCGAGGAAGGCGGGCACGTCCGCGTCGGTGGGGACGGTCCTCGGTGCGTCGGCCATGCGGTCATCATGCCTCCCGGGCCGTGAGGCGGCAGGGTGCGACCCGGTCAGCCGAGCAGCGCCCGGACCGCGTGCGCGCCGGTCGCGGCGATCGGCGGGTCGTCGTCGCCGTGCGCGACCATCGCGGAGGCCATCACCAGGGCCCACCCGGCCGCGCGGCGCCAGCGGCCCGGGTCGGGCGGTCCGGCGGCGTCCGCGAGGACGTCCGAGCGCTCCCGGAACGCCGCGCGGCCCGCGTCGTCGAAGGTCAGCCACGCGGTCGCGAGGTCGCACGCGGGGTCCCCGGCGGTCAGGTCCCCGAAGTCCAGGAGCGCCGCGAGCCGGCCGTCGCGCACGACGAGGTTCGCCGGGTGCGGGTCGCCGTGCAGCCACAGCGGGACACCGGCCCAGCGGGGGGCGGCGAGCGCGTCCTCCCACAGCGCCTCGGCACGTGGCGTCACACCGGGGACGTGCGCCTCGAGGTGCTCGAGCCGGCCCCGCAGGGCGCCCGACCGGCCCGCGAGCGCCCCGCCGCGCACCGGGTTGACGGGCGCGTCGGGCGGTGCGGGGGTGTGCAGCGCGGCGAGGGCCTCCGCCAGCGCCGGCGCCCAGGCGGTGCGGGCGGCCACGGGCTCGTCCGCCGCGTGGACGCCGGGGAACCACGGGACGACGCTCCATGCCCAGGGGAACCCCGCGCCCGGCCGACCCGCGCGCACCGCGGCGGGCACGGGGACCGGGCAGCGCAGCGCGAGCTCGCCGAGCCACCGCTGCTCGTGCTCGACGAGGTGCGCTGCGGCCTCGCGGCGCGGCAGGCGGACCGCGAGGTCGTCGCCCAGCCGGAACGTCGCGTTGTCCCAGCCGTGCGCGACCAGCCGGACCGGCCGCGTCGCCAGGTCCGGGTGCTGCTCGGCGAGCAGCGCGCGGACGAGGTCGGCGGTGAGCGCGAGCTCGGCGGCGGGTCTGGCGGGCACGGGAGACCTCCGGGGGCGGGCGGGCGCGCCAGGCTACCCGACGCCCGGACGGCACCCCTGCCGGGGCGCCGGGCCGGCGCGCCCACGCGACGGGAACGGGGGTCAGCGACCGGGAGGGCGGCACTCCAGGGGGGAGACCTCGGCCGGCTCGGTGGCGAGCGGGGCGGGGGTGAGCGGCGCCGGGTGGGCGCTCTCGCCGACGCGGGGCTGCGGCACGACCGCGTCCACGACCATCGAGCCGTCGGAGGGTCCCTCGACCGGCACGGGCTCGGGGGTCGTCTCGACCTGGGAGAGCGGGGCGATCGGCAGGGTCGCCAGGTGCCGGTGCGCCCGCAGGTAGGCGGGCACCAGCAGGACGACCGCGCCGACCCAGGCCAGCGGGTTGCCCCACACCACGCCGACGAACCCGAACGCCGCGCCGAGCACCACGGCGGCGCCGACCCGCATCACGAGCTCGATCACCCCGGTGAGCGTCGGCACGCCCGTGCGACCCAGCCCCTGGAGAGCCCCGCGCAGCACGAACAGCACGCCGAGCACCGCGTAGAGCGCGGCGTTGATGTGGAGGAACTGGGTCGCCAGGTGGACCACCCGGTCCTCCCCGTCGCCGACGAACAGCCGGACCAGCCATGCCCCGGACGTGACCAGCACGACGCCGAGCGCCACCGAGCCCGCGACCGCGAGGCCGGTGGCCTGCACGACGCCCTGCCGGATGCGGTCCGGCCGTCCGCCCCCGAGGTTCTGCGCGACGAACATCGACACCGCGAGGCCGAGGGACTGGAGCAGGGCGATCGCGAGCCCGTCGACGCGCGCCGCCGTCGTGTACGCGGCGACGGCGTCCGCCCCGAGCTCGTTGAGGCGGACCTGCACCGCCAGCGTGCCGATCGCGATGATCGACGCCTGGAACCCCATCGGCAGGCCGAGTCGCAGGTGGTCGGTCAGGTCGGTGCGCGTCACGCGCCAGTCCGCCCGGCGCAGGTGCAGCACGGGCACGCGGCGGCGCACGAATTCCAGGCACAGCACGACCGACACCGCCTGCGACACGACGGTGGCGAGCGCCGCACCGCCGACGCCGAGCCCGAGGCCGCCGACGAAGAGCACGACGAGCGCCACGTTGAGCACGCACGCCACGGTGAGGAAGACCAGCGGCGTCCGGGAGTCGCCGATCGCACGGATGACCGCGGACAGGTAGTTGAAGAACATCAGCGCGCCGGTACCCAGGAAGCTGACCTGCGCGAACGTCGTGGCCTGCGCCATCAGCACGTCCGGCGTGCGCAGCAGCGCCAGCGCGGGCCCGGCGAGCAGGGGCGCGGCCACGGTCAGCGCGACGCTGCCGGCGCCGGTCAGCAGGGCGCCGGTGGCCACGGAGCGGCGCACGGCGGCGTCGTCCCGCGCACCGAACGCCTGCGCGGTGGGGATGGCGAAGCCGGACGTCATGCCCCAGACGAACCCGAGGAGCAGGAACAGCAGGCTGCCGGTCGCGCCGACCGCGGCGAGGGCGTCGACGCCGAGGTGGCGGCCGACGACGACGGCGTCGGCGAACTGGTAGAGCTGCTGGACGACGTTGCCCACGAGCAGCGGGACGGCGAACACGAGGATGACGCGCCAGGGGCGGCCGGCGGTCAGGACCTTGGCCATGAGGGGGAGGGCTCCGGGGCAGGACGGGGGCGGCTGGGGATCGGGACGGCGGGGGAGGGCGGCGCGGCGTCCCGGTCGCGGCGGGCGGCGGCGCCGTCGACGATCGTATCGTTTCGATGACGTCGTGACGAGCCCTTTTCCCGTCCGGGCCGGGTGATCCGTGCCGGGGCGCGCCGTGCCGGTCAGACGGGCGCGGGCACCGTGCGCGCGGCGTCCCAGGGCTGCGCCCAGCCCACCTCGTCCAGCAGCCGGTCCAGGACGAACGCGGTGAAGCCCCAGACCACCACGCCGCCGACCAGGAAGGCCGGCCCCCGGTACTCGCCGCCGTGTCGGCGCAGCGTGGTGGTGGCGCGGTTCGCCGGGTCGACGAGGTCCGCGACCGGCACGCGGAAGACGTCGACCGTCTCGGCCGGATCCGTGGCGGCGACGGCGGACGGCTGCTGCCACCAGGCGACCACCGGTGTGACGAGGTTGCTGCTCACCGGCAGCGGCAGGGGCGGCAGCGTGCCGAGCACCCGCACGCCTCCGGGGTCGAGGCCGGTCTCCTCCTGCGCCTCCCGGAGGGCCGCTCCCTGAGGGCCGGCGTCGCCGGGATCGATGCCGCCGCCGGGGAAGGACACCTGGCCCGGGTGGTGGCCGAGGGTCGGGGAGCGGCGGGTCAGCAGCACGTCGAGGTCGGCGGCCACCGCAGGGTGGTCGGTCCGGGCGGCGACGTGGTCGAGGATCCCGAACAGCACCAGCACCGCCGAGCTCCGGACGGGGACGTCCGACGCGGCGAACGCCCGCTCGGGGTCGGGCGCCCAGACCGGACGGCGGTCGCACAGGTGCAGCAGGTCGTCCAGCGCCGCCGAGGCGCCCGCGCCCGGGCTCACGCGTGCTCCCGCACCGCCGCGGCGAAGGCGGCCAGGCCGAGGTCGGCGCCCGGGCGCAACGCCGCCAGGTGCTGGCGCGAGCCGAGCCGGATCGCGTCCGCCTCGCCGGGCTCGAGGCCGGCCGTCATGGACGGCGTCGCGAGCCAGACGTCGAGCAGGGTCGGCTCGACCTCCAGGTGGAACTGCAGACCGACCGCGCTGCCCGCCCGGAAGGCCTGCACCGGGGTGACGTCGGTCCGGGCGAGCAGCGTCGCGCCCTCCGGCAGGTCCACGGCGTCGTCGTGCCAGTGCAGGACCGTCGGGCGCGCACCCGTCGCGGCGAGCAGCGGGTCCGGTGCCACCACGCCCACGGGGGCGAAGCCCACCTCCGTGCCGTGCCGCCGGTGCAGGCGGGCGCCGAGGGCCAGGGCGAGCAGCTGCATGCCCAGGCACACGCCCAGGGTCGGGACGCCGGCGTCGACCGCCTCGGCGAGCAGCCGGCGCTCGGCGGCCAGACCCGGGTGGCCGAGGTCGTCGTCGGCGTCCTGCGGTCCGCCCATGACGACGAGCCCGGCGAGGTCGCCGACCGCGGGCAGACGCGGCGAGGCGTCGTCGACGACCGTCCGCGTGGTGAGCGGCAGGCCGTCCAGCGCGCGGGCGACGAGGCCCGGGCCCTCGTGCGCGACGTGCGTGAGGACGAGGACGGGACGCGGCGGGGTCACCCCGCGACCCTAAGCCTCCGCCAGGGTTCCCGGGAGCCCGCGCGCGGGGGCGTCCCCGAGGTCCCGCAGCGCGCGCCGCGCCGCGTACCAGCCGGACAGCCCGTGCACCCCCGGCCCCGGAGGGGCGGACGCCGAGCACAGGTAGACGCCGGGTGCCCCCGAGGCGTACGGGTCGAGCCGGGGGACCGGGCGGGTGGCCATGCTCCACAGCGACACCGCGCCGCCGGAGATGTCGCCGCCGACCAGGTTCGCGTCGTGCTCGGCGAGCCGTGCGGCGGGCACCGCGTGCGAGGCGACGACGGTGTCCCGGAACCCGGGGGCGAACCGCTCGACCTGGCCGAGCACGGCCTCGGTGGGGTCGACGTCGGAGCCGGACGGCACGTGCGCGTACGCCCAGACGGGCCGCAGGCCGCCCGCTGCGCGTCCCGGGTCCAGCGCGGCGGGGTCGGACAGCAGCGTGAGCGGCCGCTCGGCGTGCCGGCCGCGACCGACGGCCGCCTCCGCCTCCACCACCTGGTCCCGGGTGCCGCCCAGGTGGACCGTGCCCGCGCGGTGCACCTCCGGGTGCGCCCAGGGGATCGGGCCGTCGACCACCAGGTCCACCTTCGCGGCGGCGTTGCCGTACCGGAAGCCCGCGTACGCCCGCTGCAGCCGCGCCGGCATCGCGTCCCCGAACACCTGGGCGATCAGGCGCGGAGCGGTGTCGAACAGGTAGGCGCGCGCGGGCGGCAGGTCGGCGCGGCGCGCGACGGGGTGGTTCGTCAGGACGCGGCCGCCGAGGCGCACCAGGTCGGCGTGCAGCGCGTCGACGATCGCCTGCGACCCGCCGCGCACGACGGGCCAGCCGTGCCCCGCGTGCGCGAGGGTGGTCAGGAGCACGGCCGTCCCCGCCGCCGCCAGCGAGGGCAGCGGTGTGATGGCGTGTCCCGCCACGCCCGTCAGGAGAGCGGCGCCCTCCTCGGTGCGCAGGGCGGACGGCACGAGCGCGGAGCCGTTGCGGAGCACGCCGAGCGCGAACCGGGTCGCGGTGACGACCGTGCGGGGCGTCGCGCCCGCCGGGATGCTGCGGTGGTCGCCGAGGGCGAGGGCCACCACGTCCTGCCAGTGCTCGGACAGCGGGCCGAACAGCCGGCGCCACGCATCGCCGTCCGCGCCCAGGCCGTCGGCGGTGCGGGCCAGGTCGCGGTAGGCCACGGCCGCCCGGCCGCCGTCGAGGGGCTGCGCGAACGACGCCTCCGGGGTGAGCAGGTCGAGACGCTCGTGCAGGCGCAGCTCCCGGAAGAACGGCGACGCCCACGCCATCGGGTGCACGGCCGAGCAGATGTCGTGCACGATCCCCGGCGCCAGGCCGAGGTCGAGGGTCCGGGACCCGCCGCCGACCGTGCCCTGCGCCTCCAGCACCACCACCGACAACCCGGCACGGGCCAGCGTCACCGCGGCCGCGAGCCCGTTGGGGCCCGAGCCGACCACGACGGCGTCCAGGTCGCCGCGGGCGGCGGGCGGGCGCGGGACGGGGCGCGACGGGCGCGCGCCACCGGTCGCGCCGAGACCGCGGCGACCAGGTCCGCCGGCACCGGGGGCGCGACGGGGGCGGCCGTGACGGGGCGGCGTGGGGTCCGGGCTCATCGACACGACGCTAGGCCGGTCGCGGGGATGACGCAGCCCAGCGCGGTGACCGCGCAGCCCCGTGGGCGGCTCCGCAGGTCGGGTCCCCTCAGACAGGCTCCGGCGGGCGGGGGGCCTCGTCGTCGGTCCGGAACCCGATCGCCTTGTGCGACCCGTCGCAGAACGGCTTGAGGGCCGAGGCCCCGCACCGGCACAGGGCCACGGTCGCCCGTCGGCGCGGGACGACCTGCCCGGCGGCGTCGCGGATCTCGACGTCCCCGCGCACGAGGATCGGGCCGTCGGGGCAGGGGGTGAGGACGACGGCGGAGGCGCCGTCGCGGCTGTCGGGGTTCATGCGGCGACCTCCAGGGACCGGTGGCGGACGGGGCGGTGCGCGGCGCGCAGGTCACGCAGCGGCGTCGCGGCGCGCACGAGGCGTCCTCCCGCGTACGGCACGCCGCCGCAGGCACGCAGCGCGAGCGCCAGCCAGGCGCACGCCCCGCGCTCCAGCAACCACGCCGGGGCCAGGGGCACGGCCGAGGCCGGCAGCCGGGAGGCACCGCCGGCGCGCCGCCGGCCCGTCTCCGCGACCGCGACGACGACGAGCGCCAGCGCCGTCAGCGCCCGCACGTCGCGCGCCGCCACGACGACGACGACCGGCAGCACCGCCAGCTCCGCGGCGAACCGGACCGGCTGGGCGAGGCTGTCGTAGGCCTGCCGCGGCCGCTGGCGCAGGAAGTGGCGGACGGTCGGCGGTCGCCGCGTCACGAACACGTCGTCGGCCCGGTGCTCGGTGCCGCCGCGGGCGCGCACCGTGCGCAGCAGCTCGAGGTTCTCGAACAGCACGTCCCCGTCGTAGCCGCCGGGCCCCAGGGCGTCGCGGCGCACGGCCAGCGTGCCGGGGTAGTCGGAGCCGAGCGCCCGGTTCAGCAGCGTCCGCGCCGTGTCCCAGCGCGCGTGCCACGGCATCGGGTCGAAGACGTTCTGGGGCCGGACGACGTCGGCGTCCGCCAGGCGGGCCAGCACCACCGCCAGCGTCGCCCGGTCGTAGCGCACGTCGTCGTCGGCCAGCACCACCCGCGGGGCCCGCGCCAGGCGCAGCCCCGTCAGCACCCCCGCGACCTTCCCGTTCCGCCCGGGGTGCGCGTCGGGCCGCACGTGCCGCACCGCTCCGCCGAACGCCCGTGCGTGCGCGGCGAACCGCCCGGGGTCCGAGCCGTCGACGACCGTGACCGGCAGCCAGCCGGCGAGCCCCTGCAGGTACGCGGCCAGCTCCTCCAGGCCGGCGTCGTCGGACCACCGCAGCGGGAGCACGTACTCCGCGTCCGGCAGCAGCGGCCCGGCCGGGTCGGTCACGCCGCGCTCCCCACCGCCCAGGGCCGCAGCAGCGAGGTCTCGCCCGCCGACCAGCGGTCCACCAGGTGCGCGCCCACCCGGCCGTCGACCTCCAGGCACGCGGCGGCGCCGAACAGCACGTCGTCCCGCAGGTGCGGCTGCTGCGCCACGAGAGCGCCCGCGAGGTCACGGCCGGCGATCTGCTCGTGCACCGCGTCGGCCTCGACGTGCTCGTCGAAGTACCAGGTCACGTCGGCGTCGTAGCCGTGCCGCCGGAACCCGTTGCCGTACAGCCGGTTCGGCTGCGAGGACGTCATCTCGAACGCCGCCAGGTGCCCGACGATGCAGCCGCGCAGCCGCCGGTGCAGCCCGAACAGCGACATCGTGTTCACCGACGCCAGCGTCACCGCGGGCACGTCGTCGACGTAGCGGCCGTAGGTGTCGTCCAGCCCGAGCCCGCGCATCGTCCGGGCGAACAGTGCCGCGTGCATGCGCTCCGGCCGGCCGCCGCCGTACTCGTCGGCCTGGATCTCCACGAGCGCGGCCTTCGGGGCGCCCCGCAGCCGGGGGATCGCCCACGTGTGCGGGTCGGCCTCCTTCAGCTGGTAGACCGAGCGGTGCACCAGGAGCTCGTGCAGTTGCTCGTCGGTGGCCTTGCGGGCCACGTACGCCGACAGGCCCGGTCCGGAGTCGCGGCCCGTCAGGTCGAACAGTGCGCGCGCGACCGCGGGACCGAGCCCCTCGCGCGCGGTGTCAGCCTCGAGCTGCTCGACGAGGTCCTCCGGCACGCGGACCTCGGCACGCAGCCGCGCCTCGAACCGCTCCTCGACGACGGCCCGGGCGCGCAGCAGGTGCGGGTCCCACTCCAGCCGGTCGTCCACGCCGTCGACGCCCTGGTGGTGCAGCTCGTACATCACCGTGAGCGCCAGCTGGACGTCCTCGTCCGCCAGCACGTCCTGCGAGGCGTCGACGGCGCTCGCGGCCTGCTCGGCGAGCTCCGGGCCGACCTCACCCGACGCCAGCGCGGTCAGCACGCTCCGGCTGAACGGTCCACGGGGGGCGGGTGCTCGCATCGTCGGGTCCTCCTGGAGCGCGTCGGGTCGGGTGCCCCGCTGCCAGAGGCTGCGCCCGCGTCCGCGCGGGCGGGTGCCGACGTCACCGTAGCCGCGGGTCGTCCGCCGCGCGCGCCGAGCCGCCGTCCCCGTCCGCGGCCGTCATGGGGGCGCCGGCCCAGCCGCGCGCCGTGGTCGCCACGACCTCCTCCCACGGGGTCGGACGGAGGCCGAACGTGCTGGTGGTGGCGCTCGCGTCGAGCAGGAACGGCCGCTCGGTCTGCCACAGGACCTCGCCCAGCTCGCGCAGCACCGGGACGACCGCGGCCCCGGCGGTCAGCAGGGGGCGCGGCACCCGACGCACGCGCGGCGCGGGCAGGGACGCCGGTGCCGCGGCCACGAGGTCGGTGAGCGTCTGCCGCACCGAGCGCTCCGGCGGGCTCGGGACGTGCCACGGGAGCCCCCACGCCCGTCCGTCCCCCGCCACGGCGGCGAGCGTGCGGGCCACGTCCGGCACGTACGAGAAGGCGTGCGGCACGTCCGGGTCCCCGAACGCCCAGACCGTGCGTCCCCGCAGGGCGGCGTCGGCGTAGCGTCGCAGCAGCCCGCCGGCGCGCGGGACGGTCGGCCCGATGAAGTCCGACGCCCGCACCTCCGTCACCCGGACCCGGCCCGCCTCGTGCGCGGCGAGCGCCTCCTGCCACAGGCGGGCGCGCAGCCGGCCCTTGTTCCCGGTCGCCGCAGGCGGGAGATCGCGGTGCAGCGGTCCGTCCACGGGGCCGTACCCGTACAGGTTGCTCAGCGTCACCAGCACCGCGCCGCTGCGTTCCGCCACCGCGAGCAGCGCGGCGGCGACCGGTGGCCACCGCGCCTCCCAGTCCTGGTACGGGCCCGGGTTCACGCAGCTGACGACCGCCGAGACGCCGCGGGCGTGGCCGGCGAGCGCGTCGGCGTCGGCCGCGTCGGCCGGGACGCACCGGACGCCCGGCGTGGCGGGGCCGCGGCCCGAGCGGCTCACCAGGGTCACGGTGTCGCCGCGCCCGGCGAGCAGGGTGGCCAGGGCGGAGCCGACGGTGCCGGCGCCGACGACGAGGACGGGCACGGGGGCCTCCCGGGGCCGGTGGACGTGCGGGGTCGGCCCCAGTCTGCTGCGCGCACGCCGCGCGCGAGGGCGGTTCCGGGGGCGGGTCGACGCCGGTGCCGTGCCGGTGCCGTGCCGGTGCCGAGCCGGTGCCGTGCCGGTGCCCGGGTCAGGCCAGGGCGAGGCCGTCGACGAGCTCCGCGCCCGGCGCCTGCGCCAGCAGGGTGCCGGGCAGGGCGATCTTGGACCGCCGCAGCCCCGAGCCGATGATCACCGTGCCGCCCGCGCCCTCGGCCTCCGTCGCGACGGCGGCGTCCACCAGCACCCGGTAGCCCGTCGGGAGGCCGAGCGGCGTGATCCCGCCGTACTCCATGCCGGACTCCTCGACGGCGCGGTCCACCGGCAGGAACGACGCCTTGCGGACGTCGAGCAGCCGCTTCACGGCGTTGTTCACGTCCGCGCGGCCCGTCGCGCGGACGACGGCGGCCGCGACCCGCTCCTCGCCGCCGCGCCGCCCCGCCACCAGGACGCAGTTCGCCGACACCGCCAGCGGCAGGTCGTACGCCTCGGTCATCGCGGCGGTGTCCGCGAGCTCCGGGTCGATCTCCGTGACGAGCACCTGGTCCGCCACCGCGGGCTCCACGGCGGCCCAGCCGGTGACCGCGGCGGCGGTGGGCTCCGCGAGCAGGTGCAGGTGGTCGACGGCGCGCAGCCAGGTCAGGTTCCCGAGCGTCAGCGGCATGGCCGCAGCGTAACCAGCACGGCCGTCGGTGCCACCGGGTGGTCCGCCTCCCGGTCAAGATGGGGACGTGCGCCCGCCCCCGCCGCCCGACCCGTTCGCCGCCGACCCGTACGTGCTGGTGCCCGCGGCACCGCCCCGGGACGACTACCTGCGGCTGCGCCGGGACGCCGGGCTGTCGCCCAAGCGGGCCGACCAGGCCGACGGGGCCCTCGCGGGGAGCTGGTCGTGGTGCCACGTGCGGACGGCGCAGGGGCGGGTCGTCGCGATGGGGCGGGTGGTCGGCGACGGCGGCTGGTACTTCCTGGTCGCGGACATGGCGGTCGACCCCGGGCACCAGCGGCGCGGTCTGGGCCGGCGCGTGCTCACGCGCCTGCTCGAGGACCTGCGCGCGCGGGCGCCCCGGGGTGCCTACGTGACGCTGGTGGCGGACCCGCCGGGCCGGCGGCTCTACGAGTCGCTGGGCTTCCGCGACGTCGCCCCCGGGGCCACCGGCATGGTGCTCGAGCTCGGCGAGGTCAGCGGGAGTACGTCGGGCTGATCGTCGCGCGTCCCAGCGTGTGGAACAGGGCGGTGAACGCCACCGCCGTGGGTGTCGCGTCGCGCGGGACGTCGAGGTGCTCGACGTCGAGGGCGTGGACCGCGAACACGTACCGGTGCGGGCGGTCCCCGGGCGGTGGTGCGGCCCCCTCGTAGCCGGGCGTGCCGCCGTCGGCGCGGACGTGGAACGCCCCGGAGGGCAGCAGCGCGCCGTCCGGCGACCCCGCGCCGCGGGGGAGCGAGGTCGTGCTCACCGGGACGTCCACGACCGTCCAGTGCCAGTACCCGGCGGGCGTCGGCGCGTCCGGGTCGAAGCAGCTCACGACGAAGGACCGCGTCCCCTCGGGGAACCCCGACCACTCCAGCGCGGGTGAGAGCCCCTCGGCGTCGGCGGTGAACGCGGGGGCGAGCGGCTCGCCGTGCACGACGTCCGCGCTCGCCACGTCGAAGGCGGCGACGGACGGCAGCAGGGCGTACGGCTCGGGGGCGACGGGACGGGTCAGCGAGACGGCCATGGTCCTCCTCCGGGGCGGTCGCGGACGGTGCCGCGACGGGTGTGCCTGCCCGCCTCATCCTGCCCCCGCGCGCCGGTCCGCGCAGGGGCTCCGGCGTGTCCGCGAGGGCGCGCCGGGCGTGGTCCTCAGGCGGGCCGGCGCCGGATTGACGGGTGCCGTCGTGTCAGCGTCTACTGGCACAATCGAACACGTGTTCGAACGACGGGGGCGGTGGGGACGGTGTCGGCCGTCCCGCCGCACGGTGGGCGGGACGGAGGTGGGGCGGTGAGCGCGGCGGACGCGGTGACCCAGCAGGAGCGGATCGCCCGCGCCCGGGCCGCCCTCGCGCACGCCGAGCTGCGGACCGGGGCACGCAGCCTGGCACGCGGCACCGACCACCGGGCGGACGGGGGCGCCGGCCAGCGGGCGGACGGGGGCACGGGCCACCGGGCGGGGTCTCCGGCTCCGGGGCGCGGTGCGGAGGGCTCCGACCGTCCCGTCGTCCACGGCGCCGCGGCGCTCGCGGTCGCGGTCCGCCCTGACGGGCCCCCCGACGCGGTGCCGTCGGCCGGTCCCGTGGCCGTCCCCGACCTGCCCGGCCGCGTCCCGTCGCCGGCCCGGCCCGTCGCACGCGGCCCGGTGCTGCTGACCGATCGGCCGCCGCTCGCCGTGCCGCCCGCGCTGACCCCGCTGCTGCCCGACGGCCTGCGCCGGGGCAGCACCACCGCGGTCCTCGGCTCCACCTCGCTGGTGCTCGCGATGATCGCCGCGGCCTGCACGGCGCGCGAGGCGTGGGCGGCGGTGGTCGGGCAGCCCAGCCTCGGCCTGCTGGCCGCGGCCCAGTCCGGTGTCGCCCTGGCGCGGCTCGCGGTCGTGCCGCGCCCCGGGGTGGACTCCCCGACCGTCGTCGCCGCGCTGCTCGACGGGATCGACGTCGTCGTGGTCGGCCCGGGGGCGACCCTCACCGACGCCGACCGCCGCCGGCTCATGGCGCGCGCCCGCGACCGCGGGTCCGTGCTGCTGGCCACCTCGCCGTGGCCCGGGGCGGGCTGCGTCCTGACCGTCGAGGGCGGCCGGTGGACCGGGGTGGGCGACGGCGACGGCCGGCTGCGGGCGCACGAGCTCCGGATCACCCGCACGGGCCGCGGTGGTGCCGGCCGCGCCCAGGACCTGCGCGTGGTCCTGCCGCTCGAGGCGGGGATCGACCCGTACGCCCCACCGGCGGCCCCCTCCGCGTCCGCGACCGGCGAGACGGACCACCCCGGCCTGAGGCTGGTCGGATGAGCACCCGCACCACCGTCGTCTGGGTGCCGGACTGGCCGGTCGTCGCCGCGGTGCGGGCCGCCGACGTACCGCCGCACCTGCCCGCCGCCGTGCAGTCCGGCGCGCGGCTGACCGCCGTGTCCGCGCTCGCCCGGGCGCAGGGCGTGCGCCGGGGGATGCGGCGCCGGCAGGCGCAGGGCGTCTGCCCGGAGGTCGTCCTGCTGCCCGCCGACGACGACCGCGACGCCCGGCTGTTCGAGCCGGTCGCCGCGGCTACCGAGTCGGTCGTCGCCGGCGTCGAGGTCGCCCGCCCCGGCCTGCTGCTGCTCCCCGCCGACGGCGCCGCCCGGTTCCACGGGACGGAGGAGGTGCTCGCCGAGCGCCTGGTGTCCGCCGTCGCCGAACGCACCGGCCACGAGTGCCAGGTCGGCACCGCCGACGGGTTGCTCGCGGCGATCCTCGCGGCCCGCACCGACGAGGTCGTCCCGCCGGGACGCTCCCGGGAGCTCCTGGCGCCGCGCCACGTCGAGGAGGTCGCCACGGCCGCGATGCAGGACGACGCCCTCCGGGCCGTGACCGACCTCGTCGACCTGCTGCGCCGGCTCGGGCTGCGGACCCTCGGGGACCTGGCGGCGCTCGCGGCGGGGGACGTGCACGCGCGGTTCGGCAGCTGGGGCACGTGGGCCTGGACCTTGGCGCGCGGGGACGACCTGCGTCCGCCCGCCCGCCGCCGCCCCGAGACCGACCTCGAGGTCGCCACCGCCCTCGACCCGCCCGCGCACCGGGTGGACGTCGCGACGTTCGCCGGCCGGCGCCTGGCGGAGGAGCTGCACGCCCTGCTCACGGAGCAGTCGCTGACCTGCGGGCGGCTGCGCATCGCGGCCCGGACGGACGCCGGCGAGGAGCTCACCCGCACCTGGCGGACGGACCTCGGGGGGCTCGGCGGGCTGTCCGCGGCGCGGATCACCGACCGGGTGCGCTGGCAGCTCGAGGGCTGGCTCACCGCGGCGGCGGTCGAGCGCGGCGGCGGGCGGGGCGGCCGGGCGGAGTCCGAGCACGACGAGGGGGCCGAGCCGGTCGGGCTCGTCGCCCTCGCCATCACCGCCGAGGACGTCGCCGCCGCCGGCGCCGAGCAGGGCCGGCTGTGGGGCGGGCCGTCCGGCGGTGACCTGCGGGCGCACCGCGCGCTCGACCGCGTGCAGGGCCTGCTCGGCGGGGACGGCGTGCTCACCGCGGCCCTGCAGGGTGGCCGGGACGTCCGCGACCGGGTGTACCTGCAGCCCTGGGGGGCGCAGGCCGCGGCACCCCGGCCCGCCGACCGGCCGTGGCCGGGCCGCCTCCCCGAGC
This sequence comes from Cellulomonas sp. C5510, assembly GCF_019797765.1. Taxonomy (NCBI): domain Bacteria; kingdom Bacillati; phylum Actinomycetota; class Actinomycetes; order Micrococcales; family Cellulomonadaceae; genus Cellulomonas; species Cellulomonas sp. C5510. The sequence continues at coordinate 1,881,435 of NZ_CP081862.1, forward strand.
CGGCGCCGGCCACCGTGCCCGTCCGACCCGCGCCCGTGGAGGTGCTCGACGCGCGGGGGCGGCCGGTGTCGTTCGACGGGCGGCTCGTGATGACCGCGCCGCCCGCCCGGGTGCGGACCCCCGGCACCGACCGCCGTCCCGCCGCGGAGCACGAGGTCGCCGGCTGGGCGGGTCCGTGGCCGCTGGCCGAACGCTGGTGGGCACCCGACCGGGCGGAGCTGCGCGTGCACGTGCAGGCCACCCTCACCGACGGGCGCGCCCTGCTGCTCGCCTGGCGCCCCGACGGCTGGACCTGCGAGGCCGTCTATGACTGACGCCCCCCGCTACGCGGAGCTGCACGCGCACTCGGCGTTCAGCTTCCTCGACGGCGCGAGCCAGCCGGAGGAGCTCGCCGCCGAGGCGCACCGGCTCGGGCTCAGCGCCCTCGCGCTCACCGACCACGACGGGCTGTACGGCGTCGTGCGGTTCTCCGAGGCCGCCCGGCGCGTCGGGCTGCCCACCGTCTTCGGCGCCGAGCTGCACCTGCCGGTCCCCGGGCTCACCGGCCCGGACGTGCTCGACCCTCCCACGGGCGTGCCCGACCCCCGCGCCCTGCACCTCCCGGTCCTCGCCCGGGGCCCCGACGGCTACCGGGCGCTGTCCCGCGCCATCGCCGAGGGGCACCTCGCCACCGGGACCAAGGGCGCCGCGGAGTACCGGCTGGAGTCCCTCGCCGAGCAGGCGGACGGCCGCTGGCTCGTGCTCACCGGGTGCCGCAAGGGACCTGTGCGGCACGCCCTCACCGACGGCGGCCGTACCCCTGGTGTCGCGCCCGGTGGCGTCGAGCGGGCCCGCTCGGAGCTCGACCGGCTCGCCGCCCTCTTCGGGCGGGACAACGTCGCGGTCGAGGTCACGCAGTCCGGCGGGCCGTTCGACTCCGAGACGGCCGACGCCCTCGCCTCGCTCGCCCGGGACGCCGGGCTGCCGCTCGTCGCCACCGGCAACGTGCACTACGCCACCCCGCGGGACGCCGACCTGGCGATGGCGCTCGCGGCCGTGCGGGCCCGCTCCTCGATGGAGGACCTCGACGGCTGGCTGCCCGGGGCGCCCACCGCGCACCTCGCCTCCGCGACGGAGATGCGGCACCGGCACCGGCGGCACCCGCAGGCCGTCGCGACCGCCGCCGCCCTGGGCGACGAGTGCGCGTTCGACCTGCACCTCGTCGCCCCGCAGCTCCCGCCGTACCCGGTACCGCCCGGCCACACCGAGGCCACCTGGCTGCGCGAGCTCGTCCGCCGCGGCGCCCTGGAGCGGTACGGCCCGCCCGAGGCCGAGCGGGTCCCCGGCGCCTACGCACAGCTCGAGCACGAGCTGCGCGTCATCGAGGACCTCGGCTTCCCCGGCTACTTCCTGGTGGTCTACGACCTGGTCGACTTCTGCCACCGCAACGGCATCCTCGCCCAGGGCCGTGGGTCCGCCGCGAACTCCGCCGTCTGCTACGCCCTGAAGGTCACCGCCGTCGATGCCGTGCAGCACGGTCTGCTCTTCGAGCGGTTCCTCGCGCCCGAGCGCGACGGGCCGCCCGACATCGACGTGGACATCGAGTCGGGCCGCCGCGAGGAGGTCATCCAGTACGTCTACGCGAAGCACGGCCGCACGCACGCCGCCCAGGTCGCGAACGTCATCTCGTACCGTGCCCGGTCCGCGGTCCGGGACGCCGCCCGGGCGCTCGGCTACGACGTCGGGCAGCAGGACGCGTGGAGCAAGTCGATCGAGCGCTGGGGCACGCTGCGCGGGCCCCAGCCGGTGCACCCGTGGTGGTCCGGGGAGAACCGGGTGCCTGCCGACACCGTGCCCGCCGACGCCGTGCCCGCCGGCGCGACGCCCGGCACCGTGCCCCCCGGCACCCCTCCCCGGACGTCGGCGGCCGCCGCGCAGGACGCCGACTACGCCGCGCAGCAGCGCGACCCCGACGGCGTGGTGTGGGGCTGGAACCACGAGCCCGGCCCCGCGCCCGCGCCCCGGCGTCCGGCGGGGCGCGACGACACCGACGGCCGCCCGGGGCAGCCCACCGCCGACGGCCACGACGTCGTCCCGGCGCACCGGCCACCGCCCGCCGCGGACCTGGACGAGATCCCCGACCAGGTCGTCGACCTGGCCGACCGTTTCCTGCGCCTGCCGCGGCACCTCGGCATCCACTCCGGCGGCATGGTGATGTGCGACCGCCCGGTCATCGAGGTGTGCCCCGTCGAGTGGGCGCGGATGGAGGGGCGCACGGTCCTGCAGTGGGACAAGGACGACTGCGCGGACGCCGGGCTGGTGAAGTTCGACCTGCTGGGCCTGGGGATGCTCACCGCGCTGCGGCTCGCGTTCGACGAGGTGCGCAGGCAGGGCGGCCCGACCCTCGACCTGCACGCCCTGCCGGACGAGGACCCGCTGGTCTACGACCTGCTCTGCGCGGCGGACACGGTCGGGGTGTTCCAGGTCGAGTCCCGCGCCCAGATGGGGACGCTGCCGCGTCTCCAGCCGCGGAGCTTCTACGGGATCGTCGTCGAGGTCGCGCTCATCCGCCCCGGGCCGATCCAGGGCGGTTCCGTGCACCCGTACATCGAGCGCTACCAGGGGCGCCAGCCCATCACGTACGCGCACCCGAAGCTCGTGAAGTCCCTGGAGCGCACCCTCGGCGTCCCGCTGTTCCAGGAGCAGCTCATGCAGATGGCGATCGACGTCGCCGACTTCACGCCCGCCGAGGCCGACCAGCTCCGGCGCGCGATGGGCTCCAAGCGCAGCATCGAGAAGATGGAGGCCCTGCGCGCCCGGCTGATGTCCGGCATGGAGCGCAACGGCCTGCCCGAGGACGTCCGCGAGGAGGTCTACGAGAAGCTCAAGGCGTTCGCCGACTTCGGGTTCCCCGAGTCGCACGCGTACTCCTTCGCGTTCCTCGTCTACGCCAGCGCGTGGCTCAAGGTGCACCACCCGGCCGCGTTCTACGCGGGGCTGCTCGCCGCGCAGCCCATGGGGTTCTACTCCCCGCAGACGCTCGTCGCGGACGCCCGGCGGCACGGCATCGAGGTGCTGCGCCCGGACGTCCAGCGCTCCGGGGTGCAGGCCGTCGTCGAGCGGGTCCGGCCCGAGCCGCCCGGCGGTGAGCCCCTGCTGACCCCCCGGCAGTCCGGGACCGCGCCCGTGCCGCGTGCGCCGGGTGCGCCGGGTGCGGCGGCGGGGGAGTCCGTCCGGTCGCTCGCGGTGCGGGTCGGGCTCGCCTCGGTCCGCTCCGTGGGGGAGAAGGTCGCCGAGCGGATCGTGGCCGAGCGCGACGCCCACGGGCCGTTCGCCGACCTGCGGGACCTCGTGCGCCGGGTCGAGCTCAGCACCGCGCAGCTCGAGGCCCTCGCCACCGGCGGCGCGCTCGAGCCGCTGGGCGTCACCCGGCGGGAGGCCCTGTGGGCGGCGGGCGCCCTCGCGCAGGAGGGGCCCGACACGCTGCCGGGCGTCTCCGTCGGCGTGCAGGCGCCGACCCTGCCGGGCATGAGCCCCGTCGAGCTCGCGGTCGCGGACGTGTGGGCCACCGGGGTCACCGTGGACTCCTACCCCACGCAGTACGTCCGCGACGGCCTCGACGCGGCGGGTGTGCTGCGCGTCGAGCAGACCTACCACCACGACCCGGGCCGGCGGGTCGCCGTCGCCGGCGTCGTCACCCACCGGCAGCGCCCCGGGACGGCGGGCGGTGTCACGTTTCTGTCCCTGGAGGACGAGACCGGCCTGCTGAACGTCGTCTGCAGCACCGGGCTGTGGCAGCGGTTCCGGAAGGTGGCCCGCACCTCGCGGGCGCTGGTGGTCCGGGGCAGGCTGGAGCGCGCCGACGGCGCCACGAACCTCGTCGCCGAGCACCTGTCGCCGCTGTCGCTGCAGGTCGCCACGACCTCCCGGGACTTCCAGTGACCCCGCGACCCGGTGGCCCCCGGCCCGGCGTGCCGACGTGCCTACACTGCGGCGATGCCCCTCCTCGGCCCGCTCGTCGCGTACCTGCCCACCCCGCGCGGACCCGAGGGCGAGGTGCGCACCGACCCGCTGGAGGACCTCGTCGACCGCGCGGTCCGCGCCGGCGTTTCGGGCGTCGTGGTGCTCGGCAGCACCGGCGGCTGGCCGTACCTCACCGCCGGCGAGCGGCGGATGGTCGTCGAGGCGGGAGTCGCGGCTGCGGACGGCCAGGTGCCGGTCGTCGCGGGTGTCGGGGCGTTCACCACCGACGAGGTCGTCATGCACACGATCGTCGCCGAGCGCGCCGGCGTCGACGCCGTGCTGCTGCCCACGCTGGCGTACCTGCCGCTGACCGAGGCCGAGGTGCTCGGGCTCGTCGAGGACGTCGCCGAGGCCGCGCGCGTGCCCGTCTGGCTGTACCACAACCCCGTGAGCACGAGCTTCCGGTACTCCGTCGAGCTGCTGGCCCGCGCCGCGCAGGTGCCGGGCGTCGGCGGCGTCAAGGACCGGGGGAGCGACGCCGCCGAGCTGCGCGACCGCGTGCGGGCGCTCCGCTCCGCCGTGCCGGCGCACGTCGAGCTCGGGTGCAGCGGCGACCTGCTCGGGTTCGAGGGGCTGCTGGCCGGTGCCCGCACCTGGCACTCGGGCCTCGCGGGCGTGCTGCCCGAGTGGTACGTCGCGGTCGCCGGTGCCGCGGCGGACGGCCGGGAGGACGAGGCCCGGGCGCTGATGTCCCGGCTCGCACCGGTGGTGGAGCTGGTGCTCGGCCTCGGCGGGGCGCGCGCCGTGCACGCCCTGGCGACCCTGCGGGGCGTCGACACCGGCGAGCTGCCGGCGCCGCTGCGCCCCGTCGACCGCGCCGGGGTCGCCGCCCTCGACCGGGCGCTCGAGTCCCTCGGGGAGCCGCCTCGCACGTCGTCGCAGGACGCGTAGGACGACCCCGCCGCAGGAGCCGGGGTCGACCAGCCCGCGACGCGCCGCGACCGGCGCTCGGGACCGGCGCTCGGGACCTGCGCGCGCTTCAGTCCGTCGCCGGCCCGTCCTGGGCGTCGTCGCCGACGGGCTGCACGTCCTCGGTGGCGTCCTCCGCGTCCATCGGCGGGTCGAGCTGGTGGAACTTCGAGTAGATCGCCCACACCACCGACACCAGCGGCACGGCGATCACCGCACCGAGGATCCCCGCGGTGAGCGTCCCGCCGGTGACCGCCAGCGCCACGACCACCGGGTGCAGCGACACCTGCTTGCCCATGACGAGCGGCTGCAGGACGTGCCCCTCGAACTGCCCGATCAGCGCGATGCCGATGCCGACGACCGCCGCCTGGAGGGCGCCGTTCGCCGCGAGCGCGACGATCATCGCCACGACCATCGCCGCGGGCGCCCCGACGAGCGGGATGAACGCGCCGATGAGCACCAGCACGGCGAGCGGCGCGGCGAGCGGCACCCCGATGATCGACAGCAGCACGAACGCCAGCACGCCGTCGGTGACCGCGATGATCACGGTCCCGCGCGTGTAGCCGGAGAACGTGTACCAGCCGGCGCCGCCCGCGGTCTTCCACGACTCCCGCACCGTCGCGGGCAGCTGGTTGACGAACCACGTCCACATGTCCTGGCCGCGCGCCAGGAAGAAGATCGCGCAGAACACGGCCAGCGCCATCGCGGTGAACACCTCGACGACCGACCCGGCGGACGCCGCCGCCTGGCCGGCGAGGTCGCCGGCGTGCTGCTGGATCCACTCGCGGCCGGTGTCGATCCACTCGGCGATCTGCTCGTTGGTGATCGAGACCGGCAGCGGCCCGTTCTCCAGGAAGTCGACGATCTGGTCGATGCCGTCGCCGAACTGCCGGGACAGGTCCTGCCACTGGTTCGCCACGGAGTAGCCGACGTAGAACACCATCCCCGCGAGCACGAGGAACCCCGAGAGCAGCCCGAGCGCCGTCGCCAGCGGCCTCGGCATGACGCGGCCGTAGAAGTCCACGAGCGGCCGGAGTACAGCGGTGAGGACGAACGCGATGAAGACCGCCACGAACAGCAGCTGCACCTGCGCCGTGGCGTAGAACACGATGCCGATCCCCGCGAGGAGGACCAGCAGCCGCCACGTCACCCCGGCGGACGTCCGCAGCCACCGCGGCACGCCGTCCCCGGCCTGCTGCCCGACGCTGATGCGGCGCTGCCCGGCCACGCGCCGGGCGCCGGCGCTCGCGGAGGTGCCGGTCCGGGCGTTGCTCTGCTCCGCCATCGTGCGCGCACCTCTTCCGGCCGTCGTGGCCCCGCGTCCGCCGTCCGACCGGCCCGGGCGCCACCGCCAGTGTGCCCCCACCTGCGGATGCGTGCCCGGCCGCCACTCCGTGCTATGTTTTCTGCCGCACCTGACGGGTCGTCGGGGCGCCGACGTGCGCACCGGTCCGACCCTCGGGAGACACCCTGTCCGGGTGGCGGAATGGCAGACGCGCTAGCTTGAGGTGCTAGTGCCCGTATAGGGCGTGGGGGTTCAAGTCCCCCTCCGGACACTCGTTGAGACAGCGACGACGAAGGCCCCGATCCCGCCAGATCGGGGCCTTCGTCGTGCGGGTCGGCGAGGATGACGTCGTGGACGAGACGGTGCTGACCGGCGGCGGCGTGAACGCGGTGTCCCGGGTGGGTGCGACGGTGCGCCGCCCGGCGGGGCCGTGGGCGCCGGCCGTGCACGCGCTGCTGCGCGAGCTGCGCGCGGCCGGGATCACGGAGGTGCCGGAGCCGCACGGGTTCGACGAGCAGGGGCGCGAGGTGCTGGGCTACGTCGAGGGCGTGGTCGCGCACCACCCGCTGCCGGGCTGGCTGTGGGAACCGGCGGTGCTCGACCAGGCCGGGGCGCTGCTGCGGCGTGTGCACGACGCGAGCGTGCCGCTCGTCGGAGCGGGCCTGCCGTGGGGCGGGGACGCCAGGGAACCGGCCGAGGTGATCTGCCACAACGACGTCGCCCCGCACAACATGGCGTTCGTCGACGGCGAGCTGCGCGGGTTGTTCGACTTCGACACGGCGGCGCCGGGGCCCCGCCTCTGGGACCTCGCCTACCTCGCGTACCGGGTCGCGCCGCTGGCGGAGGACTCCGGCCCGGGTGCGCCGGTCGGCGCGACGGCGCGGATGACCCGGCTCGACCGGCTGGTCGCGGCGTACGGCGTGCCCTTCCCGCGGGCGGACGTGCTCGCCGCGGTCGCCGCCCGGCTGGACGCGCTGGCGGAGTGGACCGGGGCCCGCGCCGAGGTGACCGGCGACGCGACGCCGGCCGGGCACGCGGCGATGTACCGGCGGGACGCCGCGAGGGTGCGCGCGGCCGTCGGCTCGTGACCCCACGGCCCCGGTCCGCCCGGCTGGCGCGACCGGGGCCGTGGGGTCACCTCCTCACCGCAGCACGCCGCTGCGCATCACCTCCGCGTACCAGCCCGCGCTCGCCTTGGGCGTCCGCGCGAGGGTCGAGCGGTCGACGTGCACGATGCCGAACTTCTTGCTGTACCCGTACGCCCACTCGTAGTTGTCGAGCAGCGTCCACAGCAGGTACCCGCGCACGTCGGCGCCCTGCTCGACGGCCTGGTGCACGGCGGCGAGGTGGGAGCGCAGGTACGCGATCCGGTCGGGGTCCTGGACGACGCCGTCGACCACGTCGGTGTCGTCGTACGCGGCGCCGTTCTCGGTGATGACGAGGTGCGCCCCGGCGGGTCCGGTGACGTCGCGGTGCAGGGCGACCAGGAGGTCCCGGAACGCGCCGGGGTGGTTCTCCCAGTCCATGGCGGTGCGGTCGGCCCGGGTGCGGACCCAGCGGGCGCCGCGCGCGGTGAGCCACGGGGACACCACGGTGCGGGCGGACGCCCCGGAGGGGGAGACGGCGCCGGAGCCGTCGGGCGCGCCGACGACCCAGGAGTTGTAGTAGTTGACGCCGAGCACGTCGACGGGCGCGGAGATGGTCGCGAGGTCGCCGTCGTGCACCAGGTCGTCCGGCCACAGGCCCTCGACGTCGGACAGGAACCCCTCCGGGTAGGCGCCGCGGAAGACCGGGCCGGTGAAGACCCCGTGCTGGGCGTCGGCGACGCGGCGGGCGGTGTCGACGTCGGCGGGGTCGGACGGGTCGAGCGGCTGGTACCGGGAGAAGTTGAGCGTGAGGCCGAGGCGGGCGCCGGGGTCGGCGTCCCGCAGGGCCCGGGTGGCGAGGCCGTGCGCGAGGTTGAGGTGGTGCACGGCCCGCAGCGCGGCCACGTCGTCCTGGAGCCCGGGCGCGTGCTGACCCCCGGCGTACCCGAGGAACGCGGAGCACCACGGCTCGTTGAGGGTGGTCCAGGTGCGGACCCGGTCGCCGAGCGCGGCGTGCAGGTCCAGCGCGTACTCCGCGAACAGCTCGGCGGTGGACCGCGCCGCCCACCCGCCGCGCTCCTGGAGCGCCTGCGGCAGGTCCCAGTGGTACAGGGTCGGCCACGGCTCGATGCCGGCGGCGAGCAGCTGGTCGACGAGGCGGTCGTAGAACGCGACGCCCTGCGGGTTGACCGGGCCGCCGTCGGGGCGGACGCGCGCCCAGGACGTCGAGAACCGGTAGGTCCGCACGCCGAGGTCCTGCATGAGCCGCACGTCCTCCGCGCTGCGGTGGTAGTGGTCGCACGCGACCTCGCCGTCGTCGCCGTTCTCGACGGCACCGGGAACCCGGGCGAACGCGTCCCAGATGGAGTCGGTGCGCCCGTCGGAGTGGGCGGCGCCCTCGATCTGGTACGCCGCGGTGGCGACGCCCCACGCGAAGCCGTCGGGGAACCGGCGCGGGCCGAGCGGGTCCGGCGCGGGCCACGGCGACGGCGGCAGGGCGGTAGCGGCGCCGGCGCCGGCCGCGGCGGCCCCGGTCACGCGCCCGCTCCCGTCGCGACCGCCGCCGCGCCGGCCAGCGGCTCACCCACCGGCGCGCCCAGCAGCTGCCCCGCGTGCCGCAGCACGCGCGGGTCGAGCACCGCGGCAGCCTCCAGCGGTACCCCGGCCGTGAGCGTGAACACGGCCGACTCCCCGGGCAGCAGGCTGACCAGCGAGTCGTCGACGCGGGCGTCGGGGTGCGCCCGGTCGGCGAGCACGGTCACGTCGCGCACGTAGGAGCGGGCGCGGACGGTGACGACGGCCCCGTCCGGCGTGGTGCGGACCTCGGCCTCGAGCGCGTCCGGGTCGAGCGCCTGGTCGACGACCTCCGCCAGGTCGTGCACGACCCGCGGGACGCCGGGGACGTCCACGGTCACGATCTCCCGCGCCGGGTCGTCGGACGCCAGGACGTCGGCCGGCACGGGGACCCGCGTCACGCCGCGCGCGGGCACCGCCACCGGCACCGTGGCCTGCGCGACGACGTCGCCGTCCAGCCGCACCCGCCGCAGGACGGCCTCACCGTCGACAGGCTCGTCCGTGTCGTTGTGGAGCACCAGCGCGTGCGTGACCTCGCCGCCGCCCGAGGCCTCGTACCGGTCGGCCGGGCCCGCGGCGAGCGACCCCACGAGCGGCGCGGCGAGCGGGTCCGCCGGCTGGAGGGTCGCGAACCGCGGGGCGTACACGTCGCGCAGGGCGTACCAGAGCGGCTTGCGGCGCTCGCCGTGGTCGACCGCCGCCCAGGACACCACGGGCCAGTCGTCGTTGAGCTGCCACACCACCGTCCCGGTGCAGTACGGCGCGAGGGACCGGAAGTGCGCGATGCCGAACCGCAGGGCGTGCGCCTGGTTGAGCTGCGTCGCGAAGTGCCAGTCGTCGATGGTGCGCGGCTCGGGCAGGTGCCCGCGCAGCCCGCGGGCGAGCTTGAGGTTGCCGTTGTTCGCCTTCTGGTGGACCAGCAGCTCGGCGCCGTCGGGGTCGAGCGGCGTGTCGTGGACGACGTCGAACAGCGTCGTCCACGCGGCCGGCCCCTGGAACCCGAACTCGGCGACGAAGCGCGGCAGCCACTCGGTGTACGCGCGGTAGTCCTTCTCGTTCCAGACGTCCCAGACGTGCACGGTGCCGTCGGTCGGCAGGTTGGGGGACAGGTGCGCGTCGGAGGAGTAGGGGCTGCCGGGGATGTACGGCCGGGTCGGGTCGAGCTCGGCCAGGATCTCGGGGAACATCCGACGGTAGTAGTCGTCGCCCCAGGTGCGGCCCTGGAGCGTCCCGCGCCAGCCCCACTCGGCGTACCCGACGAGGTTCTCGTTGTTGCCGTTCCACAGCACGAGGCTGGTGTGCCGGCTCAGGCGCGTGACGGCCTCGCGGGCCTCGGCCTCGATCTCCTCGGCGAGCCAGGGCTCCTCGCCGTAGGCGGCGCAGGCCAGCAGGAAGTCCTGCCAGACGAGCACGCCCTCGCGGGTGCAGATCTCGTACAGGTCGTCCGCCTCGTACATGCCGCCGCCCCAGATGCGCAGCAGGTTCATGTTCGCCTCGACGGCGTCGGCGACGCGGCGCTCCAGGCGGTCGCGGTCCACGCGGGTGACGAACGCGTCGTCCGGGATCCAGTTGGCGCCGCGCACGTGCACGGGCCGGTCGTTGACGAGGATCTCGAAGGGGTGGCCGTGGGCGTCGGCCTCGGTGCGCAGCCGGACGGTGCGGAACCCGAGCGCGTGGGTCCACCGCGGCCCGGGCTCGCCGGCGGCCCCGTCCAGGACGGCGACCTCGACGTCGTACAGCGGCTGGGCGCCGTGCCCGCGGGGCCACCACAGCTCGACGTCGGGCACGGCCACGGTCACGGCACCGGACCCCCGGACGCCGGCCGTGGCGGTCGCGCGGACCCGGCCGTCGCGGGAGACGGTGACCCGCACGGGGCGCGTGCGGGGGACGCCGTCGTCCACGAGGTCGACGTGCGCGGTGAGCAGCCCGGCGTCGCCGGCCACGTCCACGAGCGGGCGCACCGCGTCGATGCGGACGTCGCTCCAGCCCTCGACGGCGATCGACTGCCAGATGCCCGACGTCGCGACGTCGATGCCCCAGTCCCAGCCGAAGTTCGACGCCGTCTTGCGCAGCGCGTTGTACGGGTGGTGGTTGACGTGGAACAGCGGGCCGCCGTTCTCGCGCTCGCGGCGCTCGGCGGCGGGGACGGGGGCGTCGAAGGTGATCTCGAGGCGGTTCCCGCCCTCGACGAGCAGGTGGTCGACGCTCCAGCGGTAGGAGCGGTTCTGGTTCGCGGTCTGCCCGACGACGGTGCCGTTGAGGACCACGGTGGCCAGGGTGTCGAGGCCGAGGGCGACGAGGTCGTGCCGGTCCTCGCCGTCGGGCGCCCAGGTGAACGTGCGGGCGTAGCGCCAGACGGTGGAGCCGATCCACTGCTGGGCGGCCTCGTTGTCGGCGTCGAACGGCTCGTCGATCAGGCCGGCCGCGAGCAGGTCGAGGTGGACGCACCCGGGGACCGCGGCGGGGACGTCCCGCCCGAGCAGGTGCGGCGGGACCTCTCCCGACAGGGCCGTGACCGTCCAGGGGCCGTCGAGGCTGAGGGAGGGCATGCGGGGTCCTCTTTCGCTGAGCGGGGAGCCGCGTCGCTGCGGCCGCCACCCACTATCGCCGGACTTTGTTAGGCGAGTCAAGTAAGGCCGGTCGACGCGTCGGCGCGCCCCGGAGCGGGTGGGGGTCGGTCGGCGGGGCCAGGGCCGGTCGGTGCGGGGCTCAGCGCGGCGAGAGCGCCTGCTGCAGCACGAGGGACGCCGCCCCGACGGCCGCGGCGTCCGCGACCTGCTGCGAGAGCGCCACCCGCACGGGGTGCCGGTCGGCCGCGAACGCCTCCCGGGAGAGCCGCTGCTCCAGGTGGCGCAGGTACACCGTCCCGGCGACCGCGAACGCCGGCCCGGCGAGGACCACCGAGTCGAGGTCCAGCAGGTCGGTGAGCGCGAGCACGGCGTCGCCGAGGTGCTCGGCGGACTCCTCGATGAGCTCGAGCGCGACCTCGTCGCCCTGCACGGCGGCCGTCGCCACGGCGTCGAAGTCGTTGTCCCAGTCGCCGCCCGGGTCCAGCCGGATGCGCGTCGCGGTGCCGGTCGCGACCAGCGCCCGCGCCCGCTCCGCGACCGACCGTGGCACGACGACGTCCTCGACGGCACGCCCCCGCCACACGCTGCCGCGCCGCACGCTCAGGTGCCCGATCGCCCCGGTGTTGGAGCTCGCGCCCCGCAGCACGGCGCCGTCGAGCACGATGCCGGCGCCGACGCTGGCGCCCATGTGGATGGTGCAGTGCGCGCGCGAGTCGGCGCTCGTCCCGCCCCAGAACTGCCCGAGCGCGGCGGCGCTGGCGTCGTTGTCGACCACGACCGGCAGGCCGGTGAGCCGCTCCAGCTCGACGCGCAGCGGGTAGCCGCCCCAACCCGGCAGCGAGCGGGACCGCAGGATGAGGCCGCGGTCGACGTCGAGCAGCCCGGGCGTCGCCAGGCCGACCCCGACGATGCGGGCGGCGTCGACGCCGGTGGTCACGAGCAGCTCCCCGACCACGCGGGCGACCTGCTCCAGCACCTCGACCGGCTCGCGGTCCCGGGCGCCGCGCACCCGCGCGCGGCCGATCATGGCGCCCACCGCGTCGACGACGGTCACGACGACCCAGTCGGCCGCGAGCTGGACGCCCAGGGCGCAGATCGCCCGGACCTCCAGGGTGAGCAGCACGCGCGGCTTGCCGCCCGTGAACTCGCGCTCGCCGGTCTCCCGCAGCAGCCCGTCGTCCAGCAGCGAGCGCACGACGTGCGAGATCGTCGCCTGCGTCAGCCCGGTGAGCCCGGCGAGCTCCGCCCGGCTGGCCGACCCGCGCAGCCGCAGCGCGTCGAGGACGGCCCCCCTGCTCGCGGGGTGCCCCCGGACCTGGCTCATGGGCTCCTCGGCTCCCTCGCGGCGGACGCGACGCGCGGCGCCGCTGACGCAGGCGATGATCGCACAGCGCCGCCGCCCGGACGGGCGACCGGCCATACTGCCGTCATGCAGCCCACCCGGACGCCGCCCGCCGGCGTCGTCGTCGGCGCCGTGGTCCGGCGGACCCGCGGGCACCGCGGCCTCGCCCCGTTCCACACGGCGCTGTTCGACGGCATGGAGCACGTGCTCGGCGAGCACGGCGGCCACCTGCTGGTCCACCTGGTCGCGACGGCCGAGGAGGAGACCGCCACCTACGAGCGGTGGGCGGCGGCCGGGACGGTCTCGGCGGTGCTGGTCAGCGACCTGGTGACGGACGACCCCCGCATCGGGCTGTGCCGGGACCTCGGCCTGGCCGTGGTGCTGCTGGGTGAGCACGACCGCACGGACGTGACCCGCATCGACGTCGACAACGACGCCGCGATGGGCGCGGCCGTGGACTTCCTGGTCCGCCTCGGGCACACCCGCATCGGCCGGGTCTCCGGGCCGCCGGAGCTGTTCCACACCCAGATCCGCACCCGGGCCTTCACGCGGCACGTCGCCGCCGCGGGCGTGCACGGGACGGCCGTCGAGGGCGACTACAGCGCCGACTCCGGTGCGGCCGCGTTGCGGGAGCTGCTGGCCGCCGACCCCGGCGTCACCGCCGTGATGTTCGACAACGACGTCATGGCGGTGGCCGCGCTCGACGCCGCTGCGGCGCTCGGCCGGCGCGTGCCGCAGGATCTGTCCCTGCTCGCCTGGGACGACTCGCCCGAGTGCCGGCTGGCGCACCCGCCGCTGTCCGTCGTGGCGCGTGACATCCGCGGGCTCGGGCTCCGGTCCGCCGAGGTGCTCCTGGCGCCGGAGCCGGTGCGGGTCGTCCAGGCCCGGGGGGTGGTCGTCGTGCCCCGCGGGTCGACGGCCCCGCCCGCCCCGACCGGGCAGCCCGGTCAGCCGGGCCGGCCCGGTCAGCCCTCGCGCGTCACCTCCAGCACGAGCGCCTGACCGGGCGCGAGCAGCGGCAGGCGCACCCCGGCACCGGCCAGCGCGGCACCACCGAGCTGCACCTCGCCGCGGGCGAGCCACGGCGGCGGCTGCACGTCCAGCGTCGCCGGGAGCACCAGCTCGGGCACGGGGCGCACCCGGTAGCGGCCGGCGGCGTCGAGGCCGGGCACCCGCAGCACCGTGGGCAGCGCGCGCGGTCCCGTGGTGGTGCGCGCCACCCGCACCACCGCCGCCGAGCGGTCCGGCGCGACCACCTGCGTGACCTGCAGGCCCGGGTCGGGCTGCTCGGGGTGCCGGACGGACCCGGTGTGGAGCAGCCCGCGCAGCCGCCGGTACGCCGCGATGCCGGACCGGAGCTGGTCCAGCTCCGCAGGCGTGCACCCGGTGATGTCCCACTCGACGCCGGCGGACCCGACGAGCGCGACGGCGATCCGCAGCCCCAGGTCGGACACGCGGCGCGTGGTGTGCGCGCGCTCCGGCCCGACGTGCGACCCGATGAGCTCCGGGGGGACCAGCAGCTCGGTCCAGCGCTGGATCTCCAGGCGCTCCAGGGGGTCGTTGGTGTCGGACGCCCACACCCGGTCGGTGCGCTCGAGGATCCCCAGGTCGACGCGCGCACCGCCCGACGCGCACGACTCCACCTCCAGGCCGGGGTGGCGCTCCCGCACGGCGTCGATCAGCGCGTACACCGCCTCGGTGTGCCGGACGACGCCCGCCTGCCCGTCGTGGACCGCCTCCAGCAGGTCGCGGTTCTGGTCCCACTTCAGGTAGCCGACCCCGGAGGCCGTGACCACCGCGGAGATCGCCTTCAGCAGGTACGCGGCGACCTCGGGCCGCGCCACGTCCAGGACGTGCTGGTGCCGCCAGGTCCGGCCGGGGGCGCCTGCCGGGTGCAGCAGCCACTCGGGGTGCGCGCGCGCCAGCTCGGAGTCCGGGTTGACCATCTCCGGCTCGACCCACAGCCCCAGCTCCATGCCGAGCCCGTGCACCACGCCCGCGAGCGGGGCGAGACCGTCGGGCCACACCCCGGCGTCCGTCCACCAGTCACCCAGCCCCCGGCGGTCGTCGCGCCGACCGTGGAACCAGCCGTCGTCCAGCACGAACCGCTCGACGCCCACGTCCGCGGCCACCTCCGCGAGCCGCGTCAGCGCCGGCAGGTCGTGCCGGAAGTAGACGGCCTCCCAGGTGTTCAGCGTGACCGGCCGCGCGCCGCGGGGGTGGCCGGGCCGGGCGCGCAGCGACGCGTGCAGCCGGTCACCGAGCCCGTCCAGCCCGGCGTCCGACCAGACGAACACGGCGTCCGGCGTGCGCAGCCGCTCGCCGGCGGCGAGCTGCACCTCGCCCGGGCGCAGCAGCACGCCGGCGCCCAGGACCGTCGGCGCCTCGGGCAGCGCGTCCACCCGGTACACGGCGTCGGCGCTCCACGCCAGGTGCACCGCCCACACCTCCCCGCGGCCCGAGCCGAAGCCCGGGGTGCCGGCCACCAGCAGGGTGGGGGCGTCGTGCCCCGTGCGGCCGCGCCGGGTCTCGCGCGCGTGGCTGCCCTGCGTGAGCGGGCGGCGCTGCGGGCTGCGCTCGCGGGTCCAGCGGCCCGTGAGGTCCAGCAGCTCGGCGGCCGCGTCACCCACGGGCACGGACGCCTCGAGCGCCGCGACGTCGACGGGCGTGGCACCCGTGTTCTCCAGCTCGTGGCGGACCCGCAGGACGCCCGCGTGGTCCAGGTGCAGCCGGGTGCGCAGCAGCAGGCCGTCGGCGGTGGCGGTCAGGTCGAGCACCCCGTCGCCGGTCTCGACCTGCGTCGCGCCCCACGCCGGGAGGAGGAGCTGCCCCTCGCGCGACCCGGCGAACCCCGGCCGTCCGGCCCACCCGTCGTGCTCGCCGGGCAGGAGGGTCAGGGGCCACGGGGCGTCGAGCGCGCTCGAGGAGACGGTGCGACCGAGAGCCGACCGGAGCTCCGCGCCGTCCCCGAGGTCGCCGAGGTCGGGGCCCCAGTGCAGCACCTCCGGCAGCCCCGTGGCGGGCACCGACAGGACGACGTCGACGCCTGCGCGCCGCAGCCGGTGCAGGCGTGGCGCGGGGGGCTGCGCGTCGTGCCCGTCGTCCTGCGCCGCGTCGGGGCGGGTCAGCGTGGTCACCGGTTGCCTCTCGTGTCGTCGTGCGTCGCGACGGTCGCGGCCGCCGCGGTGCCGGGCGTCGCGCCGGACTCCTCGACCACGGCACAGGCGCCTGCGGCGAGTGTCAGCACCGGGCCGACCGCGCGTCCTGTGACCAGGTCCGTCCCGGTGGTGACGACCTCGGCGTCCGCGTCGGTGTGGTTGACGAGGAACAGGACTCCGCCCTCCGGCGTGACGCGGCGGACCGCCTCGACCCCGGGCGGCGCCTCGGCGGCCGGCCGCAGGTCGAGCCCGGCGACGACCTGGTCGAGCACCGCGCCGGCGGTGGCCTCGGGGAGCCGGGCGCCGACGTACCAGACGGTGCCCGCGCCGTGCCGGTGCCGGGTGACGGCGGCGCGACCGGCGCCGTCGCCGTCGGCGTACCGCAGGACCGCCTCGGCGCCGTCCAGCACGGTGTCCTCGGTCCACTCGTGCACGGCGCTGCCGTCGTCCAGGTGCACGACCTCGTCGCGCTGCAGCGGCCGGAGCTCCTCGGTCCAGACGCCGAGCCAGTCGCGGTACGCGCCCGGGTACCCGCCGGGGATGACGCGGGAGTCCCGGTCGACGATCCCCGAGAGGTACGTGATCAGCGCCGTGCCGCCGTCGGCGACGTACCGCTCCAGGCGGGCGGCGCGCTCCGCGTCGGTGACGAAGAGGTTCGGCACGATCACCAGGGCGTACCCGTCGAGCTCCGCGTCGGCGGGCAGCACGTCCACGAGCACCTGGCGGTCCCACAGCAGGCCGTGCCACAGGCGGGGCTCGCGGGAGTAGCGCAGGGCGCGGTGCGGCTTGAGACCCTGCTGCAGCGCCCAGCCCGACTCGTCGTCGACCAGCAGGGCGACGCGCGCGGGCTCGACCGGGGAGCCGGCGACGTGGCCGATGCGCCGCAGCACCTGACCGAGCTCGACGACCTCCCGCCAGACGCGGGTGCCCGTGCCGGCGTGCGGCAGCATCGCCGAGTGGAACTGCTCGGTCCCGGCGGTCGACGCGCGCCACTGGAAGAACAGGGCACCGTCGGAGCCGCGGGCGACGTGCGCGAGCGCGTTGCGCAGGATCTCCCCGGGGGCCTTGGCCCGGTTGCGCTCCTGCCAGCTGGGCGCGCCGGTGGAGTGCTCCATGAGCAGCCACGGGGCGCGGTCGCGCGACATGCCGCGGACGCGGTCGCCCGCGAACGCCAGCTCCTGCGCGCGCCGGGGGTCGGCCACGAGCGTGTAGTGGTCGGTGGCGACGACGTCGACCTCCCGGGCCCACGCGGCGTAGTCGACGACGTGCGGCCCGACGCCGACCATGAAGTTGGTGGTGACGGGCGCCTCGCTGCGCTCCCGCAGCACCGCGGCCTCGGCCCGGTAGTGGTCGAGCAGCTCGTCGGAGGAGAACCGCTCGTAGTCGAGGAACAGCCCGGGGTTCGGCACGTCGCGGTGGCCGCGCGGCGGCTCGATCTCCTCCCAGTCGCCGAACCGGTGGCCCCAGAACGCCGTGCCCCAGGCGGCGTTCAGCGCGTCGAGGCTGCCGTGGCGCCGCTGCAGCCAGCGGCGGAACGCCGCCGCGGAGACGTCGCACCAGCAGCGCGCGTTGCCGCCGCCCAGCTCGTTGCTGACGTGCCAGAGCCGCACCGCGGGGTGCGAGCCGTAGCGGTCCGCCAGCGCGGTGGTCATCCGCAGCGCGTACTCCCGGAACACCCGGTTGCTCGGGCACCAGCCGAGGCGGCCGCCGGGGTGCAGCGGGACGAGGTGCGCGTCGACCGGCAGGAGCTCGGGGTGCCGGCGCAGGAGCCAGCTCGGGGGAGCGGCGGTGGGCGTCGCCAGGTCGACCGCGATCCCGGCGTCGTGCAGCAGGCCGAGCACCTCGTCGAGCCAGGCCCAGTCGTACTCGCCCTCGCGCGGCTCCAGCAGCCCCCACGAGAAGACGCCGACGGTGACGATCGTGACGCCGGCCTCCTGCATGAGGCGGACGTCCTCGCGCCAGACGTCGGGCGTCCACTGCTCGGGGTTGTAGTCGCCCCCGAACGCGAGTCCCGCGCTCAGGACGGGGCGGACTGGCCGGGCGTGGCCGCCCGTGGTGGGCGCAGCGGGCGCGGCGGGCGAGGACGCGGTCACAGCATCTCCCTCGATGTCGGTGGACGGCCAGACTCCAAGGCGCAGGCTTGGTTTGTCAAGCAACGAAACTAAGCCGGGCGCGCGTGCACGCCACCGGCGCGGGCGGAGAGCGGTGCGGGGGCCCTGTCGGCGTCAGGACGCGGACTCGAGGTACGCCCGCACGGCCGTGACGGCGCCGGCGCGCGCCCACTCCGTGAAGTCGAACGGCTGCACGTCCAGGGGGGTCACCGCGTCCTGCGGGTCCCGGTGCTGGGCGACGGCCGCCCACACCGCGTCCGGTGCCAGGCGCATCACGGCGAGGCCGTCGCCGGTGAGCACGATCTTCTCGGGGTCCAGGGTGTTCGCGACCGTGGCGATGAGGACGCCGAGCGCGCGCCCGGCCTCCCGGAACGCGAGCACCGCGGCGGGGTTGCCGCGCTCGGCGAGGGCGACGGCCTCCTCGTACGTCGTCCCGGGGCTGCCGAGTGCCGCGGCGATCGCGCTGCTCACCAGGTAGACGCTCGCGCAGCCGCGGTGGCCGAGCCCGCAGATGGGCCCCGAGGGGTCGATGCGCAGGTGGTCCAGCCGCCCCGCCCGGCCCGTGGCGCCCTGGATCATGCGGTCGTCGACCACGAGCCCGAACCCGAGGCCGGTACCGACGGTGAGCAGTGCCAGCGAGCGGCACCCGGCGCCGGCGCCGAACCAGTGCTCGGCCGCCGTGAGGGCGCGCACGTCGTTCTCGGTGGTCACCGGCAGCCCGGTGCGGTCCGCGAGGGCGGCGCTCATGCGCACGTCGGTCCACCCGAGGTACGGCGAGGACACGACGACCTGGTCCCGCCCGGACCCGAGCAGGTCGCCGGCGAGGCACACGCCGACCGCCCGCAGGCCGGGGTGCGTCGCCCGCTCCCGCGCGACGAGGGCCGCGAGCTGGTCGACGACGTCCTCGAACGCCCGCGACGCGATCGGCTCCTCGGACGTGGCGACCACGCGGGCGGTGAGGTCGGTGACGGCCGCGTACAGCACGTCGGCGGTGAGCTTCACGCCGAGCAGCCGGTAGGTGTCGGTGCGGGCCTGGAGCAGCTCGCTGGGGCGTCCGGTGCGGCCGCGGAGCTCGACGCCGACCTCACCCACCAGCCCGTGCGCGACCAGGGTGCGGGTGACGCGGGTGAGGCTGGCACGGGACAGCCCGAGGCGCTGGGCGATCTCCGTGCGCGACTGGGGGCCGCGGATCAGCACCTCGCGCAGGGCGGCGCGCTCGGCCTGGTTGAGCACCGGCCACCCGTCCGGCGTGCGGGGGGAGACCGCCTCGGTCGTCGCCTGCGCCATGGTGCCCGTCCTCTCGTCACGGCCGTTGCGGGTCCCGCCGGTGCGCGGGACCGGCGAGGACGTGACGACATGGTCCCGCAGGGATCTGCGCGTCCTCGCTGATGACACGCATCCTGGCACGAGTTGGTTGACTCGCGTAATTAAGGCAGGGTAAGAATGCCCACAGTCGCGGTCCGCGACCGTCACCGTCGACGGAAGGAACACCCGATGATCCGCACCACCGCACGACCCCGGCGCCGGCTCGGCGTCGGCCTCGCCGGAGCGGCTGCGCTGGCCCTCCTCGTCTCCGCCTGCAGCGGCGGCGACGGCCCGGACTCCCAGGGCTCCACCGCGGGCGTCGGAGCCTCCGACACCCTGGTGGCCTACACCGGCCAGGCGGGCGACTACCAGATCAACTTCAACCCGTACTCGCCGTCCAACATCGGCGGGCGCGGCACGATCTACGAGCCGCTCTACTTCATCAACAAGGCGCAGGTGCAGGACCCGGTGCCGCTGCTCGGCACCGAGTACTCCTGGAACGACGACGGCACCGTGCTGTCCGTGACGCTGCGCGACGGCGTGAGCTGGTCGGACGGCGAGCCGTTCACCGCCGACGACGTCGTGTTCACCTTCGACATGCTCGTCGACACGCCGGCCATCAACAACGTCGGCTACGACGGCGTCACCGAGGCCGTCGACGACACCCACGTCACGTTCACGTTCGACGAGCCCGCGTTCGTCAAGGCCCCGGACATCCTCGGGCAGTACATCGTCCCGGAGCACCTGTGGGCCGACGTCAACCCCACCGAGGACGTCATCGAGAACCCGGTCGGCACCGGCGCCTACCTGCTGGGCGACTTCAAGCCGCAGGCGTTCACGCTGGTCGCCAACGAGGACTACTGGGACGGCGCGCCCGCGCTCAAGCAGATCCGCTGGCTCTCGCTGTCCGGCAACCAGGCCGGTGCCGACGCGCTCGCCGCGGGCGAGATCGACTGGCAGACCGGCCCCGTGCCCGACATCCAGAACGTCGCCGAGAACTACCCGGGCTACGACGCGCTGACGGCCCACCAGAACCAGATGGTGCTGGCGACCTGCTCGAACGCCGAGCTGGGCTGCACCGGCCCGCAGACCGACCCGGCCGTGCGCCACGCGCTGTACCTGGCCATGAACCGGGACCAGCTCAACAACCTCGCGTTCCAGGGCACGGCGGCCGAGATCTCGCCGACGTTCGCCCTGGTGCCCAGCCAGGAGCAGTGGATCGCCGACTCCGTCGAGGAGCCCGTCTCCGCCGGCGGTGCCGACGCCGCCGCGGCCGCCGCCGTGCTCGAGGACGCCGGCTACGTGCGCGGCGACGACGGCGTCTACGCCAAGGACGGCCAGCGCGTCAGCCTGAACGTCGAGGTCGTCACCGGCTGGACCGACTACATCACCGCGGTGGACGCCATCTCCGCCCAGGCCAAGGAGGCCGGCATCGAGGTCGTGTCCACGCAGTCGTCCTGGAACGAGTGGACGGACAAGCGGCTCAAGGGCAGCTTCCAGCTCGCGATCGACTCGCTGTGGCAGGGACCCGCGCCCGACCCGTACTACGTCTACCAGTACTTCTTCACGAACCCGACGCCCGTCGGGGAGTCCGCCGGCAACGCCTACGCGCGGTTCAGCGACCCGGCGGTGGACGCCGCGATCGAGAAGCTCCAGACGCTCGACTTCGACGACCCCGCCCGCATGGACGAGTTCGCGACGATCCAGGACGCGGTGGTCGAGGACATGCCGTACATCCCGATCATGACGGGCGGCACGACCAGCGAGTGGAACGTCCGGAAGTTCAGCGGCTGGCCCACCGAGGACGACATGTACGCCTTCCCGGCGGTCTGGTCGGCCCTCGACGCCGCGCAGATCTTCAAGGCCCTCACACCCACGGGGGAGTAGCAGCGATGCCGTCGTCGTCCCCGAGCCGGACCACCCCGAGGGAGGCAGTGTCGTGAGGTACGTCCTGCGCAAGCTGGGCTTCTACGCCGTGGCCCTGTGGGCCGCCCTGACCCTGAACTTCCTCATCCCGCGGTTGCTGCCGGGCAACCCGGTCGACATCCTGCTGGCCAAGCTCCAGCAGCGTGGCGGCACGGTCACCCCGGAGACCCGCGAGGCGTACGCGCTCCTGCTCGGGGGCGACGACTCCATCCCGCTCGTCCAGCAGTACGGGCTGTACCTGCGCAACCTCCTGCGCGGCGACCTCGGAGTCTCCGTGTCGTACTACCCGGCGTCCGTCACCGACGTGATCTCGACCTCCATGCCGTGGACGATCACGCTGGTCGGGATCGCGACCGTGATCGCCGCGGTCATCGGCGTGCTGCTCGGGATGTTCGCGGGCTGGCGGCCCGGCACGTGGCTGGACTCGCTCGTGCCGGGCACCACCCTGCTGGCCGCCGTGCCGTACTTCTGGCTCGCCCTGATCCTCGTGTACCTGCTGTCCCGGACCTGGGGCCTGCTCCCGGGGCAGGGTGGCTACGACGTGGTGCTGGACCCCGGGTGGAACGCCGAGTTCATCGGCTCGGCGATCTACCACGGCACGCTGCCGGCGCTGACGATCGTCATCGCGTCGCTCGGGGGCTGGCTGCTCGGGATGCGCAACATGATGGTCTCGACCCTGTCGGAGGACTACATCCTCACCGCGCGGGCCAAGGGCCTGACCGACGGCCGCATCCAGCGGCACTACGCCGCGCGCAACGCGGTGCTGCCGTCCATCGCCGGCTTCGCGATCTCCCTGGGCTTCGTGGTGTCGGGCTCGGTGATCACCGAGCAGATCTTCTCGTACCCCGGCATCGGGTCCCGGCTGCTCAACGCCGTCACCAACAACGACTACGCGCTGATGCAGGGCGTGTTCCTGTTCATCACGCTGGCCGTGCTCGGCGCGAACCTGCTGGTGGACCTCCTGTACGGACTCATCGACCCCCGCACGCGGGCCAAGGGCTAGGAGACGCGCGTGACGAACCTGACCCCGGCCACCGAGCCGGACATCCTGGAGGCCACCGAGCAGCGCGCCGAGGCGGAAGCCGCCGGAGGTCACCGCCGCCAGTCGTCGTGGCGGCTGATGCTCCCGACGATGACGCCGTGGCTCGCCGTCGGCATCGTGCTGGTCCTCGGCATCGCCGTCTTCGGCATCATCGGGCCGTCACTCGTCGGCGACCCGAGCACCATCCGCGACATCGGCCTGACGGGCCCGTCCGGCGAGCACCCCCTGGGCACCACGCAGACCGGCCAGGACGTGCTGTCCCAGCTCGCGTGGTCCACCCGCGGGTCGCTGCAGATCGGCCTGCTGGTGGGCGTGCTCGCGACGCTGCTGTCCACCCTGGTCGGCATCTACGGCGCCTACCTCGGCGGCGTCGCGGACGAGGCGTTCTCCCTGCTGTCGAACGTGTTCCTCGTGATCCCCGGCCTGCCGCTGGTGATCGTCATCGCGGCGTTCGTCCCGCGCGAGGCCCGCGGCTGGTGGACGATCGGCATCGTCCTGGCGCTCACGAGCTGGGCCGGCTCGGCCCGGGTGCTGCGGGCGCAGACGCTGTCGGTGCGCAGCCGCGACTACGTCGCAGCCTCCCGGGTGTCCGGCGAGCGGTCCTGGCGGGTCATCACCGTCGAGATCCTGCCGAACCTGCTGCCGGTCATCGCGTCGCAGTTCGTGTTCGCGGTGATCGCCGGCATCCTCGCCGAGGCCGGTCTGTCGTTCATCGGGCTCGGGTCGTCCGGGTCGCAGACCCTCGGGACGATGCTGTTCTACGCCCAGAACGGCTTCGCGCTGTCGCTCGGCGCGTGGTGGTGGTTCGTGCCGCCGGGCCTGATGATCGCGCTGTTCGGCATGGGCCTGTCGCTCATCAACTTCTCGATCGACGAGGTCATCAACCCCAAGCTCAGGACCGTCCGGCTGCACCGCAAGCAGATGCGCCGCATCGCCCGCACGGAGAAGGAGGGCCGGGCATGAGCCTGCCGACGCCGACCACCGGCCGCCACACCGACGGGGCCACGGGCCGCCGCACCGTGCTGACCGTGCGCGACCTCGACGTGGTCTACGAGGTCACGCCGCCCGTGCACGCCGTGAAGCACGCCGACCTGGAGCTGCACGCGGGGGAGATCCTCGGGCTCGCCGGGGAGTCCGGCTGCGGCAAGACGACGCTGGCCTACGCGATCAACCGGCTGCACCAGCCGCCGGCCCGGATCGCGGCGGGCGAGGTGACGTTCCACGACCGGGACGGCACCGACGTCGACGTCCTGGGGCTGTCCGACGAGGCGCTGCGCCGGTTCCGCTGGGAGACGCTGTCGATGGTCTTCCAGGGGGCGATGAACGCGCTCAACCCGGTGACGTCCGTCCGGGCGCAGCTCGCGGACACCATGCGGGCGCACCGGCCCGGCATCGGCCGCACGGAGGTCGAGGCGCGCTCGGTGGAGGTGCTCGAGCGCGTCGGCGTCGACCCGCGCCGGCTGTCGTCCTACCCGCACGAGCTGTCCGGTGGCATGCGGCAGCGCGTCATGATCGCCATGGCGATGCTGCTCGAACCGCAGATCATGATCATGGACGAGCCGACGACCGCGCTGGACGTCGTGGTGCAGCGCGACATCCTGCGGGAGATCGTCCGCCTGCGCGACGAGCTCGACTTCGCGGTCGTGTTCATCACGCACGACCTGCCGCTGCTGCTGGAGATCAGCGACCGCATCGCCGTGATGCTGCGCGGGGAGATCGTCGAGCTCGACAGCGCCGACCGGCTCTACACCCACGCGCAGCACCCGTACACCCGCCGGCTCCTCGGCTCGTTCCCGAGCCTGTCGGGGGAGCGCGGCGACTTCATCCGCACAGGCGTGCTCGACGACGAGCAGGACGGAGCCAGCGCATGACCAGCGTCGAGGTGGTCGACCTGACCAAGGACTACACGATCCGCGAGGGGCTGCGGCGCTCCACGCTGCGGGCGGTCGACGGGGTGAGCTTCGACCTCGTGCCGCGCCGCACGGTCGCGCTGGTGGGGGAGTCGGGGTCGGGCAAGTCCACGATCGCGAAGCTGCTCACCCGGCTCGAGAAGCCGACGTCGGGCCAGATCCGGGTGACGCTGGACGACCGGACGCCGGTCGTCGGCTCCGTGTACCGCCGGCACGTGCAGATGGTGTTCCAGGACCCGTTCGCGTCGCTCAACCCGTTCCACACCATCGAGCACCACGTCGCCCGCCCGCTGCTGCTGCACCACCGGACGCGGGGCGCCGAGCAGACCCGGGAGCGCGTGGCGCAGATGCTCGAGCGCGTGAACCTCACGCCCGCCCACGCGTTCGCGCAGCGCCGTCCCCACGAGCTGTCCGGCGGCCAGCGGCAGCGCGTCGCGATCGCCCGGGCGCTGGCCCCGGGGGCGCAGGTGCTGATCGCCGACGAGCCCGTGTCGATGCTCGACGTGTCGATCCGGCTGGGCGTGCTCAACCTGCTGGCCCGGCTCCAGCGGGAGGACAACCTCGCGGTCCTGTACATCACGCACGACCTGGCGACCGCACGGCACTTCTCCGACGAGATCCTCGTGCTGTACCGGGGCCGTGTCGTGGAGCGGGGGCCGTCCGACGCCGTGATCCTCGACCCGCACCACGACTACACCCGGCTGCTCGCCCAGGCGGCGCCCGACCCGGAGCGCGTCGGCAAGGTCGTGGCGTCCGAGCTCGGGTTCGACCGCAGCCGGATCGACAACTCGCGGTGCTACGACCACACGACCGGCGAGTGGACGGTGCACCCGGGGGCGCGCGAGGCGGCGTGACGGGGCCGGCCCGGCCGGCTCACGCGGCAGGTTCGGGCGCCGCGGGGACGACCGCGTGCGCCCGGGCCGGCTCCGGCGTCTCCCACCGGCGCCGGAGCGCGGCGGCGGGGCGCTCGACCGCCCACCAGCTGACCGTCGCGGCCAGCAGGGTGAGCGCGGCGCCGAGCAGGCCGGCGCCGGGCGTGCCCGGGTCGCCGAGCCACTGCTGGATCGGCAGGTTCCACAGGTACGCCGCGTACGACACGGTGCCGAGCGCCACCAGCAGCCGCAGCGGCGCACGCGCCGGGCCGGACGGCAGGGCGGTGGGACCGGACGCGAGCAGCACCAGCGCGGCCGACACGGCGGCCGTCAGCGGGATGACGAGCAGGTACATCGCCGCGGTGGCGCTCAGCCCGGGCAGCAGCGCCAGCGCGGCCAGCACGGCGAGCAGCGCGACGCCCAGCGCCCGGCGCGACCCGCCGGTGCCGGGCAGCAGCCGGGCGGCGCGCTCGCGGCCCAGGCGCAGCCCGCAGCCGGCGAGCAGCGCCACGGACCAGGACGTGGGCAGCGCGTACACGCGCGCCACGTCCGGCCACTCGTACCCGATCGTGGCCGCGCACGCGGCGAGCGAGCCGAGCACCCCGACCAGCACGACCGCGCGAGCGGCCCGGTGCCGCCACGCGAGGGCGAGCACGAGGGGCCACAGCAGGTAGAACTGCTCCTCCGTGGCGAGCGTCCACAGGTGGAAGAACGAGCCGCTGCCGTGGGGCAGCAGGGGCAGGTTGCTCGTGTAGGTGAGGGCCGCCAGGACCGTCTGCCCGAGCAGCTCCCGGCGCCCGAGCAGCCCGACCGCGCCCTCGATGACGAGGTAGCCCGCGAGCACCAGCAGCAGCGGCGGCAGCAGCCGCAGCGCCCGTGCGCCGAAGAACCGGCCGTACCGGATCCGTCCGTACCGCTCCAGGTCGCGCACCAGCAGGCCGGTGATGAGGTAACCCGAGAGCGTGAAGAACAGCGTCACGCCCACCATGCCGGCGGACCCGAAGGTCGCCGAGTCGGCGTGGGTGAGCATGACGAGCGCGATCGCCACGCCGCGCAGCGCGTCGAGCAGCGGCCGCCGCGCACCCGTGATGCCGTCCGTGCCCCCGGGATCCCTCACGCTGCGTCACGTTATGCCCAGGATGTCCGAGTTGTGTGTATATGCCCGGCAGTTCACCCGTGCGGTGGACGGGCCGTGCCCGAGCCCCCGTGCGACCCGGCCGGCCGCACACCCGGGCCGGTCGTCCCGCCACCCACCGCGGGCTGCACCGCGTCGACCACGCCGTCGGCGTTCTCGTCCCGGGCCCGTGCCCGCCGCGCGTCCCGGCGCAGCAGCACCGCGGCGACCGTGGCCGACAGCGCCGTGCCCGCGAGCACCGCGATCTTCGCAGCCCCGGCCCGCCCGTCGTCACCCGCGAACGCGAGCTCGGCGATCAGGAGCGAGACGGTGAACCCGATGCCGGCGAGCAGCCCGACGGGCAGCAGGTCGCGCAGGCCCACGCCGTCCGGCAGCCGCAACGGCGTGGTCCGGGTGACCACCGCGACGGCGCCCACGATGCCCACCACCTTGCCCAGCACCAGGCCCAGCACGACTGCGGGCACCACCGGGTCGCCCAGGACGCCCGCGAGACCCGCGCCGTCCACGAGGGTGACGCCGGCGGCGAAGAACGCGAACAGCGGGAGCGCCACGACGGCCGACCAGGGCCGCATCGCGTGCTCGTACCGGTGCACCCGGCTGACGTGCTCGGCGTTCACCGGGCGCGCCGGGACGGTCAGGCCCAGCAGCACGCCGGCGATCGTCGCGTGCACCCCGGAGGCGTGCATGCAGGCCCACGCCACCAGGCCGAGGGCCCAGAGCAGCCACGGGTGCACGTACGGGGACCGGGCGACGAGCGCGAACAGCACCACGGCGCCGACGGAGGCCGCCAGCGGGCCTGCTGCCACGCCGTCGGAGTAGAACACCGCGATCACGACGATCGCGAGCAGGTCGTCCACCACCGCGAGGGTCAGCAGGAACGTCCGGATCGCCACGGGCAGGCCGCGGCCGAAGATCGCGAGGACGGCGAGCGCGAAGGCGATGTCGGTCGCGGTCGGCACCGCCCAGCCCGCGCGCGACGGGGCGTCCCCGGCGACGCCGACCACCGCGAGGTACACCGCGGCCGGCACGAGCATGCCGCCGACCGCCGCGACGACCGGCACCGCGGCCCGCCGCGGGTCGCGCAGGCTCCCGGTGACGATCTCGTGCTTCAGCTCCAGTCCCACCACGAAGAAGAACACCGCGAGCAGGCCGTCCGACGCCCAGTGGGCGAGGTCCAGGTCGAGGTGCCACGCCTCGACGCCGACGACCAGGGAGGACACCTCGTGGTAGGCGTCGCGCCACGGTGAGTTCGCCCAGACCAGGGCGAGGACGGCGGCGGCGATGAGCAGGGCACCGCCGGTCGTCTCGGCGGACGCCCAGCGGCGCAGACCGGTGGGGACGGGCGGGTGCGTCGGGTGGGGCATGGTGCTCCTCGGGGCGCGTCGCGTCCCCGCGTGGAGGGTCGCCGCGCGGGGAGCCGACCAGACTTCCCGGCACACCGAGAGTTCAGCCTAGACGGCGGCTCGCCGTGCCGCACCGGGAGTCCGGGAGCCGGACGGCAGGCGGGTGTCACGGCGCGCCCTCCGCCTCACCTACGCTGTCCGGCGATGATCACGCGAGCCGAAGGGGCGTACCAGGGCGCCGTCCGGGCCTTCCAGAACCCGATGCTCGACCTGCTGCACAAGCGTCACGCCCCGCTCGTGGTCTCGCTGCTGTCGCTCGTGTTCACGCCGGAGCGCCCGCAGGTGCCCGTCGCGGACGCCCACACCGAGGTCGCCGACGCGCTCGACCAGCTCCGCGCCGCGGGGTACGGGGACGACCTGCCCGCCGGCACCGCGCGCGACCTGTGCCGGCAGTGGGCCGACGCGGGCTGGCTGGTGCGCCAGGTGCTGGACGACGACGTGGAGACCTACCGGCTGTCCGCGCACGCCGTCGGCGCGCTCGAGGTCGCCGGCCGGGCGGGCGGCGCGCGGGCCCGGGTGTCCCAGTCCCGCGTCCGGACGCTGCTGGACGCCGTCGAGCACCTCGCCCAGGAGGCCGACCCCGACGTCCTCGTGCGGCTGTCGCGCCTCGAGGCGGAGATCGCGCGGCTGCGCGCCGAGGCCGAGCGCATCGAGCGCACCGGCGAGGTCGAGCGGGCCGACGACGAGCAGCTGCTCGAGGAGGCCGAGAACGTCCTGCACCTGGTGCGGGAGCTGCCGGCGGACTTCGCACGCGTCGCCGAGTCGATCAAGGCGATGCAGCGCGACGTCGTCACGGCGCTGCGCCAGGACGAGCGGCCGACGGGTGCCGTCCTGCGGGAGTACCTCGAGCGCGGCGAGCACGTCATGGAGTCCACCGTCGAGGGGCGCGCGTTCTCGGGCGCGCTGCGGCTCATCGGCGACCCGGAGCGGCTCGACGCGCTGTCCGCGCAGCTGGACGTGGTGCTGCGGCACCCGTTCACCCGGATGCTGCCCGCGCCGCAGCGAGCCGAGCTGCGCGACCTCGGGCGGCGCATCGAGCGGGGGCTCGAGCAGGTGTTCGCGGCGCAGCGCGAGGCGTCGGCCGTCATCACCACGCAGGTGCGGCACCACGACCCGCTGCGGGACCGGCAGGTCGACGAGCTGCTCCGGGACGTCATGACCGGGCTGCAGCACTGGGTCCCGGGGTCCCGCCGCGGCCAGAGCGTCGAGCCGCTGCGCCGGCTGCCCGTCGCCGAGGTCGAGCACCTGCGGCAGTCCGCCGGCGACCTGCGCCCCCCGGAGCCGCCCGCGCCGCTGCACGCCTGGGAGGACGACGACGAGGACGACGCCTCCGCGACGCTGGCCCGCGCGTGGGGCGGCCCGCACTACGCCGAGCTGCGCGCCCACCTCGCGGCGTGGTCCGCGCGGGACGGCGCGGCGGGGACCGGGGCCGACGTGGACCTGGCCGAGGCCTTCGGCGGCGCACCGCCGGACCTGCGCCGGCCCGTCGACCTGCTCGGCCTGCTCGAGATCGCCGACGCGGTCGGCATGACGGAGACGGGCGCGCTCGCGTACGTCGAGGCGCTGCGGCCCGACGGCAGCCGCCGGCGCTTCGCGTTCGAGGGCGTGACCACACGGATGGAGGACGGCAGCGATGACCGGCACTGACACGAGCGCGTCCCCGGAGGCCCGCGTCGCGGACGCCGACGACGAGCACGGCGGGCCCGGCGGCTTCATCCCGCCGGTCGCGATGGAGGACGACCCGGCCGAGCTGTTCGCGGGCGACTCCGGCACCCTGGACGCCGAGGTCCGCCGCGTCCTCGTGCGGCTGCTGCAGCGCCGGTTCCTCCTCGCCGAGCGGAACCCCGCGCAGTGGCGGACCCTGCTCGCCCACCAGCAGGTGATCGAGTCGCGCCTGCACGACCTGTTCGTGCACCTGGTCGTCGACCACGACCGCGGCATCGCGTACAAGCGGCAGGTGCGCTCCGCGGAGCTCGACGTGCCCGTGCTGCTGCGCGACGAGCCGTACAGCCGCGCCGAGACGCTCGTGCTGGTGCACCTGCGCACGGTCTTCCAGCGCGAGCGCGGCGCCGGGGAGAGCTCGGCGCGCGTCGACGTGGAGGAGCTCGAGCAGACCGCCCTGACGTACTACGACCCCGACGACACCAACGTCGCCTCCCGCCAGCGCGAGATCCGCGGGGCGATCGCGCGGCTCGCCAAGGAGGGCGTCATCGAGGAGGAGTCCGAGGGGCGCTACCGCGTGACCGCGCTGGTGGAGATCGTGCTGAGCAACGAGCGGCTGACGGAGCTGCGGGCGTGGCTCCGCAGCCCCGCCTCGTCGGCCCCGGAGGACGGGACGCCGGAGGCGCCGGACGACGAGGACGCAGAGCAGGACGACGCGGTGCACGACGCCGCGCCGCAGGACGAGGAGCCAGCCCGATGACCATGGTCGACACGCTCTTCGGCCTGATCCCGGCCGCCTCGACGGGCCAGCAGTGGCTCGCCCGGGACCTGCAGCTGGTGAACTGGGGCGGCTACGACGGACACCACCGGGTGCGCCTGGCGCCGACCGCGACGCTGCTGTCCGGTGGGTCGGGCTCCGGCAAGTCCACGCTGATGGACGCGTACATCGCGCTGCTCATGCCCCACACCACGCCGTTCAACGGGGCGTCGAACGGCGGCGTCGTCGGGCGGCCGCGCGGCAAGGACCAGCGCAACATCCTGTCCTACGCCCGCGGCAAGCTCGACGAGTCCCGCACCGAGGACGGCACCCGGCAGCGCGTGCTGCGCGGCGACGGCCAGGACACGTGGTCGGCGATCGCGATGACGTGGGCGGACCAGTCGGGGCGCGAGTTCACCGCCGTCCGCGCGTGGTACGTCCCCGCGGCCGCCCGGACGCTGGAGGACGTGACCGCCGTGCGGGCCACCCGCGAGGGCGGGTTCGACCTGCGCGACCTCGAGCCGGCGGCGGCCGACCGGTTCGGCCGGGGCGCCGTCACGGCGGCGGGTCTCGCGGCGTTCGACACCGACCGCGAGTTCACCGCCCGGCTGCACTCGACGCTCGGCATCGGCGCGACCGGTGACGGCGGCAAGGCCGTCGGGCTGCTCGGACGCATCCAGGCCGGTCAGCAGATCACCACCGTCGACGCGCTCTACAAGGCGATGGTGCTCGAGGAGCCCAGCACGTTCGCGACCGCGGACGCCGTCGTCGAGCAGTTCGACAAGCTCTCCGGCACCCGCGAGCAGATGATCACCGCGCGGCAGCAGGTCAAGGCGCTCGAGCCGATCCGCGCCCACCGTGCGGCCGCCGAGGAGGCCGCGGAGCGGCTGCGCGTCATCGCGTCCGTCGGGTCGTTCGACGACGACGCGTCCCCGGCCGCGCTGTGGCGCCACGACCGCCGCCTCGGCCTGCTGCGCGCCGTCGAGTCCGACCTGCAGCACCGGCACGACGGCGCGCGCCGGGAGGCCGACGAGCTCGCCGCGCGCATCGCCGCCGCCCGGGCAGAGCTGGAGGGCGTCAAGGAGACGCTGTGGGTGTCCGGCGGCGACCGGTTGGCCCGCGCCCAGCGCGAGCTGCGCGCCACCGACGACCGGCACGCCCGCGTCTCCGTCGCCCGCGCCCGCCTCGAGGAGGTGCTCGCCGACGTGCTCGGCGTCGGCGTGCCCACGGCGGCCGACTTCGAGGAGCTCGCCGAGCAGGCCCGCACCGCCCTGGCCGACGACGGCGCGAAGCAGGACGCTCGTGAGCGCCTCGGCGCGGCCATGGCCGAGCGCAAGGACGCCCGCGGCGAGCTGGCCGGCCTGCGCGCCGACCGGGCCGAGGCCGAGCGGCAGCAGGGCAGCATCCCGGGGGAGCTGCTGCGGGCGCGCGCCGCGCTGGCGGAGGCCGCCGGGCTGACGGTCGACGAGCTGCCGTTCGTCGGGGAGCTGGTCGAGGTGCGCACCGAGCACGAGCCGTGGCGGGAGGCGTTCAACCTCGCGCTCGGCGGGTTCGCCACGACGCTGCTGGTGGACGCCGCGCGTCTCGGGGCCTTCCGCCGGGCCATCGACGGCGTGCGGCTCGGCCGGCGACTGCGCTACCAGGGCGTCCCGACGGGGCAGCGCTCCGACGTGGCGCTGGACCCCCGGACGCTCCCGGGACGCCTGGAGCTGCGGTCCGGGCCGTTCGCGGGCTGGCTGCGCAACGAGCTCGCCGACCGGCACGCCTACGTCTGCGTCGACACGCCCGGCGAGCTCGCGCAGCACACGAAGGCGCTCACCCGCGCCGGCCAGGTCTCCGAGGGCCTGCGCGGCGCCCACGGCGGCCAGGGCCGCGCGAACGTCCTGGGGTTCACGAACGCCCGGCGCCTCGCCCAGCTCGACCGCGAGATCGAGCTGGCCGAGCGGCGCGTGGAGCTCGCGGAGCGCGACGTCGAGGCCGCGTCCGCCCGGCTGGACGAGCAGGACGCCCGCCGCCGTGCCCACGAGGCGGTCGTCGCTGTCACCTGGGAGCAGGTGGACGTCGCCGCGGTCGACGCCGAGCGCGCCCGCTGGACCCAGGTCATCGAGGACGTCACCTCCGGCAACCCCGAGGTCGTGCGCCTGCAGCGCCGCGCCGACGAGCTCGACGTGACCGTGGCCACGCTCACCGAGAAGCTCGGCCGCGCCAAGGGCGACGCCGAACGGCTCACGGCGTCCTGGTCGGACACCACGGACGAGGTCGACCGGGCCCAGCAGGCCCTCGACGACGCGCAGGACGCGGGCACGACGGCCGAGCCCGAGCAACGCGCGTACCTCGAGCAGCTGCTCGGCGGCGCCGGGGCCGACGTCCCCGCCGACGCCGCGCCCCTCCAGGCGCTCGCGGCCTTCGACGGCACCGTCACGCACGCCGCCGAGCTGCTCCGGGCGGACCGCCAGGCGGCGCAGGGCGTCGTGACGGCGTCCCGTGACGCCCTGCGCCGCACGTTCGAGACGTTCGTCGAGCGCTGGCCCGACCCGAACCTCGGCACCGACCCGGAGGAGTCGTACCGGGACTTCGAGCGCATCCTCACCGAGCTGGAGACCAGCGCCCTGCACGAGCTCGAGGCGGAGTGGCGCCGCAGCCTGCTGCGGTTGTCCGGCAACGACCTGACCGATCTGCACAACGCGCTCGCCCGGTCCGTGCGGGAGATCAAGGAGCGCATCCGCCCGGTGAACGACATCCTCGCGGACCTGCCGTTCTCCGACGACGACCACCGCCTGCGCATCGACGCCCGCGACACGCAGTCCACCGTCGTCGCCCGGTTCCGCAAGGAGCTGCGCGACCTGCGCGAGGAGCTGTCGACCGAGGCGACGGACGCGGAGCGCGAGCGCCGCTACCTGCGCATGGCCAAGGTCATCGACCGGATCCGCCGCACCGCCCCGGACTTCGCGGACCTCGTGGACGTGCGCCGCCACGTGCGCCTTAGCGCCGAGAAGACCGACCTGGACGGGAACCACGTCGCGCTCTACGACCACATCGGGGAGAAGTCCGGCGGCGAGTCGCAGGAGCTCGTGGCGTTCATCGTGGGTGCCGCCCTGCGGTACCAGCTCGGTGACGCCGGGGCCGAGCGCCCGCGCTACGCGCCGGTCTTCCTGGACGAGGCCCTCATCAAGGCCGACGCGCGGTTCACCGGGCGGGCGGTCGGTGCCTGGCGGGGCCTCGGGTTCCAGCTGGTGATCGGCGCGCCGAACGACAAGTTCAGCGCCCTGGAGCCCCACGTCGACCTGAAGTACGTGGTGCTGAAGGACGCCGCGGGACGCTCGCGCACCAAGCCGATCGCGGGGCTCCCGGACGCGCCGACGCCCGCCTGACGGGCGGCCCCCGCCCGCCTGGCCTCTCGCCCGGCCGCCCGGCCGCCCGGCTGCCCGCGAGAGGCCACCTCCCGGGGTGCGGCGCGGACGTGACGGCCCGGGTGCCGGCCGCTCGCCACCGTGCTGATGCGCGCGGGCCCTCCCGGCGGGCGGGTCAGCCCTCCGGCAGGGGCGCCTCGCGCTCGTCGGCGTGCGCGACGTGGCGGAGCTGGCGCCAGATCAGCACGACGAACAGTGCCGAACCCGCGAACGCGAACCAGAACGGCGCCGTCACGCCGTGCTGCTCCGCGAGCACCCCGCCCAGGCCGGACCCGAGGACGAGGCCGCCGAACACACCCACCGTGTTGACCGCACCCACCCGACCCTGGAGCGCCCGCGGGACGGCCCGCTGCCGCACGGTGACCGAGGTCGTGCCCCAGACGAAGGCGTGGGCGCCGAAGACGAAGAAGATGCCGAGCGCGACGGCCGGCTGCCGGGTCAGCGCCAGCCCGAGGTGGGTGAGCGTCTCCACCACCAGCCCGATGCGCATCAGGTTCCCCAGGGACACCCGGCGCGTGATCCAGCCGTACGCCGCGGTGCCGGCGAGCCCGCCGACGGCGCTGACCGTGGTGAGCAGGCCGAAACCCACGGCCCCGAGCCCCAGGCGCTGCGTGGCGTACAGCACCAGCACGGACCAGGCGGCCCCGAAGGTGATGTTGAACGTGAAGATCGTCAGCACGAGCGTGCGCACGGCCGCGTGGTGCCGCACCCAGCGCACGCCCTCGACGATGTCCCGGCCGAGGTGCTGCCGGACCGCCGGGTCGGGCCGGTGCGGCGGCAGGACGATCCGCGCGACCAGCACGGCCGCCGCGGACACGATGAGCGCCTGGCCCGCGGCCGGCCACGCGGCCCCGGCGGCGAACAGCGCAGCGCCGACGGGCGGGCCCGCGAGCTGGTTGAGCGTGATGAAGCCGGTCTGCAGGCGGGCGTTCGCCACGGCCAGGTCGTCCCGCGCCACGAGCATCGGCAGGAACGTCTGCGCGGCGTTGTCGGCGAACACCTCGGCGGTCCCCAGCAGGAGCAGCAGCCCCAGGACGAGCCCGACCGTGGCGTGGCCGCCGGCGACCGCGACGGCGAGCGTGGCGAGCACGACCGCGCGGGCCACGTTGACGACCAGCACGATCCGGCGGCGGTCCCACCGGTCGGCGAGCGCACCGGCGAGCAGACCGAACAGCAGCGGAGGCAGCCACTGCAGGGTCGCCCCCAGCGCCACGAGCCGCGCGTCCGAGGTCAGGGAGGCCACGAGCAGCGGCCCGGCGGCGAGCGCGATGCCGTCGCCCACGTTGCTGACCCACGACGACGCGAGCAGCCACCGGAACGGCACGCCGAGCCGCGGGGGCGCGACGGTGTCGACGAGGCGGCTCACAAGGGCGTGATGCTAGCCCCTGCCGGGCCCGGGCCCGGTGGCAGTCCGCCGCGGACGCGCCTAGCGTCGCGGGGGCGGGTCGGGTCGTGGCCCCCGGACGACAGCACGCGGGAGCAGCGATGTCCGAGAGCAGCACGCCCAGCACGCCCGCCGGTCCGGGGGGCTCCTCCGTCCCCGTCGGGTCGGCTCGGGCCACCGCCGACCCGACCGCGGTCCGGCCGCTCGCCGTTGTCACGGGCGCCTCCAGCGGGATCGGTCTCGAGCTCGCGCGCCGGTTCGCCGAGGAGGGCTTCGACCTCGTCGTCGCGGCGGACGAGGCCGAGCTGGCCGTCGCCGCCGACGCCCTCGCCGCCTTGGGCGCGGCTGTGCGCCCCGTCCGGGTGGACCTCACCACGGCCGAGGGGGTGGGCGCCCTCGCGGGGGAGGTGCGCGCGACGGGCCGCCCGGTCGACGCACTGGCCCTGAACGCCGGCACCGGTCGCGGCGGCGCGTTCGTCGAGACGCCGCTCGAGGACGACCTCGCCGTCATCGCGCTCGACGTGGTGGGCACCGTGCGGCTGGCGAAGGCGCTGGTTCCCGCCATGGTCGAGCGCGGGTCCGGCCGTGTGCTGGTGACCGCGTCGACCGCCTCGCTCATGCCCGGACCGGGGTATGCCACGTACGCGGCCTCGAAGGCGTTCGTGCACTCGTTCGCCCAGGCGCTGCGGCACGAGCTGGCCGGCACGGGCGTCACCGTCACCTCGCTGCTGCCGGGTCCCACCGACACCCGGTTCTTCGAGCGCGCGGGCATGGAGGACACCCCCGTGGGCCGTGGGCCGCAGGACGACCCTGCCGACGTCGCCGACCAGGCGTTCGAGGGCCTCGTGGCCGGCAAGGCGGAGGTCACCGTGCGCTCGCTCACGGCCCGGATGCAGACCGCCGCGGCGGCTGTGCTCCCGGACCGGGCGAAGGCCGCTGTGCACGCCGCGTTCACCCGGCACGCCGGGGGCGGTCGCGACGACGACGCCTGAGCCCGTCCGGTGGCAGGCCGCATCGCCCGCGCCTAGCGTCGGGAGGACGAGCGGCGGGACCGCCGCGGAGGGCCGGGGCGGTCCCGGCCCGACCGAGCCCGACGCGCGACCGACCGGGAGGACATGCCATGCCTGACGAGCCCACCCGCACCGACCTGCCCGTGCCCGACTACGACCACCTGCCGGTCGGGTCGCTCGGGCACCGGATCCGCAGCCTCGAAGCCGAGGACCTCGACGTGCTGCGTCGCTACGAGGAGGCGCACGCGAACCGGCCCGCGGTGCTGCAGATCCTCGACCACCGCCTGCTCGACCTGGCCGAGGGCCAGCGCCCGTCCGGCGGGGACCCCACAGCGCCGGCCGCCGAGCAGGCGCCGCCGCCGGCCGCCGGGAGCGCGGTCTCGCCGCAGACCGCGGGACCGGCCCAGAACCCGCCGTCGCACGGCGTGCCCACCAACCCCGCCCAGCCCCGCGGCTGAGCGCCCACCCCGGAGGTCACCGCATGTCCGCCTCGCAGGCCGACGAGCTCGAGCGCGCTCGCGTCACCGAAGAGCAGCCCCCGCCGCCGGCGGCTGCCCGTGTGCTGCTGTTCCTGTTCTGCTTCGCCCTCATGCTGGGCGGCTTCTGGCTCATGGGATTCGCCGTCGACCACGCGTCGATCACGGTGTTCACGGGGGGCATCGCCACGAGCGGGCTCGGGTTCTTCCTGGCCCTGCACCGCCCCCGGCGCTGAGCGCGTGGCTCCGGGCGCGACCGGCGTGCGACCGCCGGCGCTCGAGGACGCGGTCCGGCGGGTCCTCGGCGAGGGCAACCGCCTCCGGGAGGCGCAGCGTGATGCCCTGGACGGGTTGCGTGACCGGGACACCCTCCTGGTCGCGCGGTCGGGGGCCGGGAAGACGGCCGTCTACGCCATCGCGACGATGCTCAGCGGCGGTCGCCTGACGGTCGTCGTCTCGCCGCTGCTCGCGCTCCAGCGGGACCAGGTCGACGCGTTGCGGGAGACCGGGCTGCGGGCGGAGGCGGTGAGCTCGGCCCGGGGAGCGGCAGCCGTCCGGGACGCGCTCGGCCGCGCAGCCGCCGGGGAGCTCGACGTGCTGGTGCTCGGGCCGGAGCAGCTGGTGCGCGCGCCGGTTGCGGAGGCGCTCGACCGCGCACCGGTCGGGTTGGTCGTGGTGGACGAGGCGCACTGCGTGAGCGAGTGGGGGCACGACTTCCGGCCCGACTACGTGCACGTCGCCGCCACCGTCCGGCGGCTCGGCGGCCCCCGCGTGCTCGCGCTCACCGCCACGGCGTCACCCCAGGTGCGCCAGGAGATCGTCGACCGGCTGGGGATGACGGAGCCGCGGGTGCTGGCGCACGACGCGGACCGGCCCAACATCTGGCTCGGCGCTCGTCACGCCGCCGCACCGGGGGAGCGCGACGACCGCGTCGTGGAGGCCGTCCTCGGGCTGGAGGGAGCCGGCCTGGTCTACGGGCGCACACGCGCGCACGTCGAGGACCTGGTGTCGCGCCTCGGGGCCGCGGGCCGGCCCGCGCTCGGCTACCACGCCGGGCTCCCGGCGGCCGGGCGCGCGGCCGTCGAGCGCGCGTTCCTCCGTGGTGAGCACGACCTGGTCGTCGCGACGAGCGCGTTCGGCATGGGCGTCGACCGGGCCGACGTGCGGTTCGTCGTGCACGCGGGTCCGCCGACGTCGCTCGACGCCTACTACCAGGAGGTGGGTCGAGCAGGCCGCGACGGGGAACCGGCGTGCGCGGTGCTCGTCGTCCGGCCCGAGGACTTCGGCCTCAACCAGTACCTGCGCTCGGGTGGCGTCCCGCGCCGTGCCACGCTCGCGGCCGTGCTCGACGCCGTCGCGGACGGTGCCGTCGACCAGCGGACGGTCGTCGCGGGGTCCGGGTTGTCGGCCCGCACCGCCTCACGGGCGATCGGGGTCCTGCTCGACGCCGGCGCGCTCGACCGGGACGCGCGCGGCAGGCTCCGGTCGACCGGCGTCCCGGCCGCCCGGGTCGCCGAGGAGGCCGCGGCGCGGCACCAGGAGCGGCGCGCCGTCGAACGCTCCCGGGTCGAGGTGGTGCGCGCGTACGCGGACACCACCGACTGCCGCCGCCGGCTGCTGCTGGAGCTGCTCGGCGAGCCGCACCCCCGGCCGTGCGGCGCGTGCGACTCCTGCGACGCGGGCACGTCCGTGGTGGTCGAGGACGCGCCGGTGCACCCGGGTCAGGCGGTCGAGCACACGGAGTTCGGGCCCGGGCAGGTGTCGGTGGTCGAGGAGGACCGCGTCACGGTGTTCTTCGCCGGCCGCGGCTACGTGACGCTCGACACCGCGGTG
This sequence comes from Cellulomonas sp. C5510, assembly GCF_019797765.1. Lineage (NCBI taxonomy): Bacteria > Bacillati > Actinomycetota > Actinomycetes > Micrococcales > Cellulomonadaceae > Cellulomonas > Cellulomonas sp. C5510. Next base: position 1,919,597 of record NZ_CP081862.1, read on the forward strand.
GCGTGGGAGTCGGGACTGCTGCGCGCTCGGGGCTGACGTGCGTCCGCGACGGGCGTCGCCGGTCACCGGGACGGCGGGCCCCGCGGTCACGGCACGACCGTGACGGGCCAGCGCGCCCTGCGGACGAGCCGCACTGCCAGGGACCCGGCGATCCGGTGGCCGATGCTCGAGGACGAGCCCACGACCACGCTGTCCGCCCGGACCTCGTGCGCCACGGCCGACAGCACCTGGTAGGGGTCACCGGACCGGACGACGAGCTCCGCGGGGACGCCCTCCGCCGCGCCCAGCGCGACCAGGCCCTCGAGCTGTCGCTGCACGTCGTCCTGGTGCAGCACCGCCGCCGCGGTCCCCGCCCCCGTGCTGTCCATCAGCGACGCCAGGCCGCCGGCGGGCTCGCGTGCGTACACCAGGACGAGCCGGCTGCGCTGGCGGCGGGACACCCCCGCCGCGTAGGCCACGGCGCGCAGGGACGGGTCCGAGCCGTCCACGCCGACCACGACGGCCGTGGGTCCGTCGCGGCCGATCTCGAAGCCGTCCGGCACCGTGCCACCGCCCTCCCGTGTGTGCGGGCCGAGGCTATCGTCGGTGCGCGCCGGCAGGGTCGCCGTCCGCGCCGCGGGACGGACCGGTCCGGGCCCGCGGGTGTGGCCGGGTCGGCCGCGGTCCGGCATCGTGGACGCCGGGACGGAGGAGGACCCGTGGCAGACGCGTCGCAGGCGGACCCCGAGCTGGTGCGCGTGGCCGTCGACCTGTACGGCGTGCCGCCGGCGCGGTTCACCGCGCAGCGGACCGCAGCCGTGCGGGCAGCCCGAGCGGCGGGCGACCGCGACCTGGCCCGCGCCGTCGGGGCGCTCCGCAAGCCGTCCGCGGCGGCCTCGGCGGTGAACCTGCTGCTGCGCCACCACCCCGAGGACGTCGCGCGGCTGCTCGAGCTCGGCGTGCGCCTGCGGGAGGCGCAGTCCGCCCTCGCGGGCGCCGACCTGCGGGCGCTGCACGCGGACCAGCAGGGCGTCCTCGCCACGGTCGTGCCCACGGCGCTCGCCCTCGCGGCGGACGGCGGGTCCGGGCGCCCCGCGGCGGCCGCCCGCGCACAGGTCGAGGCGACGCTGCGCGCCGCGATGGGCGACCCGGACGCCGCGGGCGCGGTCGCGACCGGGCTGCTCGTGCGCGACCTGTTCTCCTCCGGGTTCGAGCCGGTCGACGTGGCCGGCGCGACGGCGGTGCCGGGAGCACCCCCGCTGGCGGGGGCACCGGTGCGACGCACGCCGCTGCGCGAGGTCGTCGCACCCGAGGCGCCGACCGCGGAGCCCGCCGGGGACCCGCCGCGGCGGCGCCGCGGTCGGCTGATCGCCGCGGAGGAGCCCGAGCGGTCGGTCGCCGGCGAGGTGCAGCCGGCCCGCGGTCACGCCGGGGCCGGTCACGCCGGGGCCGGGCGGGGCGGCGCCGGGCCGGTGGAGAGCGGACGCGAGTCCCGGGCGGGCCGCGCGCCGGTGGACGGACGCGCGGAGCGGACGGTCGGGCGCGACGTGGCACGGGTGTCGGGGGGCGGGCGCCGGGCCCGGCGGGAGCGGGAGCGTCAGGCGGAGCGTCCCCCGGGCCCGGGGCGCGCGCAGCGTGAGCGTGAGGCCGGCCGGCGCCGTGAGGTCGCCCGCCGGGCCGCCGAGGAGGACGCGACGCTGGCGCGCGCGGCCGTCACCGCCGACCGGGAGGCGCGCGATGCGGCGGACGCGCGGGTCGACGCGGCAGACCGCCGCGATCACGAGCTCGCGGGCGTGGTGGAGTCGACTCGTACCGAGATCGCCCGCCTCCGCGAGGTGCTCGCCGCAGCCGAGCGTGAGGCGCGGGACGTCGGGCTCGAGCTGCGGCGCGCCCGGTCGGCGCGCACCGCGGCGCAGCGGGCGCTCGAGCGGTCGGAGGCGCGGCTCCGGGCTGCGGAACGGGCACGCGACGAGACGTGACCCCCCGGGTGTGCCGGCTGTCCGCAGGCGCTGTCCGGCGGCGCCCCCGGTGGTCGGGGAGCCACCCGGTGGTCGGAGAGCCACCCGGTGGTCGGGGGGAGCACCGGGTGCGCGCCGGCGCCGGGGGGCCCTGCCCGTTGACACCCCTGCGGGCCCTTCCTAGCGTGGGCAGGGCGGGCCGCCGGGCAGGCCCGTCACGGGGCCGGGCTCCCGGTCTCCGCGTCCGTGCGGGACGCACCGCCCCGCGTACCTCCGGGAGCCGCGATGGTCGCGAGGTCCGGTCGGACGGCCCGCCACCGGCGGGTCGGGCGGGCGAGCCTCGGCGGGACCGCGGTGGCACTGCGCCGGGCGACCCGCGGTGCTGTGGTCCTCGGCGTGGCGGCAGCCGTCGGGGCCGGGGCGGGCCCGGCGCAGGTGGTGGCCGAACCCCGGCAGGCGGCGGCGGACCCGCCGCACGTCGCTGCGGTCACGCGGGCTCCCGCTCGTGCGACCGCCGTACCGGACGGCCCGCCGACCGCGACCCCGGGCCGGGCGGTCCAGGGCGGCGCCGACGCGTCCGGTCGGCGGCTCGGCGCGCAGGCGCGGGCGCTGGAGCGCGGCGTGACGACGGAGTCGCTGCTGCTGGCCCGCGCCGCGCTGGACGCCGCCGACGGTGTCGACCCGCTGCGGACCGCACCGCAGCCCCGTGCCGGTCTCGCGGAGCTCGACGCGGCGGTCGCCGCTCTCCGGGACGCCTCCGCCGCCCTGGGCGGGGCCGTCCCCGTGGCCCGCCCGGTCCCCGTGCAGGCGTCCGCGGGCACGGCGTCGGACGCCTCCGTCGCGGACCCGGGGCCCGCCGCACCGGATGCAGCCGTGCGCGTCGCCGCGGCCGCCACCACGGGCGAGCGGGTCGCCGCCGCGGCGGACGTGCGCGCCGCCGCCGCCGACGTGTTCCGGCTGTCGCTGGCGGTCGAGCGTGCCGCGCCGGTGCCGGGGGATGACGCGCCCGCGCAGCGGCTCGCCGCCCTCGAGTCCGCGGTCGCGGACGCCGGGCGGCTGGCGGAGCAGCTCGCGCGGGCGGACCTCCCGGCGGGGAGGACGGGCGACGGCGGGACCCCAGCGGCTGCGTCCGGCCCGCTGCGCGCCGACGGCACCCTCGACCCCGCGCTGCTGTGCCCGGTGCCCTTCGCCGAGGGCGCGCGCCTGCGCTGCGACGCCGCCGACGCGCTCGTCGCGCTGAACGCGGAGTTCCGCGCGGACCACGGCGGCGACCTGCCGGTGGGGGACACCTACCGCTCCTACGCGGCGCAGGTGGACGTCCGGCAGGCCAAGGGTGCGCTCGCCGCCACCCCGGGCCGGTCGCACCACGGCTGGGGGGTGGCGGTCGACTTCCGCGGGTTCGGCGGCGTCGGCCGCTTCGACTCCCCGCTGTACCGGTGGATGGCCGAGCACGGTCCGGACCACGGGTGGGTGCACCCTCGGGAGATGGGCCCGGACGGCGCCGGGCCGCAGGAGCCGTGGCACTGGGAGTACGTCGGCAGCCGCAGGGCTGAGGGGCCCGCCGCGCAGGGGGGCGCGGGGTCGGCGGCGCGGGGCCGGGCCCCGCCGGCGGCCTCAGCGGGGCCGGCGACCCGCGCGCGACTCCCGCAGCTCGCGTCCCCGCCGGACGTCCTCCTCGGCCTTGGCGCGACGCTTGTCGCTCGCCCGGGTGTCGCGCGGCGGGAGCTGGATCGTGCGCTCCGCCGCGATGCCGCCCTGCAGCTCGCGGCCCCGCTCCACCTCGGCGTCGAGCTCGGCGCCGAACAGCAGCGCGAGGTTCGTCAGCCACAGCCAGAGCAGCAGGATGATCACCCCCGCCAGCGAGCCGTAGGTGCTGTCGTACGAGGCGAACGTGGACACGTACAGCCCGAACCCCGCCGAGGCGAGGACCCAGACGACGACAGCGACCCCCGCACCGGGGCTGATCCACCGGAACGTCGGCTGCTGCACGTTGGGAGTCGCGTAGTAGAGGATCGCGACCGCGAGCACCACGAGGACGAGGGCGACCGGCCACTTCGCGATGCTCCAGACGGCGACGGTGACGTCGCTGACTCCCAGCGCGTCGCCGACGGCCCGCGCGACGTCACCCGACACCACCAGAGCCAGGACGACGGCGACAGCGAGCAGCACCAGCACCACGGTCACGAGCAGCAGCACCGGGCGCAGCTTCCAGATCGGCCGGCCCTCGTCGATCTCGTACACCCGGTTCATGCCGCGGCTGAAGGCCGTCACGTACCCGGACGCCGACCAGAGGGCGAGCACCAGCGACAGCACGAACGCGAGTCCGGCCCCGGGGCTCGCGGCGATCCCCGAGAGGATCGGGTCGAGTGCATCAGCGGCGCCCTCGGGCCCGGACTCGCGGACAGTGCGCAGCACGTCGTCCACCAGCTGCTCGCCGTCGCCGACCAGGCCCAGCACGGAGACGAGGGCCAGTAGGGCGGGTGCCAGCGCCAGCACGGCGTAGTAGGTGAGCGCGGCGGCGAGGTCGGTGCACTGGTCGTGCTGGAACTCCCGGACGGTGGTCCGCAGCACGTAGCGCCACGACCGCGGCGTGAGGTCGTCGGGGGAGTCGGGCTTGCGCGGGTCGTCCGGGTCGGGCGTGCCGGTCCGTTCGCTGCTGGCGTCGTCCTGCGACACAGGTCCTCCTGCGGGTGCGTGCGGCGCGCGACGGGTGCCGCGCGCCGGGCCTCGGTCGTGTGGGCACTCGTCCCGCGCCCGACGCCAGCGTCGCCCCGGCCCACGGCTCCCGCCACTGGTGCGGTCGCCCGCTGCGCGACGCGCGGCGGGCGGGACGGCAGGTCTCCTGGCGGGGCCGGGGCTGGTGCGGTCAGCCGGCCGGAGGCTCCGTGAGGTCCTGTGTGGGCGTACCGGCGGGTGCCTCGTCCTCGTCGGCCTCCGGGTCCGGGTCCGGCACGACGACCGGCCAGCGTTCCCGGTCGTGGACGGTCGCGCTCGCGTCGGTCCCGATCTCCACGAGCTGCCAGTCGAGGATCCGGCGCGAGTCGGGGTCCCAGCGCAGCAGCGTCATCTCGGCCGTGCCCTTGAGGGGGCCGATGCGGGGCTCGTTCTCCTGCGCGCCGGCGGTCGACGACGAGATGTAGCGGATGCCCTCGCCGACCTGCTCCGGGTCCGTGCGGGTGTGCATGTGGCCGGACACCAGGGCGGGCACGCAGCCGTCGGCGAGCATCGCGGGCGCCGAGCGCGGGTTGTGGAACAGCACGAGGTCGACCCCGGCGTCGTCGTCGCACGCGACCTGCGACAGGCGGGCGCCGACGTCGGCGTACGACTCGTCCTGGGTCTGCTCGACGATCAGCCGGGTCGCCTTCGGGTCGTGGTCGCCGAGGATCCGCAGGCCGCGGGCCTCGATCACGCCGCCGTCGAGCACGGTGGCGCCGGCGCGGGCGTACTGCGCGGTGGTCTCGGCCGAGTCGTGGTTGCCGGGAGCGGTGATGAGGTCGACGCCGTCGGGGATGGCCCGCGCGAAGGTGCTGACGCAGTACTGCTCGACGGAGGTGCCGTTCATCGTGGTGTCGCCGGCGTCGAGCACGATCTGCGCCCCGGACATCTCCGCCATCGACGTGATGAGCGGGGCCATGCCGACGTTGCAGTGCAGGTCCGACACGACGAGCAGCGTGATCGGCTCGGCGTCCGGGTCCTCCGACGGCGACGGCGCGGGGGATGCGGGCGACGCGGACGCAACGGGCGACCCGGACGGGCCGGGGGACCCGGACGGGCGCGCGCTCGGGCCGGCGCTCGGTGACGGCCGGGCCGCGGCGGCTGCCTCACGGTCCTCCCAGTCGGCCCACGCGGCGACGAGGGAGTCGTCGGCCTCCTGGTAGAACTCGTCGTTCTCGCGCAGCGCCCGCACGACCAGCCCGCCGTAGGTGTCGACGATGCCGCCGAGCCGGCCGGTGATGCGCGCGCCCTCGAGCGGGGTGCCGTCGAACACCGCGGACGCGGCCTGGGTGTCCTCCTCGGTCCGCGCGCGGTCCTCGTCGCTGGACGTCAGCAGGGCGCCGACCAGCACCACGGCCGTGGCGCCGCCGACGAGCTGCCGCCGGTGCGGCGCGATCCGTGCGCCGAGCTCGTGCCGCCGGGCGGCGCCCAGCAGCGCCCGGCCCCCGAACCACACCGCGAGCAGGACCGCGAGCGCGGCGAGGGCCCGCCGGCCGGCGTCCGCCGCCAGGGCACGAGCCGCGTCCTCGACGGTGGCCTGCGGACCGGTGAAGAACTGCAGGTACGCGTTGAGGTCGCCTGTGAGCGCCTGCAGCGTGTCGACGCCCTGCAGCGCGTCCACGTCGGCCGGGATCTCCTCGACGACCACCCGGGTGCCGAGCCCGAGCGGCAGCGGCGAGTCGATCCGCAGGGTGCCGAGCGGCCCGAGGTCGAACGTGATGGTCGAGTCCGTGGTGACCTCGTACCGGGCCTCGTGCGGGCCGAGGCTGAGGTCGGCGGTGGCTGTCGTCACGCCGAACCCCAGTGCGACCAGCACCGCGACCAGCGCGAGCAGGGCACGGGGCAGCCACCGGCGGGCGCGTCGGCTCGACGGGCCGCGGCGGTCCGGGCCGGCCGCACGGGGCGTGGCGGGTGCCGGTGGCAGCGGGCCCGGGGACCGGTCGGCGGGCCCGGGGGCGGGGATGCTCGGTTCTGACATCGGCTTGAGCCTAGACGCGCAGGTCCGGGCCGTCGCGGCGGTCCCTCGTCGCGTCACTCCCGGTGCGGGGCCCGGTGGGCCGTGCTACGCCTGGACGGGCGCCCTCCCCGGTGGGTGCTCGCCACCACGACCGCGAGGAGCTCCCCGTGCCCGATGCCCGCGCCACCGCCCCGCCGACCGCACCCGGGACGGTCAGCCCGCGCACACCCGTCGACCTGGGCGTCGCCCGCAGCATCGCGGTCGCCGGGCGGGTGCTCGGGCCCCTGGTCGCGCAGGGTGCCATCGTGCGCCGGCCCCGCGTGACGGCCTGGGCGGAGCGCCGGCAGACGGACCGCACCGCGACCGCGGTGCTGCGTGGGCTGCGCGACGAGCACGGCGGTGCGCCCGTCGTGCTGGATCTCGGCCCGAGGCGGATGGTCCTCCCGCTGCATGCCGACGACGTCGGCGCCCTGCTCGCGGGGTCCCCGGAGCCGTTCAGCCCCGCGTCGCGGGAGAAGCGCGCGGCGCTGCGGCACTTCGAGCCCGACGCCGTCCTCATCCAGCCGTCGGACCGGCGCCCGGAGCGCCGCCTGCTGAACGAGCAGGCCCTGGACACGTCCGAGCCCGTGCACCGTGACGCCGAGGCGCTGCTCGCCGCGGTCGACCGGGAGACGCAGGCGCTCACGGCGCGGGTCGGGACGACGGGGGTCCTGGACTGGCCGGCGTTCGCCCCCGCGTTCTGGCTGATCGTGCGGAGCGTCGTGCTGGGCGCGGGTGCACGGGACGACGAACGGGTGACCGACGTCATCTGGGCGCTGCGCCAGGACGCGAACTGGGCGTTCCTCAAGCCCCGCCGGTCCCGCCTGCGGCACGAGCTGGCCGAGCGGTTGCGCGCCTACGCGGACCGCGCCGAGCCCGGGAGCCTCATCGCGCGCGCGGCGCAGTCGTCCGCGGCTCCCGACCCGGCGGGCCAGGTGCCGCAGTGGCTCTTCGCCTTCGACGCCGCCGGCGCGGCCGTGCTGCGCGCGCTGGCCGTCGCGGCCTCGCGCCCCGTCGTGCGGGAGCGGCTCCGCTCGGAGGCGGCCTCGGGCGCCGCGATGCAGCCGTACGCCCGGGGAAGCGTCCTGGAGTCGGTGCGGCTGTGGCCGACGACGTTCGTCGTGCTGCGCGACGCCACGGCGCCCACCGTGTGGGGCTCCCGGGAGCTGTCCGCCGGGACGGGGTTCGCGGTGGTGAGCGCGTTCGTGCACCGCGACCCCGAGCGGCTGGGCTTCGCGCACGGGTTCGAGCCGGAGGCGTGGCTGGACGGCCGCGCGGACGCGGACTGGGGCCTGCTGCCGTTCAGCGGCGGCCCGGTGTCCTGCCCCGGGAGGAACGTCGTGCTGCTGGTGGCAGGACGGCTGCTCGCCGGCCTCGCGGAGCTGGACCTGGCGTTCCCGCGGGCGCGCTACCTGGCGCACGACCCGCTGCCGGCGACGTTCGACCACTACGGCGTGCGGCTGCTGGGCCGCTGACCTGGGCTTCCGGTCCGCCGGACCGCGGCCGGAATAATCCGTGGCGCCTCTGCGCTCTACCCTGCGAGACTCGGGCTCCCGGTCCGCGCGGTGGTGGCAGCATCCCACCGCGGGAGGGACCGGCCCGGACGCGGAGCACGCTTCCCTCACGAGGGTCGGACGGACGCGGGACGGGTGGCTCGTCACCGACGGTCCTCAACGAGGCCGGGACGGTTCAGGTCGCGCGGGAGAAGGACAAGCGGGCGCGACGGACGGTGGCGTACGGATGCTGCCACCTGGCGCCGGCGGCCCCGGAGCGGTGCACCCCCAGGGGTGTCGCCGCCCGGGGCCGCCGTGGTGCCGGGCCCACGGCGCCGGCCGGGGGCGGGCGGCGCGCGTCAGACGTACGGCGCGACGAGCCGCCGGAGCTGCGCGGCGTAGCCGCCGCCGAAGAGCACCGCGTGCATGCCCACCGGGTACACCTGGTGCAGCGCGACCCGGTGCTGCCAGCCGCGGCGCAGCGGGTGCACCTCCTGGTACGCCTCCAGCACCTCGTCGAGGTACGGGCAGCCGAACAGCGCCAGCATCGCGAGGTCGGTCTCCCGGTGGCCGCCGTGGGCCGCCGGGTCGATGAGGGTGGCGCCCGCAGGCGTCCACAGGACGTTGCCCGACCACAGGTCCCCGTGCAGCCGCGCGGGAGGCTCGTCGTCGTCGAGGTCCCCGCGCCGCAGCACCTCCGCCAGCCGCGCGAGCGCGTCGAGGTCCGCGGGCGCGAGCGCGCGCCGCTGCCGGGCGAGACCCGCCAGGGGTTCGATCCGGCAGTCCGCCAGGAACGCCCCCCACCTCTCGTGGTCGCCCGCCGGCATCGGCAGCGGCTGGTCGAGGGGACCGAAGAACCCGTCGCCGTCCCACGTCGGTGGCGGAGCGCCGAACCGGGGCGCGCCCGCGTCGTGCGTGACGGCGAGGCGCGCGCCGAGCTCCCGGGCCGCGCGGCGGCTGGGCGCGACCTCGGGCAGGCGCTCCAGGTCGAGGTGGTCGGCCCCCACACCGCGCACGGTGACGACGGGCGCCCCGCCGCGCACGGCCAGCCAGCGCAGCCCCGCGGCCTCGCACGCGAAGAACCCCGCCGGCGCCCCGGCGCGCTGCTTGCGGTACGTCTCCATGCGACCGGCCCTCGTCCACCTCTAGCGTGTCGCCCGTGTCCCGCGAGTCTGACCCGTCCGGCGCCGTCGCCGCATCCGCTGCGGGTGTGACGCGCCCGGTCGGCGACGGTCCGGCCGTGCTGGCGTTGCCGGCGGCGCTGGGCGGCGGGGCGGGCCGGAGTCCCGGTGGCGCCGAGTGGATCGCCCGGCTGCCGCAGCTGGTGGACCGCGCGGTCCGCCGGTGGGGTCTGACGCTCGGGGACCCGTTCCCGTCCGGCTCGGTCTCGTGGTGCGCGCCGGTGACGGGACCGGACGGGGCCGACCTGGTCCTCAAGGTGGCGTTCCCGCACGACGAGGCGCGTCACGAGGCGGCCGTGCTGCGCGCGTGGCAGGCGACGACCGGCCGGGCGGGCGCGGCGGCCGGTGGTGCGGCGGTCCGACTCGTCGCGCACCACGAGGCCGACTGGGCGCTGCTGCTGGAGCGCGTCCGACCCGGGACGCCGATGCGCACGGTGCGCACGCCCGTGGTCGCACGGCTCGCCGCGGGAGCGGACGTCCTGCGGGTGCTGCACGCGGCACCCGTGCCCGACGGGCTGCCCGCGCTACGCGACGTCGCCGCCAGGTCGGCCGGCCTCTCGGAGCAGCGGGCGGCCGACGCCGCCCGGGGCGGCGTCGGTGTCGACGTCGGCCTGCTGCGGGCCGGGGTGGAGGAGATGCGCCGCCCGGAGCCGCGGCGGGTGGTCCAGCTGCACGGCGACCTCAACCCCGGCAACCTGCTGCGCGGCCCGCACGGCTGGGTGGCGCTCGACCCGAAGGCGCTGCGCGGCGACCCCGCCTACGACGCAGCACCCCTCCTGGAGCAGGTGGGGGACCCGTGGCGTGCGGCGGACCCGCGGGCCGAGCTCGCCGAGCGGACGCGGCTGGTCGCCGACCGTGCCGGGCTCGACGCGGCCGCCGTCGCCGGGTGGGCGCTCGCCCGCGCCACCGACCGCCTGTGGTGGGACTGGGCGCACGGTGTCCCTGTCCGCCGCGTGCGCGGGATGCAGGACCAGGTGCGGGTCCGTGCCGCCGTGCGGGACCGGCTCACCGGGTGAGCACGGGACGGGCCGGCGGTGTCAGGCGCCGACGGCGCCGCGCAGGTGCTCGAACACCAGCGACGTCTCGGTGGACGCGACGTCCGGCCGGTCGCTGAGCCGCTCGACCACGAACCGCCGCAGCTCGTCGGTGTCCCGCACCGCGACGTGGAGGAGGAAGTCGTCGGCGCCGGCGAGGAAGTACACGTCGAGCACCTCCGGACGCGCCGCGACCGACCGGGCGAACGGCTCGAGCGCCGCTCGCGACCCGGCCGCCATCCGCACCGCCACCATGGCGCGCAGCCCGCGCCCCAGCGCCTCGGGGGCCACGTCGGCGTGGAAGCCGCGGATCACCCCGGCCTGCCGCAGGGCCCGCACCCGGGCCAGGCACGTGGAGGGCGCGATCCCGGCCGCCGCGGCGAGCGCGTTGTTCGGCATCCGCCCGTCCTGCTGCAGCAGGCGGATCAGCCGCCGGTCCACGGCGTCGAGGCGAAGATCGTTCGGCCGTGTGACCGACGTCGCACCCGGGGTTGCAGGATGTTCGGCCATGGGGGCAGCGTAACGAACCGACACACGCTGTTACCCAGCCGATACACCACGAAGTTCAGTCTGGTGCCCGCGCAGGTCCTCCCCGGCCCTGCGGCAGCCGCACGAGCCCCCGGAGGCGTCGTCATGAGGGTCGGTATCCCCGCCGAGATCAAGAACCACGAGTACCGCGTCGCCATCACCCCCGCCGGGGTGCACCAGCTCGTCGCCCGCGGGCACGAGGTGCTGGTGCAGGCCGGCGCCGGGACCGGATCGGCGATCGCCGACGCGGACTACGCCGCCGTCGGTGCCCGGATCGTGCCCACGGCGGCCGAGCTGTGGGCGTCGTCGGAGCTGGTCTGCAAGGTCAAGGAGCCGATCGCCCCGGAGTACGGCTACCTGCGCCCGGACCTGGTGCTGTTCACGTACCTGCACCTGGCCGCGGACCGCCCCCAGACCGACGCCCTGCTCGCCTCGGGTGTCACGTCCATCGCCTACGAGACGGTCCAGCTGCCCGACGGGTCGCTGCCGCTGCTGGCCCCCATGAGCGAGGTCGCCGGGCGGCTCGCCCCGCAGGTCGGCGCGTACCACCTCATGCGGAGCGGCGGTGGCTCCGGCCGGCTGCTCGGCGGGGTGCCGGGCGTGGCCCCCGCGAAGGTCGTGGTGATCGGCGGTGGCGTGGCCGGGCAGCACGCCGCGGAGGTCGCGCTCGGCATGCGCGCCGACGTCACGGTGCTGGACCTGTCCGTGCCGCGGCTGCGCGAGCTCGACGTGGCGTTCGGGGGGCGCGTGCGCACGCTCGCGTCCTCGGCCCTCGCGGTCCAGGAGGCCGTCGCCGACGCGGACCTCGTGGTCGGCGCCGTGCTCGTCCCCGGGGCGCGGGCGCCGAAGCTCGTCACGGACGACATGGTCGCCGGCATGCGGCCGGGGTCCGTGCTCGTCGACGTCGCCGTGGACCAGGGCGGGTGCTTCGCCTCGACGCGGCCCACCACGCACGACGACCCGACGTTCCCGGTGCACGACGCGGTGTTCTACTGCGTCGCGAACATGCCCGGCGCGGTGCCCGTGACGTCGACGCGGGCCCTCACCAACGCCACGCTGCCGTACCTGACGGCACTGGCCGACCTCGGGTGGCGCGACGCCCTCGCGGCCGACCCGGCGCTGGCCGGGGGCCTGTCGACGCACGCCGGCGAGCTGTACCACGCGGGCGTCGGCGCGGCCCACGGGCTGCCGGTGCGGAGGCAGGCGCTCGTCGGCTGACACCCGCGGCCCGCGCGACGCCCAGGGGGTCGCGCGGGCCCCGGCGTGGCCGGCGCGCGGGCCGACCGCCCGCCCGGGACGACGCCGAAACCCGGTGCGGGCACCGCGTCGTCGCTGGCAGAGTGGCCGGATGGACCCGTTCGAGCTGACCGACGGCGTGGTGCTGCTGCGCACCCCCGGCCCCGAGGACGTCGACCGCATCACCGAGGTCTGCCAGGACCCCGACGTCCAGGAGTGGACGACCGTCCCGAGCCCGTACCGGCGCGAGGACGCCGAGGGCTTCGTCGGCGGGTACGTGGGCGACGGGTGGGCGAAGGGCACGGCGTGCACCTGGGCGGTGCGCGACGCCGTCGACGGCACGCTGGTCGGCATGGTCGGGCTCGTCATGGAGGGCGCGGGCTCCGCCGAGATCGGGTACTGGCTCGCGCCCGACCGCCGGGGGCAGGGCGTCATGTCCCGCGCCGTCGCCCTCGTGGTCGGGGCGGCGTTCGGCCGGCTCGGCCTCGTGCGCCTGTCGTGGCGGGCGTTCGTCGGCAACGGGCCGTCGCGGCGGGTGGCCGAGCGCGCGGGGTTCCGCGTCGAGGGCGAGCTGCGCGGCGGCGGCGTGCAGCGCGGCGTGCGCCGCGACGAGTGGCTCGGCACCCTGCTGCGGGACGACCCGCGCCCCGCCTGAGCCCGTCCGCCGGCAGCACCCGGCCCGGTCCGACACGCCGGTCCGGGTGCCCCCGACACGCCGCCCGGCAGTCATCCGCACCAAGATGAGGGGATGACCTCCCTGCTCGACGCGGACAACCCGTTCGCCGCCCCGTCCTCCCTGCCCTACGGCCTGCCCGACTTCACCCGCATCCGCGCGGAGCACTACCGCCCCGCACTGCTCGCCGGCATGGCGGAGCAGCGGGCCGAGGTCGAGGCGATCGCGTCCTCGTCGGAGCCTCCGACGGTGGAGAACACCCTCGACGCCCTCGAGAGGTCCGGGCGGCTGCTGCACCGCGCCGCCACGGTGTTCTTCAACCAGTCGTCGTCGGACTCCACGCCCGCGCTGGAGGAGCTGGAGGAGGAGGTCGCCCCGCTGCTCGCCGCGCACAGCGACGCGATCCACCTGGACCGCCGCCTCTTCGCCCGGGTGGAGGCGCTGCACGCCGCGCACGAGTCCGGCGAGCTGGACCTCGAGCCCGACACCGCCTGGCTGCTGCACCGCCAGCACACCGCGTTCGTGCGCGCCGGCGTGCGGCTCGACGACGCCGCGCAGGCGCGCCTGCGGGAGCTGAACGCCGAGATCACCCGCCTGGAGACGGTGTTCGGGCGGCTGCTGCTCGCCGACACGAACGCCTCGGCCGTCCTCGTCACCGACGAGGCGGAGCTGGACGGCCTGCCGGAGGACGCCCGCGCGGCCGCCGCCGAGGCCGCCGCCCGCCGGGGCCACGAGGGCGCCTGGCTGATCGACCTGGTGCTGCCGACGCAGCAGCCCGCGCTCGCCCAGCTCCGCGACCGCGGCCTGCGCGAGCGGCTGCACGCGGCGTCGGTGTCCCGCGGCGGTCGCGGCGGCGAGCACGACACCCGCGCCACCCTGCTGGCGCTCGCGCGGCTGCGCGCCGAGCGGGCGCTGCTCCTGGGCTACCCGCACCACGCCGCGTACGTGGCGGAGGACGCCACGGCGAAGACCCCCGAGGCCGTCGCGGAGATGCTCGCGCGCCTGGCGCCGGCCGCCGTGGCCAACGCCCGCGCCGAGGCGGCCGACCTCACCGAGGCCCTCCGGCGCGACGTGCCCGGCGCGACCCTCGAGGCGTGGGACTGGGCGTACTACGCCGAGCAGGTCCGGCAGGAGCGCCGCTCGCTCGACGAGTCCCGGCTGCGCCCGTACCTGGAGCTCGACCGCGTGCTGCACGAGGGCGTGTTCCGGGCGGCGCACGAGCTCTACGGCCTGTCGTTCACCGAGCGCCCCGACTTGACCGGCTACCACCCGGACGTGCGGGTGTTCGAGGTCACGGACGCCGACGGCTCCGGCCTCGGCCTGTTCCTCGGCGACTACTGGACGCGCGACTCCAAGCGCGGCGGGGCGTGGATGAACAACCTCGTCGACCAGTCGACGCTGCTGGGCGAGGCGCCGGTGGTGGTGAACAACCTCAACATCCCGAAGCCGCCCGCCGGCCAGCCGACGCTGCTCACCTGGGACGAGGTCATCACGCTGTTCCACGAGTTCGGGCACGCGCTGCACGGGCTGTTCTCGGCGGTGCGGTACCCGTCGCAGTCGGGCACGGAGGTGCCGCGCGACTTCGTGGAGTACCCGTCGCAGGTCAACGAGATGTGGGCGTGGGAGCCGTCGGTGCTGCGGGCGTACGCGGTGCACCACGAGACCGGTGAGCCGATGCCGCAGGAGTGGGTCGACACGCTCATCGCGGCGCGGCAGGACGGCGAGGGCTTCGCGACGACGGAGTACCTGGCCGCAGCCCTGCTGGACCAGGCGTGGTACCGCCTGGCGCCGCAGGACGTGCCGACGGACGTCGAGCAGGTCGAGGCGTTCGAGGCGGCGGCGCTGGAGGCCGCGGGCGTGGCGTTCGCGCCGGTTCCGCCGCGGTACCGGACCACGTACTTCAACCACGTGTTCGGCGGCGGGTACTCGGCCGGGTACTACTCGTACATCTGGTCCGAGGTGCTGGACGCCGACACGGTGACGTGGTTCGAGGAGAACGGCGGCCTGCGCCGGGAGAACGGCGACACCTTCCGGGCGCGGCTCCTCTCGCGCGGCGGCTCCGTCGACCCGATGCAGGCGTTCGCCGACCTCCGCGGCCGCACCCCCGACATCACCCCCCTCCTCACCCGCCGCGGCCTCACCCCGTCCTGACCCACCCACCCACCCCCACCCCCCGCCCGCCCCCGCCCGGCCGGACCTTCTCGCGAGCTCGGCAGTTCCGCGACGACGTCGGCAGCTCCAGGTGCCGAACTCGCCTCGGACTGCCGAGCTCGCGGGAAGGGGTGCGCGCTGGGGTGAGGGGTGCGGGTGGGGGTGGGGGCGCCGGTACGGTGGGCGGTATGGCCTCCGCACCCGCCTCCCAGCCGCAGGACCCGCACGACACCTCGGTGGCCGAGGGGGAGGTCGTGCGCCTGTGCCAGGACCTCATCCGGATCGACTCGTCGAACTACGGCGACGGCTCCGGGCCGGGGGAGCGGGCGGCGGCCGAGCACGTCATGGCGCTGCTGCACGAGGTCGGCCTGGAACCCGAGCTGTTCGAGTCGGCGCCCGGCCGGGCGAACGTCGTGGTGCGGCTGGAGGGCGAGGACCGGTCCCGGCCGGCACTGGTGCTGCACGGCCACACCGACGTCGTCCCGGCCGAGGCGAAGGACTGGAAGGTCGACCCGTTCGCCGGCGAGGAGTTCGACGGCATGGTGTGGGGCCGCGGCGCCGTCGACATGAAGGGCATGGACGCGATGATCCTGGCGGTCGTCCGCCAGATGGCCCGCGAGGGCCGCCGCCCCGCGCGGGACGTGGTCGTCGCGATGTTCGCCGACGAGGAGGCCGGCGGCCGGTTCGGCGCCCGCTACGCCGTCGACCACCGCCCCGAGCTGTTCGAGGGCGCGACGGAGGCCGTGTCGGAGGTCGGCGGGTTCTCCGTGGACGTGCAGGGCCGGCGGGCGTACCTGCTGCAGACCGCCGAGAAGGGCATCGCGTGGCTGCGCCTGGTCGCGGACGGCACCGCGGGCCACGGCTCGGCGGTCAACCCCGACAACGCGGTCACGGAGCTCGCGGCCGCCGTCGCCCGCATCGGCGCCTACCAGTGGGACACCCGCCTGACGCCGACGGTGCTCGCACTGCTCGAGGGTGTCGCCGACCTGACCGGTCTGCCGCTCGACGTGGACGACCCGCTGGCGATCGACCGGCTCATCGGGGCGCTCGGTCCGGCCCGTCGGTTCGTCGGCTCGTCGATCCGCACCCTCGCCAACCCGACGCAGCTGCAGGCCGGCTACAAGTCGAACGTCATCCCCGGTCGCGCGACGGCGACGATCGACGTCCGCCCGCTGCCCGGCGACCACGAGGACGTGCTGGCCACGGTGCGCGAGCTCGCGGGCCCGCACGTGCGGGTGGAGCCGGAGCACATCGACATCGGCCTGGAGGTGCCCGCGACGGGCGGACTCGTCGACACCATGACCGACGTGCTGCGCGCCCAGGACCCCGGGGCCGTCGTGCTGCCCTACATGCTGTCCGCGGGCACCGACAACAAGTCGCTGGCCCGGCTCGGCATCACCGGCTACGGCTTCGCGCCGCTGCGGCTGCCGGCGGACCTCGACTTCACGGCGCTGTTCCACGGCGTCGACGAGCGGGTGCCCTCCGACTCGCTGCGGTTCGGCGTCCGGGTGCTGGACGGCCTGCTGCGGGAGGCCTGAGCCCCGCGCGGCGCCCGGCCGCAGGGGTCAGTCCCCGAACGCCCCGAGCGTCGACCGGACCCGGATGATCCGGCGCCGCAGCCACACCTTGCGCTCCCCGCCGGAGTAGAGCAGCGTCCGCGCGAGCTCCCAGCGGCCGTACTCCGCCTCGTCGGTGAGCAGCCGCCGGGCGTCGTTGCGGCTCGTGCTCCGGGGGATCGTGAGGACGCGGTACTCGTACTGCCGTGCCGCCTCGGGGGAGTCGGGCCGCTTCGCGCCCTGGTCCGTGCGTGCCATGCGCACCGCCTTCCGCTGACGTCGTGGGTGCCATTGTGCCTGGTGCGGCGCTACGGTCATCGCATGGCTATCGACCCGCGCGCGGCGCTGGACCGGCTCATCGCTGCCCTGGAGGCGCACTACACGGCCGTGGCGACCCGTCGGGGCGAGGACGACCCCGCCGTGGACGACGCGTACGACGTGCTGGCGGACGCCTTCGAGGTGTACGACGACGCGCTCGGCACCGTGCACGGCGAGGCCACGCCGTTCTACCTCGCGGAGGAGGACGACGAGGACGACGAGGACGACGACGCCACGGACGACGACGACCTCGACGACCTGCCCGAGTACGCGTACGACGACGAGGACGACGCGGTCCGTCCCGGCTCCTGACGCGGCGGGTCCGGCCCGCGGACGTCAACGGCGCTCGGGGTACCCCAGGCCCGGTGCGCTGACCTCGTCGAGCGCCCGCAGGATCTCCGGGGGCAGCTCGACGTCCTCGGCGGCGAGCGAGGCGCGCAGCTGCGCGGGCGTCCGCGCGCCGACCACCGCGGACGCGACCTGCGCGCGCACCCGCAGCCAGGCGAGCGCGACCTCCAGCGGCGCGCGCCCGAGCCCGTCGGCGGCCGTGACGACCGCCTCGACGACCGCGGCGGCCACCGACCCCAGGTAGGGCTCCACGAACCCCGCCAGGTGCGGGGACGCCGCGCGGGAGTCGGCGGGGACGGTGCGCCGGTACTTGCCCGTCAGCACCCCGCGGCCGAGCGGCGACCACGCGAGGACGCCGATGCCGAGGTCGGCGCAGGCGGGCAGCACCTCCCGCTCGATGCCGCGCTGGAGCAGCGAGTACTCGGCCTCCACGGCGGCGAGCCCGGGGTCGTCGCCGAGCAGGGTGGCCGCGCGGGCGACCTGCCAGCCGGCGTGGTTCGACAGCCCGACGTAGCGGGCGCGCCCCGAGTCCACCGCGCGGCGCAGGGCGCTCACGGTCTCCGCGAGGGGCGTGCGGGGGTCGGGCGTCTGCACCAGCCACAGGTCGACGTGGTCCGTCCCGAGGCGGCGGAGCGACGCGTCCAGCGTGTCGAGCAGGGCGCCCCGCGACGCGTCCACGACGCCGCCGTCGGGGGTGCGACGCACGCCCGCCTTGGTGCACAGGACGACGTCCTCGCGCGCGACGACGTCCCCGAGCAGCGACCCCAGCAGCTCCTCCGCGCCGCCGTCGGCGTAGGACGCGGACGTGTCGACGAGCGTGCCGCCGGCCTCCGCGAAGTCGCGGAGCTGCTCGGCCGCGTCGTGCGCGTCGGTGTCCCGGCTCCAGGTCAGCGTCCCGAGGCCGAGGTGGGAGACCCGCAGGCCGGTCCGTCCGAGCTGGCGCTGTTCCATGCGCCCGAGCGTATCCGGGTGCCCAGGGCCAGCCGCTATCGTGGCGCCTCGTGGCTGCGCGCATCGAGAACGGGACCGTCGCATGAACGTGTTCGAGGCGGTGGTCCTCGGCCTCGTGCAGGGCCTCACGGAGTTCCTACCCGTGTCGTCGTCCGCGCACCTGCGCATCGTGGGGGAGCTGATCGGCTCCGGCGACCCGGGTGCGGCGTTCACCGCGATCACGCAGATCGGGACCGAGACGGCCGTGCTGCTGTACTTCCGCCGCGACATCGCCCGGATCTGCACGCACTGGTGGCGGGCGGTGCGCGGCGACCTCGGGTCGGACTGGCGGTCGCGGCTCGGGGCGCCGGCGGACGGCGAGGCGGACCCCGACGCGCGCATGGCCTGGTTCATCGCCCTGGGGTCTGTGCCGATCGTCGTGCTCGGCCTGCTGTTCCAGGACGCGATCGAGAAGCCGTTCCGCAACCTGTGGCTCATCGTCCTGACGCTGGCCGGGTTCGCCCTGGTGCTGGACTGGGCGGACCGGCGCGGGCGCCGGAGCCGGCCGCTCACCGGGCTGACGCCGCGGCACGCCGTGTGGTTCGGGCTCGCGCAGGCGATGGCCCTGGTGCCGGGCGTGTCCCGGTCCGGCGGCACCATCACCGCCGGCCTGCTGCTCGGCTACACGCGCGAGGCCGCCGCCCGATACTCGTTCCTGCTCGCGATCCCCGCGGTGCTCGGGTCCGGTCTCTACCAGCTCGGGTCCAGCGTCGGGGACTTCGGCACGCCCGGGACGCCCGGGCTGGGGGTGACGCTCGTCGCGACGCTGGTGGCGTTCGTGGTCGGGTACGTGGTGATCATCGGGTTCCTGAAGATCGTGTCGACGTACTCCTACCGGCCGTTCGTGGTCTACCGGATCGGCCTCGCGGTGGTCGTGGCGCTGCTGCTCGTCACGGGCGTGCTCGACCCGCTCGCGGGCGCCTGACGCCTGCGGGTCAGCGCCGGTCCGGCCCCGCACCCCGTCGTGGGCGCCCTCGCGCGGCGCGCCAGCCCCGCACCTCGAGCACCAGCGCGACCAGCAGGGCCACCAGCGCGCCGGCCCACAGCGGTGCCGCGACCTCGCGTCCGGGCGGGGTCAGCGCCAGCACCACGAGCGCCGCGGCGACGACGAGCAGCCAGGGGACGGGTCGGGGCACGGTCGGCTCGCTTCCGGCGGGGGCGTGAGGGTGTGCCAGCGTAGCCGCGGCCCGGTTCACAGCCAGCCGGACCGCTTGAACAGCCGGTAGAGCACGAACGCCGCGCCGGCCATGAGCAGCACCGAGAGCGGGTAGCCGGCGAGCCAGTGCAGCTCCGGCATGTGGTCGAAGTTCATGCCGTACACGCCCGCGATCAGCGTCGGGACCGCGATGATCGCGGCCCAGGCGGAGATCTTGCGCATGTCCTCGTTCTGCCGGACCGAGACCTGGGACAGGTGCACATTCAGCATGTCGCCGAGCAGCCGGTCGTGGCTGTCGAGGTGGCGGTCCACCTTCCCGAGCGCGGTGTCGAGCCGGCGCATCCACCGCATGGTGCGCGTCTCGCGCCGGCTGTCCTCCTGCTCGGCGACCAGCTCGGGGAACGCGGCGAGCAGCGGGACGAGGGCGCGACGCGCCTCGGCGATCTCGCGCTTGAGGTCGTACACCACCGCGGCCGGGTCGTCGGAGGCGGGTGTGAAGACGATCTGCTCGACGTCGGCGACGGCCTCCCCGACGCCGACCTCGACGTCCCCGGCGCGGCGCACGAGCGACATCAGCGCGGCCGCGAACACGTGGCTGGGGACGTCCTGCGGGAGCCGCTCCGGATCGCCGAGGTGCTCGAGCACGTCGGCGAGCAGGCCCCCCGGTCCCTCCTCCGCGGTGATGGTCACGTCGTCGACGACGAGGGCCGCCCAGGTGCCGGTCCGCACGTCACGGGTCCGGGCGTCGTAGGCGAGCGTCGGGCTCACGAGGTAGCGGCCGCCGCCGGGCAGCCGCCGCAGCTGCGGGTGGCGCGGGTCGCCCTGGCCGCCGTCGACCGACCGGCGGACCACCGAGTCCGGGATGCCGGCCTGCCGCGCGGCGTCCGCGAGACCGGCCACCGCGTCGACGTGCACCCAGGCGCTGGGTGGCTCGGCGGCCGCCAGCAGCCCCAGCAGCCCCTCCGGCGGTGTCGCCGCCCACCCGTCGTCGCCGTGGACCCACGCATGCTCCATGCGGCGGATTGTCCCGGGGGCCGCCCGTGTCCGCCCGGCGACGCGCCGCCCCGGGGCCACGGTCACCCGGCCGGGCCCGCACGGACGCGGGCGGCAGCACCCCGGACCGCCGACTACGCTCGACGCCGTGCTCACCTGGCCCGCCCCGCAGATCCCGCAGCTCCCCGGCCAGGGAGGGCCCGTGCGCGTGCGCGACACCTCGAGCGGCGAGCTCGTGGTCGCCGCACCGGGCACGGACGCGACGCTGTACGTGTGCGGCATCACGCCGTACGACGCGACGCACCTCGGGCACGCGGCGACGTACGTGGCCTTCGACCTGCTGGTCCGCGCGTGGCTCGACGAGGGCAAGCGTGTCCGCTACGCGTCGAACGTGACGGACGTCGACGACCCGCTGCTGGAGCGTGCCGAGGCCACGGGGGTCGACTGGCGGGAGCTCGCGGCGGACCAGACCGCGCTGTACCTGGAGGACATGACCGCCCTGGGCGTCGTGCCGCCCGACGTGTACACGGGAGCCGTCGAGGCGGTGCCCGAC
The DNA here is from genome assembly GCF_019797765.1 of Cellulomonas sp. C5510. Lineage (NCBI taxonomy): Bacteria > Bacillati > Actinomycetota > Actinomycetes > Micrococcales > Cellulomonadaceae > Cellulomonas > Cellulomonas sp. C5510. Next base: position 1,940,455 of record NZ_CP081862.1, read on the forward strand.
GTGGTGGCCGCGGTCGACGCGCTCGTGGCGGCCGGGGCCGCCTACGTCGTCGGGGTCCCGGACGCCCACGGCGAGGGCACGGGCGACGTGTACGCGGACCTCTCGGTCGACCCGGCGTTCGGGCGGGTCGCGCGGCTGGACCGGGCCGCGATGCTCGCGCTGTTCGGCGAGCGGGGCGGCGACCCCGACCGGCCCGGCAAGCGGGACCCGCTCGACCCGCTGCTGTGGCGGGCGGCGCGCCCGGGCGAGCCGTGCTGGGACGGCGGCGACCTGGGTCGCGGGCGGCCCGGCTGGCACATCGAGTGCGCGGTCATCGCGCGCGACGGCCTGGGCCTGCCGTTCGACGTGCAGGGCGGCGGGTCGGACCTGCGGTTCCCGCACCACGAGATGAGCACGTCCCACGCCCGGCTGATCGACGCCGGCCACGGGGCGCGGACGCACGTGCACACCGGGATGGTGGGCCTGGACGGCGAGAAGATGAGCAAGTCGCTCGGCAACCTCGTGCTGGTGTCGGAGCTGCGCGCCCGGGGCGTGGACGCCATGGCGGTGCGGCTGGCGATCCTCGACCACCACTACGCCGCGGACTGGGAGTGGACCGAGGACGCGCTGGTCTCCGCGCAGGCGCGCCTGGAGCGGTGGCGCGCCGCGGTCTCCGGGAACGGCGGGCCCTCGGCGGACGCCACCCTCGCCGCCGTGCGGGCGGCCGTGGCGGACGACCTGGACGCTCCGCGGGCGCTGCGGGCCGTCGACGCGTGGGCGGACGCCTCGCTCGCGGGTGCCGAGGACGAGCAGGGGGCGCCGGGCGTCGTCGCCCGCGCCGTCAACGCGCTGCTGGGCGTGCGGCTGTAGCCGCCGACGCCGTCCGGACGGGGACCGGCGTCAGCCGCCGATGCCCTTGTCGCGGCGGCGCAGGTAGCGCTCGAACTCCTGGGCGATCGCCTCGCCGCTCGCCTCGGGGAGCTCCGCGGTGTCCTTGGCCTCCTCCAGCTGGCGGACGTACTCCGCGATCTCGGAGTCCTCGTCCGCGAGCTCGTCGACGCCGGCCTGCCACGCGGCGGCGTCCTCGGGCAGGTCGCGGAGCGCCACGGTCTCGCCGGTGAGGGCCTCGATGCGGTGCAGCAGAGCGAGCGTGGCCTTGGGCGACGGCGGGTGCGCGACGTAGTGCGGCACCGCCGCCCACAGCGACACGGTGCGCAGCCCGCGCGCGGCGGCTTCGTGCTGCAGGACGCCGACGATGCCGGTCGGGCCCTCGTACGAGTTCGCGTCGAGGCCGAGCGCCTCCCGGACGTCCGGGTCCTCGCTCGTGGCGGTGACCGGGATGGGCCGGGTGTGCGGCACGTCCGCCAGCAGCGCGCCGAGCGTCACGACGGTGGTCGCGCGCAGGCCCTGCGCGATGTCCAGCAGCTCGCCGCAGTAGCGCCGCCACCGCATCGAGGGCTCGATGCCGTGGACGAGCACGATTCGCCGGCGTGACTGCGGGGCCGTGGCGACGGCGACCGCGGTGCTCGGCCAGGTGATCTCCCGGCGACCGTCGGGGCCCGCGGCGATCACGGGTCGGTTGACCTGGAAGTCGTGGTACTCCTCCGGGTCGAGCTCGTCGACCTGCTCCGCGCCCCACACCTCGTGCAGGTGCTCGAGGGCCTGGCTCGCGGCGGAACCCGCGTCGTTCCAGCCCTCGAAGGCCGCCAGGAGGATCGTCTCCTGCTCGGGGAGCCCCGCGGGGCCGCTCGCCTGCTCGGTCATCGTGCCAGCGTAGGACGTGCACGGCCCGGGTGTCGGACCGTGCAGGGAGAATGGACGGTGTGCCGTTCGTCCTCGTCGCTGCCGATCCCGAGCGGCCCGGCGGTGCCGTGCTGCGCGACGTCGCCGGGACCGCCGAGGCCGTCGCCGGCGTGGCCGGTCCCCCGGAACGGGTGGCGGGGCCGGACCTGCCCGCCGCGGTGGCGGACCGGGAGCGGAGCCGCCCGCGCTGGGTCTGGGACGACACCGAGCACTGGTACCCGGCCCTGCTCGCCGCGGGTGTGCGTGTGGAGCGGGCGCACGACCTGCGGCTCTGCCACGTCGTGCTGCGGCGCAGCACCCGGTGCGCGGGGACGGCGTTCGCCGACGAGCCGGACGGACCGTGGGACCGCGCCTCGCCGGCGGTCGAGCAGCCCGACGCCGCCGAGCCCAGCCTGTTCGACGACCTGACGGCCCCGGAGCCGGCGGACGCGCCGGACGTGCCGGGCGAGCTGAGCCGGCAGCTGCGCGTGCTGGAGGCGTGCGGGGACGACGGCCGGCTCCGGCTGCTGCTCGCTGCCGAGTCGGCCGGTGCGCTGATCGCGGCGGAGATGCGGCACGACGGGCTCCCGTTCCGCGCGGACGTGCACGACGCCCTGCTGACGCGGCTGCTCGGACCCCGGCCGCGCGACGGCGAGCGCCCGGCACGGCTGGCGGCGCTCGCCGGCGAGGTCGCGAGGGCGCTGGACCGGCCCGGGCTCAACCCGGACTCCCAGCCCGAGCTGCTGCGGGCGCTGCGCGCGGCCGGGCTGGACGTCGAGTCGACCCGGACCTCCGAGATCCGTGCGCAGGACCACCCGGTGCGCGAGCCGCTGCTCGAGTACAAGAAGCTCGCCCGGCTGCTGTCCGCGAACGGCTGGGCGTGGATGGACCGCTGGGCGCGCGACGGCCGGTTCCGCCCCGACTACGTGCCCGCCGGCGTGGTGACCGGCCGGTGGGCGAGCAGCGGCGGCGGCGCGCTGCAGCTGCCCGCGGGCATCCGGGCGGCCGTGCGCGCCGACCCGGGGTGGCGACTGGTCGTGGCCGACGCCGCGCAGCTCGAGCCGCGGGTGCTGGCCGCGATGTCGGGCGACGAGGCGATGGCGGCGGCCGGCCGGCACGCGGACCTGTACGCGGGGGTGGTGGAGGCGGGCACCGTCGCGGACCGGCAGCAGGCCAAGTACGCGATGCTCGGGGCGATCTACGGTGCGACGACCGGGGCGAGCGCGGTGCTCATGCCGCAGCTGGCGCGTGCCTATCCGCGCGCCGTCGCGCTGGTCGAGGAGGCCGCGCGGGCGGGGGAGCGCGGCGAGCAGGTGACGACGTGGCTCGGGCGGTCCTCCCCGCGGCCGTCCGCCGCGTGGCTGGCGGCGCGGCAGGCGGCCTCCGCGGAGGGTGCGGCGCCGGAGGACGTGCGTGAGGTCCGCCGGCGCGCGCGTGACTGGGGCCGCTTCACGCGGAACTTCGTCGTGCAGGGCACGGCGGCGGAGTGGGCGCTGTGCTGGATGGCGGAGCTGCGGCGCCGGCTGCGCGAGCTGCCCGGCCGGCCGCACCTGGTGTTCTTCCTGCACGACGAGGTGATGGTGCACGCACCGGTGGACGTGGCGGAGCAGGTCGCCGTGATCGTCCGGGAGGCCGCGGTGGAGGCGGGCCGGCTGCTGTTCGGGCCGACGCCGGTCGAGTTCGCCCTGGACGTTTCGGTGGTGGACACGTACGCGGACGCCGTGTGACGATGCGGAGGTGGGTAGACCGGTCTACCCACCTGTGGCGCGGCGGGCGGAGGCGGGCGATGGCGGGGACCAGGGACGCGGCGGTCGACGCTGCCGGCCCGACAGCGACCGCCCGGCGACGCCCCGCGCGCGACCGGCTGCTGGCGGCAGCAGCGCGCCGGTTCTACGCCGACGGCATCGCCGCCACCGGCATCGACGCGATCACCGCCGACGCGGGCGTCGCCAAGATGAGCCTCTACAACAACTTCGCCTCCAAGGCCGAGCTCGTCGAGGCGTACCTCGTCGCCCGGCACGCGGAGTGGCTCGACCTCTACCGCGCCCGGCTCGCGCAGGCCGGTGACGACCCGCGCGCCGGCGTGCTCGCGGTCTTCGACGCCTACGCCGACCACGCGCACGCGGGCTACGTCCACGGGTTCCGCGGCTGCGGCCTGCTCAACGCTGCGGCCGAGCTGCCCGTCGGCGACCCGGGCCGCGCGGCCGTGCGGGCGCACAAGGAGGAGGTCGAGGGCATCGTCGCCGGGCACCTGACCGCGCTGCTCCCGGACGACCCGGCGCGCGTCGCGGACGTCGCGGAGCACCTCGCGTTCCTGCTCGAGGGGTCGATGGCCCGCGCGGGCCTCGAGGGCGACGACTACCGGCTGGGCCGGGCGCGCGCCCTGGCGGCGGACCTGCTGGCGGGTCTGTGACGGGGGCGGTCGCCGCGCGCACGGGGCTCGGGTCCCTCGCCGTGCTGGCGGCCTCCGTGCTGTGGGGGACGACCGGGACGGCCGCGACGTTCGCGCCGCAGGTCGGCCCGCTGGCGATCGGCGCCGCGGCGATGGGCGTCGGCGGGCTGCTGCAGGCCGCGCTGGCGGGGCGGCTGCTGCGCGGGCACGCCGGCGCCCTGCTGGCGCGACGCGGCCTGGTGCTGCTGGGCGGGCTGGCGGTGGCCGTGTACCCGCTGGCGTTCTACTCCTCGATGCGGCTGGCCGGCGTCGCGGTCGGCACCGTGGTGTCGCTCGGGTCGGCGCCGCTGGCGTCGGCCCTCGTGGAGCGTGTGGTCGACGGGCGGCGGCTCACGCGGCGCTGGTTGCTGGCCGCGGCGGTGGGCCTCACGGGCGTCGTGCTGCTCTGCGCCGCCGAGGCCGTGGCGGCCGGTGAGGCGTCGGCCGGGGCTCCGGGCGCAGGGGCGTCGGCCGCCGGCGTGGGGCTCGGCCTGGTCGCCGGCGCGACGTACGCCCTCTACTCCTGGGTCGCGCACCGGCTGATGCGCGCCGGGGTGCCGTCGCGGGCGTCGATGGGTGCCGTGTTCGGCGTGGGCGGCGTCCTGCTGCTGCCGGTGCTGCTGCTGACCGGCGCGCCGCTGGTGGCGTCGTGGCCGAACGCGGCCGTCGGGGTCTACATGGCGCTGGTGCCGATGTTCACGGGGTACGTGCTGTTCGGGTGGGGGCTCGCGCACGTGCCTGCCAGCACGGCCACCACGCTGAGCCTGCTCGAGCCCGCCGTCGCGGCAGTGCTCGCGGTCGTCGTGGTCGGCGAGCGGCTGCCCGCCGCGGGGTGGGCCGGCGTCGCCCTGGTCGTGGCCTGCCTCGCGGTGCTGACGGTGCCGGGCCGGCCGGTCGCCGCGGGCGCCGCGCGGCGCCTGAGGCAGCGGGGCCTCCTACCCTGGACGACGTGACCGCCACCGCCCTGCCCGACCCCGCGCCGCCGACCGCGCCGCAGGTCCTGGACGCCGTCGCGTGGCGTGCCGCCGCGGACGGCCACGCGGCACGCGCCGACGCGCTCACGGCGGCCCACCGCGACCGCCGGGCGCGCGGGGAGCGGCACGCGGTCGAGGACTTCCTGTTCGAGTACTACCCGGCGAAGCCCGCGCAGCTCCGTCGCTGGCACCCCGGGGGCGGCGTCGCGCTGGCCCCCGGCGCCGACGGCCCCGCGCCGCACGCGGGCTGGCGCTGGTACCGGACCGGCGGCGACGGCGTCGTCGCGCTGGACCTCGACGCGTTCCTGGCCGACCGCGGCGACACGGTCCGGTACGTGCACGCGCTGCTCTCCGCGACGGCGGCCCGCCCCGCCGCGACGGGCTGCTTCGGGCTGCACGAGTGGGCGATGGTCTACCGCCAGGACGGCGCGGACCGGCGGCACGCGCTCCCGCTGCGCCTCGGGCCGGCCGGGACGGACGCGGTCGTCGAGTCGCACCGCATCCGGTGCACCCACCTCGACGCGTTCCGGTTCTTCACGCCGGAGGCGCGCCCCCGCAACGCCACGCAGCCGACCCGGGAGTCCCAGGTGCGCGACGAGCAGCCCGGGTGCCTGCACGCGAACATGGACCTGTACAAGTGGGCCCTGAAGCTCGGGCCGCTGGTGCCGGGCGCCCTGCTGCTCGACGCGTTCGAGCTGGCCGCGGAGATCCGCCGCACGGACATGCAGGCCTCGCCGTACGACGTGACGGCGTACGGGCTGGAGCCGGTGGCGATCGAGACGCCCGACGGCAAGGCGGAGTACGTGCGGCGGCAGCGCGGCTTCGCCGAGCGGGCGGCGGGGCTCCGGACGGCGCTGGCCGCCGTCGCGGGGGCGGCCGTCGGCTGATCCGGCCGGCCGCGCGCGTCAGGCGATGCGCGACTCGACCAGCGCGTCGACCGCCTCGGGCGCGAGCACGTGGTCGACCGCCATCGCGGACGCGCCGAGGATGCCGACCTGCGACCGCGCCTGCGACGTGACGATGCGCAGGTGCTGCGTCGCGAGCGGCAGGGAGCGCTGGTAGACGACCTCGCGGATGCCGGCGATGAGGTGCTCGCCGGCCTCGGCGACGACGCCGCCGATGACGACCAGCGACGGGTTGAGCAGGCTGACGCACGCCGCGAGCACCGAGCCGATCTCCCGCCCGGCCTGCCGCACGGCGCGGCCCGCGGCGAGGTCGCCGGCCCGGACCAGGGCGACGACGTCGGCGCCGTCGCGCGCGGGCAGCCCGGCGGCGGCGAGCTGCTCGGCGAGCGCCCGCCCGCTGGCGACCGCCTCGAGGCAGCCGAGGTTCCCGCACCGGCACGGCACGTCCGCCGCGTCGGGCACCGCGATGTGGCCGATGTCGCCCGCCGCGCCCTGGGCGCCCCGACGCAGCCGGCCGTCTGAGATGATCCCCGAGCCGATGCCTGTGGCGACCTTGACGAAGAGCATGTCGTCGACGTCCGGCCACGCGGAGCGGTGCTCGCCGAGGGCCATGAGGTTCACGTCGTTGTCGACCAGCACCTGCGCCCCGAGCTGCGCCGCGAGGATGCCGGGCACGTCGACGTCGTCCCACGCGGGCATGATCGGCGGGTTGATGGGCCGGCCCGTGGAGTGCTCGACGGGTCCCGGCAGGCCGACGCCGACGGAGACGAGGTCCTCGGGCCGGCGCCCGGCCTGGGCCAGCAGCGCCCGCCCGTGCTCGACCACCCAGCCGAGCACGACGTCCGGCCCGTCGGCGATGGGCAGCGGTGCCTCCGCCTCGGCCAGCACGGTCGAGGCCAGGTCGGTGACGGCCATGCGGGCGTGGGTGGCGCCGAGGTCGACGGCGAGCACCACCCGGGCGCCGGGCCGGAACGCGAAGGTGGTCGGGGGGCGGCCGCCGGTGGAGGACGCCTCGCCGGCCGGCGCGATCAGCCCGGCGGCGAGGAGCTGGTCGACCCGGGCGGTGACGGTGGAGCGTGCCTGGCCGGTGGCGGCGGCGAGGTCGGCGCGGGTGCGCGGCGCGCCGTCGCGCAGCAGCTGGAACAAGTCGCCGGCGCCCGTGTGCCGCTGGGGGAGCCTCACCACGTCCTGCATGGCGCTTAGTGAACCACGAACCGGCGCCGCTTCTGCGCGTCACGGTTGGGTAACTCTGACGGACGACATCGAACTTATGATTGACGGACGACAGAAGTACGCCTACGTTCGCTCCCATGGTCAACGAGGACCCTCCGCGGGAGGACCCGCAGCCGCTGCTGCGGATGCGCGGCATCGTCAAGCAGTTCCCCGGGGCGCGGGCGCTGGACGGCGTCGACCTCGACGTGCTGCCGGGGGAGGTGCACTGCCTGCTCGGGCAGAACGGTGCCGGGAAGTCGACGCTCATCAAGGTGCTGGCCGGCGCCCACCAGCCCACCGAGGGCGAGGTCCTCGTCGACGGCCAGGTCGTCACGATCCCGCACCCGGTGGCCGCCCTGCGGCTCGGCATCGCGACGATGTACCAGGAGCTCGACGTGGTCGGCGGCCTCACCGTCGCCGAGAACGTGTTCCTCGGCCACGAGCTCGCCACCGCCGGAGTCTCCCGGCGGGGCGACGCACGCCGCCGCACCCGCGAGCTGCTCGCCCGCCTCGGCCACCCGGAGATCTCGCCCGGGCAGGAGGTCGGCTCGCTGCCCGCCGCCGCCCAGCAGGTCGTCTCCATGGCGCGCGCCCTGTCGCACGACGCCCGCGTCATCGTGATGGACGAGCCGTCCGCGGTGCTCGACGCCGACGAGGTGCAGAACCTGTTCCGGGTGGTGCGCGAGCTCACGGCGTCCGGCGTGGCCATCGTCTACATCTCGCACCGCATGGAGGAGATCCGCGCGGTCGGCGACCGCATCACGGTGCTCAAGGACGGCCGGACGGTCGCCCGCGACCTGCCGGCTCGCGAGACGCCCACCCGGGACCTCATCCGGCTCATGACCGGCCGGGCGGTCGAGTACGCGTTCCCGCCCGCGCCCGGGGTCGCGCCCGACGCACCCGTCGTGCTCGACGTGCAGGGGCTCGCGCTGCGGGGCGCGTTCGAGGACGTGACCTTCCAGGTCCGCGCCGGGGAGATCCTCGGGCTCGCGGGCCTGGTGGGGTCGGGCCGGTCGGAGATCCTGGAGACCGTCTACGGCGCACGCCGGGCGACGGCCGGGAGCGTCCAGGTCGCCGGCCGGCGACTGCGCCCCGGGACGGTCCCGGCCGCGGTGGCCGCCGGTGTCGGCCTGGCCCCCGAGGAGCGCAAGGCCCAGGGCCTGCTGCTGGACGAGCCCGTCTACCGGAACATCACGCTCTCGACGTTCGGCCGCTTCGCGCGCGGCGGGCTGCTCGACGAGCGCGCCGAGCGGGCCGCGGCCCGGGAGCAGGCCGAGGCGCTCGACCTGCGCCCCGCGGGCGTCGACCGCGCCATGCGCACCCTGTCCGGCGGCAACCAGCAGAAGGCGATGCTCGCGCGCTGGCTGGTCCACGGCTGCCGCGTGCTGCTGCTCGACGAGCCGACCCGCGGGGTGGACGTCGGCGCGCGCGCCGAGATCTACGCCCTCGTGCGCCGGCTCGCCGACGAGGGCGCGGCCGTCGTGGTCGTCTCCAGCGAGATCCCGGAGGTGCTCGGCCTGGCGGACCGGGTGCTCGTCGTCTCCGAGGGACGGGTCGTCCACGAGGGCCCCGCCGCCGCCATCGACGAGCACGCCGTGCTCGACCTCGTCATGGAAGGGAGTGCCGCGTGAGCGAGCACCAGGTCTCGACGCCGACGGCGGACGAGCCGGCCCGGACCGAGCGGGCGGCCCCTCCGCCTGTGCGCACCCGGCGCGGCCCGGCCTCCGGCGGCGCCGCCCGCACGCTCGGCCTCGTCATCGCGCTCGCCGCGATCGGCGTGGTCGGCTACGTCACCGCCGGCAGCAGGTTCGCCAGCGTCGACAACCTCCTCGTCATCCTGTCGACCGCCTCGATCATCGGGGTGATCAGCATCGGCATGACGTTCGTCATCACGGCCGGCGGCATCGACCTGTCCGTCGGGTCGGTGCTCGGGCTGGCGTCGGTGTGGGCGACCACGCTCGCGACCCAGACCATGGCCGAGCAGTACGGCTGGATCGTGATGGTCGGCTGCGCGCTGCTCGTCGGCGTGGCGGCCGGCCTCGTGAACGGCGTGCTCGTCGCCTACGGGCGGGTGGTCGCGTTCATCGCGACGCTCGCCATGCTCGTCGCCGCCCGGGGGCTCGCCGAGCTCATCGCGCAGCGGCGCACCCAGCTCGTGACCGTGTCGTCGTTCTCGTCCACGTTCAAGGGCGACCTGCTCGGCGTGCCGAAGATCGTCTGGATCTTCGCCGCCGTCGCGGTCGCGGGCTGGTTCCTGCTGAACCGCACCACCTTCGGCCGCCGCACGGTCGCCGTCGGCGGCAACCCGGAGGCCGCCCGGCTCGCCGGCATCGCGGTCCGGCGGCACACCATGCTGCTGTACGCGCTGTCCGGCCTCGCCGCCGGGATCGCCGGGGTCATGATGCTGGCCCGCACCGGTGCGGGGTCCTCCACCAACGGCCAGCTCTACGAGCTGGACGCGATCGCCGCGGTGGTCGTCGGCGGCACGCTGCTCGCCGGCGGCCGCGGCACCATCGTCGGCACCGTCCTGGGCGTCCTGATCTTCGCGACGCTCACGAACATCTTCGTCCAGAACAACCTGGACTCCTCGGTCCAGGCCGTCGCCAAGGGCGCGATCATCATCGCCGCCGTCCTGCTGCAGCAGCGCTTCACGACGCGCTCGGCACCCCGCACGACCTAGCCGCCGGCGGTCCGGCGCACCGCGTCGCGCCCGCTCGGAGGCCCACCGCACGACACCCACCCGCCCGCTGGACATCGTCGAAGGAGATCCCATGTCCGCTCGCCCGACCCTGCGCCGCCGCCGCACGCTGGCGTCCGTCGCGGTCCTGTCCGTGGCCTTCCTGGCCGCCTGCACCTCCAACACCCCGGCCGAGGAGGACGACGGCGACGCCGACCGCGGCACCACCTCCCAGCAGGCCGTGTCCGACAACGACGAGGCCGGCGAGGAGGTCGTCATCGGCTTCTCCGCCCCGGCGGCCGACCACGGCTGGATGGGCGCGATCACGACGGCCGCCCAGGAGGAGGCCGAGACGTACTCCGACGTCGAGCTCCGCGTCGCCGAGGGCACCAACGACGTCAACCTGCAGATCAGCCAGATCGAGCAGTTCATCAACGACGGCGTCGACGCGATCGTGCTGCTGCCGTTCGACGGTGCGGCGCTCACCGACGTGGCGACGAAGGCGATGGAGGCCGGCATCCCGGTCATCAACGTCGACCGCGAGTTCTCCAGCCCGTTCGCCTCCCGGGCCACCGTGCTGGGCGACAACTGCGGCATGGGCGTGTCCGCCGGCACGTACATCTGCGAGCAGCTCGGCGACGACCCGGACGCGGTGGTGGCCGAGATCGCCGGCATCGACTCGCTGCCCCTGACGCAGGACCGCAGCCAGGGCTTCGCCGACGCGCTCGACGGCTGCGGCCTGGAGGTCAGCAACCGCGTCGCCGCGGACTTCACCGTCCAGGGCGGGGAGCAGGCGGCGGCGAACCTGCTGCAGGCGGCGCCCGAGATCGACGCCATCTGGAACCACGACGACGACCAGGGGGTCGGCGTCCTGGCCGCCATCGAGAACGCCGGCCGCGACGAGTTCTTCATGGTCGGGGGCGCGGGCTCCGCGAACGTCATGCGGGAGATCCAGTCCGGCGACTCCGTCCTGCAGGCCACCGTCGTCTACCCGTCCACCCAGGCGGCGGACGGCATCCGGCTGGCCCGGCTGGTGGCGCACGAGAAGTCGCTGAGCGACCTCGCGTCCTCCGGGGTGCCGCGCACGGTGCAGCTCTACGCACCCGTGGTGACCGCGGACAACGTCGACCAGTACATCGACTCGGCGTTCGAGTCCTGACCGGCGGGCGGCGGGGCCGGGCGCGCGCCGGCCGGCCCCGCCGCCCCCAGCAGAGGAGGGTCTCGTGACGGACGGGACGACGACGGCGCCGCTGCGCGTCGGGATGGTCGGGTACGCGTTCATGGGCGCGGCGCACTCGCAGGCGTGGCGCACGGCGCCGCGGTTCTTCGACCTGCCGCGGACGCCGGTGATGCGGGTGCTGGGCGGCCGCGACGCGGGGGCGGTCAAGGCGGCCGCGGACCGGCTCGGCTGGCAGGAGTCGGTGACGTCCTGGCGGGAGCTGGTGGACCGCGACGACGTCGACCTGGTCGACATCTGCACCCCCGGCAGCACGCACGCCGAGATCGCGGTGGCCGCCCTGGAGGCCGGCAAGCACGTGCTGTGCGAGAAGCCGCTCGCGAACACCGTCGCGGAGGCGGAGGTCATGGTCGCCGCCGCGGAGGCCGCCGCCGCCCGGGGCGTGCGCTCGATGGTCGGCTACACCTACCGGCGCGTCCCGGCGGTGCAGCTCGCCCGCACGCTCGTCGAGCAGGGTCGCATCGGGACGATCCGCCACGTGCGGGTGCAGTACCTGCAGGACTGGCTGACCGACCCCGAGGCGCCGCTGTCGTGGCGGCTCGACAAGGAGGCAGCCGGGTCCGGGGCGCTCGGCGACATCGCGTCGCACGCGGTGGACCTCGCGCAGTACGTGACGGGTGAGCGCCTGACCGGCGTCTCCGCCCTGCTCGAGACGTTCGTGCGGGAGCGCCCGGTCGCCGCGGACTTCGCCGGTCTGCACGGCACGGCGGGCACCGGGCGGGGGCCGGTGACCGTCGACGACGCCGCCGTGTTCCTGGCCCGGCTCTCCGGTGGCGGGCTCGGCGTCTTCGAGGCCACCCGGTTCGCGACGGGCCGCAAGAACGCCCTGCGGCTGGAGGTCAACGGCGAGCGCGGGTCCCTCGCGTTCGACTTCGAGGACATGAACGTCCTGCACGTCCACGACGCCACCGAGGACGCCGCCGTCGCGGGGTTCCGCCGCGTGGTGGTGACCGAGCCGCAGCACGCCTACATCGCGCACTGGTGGCCCGCGGGCCACGGCCTCGGCTACGAGCACGCGTTCACGCACCAGGTGGTCGACCTCGTCGGCGACATCGCCGCCGGCCGCGACCCCCGCCCGTCGTTCGCGGACGGGCTCGAGGTGCAGCGCGTGCTCGAGGCCGTGGAGCGCAGCGCCGCCGACGACAGCCGGTGGGTGCCGCTGGCCTGACACCCGCACGACGACCCCGGTCGCCCCGCCGCGACCCGCCCACCCGAGAAGGAGCGCGCACCATGGCACGACCCGTCACGCTGTTCACCGGCCAGTGGGCCGACCTGCCCTTCGAGGAGGTCGCCCGCCTCGCCTCCGAGTGGGGCTACGACGGCCTCGAGATCGCCTGCTGGGGCGACCACCTGGACCCGTGGCGCTGGGACGACGACGCCTACGTCCAGAGCCGGCTCGACGTCCTCGAGCGGTACGGCCTGCAGGTCTGGGCGATCTCGAACCACCTGAAGGGGCAGGCGGTCTGCGACGACCCGATCGACCAGCGCCACCGCGACATCCTGCCGGACGTCGTCTGGGGCGACGGCGACCCCGAGGGCGTCCGGCAGCGCGCCGCGACGGAGATGCAGCACACCGCCCGGATGGCCGCCCGCCTCGGGGTGAAGACCGTCGTGGGCTTCACCGGGTCGTCCATCTGGAAGTACGTCGCGATGTTCCCGCCCGTCTCCCAGGCGGCCGTCGACGCCGGGTACCAGGACTTCGCCGACCGCTGGAACCCGATCCTCGACGTCTTCGACGAGGTCGGCGTCCGGTTCGCGCACGAGGTGCACCCGTCGGAGATCGCCTACGACTACTGGACCACCGTCCGGACGCTGGAGGCCATCGGGCACCGCGAGGCGTTCGGCCTCAACTGGGACCCCAGCCACATGGTCTGGCAGGACCTCGACCCGGTGGCGTTCCTGTGGGACTTCCGCGACCGGATCTACCACGTGGACTGCAAGGACACGAAGAAGCGGATGTCCAACGGCCGCAACGGCCGGCTCGGGTCGCACCTCGCGTGGGCGGACCCGCGCCGCGGCTGGGACTTCATCTCCACCGGGCACGGAGACGTGCCGTGGGAGGACGCGTTCCGGGTGCTCAACAGCATCGGGTACGACGGGCCGATCTCCGTGGAGTGGGAGGACGCCGGCATGGACCGGCTGCTCGGTGCGCCCGAGGCGCTGGCGTTCGTGCGGCGCCTCGCGTTCGACGCGCCCGACGCGGCGTTCGACGCGGCGTTCTCGCAGCGCGGCTGAGGACCGGGGCCGAGCGGGCGGGGCGTGAGGGGGCGGCGCCGAGCACGTGGGTCCCGACCAGGCGCGGCCGAGCGCCCGCGCGTCGCGGGGCCCGACCTCGGGCGGAGAGCGCGCGGTCGGCCTAGGCTCGCCGCGTGCGCCACGTCCGTCTCCGCCCCGCCGGTGGGGACGCCCGTGCGCAGCGGGTCGACGCCGCCGTCCGGGCGGGGCTCATCGCGCTGCGGGACGAGCTCGACGTGCCGGGGGACTTCGGCACCGACGTGCTCGCCGAGGTGGACGAGGTGCTGGCCGCCGGGCCGTCGGACGACGGCGCCGCGCGGGAGGACGCGCGGGACGTGCCGTTCGTGACGATCGACCCGGCCGGCTCGCGCGACCTCGACCAGGCGCTGCACCTCGAGCGGCGCGGCTCCGGGTACCGCCTGCGCTACGCCATCGCGGACGTCGGCGCGTGGGTGCGGCCCGGCGGTGCGGTCGACGCGGAGGCCCGGCGCCGCGTCGTCACGCTCTACGCGCCCGACGGCCGCGTGCCGCTGCACCCCCCGCGGCTGTCCGAGGGGGCGGCGAGCCTGCTGCCGGACCAGGACGCCCCCGCGCTGCTGTGGGACCTCGACCTGGACGCCGACGCCGAGCCCACGCGTGTCCGGGTGCACCGCGCGGTCGTCCGCAGCAGGGCGCAGCTCGACTACGCCGGCGTGCAGCGCGCCCTCGACGCCGGCACGGCGGACGGCACGCCGGAGCTGCTCCGGGAGGTCGGGCGGCTGCGGGTCGCGGCCGAGGTCGCCCGCGGGGGGCTGACGCTGCCGACGCCGGACCAGGAGGTCGCGGTCGACGGGGCGGACCGGTGGACGCTGACCAGCCGGGCGACCCTGCCCGTCGAGGACTGGAACGCCCAGGTGTCGCTCCTGACCGGCATGGCGGCCGCCCGGCTCATGCTCGACGGCGGCACCGGCGTGCTCCGCACCCTGCCGCCCGCCGACCCCCGGGACGTCGAGCGGCTGCGGCGGACGGCGCGCGCCCTCGGGGTCCCGTGGCCCGACGGCGCCGGGCACGCCGAGGTCGTGCGCGGGCTCGACGCCTCGGTGCCGGCGCAGGCGGCGCTGCTCACCGAGGCGACCACCCTGCTGCGCGGCGCGGCGTACGTGGCGTTCGACGGCGAGGCACCCGAGCAGCCGCAGCACGCCGCGATCGCCGCGCCGTACGCCCACGCCACGGCACCGCTGCGCCGGCTGGTCGACCGGTTCGTGGGAGAGACGTGCGTCGCGCTGTGCGCGGGGGCCGACCTGCCGGCGTGGGTGCGCGAGGCGCTGCCGTCGCTGCCGGACGTCATGGCGGGCGGCGACCGGCGGGCTGCCGCGTACGACCGCGGCTGCGTGGACCTCGTCGAGGCGGCCCTGCTGAGCGGCCGGGTCGGTGAGGAGTTCGGCGGGGTGGTCGTCGACGTGCGCGACGACGGGACCTCGGGCGTCGTGCAGCTGCGGGAGCCGCCGGCGCGGGGGCGCGTCGAGGGGGAGTCGCTGCCGCTGGGCACGGACGTGCGGGTGCGGCTGTCCGAGGCGTCGGTCGAGCGGCGCACGGTCCGGTTCACGCTCGACGGCGGGGGCTGACGGCCGGGCGGGCGGCGGACGCGGGGCGCGGGCCACGACACCGGGGCGCCGGGTCGTGCGCCCGGCCCGTGCCAGCTCGTTCGGATCCGTTCGTGCGGGCGCGCCCGGCGCGTCAGGCGCGTGCGGATCCGCACGCGGCGGAGGTGGTCAGGCCGGGTCGGACGGGGGCCGCGCCCCGCCGGAGGGGACCGGCGCGGTGGTGGGCGCGGGCGGGGCGGACGTGGCCGCCTGGCGGAGCGCCGCCTCCCGGCGGTCCACCTCGCGGGCGTCGAGGAACCCGTCGCGGACGGCGCGCCGAACCACCAGGTACAGGATGAAGGCGAGCACGGCCGGCACCAGCACGTACACGAGCAGCACGAACGCGGTCATCGAACCCATCGCCCGACCGTAGCGCGCCAGCACGCGGGCGGTGGCGGGTCCCCGCCGGCGTCACCCGGTCAGCAGCGGTGCGAGCGCGACGACGACCGCGTCCGCCGCGCGCGTGGGCGTGTCCGCGGTGCGTCCGGTCGCCAGGCTCGCCCGCAGGACGTCGAGCGCATCAGCGAAGCACTGCGTCGTCTCCGGAGCCGGACCCTCGCCGGGGAGCTCGCGGACGAGCGCGGCAGCGGCACGGAGCGCGTCGGCGACGTGCTGCCGGGCGTCGGCGTCGAGCGTCGCGGCGACCGGGACGTGCACCCCCGACGTCACCGGGTCGCCGCGGGAGGACTGCACCGCCCGGGCGACGTGCACCGCCCGCCCCACGTCGACGGCGATCCCCGCCGCCGTGTCGATCCGCGCCGCGGCAGCCGCCTGACGCTCGCGCCACTGCCGGTAGCGTGCGGCGGTCCAGTTGGCGCGCGCCGCCTCGCGCGTCTCCCGCACGGCGGCGTCCGCGCGGGCGCGGGCCGCCCACAACGCGGCGGGGTCGGGCAGCGGCCGGTCGTCCGCGGTGACGGCCTCCGCCAGCTCGTCCAGGTGCGAGGCAGCTGCCTCCGCCAGGGCGGCGAGGGCACGCTCGCCCGGGGTGAGCGGCAGCGGCGGGAGCAGCGCGTTGACGCCCACCCCGATCGAGGCCCCGAGGAGGGTGAGGCCCACGTACGCCGACACGTAGTCCAGCGGGTCCGAACCGCCGATGACCAGGACGAACAGCGCAGAGGTCGGCACCCACGACCCCATGTCGCCGAGCAGCCGCCAGTGCGCCACGAGCACCCCGGCCAGCACCACCACGGCGAGCGCGGGCAGGCCGGGCAGCGGCGTCAGGTCGACGACCCTCGCGATCGCGGCCCCCAGCGCGATCGCGAGGGCGGCCTGCCCCGCACGGCGTGTCGACGCACGCACTGTCAGCGACGTCGCGACCACCGCACCGAGCGGTGCGTAGTACGGGTACTCGCTCCACGAGCCCGGGGCGAGTCGGGCCGCGAGCCACGCGAGTACGGCCGCTGCGGTGGTCCGCAGTGCGTGCCCGATCCAGGGCCGGCCGGCGAGTGCCGCGAGGAGGCCGTGGCGCGCCCGGCGCAGCGCACCACCGACGGGGCCCGGGGCAGGAGGCATCACCCTCACCATGGCCCACCGCGGTGGCCGGCGCGACCGGGACGGCACGCGCCGGGGCCGCCCCGCGGGCCGGCGCCGTGACGGGCCGGCCGCCCCCCCCGGACGACCGCCGTTCACCGCCCGGCCTCCCGGGCCGGTTAGCCTCGGGGGACTGCCGCCCGGCACCTCGACGACAGGAGCACCTCGTGACCCGCCACACCGACCTCCCGGCCGCCGTCCTCTGGGACATGGACGGCACGCTCGTGAACACCGAGCCGCTGTGGATGGCCGCCGAGACCGAGCTCGTGCAGTCGTGGGGCGGCACGTGGACGCACGAGGACGGGCTCACCCTGGTCGGCAACCCCATGAAGGTCTCCGCGGAGATCCTCCAGGGCCGCGGCGTGGGCCTGCCGGTCGACGAGATCGTGGACTTCCTCAACAAGCGGGTCGCCGCTGCGGTCGCGGAGAGCACTCCGTGGCAGCCCGGGGCCCGTGAGCTGCTGGCCGCGCTCGCCGAGGCCGGTGTGCCGCAGGCGCTCGTGACGTCGTCCTACCGCGAGCTCGCCGAGCCGTTCGCGCAGGTGGCGGGCGTGTTCGCGGCGGTCGTGGCCGGCGACGAGGTGCAGCGGCCGAAGCCGGACCCGGAGCCGTACCTGCTGGCCGCCGAGCGGCTGGGCCTGGCGGTCACGGACTGCGTCGTCGTGGAGGACTCCCCGGCGGGCATCACGTCGGGCGTCGCGTCCGGCGCCCGGGTACTGGCTGTCGAGGTGCTCCGGGAGCTGCCGGACCTGCCGGGACTCAGCACGACGTCGTCGCTGGCGGACGTGGCCGTGGCGGACCTGGTGCGGATCGCGCAGGGCAGCGTGCTCGACCTGCTGCGCTGACCGGACGGCCCCGCGGAGCCCGCGCTCAGGAGGCGCGCGCGACGGGGGTGATGCCGATGGCGCGTTCGACGGCGCCCTCCGGGATCTCCGGCGGGGTGCCGCCGAAGGCCGGGCACACGGCCTGGTGGGTGCACCAGTCGCACAGCCGGGACGTGCGGGGCCGCCACTCGCCGGTACGCGCTGCCTCCTCGATCTGCGCCCAGAGGGCGCGCAGCCGCTGCTCGAGCGTGCGCATCTCCGCCTCGGAGGGCGCGTGCCGCAGGATCTGCCCGTCGCCGAGGTAGACGAGCTGCAGGAGCGACGGCAGCACGCCCCGCTCACGCCAGAGGACGTAGGCGTAGAACCGCATCTGGAACAGCGCGGAGCCCTCGAAGCCCGGGTTCGGCGACTTGCCCGTCTTGTAGTCGACGACCCGCAGCGCGCCGTCGGCGGCGACGTCCAGCCGGTCGACGATGCCGCGGAGCCGGGGGCCGTCCTCCAGCAGCGTCGTCACGGCGAGCTCGCGGTCGCCGGGCTGCAACCGGTTCGGGTCCTCGAGCGTGAAGTACGTGTCGAGCAGCAGACGCGCGCTGCCGAGCCACGACTCCCGCTCCTGCTCGTCCGCGAACAGCGTGACGACCTCCGGGGAACGCTCGACCAGCCGGTCCCACGCCTCCGGGACCAGGGCGTGCGCCGCCGCGGGTGTGCGCTCGCCGAGCGGCAGGTCGTACAGCCGCTCCAGGACGGCGTGCACCAGCGTGCCCCGGGCCGCGGCCGCGCTCGGCGGCTCGGGCCGCTTGTCCACGACCCGGAACCGGAACAGCAGCGGGCACTGCTGGAAGTCGTTGGCCCGCGACGGTGACAACCCCGGCACACGGGGCTCGGGCGCGGCCTCGACGTCGCCGGCGTCGGAGCCGTCGACGGACACGGGCGCGAGCAGCTGCGGGTCGGTCGTCACGTCGACGAGACTACGGCCGACCACCGACACACCCGTCCGCGCCGGACCGCGGTCCCGCCGCGCACCCCGGCGCGCGCCGGCCGCCGCGCCGGCGCGGCGCGGCCACGTAGCCTGTCGCCCGTGGCAGACAGAACGCGGGGCTGGGTCGTCGGGCGGGTCGCCGGTTCTCCGGTGGTCCTGAGCCCGAGCAGCCTGCTGGTCGTGGCGGTGATCGCGCTGGTGTTCGCCCCGTCGGTGCGGGTGCGGGCGCCCGGGCTCGGCACGGGGTCGACCTATGTGGTCGCGCTCGTGGTCGGCCTGCTCCTGCTGCTGTCGGTGCTGGTGCACGAGCTCGCCCACGGCCTCACGGCACGCGCCCGCGGGCTCCAGGTGCGCGAGTACGCCCTGACGCTGATCGGCGGCCACACCGCCTTCGGCGGCCGGATCACCCCGGGCACGCAGGCGCTCGTCGCGGTGGTCGGTCCGCTCGCGAACCTGCTGCTCGCGGGGCTGTTCTGGCTCGCCGGCGGGCTCGCGGACCCGCGGGGCCTCGCCGCGCTCGTGCTCTACGCGGCCGCGTACTCCAACGCCTTCGTCGGTCTGTTCAACCTCGTGCCCGGACTGCCGCTCGACGGCGGCATGGTCCTGGAGGCCGCCGTCTGGGGCGCGGGCGGCGACCGCCGCCGGGGCGCGCTGGTCGCCGGCTGGTCGGGTCGCGTCGTCGCCGTCGGCTTCGCGGTGGTGGTGGTGGCGCTCCCGCTGACGCGGGGCGCGACCCCGGACCTCTGGTCCGTGGCGTGGGGGGCGCTCATCGGCGCGTTCCTGTGGTCGGGTGCCTCCGAGGCGATCCGCGGCGCGCGGCGGGGCCGGGCGGTCGACGCGCTGCACGTCGGCTCGGTCGGGGTGCCCGCCGTCGCGCTGCCGGCGACGGCGGTGCTGGCGGAGGCCGACGCGGAGCGAGGGCGCACGGGCGCCCGCGCGGTGGTGCTGCTGGCACCGGACGGCCGGCCGGCCGCCTACGTCGACCCCGAGGCCGCGAACGCGGTCCCCGCCGCCGAGCGGGCGGGGGTGCCGTTGACCGCGGTGGCGGTGACGCTGCCTGCCGGCGCCGTCGTCGACGCCGGGCTGCACGGTCCGGCGCTGGTGCAGGCCGTCGCCGCGGTGTCGCGGTTCGCGCCCGTGATGGTGGCCGTCAGCGAGGGACGCGTGGTGGCCCTGCTGCGCAGCACGGACGTCGCGGCCGCGCTGCGCTCCTAGACTCGACCCCCGTGACCGACGACACCGCCCCCGCGACCGCTCCCCAGCCGACGGGCGCCGACCAGCGCCGCGGCCTGCTCCGGGTGGGGGAGCGCGTCCAGCTCACCGACCCGCGCGGGCGGCTGCACACCATCACGCTCGCGCCGGGCGCGACGTTCCACACCCACAAGGGCTACTTCCGCCACGAGGAGCTCATCGGCGCGCCGGAGGGCACCGTCGTGACCAGCAGCGGCGGCGTCGAGTACCTGGCGCTGCGGCCGCTGCTGTCCGACTACGTGCTGTCGATGCCGCGCGGTGCGGCCGTCGTCTACCCGAAGGACGCCGGGCAGATCGTGCAGATGGCGGACATCTACCCGGGCGCCCGGGTGGTGGAGGCGGGCGTCGGGTCGGGCGCCCTGACCATGTCGCTGCTGCGGGCTGTCGGCGACGGCGGGCGGCTGCACTCCATCGAGCGGCGCGAGGACTTCGCGGCCATCGCGCGCGGCAACGTCGAGGCGTTCTTCGGCGGCCCCCACCCGGCGTGGCGGCTGTCCGTCGGTGACCTGGTCGACGTGCTCCCGACGGCGGAGGGGCCGGGCGAGGTCGACCGCGTCGTGCTCGACATGCTGGCCCCCTGGGAGAACCTCGACGCCGTCGCCACCGCCCTGGCGCCCGGCGGCGTGCTCATCGCCTACGTCGCGACGGCCACGCAGCTCTCGCGCCTCGCGGAGGACGTGCGGGCGGACGGCCGGTACACCGAGCCGCAGGCGTGGGAGTCGATGGTGCGGGGCTGGCACCTCGAGGGCCTGGCCGTGCGGCCGCAGCACCGGATGATCGGCCACACCGGGTTCCTGCTGACCACGCGCCGGCTCGCGGACGGCGTCGAGCCGCCGCTGCGCAAGCGCCGCCCCGCCAAGGGGTCGCAGCCCGGCGAGGCCGCCCTGGTCGACGAGGTCGGCGACGTCGTGAGCAGCCGGTCCTTCCAGGACGTCCCCGACGCGGAGTGGACGCCGGAGGCGCTGGGCGAGCGTGCGGTGTCCGACAAGAAGGTGCGCCGGGTCCGCCGTGACGTGGGGCAGGCTCCCGGGGCGGACTGACCCGCATCCGGGCGCGACCGGTGCGACCGGCCGGCCCCGGCCGGCCCCGGCGAGGCGTCCGCCCAGCGATTGACACGGGTGGTTAGGGTCGGTCCACGAATGCCGCACAGCGCCGTGGGGTCGACACGGATCGGAGGCACCGCGATGACCGAACCGACAGCGCGCGACCTGCAGCGCGAGCTCGCCCTGCTGGCCGCGAAGAACGAGCGGCTGTCCGACGCGCTCGTCGCCGCGCGCGACCAGATCATCGAGCTCAAGCGCCAGATCGACGACCTCGCGAAGCCCCCGGGGACGTTCGCGACGTTCCTGGCCGCCCGCGGGGACGGCGCGGTCGACGTCGTGTCCGCGGGCCGCAAGATGCACGTCGGCGTCAGCCCGGCGCTGGACGTCCGCTCGCTGCGGCCGGGCCAGGAGGTCATGCTCAACGAGGCGCTCACGGTCGTCGAGGCCGGCGGCTACGAGCAGGTCGGCGAGCTCGTGACCGTCAAGGAACTGCTCGGCAGGGACCGCGCCCTGGTCGTCGGGCGGGGCGACGAGGAGCGGGTCGTCCGGCTCGCGGGCCAGGTCATGGACGGCACGGTGCGGGTCGGCGACGCGCTGACCGTCGAGGCGCGCAGCGGGTTCGTGTTCGAGCGGGTGCCGCGGGCGGAGGTCGAGGACCTCGTGCTCGAGGAGGTCCCGGACATCGACTACGCCGACATCGGGGGCCTCGGACCGCAGATCGAGCAGATCCGCGACGCCGTCGAGCTGCCGTTCCTGCACCCGGAGCTGTTCCGCGAGCACGGGCTCAAGCCGCCGAAGGGCGTGCTGCTGTACGGGCCGCCCGGGTGCGGCAAGACGCTCATCGCCAAGGCGGTCGCGCACTCGCTGGCGGCGACGGCGGCGGTGGCGCGCGGTGAGGAGGTCACGGAGCCCAAGTCGTACTTCCTCAACGTCAAGGGCCCCGAGCTGCTCAACAAGTACGTCGGCGAGACCGAGCGGCACATCCGGCTGATCTTCTCCCGGGCGCGCGAGAAGGCGTCGCAGGGGCACCCGGTCGTCGTGTTCTTCGACGAGATGGAGTCGCTGTTCCGCACCCGCGGCACCGGCGTCTCCAGCGACGTGGAGACCACGATCGTGCCGCAGCTCCTCGCGGAGATCGACGGCGTGGAGCGCCTGGAGAACGTCATCGTGATCGGCGCCTCCAACCGTGAGGACATGATCGACCCCGCGATCCTGCGGCCCGGCCGGCTCGACGTGAAGATCAAGATCGAGCGTCCCGACGCCGAGGGCGCCCGGGAGATCTTCGCGAAGTACCTGACCCCCGACCTGCCGATCCACGCGGACGACCTGCGCGAGCACCACGGCTCCGCCACGGACGCCGTCGAGGCGATGATCTCGCGGGCCGTCGAGCGCATGTACTCCGAGAACGAGGAGAACCGGTTCCTCGAGGTCACCTACGCCAGCGGCGACAAGGAGATCCTGTACTTCAAGGACTTCAACTCCGGCGCGATGATCCAGAACGTCGTGGACCGCGCCAAGAAGTCCGCGATCAAGGACCTGCTCGCCACCGGTCAGCGCGGCCTGCGCGTCGAGCACCTGCTGACGGCGTGCGTGGACGAGTTCAAGGAGAACGAGGACCTGCCGAACACCACCAACCCCGACGACTGGGCGCGCATCTCCGGCAAGAAGGGGGAGCGCATCGTGTTCATCCGCACGATCGTCCAGGACAAGAAGGGCGAGGAGGCGTCGCGCCGCATCGAGAACGTGACGAGCACGGGGCAGTACCTGTAGCGGCTCGCGCGGGACGCCGGACGGCGCCGGTCGAGGGGTCCTCGACCGGCGCCGTCCCGCGCGTCAGGCCCGTTCGCGCCGGTACAGCGCGCGCGACCAGGCGTACCCGGCCCCGCCGACGACGACGCACCAGCCGAGGGCCAGCAGCGTCGTGGGGGTGTCGAGCGCAGCGCCGGTGAGCAGGCCGCGGGTGGTCTCGATGACGGGGGTGAACGGCTGGTACTCCGCGAACCAGCGGACGGCCGCCGGCATGGTGTCGACCGGGACGAACCCGCTGCCGAAGAACGGGAGCACCGTCAGCAGCAAGGGCGTGTTGGACGCGGTCTCGACCGAGCGGGCGGACAGGCCGAGCGCCACGCACAGCCACGTGAAGGCTGCGGTCGCCACGGTCACCAGGCCGCCCAGCGCGACCCAGCCGAGCGGCCCGGCGTGCGGGCGGTAGCCGATCGCGACCGCGATGCCGAGCACGAGCGCGACGGCGAGCAGGCCCTGGACGACGGTGCCGAGCACCGGCCCGCCGAGCACCGCGCCGGGGGACACCACCATCGTCTTGAAGCGCGCCATGATGCCGCTGGTCGCGTCCATGGCGGAGGTGATGGCGACGCTCTGGGCGGCCCCGACGACGGCGAACAGCAGGATCGCCGGGGTGATGTAGCCGAGGTACGCCGCCCGCCCGTCGGCTCCCGGTGCCGCGCCCGGGACGACGCCCGCGCCGAACGCCCCGCCGAAGACGTAGACGAACAGCAGGAGCAGGGCGACGGGGATGGCGACGGTGAACCCCGTCAGGCCCGGGTAGCGCACCGCGCGGAGCAGGTTGCGGCGCAGCATCGTCACGGTGTCGGCCACGGGCCGGGTGGTGGGAGCGGCGGACGGGCGGGGCGCTCGGGGCGCGGCGGTCGCGGCGGTCATGACGCCACCTCCGTCGCGGCGGACGGCTCGGTCAGCCGCAGGAACACGTCGTCGAGCGAGCCGGCGTCGTGGGCGGACTTGAGCTCGCCCGGCGTGCCCTCGGCGACGACGCGCCCACCGTCGAGGACGGCGACACGGTCGGCGAGCAGGTCGGCCTCCTCGAGGTACTGCGTCGTCAGCAGGATCGTCGTGCCGCCCGCGACGAGGGCACGGACCTCGTCCCAGAGCGCCCTCCGGCTGCGTGGGTCGAGGCCGGTGGTCGGCTCGTCGAGGAACACCACGGCGGGCTCGCCGACGAGGGTCATCGCCAGGTCGAGCTTGCGGCGCATGCCGCCCGACCAGGTGGACACGGGCTTGCGGGCCGCGTCCGTCAGCCCGAACCGGGCGAGCAGCGTCTCGGCGCGCTCCCGGCCCTCCCGGCGCCCGAGGTGGTGCAGGGCCGTCATCAGCCGCAGGTTCTCGGTACCGGTCAGCAGGTCGTCGACGGCGGAGACCTGCCCCGTCACGCCGATGGCGGCCCGGACGGCCTGCGGCTCGGCGACGACGTCGTGGCCGGCGACGCGGACGGTGCCGGCGTCCGGCGCGAGCAGCGTCGCAAGGACGCCGACGGTGGTGGTCTTGCCGGCGCCGTTGGGCCCGAGCAGGGCGGTCACGGTGCCGGCA
The DNA here is from genome assembly GCF_019797765.1 of Cellulomonas sp. C5510. Lineage (NCBI taxonomy): Bacteria > Bacillati > Actinomycetota > Actinomycetes > Micrococcales > Cellulomonadaceae > Cellulomonas > Cellulomonas sp. C5510. The sequence goes on from NZ_CP081862.1 coordinate 1,964,478, forward strand.
GTGACGGCCAGGTCCACGCCGTCCAGGACGACGTGGTCGCCGTAGGACTTGCGCAGGCCGCGGACGTCCACGGCGAGGTCGGTGTGCACGGCGGTCTCCTTCCGGGTCGGGTGGTGCGGTGAGCGGCGGCGGGCAGCGCCCGTCACGGGCGGCGGACGACGACGTCGCCGTAGCCGGTGGACGCGTGGACCTCGGCGGTGGCCTCGTCCTCGACGGGGCCGGCTGCGGGGGTCAGCTGGTTGCGGACGGCGCCGTGCTGGGACGCGACGTCGAGCCAGGCGGCCGTCCCGTGGGGAACCCCGACCTCGATCGAGCCGTACGACGTGCTCAGGTCGACGGTGCCGGACTCCACGCGCTCGACGCGGATGCCGGCGTGGGCGGAGCGGGCGGTGAGCGTGCCGGTGACGCGGCCGACCGCGATGTCGCCGTGGGCGCCGACGACCTGCAGCGTGCCGGTCACGGCGTCGACGGTGGTGGTGCCGTTGCTCGCCCGCACGGTGCCCTCGCCGGCGACGTCGGCCAGGCGGACCGAGCCGGCGCTCGCGCGGACGGCGACCGGGCCGGTCACCCGGCGCACGACGACGGTCCCGGCGGCGGCGCGCAGGTCGACCCGGTGCGCCTCGTCGACGCGCGCGTCGCCGGCGCTGAGCACCAGCTCCACGGCGCCGAGGCGGCCCTCGGTCAGGACGCTGCCGGCCTTGCCGCGCACGTCGGAGCCCTCGGGGAGCTCGACCGTGACGGACGCGGTGCCCGCGCTGAACGGCAGCAGGTACTGCTTCCAGGCGCCGGGCCAGTCGACCGTGACGGTGCCGTCGTCGTGCTGGACGCGCACCTCCGCGGCCGCGCGGCGGCTGCCGGAGGACGACGGGTCGGCGGGCAGGACGGTCACGACGACGTCGTCGCGCTCGCCGGCGACGACGTGCAGGGCGGCGACCGGGACGTCGACGGCGAGGACGACCGGGGCGGGTGCGGGGAACGTGGGCATGACGGCTCCAGGGACGGTGTGCGGGGAGGACGACGAGCGCGACGGCCGGGCCCGGTGGGGCCGGCCTCGCGGTGAGGCGAGGGAGCGGGTGGGCGGCGGGGGTCCGCGGGTCAGCGCACCCAGCCGGTCAGGCGGGTGCTGCCTGCCGGGTCGGACCGGGGTCGCAGGGAGGGTCGGTCGGGCTGCGGCTCGAGAGCGGCGGCGACCGCCCGCACGAGCCAGGAGTTGACGGAGAGGCCGTCGCGGGCGGCGGCGACCTCGACCTGCGCCTTGAGGTGGTCGGGCAGGCGCAGCGTGGTGCGGGTGGTGGTGCCCTCGTCGCCCTCGGCCGGAGCCGGGGCGGCGGGGGCTGTCGCGGGTGCAGGCGCGGCCGGTGCCGGCGCGGCGGGAGCGTCCACGACGAACTCCGGGTCGCCGCCGCGCAGCCGCACGTCCACCGACCCGGGCGCCAGCTCGGCGGAGATCTCCCCGGCGGCGGTCGACAGCGCGTCGAGCAGCACCAGCCGCACCGCGGCGTCGAGCGGTGCGGTCAGCTGCTCGGCGAGCCGGCGCGCGTCGTCGCCGGCGGTCCCGGCGGCGGTGGCGAGACGGCCCCGGAGGTCCTGGACGTACGGGTCGAGGTGCATGACGTCAGCATGACACCATGAATGGTGTCATGCAAGTGTCGATGGTGTCGTCAGTGGTGTCGGCATGGTGCACACCCTGCGCAGCGCGGCGCCACAGAGGTGCCACAGGTGGGCGCGGCGTCATGGAGCGACCCGGTTCCCCGGGTGCCCGTCCCCGATCCGTGAGGTGCCCATGCCCGCCGCAGCCCTGTTCGCCGCCGACCTCGTCGCCATCGGCGTCCTGACGTTCGTCGTGTACTTCCCGCGCCACCGCCGTCGCGACCTCGTCGCCGCATTCCTCGGCGTCAACGTCGGGGTGCTCGCCGTCGCGGGCGCGCTGTCGACGTCGGCGGTCGGTGCCGGGCTGGGGCTCGGGCTGTTCGGCGTCCTCTCGATCATCCGTCTGCGGTCCTCCGAGATCGACCAGCGGGAGGTCGCGTACTACTTCGCGGCGCTCGCCCTCGGCCTGATCGGCGGCCTGGGGTCCTCGCTCGGCTGGCTGGCGCCGGCGCTGATGGCCCTGGTGGTCCTGGCCCTGGCCGTCGGCGACCACCCGCGACTCCTGCGGGGCCACCGCCAGCAGGTCGTCGTGGTCGACGGGGCGTTCCCGGGCCGGGCGGCGCTCGTGGCGCACCTCGAGCAGGTGCTCGGGGGCCGGGTGCACAGCGTGACCGTGCAGCGGCTCGACCTGGTGGACGACGTGACCGTCGTCGACGTCCGCTACGTCGAGGCGCCCCGGTCGCGTCCCGCGGCGGAGGCCGTCGGGCGGGAGGTCGCACGGCACCCGCGCCCGGACGCCGCCGTTGCGCACGCCGACCGTGCCGACCGTGCCGACCGTGCCGTGCTGCAGGAGGTACGGCAGTGAGCGCCCCGGCCGTCGCCGCTCCGCGGTGGGCCGAGGCGCTGGCCGCGCTGCCACGCGTCGGCCTGGACGAGCTCCAGGACGTCGCGGCGCTCCAGACGCGGGTGGACCGCAAGTACGTCCTGGCGCTGGACGCCCTGCCCGACCTCGCGGCGGCCCTGCCGGCCGGTACGCGCCGGCTGGTGCTGGACGACCGGGACGCGTTCGGCTACGAGTCCGTCTACTTCGACACCCCCGACCTGGAGGCGTTCCGCCTGGCGGCCGGCCGCCGCCGGCGGCGCTACAAGGTGCGCACCCGGACCTACTGCGACACGGGCGGCTGCTGGCTCGAGGTCAAGACGCGCGGTCCCCGCAGCACCACCGTCAAGGAGCGTCGCGAGCACGACCTGGCGGCCCGCGCGGACGTCGGGGACTCCCTGGAGTTCGTGCTCGGCACCCTGCGGGCCCGCGGCCTGCCCGTGGACGACCTCGACCTGGCCCCGACCCTCACCACCCGCTACCGGCGCCGCACGCTGCTGCTGCCGGACGGCGCCCGGACGACCGTCGACACCGATCTGCAGTGGCTCGCGACCGGCCCCGCCGGCGGGGCCGACCCGGCGGACGGGGCCGACGGGGACACCCGCAGCGCCGGCGTCCCCGGGCACGCCGTGGTCGAGACCAAGAGCGTCGGCGGCGCGTCCGCAGCGGACCGCGTGCTGTGGTCGCTCGGGCACCGGCCCGCCCGCATCTCCAAGTACGCGACCGGGCTGGTGGTCCTCGACCCCTCGCTCGCCGACCGACCCTGGCGGCGCACCGTGCGCCACGCCCTGCGCGCCTGACGCGGCGCGCGCCGCGCCCCCCGACGAACCCCGAACCCACGCACCACCGACCCCGATCTCCGGAGGCACCCATGCACCGCGCACTCCCCGCCGTCGCCGTCCCGGCCGCCCTGCTGAGCCTGCTGCTCGCGGGCTGCTCCGCCGACGCGCTCGCGGGCACGACCACCACCTCGGCCGACACCGCCACCACCACCGTCGACGTCGCCGCAGGGGCCACCGCCGACGAGGTGCTCGCGGCGGACTCCGACGTCCACGAGGCCGCGGACCCGGGACCGGGCGCGGGGACCGTCACCCTGGACGGGGACTCCGCCACGACCGACTCGGACGCCGTGACGGTGTCGGGCTCGACCGTGACGATCACCGCCGGCGGCACCTACACCCTCACCGGCACGCTCACGGACGGGCAGGTGGTGGTCGCGGCGGACGACGCCGACGTCACCCTGGTGCTCGACGGCGTCGACATCACGTCGTCCACGGGCGCGGCGATCGCCGTCACCGCCGCCGACGCGGTGGTCGTAGAGCTGGCGGACGGCTCGACGAGCACGCTCACCGACGCCGCCGTGCACGCCGACACCGCGTCGGAGGACGCCCCGGACGCGGCGCTGTTCTCCGTCGCCGACCTGACGATCACCGGCACCGGCGCGCTCGAGGTCACCGGGAACGCGAACGACGGCATCGCCTCGAAGGACGGTCTGGTGGTGGAGTCCGGCGACGTGACCGTCACGGCGGTCGACGACGGCGTCAGGGGCAAGCACTACCTCGTGGTCGAGGGCGGCGCCCTGGACGTCACGTCCGGCGGCGACGGCCTGACGTCCGACGAGGACGAGGACGCGACCGAGGGCTTCGTCGTGGTGTCGGGCGGCGACGTGACCGTCACCGCGGGCGGGGACGGGCTCGACGCGGCGACCGACGTGGTGGTCACCGGGGGGTCCCTGGACGTCACCGCCGGCGGCGGCAGCGGGCGGTCCGCCTCCGACGACACCTCCACCAAGGGCGTCAAGGGCGCGGTGTCGGTCGTGGTCGGTGGAGGCGCGGTCACCGTCGACGCCTCCGACGACGGGCTCCACTCCGACGGCATCGTGTCGGTCACCGACGGCGACCTGACCCTGTCCGCCGGCGACGACGGCGTGCACGCCGACCTGGCGCTCGACGTCAGCGGCGGCACGGTCGAGGTCGTCACGGCGTCCGAGGGCCTGGAGGCCGAGGCGATCACGGTCGCGGGCGGGGACCTGGCCGTCACGGCCTCGGACGACGGGCTCAACGCCTCGGACGCCGGCAGCAGCACCGCTGAGGGCGGTGGGGGAGCCGCGGGCGGTCCGCAGGGCGAGGCCGCGGGCGCCGCGACCCTCACCATCACCGGCGGCACGCTCGCCGTCGACGCGGGCGGTGACGGGCTCGACTCGAACGGCTCGCTGACGATGTCGGGCGGCGTCGTGGTCGTGAACGGCCCCACGGACGACGGCAACGGCGCGCTGGACTCCAACGGCACGCTCGCGGTGACGGGCGGCACGCTCGTGGCGGCCGGCTCGTCGGCCATGGCCGAGGCCCCCGACGCGGACGGCCAGGGCTGGGTCTCCGCGACGTTCGACACCGCGCAGCCGGCCGGCACCACGCTGGCGGTCGTCGACGCGGACGGCACGGTCGTCGCGACCTTCACCCCCGCCAAGGTCATCAGCTCCCTGGTGGTCTCGTCCGAGGAGATCACCGCCGGGGAGACGTACACGGTCGTCTCCGGCGCGCAGGCCTCGGGCGACGTGGTCGCGGGGTCCGGCGCGCAGGGCGACGCCTCGGGCGCCACGGAGCTGCTGACCGTCACGGCCGGCGAGCACACCGCCGGCAGGGGCGGTGGGGCGATGGGCGGCGGGCCCGGCGGCGACGGCGGCACCCGCGGCGACGAGATGCCCGGCGGCGGGATGCCCGGCGGCGGCGCGGACGCCTGAGGGGACCGGCCGGCCCGCGGGCCCGGGGCCGACGGCTCCGGGCCCGTAGGCTGGCCGGCGTGACCGTGCGCCGCGTGATGGGGATCGAGACCGAGTACGGCGTGCTGCAGCCCGGCCGCCCCACCGCCAACCCGATGCTGCTGTCCAGCCACGTCGTCGCGGTGCACGCCGCCGCCCGCGGGGCCGGCCGCACGAAGGCCCGGTGGGACTACGACGACGAGGACCCGCTGCAGGACGCACGCGGCTTCCACCTGCAGCGCGCGGCGGCGCACCCGTCGCTGCTGACGGACGACCCTGCCCGGCCCGCACCGTCGGGCGACGGCCCGCAGGAGGTCGCCCGCTCGCTGGTGGAGGAGTACGAGGACCCCGGTGCGGCGAACGTCATCCTCACCAACGGTGCCCGTCTCTACGTCGACCACGCGCACCCCGAGTACTCGTCGCCGGAGGTCACCAACCCGCTCGACGCCGTGCGGTGGGACCGGGCGGGCGAGCTCGTCATGCTGGCCTCGGTGCGCGCCCTGGCGTCCACCGCGGCGCTGCCCGAGGTGGCGCTGTACAAGAACAACGTCGACGGCAAGGGCGCGACCTACGGCACCCACGAGAACTTCCTCGTCGACCGCGCGGTGCCGTTCGCCGACCTCGCGGCGCGCGTCATGCCGTTCCTGGTGACCCGCCAGGTCTTCACCGGCGCCGGCCGCGTCGGGCTGGGGCAGCGCGGTGAGGAGGCCGGCTTCCAGCTCTCCCAGCGGGCCGACTACATCGAGGCGGAGGTCGGCCTGGAGACCACGCTGCGCCGGCCGATCGTCAACACGCGAGACGAGCCGCACGCCGACCCGGACCGCTGGCGCCGGCTGCACGTCATCATCGGGGACGCGAACCTGCTCGAGGTGCCGACGTACCTGAAGCTCGGCACGACGTCGCTGGTGCTGTGGCTGGTCGAGCGCATCGCGTCCGGCGCCGCCGCCGACCTGGCCGCCGCGCTGGACCGCCTGGCGCTCGCCGACCCGGTGCGAGCCGTGCACACCGTCAGCCACGACCTCACGCTGACCGCTCGCCTGCCTCTGGCGGACGGACGGCGGCTGACCGCGCTCGAGGTGCAGCGCGAGTACCTCACGGCGGTCCGCACCGCTCTCGGGCGCGGCGCCGCGGAGGTCGACGCGCAGACCGCGGACGTCGTCGCCCGCTGGGGCTCGCTGCTGGACCGGCTCGGCTCCGACCCGGCGTCGTGCGCCCGGGAGGTGGAGTGGCTCGCCAAGATGCGCCTGCTCGAGGGGCTGCGGCGCCGTGACCACCTGGACTGGGACCACCCCCGTCTGGCCGCCGTCGACCTGCAGTGGTCCGACGTGCGCCCCGAGCGCGGGCTGTACCAGCGGCTCGTCGGGGCGGGCGCGGTCGAGCGCCTCGTGACGGACGAGGCGGTGGCGTCGGCCGTGTCGCACCCCCCGGAGGACACGCGCGCGTACTTCCGCGGCGAGACGATCGCCCGGTTCGGTGCCCACGTCTCGGCGGCGTCCTGGGACTCGGTGGTGTTCGACGTCCCGGGGGCGCCGACTCTCCGGCGCGTCCCCATGCGCGACCCGCTGCGCGGCACCCGGGCGCACGTCGAGGGCCTGCTCGAGGGGTCGCCGGACGTCGCCAGCCTGCTGGAGGCGCTCGGTTCCTGACGCGCGCGGCACCCGGCGCGGCCCGGCGCCCGGCGGCGCACGCGAACCCGCGCCGACCAGGGCCTAGGGTGGTGCCACTGCGGTGCCCGGTCCAGCTCGCCGGGCCCCGTCCGGACTACCGCCGGAGGTGGACGATGGCCGACCGATCAGGTCAGGAACGCGCTCGGGACCGCCGCGAGGACGACGAGCCGGTCGACGGCCCGGACGTCGAGCAGGCGACCGCAGCGGCGCAGCAGCGCGACGCGGAGGTCGACGCGCTCCTCGAGGAGATCGACGACGTCCTGGAGACCAACGCCGAGCAGTTCGTGCGCGGGTTCGTGCAGAAGGGCGGGCAGTGACGCGTGCCGACCGACCCGCTGAGCCCCGCGGGGCGGCTGCCCGGCGCCTTCACGACGCCCGGGTCGTCCTCCTTCGTCGACTTCCTGTCCCAGCACGCCCCGGACCTGCTGCCCGGCCGTCGCTCGGCGCTGCCGGCCGGTGAGGTGCCCGCCCCGCACGCCACCACGATCGTCGCGCTGACGTTCGACGGCGGGGTGGTCATGGCGGGCGACCGGCGCGCCACGATGGGCTCGCAGATCGCCTCGCGGGACATCGAGAAGGTCTTCCCGGCCGACGACTACTCCGCCGTGGGGATCGCCGGCACCGCCGGGCTGGCCGTCGAGCTGGTCCGGCTGTTCCAGCTGGAGCTCGAGCACTACGAGAAGATCGAGGGCACGCTGCTCTCGCTCGACGGCAAGGCGAACCGGCTCGCGACGATGATCCGGGGCAACCTCGGGCTCGCGATGCAGGGGCTGGCCGTGGTGCCGCTGTTCGCCGGGTTCGACCTGGACCGCGGCAGCGGGCGGATCTTCTCGTACGACGTCACGGGCGGCCGCTACGAGGAGCACCAGCACCACAGCGTGGGCTCGGGCTCGGTGTTCGCGCGCGGGTCGCTCAAGAAGCTCTGGCAGCCGGGGCTCGACGCCGACGCGGCGGTCCGCGTGGCGGTGGAGGCCCTGGTGGACGCCGCCGACGACGACTCCGCGACGGGAGGGCCGGACCAGGCGCGCCGCATCTGGCCGGTCGTCGCCACGGTGACCGCGGCGGGGTACCTGCGGGTGCCGCAGGACGCGCTCGGCGAGGTGGTGGCGCGGGTGCTGGCCGACCGCGCCGAGCAGCACGCCCGGGCCCGGCAGGAGGGTGACCCCGCATGAGCATGCCGTTCTACGTCTCTCCCGAGCAGCTGATGAAGGACCGGGCGGACTACGCGCGCAAGGGCATCGCCCGCGGCCGGTCCGTCGTGGTCCTCGCCTACGAGGACGGCATCGCGTTCGCGACCGAGAACCCCTCGCGGGCCCTGCACAAGGTCTCCGAGATCTACGACCGCATCGCGTTCGCCGCCGTCGGCAAGTACAACGAGTTCGAGAACCTGCGCGTGGCCGGCGTGCGGTACGCCGACCTGCGCGGCTACTCCTACGACCGCCGGGACGTCAACGCCCGCGGCCTCGCGAACGCGTACGCCCAGACGCTCGGCACGGTCTTCACCACCGAGTCCAAGCCGCTCGAGGTCGAGCTCGTCGTCGCGGAGGTGGGCGGCGACGCCGCCGTGGACCAGATCTACCGGCTGTCGTACGACGGGTCGGTGGCCGACGAGCGCGGGTTCGTGGTCATGGGCGGCCAGGCCGAGCGGCTGCGGGACGAGGTGGCCGGCGCGTGGGCGCCCGGCATGCCGCTCGCCGACGTGCTCGGCCTCGCGGTGCGGGTGCTCGGGACCCCGGCCGACGGGTCCGACGAGGACGACCGCCGCGTCATCCCCGCCGCGCAGCTCGAGGTCGCGGTCCTCGACCGCACCCGGCCGCGGCGGGCGTTCCGGCGCCTGTCCGGCGTCGTGCTGGAGGACCTGCTGGCGTCCGCCGGCGGGTCTTGAGGCCGGGAGGCGATCGTGGACCGACGGATCTTCGGCCTGGAGACCGAGTACGGCGTGACGTGCGCCGCCGGCGACGGGCGTGGCCTGTCCGCCGACGAGGTCGCGCGGTACCTGTTCCGCAAGGTCGTGGCGTGGGGCCGGTCGTCGAACGTGTTCCTGCGCAACGGCTCGCGGCTGTACCTCGACGTCGGCTCGCATCCCGAGTACGCCACGGCGGAGTGCGACGACTGGCGCCAGCTCGTCACGCACGACCGGGCGGGGGAGCGCATCCTCGAGGGCCTGGTCGCCGACGCCCAGCAGCGGCTGGAGCACGAGGGCCTGTCGGGCCGGATCCACCTGTTCAAGAACAACACCGACTCCGCGGGCAACTCCTACGGGTGCCACGAGAACTACCTGGTGCGCCGGCAGGGGGACTTCTCCCGGCTCTCCGACGTGCTCGTGCCGTTCCTCATCACCCGGCAGGTGCTCACGGGTGCGGGCAAGGTCCTCGCGACCCCGCGCGGCGCGGTGTTCTGCCTGTCGCAGCGGGCGGACCACATCTGGGAGTCCGTGTCGTCGGCCACGACGCGGTCCCGGCCGATCATCAACACGCGAGACGAGCCGCACGCCGACGCCGAGCACTACCGCCGGCTGCACGTCATCGTCGGGGACTCCTCGATGTCCGAGACCACCACCATGCTCAAGGTCGGGTCGACCGACCTGGTGCTGCGCCTGGTCGAGGCCGGCCTGCCGATGCGGGACCTCACGCTGGAGAACCCGATCCGCGCGATCCGGGAGATCAGCCACGACGTCACCGGCATGCACCCCGTGACGCTCGCGAACGGCCGGACGGTCACCGCCGTGGACCTGCAGGAGGAGTACCTGGGCCGGGTGCAGGACTGGGTGACGTCCGAGTCCGACCCGACGCCCGAGGTGAAGCAGGTGCTCGACCTGTGGGAGCGCGGGCTGCGGGCGCTGCGCACCGGGGACCTGTCGCTGGTGGACCGGGAGCTGGACTGGGTCATCAAGTACCGGCTCATCGAGCGGTACCGGGCCCGGCACGGGCTGGACCTGTCCGACGTGCGTGTCGCGCGGCTGGACCTCGCGTACCACGACATCTCCCGCACGGAGGGCCTGTACAACCTCCTCGCGCAGCGTGGACTGGTCGAGCGCGTCACCACCGACGTCGAGGTGTTCGAGGCGACGTCGGTCCCGCCGCAGACGACACGCGCGAGGCTGCGCGGCGAGTTCGTGCAGGCGGCGCAGGAGGCCCGGCGGGACTACACGGTCGACTGGGTGCACCTGAAGCTCAACGACCAGGCCCAGCGCACCGTCCTGTGCAAGGACCCGTTCCGCAGCGTCGACGACCGGGTCGAGAGGCTCATCGAGTCGATGTGACCGTCCGGGAGGCGGTCCGCGGCCCCGTACAGTGGGCCGCGGATCGTGCAGGACGCTGGGAAGGAACGACGTGCGACGTCTCGTGGCCGCGTGCGCCGCTGCGGCTCTGCTGCTCGTGGGGTGCGCCTCGCAGGAGCCCGAACCGCCGGAGGTGGTCGTCTCCGGTGACGCCGGGCAGGCGCCGACCGTCACCTACCGGACGCCGCTGCGGGTGGCGGAGCCCCTGCACGAGGTGGTCTGGGAGGGCACCGGGCCCGCGCTGGAGGACGGCCGCCCGGTGCTGCTCGACTTCTGGCTGGAGGACGCGTCCGACGCCACGCTGGTCAAGGAGTCGTACAGCTCCAGCCCCACCCCGCGTCTGCTCACCGAGGAGGACCTCGGCAAGGACCTCTACGCCACGCTCTCCGGCCAGCGGGTGGGCGCGCGGCTGCTGCAGATCAGCCCGGCGTCGGACATCGGCGCCTCGTCCTACCCGACCGTGACCGTGCTCGACGTCCTGCCGGTGCGGGCCGACGGGGAACCGGTCGAACCACGCGAGGGCGTGCCGGCCGTGTCGCTCGACGACGACGGCGCCCCGTCGATCACCCCGACCGGCACGGAGCCGACCGCCGACCTGGTGGTGCAGCCGCTGCTGCGCGGGACCGGCCCCCAGGTGTCCCAGGGCGACGTCGTGACCGTGCAGTTCACGGGGTTCGTCTGGGCGACCGGCGAGCCGTTCGACTCGACGTGGACGACGGGCAGCCCCTCGACGTTCTCGCTCGACGACGTCCCCGCCTGGTCGGAGGCGCTGGTCGAGCAGACCGTCGGCAGCCAGGTGATGCTGGTCGTGCCGCCGTCGTACGCCTTGCGCGCGACGCAGAGCGAGGAGCTCGCAGGGCAGACCATCGTCTTCGTCATCGACCTGCTCGCGACCCGCGCCCCCGCGTCCGACGACGCCGGCGACGACGCGACCGGAGGGGAGTGAGCCGTGTCCGTCGCGCTGCGGGTGGTGCCGTGCCTGGACGTCGACGCCGGCCGGGTGGTCAAGGGCGTCAACTTCGAGAACCTGCGGGACGCGGGTGACCCCGTCGAGCTCGCCCGCCGGTACGACCGCGAGGGTGCCGACGAGGTGACGTTCCTCGACGTGTCGGCCTCGTCGTCGGCCCGCGAGACGACGTACGACGTGGTGCGCCGCACCGCGGAGCAGGTGTTCGTGCCGCTGACCGTCGGCGGCGGCGTGCGGTCCGCGGAGGACGTCGACCGGCTGCTGCGGGCCGGTGCCGACAAGGTGGGCGTCAACACCGCGGCGATCGCGCGTCCCGAGCTGATCGCGGAGATCGCCGACCGGTTCGGCAGCCAGGTGCTCACGCTCTCGGTCGACGCGCGGCGCGTGACCGGTGACGTCCGCACCGACTCGGGGTACGAGGTCACGACCCACGGCGGCCGCCGCGGGACCGGCATCGACGCCGTGGCGTGGGCCGCCCGTGCCGCTGAGCTGGGGGCCGGGGAGATCCTGCTCAACTCCATGGACGCCGACGGCACGACCGCGGGTTTCGACCTGGAGATGCTGCGGGACGTCCGGCGCGAGGTGCGGGTTCCGCTCATCGCCAGCGGTGGCGCGGGGACGGTCGAGCACTTCGCGGAGGCCGCGGCGGCGGGCGCGGACGCCGTCCTCGCGGCCAGCGTCTTCCACTTCGGCACGCTCACGGTCGGCGTGGTCAAGGCCCACCTGCGGGAGCGGGGCTTCGAGGTCCGCTGACCGCCGCGGGTGCGGCGCGGCCCGCGGGCACGGCACGATGGGGTCATGCAGCGCATCGGTCTGACCGGAGGGATCGCGGCGGGCAAGTCCGTCGCCGCGGCGCGGTTCGTGCAGCGCGGGGCGGTCGTGCTCGACTACGACCTTCTGGCCCGGGAGGCGGTGGCTCCGGGCACGCCCGGACTCGCCGAGGTCGTCGAGGCGTTCGGGGACGGCGTCCTCGCCCCGGACGGCACGCTCGACCGGCCGGCCCTGGCGGCCGTCGTGTTCGCCGACCCCGACGCGCGGGAGCGCCTCAACGCCGTCGTGCACCCGGTGGTGCACCGGCTCGCGGCGGAGCGGGAGGCCGCGGCCGCCGCGGCTGACGCCGGGGCCGTCGTCGTGCACGACGTCCCGCTGCTCGTCGAGTCCGGGTACGCGGGCTCCTTCCACCTGGTCGTCCTCGTGCACGCCCCCGCGCTGCTGCGTGCGGAGCGGCTGGTGCGCACCCGCGGCATGGGACGCGCCGAGGCGGAGAGCCGGATCGCCGCCCAGGCGACGGACGCCGAGCGGCAGGCCGTCGCGGACGTCGTCCTCGACGGGTCGGGCGCGCCCGAGGACCTGGAAGCCCAGGTCGACGCGCTGTGGGACCGGCTGGCCGCGGAGCGTCGGGACGAGCGCGAGGTCGACGGCCCGTGAGCGCGACGGTGCTGCTCACGGGGTTCGAGCCGTTCGACGGGCAGCCGGTCAACGCGTCGTGGGCGGCGGTGCGCGCCGTCGCGGGCGCCTGGGACGAGGCCGCCGAGGGCGCCGCGCTGGTCACCGCTCTGCTCCCCGTGTCGTTCACCCGTGCCCCGCGCCGGCTCGCCGAGCTGCTCGCGGAGGTCCGGCCGGCGCTGGTCGTCTGCGGCGGGGAGGCCGGCGGGCGGTCGGCGGTCGGCCTGGAGCGCGTCGCGGTGAACGTGCAGGACGCGCGGATCCCGGACGAGGACGGGGAGCAGCCGGTGGACGTGCCGGTCGTGGCGGGCGGGGCGGTCGCGCACCTGTCCTCCCTGCCGGTGAAGGCCTGCCTGGCGGCCGTGCTCGAGGCGGGCGTGCCGGGCGAGGTCTCCAACACCGCGGGGACGTACGTCTGCAACACCGTCGCGTACGCCCTGGCCGACCAGCTGGCCGCCGGCCGCGTGCCGGGTGCGCGCGGCGGCTTCGTGCACGTGCCGCGGCTGCCCGAGCAGGTGCCCGCCGGGAGCGCGTCGCTCGACGTGGACGGGGCCGCGGCCGGCCTCGCGGCCGTGGTGCGGGCCGCGCTCCGGACGACACGGGACGCACCGCTGGCGGCGGGCACGCTGGCCTGACGCGCGCGCTGGGCGCCGTCGCGCGGGGTGCGGCGGTGCCGCGCGGGGTGCGGCTGGGCCGGGCGGGGTGCCGTCGGGTCCGCGCGGGGTCGGGCTCGGTCCGGCGCGGGGAGACGCCGTGGCGGGCTCGCCGGCCGCCGAGGCCCGGACCACGCCCTGGGCGAACCCCGGTCCCCGGCCGGCGCGTGTGTCAGACCCCGGACGTACGGTGGACGCATGCGTCCCGTGACCGACCTGCAGCGCACCGTCGCCCCGTTCGAGGTGGTGTCCGAGTTCCGCCCGTCCGGTGACCAGCCGGCGGCGATCGACGAGCTCGCGCGCCGCATCCGGGCGGGGGAGAAGGACGTCACGCTGCTCGGCGCCACCGGTACCGGCAAGTCCGCGACGACGGCCTGGCTGATCGAGCGCCTCCAGCGGCCGACGCTCGTCATGGCGCCGAACAAGACGCTCGCCGCCCAGCTCGCCAACGAGTTCCGCGAGCTGCTGCCGAACAACGCGGTCGAGTACTTCGTCTCGTACTACGACTACTACCAGCCCGAGGCGTACATCGCGCAGACGGACACCTACATCGAGAAGGACTCGTCCATCAACGACGAGGTCGAGCGGCTGCGGCACTCCGCGACGTCCTCGCTGCTGACGCGGCGCGACGTGGTGGTGGTCGCGTCGGTGTCGTGCATCTACGGCCTCGGCACGCCGCAGGAGTACGTCGACCGCATGGTCACCCTCGACGTCGGGGACCAGGTGGACCGGGACCAGCTGCTGCGCCAGTTCGTCTCGATGCAGTACGCGCGCAACGACATGGCCTTCACCCGCGGGACGTTCCGGGTGCGGGGCGACACCGTCGAGATCATCCCGGTGTACGAGGAGCTCGCGATCCGCATCGAGTTCTTCGGAGACGAGATCGAGGCCATCCAGACGCTCCACCCGCTGACCGGTGACGTGGTGCGCGAGGAGCGGCAGGTCCACGTCTTCCCCGCGACGCACTACGTCGCCGGGCCCGAGCGCATGGAGCGGGCGATCAGCGGCATCGAGCTGGAGCTCGAGCAGCGGCTCGCCGAGCTCGAGCGCCAGAACAAGCTGCTCGAGGCGCAGCGCCTGCGCATGCGCACGACCTACGACATCGAGATGATGCGCCAGATCGGGTCGTGCTCCGGCATCGAGAACTACTCGCGCCACATCGACGGCCGCGCCGCCGGCACCGCGCCGAACACCCTCCTGGACTACTTCCCCGAGGACTTCCTCCTCGTCATCGACGAGTCCCACGTGACCGTCCCGCAGATCGGCGCGATGTACGAGGGCGACATGTCGCGCAAGCGGAACCTCGTCGACTTCGGGTTCCGGCTGCCGAGCGCGATGGACAACCGCCCGCTGCGCTGGGAGGAGTTCGTCGACCGCATCGGCCAGACCGTGTACCTGTCCGCGACACCCGGTGACTACGAGCTCGCGCAGTCCGACGGCGTGGTCGAGCAGATCATCCGGCCGACCGGGCTGGTCGACCCCGAGGTCGTCGTCAAGCCGACGAAGGGCCAGATCGACGACCTGCTCGAGGAGATCCGCCAGCGCGTGGAGAAGGACGAGCGGGTGCTGGTCACGACCCTCACCAAGAAGATGGCCGAGGACCTCACGGACTACTTCCTGGAGAAGGGCGTCCGCGTGCGGTACCTGCACTCCGAGGTGGACACGCTGCGGCGCGTCGAGCTGCTCCGCGAGCTGCGGATGGGCGAGTACGACGTGCTGGTCGGCATCAACCTGCTGCGCGAGGGCCTGGACCTGCCCGAGGTGTCGCTCGTCGCGATCCTCGACGCCGACAAGGAGGGGTTCCTGCGCTCCGGCAAGTCGCTGATCCAGACCATCGGCCGTGCGGCGCGCAACGTGTCGGGCCAGGTGCACATGTACGCCGACAAGATCACCCCCGGCATGGCGCTCGCCATCGAGGAGACCGAGCGCCGGCGCGAGAAGCAGATCGCGTACAACACCGCGCACGGCATCGACCCCCAGCCGCTGCGCAAGCGGATCGGGGACATCACCGACCTGCTCGCGCGCGAGGACGCCGACACCGCCGAGCTGCTCGGCGGCAACGGCCGGCAGTCCAGCCGCGGCAAGGCACCCGTCCCCGGGCTCGGTTCCAAGGCGCAGCCGGCCACCGAGCGGACGAAGCTCGTGGGTGCCGCGGCGGGCGAGCTGGCGGACCTCATCCAGGAGCTGTCGGACCAGATGCACGCCGCTGCGGGGGAGCTGCAGTTCGAGCTCGCCGCCCGGCTCCGGGACGAGATCTCGGGGCTCAAGAAGGAGCTCCGCCAGATGCACGCCGCGACGGCCTGAGCTCGTCCGCCCCGCCCGCTCGACCACGGAGGCCACCATGTCCCTGCAGCTCCAGGTCGTGATCGACTGCCGTCACCCCCGCGCGCTCGGCCGGTTCTGGATGACCGCGCTCGACTACGTCGAGGAGCCGCCCCCGCCGCCGTTCGCGAGCTGGGACGAGGCGATGGACGCGTGGGGGATCGGCCCGGACGACGACCGGGACCCCGCCTACGCGAACGTCGATCCCACCGGGGCCGGCCCGCGGGTGTTCTTCCAGAAGGTGCCGGAGGACAAGGTCGTCAAGAACCGCGTGCACCTGGACGTCCGCTGGTCCGACGCGCAGGGCGTCGACCGGCAGGACCAGGCGGCCGCGCTCGCCGCGGCGCGGCAGCACGCGGAGGCGCTGGTGGTCGCCGGCGGGACCGTGCTGCGCGAGGTCGACGACCCGCGCGAGGGCGCCTGGGTCGTCATGGCGGACCCCGAGGGGAACGAGTTCTGCGTGGCGTGACGCGCCGCACCCCGGTCCCGTGCTGTGCGTGTGGGACTGATGACCTATGCTGGCGCACGCAGTGGAGGGGAGTATCCCGACACGACGCCCCCGTCATCACGGTCGCCTCCGTAGCCGGCCCGGGGCCGTCGGCCCGGTCAGCACCGGGTGGGAGAGACCTCCGGTACTCAGTCGTCTGTACCGGAGGGTGATTCATGTCCGTGGACCTGTGGGTCTGGCTCGCGACGGGTGTCGCGATCGTCGGGATGCTCGTGTTCGACTTCTTCGCGCACGTCCGCACGCCGCACGCGCCGTCGTTCCGTGAGGCCGCGACGTGGTCGACGGTCTACATCGTGCTGGCGATCCTGTTCGGCATCGGGCTCGGGATCGTGTGGGGCTGGGACCACGGCACCGAGTACTTCGCGGGCTACGTGACCGAGAAGAGCCTCTCGGTGGACAACCTCTTCGTCTTCCTCATCATCATGACGAAGTTCGCGGTGCCCCGGGAGTTCCAGCAGAAGGTGCTGCTGGTCGGCGTCGCGATCGCGCTCGTCCTGCGCACCGTGTTCATCCTCGTGGGCGCCGCCGCGATCGAGCAGTGGTCCTGGGTCTTCTACCTGTTCGGCGCGTTCCTGGTCTACACCGGCATCAAGCTCGCCCGGGAGAAGCACGACGACGACGAGCTCTCCCACGCCGGCGAGCGCAAGGACGGCCTCGCGGTCTCGCTCCTCAAGCGGGTCCTGCCGACCACGGAGGAGTACCACGGCGACCGGCTGACCACCCGCATCGACGGCAAGCGCCTCATCACCCCGATGCTGCTCGTCATGGTCGCGATCGGTGCCACCGACGTGCTGTTCGCCCTGGACTCGATCCCCGCGATCTACGGCCTCACGCAGGAGCCGTACATCGTGTTCACGGCCAACGCGTTCGCGCTGCTCGGCCTGCGGCAGCTGTACTTCCTCATCGGCGGTCTGCTGGAGCGGCTCGTCTACCTCAACAAGGGTCTCGCGTTCATCCTCGCGTTCATCGGCGTCAAGCTGGTGCTGCACGCGATGCACGTCAACGAGCTGGCCTTCATCAACGGCGGCGAGCACATCGAGTGGGCCCCGGAGATCCCCACGTGGCTCTCGCTGCTCGTGATCCTCGGTACGCTCACCGTCGCCACGATCGCGAGCCTCGCCAAGACCCGGCGCGACCGCGACGCCGCGCCGGCCGCCGTGACCGCCGCGCAGGAGCCCGCCAGCAAGGAGCACTGACCCGTTGGACGTCTCACCGCTCGTCTGGTGCGTGTCGCTCGGCCTCGCCGCCGCCGTCCTGATCGTGGACGTCGCGGTGGTGGGCCGGCGGCCGCACATCCCGTCCACCGCGGAGTGCCTGCGCTACCTCGGGGTGTACGTGGGGCTGGCGGTGGCGTTCGCCGTCCTCGTGTGGGCGGTGTGGGGCGCCGACCCCGCCGGGGAGTTCGTCGCCGGGTGGCTCACCGAGTACTCGCTGTCGGTCGACAACCTGTTCGTGTTCCTGCTGATCATGTCCCGGTTCGCCGTGCCGCGGCAGTACCAGCAGACCGCGCTGCTCATCGGCATCATCCTCGCCCTGGTGTTCCGGGGGATCTTCATCGGCATCGGGGCGGCGGCCATCGCGTCGTTCTCGTGGGTGTTCTACCTGTTCGGCGCGTTCCTCGTGTGGACGGCCGTCAAGGTCGCCCGGGAGGGCGTCGGCGACGAGGAGGAGGCGGACGACTACCGGCCGCCGGCGCTCGTGCGGTTCGTGCAGCGCGTCCTCCCGACGAGCAGCGAGTACCACGGCGTGCGGCTCACCGCCAAGGTCGACGGGCGCCGGCACGTCACGCCGATGCTGCTGGTGCTCGTGGCGATCGGCGCGACCGACCTGCTGTTCGCCTTCGACTCGATCCCCGCGGTGTTCGGCCTCACCCAGGAGCCGTACCTGGTGCTCATGGCGAACGTGTTCGCCCTCATGGGGCTGCGCCAGCTCTACTTCCTGCTCGGCGGGCTGCTCACGCGGCTGCGGTACCTCAACATCGGCCTGGGGGTGCTGCTCGGGTTCATCGGCGTGAAGCTGGTGCTCCAGGCGCTGCACGAGAACGCACTGCCGTTCGTCAACGGCGGCGAACCGGTGCCGTGGGCACCCGAGCTGCCGACGTGGGTGTCGCTGGCGGTCATCGTGGTGACGCTCGGGGTCACGGCCGTGACGAGCATCGCGGCCTCCCGGCGGGACGAGCGGCGCGAGGCCGTCCGGGCCGACTGACCCGGCGGTCCGCCCGGGGCGGGAGCCCCGGACCGACCACGGGTCGACGGCCCGTGCCCCGGGAGGTGCTCAGCCCGCCAGGCCGGCCGCCCACGGCCCGATGACCGGGTTCCACACCCGGACCTCCACGTCGGCGATCACGCCGGCCGCCGCGAACGGGTCGTCGGCGAGCACGGCGTCCAGCGCGGCGCGGTCGGCGACGCGGAGCACGAGCAGCGCCCCCGGCTCACCGTCCGTGAACGGGCCGGAGCCGAGCAGCTCCCCGCGGTCCGCGACCTGCTGGAGGTAGCCGCGGTGCCGCGGACGCACCTCGTCCTGGACGTCGGTGCGCGAGTCGTAGGTGTACCGGACGGCGAAGACGGTCATGGGGTCATCCTGCCCGAGCGCCCCGCGGCCGGGGGCGCGGCGTCCACGCCGCGGCGCGGCCGTGCCACAGTGGGGCCATGAGCCGCACGTGGTGCCTCCCCGTCCTGAACGTCCCCGGCCGGCGAGCGGGTGGTGCGTGATGGTCGCGCGCAGCCTGCTGACCGACGCGCTGCTCGCCGGGGTGGCCGGGCGCGCCCCGGTCCACGACCGCGACAACACGTTCCCGCACGAGGACCTCGCCGAGCTCCGTGCGGCCGGGTACCTCGCGGCGTTCGTCCCCGAGCGGCTCGGCGGCGCCGGCCTGACCCTCGAGGAGGTGGCCCGGGAGCAGACCCGTCTCGCGGCGGCAGCGCCCGCGACGGCCCTCGCGGTGAACATGCACCTGGTGGTCACCGGCATGGCGAAGGTGCTCGCCGACCGCGGCGACGACTCGCTCGCGTTCGTGCTGCGCGAGGCCGCGGCGGGGGAGGTGTTCGCGTTCGGGAACTCGGAGGCGGGCAACGACCTGGTGATGTTCGGCTCGCGGACCCGCGCGGAGCGCCAGCCCGACGGCGGCTACCGGTTCACCGGGACGAAGATCTTCACGTCCCTGGCACCGGTGTGGACCCGGCTCGCCACGTTCGGGCTGGACGAGGCCCACCCCGAGGGCCCGCGGCTGGTGCACGCGGTCGTGGCGCGCGAGGACGGCGGTGTCGAGACCCGGGACGACTGGGACACCCTGGGGATGCGGGCCACGCAGTCCTGCACCACCGTGCTCGCCGGCGCGTACGCGGCTCCCGGCCGGGTCGTCCGCTCGCTCCCGCCGGGGCCGAGCGCGGACCCGTACGTGTTCGCGCTCTTCGCGGTGTTCGAGATCCTGCTGGCCGCCGTGTACACGGGCATCGGGCGGCGGGCGCTGGAGCTCGCCGTCGCGGCCGCGCACCGCCGGACGTCGATGAAGCACGACGGCCGCAGCTACGCGCAGGACCCGGACGTCCGGTGGCGCGTCGCCGACGCGGCCATCGCGCAGGACGGCATCGAGCCGCAGGTGTGGGCGCTCGCCCGGGACGTCGACGAGCGGGTGGACCACGGCTCGCTGTGGTTCGCCAAGGTCGTCGGTCTCAAGGTCCGGGCCACGGAGACGGCCCGCGAGGTCGTGGACCGGGCGGTGCGGGTCTCCGGCGGGGGCACGTACGTCAGCGGTGACGAGCTCGGGCGGCTCTACCGCGACGTCCTCGCCGGCATGTTCCACCCCTCCGACGACGAGTCGGCGCACGCGACCGTGGCCACCGCGTGGCTGGGGCCGGTCGAGCGCTGAGGTGCCGGACGGACGAGGGCCCGGGGCGTGACGCCCCGGGCCCTCGGTCACGGCCGTCCCGTCGTCAGGAGGTCGCCATCAGGTCCTCGCAGATCGCGTAGGAGTCGGAGCGGTTGCCGCAGGTGCCGCCGAAGTCCTCGTACTCCGACCCGCTCGGCGAGGACCAGTAGAGGTCGCCGCACGCCCCGGCGTCGCCGGCCTCGCACGCGTCCCACAGGGCGTCGAGGTCCGGGTCGTCGCCGTACGACAGGGCGCCGTCGACCGTGCCACCCGTGGTGTCGCACAGGTCGCCGCCGGAGGTCTCCCCGCCGCACGTGTCCCCGAACTCCTGGTAGTCGGTGCCCGAGCCGGACGAGAAGTACAGCTCGTCGCACGCGGCCATGTCGCCGCCGTCGCAGGCGTCCCACAGGGCGTCGAGGTCCTCGTCGTCGCCGTACGTGAACGCGCCGAGGTCCGTGCAGCCGCCGCCGCCCTGCGTCCGGCCGCCGCACGTCCAGCCGAAGTCCTCCTCGTCCGACCCGAGGTTCGACTCGTCGTACAGGTCGTCGCACGCCGCCATGTCGCCCGCCGCGCAGTCGGTGCGCAGCTCCTCCATGCGGGCGTCGTAGGAGCGGACCGCCACGAGCACGATGATCGCGATCGCGATGGCGCCGAGGATCTCGAGCGCGCCCAGGACGATGCCGGCGATGGCGAGCCCGCGGCCCTGCGTGCCGTTCTTCTTGGCGCGGTTCAGGCCGAGGATGCCGAGGACGATCGGCACGACGCCCATCATGAGCACGCCGGTGACGAGCGCCGCGATGGAGACGCCGTCCGTGCCGCGGGCCTGCGGGGCGGGGTACTGCCCGCCGCCGTACGGGGCCTGCGGGTAGCCGCCACCGGGGGGCGGGTAGCCGCCCGCCCCGCCGGCCGGGAACCCGCCTGCGGGCTGCGAGGGACCGGTCGGCTGCGGGTAGTCGTCGTGCCCGGGCTGGCCGGACGCCGGCGGGCCGTACCCGGGCTGCGGGGCTCCGGGGGGCTGCTCGCCCCCGGGCCCGCCGGGCTGCGGGTACCCGGCCTGCGGGTGGCCGGCCGACGGGTAGCCGGGCTGCCCGTACCCGCCCGCGGCGTGGGCTGCCGGCTGGTCGGCCGCACCGGCGCCCCCGGCGCCCGGCGTGCCGGGTGCGGAGGGCCAGGACGCCGCCGGGGCCTCGTAGCCGGAGGGTGCCGGGCCGGTGGCGGCCTGCGCCTCGTAGCCGGAGGGGGCCGGCGCCGCGGGGCGCTCGTCACCCGCCCCCGGTGCGGACCACGGGGACGGCTCGGGGCCCTCCTGGCCGGGCGTGGCGGTGCCGTCGTTCGACATGGGTGTCCCTCCGGTGCTGCTGACGATGCCGTCGGTCACTATGGCAGACCACGACGCGGCCGGGACGCCGGGTTCGTACCGATTGTGCACCGTGGTCACCGCTCCCGGCAGGGGGTTGGCGAGTCCGGCCGGGAACCGGCCGTCGCGCGTTCACCAGCCGCGTGCGCGCCAGGCCGCCAGGTGAGGACGCTCGGCGCCGAGCGTGGTGTCGCGCCCGTGGCCCGGGTACACCCACGTGTCGTCGCCGAAGCGGCCGAACACCCGCTGCTCGAGGTCCGTCATGAGCGCCGCGAACGCCGTCGGGTCCGTCGTGCGCCCGGGGCCGCCCGGGAAGAGCGAGTCACCGGTGAGGAGGTGCACGCGCCCCGGCACGGCGCCGTCCGCGCGCACCAGCTCCGGCTCCCGGTAGGCCAGGGCCACCCCGCCGGGCGTGTGCCCGCGCAGGGCCACCACCTCCAGCGCGACGGCACCGACCGCGAGGACCTCGCCGTGCCGCAGCGCCCGAGGGAGCGTGGTGCCCGCCCCGGCGGCGACAGCGGCGGCGTCGTCCGCCCCGGCGGCGTGCGGGGCGCCGGTCGCGGCCAGGACGGCGGCGAGCGCCCCGAGGTGGTCGGCGTGGCGGTGCGTGGTCACCACGAGGTCGAGCCGTCCCGGCGGTGAGCCGTCGCCCACGAGTGCGAGCAGCTGGTCGGGCTCCGCGGCCGCGTCCACGAGCAGCTGTGCGCCCGTCCTGCGGCAGACCAGGGTGTACGCCGCGTTGTCCATCGGCCCGACGGACACCTTCCGCAGCACGACCTCGTCGAGCACCCGCACGTCCGCCGGTCCGCCGGTCACGACGTCGCCCGTGTAGCCGGGCGACTCCGCCCCGGTCACGGACGGTCCGCCGTCCCGGCCGCCGGCTGCGCCGACGCGCCGCGGAGGAGCGCCTCGTCGAGGCTGTGCGCGGCACGGACCAGCGCGAGGTGCGAGAGCGCCTGGGGGAGGTTGCCCATCATCCGGCCTGACCCGGGGTCGAACTCCTCGGCGAGCAGCCCGAGCTCCCCGGGCAGCGAGGTGAGGACGTCGAGCACCGCGGTCGCGCCCTGCACGTCCCCCTGCCGGGCGAGGGCGTCGGCGAGCCAGCCGGAGCAGGCGAGGAACGGGTGCTCCCCGCCGCGCAGGCCGTCGTCCGTGCGGTCCGTCCGGTAGCGGTGCAGGAGCCCGGGCGCGACCTCCAGCTCGTCGCGGACGGCGGCGACCGTGGCCCGCACACGGGGGTCGCCGGGCGGCAGGAACCCGACCTGGGCCAGCTGGAGCAGGGACGCGTCGGTGTGCTCGGCGCCGTAGTGCTGCACGAACGTGCCGCGGCCGGCGTGCCACCCGTGGGCCAGCACGTCGGCGTGCACCGCGTCCCGCTCGCGCCGCCAGCGCTCCACCGGCCCCGGGAGCCCGTGCTCCTCGACGGCACGGACCGCGCGGTCGAGCGCCGCCCACGCCATGACCTTGGAGTGCGTGAAGTGCCGCGGTGCGCCGCGCACCTCCCAGATCCCGGAGTCGGGCTGACGCCACGCGCCGCACAGGTGGTCGACCAGGCGGACCTGGAGCGACCACGAGTCGGCGCTCTCCTCGACCCCCGCGGCCCGTGCGAGGTGCAGCGCGCACATCACCTCCCCGAGCACGTCGTTCTGCACCTGACCGACGGCCGCGTTGCCCACGCGCACCGGACGTGACCCCTCGTAGCCCGGCAGGTGGTCGAGCGTCCGCTCCGGCAGCTCCCGCGAGCCGTCCACCCCGTACATGATCTGCACGTCCTCGGGGTCGCCGGCGACGGCCCGCAGCAGCCACTGCCGCCACGCCTGGGCCTCGGAGCGGTACCCGTGCTCGAGCAGGGCCTCCAGCGTCATCGCCGCGTCGCGCAGCCAGCAGTACCGGTAGTCCCAGTTGCGTTCGCCGCCCGGGTCCTCCGGCAGGGACGTCGTCGCGGCGGCCACGATGCCCCCGGTCTGGGAGTCGGTCAGCAGGCGCAGCACGAGCAGGGAGCGGACGACAGCGGGCCGGTAGCGCCCCTCGTACCGGGCGGCGCGGGCCCACGCACCCCACCGGTGGCGGGTGGCCTCGACGCGGTGCTCGAGGCGCGGCGCGCGCGGCACCGGCAGCCACGACGGCGCCCACGTGAGCGACACCTCGAGGCTCGCCCCCTCGGACAGCTCCACCTCGTCCACGTGGGCGCGGTGCCCGCCTGCCGTGCGTCGCGCCCGCGGCAGCCGGTCGCCACGCAGCAGGAGGCTGTCCGGGCCGGCGACCGCCTGGACGGCCTCGCGCCCGTCGGGGTCCGTCACGCGGTGCACCCACGGCGTGATCGCCCCGTACCCGTACCGGACCAGCCACTCGTGGCGCACCCGTACGGTGCCCCGCGTGACGCTCAGGTGGCGCACCAGGTCGCAGCGGCCGTCGCCCAGCGGCATCGCGTCGAGCAGGACCGCCGTGCCGGTCGGCGTCTCGAAGGTCGTCTCCAGGACGAACGAGTCGCCGAGGTAGCGGCGGCGCACCGACGTCGCGTCCGGTGCCGTGAGCAGCCAGCGCCCGTGCTCCGGACCGCCGAGCAGCGCGGCGAAGGCGGCGGGGGAGTCGAACCGCGGCGCGCACCACCAGTCGACCGAGCCGTGGCGGGACACCAGCGCCGCCGTGCGGCCGTCGCCCAGCACGGCGTAGTCCGCGAGCGGGGTGGCCGGGTCGCGGGGCTCCTGGCGGGCCGCCGTCCGCCGGAGCTCGGGAGGCGTACGGGGTGCCGGGTCGGGCGTGGCGTCGGTCACGGCGGGGGGCTGCGTGGGCACCGGCCCATCATGCGGCGACCTGCGGCGTCGCGCGAGCACGTCGCGCGCACCGTTCGAACACATGTGCGGTTGTCGGAGGTCCGCCGTAGCATGGCGCGCGTGAACGATCGACTGGTGGTCCAGGGGGCCCGCGAGCACAACCTGCGCAACGTCGACCTGGACCTCCCGCGCGACAGGCTCATCGTCTTCACCGGGCTGTCGGGGTCGGGCAAGTCGTCGCTGGCGTTCGACACGATCTTCGCAGAGGGCCAGCGGCGGTACGTGGAGTCGCTCTCGGCGTACGCCCGGCAGTTCCTGGGCCAGATGGACAAGCCCGACGTCGACTTCATCGAGGGGCTGTCGCCCGCGGTGTCGATCGACCAGAAGTCGACCAACCGCAACCCGCGGTCCACGGTCGGCACCATCACGGAGGTGTACGACTACCTGCGCCTGCTGTTCGCGCGCGCCGGGACCCAGCACTGCCCGGTGTGCGGGGAGCGCGTGACCGCCCAGACGCCGCAGCAGATCGTCGACCGGCTGCTCGAGCTGCCCGAGGGCACGCGGTACCAGATCCTGGCGCCGGTGGTCCGCGGCCGCAAGGGCGAGTACGCGGACCTGTTCAAGGAGCTCCAGGCCAAGGGCTTCGCACGGGCGCGCGTCGACGGCGAGGTCGTGCAGCTCGCGTCCCCGCCGACGCTCGAGAAGAAGCTCAAGCACGACATCGAGGTCGTCGTCGACCGTCTCGTCGCCCGCGAGGGCGTGCAGCGTCGGCTCACCGACTCGGTCGAGACGGCGCTGGGCCTGGCCGGCGGGCTCCTGGTCGCGGAGATGGTGGACCTGGACCCGGACGACCCGGAGCGCGAGCGGCGGTTCTCCGAGAACCGGGCCTGCCCCAACGACCACCAGCTCACGCTGGAAGAGATCGAGCCGAGGACGTTCTCGTTCAACGCCCCGTACGGCGCGTGCCCGGAGTGCACCGGCATCGGCTCGCGCCTGGAGGTCGACCCGGAGCTCGTCGTCCCGGACGAGGACCTTTCGCTGCGCGACGGCGCGGTGGCCCCGTGGGCCCAGATCTCCTCGGAGTACTTCGAGCGGGTGCTGTCCGCGCTGGCGGACGACCTCGGCTTCTCGATGGACCAGCCGTGGCGTGCCCTGCCGGAGCGCGCCCGCAAGGCCGTGCTGTACGGGGAGAACCACCAGGTGCACGTGAAGTACCGCAACCGCTGGGGGCGCGAGCGGCAGTACTCCACCGGCTTCGAGGGCGTCGTGACGTTCCTCGAGCGGCGGCACCAGGAGACCGAGTCCGAGTGGAGCAAGGAGAAGTACGAGGCCTTCATGCGCGAGGTCCCGTGCCCCGTCTGCGAGGGCGCGCGCCTCAAGCCCGAGGTGCTGGCGGTGCTGGTCGGCGGCAAGTCGATCGCGGACGTCTGCGCCCTGCCGATCCGGGAGGCGAAGGAGTTCCTGGACGCGCTCGAGCTCGGCGTGCGCGAGCGGCAGATCGCGGAGCAGGTGCTCAAGGAGATCCAGGCGCGGCTCGGCTTCCTGCTCGACGTCGGGCTCGACTACCTGTCCCTCATGCGCGCGGCCGCCACGCTGTCCGGCGGCGAGGCGCAGCGCATCCGGCTGGCGACCCAGATCGGCTCCGGCCTGGTCGGCGTGCTGTACGTCCTGGACGAGCCCTCGATCGGCCTGCACCAGCGCGACAACCGCCGCCTCATCGACACGCTGACCCGGCTGCGCGACCTGGGCAACACCCTCATCGTGGTCGAGCACGACGAGGACACCATCCGCACCGCGGACTGGATCGTCGACGTCGGCCCCGGCGCGGGGGAGCACGGCGGCCGCGTCGTGCACTCGGGAGACCTGAAGGGCCTGCTCGCCTCGCGGGAGTCGGTGACCGGCGCGTACCTGTCCGGCCGTCGCTCGATCCCGATGCCCTCCACCCGCCGCAAGGTGGACAGGAAGCGCCAGGTGACGGTCCACGGCGCGCGGGAGCACAACCTGCAGAACGTCGACGTGACCTTCCCGCTCGGGACGCTCACGGCGGTGACCGGCGTGTCCGGCTCCGGCAAGTCGACGCTGGTCAACTCGATCCTCTACACGGTCATGGCGAACGAGCTGAACGGCGCGCGTCGGGTGGCCGGGCGCCACAAGCGCGTGTCCGGGCTCGAGCACCTCGACAAGGTCGTGCACGTCGACCAGGGCCCGATCGGCCGCACGCCGCGCTCGAACCCTGCGACCTACACCGGCGTCTGGGACCGGATCCGCAAGCTCTTCGCGGAGACCACCGAGGCGAAGGTCCGCGGCTACACGGCCGGGCGGTTCTCGTTCAACGTCAAGGGCGGCCGCTGCGAGGCGTGCTCCGGCGACGGCACCCTGAAGATCGAGATGAACTTCCTGCCGGACGTGTACGTGCCCTGCGAGGTCTGCCACGGCGCCCGGTACAACCGCGAGACGCTCGAGGTGCACTTCAAGGGCAAGACGGTCGCGGACGTCCTCGACATGCCGATCGAGGAGGCCGCGGAGTTCTTCGCCGCGGTGCCGGCGATCAGCCGCCACCTGAGCACCCTGGTCGACGTCGGGCTCGGGTACGTCCGCCTCGGACAGCCGGCGCCCACCCTGTCGGGCGGCGAGGCGCAGCGCGTGAAGCTCGCGACCGAGCTCCAGCGCCGGTCCACGGGCCGCACGGCGTACGTCCTCGACGAGCCGACGACGGGCCTGCACTTCGAGGACATCCGCAAGCTGCTCGGCGTGCTGCAGGGCCTGGTCGACAAGGGCAACTCGGTGATCGTCATCGAGCACAACCTCGACGTCATCAAGAACGCCGACTGGATCATCGACATGGGCCCCGAGGGCGGGTCCGGCGGCGGCACCGTCGTCGCCGAGGGCACCCCGGAGCACGTGGCGACGGTGCCGGCCAGCCACACCGGCCGGTTCCTGGCGGAGGTGCTCGAGCCCGCCCACGAGGCCGTCAGCGCGTGACGTCACCGGTGCCGGTGGACTCCAGGACCACCGGCGCCGGGTCGGTGCGCACCGGGAAGCTCACCGACCGCGCGACGAAGCAGTGCTCGTGCGCCCGTCGGTGCAGGTCCGCGAGCTGCGCGTCCAGCCCGGACGGGTCCTCGTCCGCGGGCACGGCGCCCCCGGGCCGGATCGTCACCTGCGGCCGCAGCACCACCTCGGTGAACTGGCCGTGACCGGCAGCCTCGACGCGCATCGTCCCGCCGGCGCGGTCCGTGTAGCCGACCACCACGACGCCGGCCGACGCCGCCAGGTGCAGGAACCACAGCATGTGGCACTGCGCGAGCGCGGCGACCAGCAGCTCCTCGGGGTTGTGGCGGGCGGGGTCGCCGCGGAACGCGGGGTCGGCGGACGCGAGGATCGGCGCCTTGCCGTCGACCCGCACCTCGTGGTCGCGCGCGTAGGCGGCGTACCCCGTGGTGCCGGTCGATCCGGCCCCGGTCCAGACGACGTCAGCGGCGTACGTGTGCAGCAGGCCCATGCCTCAGCGTAGGCGCCCCCGTCCCGGGAGCAGTGCTGTCGGTGGGCCGAACTAGGCTGCTGCATATGGCTGATCCCGCGACCTACCGCCCCGCCCCGGGCGAGATCCCGGACTCGCCGGGCGTCTACCGGTTCCGCGACGAGCACGGCCGGGTCATCTACGTCGGCAAGGCCAAGAGCCTGCGGCAGCGGCTGAACAGCTACTTCCAGGACGTCGCCGGGCTGCACCCCCGCACGCAGCAGATGGTGACGACGGCGGCGTCGGTGCAGTGGACCGTCGTCGGCACGGAGGTGGAGGCGCTCGCGCTGGAGTACTCCTGGATCAAGGAGTTCGACCCGCGCTTCAACGTCAAGTACCGCGACGACAAGTCGTACCCGTACCTGGCGGTCACGCTCGCGGACCAGTTCCCGCGTGTGCAGGTGATGCGCGGCGCCAAGCGCCCCGGCACGCGCTACTTCGGCCCGTACGCGCACGCGTGGGCCATCCGGGAGACGGTCGACCTGCTGCTGCGCGTGTTCCCGGTGCGGACCTGCTCGGCGGGCGTGTTCAAGCGCGCGCACCAGCAGGGCCGCCCGTGCCTGCTGGGGTACATCGAGAAGTGCTCGGCGCCGTGCGTGGGACGGATCTCGCAGGAGGACCACCACGTGCTGGCGGAGGAGTTCGCCGACTTCATGGCGGGCGACACCGCGCGGTTCACGCGGCGGCTCACGGCGCGGATGAAGGAGGCCGCGGCGGACCTCGACTTCGAGCGCGCGGCGCGCCTGCGCGACGACATCGCGGCGCTCGAGCGGGCGACCGAGAAGAACGCCGTCGTGCTGTCGGACGGCACCGACGCGGACATCTTCGCGCTCGCCGGCGACGAGCTCGAGGCCGCGGTGCAGGTGTTCCACGTGCGGGACGGGCGGATCCGCGGTCAGCGCGGCTGGGTGGTCGAGAAGGTCGAGGACGTCACCGAGGCCGAGCTCGTCGAGCACCTGCTCCAGCAGGTGTACGGCGACGCGCCGGGCGGCGAGGCGGGCGCGACCGCGGGCGCCGTCCCGCGCGAGGTGCTCGTCCCGGTGCTGCCGCCGGACCCCGACCAGGTGCAGGCCTGGCTGTCCGGCCTGCGCGGGTCACGAGTGCACGTGCGGGTGCCGCAGCGCGGGGAGAAGCACGAGCTCGCGGGCACCGTCCGGAAGAACGCCGAGCACGCCCTCGCCCTGCACCGCACCCGCCGCGCGGGCGACCTCACCACCCGGAGCCAGGCGCTGCGGGAGATCCAGGAGGCGCTGGGCCTGGAGTCCGCGCCGCTGCGCATCGAGTGCTACGACGTCTCGCACAACCAGGGCACCTACCAGGTGGCGTCGATGGTCGTGTTCGAGGACGGCCTCGCGCGCAAGCCGGAGTACCGCCAGTTCAGCATCCGCGGGCCGGAGGGCGACGGGGCCCGCGACGACACCGCGGCGATGCACGAGGTCATCACCCGGCGGTTCCGGCGCTACCTGGCGGAGCGCGAGCAGGCCGGGGACCTCGAGCTCGGGCTGGGGGAGGACCAGGTCGCGGAGGCGCTGGCCGACACGGACGCCGGCCCCGTCCGCTCGGGGCCGGTCGACGCGACCACGGGCCGGCCGCAGCGCTTCGCGTACCCGCCGAACCTCGTCGTGGTCGACGGCGGCCCGCCGCAGGTCGCCGCAGCGGCTGCGGCCCTCGAGGAGCTCGGCATCGACGACGTGGCGCTCTGCGGGTTGGCGAAGCGGCTCGAGGAGGTGTGGCTGCCGGGGGAGGAGTACCCGGTCATCCTGCAGCGGTCCTCCGAGGGGCTGTACCTGCTGCAGCGGGTCCGCGACGAGGCCCACCGGTTCGCCATCAACGCCCACCGCAAGAAGCGCAGCAAGGGCATGACCACGTCGGCGCTCGACGACGTGCCGGGGCTCGGGCCTGCCCGCTCGGCGGCGCTGCTCAAGCACTTCGGGTCCCTCAAGCGGCTGCGGGCCGCGAGCGCCGAGGAGATCGCGTCCGTGCCGGGGATGGGCGCGCGCACGGCCGCCGCGGTGGTCGCCGCGCTCGGGGGCGGAGCGCCCGGGACCGCCGCCGCGCCCGGGACCGGCGCCGCGTCCGACGACGGCACCGCGTCCGACGACGGCACCGCGGGCGCGTCCGGTGCCGCGACCGGCGCCGGCGCCGCGCCGCA
Source organism: Cellulomonas sp. C5510 (assembly GCF_019797765.1). Classification (NCBI taxonomy): domain Bacteria; kingdom Bacillati; phylum Actinomycetota; class Actinomycetes; order Micrococcales; family Cellulomonadaceae; genus Cellulomonas; species Cellulomonas sp. C5510. The sequence continues at coordinate 1,994,220 of NZ_CP081862.1, forward strand.
CGTGCCCGCCCCCGCGGCCGGGAGCGGCTCGGCTGGCATGCTGGGGTCATGAGCGACGAGACCTCGCCGATCACGGTCCCCAGCGGCATCCCGGCCATCGAGGCAGCGGCGGAGGCGCCGCGCGTCCGGCAGCCCCACCTGCTCATCATCACGGGCATGTCCGGCGCCGGACGCACCCGCGCCGGCGCGGTCCTCGAGGACATGGGCTGGTACGTCGTCGACAACCTGCCCGCGCAGATGCTCACGCACCTCGTGGGGATGCTCACGCACGGCGGGCCGCCGAGCGCGGACCTGCGCCTCGCGGCGGTCGTCGACGTGCGGGGGCGCGAGTTCTTCGCCGACCTGCTGGCCGTGCTCGCGCAGCTGCGGGAGTCCGGCGTGGACTACCGCATCCTGTTCCTCGACGCGTCCGACGAGGTGCTGGTCCGGCGCTACGAGCAGGTCCGCCGGCCGCACCCGCTGCAGGGCGACGGGCGCATCCTGGACGGCATCGCCGCCGAGCGCACGCTGCTGTCGGACATCCGCGAGCGGGCCGACGTGCTGATCGACTCGTCCGAGACGAACGTCCACGAGCTCGGCCGGATCGTGCGGTCCGCGGTGACGTCCGGGGAGCAGGACGACGTGCTGCGCATCAACGTGGTCTCGTTCGGCTTCAAGTACGGCATCCCGCTCGACGCCGACCACGTGGTGGACGTGCGGTTCCTCGCGAACCCGTACTGGATCACCGAGTTGCGGCACCTGTCCGGCCGGGACGCCCCCGTCCGGGACTACGTGCTGGGCCTGCCCGGTGCGCGGGAGTTCGTGGACCGCTACGTCGACGCGCTCGAGCCCGTCCTCGCGGGCTACCTGGCGGAGGAGAAGCGGTACGTCACCGTCGCTGTCGGCTGCACCGGCGGCAAGCACCGCTCGGTCGCGATCAGCGAGGCCATCGCGGAGCGGCTGCGCGCGCGCGGGCAGCGGGTGACCGTCGCCGCGCGCGACCTCGGCAAGGAGTGAGCCGGTGAGCCCCGTCCGCGACGGGCAGCCCGCCTTCGTCGCGCTCGGCGGGGGCCACGGCCTGTCCGCGACCCTGTCGGCGCTGCGACGCGTCACCGACCGGCTCACGGCCGTGGTCACGGTGGCCGACGACGGCGGCTCGTCGGGCCGGCTGCGCGAGGAGCTCGGCGTGCTCCCGCCCGGGGACCTGCGCATGGCCCTGTCGGCGCTGTGCGACGACTCCGACTGGGGCCGCACGTGGCGTGACGTCCTGCAGCACCGGTTCACGTCCAGCGGCGACCTGGACCGGCACGCGGTCGGGAACCTGCTGATCGTCGCGCTGTGGGAGCTGCTGGGCGACACGGTGGACGGGCTGGACTGGGTGGGGCGGCTGCTCGGCGCGCGCGGCCGGGTGCTGCCGATGGCGGCTGTCCCGTTGGAGATCGAGGCCGACGTCGAGCGGCCGGACGGGTCCGTGGGCGTGGTGCGCGGCCAGAGCCACGTCGCGTCCGCGCGGGACCGCATCACGCACGTGCGGCTGCTGCCGGAGGAGCCCCCGGCGCTGCCGGAGGCGGTGGCGGCCGTCGACGAGGCCGACTGGGTCGTCCTCGGACCCGGGTCCTGGTACACGTCGGTGATCCCGCACCTGCTCGTGCCCGACCTCGCGGCGGCGCTGCACCGCACGTCCGCGCGGCGCATCCTCGTGCTGAACCTCAGCCCGGACGCCGAGACCGCGGGCATGGGGCCGTGCGAGCACCTGGACGCGCTGCGGCAGCACGCGCCGGACCTGCGGGTGGACGCCGTCATCGCGGACCCGGGCTCGGTGGACGACGTCGACGAGCTGGAGGAGCGCACCCGGGCGGCCGGCGGGCGCCTGCTGATGCGGCAGGTGCGGCGCGGGGACGGCACGCCCCGCCACGACCCGCTGCGCCTCGCTGCGGCGATCAGCGACGTGGTCGAGGGGTTCCTGGGCGACGTCGGCGCGGGGAGCCGCCGCACGCCGCCTCCCGCGACCGGGGCGTGAGCGAGGGCACCTGCCCGTCCGGGCGTCCCGGCGCGCCCGGGATGGCAGGATGACCCGCATGGCTCTGACGGCACAGGTGAAGGACGAGCTTGCGCGGCTCCAGGTCGACAAGACGTCCTGCCGGAAGGCGGAGGTGTCGGCGACGCTGCGGTTCGCGGGCGGGCTGCACATCATCTCGGGGCGCATCGTCATCGAGGCGGAGCTGGACACCGGTGCGGCCGCCCGCCGTCTGCGCACGGCCATCGCGGAGGTCTACGGCCACACGTCCGACGTGATCGTCGTCCAGGGCGGCGGCCTGCGTCGCGGCAACCGCTACGTGGTGCGCGTCGTCAAGGACGGCGAGTCGCTCGCACGCCAGACCGGCCTGCTCGACAACCGCGGCCGTCCCGTCCGGGGCCTGCCGCCGCAGATCGTCGCCGCGGGGGCGCAGGAGGCGGAGGCGGCGTGGCGTGGCGCGTTCCTGGCGCACGGCTCGCTCACGGAGCCCGGCCGGTCCTCCGCCCTCGAGGTCACCTGCCCCGGGCCGGAGGCGGCGCTCGCTCTCGTCGGCGCGGCCCGCCGGCTGCAGATCCCGGCCAAGGCGCGGGAGGTCCGGGGCATCGACCGGGTGGTCATCCGGGACGGCGACGCGATCGCCGCGATGCTGGCCCGGCTCGGGGCGCACGACACGCTGCTGGTCTGGGAGGAGCGCCGGGTCCGCCGCGAGGTACGGGGCACCGCGAACCGGCTCGCCAACTTCGACGACGCGAACCTGCGGCGCTCCGCGCGGGCGGCGGTGGCCGCCGGGGCCCGCGTCGAGCGGGCCTTCGAGATCCTCGGGCCCGACGTCCCGGAGCACCTGCGTGAGGCCGGCGAGCTGCGGCTGGCGCACAAGGAGGCGTCGCTGGAGGAGCTCGGCAAGCTCGCGGACCCGGTGCTGACCAAGGACGCCGTCGCGGGCCGGATCCGCCGCCTCCTGGCCACGGCCGACAAGCGGGCGTCGGACCTCGGGATCCCGGACACCGAGTCGGGCCTGAGCCCCGACCTGCTCGATCTCTGACGCCCGGCGTCCGGGGCACGCGGGACCCGCGGACGGGACCCGCGGCAACCACGCGCGCGCTGCGGCACCGGCAGACCTAGGTCCCTGCGCCCGTGCGCGCGCGGGTATAGGCTCTTACCCATCCGGAGACCTCGCGCGGGTCAAGATCGTGTGACCACGGGGTTTCCGGGCGGCGCACACCGGCGTGCGCAGTCCATCACCGCAACAGTGTGTGCCGGCGCTTGCCGGCGCGTGCCGAGGAGGGCAAGTGACCATCAAGGTCGGCATCAACGGCTTCGGCCGCATCGGGCGCAACTTCTACCGTGCCATCGTGGCGTCGGGCGCCGACATCGAGATCGTCGGCGTCAACGACCTGACGGACAACAAGACGCTGGCTCACCTGCTCAAGTACGACACCGTGCTGGGCCGCTTCCCGCAGAGCGTCGACTTCGACGACGAGAACCTCATCGTCGACGGCAAGAAGATCCGCGCCCTCGCGGAGCGCGAGCCGGCGAACCTCCCGTGGGCCGAGCTGGGCGCCGACATCGTCATCGAGTCGACCGGCTTCTTCACGGACGCCACCAAGGCCAAGGCGCACATCGAGGCCGGTGCCAAGAAGGTCATCATCTCCGCCCCGGCGAAGAACGAGGACGGCACCTTCGTCGTCGGCGTGAACCACACCGACTACGACCCGGCGACGCAGCACATCATCTCGAACGCGTCCTGCACCACGAACTGCCTCGCCCCGGTGGCGAAGGCGCTCAACGACGCGATCGGCATCGAGCGTGGCCTCATGACCACGATCCACGCCTACACGGGCGACCAGAACCTGCAGGACGGCCCGCACCGCGACCTGCGTCGCGCCCGCGCCGCCGCGCAGAACATCGTCCCGACCACGACCGGCGCCGCCAAGGCCGTCGCGCTCGTGCTGCCGGAGCTCAAGGGCAAGCTGGACGGCTTCGCGCTCCGCGTGCCGACCATCACCGGCTCCGCCACCGACCTGACCTTCACCGCCTCGCGCGAGGTCACTGTCGAGGAGGTCAACGCCGCGGTCAAGGCCGCCGCCGAGGGCCCGCTCAAGGGGACGCTGGAGTACACCGAGGACGAGATCGTCTCCTCGGACATCGTCACCAACCCCCACCAGAGCATCTTCGACGCGAAGCTCACCAAGGTGATCGGTGACCAGGTCAAGATCATCGCCTGGTACGACAACGAGTGGGGCTACAGCTCGTCGCTCGTCAAGCTCACCGAGTACGTCGGCGCGCGTCTCTGACGTCGGTCACGCACCGGTAGCAACGGTCATGCGTCCGCGTACGCCCGGGTCCCACGGCCCCGGCGTACGCGGACGCTGCTGTGACCGGACCCTGTCGGCCCCCCTCGGTCGCCGCGCGGCGGTGGCCCCCCAGCAAGGTAGGAGAGCATGAAGACCATCGAGGACCTCGGCGACCTGCGCGGCAAGCGCGTGCTCGTCCGCTCCGACTTCAACGTGCCGCTCGACGGCACGACCATCACCGACGACGGCCGCATCCGCGCCGCGCTCCCGACCCTGAGGACCCTGCTCGACGCGGGCGCCCGGGTCGTCGTGACCGCGCACCTCGGCCGCCCGAAGGGCGAGCCGGACCCGAAGTACTCGCTGGCGCCCGTCGCGGCCCGCCTGGGCGAGCTGCTCGGCCGGCCCGTCGCGCTCGCCGAGGACGTCGTGGGCGAGTCGGCCAAGGCCACCGTCGCGGCGCTCGAGGACGGGCAGATCGCCCTGCTCGAGAACATCCGGTTCGACGCGCGCGAGACCTCGAAGGACGACGCCGTCCGCGGCGAGCTCGCCGACGAGCTGGCCCAGCTCGCCGACGCGTTCGTGTCCGACGGCTTCGGCGTCGTGCACCGCAAGCAGGCGTCGGTCTACGACGTCGCGCTGCGTCTGCCGCACGCCGCCGGGACGCTCGTCCTCACCGAGGTCGAGGCCCTGCGGAAGGCCGTCGAGGACCCGGAGCGCCCCTACGTCGTCGTCCTCGGCGGCGCGAAGGTCTCCGACAAGCTCGGTGTCATCGGCAACCTCATCACCAAGGCCGACAAGCTCCTCATCGGCGGCGGCATGATGTTCACCTTCCTCAAGGCCCAGGGTCACGAGGTCGGCTCCTCGCTGCTCGAGGAGGACCAGGTCGAGACCGTCAAGGGCTACCTCGCCCAGGCCCAGGAGGCCGGCGTCGAGATCGTCCTGCCCGTCGACACCCTCGTCGCCCCGGAGTTCGGCTCGGACGACTTCGAGGTCGTCGCCGTCGACGCGATCCCGGCCGACAAGATGGGCCTGGACATCGGCCCGAAGTCCGGCGAGCTGTTCCGCGACGCGATCCTCGGCGCCAAGACCATCGCCTGGAACGGCCCCATGGGCGTGTTCGAGCGCGCGGCCTACGCCGGCGGCACCAAGGCCGTCGCGCAGGCGCTGGTCGACACCGACGGCTTCTCCATCGTCGGCGGCGGCGACTCGGCCGCGGCGGTCCGCCTGCTCGGCTTCGACGAGGCGGGCTTCGGCCACATCTCGACCGGCGGCGGTGCGTCGCTGGAGCTCCTGGAGGGCAAGACCCTCCCCGGCATCGCGGTCCTGGAGGACTGACCCATGGCACGCACCCCCCTGATCGCGGGCAACTGGAAGCTCAACCTCGACCACCACGAGGCCGTGCACCTGGTGCAGAAGCTCGCGTGGACCCTCAAGGACGCGAAGCACGACTTCTCCGACGTGGAGGTCGCGGTCCTGCCGTCGTTCACCAACATCCGCTCCGTGCAGACGCTGGTCGACGCCGACAAGCTCGGCATCCGCTACGGCGCGCAGGACGTGTCGCAGCACGCGTCCGGCGCGTACACCGGTGAGGTCTCCGCCGCGCAGCTCGCGAAGCTCGGCGTGACCTACGTGGCCGTCGGCCACTCGGAGCGCCGCGAGTACCACGCGGAGTCCGACGCCACGGTGGCCGCGAAGGCCGTCGCCGCGTTCGGCGCGGGCCTCGTCCCGATCGTCTGCGTGGGCGAGGGCCTCGACGTCCGCAAGGCCGGCGAGCACGTGCCCTACACGCTGGCGCAGCTCGAGGGCTCGCTCGCCGGCGTCACCGAGGAGCAGGCGAAGACGGTCGTCATCGCCTACGAGCCGGTGTGGGCCATCGGCACCGGCGAGGTCGCCACCCCGGAGGACGCGCAGGAGGTCTGCGAGGCCATCCGCGGCAAGCTCGCCGAGCTGTACTCCGCCGAGGTCGCCGACGCCGTGCGCGTGCTGTACGGCGGCTCGGTGAAGTCGGGCAACGCGGCGCAGATCATCGGCAAGCCGGACGTGGACGGCGCCCTCGTGGGCGGCGCCTCGCTGGACGCCGAGGAGTTCGCGAAGATCGCCCGGTTCCGGGCGCACGCCGGCGCCTGAGCCACCCTGGTGGCGGGGCGGACGGGGCTGCCGCCCCTGCCGTCCCGCCACCGACCGGGGGACACGCCCCCGGCCCGGCACCGCGTCGCTGGATTCCCCGGCGGCGCGTCGCCTACCCTGGACCGCGGTCCACACCCGACCAGGCCGTCCCGCGGCCCGGCATCCCGAGCAAGGAAGTCAGACACCGTCGTGACAGCCCTCACCATCGCCCTCCAGGTCCTCCTGGTGGTCACGAGCCTGCTGCTCGTCCCGCTCGTCCTGCTGCACAAGGGCAAGGGCGGTGGCCTGTCGGACATGTTCGGCGGCGGCATCACCTCCAGCGCCGGCAGCTCGGGCGTCGCGGAGCGCAACCTGAACCGCATCACCGTGGGCGTGAGCCTGGTCTGGGCGGTCGCCATCGTGCTGCTCGGCCTCGTCGAGCGCGTGAGCTGAGGGGGCGGACATGGCGAGCGGAAGCGCGATCCGCGGGTCCCGCGTCGGTGCGGGCCCGATGGGCGAGGCCGAGCGCGGCGACGCCGCGCCTCGGATCTGGATCTCCTACTGGTGCGCGAACGGCCACGAGACGCGGCCGTCGTTCGCGGAGGAGGCCGCCGAGGAGGCCCCCGAGACCTGGGACTGCCCGCGCTGCGGGTTCCCCGCCGGGCAGGACCAGGCGAACCCGCCGTCGCCCGTGCGGAACGAGCCGTACAAGACGCACCTCGCGTACGTGAAGGAGCGCCGGTCCGCCGAGGACGGCGAGGCGATCCTCGACGAGGCCCTCGCGGCGCTGCGCGCACGGCGCGGCGGTCGGCTGCGCTGAGGCAGCCGGCACCGCACGACGGAGGAGGACGGCCCCGCAGCGTGATGCTGCGGGGCCGTTCCCGTCAGCGGCGCCCGGTTCGGCGCCCGCTGACCCGGCGCGGCGCCCGGTCCGGCGCCCGGTCCGGTGAGGTCGTCACTTCCGGCCGAGGTCGTCCCGTGGAGGTGACGACCTCGGCCGGAGGTGACGACTTCGGCCGGGTGCGAGGACCTCGTGCGCTGACGGCAGGGCGGCGCACGGGGGACGAGCCCGTGCGCGGTGGGGGTCAGCCCGCGCCGACCTCCGAGACGGCGGCGGCGTCGACCAGCCACAGCGTCCGCTCCGTGCCGCGCGCACCGGCGGCGGGCGTCCGCTCCACGGAGGCGTCCGCCAGAGCGGACGCGACCGCGCCCGCCTTCTCGGCACCGGCCGCGACGACCCACACCTCCCGGGCCGCCCGCAGGGCCTCGAACGTCAGCGACACGCGCAGCGGCGGCGGCTTGGGGGAGCCGTGCACGCCCACCGCGGGGACGCCCGTCACGCCGAGCGCCTCGTGACCGGGGAACAGCGACGCGACGTGGCCGTCCGGCCCCATGCCGAGCATGAGCACGTCGAAGGCCGGCACGTCCGCGCCGTCGGGGGCGAAGGCGGCGAGCTCCGCGGCGTACGCGGCGGCGGCGTCCTCCGGGGTCGCGACGCCGGCGGCCTCGTCGAGCGGGCGCACCGGGTGGACGTTCGCGACCGGCAGGGCGTCGCCGAGCGCGTCGAGCAGGGCGTCACGCGCCTGGGTCTCGTTGCGGTCGGCGTGACCGTCGGGCAGGAACCGCTCGTCGCCCCACCACAGGTGCACGCCGGACCAGTCCACGGCGTCGCGGGCCGGTGACGCGGCGACGGCCGCGAGGGTCGCGATGCCGACCGTGCCTCCCGTGAGCACCACGTGCACCGGGGCGGTCGCCGACTGCAGGTCGACCAACCGGGTGATGAGCCGCGCCGCGGTGGCCTCGGCGAGCACCGTGGCGTCCGGGTGGACCAGCACGGTGCGCGGCGCGCCGGCCCCGGCCGTCACGCGCCCACCTTCGTCAGGCCCTTGCGCAGCACCTCGCCGTAGACCTCGTCGGCGTCGAGCCGACGGAGCTCCTCGGCCAGGCACTCGCGCAGCTGCCGGATGGGCAGCGCGATGCGGTGCTCGGGCTGCTCGGGCTGGCGCAGCGCGGCGGTCTTGCCGTCGGGCCGGTCCAGCACGATCGGCCCGGACCGGCGCTCGAGGCGCACCTGGGTGATCGCCGGGGCGTCGGCCTGCCGCTCGATCTCGACCGGGCAGTTCAGCGCCCACCCGAGCCACGCCGCCATCAGGTCGACGGACGGGTGCGTGCTCTCACCGGCGACCACGGCGCGCTGCACGGGCTCGAACGGCGGCTGGTCGAGCGTCGCGGCGATGAGGCCGCGCCACAGCGTCGTCCGCGTCCACGCGAGGTCGGTGTCGCCCTCCGCGTAGGTCTCCGCGAGCCGGTGCAGCGTCCGGGAGGGGTGCGCGCACTCCGTGGAGTCGGTGATCCGGCGCCGGGCGAGCTGCCCGATGGGGTGCTGCGCCGGGACCTCCGGCACGTCGTACGGCCACCAGGCGACGATGGGCGCGTCCGGGAGCAGCAGCGGCAGCACGAGCGTGTCGAGGTGCCGCGCCTGCGCCTGCGACGGCTGCAGGACGACCACCTCGGAGGCGCCGGCGTCGCCGCCGAGCCGGATCTGCGCGTCCAGCTCGGAGTCGTCGCCCGGACGCTCCTCGGTCAGCACGATGACGCGGCACGGGTGCTCGCGGGAGGCGTCGTTCGCGGCGGCGATCGCGTCCTCCGGGTCGTGCGGGCCGACGTCGATGATGAGCGTGAGCACGCGACCGAGGGCGACGGCGCCGCCTTCGTCCCGCTCCTGCACCAGCCGCTTGTTGATGTCGCGGGTGGTCGTCTTCGGCAGGTCGATGATCACGGTCGCCTCCAGGCTCGTCCGTCGCGCTCCATCATGCGGTCGGCCGACTCCGGCCCCCAGGTGCCGGCGCGGTACGCGTCCGGTCGGCCCCTGCCCGCCCAGTAGGACGTGATGGGGTCGAGGATCTTCCAGGAGAGCTCGACCTCCTCGTGCCGCGGGAACAGCGGCGGGTCGCCCAGCAGCACGTCGAGGATCAGGCGCTCGTACGCCTCGGGCGACGCCTCCGTGAACGAGTGGCCGTAGCCGAAGTCCATCGTGACGTCGCGGACCTCCATCGCCGTGCCGGGGACCTTCGCACCGAACCGCAGGGTCACGCCCTCGTCCGGCTGCACGCGGATGACGAGCGCGTTCTTGCCGAGCTCCTCGGTGGCGGTGGACTCGAACGGCAGGTGCGGCGCCTTCTTGAACACCACCGCGATCTCCGTGACGCGCCGGCCCAGCCGCTTGCCGGTGCGCAGGTAGAAGGGCACGCCGGCCCAGCGGCGGGTGTCGACGTCGACGCGGATGGCGGCGAACGTCTCCGTGGTCGAGTTCGGGTCGAAGCCGCCCTCGTCGAGGTAGCCGACGACGCGCTCGCCGCCCTGCCACCCGGCGGCGTACTGGCCGCGCGCGGTGTGCTTGCCGAGGTCCTTCGGGAGCCGGACCGCGGAGAGCACCTTGATCTTCTCGGCGGTGAGGTCCTTCGCGTCGAACGTGACGGGCTCCTCCATCGCGGTGAGCGCGAGGAGCTGCAGCAGGTGGTTCTGGATGACGTCGCGGGCCGCGCCGATGCCGTCGTAGTACCCGGCGCGGCCGCCGACGCCGATGTCCTCGGCCATCGTGATCTGCACGTGGTCGACGTAGTTGGCGTTCCAGATCGGCTCGAACATCTGGTTCGCGAACCGCAGCGCCAGCAGGTTCTGGACCGTCTCCTTGCCCAGGTAGTGGTCGATGCGGAACACGTCGTCCGGGCTGAACACCTCGGACACCACGTCGTTGAGCTCACGCGCGGACTGCAGGTCGTGCCCGAACGGCTTCTCGATGACGACGCGCCGCCAGGCGCCCTCGACCGGCTGCGACAGGCCGGATCGCGAGAGCTGCTTGCAGACCACCGGGAACGCGCTGGGAGGTACCGACAGGTAGAACGCGTGGTTGCCCGCCGTGCCGCGCGACACGTCGAGGTCCTCGACCGTCGTGCGGAGGCGGTCGAACGCGTCGTCGTCGTCGAACGAGCCCTGGACGAACCGGATGCCCTCGGAGAGCTGCCGCCACGTGGCCTCGCGGAACGGGGTGCGGGCGTGCTCCTTCACGGAGTCGTGGACGATCTGGGCGAAGTCCTGGTCCTCCCAGTCGCGCCGCGCGAAGCCGGTGAGCGCGAAGCCGGGGGGCAGTAGGCCGCGGTTGGTGAGGTCGTACACCGCGGGCATGAGCTTCTTGCGGGCGAGGTCACCGGTGACACCGAAGATCACGAGGCCCGACGGGCCGGCGATCCGGGGGAGCCGGCGGTCCCGGGGGTCGCGCAGGGGGTTGTGCTCGGGCGTGACCTTCGCGGGCCTCACTCGGTCACCTGGCCCAGGCCGTCCTGCACCGTCTCGAGGAGCTCCGTCCAGGACTTCTCGAACTTCTCGACGCCCTCGCGCTCGAGCTGGTCGGTGACCTCGTCGATCGAGATGCCCAGCGCGGCGAGCCCCTCGACGACCCGCTGCGCCTCGGCCTGAGTGCCCGTGACCGTGTCGCCCTGGAAGTCGCCGTGGTCGGCGACGGCCTGGAGGGTCGCCTCCGGCATCGTGTTGACGACGCCCGCGACGACGAGCTCGTCGACGTAGCGCGTGTCGGGGTAGGCCTTGTCCTTGACGCCGGTGGACGCCCACAGCGGGCGCTGCGGCTTCGCGCCGGCCGCCGCGAGGGCCTGCCAGCGGTCTCCCGCCACGACCTCCTGGTACACCCCGTACGCGAGGCGGGCGTTCGCGATGGCCGCCTTCCCGCGCAGCGCGGCGGCCTCGGGGGAGCCGATCTCGTCCAGGCGCGGGTCGATCGCCGCGTCGACGCGCGAGACGAAGAACGACGCGACCGAGGCGATGGGCGCGAGGTCGTGCCCGTTGGCGCGGGCACGCTCCATGCCGTCGAGGAACGCGTCGAGCACGGCGCGGTAGCGCTCGAGCGAGAAGATCAGCGTGACGTTGACGCTGATCCCGTCGGCGAGCACGTCGGAGATGGCCTGCAGCCCGTCCAGCGTCGCCGGGATCTTGATGAAGACGTTCGGGCGGTCGATCGTCGACCACAGCGCGCGGGCGGAGTCGGCGGTGGCCTGCGCGTCCTGCGCGAGCCGCGGGTCGACCTCGATGGAGACGCGGCCGTCGACGCCGTCGGTCCGGTCGTGGACGGGGCGCAGGACGTCCGCGGCCTCGCGCACGTCGTCCGTGGTGATCGCGAAGACCGCGCCGTCCACGTCGGTGCCCTGCGCGGCGAGCTGCCGGAGCTGCTCGTCGTACGCGTCGCCCTTCGCGAGCGCGCTGGCGAAGATCGTCGGGTTGGTGGTCACCCCCACGACGCGGCGCTCGGCCACGAGCTGCTCCAGGTTGCCGGTGCGCAGCCGCTCCCGCGAGAGGTCGTCCAGCCAGACCGCGACGCCGGCGTCGGCCACCTGGTCGAGCGGCGTGGTGCCCTGAGTCATCGTCGTGCCACCTCGTTTCTCGTCCCGCACGGACCGGGACGTCGACGGACGGGCGCCCGGTCGGGGGGCCGGGCACCGGTCACGCCGGGCGGTGCTCCGCTGCGCCTGGCGTGCGGTTTCGAGCCTAGACCCGAGCACGGGCGATCGCCGGTCCGTCCACAGCCCGGAGGCGCTGGGGCGACGGACGTCACACCTCTGGGACCGAGGTCCCATGCGCGCGACGGCGCCCTCTGCTGCCGAAAGGGCCGTACGATGGCGGGAACCATCCGCTGGCGGACCGCCGCGGGGCCGAGCGACAGGGGCGGAGGACCGGAGCGTGCGCACCATGAGCCCTGCCGCTCCCGCCGGGTCCTCCCGCCCGCAGGTGCGGCCGGCGGGCGCCGACGCGGGTCCGCGGACGCTGCGCCGCCGGCTCGGTGCCTACGTCGCCCTGACCAAGCCGCGCGTGATCGAGCTGCTGCTCGTCACGACGCTGCCGACGATGATCCTCGCGCAGGGAGGGTTCCCGCCGATCGGGCTCGTGCTGGCCACCCTCGTCGGGGGCGCGGCGGCCGCGGGCTCCGCGAACGTCCTCAACTGCTACCTCGACCGCGACATCGACCAGGTCATGAACCGGACGAAGCGCCGCCCGCTGGTCACGGGGGAGGTGACACCGCTCGCGGCGCTGCTGTTCGGCCTGGCGCTCGGCGTGGCGTCGCTCACGTGGCTCGCCCTGGTGGTCAACGTGCCGTCCGCGCTGCTGACCGGTGCCGCGATCCTCATCTACGTCGTCGGCTACACGATGATCCTCAAGCGCCGCACCCCGCAGAACATCGTGTGGGGGGGCGCGGCGGGCTGCATGCCCGTGCTCATCGGCTGGTCCTCGGTCACCGGGGGCCTGTCGTGGGCCGCGGTGCTGCTGTTCGGCGTGATCTTCTTCTGGACGCCGCCGCACTACTGGCCGCTGTCGATGAAGTTCCGCAAGGACTACGCCGCGGCGGGCGTCCCCATGCTGCCGGTCGTCGCCGCCGAGGCGAAGGTCGCACGCGAGATGATCGCCTACACGATCGCGATGATCGCCTGCTCGCTGCTGCTCGTCCCGGTCGCCGGCATGACCTGGGTGTACGCGGTCGTCGCGGCAGGGCTCGGCGCGTGGTTCCTCGGGTCGACCATCGCGCTGTACCGTCGCGCGCAGGACCCGAGCCGCGGCCGGTTGCGCGCGATGTCGGTGTTCCACGGGTCGATCACGTACCTGTCGCTGCTGTCCGTCGCGGTGGCGGTGGACGTGTTCCTCCCGCTGTAGGCGGACGTCGGACCGGGAGGACGGCCATGGGGCAGAACGGCACGTCCGCGCCCGCGCCGCCCCGTCCCGCGCCCGAGGTCCCGCGGGCGCTGCGGGCGGACCTCGACGGGTACCTGGCCCACCTCACCGTGGAGCGGGGGCTGTCCGCGAACACGCTGGCCGCGTACCGCCGCGACCTCGCACGGTACGTCGAGCACCTCGCCGCGGCGGGACGCGACGGCATCGGCGACGTGACCGAGGCCGACGTCGAGGACTTCCTCACGGCGGTGCGCACGGGCTCCGACGGGCGGGCGGTGCTGTCCGCGTCGTCCGCAGCCCGGGCCGTGGTGGCGGTGCGCGGCTGGCACCGGTTCGCCGTCCTCGAGGGCCGGGCACCCGACGACCCGGCTCGTGCCGTCCGGCCCCCTCAGCAGCCGCAGCGCCTCCCGAAGGCCATCACCACTCACGACGTCGAACGGCTGCTCGGCGCCGCCTCCCTCGGCGACGGCCCGGCCCCGTTGCGCGACCGCGCCCTGCTGGAGCTCCTGTACTCCACGGGCGCGCGCATCTCGGAGGCCGTCGGGCTGGACGTCGACGACCTGCAGCTGACCCCCGGTCGTGCGGCGGTGCGGCTGTTCGGGAAGGGGAGCAAGGAGCGGGTCGTGCCGGTCGGGGCCTACGCGGTCGAGGCCGTCGAGGCGTACCTCGTGCGCGCGAGGCCGGCGCTGGCCGCCGCGGGCCGTGGCGGGTCGGCCGTCTTCCTCAACACCCGCGGGGCGCGGCTGTCGCGTCAGAGTGCCTGGGCGGTGCTGCGCACTGCCGCCGAGCGGGCCGGCCTCCCCGGGGCGACGCACGTGTCGCCGCACACGCTGCGGCACTCCTTCGCGACCCACCTGCTCGCCGGCGGTGCGGACGTGCGCGTGGTCCAGGAGCTGCTCGGGCACGCCTCGGTGACCACGACGCAGATCTACACGCGGGTGACCCCGGACACGCTCCGGGAGGTCTACGCGACGAGCCACCCGCGGGCACGCCGGGACCAGGCGCGGGACCGGCCCGCGCAGCGCGCGGAGGCACCGGACGGGGACGCCGCCACCGGCGCGGGACGCGGCTGACCGGGGCGCCGCTCCGGTAGGTTGTGCGGGTGGCACGCGAGGAGACGACCGAGACCGCTCTCGACCCGGTGGGCAGGCCCCTGCCGGACTTCCCCGTCCCCGCGCCGCTCACCGCGCACGGGCCCGCCCGCGTGATCGCGATGTGCAACCAGAAGGGCGGCGTCGGCAAGACGACGACCACGATCAACCTCGCCGCGGCGCTGGCCGAGTACGGGCGCCGGGTGCTCATCGTCGACTTCGACCCGCAGGGCGCCGCCTCCGTCGGCCTGGGGATCAGCCCGCACGAGCTCGACCGCACGGTCTACGACCTGCTCGTCGACCGGCACGCGGCGATCGCCGACCTCGTGCGGCCCACGGAGATCCCCGGTCTCGACCTGCTGCCGGCGAACATCGACCTGTCGGCCGCCGAGGTCCAGCTCGTGTCCGAGGTGGCGAGGGAGTCGATCCTGTCCCGCGTCCTGCGTCCCGTGCTGGACGACTACGACGTCGTGCTCATCGACTGCCAGCCGTCGCTCGGCCTGCTCACCGTGAACGCGCTCACGGCGGCGCACGGCGTCCTCATCCCCCTGGAGTGCGAGTTCTTCGCCCTGCGTGGCGTGGCGCTGCTCGTGGAGACCATCGAGAAGGTGCGCGACCGGCTGAACCCCCGCCTCGAGGTCGACGGCATCCTGGCCACCATGTACGACCCCCGGACGCTGCACGCCCGCGAGGTCGTGGCCCGCGTCCACGAGGCATTCGGGGACACGCTGCTCCACACCGTGATCGGCCGGACCGTGAAGTTCCCCGACGCGTCCGTGGCGGCGGAGCCCATCACCACCTACGCGCCGACGCACGCCGGGGCGCACGCGTACCGGCAGCTGGCCCGGGAGCTCGTCGCCCGTGGCGACGCCGCCTGAGACGCCCGCGCCGCCGCAGCCCGACGGGACGACCGGTGCGGCCCCCGTCGGCTCGAGCGCGTTCGAGGTGCACCTCGACAACTTCTCCGGCCCGTTCGACCTGCTCCTCGGGCTGATCTCCCGGCACAAGCTCGACATCACCGAGGTCGCCCTCGCCGTCGTGACCGACGAGTTCATCGCGCACATCCGCGCCGCCGAACGCGCGGCCACCGCGGGCGGGCGCACCTGGGACCTCGGCCAGGCGAGCGAGTTCCTGCTCGTGGCGGCGACGCTGCTGGACCTCAAGGCGGCGCGGCTGCTGCCGGCGGGCGACGTCGAGGACGCCGAGGACCTCGAGCTGCTCGAGGCCCGGGACCTGCTGTTCGCGCGGCTGCTGCAGTACCGGGCCTACAAGGTGGTCGCCGCGGACATCGGGCGGCGGCTGCTCGAGCAGGGTCGGCGGTTCCCGCGCACCGTCGAGCTCGAGCCGCAGCTCGCGGCGATGTTGCCGGAGCTGGTCTGGCAGATCGGGCCGCAGGAGCTCGCGGTGCTGGCCGCGAAGGCGCTCTCCCCGCCGCCGCCCCCGCCGGGTGTCGACATCAGCCACCTGCACGCGCCCGCGGTGAGCGTCCGGGAGCAGGCCGCCCTGGTGGTGGACCGCCTGCGCCACTCGGGCGCGACCACGTTCCGCGCGCTGACGGCCGACGCCGACTCGACGCTGGTCGTCGTCGCGCGGTTCCTCGCGCTGCTCGAGCTGTTCCGCGAGGGCGCGGTGGGCTTCGACCAGATGGCGCCGCTCGGCGAGCTGACGGTGCGGTGGACGGGGGCCGACGACGGCGACGTCGCGGTGGAGTCGGACTTCGACGAGGGGACGGACGCATGACGGACGAGCCGACCGGGGGCGCGCCCGTGCCGCCCCTCGCGGAGGGGGAGCAGGCGCCCGCGCCGGAGGAGCTCGCCTTCGACGTCGCCGACCTGCCCGGCGGGGCGCTGGCGGCGCTCGAGGCGGTGCTGATGGTCGCCGACGAGCCCGTCCCGGCGGTGCGTCTCGCGACGGTGCTCGGCCTGCCGACCGGGGAGGTCGTCGACCTGCTGCGCACGCTCGCGGAGGAGTACCGGGGCGAGCACGGCGGACGCGCCCGCGGCTTCGAGCTGCGGCAGGTGGGTGACGGCTGGCGGATCTACTCGGCGCCCGCGTACCACCAGGTGGTCGGCCGGTTCGTGCTCGACGGCCAGACCGCCCGCCTGACGCAGGCAGCGCTCGAGACGCTCGCCGTGATCGCGTACCGCCAGCCCGTGACGAGGGGGCAGGTGTCAGGGGTCCGGGGCGTCAACGTGGACGGTGTCGTGCGCACGCTGACCGCCCGTGGTCTGGTGGCCGAGGCGGGCGTCGACCCGGCCTCCGGTGCGGTCCTGTACCGGACCACGGGATACTTCTTGGAGCGGATGGGCCTCACGAACCTCGACGAGCTGCCCCCGCTCGCCCCGTACCTGCCCGAGATCGATGCGTTCGACGGGCTGGACGGGGCCGACAGGACGAACGGAGACAGGTGATGGGTGCAGCAGGGCAGGACGGTCGCGGAGGGTCGGGCGGCGCACGTCGCGGCGGTGGCCCGCGGGGTGGCGCGACGGGTCGGCCCGGCGGCGCCGGCGCGGGCCGGGGCGGGCGGGCGGTGGCGCCCGCGGTGGTCGCGACGGCGGTGGCGTGAGCGGGGCGGGACGCGGAGCGGGGGCCGGGGCGGCGCTCCGCGCGGGGACGCGGGTGCGCCGCGCGGGGCGGGAGGCGCGGCCGGACGGGGCGGCGCCGGTGCGCCCCGCGGTGGTGCGCCGGCCCGTGGCGGCGCCGGTGCACCCCGCAGCGGGTCGGACGCCCCCCGCGGTGGCGGTGGACCCCGTGGCGGCGCGGGCCCGCGGCGCGGTCCCGACCTGGGCCGCCCGGGCGCGGCCTGGCCGTCCCGTCCGCCGCAGCAGCGCCGCCCGCGTCCGCAGCGCGAGCAGCAGGACCTCGACGTGCACGACCCCGAGGGCGTGCGGCTGCAGAAGGTGCTCGCGCAGGCGGGTCTCGGCTCGCGCCGGGCCTGCGAGGAGCTGATCACGTCGGGCCGTGTCTCGGTGGACGACCAGGTGGTCGTGGAGCTCGGCGTGCGCGTCGACCCCCGGTCGGCGGTCATCCACGTGGACGGCCTCCGGCTGCAGCTCGACCGGTCCGTGGTGACGCTCGCGCTGAACAAGCCGCTGGGCGTGGTGTCGACCATGCACGACCCCGAGGGGCGCCCGTCGCTGGCGCAGTACGTCCAGAACCGCGAGGAGCGCCTGTTCCACGTCGGGCGGCTCGACGCCGACTCCGAGGGGCTGATGCTGCTCACCAACGACGGCGAGCTGGCGAACCGGCTGTCGCACCCGTCGCACGGCGTCGCGAAGACGTACCTGGCGACCGTGGAGGGCCGGGTCGCGGGCAACCTCGGGTCGGTGCTGCGCAAGGGCGTGGAGCTGGAGGACGGCGTGGTGACCGTGGACTCCTTCCGGGTCGTGGACGCCACGCCGCAGGCGAGCATGGTCGAGCTGGTGCTCCACGAGGGCCGCAACCGTGTGGTGCGCCGACTCCTCGAGGAGGTCGGGCACCCGGTGACGCGGCTGCTGCGCACCCAGATCGGCCCGATCAAGCTGGGCGACCTGCGTCCGGGGCGCACGCGCGTGCTCGGCAAGGCGGAGGTCGGCTCCCTGATGACGTCGGTGGGCATGTGAGCGGGAACGGCGCCGTCGCGACCCGCGGGCCCGTCCGGGTCGTCGGCACCGGCCTGCTCGGGGCGTCCGTCGGCCTGGCGCTGACCGCCCGGGGGGTCGACGTCACGCTGCACGACCCGTCCCGGACCGCCCTGGCGCTCGCGCGCGACGTGGGCGCGGGCCGACCGGCCGCGGCCGGTGACGCCGATCCCGCGCTCGTGGTGGTCGCCGCGCCCCCGGACGTCACGGCGGACGTCGTGCTGGCGGAGCTCGCGGCGCACCCCGGGGCGGTCGTCACCGACGTGGCGAGCGTCAAGGGCTACGTGCTGCGTGAGCTGCGCGCCGCCGGGGCCGACCTCACGCGGTACGTCGGCTCGCACCCGATGGCCGGACGGGAGCGTTCCGGCCCCGCCTCCGCCGTGCCGGACCTGTTCGTCGGGCGGCCGTGGGTGGTCGTCGACTCCGGGGAGACGCGCCCCGACGCGCTGCTCGCGGTCCGCGCGCTCGCCGCCGACCTCGGGGCCGTCCCGGTCTCGATGGACGCCGAGGCGCACGACGCCGCGGTCGCGGTGGTGTCGCACGTGCCCCAGGTCGCCGCGAGCCTCGTGGCCGCACGGCTGCGTGGCGCGGAACCGGAGGCGCTCGGACTCGCCGGGCAGGGTCTGCGTGACGTGACGCGCATCGCGTCCTCGGACCCGGCGCTGTGGACGTCGATCCTCGCGGCCAACGCGGGGGCCGTGCGGGACGTGCTCGCGGGCCTGCGCCAGGACCTGGACGAGGTGCTGGCCGCGATCGACAGCGCCGCCCGCTCCACGGGGCCGGAGGACGTCGAGCTGGGTGCGCTCGCGCGGCTGGCCCGCCTGCTCGCCGACGGCAACGCCGGGGTCGCGCTGGTGCCCGGCAAGCACGGCGGCGCCCCGCGCACGTACGCGGTCGTCACGGCGCTGGTCCCCGACCAGCCCGGCGAGCTGGCCCGGCTGCTGACGGACGTCGGTGCCGCGGGCGTGAACCTGGAGGACCTGCAGCTCGAGCACGCGGCGGGACGGCCCGTCGGCATGGCGTCGGTGTCCGTGGACCCGGCGCGCTCGGCGCACCTGGAGGCGGAGCTGACGGCCCGCGGATGGAGGCTGGTGAGGTGACGACGCGTGACGACGCGACGACGGGGACGGGACGCCGCGGTGTGGTGGTGGCGATCGACGGCCCGTCCGGGTCCGGCAAGTCCACCGTGTCGCGCCGGGTGGCCGAGCGGCTCGGCCTGGCGTACCTGGACACGGGTGCGATGTACCGCGCGGCGACGTGGTGGGCGCTGCACCGCGGTGTCCCGCTGGCCGACGGCGAGGCGGTCGCCGCGCTCGTGCGCGAGATGCCGCTGGTCATGGGGGTCGATCCGCGCGAGCCGAGCGTGCACGTGGACGGCCACGACGTGGGAGAGGCGATCCGCGAGACCGCGATCTCGTCCGCCGTGAGCGCCGTCGCGACCAACCTCGAGGTCCGCGCGGAGCTCGGGCGCAGGCAGCGCGAGGAGATCGCGGCGCAGGCCGTGCCGTCCTCGTTCTCCGGCGGGCGCGGCGTCGTCGCCGAGGGCCGCGACATCACGACGGTCATCGCACCCGACGCCGACGTGCGGCTGCTGCTCACCGCCAGCGAGGAGGCCCGCCTGGCGCGGCGCGCCCGCGAGGTGCACGGCTCGGACGACGCGGCGGCCGTCGAGGCCACCCGGGACCAGGTGGTGCGGCGCGACGCGGACGACTCGACGGTCTCCCAGTTCCTCGTGGCCTCCGACGGCGTCGTGACCGTCGACTCGTCCGAGCTCGACCTGGACCAGACCGTGCAGGCGGTCCTCGACGTGGTGGCCCGCGTCGCGGACGTCCACGCGTGACCGCGGCGGGTCGGGCCGAGGGCGCCGGCGCCCGGCCGGCGGCGCCGGAGCGCCGGTACGCGGAGCGACCGGTCCCACGCGGGGCCCGGGCCATCGGGTGGTTCCTGGCGCACGCGCTGTGGGACGCGCGGGTGGCCGGGGCGGAGCACGTGCCGACCTCGGGCCCGGTGCTGCTCGCCGCGAACCACACGAGCGTCGTCGACGGGCCGCTGCTGGCCGGCGTCACCCCGCGACCGGTGCACATCCTGGTCAAGGAGGAGATGTTCGCGGGACCGTTCGCGGGCATCCTGCGCTGGTCCGGCCAGATCCCGGTCGACCGCTCCGGTGGCCGCGCGGCGCTGGTGACCGCGCTCGGTGTGCTGCAGCGCGGGGACGCCGTGGGGGTGTTCCCCGAGGGCAACCGCGGGCGCGGTGACGCGGCGTCCGCGCGGGCGGGCGTCGCCTGGCTCGCCGTGAACGGCCACGCGCCGGTCGTCCCGGTCGCGATCCTCGGCACCCGGCGCACGGGGGAGTCCGTCGGCCACGTCCCCGGCCCGCGGCGTCGCCTGCACGTGCAGATCGGGGAGCCGCTGGACGTCCAGCCGGCTGCGGGGCAGTCGCGGCGCGACGCGATCGCGGCCGGCACCGAGGCGGTGCGGATCGCCCTGCAGAGCCTCGTCGCGGCCGCCGCGGAGCGCACGGGGACGTCGCTGCCGAGCGCCTGACGGCCCCGGACGCGGGGCGCGGAGACCCCGGGCGCGGGGCGCGGCGACCCGGCGCGCCGGGCTCGACGCAGGGGCCGGTCGTCCGCGGCCCGCCCGTCGGGGACAATGGTGCCCATGCGTGACAGCGAGCCGGCCCAGCCGACCACCAGCGGACCCGTCGACGGGAACGCCGACGTCGACCTCGACCTCGACGAGGGCGGGTCGGCCGACGTGCCGGTCGGCGCCGCGGACGGTGAGCCGGCGGACGACGAGGCCCGCGAGCGGGCGCTGCGCGCCGGCCTGGAGGAGTACGAGCTCGAGGACGAGGACGTCGCGCTGCTGTCGGGTGCGACGGGCGACGGCGACGAGGACGGGATCGAGGTCGCCCTCCCCGTCCTGGCCGTCGTCGGCCGGCCGAACGTCGGCAAGTCGACGCTGGTCAACCGCATCCTCGGTCGCCGCGAGGCCGTGGTCGAGGACCGCCCGGGCGTAACCCGCGACCGCGTGTCGTACCCCGCGGAGTGGGCCGGGCGGCGCTTCACCCTGGTGGACACCGGCGGCTGGGAGGTCGACGTCGCGGGCATCGAGGCGCGCGTGGCGGAGCAGGCGGAGGTGGCGATCTCCCTGGCCGACGCCGTGCTGTTCGTCGTCGACGCGACCGTGGGGCCGACGGCCACCGACGAGCGCGTCGTGCGCCTGCTGCGCAAGTCCGGCAAGCCGGTGGTGCTCTGCGCCAACAAGGTCGACGGTCCCCGGGTCGAGGCCGACGCCTCCGAGCTGTGGAGCCTCGGGCTGGGCGAGCCGCACCCCGTCTCCGCGCTGCACGGCCGCGGGACGGGCGACCTGCTGGACGCCGCGATGGACGCCCTGCCGCGCGTGTCGCAGCACGGCACCGTGCGTCCGGGCGGCCCCCGCCGCGTCGCGCTGGTCGGGCGGCCCAACGTCGGCAAGTCGTCGCTGCTGAACAAGGTGCTCGGCACGAACCGGGTGGTCGTCGACGACACCGCGGGCACCACGCGCGACCCGGTGGACGAGCTGGTCGAGCTCAAGGGCGTCCCGTGGTGGTTCGTGGACACCGCGGGCATCCGGCGGCGCGTCCACCAGACGTCCGGGGCCGACTTCTACGCGTCGCTGCGCACCCAGGCCGCGATCGAGAAGGCCGAGGTGGCGGTGGTGCTGCTCGACGCGTCGCAGCCGCTGACCGAGCAGGACACGCGCGTGATCCAGCAGGTCATCGACGCCGGGCGCGCCCTGGTCATCGCGTACAACAAGTGGGACCTCATGGACGAGGACCGCCGGCCGTACCTGGAGCGCGAGATCGAGCGGGACCTCGTGCAGATCCAGTGGGCGCCGCGCGTGAACATCTCGGCGCGGACGGGCTGGCACACGGACCGGCTCGTCCCGGCGCTGACGCGGTCGCTGGAGTCGTGGGACACCCGCGTGCCGACGGGCCGGCTGAACGCGTTCCTCGGGGAGCTGGTCGCGGCGCACCCGCACCCGCTGCGCGGGGGGAAGCAGCCGCGGATCCTGTTCGCGACGCAGGCGTCCACCCGTCCGCCGCGGTTCGTCATCTTCGCCACGGGGTTCCTGGAGGCCGGGTACCGGCGGTTCATCGAGCGCCGGCTGCGCGAGACCTTCGGTTTCGAGGGGACGCCGATCTCGATCTCCGTCCGGGTGCGGGAGAAGCGCAAGCGGTGACCCGCGCGGCGGCGGACCCGGGGGAGCGGGCGGCACGACCGGGCGGCGGACGCCCGCACGCGCCGCACCGGTCGCCGCTGCTGGTCCTCGGCCTGCCGCGCGACCCGGCCGGCCCCCGGCACGTCGCCGGCTTCCTGGCCGTGACGGTGCTCACGGTGCTGGTCACCCGGGGGCTGCTCGCCCTGACCGGCTTCCCGCAGCTCGGCGGCGGGGGTCTGCACGTCGCGCACGTGCTGTGGGGCGGGTTGCTGATGGCCGTGGCCGTGGTGGCGGCCCTGTCGTGGGCCGGGCCCGTGGTGCGTCCCGCCGCCGCGCTCGTCGGCGGCGTGGGGTTCGGGTTGTTCGTCGACGAGATCGGCAAGTTCGTCACCGCCGACAACGACTACTTCTACGAGCCGACGGCGTCGCTGATCTACGTCGTCGTGGTGCTGCTGGTCCTGGTCGGCGAGGCGATCCACAGCAGGCGCCGGGACCCCCGCGAGACGCTCGCCGCCGCCACCGACCTGGCCGTGGCGGGGCTGGCGGGTGGGTTCACGCACCGTGCACGGCGGCAGGCCCGTGAGCTCGTGGACGCCGCGGGGGACGTGCGCGGTGCCGCGGAGGTGCGGGCTCTGCTCGCTGTCGTCGAGGACGACGCCCGCGAGCTGCCCGACCCGATCAGCGCGGTCGCCCGCGCGGTCGTCCGGGCGTCCCGGCGGGTGGTGCGGGTGCGGTGGCTGCCGCGGGTGACCGTGGCGGTGCTGGCGGTGGTGACCCTCGCGACGGTGGCGCGGGGGATCGTCCTGGTCGCCACCGGGACCGACCTGCCCTGGTGGGCCCTCGCCGGGATGCTGGTCAGCGCCGCCGCCTCGTTGGCGTGCTCGGGCGTGGGCCTGCACCACGTCGGCCGCGACCGCACGCGCGGGTACGAGTGGTTCCGGCGTGCCATGCTGGTGAACCTGCTCCTGACGCAGATCTTCCTGTTCCGCGTCGACCAGTGGGGCGCCGTGAGCGGCCTCCTGGTGGACCTCGCGCTGCTGGGCCTCGTGGCGGCGGAGCTGGACGTGCTGCGCGGCCGGTCGGGGACCGACCGGATGGGGCCGGCGGACGAGGCGGACGCTGCACCGGGCGAGGGCGAGGAGCCCGGCGAGCCCGGTGAGCCCGGCGAGCCCGGTGCGCGTGCGGAGGACACCGTCCGCGGGTGACGCGCGGACCGGCCGCGCCGAGCGCGCGGGACCGGCGGTCTCGGCGACCGCTCCGCGGGACGGGGCCGTCCCACGGGGCGGACGCGTCCCCGCTGCTCGTGCACGACTGAGATACATGTAGTGCCCATGGATCTCGCACGTCCCTCGGCGCCGGCAGCCCCCGCGGCCGAGCTCGCCTACCGTCACGTCAAGGACGCCCTCCTGACGGGCCGGCTCCCCGCCGGGGAGATGGTCAGCGAGGGCGAGGTCGCGGACGAGCTCGGACTGAGCCGCACGCCCGTGCGGGAGGCGTTCCTGCGCCTGGCGGCGGACGGCTGGCTGCGCCTGTTCCCCAAGCGCGGCGCGCTGGTCGTCCCGCTGGCGCCCGGCGAGGCCGAGGCGGCCGTCGAGGCCAGGCTGCTGCTCGAGTCGCACGCCGTCGACGCGATCGCGGCCGACGCCTCCGCGCGGACCGCGCTCGTCGCCCGCCTGCGGGACCTGCTCGCACGGCAGCAGGAGGCCGTGGACGCCGGCGACCTGGACGGCTACGCGGACCACGACGCCGCGTTCCACCTCGCGGTCGTCGCCGCCGGTGGCAACGCGCTGCTCACCGGGTTCGCCGTGACGCTGCGCGAGCGGCAGCAGCGCATGATCGCGCTCTCCGTCGGGCGGTCGGGGGAGCGGGCGCCCGGGTTCGTCGAGGAGCACGAGGGCCTGGTCACCGCGATCGAGGCGGGGGACGCCGCCGGCTTCCGCGAGCGGCTGCGCGCCCACCTGCACGCGGCGCACCTCGGCGGCGCGCGGTGACCGCCGCAGACGTGCGGACGGCGGACGTGCGGGCGGCCGACGCCCCCGCGGCGTCCGGAGCCGGCGGGGGAACGGGCGGTGCCGACCCGCGCGCCTGGCGGCGCGTCGCGGCGCTCATGGTCGCCATCGCGTGGGGCGGCAACGAGTTCACGCCGCTGCTCGTCATGTACCGCGAGGTCAGCCACCTGTCCGCGCTCACGGTGAACGTGCTGCTGGGCGCCTACGTGCTCGGCATCGTGCCCGCGCTGCTCGTCGGTGGCCCCCTGTCCGACCGCTTCGGGCGCCGGCCCCTGCTGCTGCCGGCCGCGCCGCTCGGCGTGGTCGGGTCGCTCGTCCTGGCGCTGGGCCCCGCGTCCGTCCCGGCGCTCGCCGCGGGCCGGGTGCTGTCAGGCCTGGCGCTCGGTCTCGTCATGGCGGTCGGGACGACGTGGGTCGCGGAGCTCAGCGCCGCGGCGGGGGAGCCGCGCACCGGTGCCCGGCGGGCGTCGCTCGCGCTGACCGCAGGGTTCCTGCTCGGCGCCGGGCTCGCGGGCGTCCTCGCGCAGTGGGGACCGTGGCGCACGGGGACCCCGTACCTCGTGCACGCGGCCCTGACCGTCGCCGCCGGGGTCGCCGTCCTGGCGGTCCCGGAGACCCACGCCGGGCCGGCGCAGCGCGGCCGGCTGAGCGACGACCTGCGGGTGCCGGCCGTCGGCCACCGGCGGTTCCTGCGCGTCGTGCTGCCGCTCGCCCCGTGGGTGTTCGGCGCCGTCGGCAGCGCCTACGCCGTCCTGCCCGGGCTGATGCGCGCGCACGCCGGCGGCATGCCGATCGCGTTCTCCGCGCTGCTCACGGTCGTGACGCTCACCGTCGGTTTCGCGGTGCAGTCGGTCGCCCGGCTCATCGACACCCGTCGCAGCGCCCGCGCATCCGTCGTGGCGCTGGGGATCCTCGTCGTCGGGATGGCGCTGGCGTCCTGGGCCTCGGCCGCCCTCACGCTGCCCGTGGTGCTGGCGGCGGCGGCCGTGCTCGGCGCGGGGTACGGCCTGGCGCTCGTCGCGGGGCTGTCCGAGGTGCAGCGCATCGCGACTCCCGCGGACCTCGCGGGCCTCACCGCGGTGTACTACTCCGCGGCGTACCTCGGGTTCTTCATCCCGGCCGTGCTCGCGTGGCTGTCGACGCGCTGGGCGTACCCCGCGATGTTCCTCGGCGGTGCCGTCATCGCGACGGGCTGCCTGGTCGTGGTCGCGTGTGCCTGGCGCGCGCACCTGCCGGCGGGGGACAGCGGCACGGTCCGCATACGGTAGAGTTGCCGAGGCTCCTGCGGGGGCCATCGGGCTGTGGCGCAGCTTGGTAGCGCACTTGACTGGGGGTCAAGGGGTCGCAGGTTCAAATCCTGTCAGCCCGACGTAGAGTCGCCGGTCAGAGGCCGTCTCCGGATCACCGGAGGCGGCCTCTCGCCGTGTCCGGAGGGGCGCGTCCCCCGTCGGTACCGCGCGGGGGCCTGCGGCCGTCCCCTCCGCTGATCCGCTCCCGTGGTCGGACGGGTCGCACGGCCACGTCCGACGACGGGTGGATGCAGGACCCCGCTGGTCGGTGGCACGGTGGCACGTCGCCGGGTCACGCCGGCGCGCTGCCGCAGCCGCTCCCGAGAGGTCCGTCCACGTGTTCCGTCAGGTCCCCGTCCTGCCCGTCGTCGTCCCCCTGGCCGCGCTGGTCGTCGCCGTTCTGCTCGTGCTGCTGACCCGGCGCGGGCGGCTCTCGGCGCCGCGCGCCGCGGTCGCCCTGGCGCTGGGGGTGTACGCGGCGGGGATCGTGGCGAACACCGTCTTCCCGATCTTCCTGGACAAGCCGGCGCGCGACGGCGGCTGGATGCACCACCTGGCTCTCGTGCCGCTGGCCGGGTACCAGGTCGACGACGCGATGATCAACGTCGCGGTGTTCGTGCCGCTCGGGATGCTGGTGCCGCTGCTGACCGCCCGGCCCTCGTGGCGGCGGACGGTGCTGGTCACGGCGTCCGTCAGCCTGGGCATCGAGGCCACCCAGTACGTCACCGCCCACGCGCTGGGCGGCGGGCACCTCGCCGACGTGAACGACCTGCTGTTCAACGTCGTCGGCGGCGCCGTCGGGTACGGCGTGCTCGCGGCGCTCGTCCGGGTCCCCCGGGTCGCCGCGCTGGTCGACCGGTTCCGCTGGGCGGGTGCGCCCCGATCCGCCGCCACCCCGGCACCGGTCTAGGAGGACCGACCCGCTGCGTCGTCGGTGCGGTCGGCGGGTGCCGGTCCGCCGACACCGAGGTGGGGGCCCCGGTCCGCCGGCTTGGCACTGGATACCCCCGGGGGTATGCTCGTGCCATGGCCACACGAGAGATCACCCTCGACACGTTCGAGGAGACCATCCGCGGCGGCGGCATCGTGCTGCTCGACTTCTGGGCAGCCTGGTGCGGACCGTGCCGCATGTTCGGCCCGGTGTTCGAGCAGTCGTCCGAGGATCACCCGGACCTGGTGTTCGGGAAGGTCGACACGGAGGCGCAGCAGGAGCTCGCGGCCGGGTTCCGGATCACCTCCATCCCGACGCTGATGGTCTTCCGCGACGGCGTGCTGGTGTACTCCCAGCCCGGCGCGCTGCCGGCGGCGCAGCTCGAGAGCCTCATCGCCGCGGTCGAGGACCTGGACATGGACACGGTCCGTGCCGAGATCGCGCAGCGCGAGCAGGCCGGGGCACGCGCATGAGGCTTGTCGTGGTCGGCGGGGTCGCCGGCGGCATGAGCGCCGCGGCCCGCGCCCGGCGGCTCGACGAGCACGCCGAGATCGTGGTGCTGGAGCGGGGCGACCACCCGAGCTTCGCCAACTGCGGCCTGCCGTACTACGTCGGCGGGGAGATCGAGCGGGAGCAGAGCCTGCTGGTGCAGACGCCCGCCTCCCTGGCCGCGGCGCTCGACCTGGACGTGCGCGTCCGGCACGAGGTCACCGGTCTCGACGCCGGCGCGCGCACCGTCACCGTGCAGACGCCCGCCGGCACCGAGGTGATCGGCTACGACGCCCTGGTGCTCGCGCCCGGCGCCCGCGCGGTGGTGCCACCGGTCCCGGGGATCGGGTCGCCGCGCGTGACCACGCTCCGCACCGTGGGCGACGCCGTGGCGCTGCGCGAGGCCGTCACCGGGCCCGGGGCCGCCCGGCGCGCGGTCGTGCTCGGCGCCGGGTTCATCGGGCTCGAGGCCGCCGAGGCGCTGCGCCTGCGCGGCCTGGAGGTCGACGTCGTCGAGCTCGCGGACCACGTGCTGCCGCCGCTCGAGCGCGAGCTCGCGACCCTGGTGACCGCCGAGCTGCGCCGGCTCGGGATCACGGTGCACGACGGTGTGGCGGCCACGGCGGTCGAGCAGGGCGCCGACGCGGACGTGGTCGTGCTCGCCGACGGCACGCGCCTGCCGGCCGACACGGTCGTGCTGTCCGTCGGCGTGCGGCCCGACACGGCGCCCTTCGAGGCGGCCGGGGTCGCGTGCGAGCGCGGCGCGATCGTCGTGGACGAGCACGGCCGTACGAACCTGCCCGGGGTGTGGGCGACCGGCGACGCCACCGTGAGCACCGACGCGGTGACCGGCGTGCGGCGGCCGGTGGCCTTGGCCGGGCCGGCGAACCGCGGCGGGCGCCTGGTGGCCGACGACATCCTGCGGCCCGGGACGGCGCGGCCGCTGCCGCAGCCGCTCGGGACGGCGGTCGTGCGGGTCGGCTCGCTGACCGCCGCGATGACCGGCGCCAACCGCGCCGCGCTCGACGCCGCGGGCACCGCCTACGAGACCGTCCACCTGCACCCCGGCAGCCACGCGGGCTACTTCCCGGGCGCCGAGCAGGTGCACCTGGTGCTGCACGTCCGCACGGGCGACGGCCTGCTGCTGGGCGCGCAGGCGGTGGGCGCCGACGGGGTGGACAAGCGGATCGACGTGCTCGCGACCGCGATGCGGCACCGGGCCGTCGCGGCGGACCTCATCGACCTGGACCTCGCGTACGCGCCGCCCTACGGCTCGGCGAAGGACCCCGTGAACCTCGCCGGGATGATCGCGGACAACGTGGCGACCGGGACGGTGCGGCTCTGGCACGCCGCCGACCTGGACGACGTCCTCGAGCGGGCCTTCGTGCTCGACGTGCGCTCGCCCGCGGAGTTCGCCACCGGCCACCTGCCCGGGGCGCTCAACGTGCCGCACACGCAGGTGCGTGACCGGCTCGCCGAGATCCGGGACGCCGCCGGCGGCCGGCCGGTGCGACTGCACTGCCAGTCCGGGATGCGGTCGTACCTCGCCCTGCGGGTGCTCGCGCAGGAGGGGTTCGCCGACGTCGCGCACCTCTCCGGCGGGATGCTGACGCTGCGGGCGTGGCTCGGAGGCGCGGCGGGCGCGGTGCTCGTCGTCCCGGAGCCGGTGCACGCCGTCTGACCGCAGCCGCCCCACGGGCGACCACGACCCCCCGAGATCCGCTCGGGACCCGGGCCACGACCGGCCCCCGACCCCCCTGGAGGTACACCCATGTGTCAGGCAGTGACGTGCCGGACGTGCGGCAAGGTCACCTGGTCCGGCTGCGGCCAGCACGTCGACCAGGTCATGCGCGGCGTCCCGCAGTCCCAGCGCTGCGAGGGCCACGAGAGCGAGCCCGGCTTCCTCGCCCGCCTGTTCGGGGGCCGGTGAGCGCCGGTCCCGTGACGAGCCGGGCCCGCCGCGCGTGGCACTCTGTGCCCCGGACGCGGCGGGCCCGTCGCGTCCGGGACCACGGAGCGCGAGGAGCGGGCACCGCATGACGGACGAGACCCCGACGGGCCTGCGACGCCGGACGATCGCGCTGCTCTCCGCGGCACAGGTGCTCAGCGGTCTCGCCGCCGGTTCGGTCGTGTCCATCGGGTCGCTGCTGGCCGTGGAGCTGACCGGGCGGGAGGCCGTGGCCGGGTCCGTGACCACCGCCGCCACACTGGGTGCCGCGGTGGCTGCGCTCGGGCTGTCCCGCCTGGCGCTCGCCCGGGGACGCCGCACCGCCCTCAGCTCCGGGCTGGTCGTGGCGACGGTCGGCGCCCTGGGCTTCGTGCTCGCCTCCGTGCTGGAGAGCTTCCCGCTGCTCGTCGCCGGCGGCGTGCTCATGGGCGCCGGCTCCGCGGTGAACCTCCAGGCCCGGTTCGCCGCGACCGACCTCTCGACGGCGGGCACCCGGGCGCGCGACCTGTCGCTGGTCGTGTGGGCGGGCACGGTCGGCGCCGTGGCCGGGCCGAACCTCGTCGGGCTCGGCGGGCCGCTCGGGCGGCTGACCGGGCTGCCCGAGCTCGGGGCGGCGTTCCTGTTCTCCGCCGCCGGCATGCTCGCGGCGACCGCGGTGCTGTGGCTCGGGCTGCGCCCCGACCCCCTCGAGGTGGCGCGTGCGGCGGAGCACGGCACCTCCGTGGAGACCGGGGTCCGCCGCCACGTCCCGCTCCGCCTGGCCGTCGCCACGCTGGCTCGGTTCCCCCGCGCCGTCGCGGCGCTGCTGGGCGTCGTCGTCGCGCACGCGGTCATGGTCGCGGTGATGTCGATGACACCGGTCCACATGGCCGGGCACGGTGCGACGGTCACGGTGGTCGGTCTGACGGTGAGCCTGCACATCGCCGGCATGTACGCGCTCGCGCCGGTGATGGGGTGGCTCAGCGACCGGCTCGGTCCGCTCGCCGTGCTCGTCGGAGGCCTCGGGGTGCTGGTCGCCGCCGCCGCGACGGCCGCCGTCTCCGGCCCGAGCACCTCCGTCGTGACGACCGGCCTCGTGCTGCTCGGGCTCGGCTGGTCCGCGGCGACCGTGGCCGGCTCGAGCATCATCGCGGCCGCCGTGCCGGGGGACGGCCGGGTCGCGATCCAGGGTCTGTCGGATGCGCTGATGTCCGCCGCCGGTGCCGGCGGCGGCGCTCTCGCCGGGTTCGTGCTGGCGAGCGCGGGGTACGGCGGCCTGGCGGCCGGGGCCGGCGCGGTCGCGGCAGCCGGGTCCGTGGGTGTCCTGCTGGTGCACGCGCGCGGCGGTGCGTCCGCCGCCGCCGAGGGTGCCTCCGCGCGGACCTGAGCGGACGAGGTTCGCACGTCGCGGGCCGGGGACGCGAAAAGGCGGCGGGGAGTGTCGGTGGGTGTGCGTACCCTCGTGCTCGCCGATACGGACGGTCCCCCCACCGGCCGTGGCCGTGACCACGCCGCCTCGACCATGGAGACCCCCGTGCTCGCCCGACTGCTCTGGCGCTACCTGCGCCCCTACCGATGGCTCCTCGCGGGCGTGCTGGTGTTCCAGCTCGGCTCCGCGCTCGCGATGCTCTACCTGCCCAGCCTCAACGCCGACATCGTCGACCGGGGCGTCGCCCAGGGCGACACCCGCTACATCTGGCGCACGGGCGCCTTCATGCTGACCGTGTCGCTCGGTCAGATCCTCGCCGCGGTCGTCGCGACGTACTTCGCCGCCCGCGCCGCCATGCAGGCCGGCCGGGACATCCGCGACGACGTCTACGGGCGCGTCAGCGGCTTCTCCGAGCGGGAGATCTCGCAGTTCGGCGCCGGCTCCCTCATCACCCGCAACACCAACGACGTCCAGCAGGTCCAGATGGTCACGATGATGGGCGCGACCATGCTCGTGTCCGCGCCGATGCTCGCCATCGGCGGCGTGATCATGGCGCTGCGCCAGGACGTCGGGCTGTCGTGGCTCATCGCCGTGTCCGTCCCCGTGCTGCTCGTGGTGGCCGGTCTGATCATCAGCCGGATGGTGCCGCTGTTCCGGTCCTACCAGGGCAAGCTCGACGCGGTGAACCGGATCATGCGCGAGCAGCTCACCGGCGTCCGGGTGGTGCGCGCGTTCGTCCGGGAGTCGATCGAGGCCGACCGGTTCCGGGTCGCGAACACCGACATCATGGTGGTCGGCCGCAAGATCGGGTCGCTGTTCGTCCTGCTGTTCCCGCTGGCCATGCTCGTGCTCAACGTCACCGTCGTCGGGGTCATCTGGTTCGGCGGGATCGAGGTCGACGAGGGGAACGTGCAGATCGGCACGCTGCTCGCGTTCATGCAGTACATCGGCCAGATCCTCATGGGGGTCCTCATGGCCTCCTTCATGACCGTGATGATCCCGCGCGCCGCCGTCTCGGCCGAGCGCATCGCGGAGGTGCTGGCGAGCACGTCGACCCTCGCGGAGCCGGAGCAGCCCGTGCGCGGGCGTCCCCGCCCGGGGGAGGTGGCGTTCGAGGACGTGACCTTCGCGTACCCGGAGGCCGAGCACCCCGTGCTGTCCGGGATCACGTTCACCGCGCGCCCGGGGCAGACCGTGGCGGTCATCGGCTCCACCGGCGCGGGCAAGACGACGCTCGTCTCGCTGATCCCGCGGCTGTTCGACACCACCGGCGGGACGGTGCGCGTCGGCGGCGTCGACGTCCGGGACGCCGCGCTCGAGGACCTGTGGGCCGGCATCGGCCTGGTGCCGCAGCGGCCGTTCCTGTTCGCCGGCACCGTCGCGTCCAACCTGCGGCTCGGTCAGGAGGACGCCACCGACGGCGACCTGTGGCGGGCGCTGGAGATCGCGCAGGCCAGCGACTTCGTGTCCCAGATGGACGGCGGGCTCGAGGCGCGCATCGCACAGGGCGGCACCAACGTCTCCGGCGGGCAGCGCCAGCGGCTCGCGATCGCGCGGGCCCTCGTGCGCCGGCCCGAGGTGCTCGTGTTCGACGACTCCTTCTCCGCGCTCGACCTCGCGACCGACGCCCGCCTGCGGCAGGCCCTCTGGCGGGAGCTGCCGCAGGTCACGAAGATCGTCGTCGCCCAGCGGGTGTCGACCGTGACCGACGCCGACGCGATCCTCGTGCTGGAGGACGGCCGCGTCGCCGGGCTGGGCACCCACGAGGAGCTGCTCGCCACCAACCAGACCTACCGCGAGATCGCGGAGTCCCAGCTCTCCGTGGAGGCCGGCCGATGAGCGACCAGACGCTGACCGAGGACGAGAAGCTCGAGATCGAGCTCGGCGAGCAGGCGCGTCTCGCGTCCGACTCGTGGGAGGGTGTCGCGCCCGGGAAGGCCGACAACTTCAAGGAGTCGTTCGGCCGCATGCTCGGGCTGCTGCGCCCGCACAAGCTCGCCCTCGTCGCCGTGACCCTCATGGGCGCCGCGGGCGTCGTGCTCACGGTGCTCGCCCCGCGGATCCTGGGGCGCGCGACCGACGCGGTGTTCACCGGCTTCGTGTCGCGGCAGCTCCCGGAGGGCATCACGCAGGAGCAGGCCGTCGCCGGGCTCCGCGCCGACGGGCAGGACCGGATCGCCGACATGGTCGCGGCCATGGACCGGCTGGTCCCCGGTCGGGGGATCGACTTCGACCACCTCGGGCGCCTGCTGCTGACGGTCCTGGCGCTGTACGTCGCGAGCGCCCTGCTCATGTGGCTGCAGGGCTACATCATCAACGTCGTCATGGTGCGCGCCATGTGGCGGCTGCGCGAGTCCGTCGAGCAGAAGATCAACCGGCTGCCGCTCGCGTACTTCGACCGTGTGCAGCGCGGCGAGCTGATCTCCCGCGTCACCAACGACATCGACAACATCACGCAGACCATGCAGCAGTCGCTGTCCACGGCGCTGACCTCGATCCTCACGGTCGTCGGCGTGCTGGTCATGATGTTCTCGATCTCCTGGCAGCTCGCGCTGGTCGCGCTGGTGTCGCTGCCGCTGATGGGTGTCATCTTCGGGGTCATCGGCCCGAGGTCCCAGAAGGCCTTCGGCACGCAGTGGCGCAAGGTCGGCCGCCTCAACGCCCGGGTCGAGGAGTCGTTCTCCGGCCACGCGCTGGTCAAGGTGTTCGGCCGCCGCCGTGACTTCGCCGACCGGTTCCGCGCGGAGAACGAGGAGCTCTACCGGGCGTCGTTCAAGGCGCAGTTCCTGTCCGGGATCATCTGGCCGGGCATGTCGTTCGTCGGCAACCTCACGTACGTCGGCATCGCGGTGCTCGGCGGACTCATGGTCGCGAACGGCAGCCTCCGCCTCGGCAGCGTGCAGGCGTTCATCCAGTACACGCAGATGTTCACCCAGCCGCTGTCCGAGCTCGGCGGCATGGCCGCGGTCGTCCAGTCCGGCACGGCGTCGGCCGAGCGGGTGTTCCAGCTGCTCGACGAGGACGAGGAGAGCGCGGACGCGGCGGACGCCCCGGCGCCCGCCGACGGCGACGGCACCATCGAGTTCGAGCACGTGTCGTTCTCCTACAGCCCGGACCAGCCGCTCATCACCGACCTGTCGTTCACCGTCAGCCCCGGGCAGACGGTCGCGATCGTCGGGCCGACCGGCGCAGGCAAGACGACGCTGGTCAACCTGCTCATGCGGTTCTACGAGCTCGACGGCGGGCGCATCCTCGTCAACGGCCAGGACATCGCGGAGCTGAGCCGCCACGACGCCCGCGCGCGCACGGGCATGGTGCTGCAGGACCCGTGGCTGTTCTCCGGGACGATCCGGGAGAACATCCGCTACGGCCGGCAGTCGGCCACCGACGAGGAGGTCCTCGCCGCGGCGCAGGCCACCTACGTCGACCGGTTCGTGCACTCCCTGCCGCACGGGTACGACACGGTCCTCGAGGAGGACGCGGCGAACCTGTCCGCGGGCGAGAAGCAGCTCATCACGATCGCGCGCGCCTTCGTCGCCCAGCCGTCCGTGCTGATCCTCGACGAGGCGACCTCGTCGGTCGACACCCGCACGGAGCGGCTGCTGCAGCACGCCATGGCGTCGCTGCGCGAGGGGCGGACGTCGTTCGTCATCGCCCACCGGCTCTCGACGATCCGCGACGCGGACCTGATCCTCGTCATGGAGCACGGGGCGATCGTGGAGCAGGGCACGCACGACGCGCTCATCGAGGCCGGAGGTGCCTACCACCGGCTGTACCGGTCGCAGTTCGCCGGCGCGGTCGTGGAGGAGCAGGTCTGACCCGCGCGGAGCGCCCGGGACCGGCGGAGGTGAGAGCGCCGGGCCCGGGCGTGGCCGCGACCGGTGGGCCGGGGGAGGATGGGCGCATGACGTCTCCGTCGAACCCCGCCCGCACCGCGTCGGCCCGCCGGGCGGTGCCCCGGGGACCGTGGCCGGGGGTGCCGACGGCCGTCGTCGCGGCGGCCACCCTGGCCGGGGGCTTCGCGGCGGCGCAGGCGACCGGTGTGCGCGCCGTCGGCGGCGCCGTGCTCGTCGCCGGGGTCGCGTGGAGCGGGCGGCGCGCGCTGCCGGCCGCCGGCCCGGCCCGGGTCGCCGGGGTGCTCGCGCTCGGCGCAGGCTGCTTCGTCGCGTCCCACCTGCTCGCGCCGGAGCTCGGCGCGTGGCCGGCCGTGGCCCTGGTCAGCGGCGTCCTCGCGGCGGGGACGGCGGTGCTGGTCGACCGGCCGCGTCGCTGATCGTCAGCCCTCGCCCGTCACCGGGTCCCGGTCGGTCAGGCAGTAGCGGCGCCCGGCCGGGTCCACGAGCACCGTCCACCGTTCGCGGACCCGCTCGACGCGTGCGCCCAGGCCCACGTGCCGCGCGGTCTCGGCCGGTCGGTCGTCGCACGCGACGTCGAGGTGGGCCCGCACCGCGCCCGTGGCCTGGTCGAGACGCTGCAGGAGGATCCGCAGCGGCATGCCGTCCCCGCGGACCAGCGGCACCAGGGCGGCACCGGGATCGTGGTGACGCGCCGCCCACCCGGTGAGCGCCTGCCAGAACCGGAGCTCCGGCTCCCACCGGTCGGCGGGCACGTCCACCGCGAGCTGGTCGAGCAGGCTCGTGTGGGTGCGGCCGTCCGGCGCGGTCCACCGCCGCGGTGCCGGGCGGGGGCCCGCGCTCCCGTCCGCCGCCACCACGCAGAACGGCAGGCCGCCCGGCGAGCTCAGCAGGACGTGCCGGGCGCTCAGCACCTGCCGGGCGCCGAGCGCCACCGCGTCGTCCGCCGCGCGCCGCACGTCGTCGACGTGCAGGTCCAGGTGCACGTGCGGCGCGGCGGTGGCGGTGCGCTGCGCGCGCAGGAACGCGACGCCGTCGTCCGGCAGCAGGGTGACGAACTCGTCGTCGGGACCGCGGGGCGCCGAGAGCCGGGTGGCGGTCGCCCGCGTCCAGAAGTCGAGGGTGGCGGGCCAGGCCGCTGCTCCGCCGTCGAGGAAGGCGGTGGTCCACACGATCACGGCGCCCACGGTAGCGACCGGGATCGCCCGGGCGACGACGTCGCGGCCGCTGCCGGTGGAAAAGTGTGGGGGCGTGTCGGACCCGGTGTCTAGGGTCGTCGGACGATGACCAGCACCGCCACGACCGCCACCGCTCCGCCGACCCCGGATGCGCCCCGCCGTCCCGACGACCGGGCCCGCCGCCTCGACGTGCGCCGCCTCGGCGGCCGTGCCGCGGCGTTCGCGCTCATCGCGCTGACCGTCGGCGCGGTCGGGTCCGCGCTCGGCGCCGTGGTCGCGGGGCGCCTCGCGGAGGACCCGACGGGGACCGGGCTCGCGCTGCTCGCGCTCTGCCTGGTGGGGGCGGCGCTCGTCGACTCGGTCGGGCAGGTCGTGTGGGCCGGGGTCGTGGACCGCGCCGAGGGGCGGCTGCGCGGCGACCTGCTGAGCGCGGCGCTGCACCAGCCGCTCGCGACGCTGACCGAGCAGGCCGTGGGCGAGGTGCTGGACCGGGTCGACGACGACACCCACGCGGTCGGCGCCCTGGTGCGGCGGCAGGTCTGGGGCATGGGCCGCACCGTCGTCGGCTGCGTCCCCCTGTGGGTGGTCGCGGGCGTGACCTGGTGGCCGGCGTGGGTGCTGTTCCCGCTGCTCGGCGCCCTCACGGTGCTCGTCGTGCGCCCGTCCCTCGGGGAGATCGCGCGCCGGAAGGTCGTCGAGGAGCGCGCGTGGACCGACAACGCGGCGGCGTTCGAGGAGGCCGTGGCCGCGCGCGACGACCTGCGCACCAGCCGCGGGCAGGCGTTCGCGGTGCGGCGCCTCGCGGAGTCCTCGGCGCTCGTGCACCGCACGCTCGACCGGGTCCTCGCCGTCGAGACGCTCATGACCGCCCGCGCCGGGCTGCTGCTGCACGCCCTGCTCGGGGCGGTGGCCGTGGCGGGCGTCGCGTTGACCGCCGGCGGTCGGCTGTCCGTCGCCGAGCTGGTCACGCTGTTCCTCGTCACCGCGTCGTTCGTCGGGCAGTTCGACCAGCTCGCGCGCAACCTGCCGGACCTGCAGGAGGGCATCGGCGCGGCGATCCGCATCCGGGAGCTGCTCGAGTCCCCGCCGGAGCCGGAGGGCGGCCTCCCGGTGCCGTCCGGGCCGGTCGGCCTGGAGCTGCGCGACCTCCACTTCGCCTACGAGGAGGGTGCGTTCGCGCTGCGCGACGTCTCGCTGCGCGTGCCCGCGGGGCAGACGGTCGCCCTCGTCGGGCGCACCGGTTCGGGCAAGACGACGCTCGCCGCCCTCCTGTCCCGCGCGGTCGAGCCGCCGCGCGGCGCCGTGCTGCTCGGTGGCGTCGACGTGCGCGACCTCGACCTGCAGCAGCTGCGGGCGGCGGTCGGCGTGGTCACGCAGCGGACCGAGATCCTCGCGGGCACGCTGGCCGAGAACGTGGCGCTGTTCGCGGACGTGCCGCGGGCCCAGGTGGAGGCGGCCGTGCGCGAGCTGCGCCTCGAGGAGTGGGTGGCCGGCCTCCCCGACGGGCTGGACACGCTGCTCGGACCCGGCGGGACCACGCTGTCCGCCGGCGAGGAGCAGCTCGTCGCGTTCGCACGGCTGCTCGTCCGCGACGTGCAGGTGGTCGTGCTCGACGAGGCGACCGCGCGGATGGACCCGCTCACCGAGGCCCGGGTGGTGGCGGCCGCTGACCGGCTGCTCGGAGGTCGCACGGGCGTGCTCGTCGCGCACCGCCTGGGGACGGTGGACCGCGCCGACCAGGTGGTCGTGCTGGACCACGGCCGGGTCGTGCAGCAGGGGCCGCGTGCCGCGCTGGCCGCGACGGAGGGCCCGTTCCGCGCGCTGCTGGCCGCGTCGCGCAGCGACGGGCTCGACCGCGAGGACGCACCGGGGGCCGACGTCACCGGTGCCGACGTCACCGACCCGGACGTACTGGACGTCCGCGTGCCGGACGCCCGCGTGCCGGACGGCAGCGGGTCCGTCGGCGTCCGCCGCCGGACCGGCCCGCCCCCGGAGCTGCGGGAGCCCGGACCCGGCCTGAGCCTGGCGCGCGGGATCGCCCACGCGCTGCGCGTCACGCCGCGCTGGGGCATCGGCGGCGGCCTGCTGTTCCTGGCCGCGAGCCTGGTCGCGGCGCAGGGAGCCGTCACGGGGTTCCTGTGGGGACGCACGGTCGAGGGGCTGCGCGCGGGCGAGGCCCCGGTCCCTCTCGTGGTGGTGCTCGTCGTCCTCCTGCTGCTGGTCGCGCCCTGCGGGGCGCTGGCGTTCCGGCTGTACCCGCGCTGGTGGGTGGAGGTGCTGCTGCGCGTCCGCATGGCCGTCCTGGTCGGCCAGACGCAGCAGCACCGGCTGCGTCGCACGCCGCCCGGCGAGGTCGTCGCGCGGGCGCTCGACGCGGACCGGTTCGTGCGCTACGCGGACCGGTGGGTCGACCTCGCCAACGGTCTGGTGCTGGTCGCGGTCACCGCGGTGCTGTCGTGGTCCCTGCTCGCGGGAGCGGTCCTGCTGGGCGTGCTCGTCGTCGGCGCCGCGTGCGCCCTCGCGGGACGCCGGGCGGCGGGCCGGTCGGCCACCCTCTCGGCGGCCGCCCGCGCGACGTTCGGGCGGGCGCTGGTCTCGGCGCTGGACGCCGCCCGCACGGTCAAGCTCGCGGCACGGACGCCGGAGGTCCACGCCCACCTGCGGCGCGTGGACTCAGGCCGGGTCGAGGCGGCCGTGCGCGAGCACCGGGTGCAGGCCGTGCTCGACGGCGTGCCGATCATCGCCGTGCAGGCCGGTGTCGTGGTCGCCTGGGCCGCCCTGCTCGGGGGCGTCTGGGACCTCGCGTCGACGCTGCTGGTCGCCGGCGCGGTCGCCGGGTTCAACTGGTTCGGCGTCGTCGCCGGCGCGGTCGTCACCGAGGCGCCCGGCACGCGCGCCTGGCAGCGGGCGACCGCCGAGTTCGCCGGTGGCGCCGACCTGTGCGCCGTCCCGCCCGGCGTCCACCTGCCCGAGGGTTCCGCACCGGCGCCACGGGCGGACGAGCGGGACCGCCTCGAGCACCTGGAGCTGCGGGGGCTGTCCGCGGTGCACGACGACGGGACCGTCGGGGTCGCCGCGGTGGACCTGACCGTCCGGCGCGGCGAGCTGGTGCTCCTGCTCGGTCGCGTCGGGTCCGGGAAGTCGAGCCTGCTGTCGGCCCTGGCCGGGCTCATGACGCACACCGGCGGCCTCGCGTGGAACGGCGTGGAGGTGGCCGACCCGGAGGAGTTCCTCCGACCGGGGCGGGTCGCCCACGTGGCGCAGGTGCCGCGCGTGCTGTCCGGCACGTTCGCGGACAACGTGCGCCTCGACCACGCGGACCGTGACGTCGCGGGGCCCGTGGAGGACGCCCGCCTCGGGGCCGACGTCGCGGACGCCGGGGGGCCGGACTCCCTCGTGGGGCACCGCGGGGTGCGCCTGTCGGGCGGGCAGGTGCAGCGGCTCGCGCTCGCACGCGCTCTCGCGACCCGGTCCGAGCTGCTGCTGGCCGACGACGTGTCGAGCGCGCTCGACGCCGCGACCGAGATCGAGCTCTGGCAGTCGCTCCGCGCGCGGGGGACCACCGTGGTCGGCGCGTCCGCCAAGCGGTCCGCGCTCGCACGGGCCGACCGGGTCGTGGTCCTGGAGGAGGGAGCGGTGGCCTCCGTGGGGCCGTGGCGTGAGCTCGCGGGACGCTGGGGCCATCTCGCGGGCTGAGCGCCGGTGATTGCCTGATGAGGTAAGGCTTGGCTAAGGTCGGCGGCGTGCTCGAGACCGCCACCGCGATGTCCGCCGCCGACGTCAGCATCGGCTACGGCGGCGACCCCGTCGTCACCGGGGCGAGCGTGACCCTCGCCCGGGGGCAGGTCACCGCGCTGGTGGGGCCGAACGGCTCCGGCAAGTCGACGCTCCTGCGCGGCATGGCACGGCTGCAGCGTCTGTCCGCGGGGCACGTCACCCTGGACGACGCCGATGCCGGTGCGCTCTCGGCGCGCGACTTCGCCCGGCGCGTCACGCTGCTCGCGCAGTCCCGGCCCACGCCGGCCGGCATCACCGTGCGCGACGCCGTCGAGTTCGGCCGGCACCCGCACCGCAGCGGCTGGCGGGGGACCGACCCCGAGGGCCGCGCTGCCGTGGACCGGGCGCTGGTCCTCGCCGGGATCGCCGACCTCGCGGACGCCGACGTCGACGCCCTGTCCGGCGGCCAGGTGCAGCGGGTGTGGTTCGCCTCCGCGCTCGCGCAGGACACCGGCGTGCTGCTGCTCGACGAGCCGACGAACCACCTCGACCTGCGCTACCAGGTGGAGGTCCTGGAGCTCGTGCGCTCGCTCGCCGACGTGCACGACGTCGCTGTCGGGGTGGTGCTGCACGACTTGGAGCAGGCGGCGGCGGTCGCGGACCGCGTGCTCGTGCTGCACGCCGGCCGGGTCGTCGCGGACGGGGTGCCGGACCGGGCGCTGACGTCACGCCTGCTGAGCGAGGTGTACGAGATCGACGTGGAGGTCCGCACCGACCCGGGCACGGGCCACGTCGCGGTCCACACCCCGCGGCTGCAGCTCCGGCACCTGGCGGCCGCCGCGACCGACCGGGCGCCCACCGCCGTTCCGGCCTGACGGGCCGGAACACCGTCCGGCCTCCGGCGCGGGGGACGGGACGGCCGCAGGCGTCGCCCGAGCGCGCCGCCTCGACGGCCGCGACCCGCCGCGCCACGACCAACCCGGCCACGACGAGCACGACCCAGCCGGACCACGACCACCACGACCACCGCCGCGCCACCGGCGCGGCCTCCCCGGGGCGCGACGCGCGGGCGCCCATCCCACCCGCGCAGACACGAGGAACGATGACCACCCGACGCACGCTCACGGCCCTGGCGGCCGTGGGGGCGCTGGCCCTGCTGGCGGCCTGCGGCACCACCGACGAGCCCACCTCCGACGCGCCGAGCACCGCGGACGCCTCCGGCCCGGTGTCGATCACCGACGACCGCGGCGAGACCGTGGAGCTGGACGCCCCGGCGACCCGCGTCGTGTCCCTCGAGTGGATGCAGACCGAGATGCTCACGTCGCTGGGCGTGACCCCGGTCGGCGCGGCGGACGTCGCCGGGTACACCTCCTGGGTCGGGGCCGTCGTGCCGCTGCAGGGCGAGCCCGAGGACGTCGGCACCCGCGGTGAGCCGTCCGTCGAGGCGATCGCCGGGCTCGAGCCCGACCTCATCGTCGGCGTGACCTCCTCGATCCCCGAGGGGGCCATGGAGCAGATGGAGCGCATCGCCCCGGTGGCCCTGTTCGACGGGGCCGACGCCTCCGACCCGCTCGGCTACGTCGAGCAGACGTTCCGGAGCATCGCGACGCTCGTCGGCCAGGACGACGCCGCGGACGACGTCATGGCGGCCTCGCAGGCGACCATCGACGAGAACGCGGCCGCCATCGCGGACGCCGGGCTGGAGGGCACGCCCGTGGTGTTCGCCTCGCCGTACGCCGAGGGCGCGAACGTGACCATCCGCATGCACGGCCCGCGCACGGCGTTCCAGGCCGTGGC
This sequence comes from Cellulomonas sp. C5510, assembly GCF_019797765.1. Taxonomy (NCBI): domain Bacteria; kingdom Bacillati; phylum Actinomycetota; class Actinomycetes; order Micrococcales; family Cellulomonadaceae; genus Cellulomonas; species Cellulomonas sp. C5510. The sequence continues at coordinate 2,034,879 of NZ_CP081862.1, forward strand.
GGACGAGATGGGCCTGGCGGCTGCCTGGGAGGACCCGGGCGACGACGCGTACGGCCTGTCGTACGTGGACGTCGAGGGGCTCACGGCGCTGCCGGAGGACACCCGCTTCCTGTACTGGGGCAACGACGACGAGGACGACGTGGTCGCCACCACGCTCTCCGGCAACCCCGTGTGGCAGTCGCTGCCCTTCGTCCAGCAGGAGCACGTGCACCGCGCGGGCGTGGGGATCTGGGCGTACGGCGGTCCCGAGTCGCTCGCCGGCTGGTCGGACGACCTCGTCGCGCAGCTCACCGCCGAGTGACGCCGGCGCCGTGACCACCTCACCACCTCACGCCGGCACACGGCGCGGCGCCGTCCCCTCCCCGCTGCGGGGCGGGGGCGGCGGTGCCGCGCCGCGCCAGCCGGTCCGCACCGGCGTCGCTCTCGGTCTGCTCGTCGCCTGGCTCGTCGTGGCCGCGGCGTGGCACCTGACCCAGGGGACGGCCGACGTCACCGTGGGCGAGCTGTGGCGCGCGTTGACGGGCCAGGGCGACCTGGACCAGGCGGCGGCGGTGGTCACGGCGTCGCGCCTGCCCCGGCTCGCGGCGGGTGTGCTGGTCGGGTGCGCGCTCGGGGCCTCCGGCGCGGCCTTGCAGGGCATCGCACGCAACCCGCTCGCCGCGCCGGACACGCTCGCGGTGAACGCCGGCGCCCACCTCGCGGTGACGGTCGCGGCGGTGGCCGGCGCCTCGCTGGGCGCCCTGCCGGGCGTCGCGGTCGCGTTCGCGGGCGGCCTCGCTGCGGCGGGGGTCGTGATCGGGCTCTCCGGCGGCCCCGCGGCCTCCCCGGTCCGCCTGGTGCTGGCGGGGTCGGCGATCACGCTGGGGCTCGCGTCGGTGACGCAGGCCCTGCTGGTGCTGTTCCCGTGGGAGACGCAGGGGCTGTTCGCCTGGGGCGCGGGTTCGCTCGGTCAGAACGGCATGGGCACGGTGCGCAGCATCGCGCCCGTCGCGGCCGTGGCCCTCATCGGCCTGCTGGTCCTGGGCCGGCGCCTGGACCTGCTGCAGCTCGGGGACGACGCGGCACGGTCGCTCGGGGTCGACGTCGCGCGCACGCGGCTGGTCGGCGTCGTGCTCGCGGTGCTGCTCGCCACCTGCGCGGTGGCCGTGACCGGACCCATCGGGTTCGTGGGCCTGTGCGCGCCGCTGCTCGTGCGCCTGCTCGCTACGTGGGTCCGCCCGCTGACCCGCCACCGGGTGCTGGTCCCGGCCGCCGCGGTCGCGGGCACCGCCCTGGTGCTGACCGCGGACGTGGCGCTGCGGCAGGTGTTCGGCCCGGTCAGCGGTGTGACGGTGCCGACCGGCGTCGTGACGAGCCTCATCGGCGCGGTCGCGCTCGTGCTGCTCGCCCGGCGCGCGCGGGCCGCGCTCGAGCCGGACACGCTCGTCACCCTGCGCTCGGGCAGCGCGCTGGCGAGGCGTGCCCCGGCGCTCCTGCTCGGCGCCGCCGTGCTGCTGGCGGTCGTGGCCGTGGTGGCGGGCGTGCTGCTGGGGGACTCCACGGTGCTGCTCGGCGACGTGCAGAACTGGCTCGCCGGCCGGGCGTCGGTACGGCTCGACATCGTGCTGGACTCGCGGGTGCCCCGGGTCGCCGTGGCGCTGCTCGCCGGCGCCTGCCTGGCACTGGCGGGGCTGCTGGTCCAGGCCGTGACCCGCAACCCGCTCGCCGACCCCGGCGTGCTCGGCATCGCTCACGCCGCCGGGCTCGGTGCCGTGGCCGTCATCGTGGCCGTGCCCGGACCCGCCTTCGCGGCGGTGTTCGCGGGAGCGGTGCTCGGCGCGGTGCTGGCCGGCCTGCTGGTGTTCGGCGCGACCGCGGGCAGCGGGATGGCGTCGGGGCGACTCGTCCTGGTCGGCCTCGGCACCGGGGCGGCAGCCAGCGCGGTCACGACGCTGCTGCTGGTCCGCACGGACCCCTGGAACCAGAACCGCGCGATCACGTGGCTCGGAGGCTCGACCTTCGGCGCGGGCGTGCCGCAGATCGTGCCGCTCGTCGTGGCGCTCGCCGCCGCCGGGCTCGTCGTGGCCCGCACGCACCGCGACCTGGACCTCGTGCAGGTCGACGAGGTCACCCCTCGGGTGCTGGGCGTGGACCTGCCCCGGTCCCGCCGTCTGCACGTCGCGGTGGCCGTCCTCCTGACGGCCGCAGCCACCGCGGCCATGGGGCCGGTGGCGTTCGTGGGCCTGGTGGCCCCGCACGCGGCGCGGATGGTGATCGGCCGCAGACACCGGTGGCTGGTGCCCATGACGGTCGTCCTCGGCGCCACGCTGGTGTGCGTCGCGGACACGGTGGGCCGGACGGCGATCGCTCCCGCGCAGCTCCCGGCGGGCCTCGTGACGGCCGTCGTCGGCACGCCGTACTTCCTGTGGCTGCTGTGGCGCATGCGCGCGACGGCGCGGCGCTGACCGCTCTCGTCCGGCCCCACCACGACGCCGGGCGGCGGGGCCCCCGTCCGCCGGGAAGCCGCTCGCGCACACGTCCGCCGGTCGGAGCTCAGCGCGCGAGGCGCTCGACGGCCGCGCCGAACACCGGCGGCAGCCGGACGGCAGCCGGGACGATGGCTCCGCGCAGCGGCGACGTCGCCGCGGCCACGAGCGCGGAGGTCAGCAGCCGGTAGTCCCGGGTCGCGGCGGACCACGCCCGCTCGTAGCCGGCGGGGTCGTCGAGGTGCGCGACAGCAGCCCGGGCCTGCGCGAACCCGAGACGGAGACCCTCGCCGGTGAGGGCGTCGACGTACCCCGACGCGTCGCCCACCAGCAGGACCCGGTCGGACGCACGGGCCCGGGTGGCCTGCCGGAGCGGCCCGGCGCCGCGGTCGGCGGCCTCCACCGGGGCTCCTCGGAGGTGCGCGGCGAGCCGGGGCATCGCGGCCAGCTCCTCGTCGACGTCGATCGGCGCCGGACCGAGGAGGGCGACGCCGACGAGCCCCGGCCCGACGGGGGTCACGTACGCCTCGGTCCTCCGGCCCCAGTGCACCTCGACGAGGTCGGTCCAGGGCGCCACGCGGTAGTGCCGCCGGACGCCGTACCGCCGCACGCGGCGCCGTGCGGGCGCGGCCTCGAGCCCCGTGAGCCGGCGCACCGCGGAGTGCAGGCCGTCGCAGCCGAGCAACCAGCGCCCGCGCAGCGCGCGCCCGTCGGAGCACCGCGCCGTGACAGAGCCGGGGTCCTGCTCCACGGCCACGACCTTCGCGGCGTGCCGCGCGACGCCGAGCCCGGCCGCACGACGGTCGAGCGCCTCGTGCAGCACCGTCCTGCGCACTCCACGGCCCGGCTCGCCCGCGAACCGGTGCTCGGCGCGCTGCGCGCCTCGCACGTACGCGATGCCCGCGAGCGGGCGACCCGGCGGCTGCACACCCAGCCGGTCGAGCGCGCTCACCGCCTGCGGCATCAGACCCTCCCCGCACGCCTTGTCGACGGGCGGCCGGCGCGGCTCGACGACGAGCGCGGTCAGGCCCGCCAGCCGCGCCTCGACCGCGGCGGCGAGCCCGACGGGCCCGCCGCCGACGACGAGGACGTCGGCGTCGGGGGTCACGCGCGCTCGCCCGCCAGCCGGAGCGCCCGCTCCTCGGCGGGGATCCGGTACCCCAGCAGCAGGACGGCGTTCAGGACCGTGAACGCGAGGGCCGTCACCCACGCGGTGTGGACGAGCGGGAGGGCGACGCCCTCGACGACCACGGCGACGTAGTTGGGGTGGCGCAGCCAGCGGTACGGCCCGCCGGCGACGAGCGGCAGCCCCGGGACGACGATGACGCGCGTGTTCCATCGCGGCCCGAGGGTCGCGATGCACCACCACCGGAGCGCCTGGCTGGCGACGACCAGCGCGAGCGCCGGCCAGCCGAGCCACGGCACGAACGGGCGCTCGGCGAGGTGCGCCTCGAGCACGCACGCGAGGAGCAGCCCGGTGTGCAGCGCCACCATCGCCGGGAAGTGGCCGAGGCCCGACTCGACGCCTCCGCGGGCGACGGACCAGCGGGCGTTGCGCGTCGAGACGACCAGCTCGGCGAGCCGCTCGAGCGCGGTGAGCGCGACGAGCACGTCGAACCACACCAGGGAGCTCATGCGGCCGCTCCCCAGCGCAGCGCGACGAGCTCCGCCCCGACGCCCGGCCCGAATGCCAGGACGACGCCGAGGCCACCGTCGTCGGGCGGAGGAGTCGCGGCCAGGACGTGCAGCACCGCGGCCGACGACAGGTTGCCGGTGCGGGCCATCGTCGCGCGGCTGACGGCGAGCGCCTGGGGCGGCAGCCGGAGGGCCTCCTGGACGGCGTCGAGGATGCGGGGACCACCCGGGTGGACGACCCAGCGGTCGACGTCCGCGACCGTCGCCCCGAGAGGCGCGAGCAGGGCGTCGACGTCGGCGGCGACGTGCGAGGCGACGGTGTCGGCCATGCCGCCGGACAGCACGATGCGCAGGCCCTGCTCGCCGACGCGCCAGCCGAGGTCGCCGGAGGTGCCCGGGTACAGGACGCTGCGTGACCCGACCACCCGGGGGCCGTCACGGCCGGCGTGCGCCGCGCGCTCCTCGCCCACGAGGACCGCGGCGGCCGCACCGTCCCCGAACAGCCCGGTCGCGACGAGGTTCGCCGTCGAGTCGTCGTCCTGCTGGAACGTGAGCGAGCAGAGCTCCACGGACAGCAGCACGGCCACGTCACCGGGGTGCGCCGTGAGCCGGTCGTGGGCGAGCGCCAGCCCCGCGGCCCCACCCGCGCACCCGAGCCCGAACGAGGGAGACCGCCGCACGTCCGGCCGCAGGCCGAGCCGCTCGACCAGCAAGGCGTCGAGCGAGGGCGCGGAGACGCCGGTGACCGTCGTGAACAGCAGGTGGTCGACGTCCGAGGGGCGCAGGCCCGCGTCCCGCAGCGCGTCGAGCACGGCCCCGGTGGCCAGCTCGGCCCCCTCACGCAGGAACAGGTCGTTGGCCTCGCCGAACGAGCTGAGCCCGGCGTACTTCTCCAGCGGCAGGACGAGGTGGCGGGTGTCCACCCCGGAGGAGCCCTGGAACCGGTCGAGCAGCGCCCGGCGCCCGGGGTCCCGGGTGAGCAGGCCGCCGATCTCCGCGGTGATCTCGGCCTGGCGGTACGCGTGCGGCGGGAGGGCCGGGCTGACGGCGAGGATCCGGGACATGGCGCGATCCTCCCTCGGGGCACGGGGCCCCGCGACCGGGAGGCCGGGCGGGGAGCGGCGTCGGTGCGACGACCGGCCGGGAGCCCCGCGCCCGGTGCGCGGGCGGCCGGTCAGCCCGTCGCGACCAGGAGCACCACGACGACACCGGCGGTCAGCATCGCCGCGCGGAAGGGCCACCGGCTGGCCGGGCGGCGCAGCGCGACCGTCGCGGCGGACGTGGCGAGGGCGGCGGCGCCGGCGAGCGCCAGGAGGCCGCCTCCCCCCGGCCGACCCGGGGCGGCGAGCACGACGACGGCTGCGGCGGCGAGCAGCACCGCGGCGGCGCCGGCCGCGGTCCGGCGGCGCCCCAGCCGGTGCGGCAGCCCGTGCACGCCGGTCGCCGCGTCGTCCTCGAGATCGGGCAGCACGTTGGCCAGGTGCGCGCCGACGCCGAGCATCGCGGCGCCCGCGGTCACCCACCAGGGCGCCGGCGCGGGATCCGGCACGGCGAGCGTCGCGACCGACGGCAGGGCACCGAACGCGACGGCGTACGGCACCCAGGACCAGGCGGTCGACTTCAGACCGGCGTTGTACGACCAGGCCACGGCGACGAGGCCGACGTGCAGCGCGCCCGGCACGGCCCCGAGTGCCGCGGACAGCACGACGCACGCGGCGGCGGCGCCCACCGCCGCGGCACGCAGCCCGGCGGGCGAGATGTCGCCGGACACCACCGGCTTGTCCACGCGTCCGACCGCGCGGTCGCGCGCCGCGTCGATCCAGTCGTTCGACCACCCGACGGAGAGCTGGCCCGCGAGCACAGCGGCCGCCACGAGCACCGCCCGCCCCGGCGCCGCTCCGGCGGCCCCGGCGGCGAAGGCGCCGGCGAAGAGCGTGACGGCCGCCGCCGGTGCGGGGTGGCACGCCCGGAGCAGCGCGGTCGCGCGCCGTGCGGTGGCCGGAGCGGCCGGGCCCGGCGCCCCGTCGGCGTGCCCGGCCCGCGGTGGCGCGTCGTGCTGGCGCATGGAGCTCCTCGTCGGTGGCGGGGCCCCATCGTCCCCCGAGGTCGCCCGACCCGCCCGCGGGGCCGCCGGTCCGTCAGGCGGCGCGGTGGCCGGGGCGAGCAGGGAGTCGAGGAACCGCGCGAGGCGTCCGAGGTCGCCGCCCAGCTCGGGCAGGGACGTGACGATCGCGGTGGCGAGGGTCCGCACGGGGACGTTCGCGTCGTTCGACGCCACGCGCAGCCGGTCGAACGCCGTCCGCGGGTCCGTGCGCGCGGCGAGCGCCACGGCTCCGCACGCCTGGTCGATGACGGCCCTGCTCTGCGCGGCTGCGGCGATCGACGCGGACGCGGTGGCCTGGGCGTGGTCGTCGACCACGGCCGTCAGCTCGGTGACGTAGCCGCCGACGGCGACGGCGGACCCGTCCGCGCCGTGCTGGGCCTCGCCGACGACGCCGACCAGGCGCTCGCGCCCCGAGGCGTCGCAGATGCGGTGGACGCACGAGAACGGCTCGTCGGGACCGGCCCCGGGGTCGAGCGCGCACGCCACGCGGTCCCGGTCGTCCGGGTGCTTGTGCGCGAGCAGCAGCTCGCTGGTCGGGACGACCTCGTGCGGCTCGAACCCGTGGATCGCGTAGACCTGGTCGGACCACCACCACGCCCCGGTGGTGAGGTCCAGCCGGTAGGCGCCGCAGCGGACGGGCGTCCCCACGGCGAGGGCGTGCTCGACGACGGTCGGGTCTGTCATGCGTCCGCGCTCCTGCCCTGGCACGGTGTCCCCGGGGCACGGTGCCCGACCCCGGGGGACCTGACCCACCCGACGGTACGCGGCCGGGCCCGACCACGACAGCCGGGGCGATCCTCGGGCCCGGGCGGCCCCGATCGCGCGGTGCGGGGTCCCGGCCGACGATGGGCGCATGGCAGAGAACGACGCCCCCGCCCCCGACCGCCCCGACGCCGCCCACCTGCCGCCCGACGGCGTCCCCGAGGCGGTGGTCGAGGCGGTCGGGGGAGTGACGGCGGCGTTCGAGGTCGTGGAGCACGCCCGCGGGATGCTCTACGCCTTCCACCGGCTGATCGGGCGCGCGGACGCGGAGCTGGCCGAGGCGCTGGACCGTCTCGAGGCGGCGGGGCACCTCGGCCTCGCCGAGGAGGTGCGCGCCGAGGTCGTCGGCCGCAACGTGCTGGCGGGGCGCTGGACGTTCCAGGTGGTGGAGGACTTCGACGACGGCTACCACCGGGCGTTCGCCGACGCCGAGCGCCGGGTCCGGGACGAGCTCCTCGCGGGCCGCCGCCACGTCCACGAGTCGCAGCTCAAGGAGCGCAACCGCACGCACGGCCGCCCGGGGCACGAGTCCCGGCCCGGTCCGACCGGGTGACGGCACCTGCGCGACGGGGCACGCGCGGCGCTAGCATCCAGGGTCGCGTCCGAGGAGGGCACCCGTGCAGCGCAGCGTCGTGGAGGAGCTCGGTGCACGCCTGAGCGCGCCCACGGAGTTCGGGCGCGACGCGCTGGTCGTCTGCGACGCGGTGGTGCGCGTGTTCCGCACCGGTGGCGTCGAGGTGCAGGCGCTGCAGGGCCTGGACCTGCTGGTCCACGCGGGGGAGATGGTCGCCGTCGTGGGCGCCTCGGGCTCCGGCAAGTCGACGCTGCTGCGCATCCTGTCGGCCGCCGACGTGCCCACCGCCGGCCGGGTGCGCGTCGGGCGGTGGGACCTGGGAGCGCTGTCGCGGGCGGACCGCGTCGCGTACCGGCGCTCCGTGGTCGGGTCCGTCCGGCAGCAGACGTCGCGGAACCTCGTCCCGTACCTGACGGCGCGGCAGAACGTCATGCTGCCGCTCACGTTGGCCGGCCGTCGCCGGCCGGTGGCGCGCGGGCGCGCGGACGAGCTGCTCGGCCTCGTCGGGCTGCGGTCCGCGGCCGACCGGCGTCCGGCCGAGCTGTCGGGCGGCGAGCAGCAGCGGGTCGCGATCGCGGTCGCGCTGGCGAACGGCCCGCGGCTGCTGCTCGCCGACGAGCCGACGGGCGAGCTCGACACGGCGACCGGCCAGGAGGTGCTGGAGGTGCTGCGCGCCGCCCGGTCCGACGCCGGGGCGGCGGTCGTCGTGGTCACGCACGACCCCGGCGTCAGCGGGCAGGTCGAGCGCACGGTGGCCATCCGCGACGGCCGGACCAGCAGCGAGGTGCTCCGCCGTCGCGACGCCGAGCAGGGGGACGTCGCCGAGGAGTACGCCGTGATGGACCGGGCCGGCCGCGTGCAGGTGCCCCGGGAGTACCGGGAGGCGCTGGACCTGACCCGCCGGGTCCGGCTGGCGCTCGAGGACGACCACGTCTCCGTGCGCCCCGACCGCCCCCGGCAGGGTCGCGCATGACGGCACCGCTCGTGCGCGTGCGCGGCGTCCGGCGCACGTACGGCACGGGGCACGCGGCGGTCCACGCCCTGCGCGGCGTCGACCTGGACGTGGCGCCCGGGGAGCTCGTGGCGCTGGTCGGCCGGTCGGGGTCCGGCAAGACGACGCTGCTGAACCTCGTCGGGGGCCTCGACCGGCCGGACGCCGGATCCGTCCACGTGGACGGCACGGACCTGTCCGCGCTGGACCGCGCGGGCCAGGTGCGGCTGCGGCGGGACGTGGTGGCGTTCGTGTTCCAGACCTTCGGACTGGTGCCGGTGCTCAGCGCCGCGGAGAACGTCGCGGTGCCGCTGCGCCTGCGGGCGCTGCCCGTGGCGGACCGCGAGCGCCGGGTGGAGCTGCTGCTGCGCCTCGTCGGGCTCGAGGGGCACGCCGCCCTGCGCCCCGACGAGCTGTCGGGCGGCCAGCAGCAGCGGGTCGCGCTCGCCCGGGCGCTCGCCGGGTCGCCGCGGCTGCTCGTCGCCGACGAGCCGACCGGGCAGCTCGACAGCGAGACCGGCCTGGCGGTGATGGCCCTGATCCGTGCGGTCGTGGAGGCCGAGGGCATGGCGGCGCTGGTCTCCACGCACGACCCGGTGATGATCGGCCTGGCGGACCGGGCGGTGCGGCTGGTCGACGGCCGCCTGGCCCCGGCATGACGGTCGCCCTGCTGCTGCGCCGTGCCCGGGCGCAGGCCGGCCTGCTGCTCGCGGTGACGGCGACGGCCCTCGTCGCGCTGACCGTGCTCGGCACGTGCGCGCTGCTGCTCGGGCCCGGGCGGTCGGGCGCCCTCGAGGCCGCCGTCGCCGGCGCGCCGCCCGGCGCCACCGCGGTGCAGGCACGGGTGGACCCGGCGCCCGGCGCGGACGCCGACGCGGTGGCCGGCCGCACGGCGGCGCTGCTCGAGGGCGCGCTCGACCCGCTGCCGGCGGACTCCTCGGTGTGGTCGGAGACGCCGCTGCTGGCCCTCGAGGGGGTGCCGGCCACCGACGGGCCGGCGTTCGCGTACCTCGCGGACGCTCCCGGGGTCCAGGACGTCGCCCGCCTGGTCGGGGGCGTGTGGCCGGGGGGTGAGGACGGGGCCGTCGCGGACGGCGGCGCGCAGGCCCCGGTGGCGGTCGCCGTCCCGCGCGCGGCGGCGGAGGCGCTCGGCCTGGCCGTCGGCGACGTGTTCCGCCTCGGTCCGTCCGCCGACTCCGCGCCGGACGCCGACCTCGTCGTCCGGGTCTCGGGCGTCTACGCGGCGCGGGGTGCCGGCGGGGAGGCGACGCCGTGGACCCGCGACCTGATCGCGGGCGCGGGCGCCGACCCCGACCACGGGCGCCCCGGGACGCAGGGGCGCCGCGCGTCGCCCGCCTACGGTCCGCTGGTCGTCGCCCCGGACGCGGCCGGCGGGGTCCTCGAGGCGGCGGGCCCCGGACCGGTCAGCGTGGCGGTGCAGCCGGGCGCCGCGCGTGCCGACGCCGCCACGCTGAGCCGGGTCGCGGGCCGCGTCGCGGGCGTACGCACCGAGCTGGCGGACGGGCTCGGCGACGCGGCTGAGCGCGTCGTGGTCCGCACGACCCTGCCGGCGGTGCTGCGCGCGGCCGTCGCGCAGCACGGTGTCACCGGGGCCGCGGCAGCCGTCGCCGGGCTGCTGTGCGGGGTGCTCGCGGTCGCCGCGCTGCTGCTCGCCGGCCGGCTGCTCGCCGCGCGACGGGCGGGTGAGCGGGCGCTGCTGCAGGACCGCGGCGCGGGCCTGTCGTGGCTGCTGCGGGCCGCGGTGGCCGAGGCGGGCGTCGTGGTCGGGGTCGCGGCCGCGCTCGCCGTCCCGGCCTCGCTCGCCATGTACGCCGTCGCCGCGGCCGTCGTGCCGGTGCTGCCGCCCGTCGGGGCGCCGCCCGGCGTCCTGCTCGGCACCGCGGCGGCGGGGGCGCTCGTGCTCCTGCTCGCGCTGTGCGCCCCGGCCGCGCGCACGGCGGCGTCGCACCGGGTCGAGGGCGTGCGCCGCGTCGCGCGCACGGGAGCCGACCTGCTGCTGGTCGCGCTGGCCGCCGTGGTCGTGCTGCGGCTGCGCGGCGGGACGTCGGACGTGCTCCGCACGCTCGCGCCGGTCCTGTGCCTCGTCGCGCTCTCGGTGCTCGCGCTGCGCGCGGTGCCGTTCGTGGCCGGGGGCGCGGAGCGGTCCGCCCGCCGGTCGCGCCGGTTCGTGCTGCCGCTGGCCGCGCTGGACGTGGCGCGCCGCCCGCGGCCCGCCGCGGCGGTGCTGCTGGTGGTGCTGGCGGCCGCGGGCAGCACCTTCGGGGCGGCGTGGTGGGCGACGACGGCGCGCTCGCAGGGGGAGCAGGCCGAGGTCCGGGTCCCCGCGGAGCTGGTCGCGTCCGGCCTCACCGGGACGCCGGCGGAGCAGGAGGAGGCCCTGCGCACCGCCGCCGGGGTGGCCGGGCTGCCGGCCGTGGACCGCGTGACCGCGCTGGGGACGCTCGTCGGGGCCGGGTCGGGGGAGGCGCCGACCCGGTTGCTGGCCGTGGCACACGACGCCCCGCTGCGCGGCCGGTTGCCGGACGGGGCCCGCTGGCCCGACCTGACGGCCGACCTCCCGCCGGGCGGCCCCGCGTCCACCCTGGCGCTCGGGGCGGCGGGCGAGCGGGGGCTCCGGCTGGAGGGCACGGCGTCCGGTGCGGTGCCGGTCACCGCCGTCGCGACGCTGGTGCTGCAGGACGCGCGGGGTGTGCGCACCGCGGTCGTCACCGAGGAGGTGCCGCTCGACGGCGGCGTCCACGAGCTGGTCCCGGCGGCGGCACCGGGGCGCACCGGGACGCCGACGTCCGGGCCCGAGGGGGACGGCGCCCTGGCCGCCGTGCTGCTGCACCTGCGCGCCGGCGCGCCGCTCCCGGAGTCGGGCGCCGCGCCGTCGCAGGTCCAGGTGCTCGTGGGGTGGGACGCGCCGACGGCGAGCGGCGGGGCCGGAGCCGCGGCCGCCTGGGGGGCGGCCCCGACGACGGCCTCGGCGCTCGCGCTGCCGGCGTCGTCCGCGACGGTCGACCGGGAGGGTCTGCGGGCCGGGGCGACCCTCGACCTCGTCGCGGCGTCCGCCGGTCCCGCGGACCTGGTGCTGAGCGGCTTCCCGCGGCCAGGGCCGCTGCCGGTGCTGGTGAGCCAGGACCTGGCGACGACCGCGTCGCTGCGGGCCGGCGACCTGCTGGAGGTGCTGGTCGGCCGGACGCCGGTGCCCGCCCGGGTCGTCGGCGTGGCCCCGTACCTGCCGGGCGCGCCGGAGGGCCCCGCCGTGCTGGCGGACCTCGACGCGCTCTCCCGGGCGGCCCTCGCGCAGGCGGAGACGGCCACGTTGGTGGACGTCTGGTGGGTCGACGGCGCCGGGCCGGACGCGGCCGCGGCCCTGCGGGACAGGGGCGCCGACGTGACGGTCCGCGCCGAGGTCGCCGCGACGCTCCGCGACGGGCCGCAGCAGGCCGCCGTGGGCGCCGCGCTCGCCCTCCTCGTGGGTGCGGCTCTGCTGCTCGCCCTCGTGGGGGCGGTGCTGCACGCCGCGGGGTCCGCCGACGACCGGGGGCCCGAGGTCGCCCGGCTGCTCGCCCTCGGCGCGTCGCCGCGAGCGGTCGCCGCCACGCACGTCGCCCAGCACGCCGTCCTCGACGTGCTGGGCGTGGCGGTCGGGACGGCGGTCGGGGCGGCGACGGCGTGGCTGCTCGCGCCCGCCCTGACCGTCACGGCGTCCGGCGGTGCGCCCGTGCCGCCGGCGCTCGTGGTGTGGCCGTGGCCGGTGCAGGGCGCGGTCCTCGCCGCCCTCGTCGTCGGGTCGACGGCCGTGACGCTGCCTGTGGTCCGCGCGCTCGTCCGGCGGGCCGCGGCCTCCCACCTCCGGGTCGGGGACGCGGCGTGACGGGCCGCCACCGCGCGCGCCGGGGCGTCGGGGGGACGTGGTCCCGGACCCCCGGCCGGCCTCGGGCGACGGGCACGGACCTGCACACCCTCCCGCGGCGGTCGCGCGCCCAGGCCGGGCCGCTGGTGCTGCTCGCGCTGCTGGTCGCGGTCGGCACCGCGCTGGCCGCAGCCGCGCCGCGGGCGGTGGCCCTGGTCGAGGACCAGGCGGTGCGCACCGCGGTCGAGGACGCCGGACGGGACGCGGACCTCGTCCTCAGCGGTCCGGTCGGGTACGAGGGATCCGACGGCGGCCTGGACCGCGAGCCCGCCGGGACCGCCGGGAAGGTCGCCGCGGCGGTGCGCGCCGCCGCGCTGACGACGTTCGGTCCCGTGCTCGGCGAGCCGCTGACCACCGAGGTGTCCCGGGCGCTGCGGCTCCGGGAGGTGGCGGGGGAGCGGACCGGCGACGCCCCGGCGCCCGCGACCGGGGAGACGTCGGTCCGTCTCGCCTGGCAGGCGGGGGCGGAGATCGCGTGGGTCTCGGGCCGGTCACCGCAGCACGCACCGGGTGCCGACCCCGAGGTGGCCCTGTCGCAGGAGACGGCGGCGGCGCTGGGCGCGGTCCCCGGGTCGGTGCTGGTGCTGAGCGGCGCGGACGGTGCGGACCTGAGGCTGCGGGTGACCGGGGTGTTCCGCACGTCCCGCACCGACGCGTCGTCGCGGTGGGTCGACGCCCCGGAGGTGCTCCGGCCGCGCGTGACCCGGCAGGGGCCCGCCACCACCACCCAGGTCGCCGCCCTCCTGCCGGACACGTCGCTGCGGGACGGCCTGGAGGCGGTCGGCCCGCGCGACGTGCAGCGCGTCGTGCGGATCCCGGTGACCGCGGGCGCGCTGTCGGCGGAGCGTGCGGACCGGCTGCTCGCCGAGCTCCCGGCGGTGCAGGCTGCGCCGGCCGCGCTCGGGCAGGCGGCGTCCAGCAGCAGCCTGTTCACGGGCCTCGACGACGTCCTGCGGCGGGTGCGGGCGGACGTCGACGCGGCCCGGGCGCAGTCCCTCGCCCTGGGCGTCGCCGCGGGCGCGGGGACGTCCGCGCTGCTGGTCCTCGCGGCACGCGTGCTCGCGCGGCGACGGGAGCCCGACCTGGTGCTCCGGCGGGCACGGGGGTCGGCCCTGCCGGCGACGCTCGTCGAGCTCGGTGCGGAAGCGGTGCTGGTCGCGGCCGCGGGCGCCGCGGCCGGCGTGGCTCTCGCCGCGGTCGTCGTCCCGGGGCCCCTCGGCACCGCGGCCCTGGTGCCGGCGGCGGTGGCGGTCCTGGCGAGCCCGGTGGCCGGGCTGCTGGTCGCGCGGGCAGCGGGCGACCCGCCGCGCGACGCCACCGGTGCGGTGGACGGTCGACCGCTCCGCCGCCGGGCACGGCCGTCCGGGCCGGCGGGCAGCGGCGGCACGTCGGCGCGCGGTCCGGCTGCGGGACGGCGCGGGCGCCGCCTGGCGGCGGAGGGGGCCCTGCTGGTCGCCGCGGTGCTCGCCGTGGCCGCCCGCCGCGACGGTGGGACGGACCTGCTCGCGGCGTCCGCAGCCACGCTCGTCGCGGGCGTGGTGGCCGTGGTCGTCGCGCGGCTCGTCCCCCTGGTCCTGCGCGCGGCGGGACCGCTGGCCGCGCGGTCGCGCGGAGCCGTCCCCGTCCTCGGGCTGGCCCGTGCCCGGGAGGCGGGCGCCGCGCCGGCGGCGGTGGTCTGCCTGACGCTGTGCGCCGCTCTCGTCGTCGTCGCGTGCGCCGTGGGAGCCGGCGCCCGGCGGGACGCCGTGGTCGCGTCGTGGACCACCGTCGGCGGTGACGTCGCCGTCCGCGCCGCGCCGGGGTCGGACCTCGCGGAGGCGGCCGCCGTCTGGGCGGCGTCCCCCGGCGTCACGGCGGTGGTCGCGGCGCGGGTCGAGGACGACGTGCAGGCCGCGACGGAGCAGGGCCCGCAGCGCGTCCGGGTGCTCGTCGCCCCGCCCGCGGACCTGGAGCGGCTCGCCGTGGCTGCGCGGGCAGGAGGAGCCGGGCCGGGTGGCGGCACCGTCGTCGGGACGGTCACCGTGGCCGGCCTCTGGGGCGCCGACCGGACGCTCGAGGGCCTCGGCGTACCGGTCCCGTCCGCCGGCGGGGCGGGCGGGGCGGGCCGGCCCACCGTGGTCGTCGACCCCGCCGCGCTGGCAGACGCCGGGCAGGACGCCGTCCGGGACGCGGGATCCCCGGACGCGGGGTCCCCGGACGCCGCCTGGCTCACGGGCCCCGGCGCCGCGGACGCGGTGCGCGACGCCCCGCCGCCCCCGGGGTCGGACGTCGCGGTGCGGGCCGACGTGCTGGCGGACCTGGGCTCCGGCGTCCTGCTCCGGGCCCGGCTGGGCGTCGCGGTGGTCGCTGCGGCGCTGCTGCTCGCGCTGAGCGTCCTGGCAGCGCTGCAGGCGGCTGCGGCGGGAGGGCCGGCGCGCCGGCGGGCGCTGGACACCCTCCGGACGCTCGGGCTCGGCGACCGCGAGGCGCGGGCCGTGGCGGTGGCCGAGCTGCTGCCGGCCGCCGCGACCGCGGTCGTGCTCGGCGCGGGCGGCGGCCTGCTGGCGGCCTCGGTCGTCGTCGGCGGCGGGGCCGTGCGGGCGACCCTGGGCTGGCTGCTCGGCGCCGCGGGCCTCACGGCCGCGGCCGTCGTCTCGGCGGTCGTGGTGCTCGCCGTCGTCGAGCAGGCGGGCTCACGCGACCACCGTGTCGGGGCGTCCCTGCGGATCCCGGAGCCGTGACCTGCGGCGACGCCGCCGTGTGGCGGGACCTCACCCGCTGACCTAGCGTCGAGCACGGCGGGCCGGCAGGTCCGCCCCACAGCACCGGCGGAGGAAGCCCGTCGGCGCCATCCCCGGTCCCCGGGGGCGGACGCCGGACGGCTCCCGCCCTCGCGACCGCGGTGACCGCTCCCGCACGAACCAGCGCCCACGGGGCGCGGAGGTCGCGATGTTCTTCCACCGCCAAGAGCTCCAGCACGAGGCCAAGCCCGACCGCCCGGACGCCGTCTACGCCCGCAAGCTCCAGGAGGTCCTGGGCGGGCAGTACGGCGAGATCACGGTCGCGATGCAGTACGGGTTCCAGTCCTGGAACACCCACCTCCCCGGCAAGTACCGCGACCTGCTGTACGGCATCGGCGCCGAGGAGTTCGGCCACGTGGAGATGCTCGCCACGATGATCGCCCAGCTCCTGGAGAAGGCGCCGGTCGGCGTGACCGACGAGGCGGTGCAGGACGACCCGACCGTCGCGGCCGTGCTCGGCGGCACGGACCTGCAGCACGCCATCGTGGCGGGCGCCGGGGCGCGCCCGGTCGACAGCATGGGCAACCCCTGGAGCGCGGGCTACGTCACCGCCAGCGGGAACCTGCTCGCCGACTTCACGGCGAACGCGAACGCCGAGATGCAGGGCCGCGTGCAGGTCGCCCGGCTCTACCACATGACCGACGACCACGGCGTCCGCGATCTGCTCGCGTTCCTGCTGGCGCGAGACACGATGCACCAGAACCAGTGGATCGCCGCGGCGCGCGAGCTCCAGGAGGAGGGCCTCGAGGGGCTTCCCGTCCCGAGCAACTTCCCGCTCGGGCAGGAGGACCGCGAGGTGGCGTACCAGTACATCAACTTCTCCGACGGCGCCCAGGCGGGCGAGGGGTCCTGGGCCTCCGGCCCGACCCCGGACGGCCTCGGTGAGTTCACCTACGTGCCGGAGCCGCCTGCGGGCGTGCCGATGCCGCCGCCCACGCAGCCGGACCCCCGGCTGTACGGCACGACCCCCCAGCCCGACGTCGTGGAGAAGGTCACGGGCAAGGTCAAGGACACCCTCAAGAGCGAGTGAAGGAGAACGCCATGAGCGCTCAGGACACGGGTGGCGGGGCCGCTGCGGCGGTCGGCACCGCGAAGGACGAGGCACAGGGGATCGCCCACCAGGCGGCGGAGTCCGGCCAGGACCTGCTGCACGAGATGAAGGACGAGGCCGGCGGCGTCGCTGCCGAGGCCACGCAGCAGGCGCGCGACCTCCTCGGGGAGGCCCGCGACGGCGTCCGGTCCCAGGCCGCGGACCAGCAGGCGCGCGCCGCCCAGGGCCTGCGCAGCCTCGGCGACGAGCTCGGACGCATGGCCGAGGCGTCGGAGGGGGGTCTGGCCCAGGACCTCGTGCGGGACGTGGCGGGGCGGACCGGGGCCGTGGCCTCGTGGCTCGAGGACCGCGAGCCGGGCGACGTGCTCGGCGAGGTCGCGGACTTCGCACGGCGGCGGCCCGGCACGTTCCTGGCGCTCGCCGCCGGGGCCGGCGTCGTCGTCGGTCGCCTCGCGAGGGGTCTGAAGGACGCCCCTCCGAGCGGCGCGGGCTCGGCATCGCGGCCGGCCGGCGGCGGGCCGGCGGGTAGTGACCTGCCGGGATCGACCACCGGGCTGTCGACGCCGTCCGCGGGGTCGGCCGGCGGGTCGCCGGATAGCGGGTCCGCCCTGCCCGCCGCGGGCACCGCCGCCGGAGACCCGGGTGGCCAGGGTGCCGTCCCCGGCGGGGGAGCCGAGGGGCTCGCCGCCGGCGACGGCGAGCCGTTGCACCGGGAGCCGGGTCCCGCCCTCGGCGAGGAGCGGGCGTGGGCGCAGAGCGGGGGAGAGGCCCCGGTGGCGCCGACACCCGGCCACCTGCCCACGGCCGACGACGCGGGCACGGCCGGGGGCGACCCGCTGGCGGGCGCGCAGCGCGAGGACCAGCCGTGACCGGCCCGGGAGACCCGACCGTCGCGGCCGACCAGCGCGCGGTGCCACGAGGCCCGGCGCCGGGGGCGGGGCCCCCGGACGGGACGGGCGCCGGACCCGCACCGCGTCCCGAGCCGGAGCGGCCGTCGCTCGGTGACCTCATCGGTTCCGTCACCCAGGACCTCTCCCGGCTCGTCCGGCAGGAGGTCGAGCTCGCCAAGGCGGAGCTCGGGCAGTCGGCCCGGAGGGCCGGGCGCGGCAGCGGACTGCTCGCGGGCGCCGGCGTGGCCGGCCACTTCGTGCTGCTGTTCCTGTCGGTCGCCCTGTGGTGGGGGCTGCCGATCGGCAAGGCGTGGTCCGCCGTCGTGGTGGCCGCGGTGTGGGGCGTCGTGGGGGCGGTCCTGGCGCTCCGGGGACGCGCCGAGCTCCGCCGGGTGCAGGGCACGCCGCGCACGGCGGAGACCGTCAGGAAGATCCCGAACGCGCTGAAGGGCGAGGAGGAGGCGAACCATGAGTGAGAACCCGGAGCGGATCCGCGATCGGATCGAGCAGACGCGGGCGGAGCTGTCCGCGGACGTGGACGCAGTCGGTGACGCGCTCGACCCGCGACAGGTCGCCCACCGCCAGGCCGACAGGGTGCGCGGCCGCGTCGGCGCGGTCCGCGACCGCGTGATGGGCAGCGTGCACGACGCCGCGGGCTCGGCCGGCGGGTCGGTGCGCGGGGCGGCCGGACAGGCGCGGGACGCCGCGGGCGCCACCGCCACCGGCGTCGGGGCCGGTCTGCGCGACGCCCCGCACGCGACGGCGCGACACGCCGGGGGCAACCCGCTCGCGGCAGGCCTGGTCGCGTTCGGGGTGGGCCTGCTCGCCGCGTCGCTGCTGCCGGCGTCGCGGCGCGAGCAGCAGGCGGCGCAGACCGTCGAGGAGCAGGTGCGGGCAGCGGTCCCCGAGATGAAGCAGGCTGCCCGGCAGTCGGCCGAGGACCTGCGGGGACCGGCGCAGGACGCCGTCGAGGCCGTGAAGGAGCGCGGCTCCGACGCCGTCGGGACGGTGCAGGAGCACGGCACGCAGGCTGCTCACGAGCTGCGCGACCAGGCGCAGGACTCCACCGAGCACGTGCGAGGGGCCTCGCAGCAGGGCTGAGCCGCGTCGACGCCGCTTCCGGGACCCCGTGCCCCGCAGGCGGCGTCGCCGCGTCCGCACGACCCCCGGACGGCGGCCGGCCGCGCGCGGGGCTGGCCTCCGGGCGCCGTCCGTCGGAGACTGGGACCCCGCCCCCTGCTCCGGAGACCTGGTCCGTGTCACCCCTCGCGCCCGACCGGCACGCCGTCGCCGCCCTCCCCGGGCTCCTCGGCTCCGGTCGCGGGCGGCGGAGGCGTCCGTCCCGGACCGCCCCGACGCGGGTCGTGCAGGTCGCCGCCTCGCTGGTCGCCGGGGCTCTGGGGATCGGCCTGGCGCTCCACGACGCGAGCGGCGCCGTCCCGCCCGGGGGACGCGTGACCGCAGCGCCCGCGAGCGCGGCGGACACCCGGGACGCCGCACCCCTCGCCGCCGCGCTCGCGGGGGCGACCGCGAGCGCCGCCCGGGACCACGCCGCCGCCGTGCCTCCCGCCGACGTCGCGGAGGGGGCGCGGCCGGCGGCCGATCCCGAGGACCGGCTGCTCGACCCCGACCCGCGCGCGCGTGGCGGGCCCGGCGCGGTGCCGGAGGTACCCGTGCCGCTGGTGCTCCCGGAGCTGCGGCCCCCGGCCCGGGCGGGGCTCGACCTCTCCGCGCGCTCCACGAGCGACCCGGCGAGCCCGTGGGTCGTCGTGAACAAGTCGCGCCCGCTCGACCCGGTGGACTGGGCGCCGTCGGACCTGGTCACGGTCGCGGGGTACGAGGTCCGCGCGTCGGTCGCGGACCCGCTCGCCCGGATGCTCGGCGCCGCGGCGGCGGACGGCGTGGCCCTCGAGCTGCGCAGCGGGTTCCGGTCCCGGGCCTACCAGGAGCAGGTCCACGCCGGGTGGGTCGCCCAGGTCGGAGGGCAGCGCGCCGACGAGGTCTCCGCGCGCGCCGGCCACAGCGAGCACCAGACCGGGCTCGCGGTGGACGTCGGCAGCGGTTCGGCGCCGGAGTGCGACTTCCAGGACTGCTTCGCCCAGACGCCCGAGGGCCGGTGGGTCGCGGAGCACGCCGCCGAGCACGGGTTCCTGCTGCGCTACACGGCGCAGGGGCAGCCGGTCACGGGCTTCGCCCCGGAGGGCTGGCACCTGCGCTACGTCGGCGAGGACCTGCTGGCGGAGATGGAGCGTCGCGGCGTCGGCACGCTGGAGGAGCTGTTCCGGCTGCCCGGCGGGCCCGGTCACCCCTGAGACGACTCCCCGCCCCCGGTCTGCCGCAGCCACTGCGAGTCGTCGTTGACGTACGCGTAGTACAGGCCGATCAGCAGACCGCCGCCCAGGAAGTTCCCGAGCAGCGCGATCCCGACGTTCCCGGCGGCGGCGCCGAGGTCGATCCCGTCGCGGAGCCCCACGACCGAGAACAGCACCGTGTTGGCCACGGAGTGCTCGAGCCCGAGGAACGCGAAGATGAACACCGACGTGATCATCACCAGGCACTTGGTCAGGTCGTCCGTGATGAGTCCGTTGTAGACGAGCAGCATCGCGATGTTGATGCAGAAGTTGCACAGCAGCGCCCGGACGAGCAGGTCGACCCAGCCGGCGGGCCCGTCGGTGACGTAGGCCAGCTTGTGGGCCACGGAGTCGGCCATCTCGGCGGCCGGGGCGCCCTCCACGAGGCTGGAGAACCGCAGCAGCACCGCGACGAACAGCCCGCCCAGCACGTTGCCGAGGTAGCAGAGGCCCAGCAGCCGCAGCGCCCGCCCCCACGACGTGCGGCGGTGGTAGGCGCCGATCGAGACGATCATCATGTTCGACGTCAGCAGCTCGGAGCGGGAGTAGTAGATGAACACCAGCGCCCAGCCGAAGACGACCGCGCCGACCACGCGGCCCACGGTGCGCAGCGTGCCGTCGCCGACGTCGATCGCGGCGAAGGCCGCCACCAGCGCGTAGAACGTCGCGTAGAGCAGCCCGATCAGCACCCCCGCCATGGCGGCGCGCTGCAGGTAGCGCCGGGCGAGACCGCCGGACATCGTGGTCTTGGTCTCGAGGACCTCCAGGGCGGTGCTGATGAACTGCTTGCCCGGGAACAGGGACTGCGGGTCGGCGGGACTCACGGCGCACACGGTGCCACACCCGCGACCCGCCCCGCAGCAGGCGGGCCGCGGGTCCTGCGGACGGGAGCGCGGCCGCCGCTAGCGTGTGCCCATGCTCGACGCCGACGTCGCACCTGACCAGCAGCTCCGCGAGGCCCTCCCGGGGGTGCTCGCACCGCTCGGGGAGGTCGTGGCCCTCGACCGCCTCACCGGGGGCCTGTTCGCCACGACGTTCCGCGCCACCCTCGCCGGGGGCACGCGCGTGGTGGTCAAGACGGCGCCGACCGCGACGGAGCGGCTGCTCACCTACGAGCACGACCTGCTGCGGACCGAGGCGCTGGTGTACCGCCTCGCCGGGGAGCGCCCGGAGCTCCTCATGCCCCGGCTGCTGCTCACCGACTTCACGCGCGCGGCGGTCCCCTCCGACGTCGTGGTCGCGAGCCACCTGGACGGGGTCCCGCTGCTGGACCTGGCGGTCGACGGGACGTTGCCGCCGGACGTCGAGGCGCGGGTCCGTCCGCAGCTCGGGGCGCTCATGGCCCGGCTCCACGCGGTCACGGGCGAGCGGTTCGGCTACCCCGACCCGACGACCGCCCTGGCCGGGACCACCTGGCCCGACACCTTCGACCGCATCGTCGGGGCGCTGCTCGCCGACGCGCGGCGGTGGGGGACCGGGCTCCCGGAGCCGGAGGTCCGGGCCGCGGTGGCGCGGCACCGGACGGCTCTGGCGGAGGTGCGCCGGCCCGCGCTCGTGCACACCGACCTGTGGGCGGGCAACCTGTTCGTGGACCCGGCGACCCTGCGCCTCACCGGGGTGATCGACCCCGAGCGCGCCGTGTGGGGGGACCCGCTGCTGGAGCTGGCGGGCGCCGACCAGACCGGGCTCGGTCCGGTGCCGGCCGACCTCGTAGCCGGGTACGCCGACGCGGCGGGGGCCGTCGGACCCCTGCCGCTCGGGACGCCCGCCGGCGACGCGCGGCTGCTGCTGTACCGGATGTCCATGACCCTGGTGCTGCTGGTCGAGATGACCCCGCGCGGCTACGCCGGTCCCGGTGCCGACGCCCACCGCGCCGCCTGCGAGGCGACTCTGCGGACGGTGCTGGACCGGCTCGCGGGGTAGGGCGTGTCACCCGTGCGGGTGACGGGGTCGGTTCGGGACCGGATCCACCGCCGGAACCGGCCGGCCGCAGCCCCGTGGCGTGCCACCATGACCCGGGCGCGTCGGCAGCGCGCGTCCGCCACCAGCGGCACCGTCGGTGAGGCCGCGCCAGCCGCTGCCTCAGGGGGCGGAGCATGGCGGAGCCGCGTGCGCCGAGAGCGGCCACCGAGCCGGGCCGGAGCGTCCGCGGGCTGCTCGACGTCCTGACGCGACGGCTCGCGGCGGCCACGGGCGGCGCGGTCGTCGCCTCGGTGTGGGTGCGACGGCGGGACGTCGACCAGGCGGTCGCCGCCACGTCGCAGACCGCGCGTCGGGCCGACGGTCCGGCGGTCTCCGACCTCCCGGGAGGGTCCCTCCCGGCGGTGGGGAGGGTCGCTCCGGACGGGCCGGTCGGCGCCGTCCTCGGCGGCGGCCCCGACGTGCTGCTCCCCGACCTCGACGCGGCGGAGGGCTGGTCGGCGTGGCGGGCGACGGCCCGGGGCGAGGGCTTCCGTGGCGCCGCCGTGGTGGGCGCCGAGGTGGCACGCGGCGGGAGGCTGGCCCTGGCGCTGTACCTGACGACGCCCGGTGCGGCCGATGCGGAGACGCGTCGCCGGGCCGGCCGGTTCGCCCGCCAGGCCGCCTCGCTCGTGGCTCTGCACAGCACGATCCCGGAGCGCCGCCCGCCGGCGCGGGCACCGGGATCGGCGCACCGGCCCCGGGTCGGGGTGCAGACGGCCGTCGGCGCGCTGATGGAGGTGCGCGGCTGCGGCGAGGAGGAGGCGCGCCGCGTGCTGACGGTTCTCGCGAGCCAGCAGGGTCGCACGCTGGAGTCCGTCGCGGCCTCGGTGCTCGAGCACGCCCGCCGGCCGGCCCAGCGCGGCGCGTGACCGGGTCACGTACGCTGCGGCGGACGGACCGGGACGCGCACGCAGGGAGAGCACGGTGGCGGAGGACCTGACGGCCACGACGTTCTGGGTGAACGGCCGCCTGGTGCCGGACGCGGAGGCCACGACGTCCGCCCGGGACCACGGCTTCGTGGTCGGCGACGGCGTGTTCGAGGCGGTCAAGGTGGACCGTGGCCGGCTGTTCGCGCTCACGCGCCACGTGCGGCGCATGGCGCGGTCGGCGGCGGGCATCGGGCTGCGCGGGTTCGACCCCGAGGTCGTGCGGCGGGCCGCGCACGAGGTGCTCGAGGCGAACGCGGCCGTCCTCACCAGCGCCTACGACCTGCTCCGGATCACGTTCACCGCGGGTCCGGGCCTGCTGGGCAGCGGACGCGTCGACGGCCCGCCGACCCTGGTGCTGGGGGTGACGCCCGGGCACGACCCGGACCCCGAGACCGCCGTGGTGACGGTGCCGTACCGCCGCAACGACGTCGGCGCGCTGACCGGCCTGAAGACGACGTCCTACGGCGAGAACGTCCTGGCGCTCGCGCAGGCGCACGCCGCCGGGGCGAGCGAGGCGGTGTTCGCCAACACGCGCGGGATGCTCTGCGAGGGCACCGGCAGCAACGTGTTCGTGGTGCGCGACGGCGAGCTGCTCACGCCGCCGCTGTCGTCCGGCTGCCTCGCCGGCGTGACGCGTGCGCTGGTGCTCGAGTGGTACGGCGGGCGGGAGGCGGACCTCCCCTACGACGCGCTGGCCACGGCCGACGAGGTGTTCCTCACGTCGTCCGGTCGCGACGTGCAACCTGTCGTGGTGGTGGACGGCGCACCGGTGGCCGACGGTGTGCCGGGACCGGTCACGCGTGCGGCGGCGGAGGCCTTCGCCGCGGGGCAGCGGCGTCACCGGGACCCCTGACGCGAGCGGGGCGGTGGAGCCCGCGTCAGTCGCGGCCGTCCGCCCCGAACCGGCGCAGCAGGGCGTGCGCCGACTGCGCGACCAGCGCGTGGTCGTGCGTCACCGCGAACTCGAACTGGCGGGACCGGTCCTCGCGCGAGCCGGCGGGCGCGGTCGGGGGCGGCCCGACCTCGCGGCCGACGAGGGCGACCGACTCGTGGGCGCCGAGCACGACGACGGCCCACTCGCGGGCCAGCGGCTCGTCCGGCTCGACGCGTGCCCACCGCACGCCGCCGGGCACCGAGGCGGGGGAGCCGGTGCCGAGCGCCCCGACGAACGGCAGCCGCTCGGCGAGGTGCCCGTACCGCAGCGCGGACTGGCCGGTGAAGTGCCGCTCGTCCTGGAACGTGCCGAGGAGCAGCGGCGGCACCCGTTGCGCGAGGGCCGCCGTCTCGAGCGTGCGCGACAGGGGCAGCAGGAGGTGCTTCGGCGCCAGGCGGACCGCCCGGCGGGACGCCACGAGGTCGTAGGGCGTCGCGTCGCCGTCCGGCGGATCCGGGGCGCGGTGCAACCGGCCGGTGTGCCGCTCGCCGGCGGGCAGCACGCGGTGCGGCCTCCCCAGGTACCAGCCCTGACCCAGGTCCGCGCCGAGGACGAGCGCCCGGGTGAGGTCGTCGCGAGTCTCGATGCCCTCGGCGACCACCCGGGCCCCGGTGGCCTCGGCCCGGGCCCGCACGGCCCCCGCCACCGTGATCGTCGCCGGGTCCTCCAGCGTGCGCAGCAGCTGCAGGTCGAGCTTGATCACCTCGGGGGCGAGCAGCGGCAGGAACGCGAGCGAGTCGGGTACCGCGCCGACGTCGTCCAGCGCGATCGCGCAGCCTGCCGCCCGGAGCAGCGCGGCCGCGTCGAGGATGCCGGCCGGGTCGTGCGCCAGGGCACGCTCCGTGATCTCCACGACCACGCGGACGTGCGGGTCCCGCCGGGCGAGGGTCTCGAGCACCAGCCCGATGTGTCGCGACAGGGTGCGCGGCTCGATGTTGAGGAACAGCGTGTGCCCGGCGCCGCGGGACGCCTCGGCGGCGTCCGCGAGCGCCCGCGACATCGACGCCTGCTCGAGCTCCCCGAGCAGACCTTCCTCCTGGGCGGCGTCGAGGACCTCCAGCGGGGAGCCCCAGCCGGAGCCCTCCGGGGTGCGCAGCAGGGCCTCGCGGCCCACCACCTCGCCGGTCGCGAGCTCGACGACGGGCTGGTACGCGCAGTGCACACCGCCGGTGCGCAGCAGGTCGGGAACCGGCACGCGCCCCCGCAGGTCCGACGGGCACACGAGGGTCACGTCCTCCTCATCGGCCGGATCCGGCACCACCTGAACCGTCGGCGACGATCCGCCCGCCGCTGGTTCGCCCGCGCCGTCCCGCCCCGGTCCCCGGGCGGTGCCGCCCCGCCGCGCGACGCGCCGGGGGCGTCGGTAGCCTGAGCCGATCCGGACGGGGGTACGCGTGGGGCGGCACGAGCAGGACCGGCGGGTCGGGGACCACCTCGTCGACCGAGGGCTGGTGACCACGGCGACGCTCGACGCGGCGCAGGAGGTCGCGGCGGGCAGCGGCGCGCGCATCGGCGAGGTCCTCGTGGCGATCGGCGCCCTCGACTCCGTCTCGCTGACGCGTGCCCTCGCCGACCTGTGGGGGCTGCCGTACGTCGCCGCGACGCGCACGGCGGCCGCGCTGGACGTGCCGGGCCTCGACGTCGGCACCGTGCTGGCCGAGGGCTGGCTGCCGCTGGAGCAGCGCGCGGACGGCGTCCCGGTGGTCGCGGTCACCGACGAGCCCACCCCGGAGCTGCGGGCCCGCATCGCCGCCGCCGTGGGGCAGGACCCGTTCCTCGTGCTCGCCGACCGCTGGGAGTTCCAGCAGGCGGTGCTCGACCGGTACGGCGCGGAGCTGCGGGAGCGGGCGAGCCTCGGGCTGTGGGGCCGGTCGCCGGCGCAGTCCGCGCGCACGGTCCTGGTGCCCTGGCAGCGCGTGGCGCTGGTGGTTCTCGCGCTCGCGTCCGTCACCGCCGCGGTCCTGGCACCCGCCGCGCTGGTGGTCGGGCTGTCGCTGCTCGTCGGCCTGTCGTTCCTGCTCGGCACCGGCTTCAAGTTCTGGTTGTCGCTGCGCGGCGCCCGCATGGAGCACGTGCTGCGGACCCCGCCGGCGGCGCTGGCCGACCACGAGCTGCCCCGGTACACGGTGCTCGTGCCCGTGTACCGCGAGGCGAACATCGTCGCCCAGCTCATCGGCAACCTCGGTGCGCTCGACTACCCGACCCACCTGCTCGAGGTGATCGTGCTGGTCGAGGAGGACGACCTGGAGACCCGCGCCGCGGCCGAGGCCGCCTCGCCGCCCCCGCACTTCCGGTTCGTGACCGTCCCGGCCGGGCAGCCGCAGACCAAGCCCAAGGCCTGCAACGTCGGCCTCGAGTTCGCCACGGGGGAGTACCTGGTGATCTTCGACGCCGAGGACCGCCCCGAGCCGGACCAGCTCAAGAAGGCCGTCCTCGCGTTCCGCGACGCCGGGGACGACCTCGTGTGCGTGCAGGCGGCGCTGAACTACTTCAACGCCGAGGAGAACGCGCTCACGCGGATGTTCACGCTCGAGTACTCGTTCTGGTTCGACTACATGCTGCCCGGGCTGGAGGCCAACCGGTTCGCGATCCCGCTCGGCGGCACGTCCAACCACTTCCGGGTCGGCGGCCTGCGGCGGCTCGGCGGCTGGGACCCGTTCAACGTCACGGAGGACGCCGACCTGGGCATCCGCGCCGCGGCCGAGGGGCTGCGCGTCGGGGTGATCGACTCGACCACGTTCGAGGAGGCCAACACCTCGTACCCCAACTTCGTGCGGCAGCGCTCCCGGTGGATCAAGGGGTACATGCAGACGACCCTCGTGCACCTGCGCGACCCGCTGCGGCTGCTGCGGGTCGCGGGGCCGCGGCAGGCGCTGTCGTTCCTGTTCCTCGTGGGCGGCACGCCGGCGACGTTCCTCGCGGTCCCGCCGCTGTACGCCGTGTTCGTGGCGTCCCTGCTGGTCGACCCGGCGGCCCTCGCCGCCCTGTTCCCGGGGTGGGTGCTGTGGCTCTCGCTCGCGAACCTCGGGGTCGGCAGCGCGCTGATGATCTACGTGTCGATGATGGGCGCGTTCAAGCGCCGCCGGTACCGGCTGGTGCTCTGGGGCCTGGCGAACCCCGTCTACTGGCTGCTCCACGCGGTCGCCGCGTACAAGGCGCTGTGGCAGCTCGTCACGAGACCGCACTACTGGGAGAAGACCGCACATGGCCTCACTGGTCTCACCGGCACCGCAGCCCACCCCGCGGGCGACGGCGTCCCGGCTCCCGGCGCCTGACACGTGGCCCGCGCGCCCAGGTGCGCGCTGGCTGCTGCGCCTCGCGTTCGCGGCACCGTTCGTGGTGGTCGCGCTCGTCTCGCGCGCGTCCCCGTGGCGGGCCGTCGCGAACGAGGAGCTCGCCGCCCGGGGCGCGCTCATCCGCTGGGGCGACGCCGCCCTGACGTGGACGGCCGAGGTCTTCCCGCCCCTGTCGGCGGCGGCGGCCTCGGTGCTCGGCGGCGACCTGCTGCTGATGAGCCTGTTCGCGGCCGCGGTGCTCGGGTTCACGCTGCAGCGGCTCGCCGGGGTGCTGGTGCGCGAGGGCCACGGTCCGTGGGCGACGGCCGCGGTGATCGCGGCCCTGGTCCTCACGCCGCCGCTGGCGTACCTGGCGGCGAACGACCTGGAGTCGCTGCTGGGCCTCGCGCTGGTGGTCCTCGCGCTGGACGGCATCGCGTCGTTCGTCGAGCGACGGTCGACGGAGGCGGGGTTCCGGGCCGGTCTGGCGATGGGCGTGCTGGTGGTGCTGGAGCCGGGCGGTTGGCTGTACGCGCTCGGGCTGGCGGCGACGGCCCCGTTCTTCGCACGGCACGCGGGCCGCGCGGGGCGGGGCGCCACGTCGGCGACGGTCGCGGTGCTGCTGTTCCCGGCCGTCGCGGCGGTGCTGTTCTGGCTCTACCTGTCCTGGTGGTTCTCGGACGACCCGCTCGGCGGCTTCGCCCGGGCGACGGCCGACGGCTGGTTTCCCGGCGGCGTCGGCGCGTCCGCGGTCTCCGCCGCCCGCCAGATGGCGCTGTCGCTGCTGGCGGCGCCGCTCGTGCTGGTCGCCGGCACGATCCGCGGGCTGCGTGACCCGTGGTCCCTGATCGCCCCGGGCATCGCGCTCGTGGGCCTGTACCTGTCGCTGTGGCTCGGGCTGCGGTCCCCGGCCGGCCAGACGTACGTCGTGCTGACGGCGCTGTGGGTCCTGCTGCTCGCGCCGCGGAACCCGTCGCCCCGGCGCCGCCTGCTCGTCGTGGGCGCGGCGCTGCTCCAGATCGCGATCGCCTGGCTCGTGGTGCTCACGACCGGGACCACCCTCGCGGACTGGGTGTCGGCCCTCGCGTCGGGCGGCTGAGGCGCGGCGCCGTGCGCCCGGGGTGGTCGCCGGCACCGGATCGGGGTAGAACCGGGTCATGACCACCCGCCCCCGCAACCTCACCTCCGACCCCGCCGCCGAGCACCTGGCCGAGCCGCGGACCTCCGAGGCGGAGCTCCGCGCCGCCGACGCCCGCTCGGGCGGTGACCCCCGCCACGCGCCGCGGTCGCTGCGGGAGAGCGAGCTCGTGCCCGACGACGAGCCCATCGCCGCCTCCGACGACTGGGACGAGCCCGAGCGCCTCTGAGGCGTCGCACGCCGGGCGGCACGAGGCCCCGGTCACCTCGAGGGTGGCCGGGGCCTCGGCGTCGGTGGGCGCCCGTGGGGCGCCGCGTGCGGCGACCGGGTCAGCGCGCCGCCGGGTCCACGGCGCCGGCGCTGCGGGCCGCGTCCTGCTCGGTGTGCGCGCCCTGCGTGCTGAGCTCGCCCCCGGCGGACTCGAGGTGGGCGCGGACGAACCAGTGGAACAGCTCCAGCTCGTGCAGGTGCCCGATCAGCAGGTCGTTCGTGACCGCGTCGAGCTCCTCGGTGGCCTCCGCGGCCGCACGGTGGTCGCCGATCACGCCGACGTACACCTCGTCGAGCGCCCCCAGGTGCTCGATGGCGCTCGCTCGCCCGATCGAGTAGTCGTCCCAGGTCCGCGCGGCGACGAGCGCGCCCGGCGTCCCGACCGGGGCGACACCGAGGGTCGCGATCCGCTCGGCGATCGCGTCCACCATCGCGCGCACGGCCTCGACCTGCGGGTCGAGCATCTCGTGCACCGCGATGAAGTGCGGGCCGGTGACGTTCCAGTGGATGTGCTTGAGGGTCAGCGCCAGGTCGTTCAGCGCGTTGAGCCGCTGCTGCAGGACCTCGGCGACCTTCGCACCGTCCTCGACGGTCAGCGACGGGACCGTGTACTTCGGCAGCTCGGTGCGGGCCATGGGTGTCCTCCTCGTGACGTCCGGCGCCCGGCGGCGCCCTACGCCGTCCACGCTGCCGCAACCCGCGCGGCTCCGCAATCGCTGGTGGGGACGGTCGCCGCGGGCCTCGGCCGCTCCGGCGTGCGCGCCCGGTCATGCGGCGTCGAACGGGTCCCCGTCGGACTCCAGCCGCCGCAGCACCTCGGCGGGGGTCAGCTGCGCCAGGTCCGGCCCGACCTCGTCCCACCAGCGGGGTGCCGCGACCGCGGGACGCTCCCGGCCCCGCAGCGAGTACGGGGTGATCGTGGTCTTCGCGGGGTGGTTCTGGCTCCAGTCCAGCAGCACCCGCCCGGCCCGCACCTCCTTGCGCATGACGGCGACCACCAGGTCCGGGTGCGCGGCGGCGAGCTCGTGGGCGAGGTCGCGTGCGTACTGACGGACCTCCATCGCGCTGCGGCGGCCGGGGAGCGGCGCGTACAGCTGCATGCCCTTGCTCCCGGACGTCACCGGGACCGCGGTGGTGAGACCGTCCTCCCGCAGCCGGTCCGCCACCAGGTGCGCGACCCGCGAGCACTCGGCCAGCCCCGCGGGAGCACCGGGGTCGAGGTCGACGACCAGGCGGTCCGGGGGGCGCACCCCGCCGCGCGGACCCACCCGCCACTGCGGCGTGTGCAGCTCGAGGGCGCCGCCGTTCGTGACCCAGACCAGCCCGGCGACGTCGTCGAGGAACGGCAGGTCGAGCTCCGTCCCCTCGTCGTCCGTCCCGGGGGCGGCACGCAGGTGCTGGTGCCGCAGCCACGACGGCGCGCCGCGCGGCGTGTTCTTCTCGAAGAACCGCTCGCCGCCGACGCCTTCCGGGAACCGGATGCGGGTCACCGGCCGGCCCTCGAGCTGCCGCAGCAGCGCGGGTGCGACGCGGACGACGTAGTCCACGGCCTCGGCCTTCGTGGTCCCGGTGCTCGGGTACAGCACCCGGTCGAGGTGCGTGAGGCGGACGTCGCGCCCGCCCACGCGGACGGTCTGCGGCGGGTCGGTGGGGCTCACGGGGCCTCCCAGGGGTCGGGGCCGACGTCGGTGCGCCGGCCGCGGATGACGGGCTGCCGCAGCCGGCCCGACGGCGTGCGGGTGAGGTAGCGGACGTCGACCACGACCTGCGGGTCGACCCAGACGGTGCCGCGCGCATCCACGGGCTCCAGCCGCTCGGCGAAGGGGGAGGGGTCCTGCCCGAGCGGGGCGAGCGCCGCCGTCAGGTCGCGCGCCAGCCCGCCGGCCAGCCCGCTGCCGGCCCGGCACAGGAACCGCAGGCCGCCGTCCTCGTCGGGAGCCCCGAGCAGCAGCGCCCCCAGACGCCCGCTGCCGGTGCTCTCCGGACGCCACCCTCCGACGACCGCGGCGCGCGTGCGGTGGTGGACCGCCTTCACCCAGTCCGCCGAACGCCGACCGGGCTGGTAGCGGGAGGTCGCGCGCTTCGCGACGACGCCCTCGAGACCCTGCGTCGAGGTCGCCTGCCAGAGGAGGGAACCGTCCTCGTAGACGGGGGACAGGCGCACGGGTTCGGGCAGGTCCAGTGACTCCAGCGCTGCGCGGCGCTCGGTGAACGGGCGGCTCGTCAGGTCCGTGCCGGCCAGCACCGGGACGTCGAAGACCAGGTACGACACCGGCACGCGCCGGGCGAGGGCGGCGGCGCGCTCACGGTCCCGCACGTGCATGCGCTCGGCCAGCGCCGGGAAGGACGGAACGCCGTCGCGCAGCGCCACGACCTCCCCGTCGAGCACCGTGCCGGGGGGCAGGACGCCCGCCAGCACCCCGAGCTCCGGGTACGCGACGGCGGCGTCCCGGCCGTTGCGTCCCAGCAGCCGGAGACGGTCCCCGGTCGTGTCCGCGAGCACGCGCACGCCGTCCCACTTGACCTCGAACCGCCACCCGGGGCCGTCCGGGAGCCGGCCGGGAACCGCCGTCGGGGTGGCGAGCATGGGCTGCACGGGTCCATCCTGCCCAGGACACGACGTTCCGTCGCGGGGAGGCGCCGCGCCGGGGAGGGAGGCGACCGTGCGCGCGATCTGGAAGGGTGCCGTCGCGTTCGGGCTCGTCAACGTGCCCGTGAAGCTCTACGCCGCGACCGGCGAGCACGAGGTGCCGCTGCACCAGGTCCACAAGAAGGACGGTGGCCGCATCCGGTACAAGAAGTTCTGCTCCATCGAGGACGAGCAGGTCGAGTACTCCGAGATCGCGAAGGGGTACGAGACCGACGACGGGCAGCTCGTGGTCCTCACGGACGAGGACCTGGACCGGCTCCCGCTGGCCACCGAGCGCGAGATCGAGGTGCTGGAGTTCGTGCCCTCGGAGCAGGTCGACCCGATCCTGCTCGCCAAGACCTACTACCTGGAGCCCGACCGCACGGCCGCCAAGCCGTACGCCCTGCTGCGCGAGGCGCTCACGAGCACGGACCGCATGGCCGTCGTGAAGGTGGCTCTGCGGCAGCGCGAGTCGATGGCGGTGCTGCGGGTGCGGGACGACGTCATCTGCCTGCAGACGCTGCTGTGGCCCGACGAGGTGCGAGAGGCCGACTTCCCGATCCTCGACCAGGACGTGACGGTACGGCCGCAGGAGCTCGCGATGGCGTCGTCGCTCGTCGAGTCGCTCGCGGGGGACTTCGACCCGTCCGGGTTCGAGGACCGGTACCGCGCGGCGCTCGAGGAGGTCATCGCGCAGAAGGTGTCCTCCGGCCGCACGCAGGCCGTGCCGCAGGCCGAGGAACCCGGCGATGAGGGCGGCCGCGGCGAGGTCGTCGACCTGCTCGCCGCGCTGCAGCGCAGCGTGGAGAAGGCCCGTGCGGGACGCGGCGAGGACGGGGCGGCACCCGCCGAGGAGGAGGCCGGGCGGGCGACCGGCACGACCGGCGGCCCGGGCGGCCGGCGCGCGGCGACGTCCGCGGGCGGCAAGGCGGCGGGCTCCGGGTCGAAGGCCCCGGCCCGGGGCGGGAAGAAGACCGCCGCGAAGGACGCCGGGGCTGCCTCGTCCGGCCGGGGCAAGGGACGGGCCGGGTCCGGGGACGACGACCCGCCCGAGGGCAAGCCGGCCCGGCCCCGGCGCAAGCGGGCGTCCTGACCCGTGGCCGACCGCACGCTGGAGACCGTCGTCGCCGCGCTGCGCCGGGCGGCGTACCTGCTGGAGCGCGGCGGGGCGACGTCGTACCGCGCGGACGCGTTCCGGGCGGCCGTGCGGTCGCTCGAGCGGGCGGGTGAGGACGAGGTCCGGTCGCGGCTCGCGTCCGGCACGCTCACCGACCTGCCCGGCGTCGGTGCACGGACCGCGGAGGTGGCGCAGGCGGCCGCGGCGGGCGGGGACGTCCCCTACCTGGACGACCTCGAGGAGCAGTACCCGGCGGCGGACCCCGGGGACGGAGCGCCGTTGCTGGCGGCGCTCCGCGGGGACCTGCACGCGCACACCGAGGCCAGCGACGGCTCGACGTCCGTGCAGGAGATGGTCCTCGCGGCGATGGACCTCGGGCACGAGTACCTCGCCATCACGGACCACTCGCCCCGGTTGACGGTCGCGAACGGCCTCTCCGCCGCGCGGCTGCGGGCACAGCTCGACCAGCTCGACGCGCTCAACCGCGCGATCGCGCCGTTCCGGGTGCTCAGCGGCATCGAGGTCGACGTGCTCGACGACGGCTCGCTCGACCAGGAGCCGGAGCTGCTCGACCGGCTCGACGTCGTCGTGGCGTCCGTGCACTCCAAGCTCCGCATGGACCGTGACGCGATGACGCGCCGGATGCGGGCCGCCGTCGCGAACCCGCGCGTGGACGTGCTCGGGCACTGCACGGGACGGCAGCTCACCGGACGCCGCCGGCGCCCCCCGAGCGAGTTCGACGCGGCGGCCGTGTTCGCGGACTGCGCGGAGCACGCCGTGGCCGTGGAGGTGAACTGCCGCCCGGACCGGCTCGACCCGCCGCACGCGCTGCTCGAGGTCGCCGTCGACGCCGGCTGCCTGTTCACCGTGGACACCGACGCGCACGCCCCCGGCCAGCTCGCGTGGCAGCCGGTCGGCTGCGCGCGCGCCGCGGCGCACGGGATCGGCCCCGACAGGGTGCTCGACGCCTGGCCCCTGGAGCGTCTCCAGGCGCACCTGGAGGGCCGGAAGGTCGCTCCCTGAGCGACACTCCGACCGCGTGGCGTTGGGGGAAGCGCCCTGCCTGCCGTTATGGTCGTCCGCGTCGGTCCGCCGGATGCTGACGCCCCACGCAGGCGCCGAGCGGCCCGCGCACCCCGTTCGAACACATAGGAGCACATCCGTGAGCGTGAACCGCACCGAGCTCGTCCAGGCCATCGCTGCCAAGGCCGGGCTCACCAACACCGCTGCCGACGCGGCCCTCAAGGCCTTCCAGGAGGTCCTGGTCGAGCAGCTCAGCGCCGGCGAGAGCGTGACCATCCCGGGTCTGCTCGCGGTGTCCCGCGCCGACCGCGCCGCCCGCACGGGCATCAACCCGCAGACGGGCGAGAAGCTGGAGATCCCCGCCGGCTACCGCGTCAAGCTGACCGCCGGCAGCGCCCTCAAGCGCGCCGTCGCGAGCTGAGCGACCTGCACCGCACCGCGAGCCGGGTCCCCGACGGGGTCCCGGCTCGCGGCGTCCCGCGGGACTTCCGCCGGGCCCGGCGATGTTGAGTACCATGGTCAGTCGCCCGTCTCGGGCGGTGGCGGAGGGAGAGCGACCACGATGGCGGTCATGCAGCGCAACACGAGGCAGCGCGCCGAGATCCTGACGCTCCTGGACGACCTGGACGAGTTCCGCAGCGCCCAGCAGCTCCACGACCTGCTCAAGGGCCGCGGGTCCACGACCGGCCTGGCGACCGTCTACCGGGCGGTCCAGACGCTCGCCGACGCCGGCGAGGTCGACGTGCTGCGTTCCCCCGAGGGCGAGGCGGTGTACCGGCGCTGCGTCCGCCGCAGCCACCACCACCACCTCGTGTGCCGGTGGTGCGGCAAGGCCGTGGAGATCGACGGCCCGGGTGCGGAGTCGTGGGCCGAGCAGGTCGGCGCCGCGCACGACTTCTCGGACGTCGAGCACACCATCGAGCTCCTCGGCACCTGCGCGGACTGCCGCGCCACGCGCACCGCGTAGCCCGCGCACCCGCGCCCCGCGCACCCACCCCACGCGCCCTCGCGCGCCCACCGCGCGCGCCCCCGCGCGCCCACCCCGCGCTCGTGCCTCCCTCGAGATGCCAGGACACGCCCGGGTTCCGCGCCTGCCCGTCGGCATGTCCTGGCATCTCGACGATCCGCGCCGCGGACGGGCCGCACGGACCACCCGCGCACGCCCAGGCCCCGTGGCTCCCCGAGACTCCAGGACACGCGCGGGTTCCGTGCCTGCGCGCTGGCGTGTCGTGGCATCTCGGCGGTGCGTGCCGCGGACGGGTCGGGTTCCGTGCTGCGGCAGGATGGGCGGGTGGACAGACTGCACGACGCCGACCGACGCGAGCTGGGCTCCGACAACTACGCCGGGGTGCACCCCGAGATCCTGACGGCGCTGGCCGTCGCCAACGAGGGCCACGTGCCCGGCTACGGCGCGGACCCGTACACCGCGCACCTGCAGGAGGTCCTGCGGGGGCACTTCGGGACGGACGCGGTGGCGTACCCGGTGTTCAACGGGACCGGGGCGAACGTCCTCGCGCTGCAGACCATGCTGCCGCGCTGGGGGGCGGTCATCTGCGCCGAGACCGCGCACATCAACACGGACGAGAACGCCGCCCCCGAGCGGGTCGGGGGTCTCAAGCTGCTCACCGTCCCCACCCCGGACGGCAAGCTCACGCCCGAGCTCGTGGCCTCGCGGGCGCACGGCTGGGGCGACGAGCACCGCGCGCAGCCCGGGGTCGTCTCGATCACCCAGGCCACCGAGCTCGGCACCGTGTACACGCCGGACGAGATCCGCGGGCTCGCGGACCACGCCCACTCGCTGGGGATGCGGGTCCACCTGGACGGTTCGCGGCTCGTGAACGCGGCCGCCGCCCTGGACGTGCCGCTGCGGGCGCTCACCACCGACGTGGGCGTCGACGTCGTCTCGCTCGGCGGTACGAAGAACGGTGCGCTGTTCGGGGAGGCCGTCGTCGTGCTGACCCCGGACGCGACGCCCGGGATCGGGTTCCAGCGCAAGGTCGACATGCAGCTCGCGTCGAAGATGCGGTTCGTGTCCGCGCAGCTGATCGCCCTGTTCGAGGGCGACCTGTGGCTCCGGTCGGCGCGGCACGCGAACGCCATGGCCGCCCGCCTCGCCGCGGGAGTAGCGGACGTCCCCGGGGTCCGGGTCGTGCAGCCCCGGCAGGCGAACGCGGTCTTCGCCGCCCTGCCGCCCGGCTGCGCCGACGCCCTGCGGGAGGTGCGGCGCTTCTACGACTGGGACGCCGCTGCGGGCGTGGTGCGCTGGATGTGCGCGTTCGACACCCGCGCGGAGGACGTCGACGCGTTCGTCGCCGCCGTGCGCGAGGTCGTGGGCCGGGCGGCCTGACGCGACGCCGCCGGGCCGCACCGAGGTGCGACCCGGCGGGCGGGCGGTCGGCTCAGCGCGGGGTGGCGCTGCGGCGCGGGCGCGCGTCCCGGCCGCCGGCACGCGGCTCGCGGGCGTGGTGCACGGGACCGCGGGACGCCCCGCGCTCCGGCCGTGCGGCCCGCGGGCCCTCGTCCACCCGGATGCGCAGGGGACGGCCGGCCACGCGGGCGCGGCCGATCCGGTCGAACGCCTCGGGGGTCAGACCTGCCGGGATCTCGACCAGCGAGAACGTGGAGAAGATGTCGATCTTCCCCAGGTCCTTGCCCTGCAGGCCGCCCTCGTTGGTGAGGGCGCCCACGATGGCGCCGGGCTGTGCGCCGTGCTGCTGCCCGACGGCCAGGCGGTAGCGCAGCGCGCCGGTCGGCCGCGCGGGGTTGCGGCGGTGCTCGCCGTCGGGTCCCGCGCTGCGGTCGTGACGCGGGCCGCGCTCGCCGCGCTCCGGGGCCAGGCGTGCCCGCGAGAGCGCGTCGTCCAGGTCGTCGCCGTCCGCCGGCCGGGGCGCGGGGCCCTCGTCGCCGACGGCGAGCGCCGCGAGCACGGCCACGAGCTCGGCGGCCTCGACAGCCGGGTTCGCGGCGAGGAAGTCCGCGACGGCCGTGCGGTACAGGTCCAGCCGGCCGGCCTCGGCGCGCGCCGGCACGCGGCCGAGCAGAGCCGCGACGCGGTGCGCGGAGACGTCGGCGGGGGAGGGGATCTCGATCTGCGCGAGCCGCTGGCGCGTCGTGCGCTCGATCGCGCGGAGGCGGCCCTGCTCGTTCGGGGTCACGAACGTCAGCGCCTCGCCGGTGCGCCCGGCGCGTCCCGTGCGCCCGATGCGGTGGACGTACGCCTCCGGCTCCCCGGGGACGTCGAAGTTGACGACCAGCCCGATGCGGTCGATGTCGAGGCCGCGCGCCGCGACGTCGGTGGCGACCAGCACGGTGATCGCGCCGCTGCGCACCCGCTCGACGATCTTCTCGCGGTCGGACTGCGCGACGTCCCCGGAGATGTAGGCCGCGGCGACGCCGCGCTCCACCAGGGAGACCGCGACGTCCTCCGCGGCGCTCCGCGTCCGGACGAAGACGATGGCCGCCTCGGCGGACGTGACGGCGAGCACGCGCGCCAGCGCCCCGGCCTTGTGGCGGAACGGCACCACCGCGTACGTCTGCTGCACGCTCGAGACGGTCGACGACTGCCGTGCCACGCTGACCTCGACCGGGTCGGTGAGGTGCTGGGCCGCGACGCGCCGGATCGCCTGGGGCATCGTCGCCGAGAACAGCGCGACCTGCTTGCGGGCGGGCGTGGCGGAGGCGATGCGGTCGACGTCCTCCGCGAAGCCCATGCGCAGCATCTCGTCGGCCTCGTCGAGGACGAGGAACCGCACCCCGTCGAGCGTCAGGGAACCGCGGTCCAGGTGGTCGATGACGCGCCCGGGCGTCCCGACGACGACCTGGGCGCCGCCACGCAGCGCGCGCTGCTGCGGCAGGTAGGGCGCGCCGCCGTACACGGGGACGACCTGGAGGCCGGGGAGGTGCGCGGCGAACGACTCCAGGGCCTCGGCCACCTGCATGGCGAGCTCGCGCGTCGGCGCGAGGACGATGGCCTGCACCTCGCGGCGGTCCGGGTCGACCGCGGCGAGCAGGGGCAGCCCGAACGCGGCGGTCTTGCCGGTGCCGGTCTGGGCGACCCCGGTGATGTCCCGCCCGGCCAGCAGGGCGGGGATCGCCTCGGCCTGGATGGCGGTCGGGGCGGTGAAGCCGAGCTCGTCGACGGCAGCACGCAGGGCGGCGGGCAGGTCGAGGTCGGCGAAGGTCACCGCGGGGACGGCGGCCGGGGTCGCGTCGTCGGAGGCGGGCAGGGCAGGGTCGAGCACGGACGTCATCGGGTCAGCACCGTTTCGTGTCGCTGGGGGGAGCTGCTGGTCCGGCCCGGTCGGCCGGCGGCGGTCGCACTCCCACACCCACACATCACGAGGCCGCGCAGGGGACCGGTGACGGTCGGCGGGACCTCGGCACGCACATCACGGGAACCTGCGACGAACTCCGAGTGGTCCCATCGTACCGCCGCGGGGCGCCGGGCCCCCGGCGCGGGCGTGGTGACCTCGGGCACAGCGGACGAGGGAGCGGCCGCGGCCGACCCGCGGTCCGGGGTCAGCCGAGGCCGAGCCTGCGCCCCTCGATGGCGGGGCACGCGTCCATCACGACGTCCAGCCCGGCGGCGGCGGCCCGCGCCGCGGCGGCCTCGTCGACGACCCCGAGCTGCAGCCAGACCGCGCGGGCGCCGGCGGCGACGGCCTGGTCCACCACCTCGCCCGCGAGCGACGAGTTCACGAACACGTCCACCACGTCGACCGCTCCGGCGGCGGCGACCGCCTCCGCGACCGTCCGGACGCCCGGGGCACCGTGCACCGTCTCCGCCCGCGGGTGCACCGGCACGACCCGGTGCCCGAGCCCCTGCAGGTACGCGGCGACGCCGTACGCCGCGCGCGCCCGGTTGGCGGACAGGCCGACGACGGCCCAGGTGCCGGGCGTCGTCAGCAGGCGGCGCACCACAACGGGGTCGTCGACGTGGACCATGCCCGTCAGGGAACCACACCGCGCGGGACGGGGCCCGGGACGGTCGTCCGGCCCGGCGGCGGCCCGGCACCCCCGGGCACGTGCTCGCGGCCGTGGCGTCGTGGCCCCGGGCGGTCCGGGCCGGTGCGTAGGATGGGGCGTTGATCAGCAGCGACAGGCAGGAGCGGGCGTGGCCGAGCGCGACGTGGTGAGCGACCGCGTGCTCACGGTCCCGAACCTGATCAGCCTGGTCCGGCTGCTGATGGTGCCGGTGTTCGCGGTCCTCATCGCCGCCGGCCACGACGGCTGGGCGCTGGTCGTGCTCGCCGTGTCCGGGGCGAGCGACTGGCTCGACGGTGTGCTCGCGCGCCGGCTCGGGCAGGTGTCACGGCTCGGGCAGGTGCTCGACCCCGCCGCCGACCGCCTCTTCATCCTCGTCACCCTGCTCGGCCTCGCGGCCCGCGGCGTGGTCCCGTGGTGGCTCGTCGCCGTCCTGCTCGCGCGCGAGGCGATGCTCCTGGTCATGCTGGTCGTGCTCGCACGGCACGGCTACGGCCCGCTGCAGGTGCACCTGGCCGGGAAGGCCGGCACGTTCGCGCTGCTGTACGCCTTCCCCCTGCTGCTGCTCGCGCACTGGGGCGGGATCGTGGGCGACCTCGCGTCGGTGCTCGGCTGGGCCTGCGCGTGGTGGGGCATCGCGCTCTACTGGTTCGCCGGGATGCTGTACGTCCGCCAGGCGTGGCTGCTCGTCGGGCGCCGGGGCGGTGCGGACGCGGGGGAGCCCCGCACGGTGGCCGTGTGACGTCCCCGGGCGGCGAGGGGGGCTCCCGGTCGTCGGGGGCCGGGTCGCGGTGGCCCCGGCGTCCGGACGCCTCGATGTCGCTGCTGACGGAGGTCACGCGCAACCCGCTCGACCCCGAGTACCGCGAGGCCGCCGAGCGCCGCTCGCAGGCCGGGCACTCGCGGCGCCGGTGGGGCCCCGGCACGGTGGCGGTGGCGGCGATCGCGGTGCTGCTCGGCGTCGCGACCACGTGGTCCGTGCTGGCGCTGCGGGCGCCGCAGCCCTCGGCGCTCGCCGCGCGGGAGGTGCTCGCCGGTCAGATCGACGAGCGCAGCGCCGAGGTCGAGCGGCTGCGGGAGCGCAGCGCGGAGCTCACCGACGAGATCGCGGCCTTCCAGGAGCAGGCGCTGTCGGCGTCCGACTCGCCGCTGCTCGACCGGCTCGCCGCGGACTCCGTCGCGTCGGGGGCGGCGGCGGTCCGCGGCGAGGGGCTGCGGATCACGCTCGAGGACGCCGAGCAGGTCGCCGGCGACGAGGACCCGGACTCCCGCGTGCGCGACTCCGACCTGCAGATCGTGGTGAACGGCCTGTGGGCGTCCGGCGCCGAGGCGATCGCGGTCAACGGCCAGCGCCTGGCGACGACGACGGCCATCCGCACGGCCGGCGACGCGATCCTCGTCGACGTCGTCCCGCTCGTCGGCCCGTACACGATCGAGGCGGTCGGGGACCCGCAGGACCTGCAGACCCGCCTGGCGCGGACCTCGGGCGGGCAGCTCCTCGCGGTGCTGCAGTCGACCTACGGCATCCGGACGCAGGTGTCGTCGCAGCGCGCGCTCGACCTCCCGTCCGCCGCGACGACGACGCTGCGTTCCGCCCGCCTCCCGGACGGCGTGGAGATCGTGCCGGGCACCCGGGACCCGGGGCCCTCCGGGGTGGCGCTCGGCTCAGGCACACTGGCACCGGACGACGCGCACGACAGCGAGGGGGACCTGTGATCGCGGTCATCGGACTGCTCATCGGCGTGGTGGCGGGCCTCGTGCTCGAGCCCACCGTGCCCGCGGCCCTGCAGCCGTACCTCCCGATCGCGGTGGTCGCGGCGCTCGACGCCCTGTTCGGCGGCCTGCGGGCGGTGCTGGACGGGCTCTTCGACGACCGGGTGTTCCTCGTGTCGTTCCTGTCGAACGTCGTGGTGGCGGCGCTGATCGTGTTCCTCGGTGACCAGCTGGGCGTGGGCTCGCAGCTCTCGACCGCCGTGGTCGTCGTCCTGGGCATCCGGATCTTCTCCAACGTCGCGGCGATCCGCCGCCACCTGTTCAAGGCCTGAGCGATGACGACGCCCGACCCCGCGACGGAGGCCGCTGCCCGGCCCGCCACGCCGGTCGTGGGCTGGCGCGCGCTGGCACGCGCCCTGCGACCCCGCGCGACGCCGGCCCAGGCGCTGACCGGGGTGCTGTGCGTCATGCTGGGCTTCGCGATCGCGGTGCAGGTACGCCAGACGGACACCGCCAGCCTGTCCACCATGCGCGAGTCCGAGCTGGTGTCGCTGCTGGACCAGACGACGCGGCAGGCCGACGAGCTGCAGGACCAGGTGTCCGAGCTCGAGCGCACGCAGCAGGAGCTCCAGTCCGGCTCGACCAGCCGCGAGGCGGCCCTCGACGCCGCGACCCGCAGCGCCGCGGCGCAGGGCATCCTGTCCGGCCGGCTGCCGGCGGAGGGCCCCGGCGTGACGGTGACGGTCCGGGACCCGGAGGCGCAGGTCTCCGCGCTGACGCTGCTGAACCTGCTGGAGGAGCTGCGGAACGCCGGTGCGGAGGCCGTGCAGCTCAACGACCGGCGCCTCACGGCGTCGTCGTACGTGCTCGGGACGGACGCCGGGATCGAGGTGGACGGGAGCCTGCTCTCACCGCCGTACCGCTGGATCGCCATCGGGGACCCGGACACGATCGCGACCGCGCTGGCGATCCCCGGCGGCGCGCTGGCGAAGGTGCAGATCGACGGGGGCCAGACGGCGGTCCAGACCCAGGACCTGGTCCAGGTCACCGCCACCAGGACCGTCCCGGAACCCGAGCACGCCACGCCGAGGTCGCCCGAGCAGGGGTGACGCCCGCGCGGGCGCACGCCACCCGACCGCGGGCTGTGCTGGGCGGCCCTGCGGCATCTAGGCTGTCGGGGACCCCGGTGCAGGTCGGGGCCGGTGCAGCAGCAGGTCTGGAGACTGGCATGAGCGACGAGCAGCAGGCGCGGGACGTCACGCCCCCGGCGGCGCCCGACGGGGCGACGGCGCCCGCGGCCCCCGACACGACGATCAGCTTCGGCTCTCTCGGGGCGCTGGACCACGATGCCGGCGGCCCCGTCGGGCTGACCGCCGAGCAGGCGGCGGCCGTGCAGGCGCTGCCGCCGACGTCCGCGCTGCTCGTGATGCAGCGGGGGCCGAGCAGCGGCGCGCGCTTCCTGCTCGACGCCGAGCGCACCCTCGCCGGGCGCAGCCCGAGCGCGGACATCTTCCTGGACGACGTGACCGTGTCGCGCAAGCACGCCGAGTTCGTCCGCGAGCTCGACGACTTCGTGGTGCGGGACGTCGGCTCGCTCAACGGTACGTACGTGAACCGTGAGCGGATCGACTCGGCGGTGCTCCGGGCCGGCGACGAGGTGCAGATCGGCAAGTTCCGCATGACGTTCCACCCGAGTCCCGCGGCGCGCTCGGGAGCCCAGCCGGCCGGTCCCGCGCAGTGAGCCCGGCGCGTCCCGCCCGGCGCCCGGAGCCCGACCAGCAGCCGTCACGCCCCGACGCGCACGGGCAGCCCGCGGCGGATCTCCCCGAGTCGCCCGGCCCGTGGCCACGCGGCCTGTCGCGGCACGCGACCATGCGGATCTCCGACGTGCTCGCCGCGCTGCGGATCGAGTTCCCGGCCGTCACCAACTCCAAGCTGCGCTTCCTCGAGGAGCAGGGGCTCGTCGAGCCGGTGCGGACGCCGTCCGGATACCGGCAGTACAGCCCGGCCGACCTGGAGCGGCTGCGCTTCGTGCTCCGCGAGCAGCGCGACCGGTACGTGCCGCTCAAGGTGATCGGCGAGCGGCTGGCCGCGCTCGACGCCGGCACGGACACCGAGCCGCCGTCGCTGATCGTGACCGAGGACGGGGTGCCACGCACCGGCCCGGTCGACGCGCGCTACACCACAGCGGCGCTGGCACGGGACGCGGCGGTGGACGAGAGCCTGGTCACCGACCTCGTGCAGGCCGGGGTGCTCCGCCCGTCGGCGTCGGGCCACCTGGACGCGTGGGCCAAGGACGTCGTCGTCGCCGCGGCGGCCCTGGCGGAGCACGGGATCGAGGCGCGGCACCTGAGGGCGTTCCGCAGCGCGGCCGACCGGCAGGTCGACATGGTCGAGGCCGTGGTGCGTCCGTGGCGGGGGCAGGCGTCGCCGTCGGCGCGGGGCCGGGCGAGCACCGTCGCGGCAGAGGTCGGAGAGCTGTGCACGCGGCTGCACACGGCGCTCGTCCGCGCCGGGGTCGCCGATCTCACGCCCTGACCGCGCACGTGCCCGCGACCGGTGCGCGGACGGTCGGACGGTCGTAGCGTGGGGTGCATGCACGAGGACGACCTGGTCGAGCTGGAGGTCCTCGGCGTGCGCCGGCACCCCGGCGACGACGAGCTCGTCGTGCTGCTGCTGGAGCCGGTCGGCGAGCTCATCGTCCCGATCGCGATCGGGCCCAGCGAGGCCGGCGCGATCGCCACGGCGCAGGCCGGCGTCGTCCCGCCGCGGCCGATGACGCACGACCTCCTGCGGGACGTGCTGGTGGCACTCGGGGTGCGGGTGCGTCAGGTGGAGATCACGGAGCTCGTGGGCGGCGTGTTCCACGCGGCGCTCGTGCTGGGGGACCGGCCGACCCGCGTCGACGCCCGGGCCTCCGACGCGATCGCCCTGGCCGTGCGTGTGGGCTGCCCGGTGCTGTGCGCCACGGACGTGCTCGCGGAGGTCGGCGTCGAGGCCGCGCCGGCGGAGGACGAGGACCAGGAGGCCGGCAGCCCCGACGACCAGGAGGCCGGCAGCCCCGACGACCAGGTGGCGCAGTTCCGCGAGTTCCTGGACCAGGTGTCGGCGGACGACTTCGAGCGCGGGGAGCCCGGGGAGCCGGGCGATCCCGGGCGGGGTTCAACCTCAGGTGGAGGGTGAGACACGCCGTCCGCGACACGCCGGGAACCGCCGGCG
The DNA here is from genome assembly GCF_019797765.1 of Cellulomonas sp. C5510. Classification (NCBI taxonomy): domain Bacteria; kingdom Bacillati; phylum Actinomycetota; class Actinomycetes; order Micrococcales; family Cellulomonadaceae; genus Cellulomonas; species Cellulomonas sp. C5510. Next base: position 2,077,596 of record NZ_CP081862.1, read on the forward strand.
CCGCGGTCGTTGACCGCCCCCAGGCCCGGCCCTAGCGTTGCACCAGGACAGCACAGTTCCGCGGCGCCGCACCGGTGGCCGTGGACGCGACGAGCGGAGGACCCCCGTGACCGGCACCGAGCAGACCGCCGAGGCGGCCGGAGGGGTCCCCCAGCGCGCCCAGGGTCTGCTGTTCGGCGACGACCTGCCGGACCTCGACACCACCACCGGCTACCGGGGGCCGACCGCCTGCCGCGCCGCGGGGATCACCTACCGCCAGCTCGACTACTGGGCCCGTACCGGCCTCGTCGAGCCGTCCGTGCGCCCGGCGACCGGGTCGGGCACGCAGCGGCTGTACGCGTTCCGCGACATCCTCGTGCTCAAGGTCGTCAAGCGGCTGCTCGACACCGGGGTGTCCCTCCAGCAGATCCGCACCGCGGTCGGCCACCTGCGTGAGCGCGGCGTCGAGGACCTCGCGCAGATCACGCTCATGTCCGACGGGGCGAGCGTCTACGAGTGCACCTCCGCGGACGAGGTGATCGACCTCGTGCAGGGCGGGCAGGGCGTCTTCGGGATCGCCGTCGGCCGGGTGTGGCGCGAGGTCGAGGGCACGCTGGCGGAGATGCCGACCGAGCGGGCGGAGGACGAGCACTCCGTGGTCCACGCCCACGACGAGCTCGCCGCGCGTCGCGCCGCCCGCACCGCCGGCTGACCCCCCCGCCCCACCCTCGGAGGCTCCGAACGTTCTCGGAGGGTGCCGCACGCCATCGGAGACCTCCGCGGACACCTCCGATACCGCGCGGCACCCTCCCACCGCGTTCGGAGCCTCCGACGGGGACGTGACTCGCGGGGCGGTCGGAGCGGGGACGCGGCCCGGTGGTTCTCCGGGGGCCGGGTGCTGCCCGGTCAGGTGCGCGGTGCGCGCAGGGCTCGGTCCAGCAGGTCGTCGAACGCCCCGGCCAGCTCGCGCGCTCCGGCTCCGGGCCAGGCGTGGACCGGCTGCGCGGCTCCCTGCGCCTGCTGCAGCGCGGCCCGCTCGGGCACGAACGGCGTCAGTACCAGCGGGCCGTAGAGCCCGCGGAGCTCCTCGAGCCGGAACGCCTGCTCCACGGAGCGGGCGCGCACCCGGTTCACCACGACGCCGAGCGGCTGGAGCTGTGCGGCCGGACCGCGCCGCAGGTCGTCGATGGTGCGCATGGCGCGACCGACGGCGGTGACGGAGAACAGCCCGGGCTCCGTGACGACGACCGCACGGTCGCACGCGGTCAGCCCGGTGCGGGTCAGGCCGCCGAGCGACGGCGGGCAGTCCACCAGCACGAGGTCGTAGTCGTGCACCCAGGCGAGGGCGAACCGGAGGCGGTCCAGGTCGTCGCCGTCTCGGGCGTCGTGGCGAGCCGACGCCGCTGAACCGACCAGCACGTCCAGCCCGGCCTCCGCCCACGCGCTCGGGGAGGTGGCGGCGGCGAGCGTGTCGGCCGAGGGGGTCTCGAGCACGCCGGCGACGTCGCCGGCCGCGGGGGCGGTCGCCAGCGCGAGGGTGCTGTCGCCCTGCGGGTCGAGGTCGACCACGAGCGTGCGCAGCCCACGCTCCAGCGCCGCGGACGCCAGGCCGAGCGTCACCGACGTCTTGCCCACGCCGCCCTTGAGCGAGCACACACCCAGCACCAGCACAGGCACACGGTAGCCGCCGACGTACGCGGTCGCGGAATCGTCCTGCGACGACGTCCGCCACCACCCGGCCGCGCAGCGTTCGACGCGGAGGCGTACCGGGGTGATGCTGGCACCATGCCCGCAGCCCTCACCCTGACCCACTGGGGCCACGCCTGCGTCCGTCTCGAGCGTGACGGTCGCTGCCTGGTCCTCGACCCCGGCTCGTTCGGTGACCTGTCCGTGCTGGGAGACGCCGACGCCGTGCTCGTCACGCACGACCACCCGGACCACGTCGCGGCGGACGAGCTCGTCGCGGCGGTGTCGGCCCGACCCGGGCTGGAGGTGTGGGCGCCCGGCCCGCTCGTCGACCGTCTCGCGGAGGAGGGCGCGCCCCGCGACCGCCTGCACGTGGCGGCCGGCGGCGACCGGTTCACCGCCGCCGGCTTCGACGTCCGGGTCACGGGGGAGCAGCACGCCGTGATCCACCCCGACGTGCCGCGGATCGCCAACGTCGCCTACCTGGTCGAGGACGTGCTCCTGCACCCGGGCGACTCGTTCACCCCGCCCCCTGACGGGGCGACCGTGGACGTGCTGCTGGTCCCGGTGGCCGGGCCCTGGATGAAGGTCGCGGAGGCGGTGGACTACGTGCGCGCGGTGCGTCCGCGGCTGGCCGTCCCGATCCACGACGCGATCCTGTCCGACGCGGGGCGGGCGCTGGTGGACCGGCTGGTCGGCGGCCTCGGGGGCGCGCAGGAGTACCGCCGCCTCACCGCCGCCGAGCCGCTCGTGTACGAGCCGCCGGTGCGCTGACCCGCCCCACGCGCCATCTGCCGTCAGGCCGGAACGGCCGGACGCGCATCGAGGTCGGCGCCGTCCGCGGCGAGCGTCACGGATGCCTCGCGCCCGTCGGGCGTCGTCACCCGGTAGTCGCCGAGGTACCCGTCGAGCACGAACCGCCCGTCGGCGTCGGTGTGCAGCGGCGTGGGCTCCAGCCACCACGCGCCCTTGACGAGGCCGCGCAGTGCGTCGTAGGCGGGCTTCGGGGTGCCGTCGGCCCGTACGAGGCCGGCGGGCGCCCCGAGCCACGCGCCGGCGTCGCCGAGGCCCCAGTACGTGACCACCTGGACTGCCGGGTGCGCGAACAGCGTGCGGTAGTGCCGCACGACCTCGTCCGCCTGGCGGGCCTCGCCCTCCGGCGTCGACGGCCACGACGGCACCTGCCAGTCGTTGAGGTCCTCGATCTCCGGCGGCATGAGGTCTCCGGACAGCAGCGTCGTCTCGGTGAGGTGCAGCGGCAGGCCGAAGCGTGCGAACCGGTCGAGGACCCCGAGCGTCCACTCCTCGCCGCGGTAGCCCTGGTGCATGTGCGTCTGGAGGCCGAGGGCGTCGATCCGGATCCCGGCCGCGAGGCAGTCCTCGACCAGCTGCTCGTAGTCGGCGGACAGGTCGAAGTCGTTGAGCAGCAGCGTCGCGCCGGGGTTCGCGGCCCGAGCCGCGTCGAAGGCCAGCCGTGCGGTCGCGACGCGCCCGTCCCGGGCGGCCAGCCGGGTCAACCCGTTCGGCTCCTTGTCGAAGACCGGCATGATCACGACCTCGTTGATGGCGTCCCAGGTGTCGACCACGCCGCGGAAGGCCGTGACGTCCCGGGTGATGCGGTCCCGCACCGCCGCCGCGACGTCGTCCTCCGGGAGGTCCCGCAGCCATGCGGGCGCCAGCGTGTGCCACGCGAGCGGGTGGCCCTTCACGGCGACGCCCCGCTCGGCCAGCCACCGGGCCGCCCGCAGCAGCCGCTCCGTGTCGGGCCGGCCGCGCTCGGGCTCGAACCGTGCCCAGTAGAACGGCAGGGTCGCGGTGTTGAACACGTCCAGCCAGCGCTCCAGGAGGCCCGGCAGCACGTCGGCCGGCGGGTCCTCGGGGCCGGGACGCTCGCCGCTCGCGAGCGGGACCACCTCGAACGCGGTGCAGCCGAACCCGAAGGCGTGCCGCGTCTGGGCGACGGTGACCGGGGCGTCCGGGAGCGGGGCCCCGTCGGCGTCCCGCACTGTGACGAGGGCACGCGCGCCGCGGTGGGCGAGCTCAGGGGACCGGGGGGCGACGGCGGCGTGGGTCATGCGGTGCACTCCTTCGTGCGGGTGGGCGGTGCCGGGTGTTGGCGGTCGGGGGGAGGTGGCGGGGGAGCAGGGGAGAGCGCGCAGGGCGACCGGACGTCAGAGCGCCGCGGTCGACCCGCGCCGGACCAGTGACGTGGGCAGGCGCACGTGCGGCTCCGTCACCTCGCCGCCGTCGAGCAGCGCCGTGAGCAGGGCGATCGCCGCGGCACCGAGCTGCTGGATCGGCTGGTGGACCGTGGTGAGCGGGGGCTCGGTCTGCGCGGACTCCGGGATGTCGTCGAAGCCGATCACCGACACGTCCTGGGGGACGCGGAGGCCGAGCTCCCGCGCGACCTCCAGGGCGGCCGTCGCGGAGAGGTCGTTCGCCGCGAACACCGCTGTCGGGCGGTCGGGCAGCGACAGCAGCTCACGCACGGGCTCCCGGGACGACTCCTTGCGGTAGTCGCCCGCGCGGACCAGGTCGTCGTCCACCGGGACCCCGGCGTCCGCCATGGCGGCGCGGAAGCCCTGCTCCCGCAGCCGCGAGGACTCGAGGTCGGCTCGCCCGCCGACGAACGCGATGCGACGGTGGCCCAGCTCCAGCAGGTGCTGCGTCCCGATGACGGCACCGCCGTGGTTGTCCGAGTCGACCGTCGGGAGGCCGGTGGGTCCCGTGTGGGGGTCGATCGCGACGACGGGGACGCCGTTGCCGGCCTCGACGACCGTGGGGGTGACGAGCACGGCGCCGTCGATCAGCGTCCCGCTGAGCCGCGACAGGTAGCGGCGCTCCCAGCCCTCGCCGCGGCCGTGCAGGCCGCCGGTGTAGGCGAGCAGCTCGTACCCGGAGTCGGCCAGCGCACCGGCCGCGCCCTTGAGGATCTCGGCCGAGAACGGCTCGAACTCGGCGACGAGGATGCCGATGACGTGCGTGCGGTGGGAGCGCAGCGAGCGCGCGACGAGGCTGGACTCGTAGCCGAGGGAGTCGATGACCTCCATGACGCGGGTGGTGGTCGCCTGCGCGACCCCGTACCGTCCGTTGATGACCTTCGACACCGTCGCCACGGAGACCCCCGCGGTCCGCGCGACGTCGGTGATGGTCACACGCTGCCCCATGCGGTGATCGTAGCGCTCCGACAACGTTATCGATATCGATTAAGCCATCGGTTCGCGCACGCGCGCGCACCGCTGCGGCGAGAAGGCGGGACGGGAGCCGCCCCTCAGACCCGCACTCCGGGACGTGGGCGCATCGCCGGGTCCATGGCGAGGCGGAGCGCGACCTCCAGCGGCAGCCGCGTGCGGCGGCGCCTGCGCCGGGCCAGCAGCTCGGCGCGCCGCCGAGCACGGGTGTCCCCGGACCAGCCTTCTCTCGTCATGCGTCCAGCGTGCCGTCACCGACCGCGCGGCGTCGTCGCCCCGGGGGCGGACCTGCGGCGTACCGGGGGTCCACCGCAGGGTGGACGGCGCGGGACCTCACGGTGCAGCGTCGTGCCCGGGTGCCTGCCCCGACCGCCCCGGTCCGCCGCCGCGCAGCGGTCGCGGGCGCGCGCGGCGCGCCGTACGGTCCGAGGACCGGGCGGATCGCGTCCCGGTGCCGAGCGGAGGAGGACGCGTGGGCTGGTGGGGACAGGGACGACGGGGACGGAGCGCAGCGGACGCCTCGCCCGCTGCGACGCCCGCGCCGACGACGGGGTCCGCACGCGGGGTGGCGGCGCTGTGGTCCGACGGCCTCGGCCGCATCGGCACGCGCTCGCTCCAGGTGCTGGCCCTCACGGCCGTCGTGGTCGTCGTGGGCTACGTGCTGACACGGCTCACGCTCGTCGTGATCCCGGTGCTCATCGCCCTCGTCCTGGCGTCGGCCATCCACCCGCTGGTCTCGTGGCTCCGGCGGCACCGTCTCCCGTCGATGCTCGCCACCTGGGCGGCGCTCCTGCTGGTCGTCGTGGTGCTCGCGGGAGTGCTGTGGGCGGTCGTGCGGGCCGTCGTCGACCAGTGGGACGAGCTCGTCGACCAGGCCGTCGACGGGTTCGCCGAGCTGCAGGACTCGCTCACCGCCCTGCCGGTCCAGATCTCGCAGGACCAGATCGAGGAGGCCCGCACCGCGGTCACCGACTTCCTCACGTCCTCGTCGTTCGGCGCGAGCGCGGCGGCCGGGGTCTCCGCGACGGCGAACTTCCTCACCGGCTTCGTGCTGATGCTCGTCGTGCTCTTCTTCTTCCTGAAGGACGGGCCGCGCATCTGGGAGTTCCTGCTGCGGCCGTTCGAGGGCGAGCACTACGCCCGCGCCCGGCGGGTCGGGGACCGCACGGTGAGCACGCTCGGCGGCTACGTGCGGGGCACCGCCATCGTGGCGGCGGTCGACGCGGTCGGGATCGGCGTCGGCCTGCTCGTCGTCGGGGTGCCGCTGGCGATCCCGCTCGCGGTCCTCGTGTTCCTGCTCGCGTTCATCCCGCTGGTCGGCGCCACGCTCGCCGGCGTGCTCGCCGCCCTCGTGACGCTCGTGGCCAACGGCTGGGTCGACGCGCTGATCGTGGTCGCGATCGTCGTCGTGGTGAACCAGCTCGAGGGGGACCTGCTGCAGCCCGTCGTCATGGGGCGGTCGCTGCGGCTGCACCCCCTGGTGATCCTCGTCGCACTGACCATCGGCACCGTGGTCGCCGGCATCACGGGAGCCGTGCTCGCCGTCCCGGTGGCGGCCTCGATCTGGGGGGCCGTCCAGGTCTGGAACGGCGAGCACGAACCGGCCCGGCCCGCCCGGCAGAAGAGACCGGAGACCGTCGCAGGCCGCTGACCCGTCGGATCGCGCCGCGGGGCGGGCCGGCACGTGCCAGAGTGGACCCAGCCCGCCGACGACGACGGAAGGACGCCGCATGGACACCCAGCAGCTCGCCCAGGACCAGCTCGCCGCCGCCCACGAGGACCCGCACGGCCGTTCCGCGCAGATCGTGGTGCACGACGGACCGCTGCGCCAGACCGTCATCGCGCTGACCCGCGGCACCCGCCTGGCGGAGCACAACTCGCCGCCCGCGGGGAGCATCCTCGTGCTGCGCGGCACGGTCGGCGTCAGCACCGGGGACCGCGTCGACACGCTGCCCGCCGGGTACCTGGTCACGCTGACCCACGACCGGCACGCCGTCGAGGCGCTGAGCGACGCGGCGATCCTGCTGACGACGGTGACGGGGACCGGCGAGCCGTCGCACGGCTGACGCCCAGCGCCCGGTCGACGGGGTGGCACGACAGCGCCGCGGCAGGTCATCCTGGGTGTCTGCCGAAGGAGGGGACGACACCGTGAGCGACCACGACGAGCACCAGGGAGCGTTCAGCGAGGCCGAGCGCGCCGCGATGAAGCAGCGGGCCGCCGAGCTCCGTGCCCAGGCGGGCGGGAACGGTTCGGCCAAGAAGCAGCGCGAGGCGCAGGCCTGCCTCGACGCCATCGCCGCCCTCACCGACAGCGACCGCCGGGTCGCCGAGCTGCTGCACGCCGTCGTCACGCAGGAGGCCCCGCACCTGGACCCGAAGACCTGGTACGGCTTCCCGTCGTACGCCCGCGACGGGAAGGTCGTCGTGTTCTACCAGCCGCGCGCCAAGTTCGGGACGCGGTACGGCACGGTCGGGTTCAACGAGGACGCCCTGCTGGACGACGGCGTCTTCTGGCCGACCGCGTTCGCCGTGCTCGACGCCACCGACGAGGTCGAGGCCCGGCTGCGGGAGCTGGTCCGCACCGCCGCGGGCTGACGCTGCGCCCGGGACGGCGGCGCCGGGCACCCGCGCTGCTGCGCAGTCCGCGGATCCACCGGTCGCACTACACCGTGTCGTACAGTTGCGGGCGGGTCCGTGCAGGGTCGCGGATCGAGGACGGGGGAGGACGATGACGACAGCGCACCACGGGGCGGTGCCGGGTGGCGCGGGTGCGGCCGACGACGACGCCGGCACGAGAACGCACCGTGCCGCCGCCCTCAAGGAGCGCGTCTACGTGTCCTTCACGGCGCTGGCGGTGATCGTCACCCTGCGGGCCCACGACCCGCACGCGGGCGCGGGCACGGCCGCCGGGACGCTGGCGGTCGCCGTCGCCGCGACGGTCTGCGCGGTCTATCTCGCCGACCTGCTGAGCCACATGGTCGTGCACTCGCACCTCCCGGACCGCACCGAGCACCGGCGCATCGTCACGGGGACGCTCGGCGCCGCGTCCGTCGCACTGCCGCCCCTCGTGTGCATCGCCCTGTCCGGCACGGGCCTGTACTCGACGTCGGCCGGCCTGATCGCGGCGATGGTGGTCACGGTGGCGACGCTGACGGCGGTCGGGGTGCTGGCCGTCCGCAACCTCGACCTGCCGCCGCTGCACCGCCTGGTGATCCTGGCCGCGGAGGCCGTGCTGGCCGTGCTGGTGCTGGCGCTCGGCGTCCTGGCGCACCAGTAGAGCTCCGACGTCCCGCCGACGGGCGGCCACGACCAGGGTCCCGAGCACGGCGAGCACGCGGAGCTCCGCGTGACACCCCGGTCGTCTGGCAGCCTGGCGCATGGCGGGCGTCCAGCCGCCGCGCCGCCGGTCCTCGAGGAAAGCGCAGGTCGTCGTGCTCCACCAGGTCCCCGTCCTCCCGGTCGTCGTCCCGCTCGCCGCGGTCGTGCCGGCGGCGCTGGTCCAGGCCCCCGCGGTCTCCGCCCTCGTCGACCGGTTGCGGTGGCCGGCGGTCGTCACGGAGGAGCGACCCTCGCGCGCGGCGGTGGGCGCGTGAGCGCGGGGCCCGACGAGGGGCCGTTCTTCCACGGCACGAGGGCAGACCTGCGCCCCGGCGACCTCCTGACGGCGGGCTTCCCGTCGAACTACCGGCCCGAGATCACCATGAACCACGTGTACTTCACGTCGCGGGTGGCCGGCGCGGGCCTCGCCGCGGAGATCGCCGCCGAGCTCGCGCCGGGGGACGCCACGCCGCGCGTGTACGAGGTGGAGCCGCTCGGCCCGTTCGAGGACGACCCGAACGTGACCGACAAGAAGTTCCCCGGCAACCCGACGCGGTCGTTCCGCACCAGCGAGCCGCTCCGGGTGGTCCGCGAGGTCGACGACTGGCCGCGGCTGAGCCCGGAGGACCTCGCGGCCTGGCGTGAGCGCCTGGCGGTGCTGCTGTCCGACGGGGGCGGCGAGATCGTCAACTGACGCCGTCGGCGGGCAGGGGCCCGCTCCGGCGTGCCCGGTGATCCGGCGCTCCTGGCGACGCGATCGAGCCCGGGAGTGCCGGCCGTCGCGTCGGTCCGCGGGTCCTGACCGTCCGCAGCGGGGAGCGGTCTCGGAGCCTGCAGGGTGACGGTGTCGGCGCCGCGGCTCCTCGTGCTGCCGCTGGTCCCTCCCGCCTCGCTCGCGGCGGCCTCCCTGACGCGTCCGCGCTCATCCATACTGGGCGCGGACGACCTGTCGAGGAACGGCCGTCCGACCGGGGGAGGGGGACGCAGGTGGCAGATGTCGAGGTGGCGGACTTCGCCGCGATCTTCGATGCGCTCCCCACGCCCTACCTGGTGCTGGACCCGGACCTGCGCATCGTCGCCACGAACCGGGCCCGGGAGGACGCGACGGGCGTGCCGGGCCACGAGGTCGTGGGGCGGTACCTGTTCGACGCGTTCCCCGACGACCCCGATGACCCGGACGCGCAGGGCACGACCCTGCTGCGCCAGTCCCTGGAGCGGGTGATCGCGACGGGACGCCCGGACGTGATGCCGGTCCAGCGGTACAACATCCCGGACGCGCTCGGCGGGTTCGAGCAGCGGTGGTGGACGCCGGTCAACGTCCCGGTGCTCGACCGCGACGGCGACCTCCAGCTGATCGTGCACCGCGTCGAGGACGTCACCAGCTACATGGCAGGCGGCGGTGGCGCAGGGGCGGGCGACGGGAGCGAGCAGGCGATCTACAACCAGGGGCAGGCGCTACGCAGGGCGCTGACCGACGAGGCGGCCACCTCGCGGCGCCTGGAGGGCCTGGTGGACGTGGCGCAGCAGCTGGGCCGGACCTCGACCGTCGCCGAGCTCACCGACGTGGTCGTCCACCGCGGGCTCGGCGTGCTCGGCGCCGACGGCGGTGCCGTCGCGGTCCTCGATGCAGACGGCCGGCAGCTCGAGCTCACCGTGACGACCTCGCCCGGGGCCGGCGCGCAGGAGCGGTTCGGCGTCATCGGGGTCGGCAGCGAGCTGCCTGCGTCGAGCGCCATGTCGAGCGGAGCGCCCGTGCTGCTGCCCGACGTCGCGGCGAGCACCGCGTGGTCCCCGGAGATGGCCGGCCTGCTGGCCGAGACGGGTCTGGTCGCGTGGGCGGCGTACCCGCTGGTCGCCCAGGGCAAGATGCTGGGCTCGCTCACCATCGGGTGGCGGCAGGCCCAGACGTTCACGGAGCGGGACACCGACCTGATGGCCGCGTTCGCGGCGATGTGTGCGCAGACACTGGAGCGCATCCAGGCGACCGAGCGGGAGCGGCGTGCCGTCGCGGCGGAGCGCGGACTGGCCGAGGCCCTGCAACGCAGTCTGCTGACCGAGCCGGCCCGGACCGAGCACGTCCAGGTCGCGGTGCGCTACTGGCCGGCAGCCGAGCACGCCGAGGTCGGCGGCGACTGGTACGACGCCTACGCGGTGCCCGACGGGACGCTGAACCTCGTCGTGGGCGACGTCGCCGGGCACGACCGGCAGGCGGCGGCCGCGATGGCCCAGGTGCGGAACCTGCTGCGCGGTATCGGCGTCACCCTGCAGCAACCGCCCGCCGCCGTGCTCACAGGTCTCGACCGGGCGCTCGACGCGCTCTCCGTCGGCGCCGTGGCCACGGCGCTCCTGGCGCAGGTGGATCAGAGCCCGGACCAGGAGCGCACCGGCACCCGCACCCTGCGGTGGTCGAGCGCCGGGCACTACTCACCGGTCCTGCTCCGGCCCGACGGCACGGCGAGCCTGCTGCACACGACGCCGGACATGCTGCTGGGCATCATCCCGGACACCCCGCGGCACGACCACGAGATCGAGCTGTCGCCCGGGTCGCTGGTGGTCCTGTACACCGACGGGCTCGTCGAGCGACGAGGGGCGCGGGTCCAGGACGGCCTCGACTGGCTCGTCGCGACGGTCGCGGGACGGCAGGCGATGTCCGCGGAGGAGCTCTGCGACGCTCTCCTGCACGCGTTCCACGGCACGCACGACGACGACGTCGCCATCCTGGTGCTCCGCGCCGACTGACACGTCCCCGTGCCCGACCAGATCCCGGGCGTGGGGCCGCGGCCGGCACCTCGGTGGTCATCGGGATCGCGGCGCTAGCACCTCGCGTAGCGGGCGGACATGGTCAGCGCGGCCTCCTCGACGGCGCGGGCGACCTCGCCTGCCTCGGGATCCCAGTCGGGCAGGAACATGCGGGGCCACAGCACGAAGTTCGAGATCATGCCCAGCATCTGGGTGGCCGCCATCGTCGGGTCGTCGACTGCCAGCGTCCCGGCTCGGGAGGTCGCCTCGAGGTAGCCACGGACCTCCTCGAAGAACGGCATCTTGCCGAGGTCGAACTGCCGGCGACCCAGCTCGGGGGACGTCGGCGCCTCGCTGATGACGAGGCGGAGCAGTGCGGTCATGCCCGGCCTGCTGAGCAGCTCGGCGTACAGGGTCCCGAGTGCCCTGAGTCCCGCCTCGGGGTCGGCGGGGTCGAGCTCGGCAGGTGGTGCCTGCGGGGTCCACACGTCGGTGACGATCGCGTCGAACAGCGCGTCCTTCGTCGGGAACCGCTTGAACAACGTCGACCGGGAGACGTGCGCGGCCGCGGCGACCTGCGCCAGGGACGTGCGGGCATATCCCTGTGTCCCGAACAGCGCGGTGGCGGCGGCGAGGATCGCGGCCCGCTTGTCGGCGGCGACGCGTTCGTGGAACGAGGACATCCCTGGCACGGGACGGGAGTCTAGCGACACGCGAGTGGCTTGACTCGCCTCACACGGAGGGTGACGATGGCGTGCAGCGAGTCGAACGACTCGCATCACCGAATGGGGGGCCAACATGACCGAACGCTTCAGCGGGGACGTCGTCCTCGTGACGGGAGCCACGGGCGGGATGGGCTCGTCCCACGTCCGGGGCTACCACGCCGAGGGTGCGCGTGTCGTCGTCACGGGCCGCCGCGACGCCGAGGGGAAGGCGCTGGTCGACGAGCTCGGCGCCCGCGCGGTGTTCGCCCACCTCGACGTCACCGAACCCGAGGACTGGGGGAGCGCGGTCGCCGTCGCCGAGGCGGCATTCGGCCCGATCTCCGTCCTGGTCAACAACGCGGGCCTGCAGACACCGCCCGCGCCGATCGAGCACACCGACCCGGCCGACTGGGCGCGTGCCCTCGCGGTCAACACCACCGGCACGTTCCTCGGCATCCGCGCGGTCACCCCGTCGCTGAGGCGGGCCGGCGGCGGGTCGATCGTCAACGTCGCCTCGACGATGGCGAACGTCGGCACCGCGCTGTTCGCGCCGTACACGGCCGCCAAGTGGGCCGTCCGCGGGCTGACCCGGACGGCCGCCCTGGAGCTGGGCCGCGACCGGATCCGGGTGAACTCGATCCACCCCGGGGTCGTCGCCACGCCGTTCGTCACCGAGCCGGTGCCCGGCTCCGCCACGGTGATCGCCGACGCCTTCTCTCCCGACGCCTTCGCGGTCCCGCGCCTGGCCGAGCCGCACGAGGTCACCGACATGCTGCTCTGGCTGACGTCCCGCGAGGCGGGCTTCGTCACCGGCGCCGAGTTCGTCGTCGACGGGGGACTGCTGCTGGGACCGGCCCTGCCGACGGAGGCCGCAGCCCGTGCCTGACCCCGAGAACGCTCAGGACAGCCGTCCCGACCGGGCGGCCGTCAGGGCGGCGCTGTCCATCGACCGGCGGTCGAGCGCTGCCGCACGCACGATCGACCTGACCACCACCGGCGCGCGCTCCGGGCGCCCCCGCACGATCGAGATCTGGTTCTACCGGGCGGGCGACGAGCTCTACCTGACCACGACGCCGGCACGCCGCCACTGGTACGCCAACGTCCGGGCCCACCCGAGGATCGTCGTGCACCTCAGGCACGGCGTGCGTGCCGACCTGCCCGCCACCGGGGTCGTCATCACGGACCCCGTCGAGCGCGAGCGGGTGCTGCGCGAGATCGTCGAGGAGCTCCGGCACCCCGACAACCGCGGGGGAGTCCAGGGCATCGTCGGCGCGGTCGACGACTGGGTCAGCGGGAGCCCGCTCGTCCGGATCGACCTGGACGACCGCTCGCTGCTGCCGGGCGACCGGACAGGAGAGCGCCCGGCGTGACGTACCGCCACGCCGCCTGGTCGTCGGAGCGCGGACGGCGCCCGGCAGGCCCTGTCGGTGCGGACCGGCCGTCCGGTCGCCCCGCGGTGCCCGACCGCTACGGAGGGGGGCGCCGAGTACCGGCAGCTGCGGCGCGGCTCGTCAGGGTTCCCCGCGCCCCGCCGCGTGCCCGGTGCTCGCCCGCCGTGCGTATGCGCTCCGTGCCGGGACGGCGGAGACGCCGGCGGCGATGACGCTCGCCGTGACGGCGAGCGTCCCTGCCGCGAACAGGCGGGGGTCGGTGACTCCCTCGTGCTCGCTGTGGGCCAGGTAGAACAGTGCGCTGACACCCGTGGGCCCGAACCATCCGGCGAGGGCGGCGGCTCCGACGCTCAGCCCGAGGGGGCGGCGCAGCGCCAGCACCACCGGGGGCCGGCGGACCAGGAGGACCCCGGCGGCGAAGAGCAGGGCTGGGGGGCCCAGGGCGAGCCACTCCCGCCACGGCAGCACGACGCCGAGGAGGACGAAGACGGGCAGGACCGCGTACCGGTTCACGGCCTCGTCGACCTCGTCCTGCGCGGAGCGTTCGGGCTGATCGTCGTCGGCGTGCCGGCCCACGTCCAGCACGGCCCCGTAGGCGAGGCCGGCGACGAAGACGGCGAGGACGCCGGCGACATCCAGCACGCGCGCGACTCCCAGGGTGGCGAGCGCCAGCAGCAGGGTCACGACGAGGGCGGGGCCGGGCTCGAGGTCACCGCGGCGCCGTGCCGCGCGCAGCGCGCCCGCGGTCACCGCTCCCGTGACCAGACCGGTCGCGACCCCTCCGAGGACGTCGACCAGCACCCGCTGGGTCGCCCCGCCTGCCGCCTGCGTCGGCAGGACGCACGCGATCGCCACCCCGACGAGCGGCAGGGCCAGGCCGTCGTTCGCCCCGCTCTCCGTGGTCAGCAGTCGTCGCAGGCGCCCGGGCAGGTCCCGCCGCGCCGGCTCTCCCGTGACCACGGACGCCGCCAGCACCGGGTCCGTGGGGCTCAGGCAGCAGCCCAGGAGCAGGGCGAGCGCCGGCGGCAGGCCGAGCAGGAGCCCGAGAGCACCCGTGATGAGCGCGGCCGCCGGCATGGCCACGACGAGGAGCACAGCGGTCGCCTTCACCACGTCCTCGAGGGCTCGTGCCCGGAACCTGAGGGCTGCCGCCATGACCGACGCGGCCAGCAGGAGGCGCGTGCCCTCCAGCAGCACCGTGTGCGCGACGGGCTCGGGCACGTCGAGCCACCCGAGCACGTGCGGGCCGATCAGGACGCCCAGGAGCAGCGCGACGAGCGGCTCGCTGAGCGGCAGTCGCCGGACGGATCGGCTCACCAGAGCCAGGGCGAGCGCGGTGAGACCGACGGCGGCGTACACCACGGGCAGCTGCGAGGTCACGGGTCCACCCTCGGCAGGGATGCGCGGGGCCGCTGCCGCAACCGGCCGGGGACCTCCCGCCTCCCGACGACGGCCGCGGCGAGCACCGGGTCCCGGGGGACAGCACCGCGCCGACGAGGAACGCCTCCAGCCACGGCAGCCCCGCCACCGTGCGCGCCAGGACCGCGGTGACGACCAGGGTCAGGGGGAGGCCCAGCAGGAGAGCACAGCGACGTGATCCCGAGGATCAGCACGGCAGCTCCTCGAGATCGTGGTCGGGAGGCATGGCCCGCTGCTCCATGTCCCGCCGGTCAGCCGAGCCGGCGCAGGATGTCCTGCATCTGGTCGATCTCCTCGAGCCGGCTCGAGACGATCTGGTCGGACAGCTCGATGATCTCGGGGTCGGTGATCTGCGCCTCCTGGCACACCAGTACCGCGCGGGAGTGGTGCGGGATCATCGAGCGCAGGAACGCCTCCTCCCCGACGACCGTCCGGGTGCGGGCGAGCAGGACGCCGGAGGCCAGCACCGCGGCGAACGTGACCGCGAGACGCAGGTATGTCGTCATCGCACGGACCGTTCAGGACATGGTCGCGAGCAGCTCGCGGCACGCCTGCTCGCACGCGCGGCACGCCTCGGCGCACACCCGGCAGTGCTCGTGCATGCCCGCGTGCTGCTCGCACTCGTCGCCGCACGCGCGGCACGCGGCGATGCACGCCTCGAGGTGGGCCCGCGTGAGGTTCGCGTCATACCCGGTGTGCCGGGACAGGATCCGCGCCGTCGTGCCGCAGCTGTCGGCGCAGTCCAGGTTCGTGCGGATGCACGTGCGCAGCTCGGCGACCATCTCCTCGCTCAGGCACGCGTCCGCGCAGGCGGTGCACGCCTGGGAGCACTCGACCAGCGACTCGATCGCCCGGGCGAGAGCCTCGCGGTCGACGTTCATCGTGGCGGGGTAGGTCTGGAGCATCTCGGTCGTGCGCATCACGTTCTCCCTCGAGGTGGGGTGTCCCGGAGTCGGCCCGTTGCCTGGGCGCGCCGTCCACGCTAGGAGCGGGGTCAGGCGGATGCATCTGGGGTCGCCACCCGAGCGTGCGCGCAGTGGCCGCCGCGGCTGAGCCGCGCGAGGGTGGATGGCACGGCGACGACGGGGGAGTGCCATGTGGTTCGACTCGTGGGGCGACCTGCTCCGGGTGGTGCTGGTCGGGACGGCGGCCTACGCCGCCCTCGTCCTGCTGCTGCGGGTCTCGGGCAAGCGCACCCTGGCCAAGCTCAACGCGTTCGACCTCGTCGTCACCGTCGCGCTCGGGTCGACGCTCGCGACGATCCTGCTGAGCGCGGACGTCGCGTGGACCGAAGGTGTCGCGGCGTTCGTCGTGCTCGTCCTGCTGCAGCTGCTCGTGTCCTGGACGACGTCCCACCTCGGCCCCGGCCGGTCCGTCGTGACCGCGCGGCCCACGACGGTGCTGCGCGACGGGGTGCTCGACGACGCTGCGCTCGGCGCGCAGCGGCTGACACCGGCGGAGGTGCGCCAGGCGGTCCGCAGCAGCGGGGCCGGCGGGTTCGACCAGGTCGCACGCGTCGTGCTGGAGACCGACGGCACCCTGAGCGTCATCACCACCGCCCAGCTGGGCGACGGCACCGCGCTGGAGCCCGGGGACCGCTGACCGTCGCCCGCTTCACCGTGGGCGGCGGCCTGTGGCACGGTAGTCGTGCACGGCGCACGTCACACGGCGGTCCGCCTCGGACACGGAGTCGGACGGGCCACCGCGTGCCGCTGCGGCCCTGACGGCGACCGGGGGGTGGGAGGCGTGCACGACCCGAGCGCCATCACCGCGCTGACGCCCGACACGCGAACCGCGGTCGACCTCACCGGTGCGACCCGCCGACGTGCGAACGGCCTGGTGGGTGACGCGATCGCCGGCTGGGCCCAGACGCAGGGGGTTCCAGTGCACCGCGTGTCCACGCCGATGCCGCACGAGGAGGACGCATGCGATCAACCCGGGACGTCGTCGAAGCCCACCTCGAATGCCGCAAGGCCGGAGACCTCGAGCGGGATCTACGCGAGAACTACGCTCCGGACGTCGTCGTTCTGACGTGGGGGGAGGGAGCAGCTCGGGGCATCGACGCCCTCCGTCGCTCCGCACACGTTCTCAACACCTACCTGCCGGTCGGCTCCTACGAGTACGACCAGGTCCTGGTGGAGGACCAGTTCGCGATGCTGCAGTGGCGCGGCCGCGGCCGAGGCACACAGGTCCACGACGGAGCAGACTCCTACGTCGTACGAGACGGCCGCATCGTCGCCCAGACGATCCACTACGCCACACGGGACATCAGCACGTAGCGACACTCGGTCAGGGCCCGTGCGGGGCAGGCCAAGGAACGCGCTGAAGGCGGTGGCTCTGGTCGCTGCGTGGTGCGCGGCCGTCGTCATGCTCTGGTTCGGAACGCTCGCGTCTGATCCCCGGGTGACCGACCCGGCGAGTGCAGGCGGGTGCCGGGTCGCGGTCCTGCAGATCGACTGCTCGCCGTGGTCGACGCGGTGATCGGCCACGGTCGGGGAGTTGAGCTCTGATCCGGCGAGGACGACAGACGCCGTGCGCAGACGGTGATCTGACATAACGTCCATTATCGGCGTCCATCCAACACGAGTAGCGCGGCCCCGAGCGCGCGCATCGCCGCGCCGTGGCGCACCCTGAGTGCGCCACGGCGCGGACAGTCGTGCGGAGCGGAGGACGACGTGGAACGAGCCGACGACGAGCGGACGAGCCCGGACGAGCGCGATGACGACGCCGGCACGACCGAGGAGAAGGACGAGGCGCTCGACCGGGTCGTCCTCGAAGGCCGCCCCCGGCTCTACCGCAGCACACCCGACCTGCTGGCCACCGGCACCGTCGCGGGCGTCGAGGTGGGCGTCGGCGTGCTGGCGCTGCTGGTGGTCGTGCACGAGACGGGCAGCATGCTGCTCGGTGCGCTGGCCTTCTCGATCGGCCTGGTGGCGCTCCGCCTGGGGCACAGCGAGCTGTTCACCGAGGGGTTCCACGTCCCGGTGATGGTGGTCGTGGCCGGTGAGGCGCGCTGGATCCACCTGGCGAGGCTGTGGGCCGGGACCTTGCTCGGCAACCTCGCCGGCGGCTGGGTGCTTGCGTGGCTGGTGGCGGTGGCGCTGCCGGATCTGCACGGCACAGCCGGGCGGCTGAGCCGCGAGTTCACGGACCACGATCTCGACCTTCGGGGCTTCGCGCTCGCCGCGCTGGCCGGCGCGGCCATCACACTGCTGACCCGGATGCAGAACGGGACCGATGACGACGTCGCCAAGGTGGTCGCCGCCGTCGGGATCGCCTTCGTGATCGTCGGCACCGGGCTGCTGCACTCCGTGCTCGACACCCTCGTCATCTTCGTGGCCGTGCACGCGGGCGAGCCGGGCGCCTCGATGGCCTCGTGGCTCGGCTGGTTCTGGTGGGTCGTGCTCAGCAACCTCGTCGGAGGTCTGCTCCTGACCACGATGCTCCGCATCGTCCGGAGCCGGGAGCGCCTCGCGCAGTGGCGACGCGCCGACACGTGACCGCGCCCGGCTGGGCGATCCGCCCCCCACACGGTCAGACGTGCCGGCCGACGTCGGAGTAGTGCGCGATCTTCTCGTCGAGCACCCCGATCGCCTTCTGCAGCTGGGCCGCCCGCCGCTGGAGCTCGGCGCGGTGCTCGGTGAGGAACGCGACCCGGTCGCCGCTGCCGCCCTCACGGAGCAGCACGGTGAACTCCCGCAGGTCGGCGATGCCCAGGCCGGCGTCCCGGAGGCAGCCGATCAGCCCGATCCAGAAGAGGTCGTCGTCCGTGTACGCGCGGTGCCCGCCGAGGGTCCGCGACACGGGCCCGATCAGCCCCTCACGCTCGTAGTAGCGCAGCGTGTCGAGAGACAGCCCGGTCTTCGCGGCGGCATCCGCGGGCGTCCACGTCCTCGTCATGGCCTCTCCTCGTCGTCGCGTCACCGCGCTGCGGCGAACCGCCGGACGTGCTCGGCGTGCAGCGTCACCTGCGTCGCCCCGAGCGCCTCGTCCAGCTGCGCGACACTGCTGACGCCGATGATCGGGCTCATGCCCTGGTGGAGCAGCCAGGCGAGCACCACCTGGTTGCGCGTGGCGCCGGTCTCCGCCGCCACGTCGTCGAGCTCCCGGAGCGCCCGGGTGGTGCCGGGATGATCGTAGGCGTCGGGGAACGGCTTGTCGGCGCGGACGTACCCCCCGTGGAGCAACGGCGTGTACACCCAGACGTCGAGCCCCTCGGTGCGCGCGTAGTCGGCGTCGTCCGGCACGAGGTGCCGGTGGCCCGCGTTCGGCAGCACCGCCTCGGGTCGCGGCAGCACCAGCGAGTGCCGCAGCTGGAGCGCCGTCCACGGCTCCACCCCGGTCGACCGGGCGATCGTGCGCGCCTGCTCCACACGCCAGGCCGGGTGGTTGGCCGCACCGACGCGGGCCGCCACGCCGCGGTCGACGAGCTCGCCGAACGTCGTCACGGTCTCCGCCAGCGGGACGCCGCGGTCCTCCGCGTGCGCCCACAGCAGGTCGACCGAGTCGACCCCCAGCCGCTCCAGGCTGCCGGAGACGCCGGCGAGGACCGCGTCGCGCGAGAGCCCCTCGGCGGACTCCGGCCACCGGTGCGGGACCAGGGGGTTCTGTCGGACCTTCGTCGCGATCCTGACCTCGTCCCGCACGCCGGGCCGGGCGCGGAGCCACTCGCCGATCACCCGCTCGCTGGCGCCGCCGACGCCGGAGGGGTCCGTCCAGAACGAGTAGCAGTCGGCGGTGTCGAGCCACACCCCGCCCGCCTCCACGAACCGGTCCATGAGCGCGAACGCCCGTCCACGGTCGACGACCGTGCCGTAGTCCATCGTCCCGAGCACGAGCCGGGCGGTTGCCGTGTCCTGTGTCATGCGCGCCATCCTGGGACCTGGAGCGCGCTCACGATCAAGCCCCGGCGTCCCGGAGCGACCGGAGCATGCTCCGCAGCAGCCGCAGCGCCTCGGCCTGCTCGTCGTCGGACATCCCGTCGAGCATCCGCACCTCGACGCCGCGGACGGCCGCCGTCGCACGGTCGAGCGTCTCGCGGCCGCGCGACGTCAGGCGCGTGGGCAGCGTCTTGCCGACGGCCGGCTCGGCGGACCGCGTGACGAGGCCGTCCTGGTCGAGCCCCTGGAGCACGACATTCATCGACTGCCGCGTGACGAACGCGCCGCGGGCCAGGTCGGACGCCGACAGCCCGGGTCGCTGCGCCAGCAGCTCCAGGCACGAGTACTGGGTCACGGTCAGCCCCAGCGGCCGCAGGGCCTCCTCCATGGCGGCGCGCAGGGCGCTGGAGGCCTCCTTCAGCAGGTAGCCCAGGGAGGTCTCGAGGTCGATCCCGGCTGCCTCTTGCGTCATGTCAACATCCTGACATAGGTTGCGTGTCAGGTCTACTGACATTCACTCGAGGAGCACGCATGCCCGTCACCGGCCCCGACTTCATCTCCCTCCAGGTCCGCGACCTCGCGGCCTCGCAGGCGTTCTACGAGCACTACCTCGGCCTGGTGCGCTCGCCCGCGGGGCCGCCGCACGCCGTGGTGTTCACCACCGAGCCGATCGCGTTCGCGCTGCGCGACCTGCTCCCCGGCACCGACCTCGCCCCGCTCCCCCGTCCCGGTCTCGGCGTGGCCCTCTGGCTGCACGCCACCGACGTGCAGGCGATCCACGACGCCCTCGTCACGGACGGCCGCACCATCGTCTCCGCCCCGGTGGACGGTCCGTTCGGCCGCACGTTCACCTTCGCCGACCCGGACGGCTACCACGTCACGCTGCACGATCGCGCATGACGCCCTACGGCCTCCGCCGCGGGATCCGGTGCGGCCCGCTCAGGCCCGCTGCGTCCGGCGGGCCGCGCGCTCACGGCGGAGCATCGCCGCGGCGCTGGCCAGGTAAGCGGCCGCACCGAGCGTGAACACGCACGCCGCCGCGAGCTCGAACCGCTCCCCGGGTGCCCAGGTGAGCCATCGGACGAGCGCGACCGCCGCCCACAGGCCCGCGAGCACGAACCCGCTCGTCGGGGTGCGGGTCATCTGCCACCAGGGCTTCTTCGTCCGTTCCATGACCTCACGACCGTAGCGCGCGCGCTGACGTCGCGGGCGGGAACGGGCCGGGCGCCCCGGCGCGGGTCGTCGCCCGTACCCGGGGGCCGGGCGGCTGGCACGATGCGGTGCGTGAGGGACTCCGGACGCGCGAGCCCGACCGCGCCGGGGCCGCCCGGGGCGCCGCCGGGGACGATCGTCCCGCCGGCCGACGCCGCCGGGCGGCATGCTCGGCCTGTGCCCTCCGACCCCGCGCCGACGCAGGGCCCGCGCGGGGGCGACGCCGCCGCGCACGACGCGGCGGAGCGTGCCGCCTGGGCGGGGACGGCGGCCGCGTACGCGGAGACGTTCGCCGGGCTCTGCGCCCACGCGGTGCCGGCGCTCCTCGACGACGCGGCGGTCCGGCCCGGCGAGGCGCTGCTCGACGTCGGCACCGGACCCGGATCGGTCGCCCGCGCCGCCGCGGACCGCGGGTGCAGGGTCACGGGCGTGGACCCGGACCCGGAGATGGTCGCGCTCGCACGGGCCGCCGTCCCGGACGCCCTGGTCCTGGTGGGCGCGCTCCCCCGCCTCCCGGCCGCGGTCGGTTCGCGGTTCGACGTCGTGACCGCGAACTTCGTGCTCAACCACGTCGGCGACCCGCGCGCGGCAGCCGCCGCGCTCGCCGGGGCCGCCCGGCCGGCCGGGCGGGTCGCCGTGTCGGTGTGGCCGACGCCGCCGGGGCCCGCGCAGCAGCTCTGGGCGGACGTGCTCGACCGCGCGGGCGTCGCACCGGCCCCGACCGCGCTGCCGGTCGGCCTGGACTTCCCGCGCACGCCGGACGGCCTCGGCGCGCTGCTGACCGGGGCGGGTCTCGAGGAGGTCCGGGCACGGGAGGTCCGCTTCGTCCACCTCGCGCCGTCCGCCGTGTGGTGGAGCGCCGTCACCCGCGGCGTCGCGAGCATCGGCGCTGCCTACCGGAGCCAGGGCGACGCGGGCCGGGAGGCGATGCGCCGGGCCTTCGTCGAGCTCGCCGCCGCGCACACCGGCGCCGCCGGCATGCTGCACCTGCCGGCCCGGGCCGTGATCGCCGCGGGACGGGTCGCCGCCTGAGCGCCCGGCCGACCTCGCGACGACCCGGCACCGGGCCTCGGCGCTCGCCGGGCGACGCCCGGGGCCCGGTGGCAGACTCGACCCGGGTCGAGCGCCGCCGCCGGTCGCACGTCCGGCGAGCAGCCCGGCCCCACCGTTCGGGACGGGGACGGACGCTGCGACCGCCTCGAGGAGGACGGTGCGATGCAGGGTCGCCCCGGCTGGACGCCCGCCGGCGCCGGCGGTCATGCGGCCCGGACCGGCGCCATCTCCGCTCACGCCGACGGCCGCACGACGGTCATCCGCCTGAGCGGTGAGGTCGACGCCTCCCTGCGAGCGGACGCCAGTCGTGCGCTCGCGACGGCGCTCACGGCGGGTGGACCCGTCGTGCTCGACCTGCGCGAGGTGACGTTCATCGACTCGACCGGGCTCGCGTTCGTCATCCAGTGCCACCGCGCCTGCGGTCAGTCCGACCAGGAGTGCGTGCTGCGGGACGTCCCCGAGGACGTGGCGGCGATGCTCGCGCTCCTCGGCGTCGACTGGCTCACCGCTGCCGGGTCCGGCCGGCCTCCTCCCCCAGCCCCCCGTGGCGCGGCGCACTGACACGGGCGCCCGGGACGTCGACGGCCCGGACGCGCCCGCCGATCGGACGATGCTGCTCTGCTCGAGGAGCGGCGCCGGTGCTCCAGGGCGCGGACACGCAGGCCTGACCCGGTCTCACGCGCACCGCCCGGCGAGGACGGCCGCCCCGGGACCCGTCAGGTCGGCGCAGCCCGCCGCACGGCCCGTCATCGCCATGATCAGCGAGAGGGCGGGTCCGCGCACCACCTCCCCCTCGCCCGCCGTCGTCCCCGTGTCGGTGGCCTCGAGGCGCAGCCCGGTCACCCGGGACCGCGCCACGACGACCTGGTCGGTGCCGGCGTAGTAGCGCAGCAGCAGGTCCAGCACCTCGTGCGGGTGGTCCCGCGTCAGCCCGAGCGGGTGCCGGATGTCGGTCCCGTGCACGACGAGCTCGCCCAGCAGGGCGGGCGCGGGCAGCGGCGGGGAGGTGCGGCTGCCGATGGTGGCGCGGAACCGGGCGAGCGTCTCCTGGGGGTCCGCCCCGAGCTGCTCGCGCAGCCGGTCGTCCACCTGGCGGTCGAAGTCGAAGCGTGCCCGCAGCACCCCCAGGAACCAGCGCAGCGGGGACACCGCCCCGCTCACTGTCAGGTGCGCGAGCACCTCGCGCACCGAGAGGCCGTCACACAGCGACGGGGTCCGCCAGTCGTCGTCGTGGAGGGTTCGGAGCTGGTCCGCCAGGGCGGCGCGCTCGTGGTCGACGTGGGTCAGCGTGGTCGCACGATCCATCGGGCCATCCTGCCCTGCCGCCCGCTCACCGGCACGGACGCCTCAGGTCAGGACCTCCACCCCTTCCTCCGTGATCGCGACGGTGTGCTCGCTGTGGGCCGTCAGGCAGCCGGTCGCGCTGCGCAGCGTCCAGCCGTCCGCGTCGGTCACGAGCTCGGCGGTGTCGGCCATGACCCACGGCTCGATCGCGAGCAGCAGCCCGGGTCGCAGCCGGTACCCCCGCCCGGGCCGGCCGGTGTTCGACACGTGCGGGTCCTGGTGCATGGTCGACCCGACCCCGTGCCCGCCGAACTCCGTGTTGACCGAGTAGCCGGCGCCCTCGAGGACGCCCCCGATGGCTGCCGAGACGTCACCCAGGTGCACGCCGGGCCCCGCGGTCGCGATCGCCGCGGCGAGCGCGCGCTCGGTGGCGTCGATCAGCGCGACGGCCTCGGGCGGGCGCGTGCCCCCGACGACGAAGCTGATGGCGGAGTCGGCGACGACTCCCCGCAGGGACACCGCGAGGTCGAGCGTCAGCAGGTCGCCCGCCGCCAGCGCGCGGTCGTGGGGCAGCCCGTGCAGGACGGCGTCGTTCACCGAGGTGCAGATGTAGTGGCCGAACGGCCCGCGACCGAACGACGGCGCGTAGTCGACGTAGCAGGAGACGGCGCCCGCCTCCTCGACCATCTGCCGCGCCCAGCGGTCGATCTCGAGCAGGTTGGTGCCGGGCCGCGTGCGGTCGCGCAGGGTCCGCAGGATCCGGTGGACGAGCGCACCGGTGTCGCGTGCCCGCCGGAGCTCGTCGGGGCTGAGGATCTCGATCACGGGTGACCTCCGGTGCGGCCGCCGGCGGGCGGCGATTCGGGACAACTATCCCGGTCAGACTATCCCGTCGCGCCGCTACCCCGGACGACTGTCCCGGTCCCCGACGTCGTCCTAGGATCGGCCCATGGTCCGTCTGCCCCTCACCGACGCCGAGGTCGAACGCGGGCGCCGGCTGGGCGCGGCGCTGCGACGCGCCCGCGGCGACCGCTCCATGGTCCGCACAGCGCGGGACGCCGGTGTGTCGCCCGAGACCCTCCGCAAGATCGAGTCCGGCCGGGTCGCGACGCCCGCGTTCCCGACGATCGCCGCGATCGCCGCAGCGATCGACCTGTCGCTCGACACGCTGTGGGCAGAGGTCAGCGCGCCCGACGCAGGGTCGGCACAGGCGCTCGCGTCCTGACCGGGCGACGAGCCCGCACCCGGAGCGGCACCGGTTCACCCGTCGCCGGGCGGCGCGCCGGCCCGTCCGGCACCACAGTGAGGCATGCACTCCTCCCCCGGCACCGCCGGTGACACCGCCCTCCCCCGGTTCCGCGACCTCGGGGCCCCCGCACGCCGGCAGGCTCAGATCGTCGTCCTCCACGACGGCGAACCGGACGGCCGCGGACTGCTGTGGGCACTGAGCCTCGCGGACGTCACCGGGCGGCCGCTCGGCCGCGAGCACCTGCACGTGCTCCCCGGCCAGGACCCGTCCGGGCACCTCGGCGTCGACGTGCACCTCGACGCCGTCGGCATGCGCGTGCACGGCGAGTGGTTCACCGGCGCCGACCCGGCACGGCCGCGCCGGTACGCCCGCGTGGTGCCGAGCACGCCCCGTCGCTGATGCGCGGGCCGCAGCCCAGCACGACCGGGGCCGCGCTCAGCCCGCGGCGAGCACGTCCACGAGACCGAGCACCTCGAGCACGCGACGCGCCCGCCCCGGAACGTCCCGCAGCTGGAAGGCCAGGCCGTCGCGCGCGCAGGCCTTGCGGCACTGCAGGAGGAAGGACACCCCGGACGAGTCGAGGAAGGTCACGCCCGACAGGTCCAGGACGACCGGGCGGCCGGCCCGCTGGACCGCGCTGAGCGCCCCGGCGGCCTGGTCCCGCACGGACAGGTCGATCTCGCCGACGAGCCGGACGACGGTCTCGCCACCGGACTGCTCGGTGGTGATGGTGCTGCGCATGGATCCCCCTGACCGGTGGCGCTCCCGCTGTCGACCCCGGCCGCGTCGTGCGCACCGTGGGCTGATACCTGATCCGGTGCCGCGGCGCCCCGAGCCTCACTGTGTCACGTCTCCGGGGCGTTCCGACAGCACCGCGCGTCAACGTCGGTGGTGGGGCGGCTCCTCGTAGCGCACGTGCTCCGCCTGGTGCAGCACGTGGCGCACCAGCGTGCCGACGTGCTCGTTCGCATGGCGGTAGTGGACCGTCACCCCGTCGCGCCGGGTCTGCACCAGCCGGCCGGCCCGCAGCCGGGCGAGGTGCTGGGAGACGGCCGGTGCCGGACGCCCGACCAGACCCGCGAGCGTGCCGACCGAGAGCTCCCGGCCCTCCAGGAGCTCGAGGATGCGCAGCCGGGTCGGGTCCGCGAGCAGCCGCAGGACGTCGACGGCGGCCTCCAGGTCGGCCTCCGGCGTCGGAGGCACAGCCGTCCCCGTGGTCTCGGTGGTCCCCGTGGTCTCGGTGGTCACCCGCTCAGCCTGCCACCACCGCGGTGAGGGAGGCGGGACGCGGCCAGAGCGCTGCCGTCGCGGTGCCGGCCACCGCGGCGAGGCCGGCGAGCGCCAGGGCGGCCACCCCCGGGCCGAACGTCCCCAGCGCCCCGGCGAGCGGGTAGGTCACGAGCCAGCAGGCGTGCGAGAGCGAGAACTGGGCGGCGAACACCGCCGGCTGCTCACCCTGCCCGACGCTGCGCGCGACGACCCGGCCCACCGGGGTCTCGGCCGCCGCCCACCCGGCGCCGACCAGGGCGAACAGCGCGCCCACCACGGCCAGCCCCGCCGTGCCACGGATCGTGAGCCCCGCGGCGACCGCGGCCGTGCCGAGCGTCAGGGCCCCGACACCGCCGAGCACCACCGCGCGCTCCGGCCGGCGCGCCAGCACACACGGCAGCAGCACGGCCACGGTGAGCGACCCCGCGCCGAGCGCCGCCAGCAGGAGCGCGGCCGCGCGCGCGCCACCGCCGAAGGCGTCGCGCGCCACCGCCACGTACTGCACGAGCGCGAAGGCGCCGGCAGAGGCGACGGCCAGGTCGAGCGCGAGCACGGCACGCAGCGCCGGCGTGCGCACCATCAGCACGGCACCCCGCCGCACCCGGGCACCGAAGGGCAGGTCCGCGTCCTGCACGGCGGCCGCGGTGCCGGCCGGGATCCGGGTCCGGCTGATGACGGCCGCCGAGACGGCGAAGCCCGCCGCGGTCCCGAGGAACAGCTGCTGACCCGGCAGCACCAGGAGGAGCGCGGCCGCCAACACGGGCGACAGCAGCATCTCCAGGTCCTCCGCGAGACGCGACAGCGACAGTGCCTGCGTGTACCGGAGCTCGTCCGGGACGAGCCGCGGGACGACGGCCTGGTACGCCGGCGTGTGCACCGCCGACGCCGCCTGCAGCACCAGCACGAGCGCGTACACCTGGGCGACCGACGAGACGAGCGGCAGGCCCAGCACCACGACCACGCGGACCACGTCCGCACCGACGAGCACGGCGCGCGACGGCAGGCGGTGGACCACGGCCGCGGCGACGGGTGCGACCGCCACGTACGCCAGCATCTTGAGCGCGAACACGGTCCCGAGCACCACGCCCGCCCGTCCCCCGGCCAGGTCGTACGCCAGCAGGCCGAGTGCCACCGTGGCGAGCCCCGTCCCGGTCAGGGACACGACCTGGGAGGCGAACAGCCGGCGGTACGCGCGGTCGCGCAGGACGAGGAGCACGCGTCATCGTGCCACATCTGCGTCTGTGCGCACAGATGCAATCCTGCGCACGGTGCGATGTGCCACGGCGCGGGGCTGTCTCCTGGCAGGGTGACGGGGTGCACCCAGCCGTGGCGGACGCCCTCGACCGCTGGAACGCCGCCCACCCCTGGAGCCACGACGACCTGTACGCCCGCTGGCTGCTGCGCCGGCTGCCGCGCGCGCCCGGCACCACGCTCGACGTCGGCTCCGGGACCGGCGACCTGGTCCGCGCGCTCGCCGGGCGCGGCGCCCGGGCGCACGGCATCGACGCCGACCCCCGGGTGGTCGCTGCGGCCCGCGACGTGCGCCCCCAGGTCCCCGGCGCGACGTTCGCCGTGGGCGACGCCCTCGACCTCGGCGGCCGCCGCTACGACGTCGTGACGGCCGTCGCCGTCCTGCACCACCTCCCGGCGGAGGAGGCTCTCACCCGGTGGCGGGACGCGCTGGGGCCCGCGACCGCCATGCTCGCCGAGGTGCGGGAGTGCGTCGCGCGGGTGCTGCCCGGTGCACGGGTCCGCCGCCGGCTGTTCTGGCGCTGGACCCTCGTGCACCGCGCCCCCGCGTGACCGCCCGCCGGTGCCGTTCGGATCCGTCCGAGCGGACACGCCGGGCGTGCCCGTGCGTCCGGATCCGAACGGCGCTCGGGGCCTTCGGGCGGACCCCGGATCGGCCCCGGCGGGTGTCAGGTGAGGCGGCCCAGGGCCACCGCGGCGTGCATGAGGGCGGCGACGGACTCCCCGTCGGTCAGGGCGCCGGTGCGCAGCAGCTCCACGACCTCCGGCCACGTCCGGCGCTGCACCTGCACGATGCCCTCCTCCGCCTGCCCGTCCGCCGCGACCGTGCCGGCGTCGGGTGCGGGCCGCACGTCGCGCGCGAGCAGCACGTGCCCGGGCGCGTCGCTGACGCCGTTGAGCGAGTAGACGGCACCGAGCTCCTGCCAGTTGTCCGAGACCAGGCCGGTCTCCTCCAGCAGCTCGCGGCGTCCCGCCGTCAGCGCGTCCTGGCCGTCGGAGCCGCCCGCCGGCACCTCGAGCGAGCGGAGCCCGGTGGTGTAGCGCTCGACCTCCACCAGCACGACCTCGCCCTCGGGCGTGACGGGCACGACGAACACCGCGGGCTGGCGGACCTCCACGACGCCGTAGACGCCGGGCCGGCCGTCCGGGCGGGTCACGGCGTCCTCGCGGACGCGGATCCAGGCGTTCTCGTACACGGTCGTCGACGCGCGGGTGTGCCAGGGGGCCACGGGTCCTCCGGGGTCGGGGCTGGGGGCGCGGCCAGCGTAGTGCGCGGCGGGGCGGGCTCCCACCTGCGGCCGGACGGCCGGCGCCGCCCCCGACCCCGCCGGCCGCTCCGCAGGACAGACGCCCCCGCGGACCCCACAATTCCTGCGTGCGCACGATCGGTGTCGAGGAAGAGTTCCTGCTGGTGGCGGAGGACGGCTCGCCGCGCGCCGTCGGGGCGGCCGTGCTGCAGCACGCCTCCTCGGTGGACCGCGACGACGACCCCGCCCAGCCGGGCGGGTCGCTGGAGAAGGAGTTCGCGCAGGAGCAGGTCGAGACCTCGACGCACCCCTGCACCGACCTCGACGACCTGCTCGAGGAGGTGCGCGGCGGGCGCTGGCGGGCCGACTCCTCCGCGCAGCACGCGGGCGCCCGGATCGCGGCGCTCGCGACGTCGCCGCGGCCCGCCGACCCGACCGTCGTCGTCAACCGGCGCGCCCAGGACATCGCCGCGCAGTTCGCCCGCACCGCGCGGGACCAGCTCACGTCGGGCTGCCACGTCCACGTCGAGGTCGCGGACGCCGAGGAGGGCGTGCGGGTCGTCGACCACCTGCGCCGGTGGAACCCGGTGCTGCTGGCGCTCAGCGCCAACAGCCCGTACTGGCAGGGCGACGACTCCGGGTACGCGAGCTTCCGGTCGCAGATCTGGGGCCGTTGGCCGACCGCCGGCCCGACGGCGCCGTTCGGCGACGCCGCGACCTACCGCCGGAGCGTCGAGGACCTCGTGGCGAGCGGGACGATCCTCGACGACGGGATGGTCTACTTCGACGCCCGGCTGTCCGCCCGGTACCCGACCGTCGAGGTCCGGGTGGCCGACGTCTGCCTGGACCCGCAGGACGCCGTGCTGCTGGCCGCGCTCGTCCGGGCGCTCGCGGAGACCGCGGTGTCGGGGCGACCCGAGCCGGCGCCGCAGCCGCGGACCGAGGTCGTGCGCGTCGCCACCTGGCGGGCCGCGCGATCCGGCGTCGACGACGAGCTCCTCAGCCCGCTGACCGGCCGCCCGGCGCCGGCGCGTGCCGTGGTCGACGAGCTGCTCCGGCACGTCGAGCCGGCGCTCGCGGCGGGCGGCGACCTGGATCGCGTCCGTGACGGGGTCGCGACTCTCTTCGGGCGCGGCAACGGCGCCCAGCAGCAGCGACGCTGGCGGCACGAGGGGGCGGACGACGCCGAGCTGGTGCGCCGGGCGGTCCGCGCGACCCTCGCCTGAGCCCTGCAGACGGCCCTCCCCGCGCGTTCACGGGACCTTCACGCCAGACTGGAACACTGAACGGTCCCCGGACGTTGACCGATCTGAGTAAGCCACACGTCTGCACGTCAAGGCACGGAGGTCCTGATGTCGAACCGGTCCCTGCGCGGTATGCGCATCGGGTCCCACAGCATGGAGACGGACGAGGGCGTCGACTTCGCCCCGCGTCTCCAGGCGTACTACGACTGCCCGAACGGGCACACGATCATCCTGCCGTTCTCGGTCGAGGCCGATGTCCCGGTGGTGTGGGAGTGCCGGTGCGGCGCCGAGGCGCTGCTGCGCGACGCGTCCAAGCCGGAGCCGAAGGCCACCAAGCCGCCGCGCACGCACTGGGACATGCTCCTGGAGCGCCGGACCATCAAGGAGCTCGAGGAGCTGCTCGACGAGCGCCTCGACCTGCTGCGCGCCGGCAAGCTGCGCCGCAGCGCCTGAGGCCCCGGGTCACGACACGCACGGGCCCCGTCCCCCGCACCGGGGGGCGGGGCCCGTCGTCGTGCAGCCCGGCGCCCGCCCGGACCCGGGTCCGGGGACGCCTCACCGTCCTGCCGTGCGGCTCCCCGCCCGCAGGAGGCCCCGCAGCTGCTGCCACCGGCGCCGGGCGCCCCAGACCGTCACGCGCACCAGCGCCTCCCCCACGATGGCGCGGCTCATCTTCGACCGGCCCTCGGCGCGCTCGACGAACGTGATGGGCACCTCGACGACGCTCCCGCCGGCGAGCACGACCCGCCAGGCCATGTCGATCTGGAAGCAGTACCCGTGCGACGCGACTTCGCCGAGAGCGAGACCCGCGAGCGTCTCCGCGCGGTAGGCGCGGAACCCCGCGGTGGAGTCCCGCACCGGCAGGCCCATCGCGACGCGCGCGTACACGTTGGCCCCGCGGGACAGCAGCTGCCGGTGCAGCGGCCAGTTGACCACCCGCCCGCCCCTGACCCACCGCGACCCGATCACCAGGTCCGCCGTGGGCACGCGGGCGAGCAGCGCCGGCAGGTCCTCGGCGCGGTGCGAGCCGTCGGCGTCCATCTCGACCAGGACGTCGTACCCGCGCTCCAGCCCCCAGCGGAACCCGGCGACGTACGCGGTGCCCAGGCCCTGCTTGCCCGCGCGGTGCAGGACGTGCACCGCCCGGCGCCCGCGCTCGGTCGCGTCGCTCGCCGCGATCCGCTCGGCCAGCTCGCCGGTCCCGTCCGGGGACGCGTCGTCGACGACCAGCACGTCCGCGTCGGGCACCCAGCGGGCGAGGGCCTCGAGCGCGTGCGGGAGGCTGTCGCGCTCGTCGTACGTGGGGACGACGACGAGCACGCGGGCGGCGGCGGTCACGCGGCGCCCTCCGGGCGGTCGGCGCGGCGCACCCGCGCGGCCCCGGCGGCACCCGCGACCGTCATCGCCACGGCCAGCACGCCGACGAGCAGGCTCGGCCACGCGCCGAGCCGGGTCGCGGGCGTCAGCGACTCGCGCAGCGGCAGGCGCGCGACCAGCTGCTCGGCGGTGAACAGCCCGGTGTCGGCGGCGACCGTCCCGTTGGGGCTGATCACGGCGCTGACGCCGACAGTCGACACCTGCACGGTCGCCCGGCCGCTCTCGACGGCCCGCAGCCGGGACATCGCCAGCTGCTGGGTCGACTCGGCCGAGTACCCGAAGTTCGCGTTGTTGGTCTGCACGACCAGGACCTCCGCCCCCTCCCGCACGCTCTCGCGGACCAGCGGGTCGTAGGCCACCTCGAAGCAGATGACGTCCCCGATGACGACGGTCCGGCCGAGCCGCGCGGACTCCAGGGGCACCACCCCGGGCTCCGTGCCCGCCAGCATGTCGTTGCGGACCAGGTCCACGGCCGAGGAGAACGGCCGAACGAGGTCGCGCAGCGGGATGTACTCCGCGAAGGGGGCCGGGTGCTGCTTGGAGTACCGCGCCACGGGACCGGTGCCCGGCACCCACAGCAGCGACGTGTTGTAGCGCCCGCCGGACTCCGGGTACTCGATCGTGCCGACCAGCAGCGGCGCGCCGACCTCGCGCGCGGCGCCGTCGATGGCGGCGGCGGCCTCGGCGTCCACCTGCGGGTCGATGTCGGTGCCGTTCTCGGGCCACAGCACCAGGTCGAGGTCGCCCGGCGCGATCTGGTCGAGCAGGGCGTGCGTGCCGGCGACGTGGTTGTCGAGGACCTCGCGCCGGTTGTCGAACGCGTGCAGGCCCGGCTCCGACACGTTGCCCTGCACCGCGCCGACCATGAGCGTGCCGTTCTCCGCCCGGGTGTCCATGGGCACCAGCAGCCCGCCGCCGACGAGCACCGCGGCCACGGCGAGCCGGCCGAGGGCCGGGAGCAGGGCGAACCGGCGGGCGGCGAGCCAGGCCAGGGCCAGCGCGGCGCCCGCCGCCACGACGACGGCGGAGACGAGCGGCGCGCCGCCCAGCCGGGCCAGCGCGAGCAGCGGCGAGTCGGCCTGGGAGAACGCCAGCCGTCCCCACGGGAAGCCGCCGAACGGCCAGAGCGACCGGAGCTCCTCGACGGCCACCCACAGGACCGTGAACACCACGAGCTGCAGCGACGCGCGCCGCCACACGGCCTCCCCGCGCCGGGCCCACGACCACGCCGCGCCGAACAGCGCGACGAAGCCGGCCTCGGCCAGGGACAGCGCGACCCACGGCACGACGCCGATCGAGACGTCGACCCAGGTGAGCAGCGGGAGGAAGAACGCCGCGCCCCAGACGAGGCCGAGCAGCGCGTTCCACCGGGCGCTGTCGCGCCGCATCGCGAGCAGCAGCAGGGCCATGCCGAGCGGGGCGGCCCACCACCAGCCCAGGTCGGGGAACGCCGTCCAGGTCAGCAGCCCCCCGGCGAGCGCCTGGACCGCGCTCCACCAGCGGGAGGGGTCACGAGCAGGCACCGCGCCAGGGTACGGCACACGTCTGTCACCGGCCGCAGGCTCGCCCTCGGGGCCCTCCCGGCACCCCAGCCGGGAGCCGCTCCCCTCGTGGTAAGCATGCCCGGTGAACACCGCCACGCCCGCCGTCGAGCCGCCCGTGGGTGGCACGGTCGCTCTGATCGCGTCGATCCTGCCGTCGCTGGGGCCCGGCGAGCGACGCGTGGCCGAGGAGTGCGTCCGGGCGCCGCAGGAGGTGGCCCTGCTGTCCGTGGGCGACCTGGCGGCCCGCACGGCCACGTCCTCGGCGACCGTCGTGCGGGCGTGCCAGACGCTCGGGTTCAAGGGATTCCAGCACCTGCGCCTGCTGCTGCTGCGCGACGCGGGCGCCGCACACGCCGCGGCTGCCGAGCACGCGGCGGGTCCGGCTCCGGCGCACCGGGTCGCGGCCCTGTTCGCCCGGGCGGCCGACGAGCTGCGGGACGCACCCGGGTCGCTGGATCTCGAGGCGTTCGAGCGGGCTGCCGACGCGATCGCGCACGCACCGAGGGTGCTGGTGGTCGGCAACGGCGGGTCGGCGCCGGCCGCGCAGATGGTCGCGCTGCGCCTGCTGGTGTCAGGGCGGTCGTGCGAGGCGCCGGTCGACGCGGTGACCCAGCAGCTGACCGGGACGCTGCTGTCCCCCGCCGACGTGTGCCTAGCGGTGAGCGACAGCGGGATGAACGCCGTGACGCTGCACGCCGTGGACAGCGCCGTGGCCGCGGGAGCGACGGTCGTCGGCGTCACGGGGTACGCGCGGTCACGGCTCGGGCGCGCCGCGACGCACACCCTGGTGGTCGGGGCGTCGTACGGGTCGTGGGAGACCGGTTCGGTGACCGGGAACCTCGCCCAGATCCTGCTGCTGTCCGCGCTCCAGATCGCCGTGTCGGAGCGCACCGCCGCATCCGCGGACGCCGGCCGCCGCGCCCGGGACGCCGTCCTCGGTCTGGTCGCGGACGACGACGAGGACGGTCCGGCGGAGCTCTGACCGGGTCCCGGCCGGCGGCCGGGTCCGGTGCGGCAGAGTTCCGGAACGGGGGGCCGAGGGTTCTCCTCCCGCACACCCGCCGTTCACGGATGAGGCCCATGCTGCGGATGTAACGCCACTCCGCACCAGATGACCGGAGTGGAACGCCGTTCCATCCCGGAGGACCGATGAGCGCCATCGAGATCCGCGGCCTCGCCCGCCGCTTCGGCACCACCGTCGCCGTGAACAGCGTCGACCTCGCGATCGAGGACGGGGACTTCCTCGTCCTGCTCGGGCCCAGCGGCTGCGGCAAGACGACCCTGCTGCGGATGCTCGCCGGCCTCCTCGAGCCGACCGCCGGCCAGGTGCTGGTGGACGGCCGTGACGTGACCCACGAGCCGTCCAAGCGACGCGACCTCGCCATGGTGTTCCAGAGCTACGCGCTCTACCCGCACCTGTCCGTCGCGAAGAACCTCGCCTTCCCGCTGAAGGTGCGTCGGGTCCCGGCACCCGAGATCGCGACCCGGATCGCGGAGGTCGCGAGGAGCCTGGAGATCGACCACCTGCTGCGGCGCAAGCCCCGCCAGCTGTCCGGCGGCCAGCGGCAGCGCGTGGCGGTCGGCCGCGCCCTGGTCCGTGCTCCCCGTGCGTTCCTCATGGACGAGCCGCTGTCGAACCTCGACGCCAAGCTCCGGACCGCCACACGGCAAGAGCTGACCGACCTGCACCGACGCCTCGGCGCCACGTTCGTCTACGTGACGCACGACCAGGTCGAGGCCATGACGATGGCGACGCGGATCGCCGTCCTGAACGACGGTGACCTCGAGCAGCTGGGGACGCCCGCCGAGGTGTACGACCGGCCCGCGTCGGTGTTCGTCGCCGGGTTCCTCGGCAGCCCGGCGATGAACCTCGTGGACGCCTCGCTCACGTCGCACGGCGGCTCCGTCCACGTGTCGGCACCCGACGTCGCCGGGCTGCTCTGGCCCGGGGAGACGCCGCCACTCGACGCGGTGCTCGGCGTCCGGCCCGACCACCTGAGGTTCGTCGACCCGACGGGGCCCGCGGGTGCAGACCCGGGCGTCGCGGTCGACGGGGTCGTGGACACCGTCGAGAACCTCGGCAGCGAGCAGGTCGTCTACGTCCGCAGCGGCAGCGGGCGCCTGGCGGTCCGAGCGTCCCGCGAGGTGGCCGTCCGGGTCGGCGACCGCGCCCGGCTCCGGGCCGCCGTCGCGCACACCCACCTGTTCGACAGGTCGACCGGCCGGCGCCTCGAGTGGGTGCCCAGCCCGGAGAGCACGCCCGTGGGCGACCCCGCCCTCGCGGTCGCCTGACACGGCCCCGCGCCGGCACCAGCACCCCACCCGCACCGCCACCCCACCCATCCCGCACCGCCCCCGAACGCAGGAGACCCCCATGCACACCCCTGCCCGTACGCGCACGCTGGCCGTGGCCGGCGTCACGGCGCTCGCGCTGACCGGCTGCACGACCGCCGGCACCACGACCGCCGCGAGCACCTCCGACGTGATCCCCGCGCTCGACCCGGACCAGCAGGTCGAGATCGTCTTCGAGAGCTACAACCTGCTCCAGGCCGGGGCCTGGACGGACACGATCGAAGGCCTCGTCGACGACTTCGAGGCCGAGCACCCGAACATCACCGTCACGACCCAGCCGACCCAGACGACCGGGACCGCCGGAACCAACACGGTCGGGTCCGTGCAGACGCAGATGCTCGCGGGCAACCCGCCGGACGTCGCCCAGCTCACCTTCGACGCCCTCGACTTCGCCGTCACGGAGCTCGGAGCGCAGCCGGTCGAGCGGCTGGTCGGCTCCGACGCGGTCGACGAGGCGCTCGGCGGCGAGCACCCGATGCACGAGCGGGCCGCCGTCCTGGGTGACTGGGACGGCGAGCTCTATGGCATGCCGTACGTGTTCTCGACGCCGGTGCTGTTCTACAACGCCTCGGCGCTGGAGGCCGCCGGTCTCCCCGCCGACGTGGACCTCTCGACCTGGGACGCCGTCGAGGAGGCCGCCGCAGCCGTCACCGCGCAGACCGGCACGCCGTCGCTGTCGATCTCGTGCGCGGTGAAGGGCGGCTCGTGGTGCATGCAGGGCATGATCCGGTCCGCCGGCGGCCGGGTGCTCAGCGAGGACCGCACCACGATCGAGTTCGGCGAGGACGGAGCGGTCGCGGCCGTGCAGGAGCTGCGCGACCTGTTCGACGCCGGCGTGCTGGCCAACGAGGACACGACCGCCCAGTACGAGTCGTTCGCGCGCGGGGAGACCGTGCTCCAGCTCAACACCTCGGCCCTGCAGTCGACGTACATGGCGGCCGCGGACGCCGGCGGCTGGACGCTGGCGAGCGCGGGGATGCCGGCCCTCGGCGACCAGCAGGTCGTCCCCACGAACTCCGGCTCGGCCCTGTTCATGTTCAGCGAGGACCCGGCCGAGCAGCGCGCGTCGTGGGAGTTCATGACCTTCATGACGAGCGATCACGCCTACGAGAAGATCGCGACAGGCATCGGCTACCTCCCGCTGCGCACGTCGCTCACCGACGAGGGCGGGGCCCTGCACGAGTGGACCCGGTCCAACCCGCTCGTGCAGCCCAACCTCGACCAGCTCGACGACCTGGAGCCGTGGGTCTCCTACCCGGGCGACTCCTACGTCCAGGTCGACGATCTGCTGGCGGCCGCGATCGAGGACTCGGTGTTCTACGGCGAGGACCCGGCCGCCACGATGGCCGAGGCCCAGGAACGGGCGCAGGAGCTGATCACCGAGTGAGCGCCACCGGCTCCCTGCCCGGCACGGACCGGCTGATCGCCCTCGAGGGCACGTACAACCTCCGCGACACGGGCGGGTACCCGGTGCTCGACGCGGCGGGCGCCGTCGTCGGCCGCACCCGGTGGGGCGTGCTGCTCCGCTCGGACGCCCTGCACCGGCTGTCCGAGGGCGATCTCGCGGACCTCGCCCGTCGCGGCGTCCGGCTGGTCGTCGACCTGCGGGACGAGCGCGAGCTGCTCGCGGCGCCGAACCGGCTCGACGGCCTCGACGTGCAGGTGGCGCACCTCCCCGTGCTCGGGGAGGCCTCCCCCGCGACGCTGGTCACCGGACGGATCGACCTGGCCACGCTGTACGACGCGATGGTGGACCAGCGCGGGGAGGCCCTGGCCCGCGCGGTCGCCGTCCTGGCCCGGGCGGGCGACGGCGCCTCGATCGTGCACTGCACGGCCGGCAAGGACCGCACGGGTCTGGTCGTCGCGCTCGCCCTGCGGGCGGTCGGCGTCCCGGTGGAGGCCGTCGCCGCCGACTACGGCCGCAGCGCGGAGCACCTGGCCGGCGACTGGGCCCGGGAGGCGCTCGCGGCCGCGTCGTCGCTCGGCCCCGGCGACGAGCTGCCGCCCGGCGTCGTCGAGATCGTCACGGCGAGCCCGGAGCCGGTGCTGACCGCCCTGCTCGCGCGGGTCGAGGCGGAGCACGGCTCCGCGGCGGCCTATCTCGTGGCCCACGGGCTCACGGACGACGACCTGGCGGCGCTGCGCGCCCGGCTGGTCGAGCCGGCCGAGCAGGCCGTCGATGCATCCCCCGGCACCATCCCGACCCTCGTGGAGGACCCCCGATGAGCGCGCTGCACAGCCAGCACGGCCTGCCCGACCACACGATCCTGCACATCAGCGACACCCACTTCGTCGCCGACGGCGCGACGCTCCACGAGGTCGTCGACCCCGACGCGAACCTCGCCCTGCTGCTCGAGGGACTGGCGAGGTCGGGCGCGCGTCCTGACGCGATCGTCTTCACCGGCGACCTCGCCGACACGGGCCGCCCGGACGCCTACGCCCGGCTCCGGGCCATGGTGGAGCCGGCCGCGGCCGCCGTGGGCGCCGAGGTCATCTGGGTGATGGGCAACCACGACGAGCGCGGCGCGTTCCGGAACGGGCTGCTCGACCAGGACGGCACCGCACCCGTCGACCGGGTGCACGACGTCGCGGGCCTGAGGGTCGTCGTCCTCGACTCCACGGTCCCGGGGCAGCACTACGGCGAGATCGACGAGGCCCAGCTCGCCTGGCTGCGGGACGTGCTCGCGACCCCGGCGCCGCACGGCACGCTGCTCGCGCTGCACCACCCGCCGGTGCCGAGCCCGCTCGGGCTGATCGCGTTGGTCGAGCTCCGTGACCAGGAGCGGCTCGCCGAGGTGGTCCGCGGCACGGACGTGCGCGGCGTCCTGGGCGGCCACCTGCACTACTCGACCACCTCGACGTTCGCCGGGGTGCCGGTGTCCGTCGCGTCCGCCACCTGCTACACGCAGGACCTGCAGGTGCGGTACCCCGCCGCCCGCGGCCAGGACGGCGGGCAGGCGTACAACCTGGTGCACGTCTACGGCGACCGCGTGGTGCACTCGGTGGTGCCGATCGGCCGGTTCCCGACCGTCTACGAGATGTCGGCCGAGCAGCTCGCCGCGTTCCTGGCGATGTCCGAGGAGCAGCAGCTCGCTGCCGTCGCCGCGTCGGTGGAGGGCTGACGCGCCGTGTTCCTCGTCCTCGACCCCCCGGCCTCCGCCGGGTCGGCTGCTCCGGCGGAGGAGGCGACGGGACCCGTCACCGCCGTCTCCTCCGCCGGTCGGCGGTCCGCACGCCGGCTCGTGCCGTACCTGTACCTGCTGCCGGCCGTCGCGCTGCTGGTGGTGTGGGTCTACAAGCCGCTCGTCGAGACGTTCCGGCTGTCGGTGTACGACTGGAATCTGGTCCCGACGTCGCCGATGACGTTCGTCGGCGGGCAGAACTACGCCGACGTGCTCGCGCTGCCCGAGCTGCACGCCGCGCTGCGCAACACACTGCTCTGCACCGGAGCCTTCCTGGTGTTCTCGGTGGTGCTGCCGCTCGTGATCGCGCTCGTCGCGCGCCGGGTCACCGGACGGGCCCGGACCGTCTACCAGGCGCTGATCTTCGTCCCGTTCCTCATCACCCCGGTCGCCACGAGCGCCGTGTGGCGGTGGCTCCTCGCCGAGGAGGGCGGCGCGATCACCGAGGCGCTGCGCTCGGCCGGCATCGAGATCGGCAACGTCTTCCGCGACCCGTCGACGGTCATCTGGGCGGTCATCGTGATCGTCGGCTGGCAGATGCTCGGGTTCGGCGTGCTGGTGGTGTCCGCCGGCCTCGCGGGCATCAACCCGGACTACGCCTCGGCGGCGTCGGTGGACGGGGCCGGGCCGAGCACGATCACGTGGCGGATCACGCTGCCGCTACTCTCCCCGACGCTCGTGTTCCTGGCGCTCATGACGATCCTGCTGTCGGCCCAGTGGACCTACCCGGTCATCGACATCCTCACCCAGGGCGGGCCCGGGACCGCGTCGACGACCATCTACTACCTGCTCTACCAGTTCGGGTTCCGGAACTTCGACGCCGGGTTGTCGGCCGCAGCCGGGACGGTCTTCTTCGTCGGCTTCGCGGTCGTCGCGGCCGTGTTCGTCGAGCTGTCCGAGCGCCTGAGCTTCTACGACAGCTGAAGGAGGAGACCGTCATGGCCTTCGTCGTCCTGCCCGCGCCCACGGTGCGCGTGCCCGCCGCACCCCCGTCCGCCGTGTCCGAGCGGCCCCGCGGGCTCGCCCGGCTCGCGGGGCTGTCCGGCGCGCATCTGCTGCTCGTCGTGCTCGCGCTGGTCAGCGTGCTCCCGGTCTACTGGATGTTCGCCACCGCGCTGCGCGACCCGGAGGACGCACTGTCCCAGAACCCGGTGGTCTGGCCCGTGAGCCTGGACAACCTCCGGTACGTCTGGGAGGCCATCCCGCTCGGGTCGATGCTGCTCCACACGTTCGGCATGGCGCTCGTGCTGTCCGTCGCGCAGCTGCTGGTCGCGATCCTCGCGGCCTACGGGTTCGCCCGGTGGTCGTTCCCGGGACGCAAGCTCCTCTTCCTGCTCTTCGTGGGGTCCTGGCTGGTGCCGTTCCAGGTCACGATGATCCCGAACTACCTGCTGGTGTCACGCCTCGGCCTGCTGGACACCGTGGCCGGCGTGGTGGTGCCGAACCTGTGCTCGGCGTTCGCCGTGCTGCTGATGCGGCAGCACATGCAGGCGTTCCCGACCGACCTGCTCGACGCCGCCCAGATGGACGGTCGGTCGTCCTGGGGCACGCTGTGGCGGGTCGTGGTGCCGAACATGCAGCCCGCACTGGCCGCGCTGGCGATCATGCTGTTCATCTCGGCGTGGAACGAGTACCTCTGGCCGTCGCTCGTGCTGCGGTCCACGGACCAGCTGGTCCAGGTCGGCATCCGGTCGTTCCTGGGTGCGGAGGGCAACAACTGGGGCGCCGTCATGGCGGCGTCGGGCCTGGCGTGCGTCCCGATCCTGCTGATCTACCTGTTCCTGCAGCGGTACGTCGTCGACGCGTTCGTCCGCTCGGGGCTGAGGTAGCGCCGCGCACGGAGGCGGGCTGACGCGCCCTGCGCGCGGCGGGACCGACGCGCGCGACGCGGGCCGACCGGCCGGCCCGCGTGTCCTTCGTACCGCACGACACCGCTCAGCGGTGCGGCGTTCTCTGATGAACACGCGGGCCCGGCCGGAGCCCGACGTGGCCCGGTCCCCGCCCCCTCCGGAGCGCCCCCGTGGGGGGCGCCGCCGTTCGGACCACTGCCGAGAACCTACCGAACCGTCCCGCCGTGTCAAGGGCGCCGGCGGGCTGGTCAGGGACGTCCGGGCACGTCACCAGCACCGGAGCCCGCTGCCCGGATTGTCCGGATCGCGAGGTCGACCCGGCGTGTCGTCCGGCGTGTCGGACGACACGTCCGGGTGAGCGCGTGCCGCGGGCCCACCCCCGCGGTTCACCCGTCCGCCGGATCACCCGCCGTCAGTCACGCCGTCACGCCCGACGCGTCGAACAGGACGTGGCCGGCACGCACCGTCAGCACGCACGCGGGATCCGGGTCCTGCGCGTCCAGCGCCGGCAGCCCCGGGCGCTCCGTGCGCCACACGGCCAGGTGCGCGGGCGCACCGGCACGGAGCACACCCGCGCCCGTGCCGCCGAGGCCCGCGGCGAGCCAGCCCCCACGGCTGTGGGCCTCCACCGCCGCCGCGACGGGGATCCGCTGGTCCGGTGTCCGGTGCCGGACCGCCGCGCGCACCGCCGCCCAGGGCCCGCAGGGCGTCAGGGGGCTCCCGGACCCGAACGCGAGCGGCACCCCGGCGGCCCGCAGGTCCGCGAGGGGGTGGAGCGAGGCGGCCCGGCCGCTCCCGAGACGGCGGACCGCGGGGCCGTCGGCACCTCCCCACGCGGCGTCCAGCACCGGCTCGACCGCCACGGTCAGCCCCAGCAGGACGAGCGTGGCGAGCGCCGGCGCGTCCAGCATCGACGCGCGCTCCAGCCGGTGGCCGGCCGCCCGCAGCGCCTCGACGCCCTCGACCTCCGCCGCCGCCCGGAAGCCGAGCAGCACCTCGGCCGCCGCACGGTCGCCCGTCAGGCGGAAGGCCGCCTGCACCCCGGCCCGGGTCACGGCCGCGACGTGGTTGCTCACCTGCTCCGCCGTCAGCAGCAGCTCCCCCGTCCGGTCGCCCGGGCCCGGAGCGTCGT
Organism: Cellulomonas sp. C5510; assembly: GCF_019797765.1. Lineage (NCBI taxonomy): Bacteria > Bacillati > Actinomycetota > Actinomycetes > Micrococcales > Cellulomonadaceae > Cellulomonas > Cellulomonas sp. C5510. Next base: position 2,118,149 of record NZ_CP081862.1, read on the forward strand.
CGTACGGCTGCCGCAGCGCCGCGGTCCTGGCGCGGATCGTGCCGTCGGCGGCGAGGTCCCCACCGATCCCCCGCACCCCCGGCAGCTCCTCGAGCAGGTCCCGGGCGTCGTCCGTCGTCACGCACAGCTCCGCGCGGTACCCCGCCACCAGCGGCAGTCCAGAGCCCGGGTCGGCGGTCCGCGCGAGCAGTGCGGCCAGATCGCTGCGGGCGGCCGACCCCGGGGCGCTGTGCTCGTGCACCGCGACCACCCCGGAGCCCGCGGCGGTCCGCAGCGCGACGTCCTCGAGGGCCGTCCGGCGGCTCTCGGACGCCTCCCGGACGCCACCCCACGCCACCCGCAGGGCCTCTCCGGTCACCAGGCCGTCGTCCCGCCACCCGGGCACCGCGTCCAGCCCGAGCACGCGCGCGAAGGACGACGACACCACGGCAGCCGTCCGGTCCGCGCTCCCGAGCCAGACCGGTGCGCCACCGCCGGCGGCGTCGAGCTCGTCCCGCCGGGGCGGCCGGTCCTCGGGCCAGACCGCGTCGTCCCAGCCCGACCCCGCCAGCGGAGCGCCGCCGGCCGCCGCGCGCCGGCCGGCCGGCCCGCGCACTGCGTCCCGGACGCGCGCGAGCACGTCGTCGACCCCGCACGCGTCGGCGAGATCCACCCCGTCGAGCGCGAGCCCGGTCTCGAACGCGTGCACGTGGGCGTCGACGAACCCGGGCGTGACCAGCGCACCGTCGAGCTCCACGACGGAGTCGGCCGCGTCCGCGAGGCCGTCCGCCGCGTCGGTGCCCCCCACCCAGGCGACCTCGCCGCCGGAGACGAGGATCGACGTCGCGTCGGGGGCGTCGGGCGTCAGCACCGTGCCGCCCCGGTACAGCGTGGTGGTCACGACCGCACGATAGGGGACGCGGGCCGACCCCACCCGTCGGCGTCGCGTCGCCCGGGAACGCCGTCGCCGCGCCGCGCCCCCCGCCCCGCCGTCAGGTCCCCGCGTAGGCGACGACCCCACGTCGCACCGCCCCGACCGCCGACCGCGCCGTCTGACGGACCCGCTGGTCGGGAGCCGCCTTGGCCACCTGGTCGAGCACGTCGACGACCTGCTTGCACCAGCGGACGAAGTCGCCCGCGGCCAGGTCCGCGTCCCGCAGGACGGCGTCGAGCGAGCGCCCCGCCGCCCACCGGTGCACGGCCTGCACGAGGCCCAGGTCGAGCGGCTGCACGGTCTCGAGCCGGTGCGCGCCCTCCAGGTCGTCCAGCTCGGACCAGATCCGGGTCGTCGCATCCAGCGCGATGCCGAGACGGCTCGCCGGGCCGCCCGGGACGGCCGGGGTGCGTTCCCGGTCGTCGCGGCGGGCGGAGTACACGACGGCCGACACCGCCGCGGCCAGCCCTGGCACGTCGAGGTCCTCCCACGCGCCGCGGCGCAGGCACTCCGCCAGCAGCAGGTCGTTCTCGGCGTACAGGCGGCGCAGCCAGCGCCCGTCCTCGGTGACCCGGGTGCCCTCGTCGGGCACCTTCTCGAGGTACCCGAGGCTGACCAGCACGTCGCAGATCCGGTCGAACACGGTGGCGATCGACCCGGTCCTGCCCTCGATGCGCCGCACGAGCGCACGGTGCTCGCCGTCCAGCCGCTGCCACCGCTCCGCCCACCGCGCGTGCTCCTCGCGGTCGGGGCACGCGTGGCAGGGATGGGCGCGCAGCCGGCGCCGCAGCCCGGCGATCGCCTCGTCCTCGTCCTGCGCGGCCGGCCGGCCCCGGCGACGCTGCGGCGCGGCCCCCTCGACCCGTCCGGCGGCGATCTCGGCCCGCAGCGACGCAGCGAGGTCGCGGCGGTGCGAGGCCGCACGGGGCGAGAAGCCCTTCGGCACGCGGAGACGTCCGACGGTGCGCACGCCGTCCCCGACGTCCTGGCTGGACAGGCGGCGCACGTCCCGCTCGGTGGTGAGGACCAGGGGCCGGGCCCCCTCGAAGCCGCCGGCGCTCCCGGGCTCGACCACGACGGCGTGGACGGACCGTCGGCCGCCCGGCACCGCGACGACGTCCCCGACGGCGAGCGACGCCAGGCTCCGAGCGGCCGCCTCCCGCCGCGCGCCCGCCGCGGCCCGGTGCGCGCCGCGCTCCCGGTCGCCCAGCTCCCGGCGCAGCGACCAGTAGTCGCGGAAGTCCCCCAGGTGGCACGACATGGCCTCCGCGTAGCCCTCGAGCGCCTCCGCGTGGCTCTGCGCCTGGCGGGCGAGGCCGACGACCCCGCGGTCCGCCTGGAACTGCGCGAAGGAGGTCTCGAGCACCTCGCGGGCCCGCACGCGGCCCACCTGCGCCACGAGGTTGACGGCCATGTTGTAGGTCGGGCGGAAGGCGGACCGCAGCGGGTACAGCCGCTTCGACGCCAGGCCTGCCAGCGCCATCGGGTCGAGCCCGCCGCGCCCCACGACGACGGCGTGACCCTCCGTGTCGATGCCGCGGCGCCCCGCCCGGCCCGTCAGCTGGGTGTACTCCCCCGGTGTGATGTCGACGTGCTGCGAGCCGTCCCACTTCACGAGCTTCTCGAGGACGACCGACCGCGCCGGCATGTTGATGCCGAGCGCCAGCGTCTCCGTCGCGAACACGACCTTGACCAGGCCGCGCGCGAACGCCTCCTCGACCGTCTCCTTGAACGCCGGCAGCATCCCCGCGTGGTGCGGCGCGACCCCCCGGACCAGCCCGTCGAGGAAGCCCCAGTACCCCAGCACGTCCAGGTCCTCGCGGGGCACGGACGCGCAGCGGGTCTCCGCGATCTCCCGGATCTCCTCCTGCTCCGCCGGGGAGGTGAGCCGCAGCCCGCCCGCGAGGCACTGCGCCACCGCCGCGTCGCAGCCGGCCCGCGAGAAGATGAAGACGATCGCGGGCAGCAGCCCCGCCTCGTCCAGCACGTCGACCATGACCGGACGCGGGGCCGGGCGCACGCCGCCGAGCCCCGACGGCCCGGCCGCGCCACCGTCCCGCCGTCGGCCGCCCGGCCCGCGGAACCCGCGGTCGCCCGGCCCCCTCCGTCCCCGGTGCGGGCCGTCGCCCGAGCGCTCCGCCCGCCGCAGCAGGTGCGCCAGCTCCGGGTTGATCGGGGGGTTCGCCCCGGGGGCCGTGGGGTCGACGTGGCCGGCGTACAGGTCGAGCAGGTCGTCGCGCACCAGCACGTGCTGCCCCAGCGGGACCGGCCGGTGCTCGCTCACCACCACGGCCGTGTCCCCGCGCACCGTCCGCAGCCAGTCGCCGAACTCCTCGGCGTTCGAGACGGTCGCGGACAGCGACACCAGCTGCACGTCGTCGGGCAGGTGGATGATCACCTCCTCCCACACCGGACCGCGGAACCGGTCGGCCAGGTAGTGCACCTCGTCCATGACCACGTACCCCAGGCCGTCGAGCGTGCTCGAGCCCGCGTACAGCATGTTGCGGAGCACCTCGGTGGTCATGACGACCACCGGCGCCTCGCCGTTCTGCGTGGTGTCGCCGGTCAGCAGGCCGACCTGGTCCGCGCCGTGGCGCCGCACGAGGTCGTGGTACTTCTGGTTCGACAGGGCCTTGATCGGGGTCGTGTAGAACGCCTTGCGCCCGGTCCGCAGCGCCAGGTGCACCGCGAACTCGCCCACGACCGTCTTCCCGGCACCGGTGGGCGCGGCGACGAGCACACCGCTCCCGCGCTCCAGCGCCTCGCAGGCCTCGACCTGGAAGTCGTCGAGGGGGAAGTCCAGCAGCTCGCGGAACCGGGCGAGCTCGCTGCGTTCGGACCGGGCGCGGCGGCGGGCCACGGCGTACCGGTCGGCGGGAGCGGGCTCCTCGGGGTCGCGGGGGGTGCGGGAGGGGTCGCGTCGTGCCACCCCTGCAGCCTAGGTGGGTCGCGGCGCGAGCACCCGGACGGCGCCCGGCACGACCTCCGCGACGAGCGGCAGCGGGCCGATGCGCTCGCCGTCGGCGTGCGCCTCCGGGGGCGTCCCGCCCAGGTGGGGCGCGGGCTCGACCAGCACCCGCCGGCTGCGCAGCACCTGGACCTGCGGGTGGTGCACGTGCCGCCCCGCGTACATGCCGGGGAAGATCCGCAGCACGCCGGCGCGGGTGACGGGGCCCGCCACGACCACATCGAGCAGCCCGTCGTCCGGCCGGGCGTCCGGCGCGACCCGGATCCCCCCGCCGATCCACGGTCCGTTGGCCACGACGACGACCGTGCCGGCCGACTCCCACACGCCCTCGTCCGTCGTGAGGCGGTAGCCGTACGGCCGGAACGCCCGCAGCTCGGGCACGAGGGCACGGACGTAGCGGGCGGAGCCCCGCGGCCACCGCAGCGCGTTGGCGCGGGCGTTGACGGCGGCGTCGATGCCGCAGGACAGCGCCCCGAGATACCACTCGCGGGCGCTGTGCGTGGGCGGCCCGACACTCACCGCGTCGATCACGCGGGGCCCCACGAGCAGCGCCCGCTCGATCGCCGCCACCGCCGCGGTCACGTCCCCCCGTGGCAGGCCGAGCGCCCGAGCGACGTCGTTGCCGGTGCCGCCGGCCACGATGCCCAGCGGCAGGTCCGTCTCCGCGACCACGTTCGCGCCGAGGTGCACCAGGCCGTCGCCGCCGACCACGACCAGCGCGTCGAGCCCCGCAACCGCCGCCCGGCGCGCGTGCGCGGTGGCGGTCAGCAGGTCCCGTGCGGTGAGGTCCTCGACGTGGTGACCGCGACGGCGCAGCTCCTGCATGGCCGCGGCACCGACCCCGCTCCCCCGCCCGACGCCCGCGACGGGGTTCACGACGACCCCGACGTGGCTCACCGGCCCACCGTGCCGTCCGGGCCGGTCGCGCCGTCCGGGCCGGTCGCGCCGTCCGACGCGTCGGCGGCGGCCAGGCGCCGGTCGACGCGCCGGTCCCGCAGCAGCGACAGCCCCACCGCCGCCATGTAGAGGCCGGCGGTCGGCGCGGCGAGCACGAGCATCGTCACCACGTCCGGCGTCGGCGTCATGACCGCCGAGAAGATGCACGACAGGAGAACCGCCCAGCGCCACCCCTTGAGCCACGTCGACCCGCGCACCAGGCCGACCAGGTTGAGGCAGATCATGAGCACGGGGACCAGGAACGCCACACCGAACGCCAGCACGAACCGCATGACGAAGCTCAGGTACGTCGAGGCGTCGATGAGGTTCGTCGCCTGCTCGGGTACGAACTCGGTCAGCACGGCCACGGCGCGCGGCAGCACGTACCAGGCGAACCCCGCACCGGCCAGGAACATCGGCACCGCCACGGCGACGAACCCGACGGCCGACCGGCGCTCCCGGCGGGTGAGCCCCGGCGTGACGAACGCCCACAGCTGGTAGAGCCACCACGGGCTCGACACGAGCGCGCCGATGAACAGCGCGACCTTGAACTTCATGTCCATCGCGGACGCCAGGCCGGCGAAGTTCACCGAAGCCACGACGTCGCGCTCGGCCGCGGCGTCCAGCAGCGGGTCCTGCAGCGACCGGAACACCGGGTCGTACGCGATCCAGCCGAGCACGCCGCCGGCGACGACGCCGAGCGCGGCGAGGACCAGCCGCTTGCGGAGCTCGATCAGGTGCTCGCGCAGCGGCATCCTGCCCTCGGGGTTGGCCGAGGGGCGACGCAGGGCCACGGGGGCTTCAGGGGCGAGGGTCGGTGGTCCCGGGCTCCGCGGTGGTGCCGGGCGCCGGCGCCGCGGGCGGCGGCGTGACCACCGGGGGCGCGAGGGGCGTGCCGGTCGCGCCCGGGGCGGGAGGCGTCACGACGGGGGCGACGGGCGGCTGCGCGGTCGCGTCCGCGCGTCCGGGCTTGTCGTCGTCGTCCGCCAGGTCGCGCACCTCGCGCTTGAAGATCCGCAGGGACTTGCCGATCCCGCTCGCCAGGTCCGGCAGCCGCTTGGAGCCGAACAGCAGGACGATGATGAGGATCAGGATGAGGATCGAAACGGGATGCTCGAAGAGCCTCGCCATGGCAGAACTCCCTGGTGCTGGATCAGCAGTCAGGTGAGTCTACAGGCCGTCCCCCGGGCGTCCCCCGACGCCACGGGGCGTCAGCGCGTGTAGCCGCGCCAGGTCTCCCGCACCGCCCGGTCGCGCGCGCGGCGCCGCTCGCGGCGCACCGCGGCCTCGGCGCGCAGCCGCGACCACCGGGCGCGCGCCTCGCGGGGCTCGGGCAGCAGCACCGCCTCCCGGGCGGCGCGGGCGGCGCGCTCGGCCTCCTGCGCCTGCTCGGCCAGCGTCGAGGCGTGCTCCGCCAGCTCGCCCAGCACGGCCGAGGCGCGCTCGAGCTCCGTCACGAGCGCCCGGGCCCGGCGCCACAGGTCGCGTCCGAGCAGGAAGGCACCCACGAGCGTGCCCAGGACGAGCACCACCCACACGACGACCCACACCATGCCGGCCAACCTATCCCGCCGTGCCGGCCAACGGGCCGTAGGCCGCCAGGGCCTCCTGGGCCCGGGCGGCGACGTCGCGCGCCACCTCGGGCGGTCGCACGCCCAGCAGGTCGTCCGCCGCCTGCAGCAGCAGGTTGCGCAGGAACGCGGGCTGGACCACCCGCACGTCGACCTCGAACGAGCCGTCGGAGAGGTTGCGGACCTCCTCCACCGGGACGGTCTCGGCCACCCAGCGGCCGGTGCTCCGCAGGTGCAGCGTCACGACGTCGCCCGTCGGGTCGGGCCGGAACTCCGCGGTGGCACCGCGTCCCGCCCCGGGGTGCGGGTCGGCCGGCACGTCGAGCACCTCGGCGCCGAGCACGCGGTCCAGCCGGAACAGCCGCTCGTCGCCCGCACGCAGGCACCACGCCTGGAGGTACGAGCGCTCGTCGCTCGTGGTCAGGCGCAGCGGGTCGACGTCCCGGTCGCTGGTGACGTCCGAGGCGTTGACGTACCGGATGCGCAGCCGCCGGCCCCGGGCGAGCGCGGTGCGGATCGCCGCGACCACCTCCGGCAGCCCGTCGACCGCGAGCCGCACGTCCACCGCGTTCGCCGCCTCCCCCGTCGCGGCCACCAGCTTGTCGAGCGCCGACCGCAGGACCGCCGCGTGCTCCGGCTCGAGCGTCGGGCCGAGGTCCGCGACCATGGCGCTGAGGGCGGCGAGCAGGGTGACCGCCTCCCGCGTGCCCAGCCGCAGCGGCTGCGTCATGCCGCGCGCCTCGGTGAGCCGGATCTCGCCGCGGTCGTAGGAGTCCGCGTCGAAGTCGATGAGGTCGTGCGGGTAGTACCCGGGCGTCCCGCTCATCCAGAGGGTGTCGACGTCCGCCATGACCTGCGACGACGACACCCCGAAGTGCTCCGCCAGCTGGTCCACCGGGACGCCGTCGTGCCGGTCCAGGTAGCCGATCATCCCCAGCAGCCGCAGCAGCCGCTCGCTCGCCCGCTCAGCCACGTCCGTCCTCCCCCGCGCCGTCGCCCACGCCGGTGCCCGGACCCGCCAGCGCCGCGGCGCTCCGCAGCAGCCGCAGGACGGCCGCCCGCAGCTCCGGCGGGTCCGCGACGAGCACAGCGTCGCCGTACCCGGCGACCTCCTCCGCGAGCTCCCACGTCGCGCGGTACGGCACCCGGACCAGGTCGCGGTCGGCCACCACCGCGCGCAGCGCCGGGTCCGCGTCGGCCGGCAGCGCGGTCGCCGAGCCCCGCGCGCGCAGCGCCTCGGCCCGCTCCGGGCGGAGCGCCAGCACCGCCGTGCGCTCCCGCCCGGCGTCCCACGACCGCAGGGCCGTCTCCATCTGCTCCACCGCGGGCGGGTCGAACGCGCCGTCGTCCCCGACCGGACGCACGCGGCCCTCGATGCGACTGAGGCGGAACGACCGGGGGGCCGCGCGGTCGACGTCGCGGCCGACCAGGAACCAGCCGCCGCGGCGCGCCACCAGCCGCCACGGCTCGACGAGGCGCTCGCGCACCTCCCCGGTGTTCGCGGCGCGGTAGGTGAACCGCACCCGCTGCCGTGCCTGCACGGCGTCCAGCAGGGGCCGGAACGCGTCGCCGCCGGCCCGCACCCGCGGCACGAGACCCGCGGCGAGGTCGGTCGCGCCCGAGCCCGCGCCCACCGCGCGCAGCTTGGTCAGCGCCCGCGACGTGTCCGCGCGGACCGAGCGGTCCTGCCAGAACTCGGCGGCCAGCGACAGCGCACCGAGCTCGGCGGCCGTCAGCTCCAGGGGCGGCAGGGCGTACGCGTCCTGGTCGACGCGGTAGCCGATGTCGTCGCCGTGGCCGGCGGCGGTCACGGTCGTCACGGGGATGCCGAGCTCGCGCAGGGTGTCCTTGTCGCGCTCGAACATCCGCTCGAACGCCTCGTCCGAGGCGGCGTCGCCGTAGCCCGCGACGGTGCGGCGGATCTGCTCCTTCGTCATGCGTCCCGGGGTGTGCACCAGGGCGATGACGAGGTTGAGCAACCGCTCGGCGGGCTGGATCTGTTCGGGCATCGGCACAACCGTAGTGGCCGGTAGCGTGGTCCGGTGATCACATGGCGCTCGGGTGTGGTGGAGTCGGTCGGACGCGCGTGGCCGGGTGCCGTCGAGCTGTCCGTCGTCGTCGAGGACGGCGTGAGCGGCCCCGACCCGGTGGTGGTGCGGGCGCTGGCCTACCCGGCCCTGGTCGGCTCGCCGCGGCCCGGGGACCGGGTGCTGCTGAACGTCTCGGCGCTCGCCCGGGGGCTCGGGACCGGCGGGTACGCCCTCGTGGTCGCGCCCGGCACGGCGGACCGGCTGCCCGCCGACCCGCAGTCAGGGCCGGGCCACCTGGTGAAGGCCCGCTACACGCCGCTGCAGGCGATGGTGCTCGGCGTCGACGACCAGGAGTCGCCGCACCACGACGTGCTGCGCGACGCCGACGACCTGGCGGGGCTGCCGGTCGTCGTCGCCGACCTGCACTCCGCCCTGCCGGCGGTCGTCGCCGGCGTCCGGTACGCCGACGCGTCGACGGGCGGCCACGGTGGCGAGCCGCTGCGCGTCGCGTACGTGATGTCCGACGGCGGCGCCCTGCCGGCGTGGTTCTCGCGTGCGGTGGCCGGCCTGCGGGACGCCGGCTGGATCGCCTCGTGCCTGACCGCCGGGCAGGCGTTCGGCGGCGACCTCGAGGCCGTCACCGTGCACACCGCCCTGCTCGCCGCACGCCACGTCGTGCGGGCCGACGTCGTGGTGGTGGCGCAGGGTCCCGGCAACCTGGGCACCGGGACGCGCTGGGGCTTCTCGGGCGTCGCCGCCGGGGAGGCCGTGAACGCCGCAGCCGTGCTCGGCGGCCGGCCCGTCGCCTCGCTGCGGGTGTCCGGCGCGGACGCCCGGGAGCGGCACCTCGGGGTGTCGCACCACTCGCTGACCGCGTACGGGCGCGTGGCCCTCGCCCCCGCGGACGTCGTGGTGCCCGTCTTCGACCCGGCGGCACCGGCCGAGGACGGTGCCGGCCCGCGCGCCGGGGAGGCGCCGGCAGGCGTCGCGGTCCCGGACGCCGAGGAGCACCCCGGTGCCCACCTGGCGGCGGTCGGGCGGCGGGTGCGGCAGCAGGCGCTCGCGCTGGGGGCCCCCGCCGGCCGCCACCGGCTGGTCGAGGTCCCGGCGGGCGCGGACCTGCTGACCGCGCTCGGTGCGTCCCCCGTCCGGCTCTCCACGATGGGCCGCGGGCTCGCCCAGGACCCGGCGGCGTTCCTCGCGGCGGCCGCGGCCGGCGTGCACGCCGCGCGGCTCGCACGGGGCGTCGACGACTGGCCCGCTCCGCAGGTCTGACGCGCCGGTCTGACGGGCCGGGTCGACGGACCGGGGCGGTGGAGCGCCGACCGGTCAGTCGTCGCGCGCGGTCCGCGTCCGGGACGCGACCAGCGTCGCCAGGCGGCGCGCCTCGCGCTGCGCGAGCTCGCCGTCGGCCCGCTGCACGCCCATCACCGCCAGCGTGTCGCCGTCGTCCAGGTCGAGCTGCACCCAGGGCCGGCCCTCGCCGAACCTCACCCAGACGATCTGCGCCCACGGGACCGTGCGGGTGGTGGCGAGGTTGCGCACCCGCAGGCCCTCGGGCGTCGGGGTCGCGGAGACGGTCGCCTGGCGCCAGCAGAACCACACGATGGCGGCACCGAGCAGGCCGATGCCGAGCCGGTCCCCGACACCGAGCCCGACCAGGCCCGTCCCCGGCAGCAGCACGAGCAGCAGCACCGTGGCCACCGCGACGAGCGCCGCCAGGACGACCGTCACCCAGCGCGCGGCCCGCGGCCTGAACACGTCGTCCAGCGCCCTCCCGGACGGCGCGCCGTCCGGTGTCGTCCCGCCGTCCCCCGGTCCCGGCACGCGGTGCCCCCCTACAGCCGGCAGGCGTGGATCGACGTCACGAGGATCGCCCGGGCGCCCACGTCGTACAGGGCGTCCATGACCTTGTTCGTCTCGCTGCGCCGCACCATGACCCGCACGGCGGCCCAGTCGGTGTTGTGCAGGGGGGAGACGGTCGGTGACTCCAGGCCGGGCGTCACGGCCACGGCCCGGTCGACGAGCTCCATCGGGACGTCGTAGTCCATGAGGACGTACTCGCGGGCGGTCAGCACACCCTGCAGCCGCCGGGTCAGCACGTCGAGACCCGCGGGCTCCGGGCCGTCGGCACGCCGCACCAGGACGGCCTCCGAGGTCAGGATCGGTGCCCCGAAGACGTCGAGGCCCGCGGCGCGCAGGGTCGTGCCGGTCTCGACGACGTCGGCGATGACGTCCGCGACCCCGAGCCGGATGGCCGTCTCGACCGCTCCGTCCAGGCGCACGACCTCGGCCGGCTCCACGCCCTGCGCCGTCAGGTACTGCCCGACGAGCACCGGGTAGGACGTCGCGACGCGCCGTCCGGCCACCTCGCGGACGTCGTTCATGGTGCCGGCCTGCGTCGCGAACCGGAACGTCGAGCGCGCGAACCCGAGCGGCAGGTGCTCCGTCGCGGGCGAGCCCGAGTCCAGCAGCAGGTCGCGGCCGGTGATGCCGACGTCGACGGTGCCGGTCCCGACGTACACCGCGATGTCGCGCGGGCGCAGGAAGAAGAACTCGACGCCGTTGTCGGCGTCGGGCAGGACGAGCTCGCGGGAGTCGCGGCGCTGGCGGTAGCCCGCCTCGCGCAGCATCTCGGCGGCGGGCTCGGCGAGCGAGCCCTTGTTCGGGACGGCGATCCTCAGCACAGGGGGGTCCTCAGGTCGGTGGTGCGGCAGGGGCGGGTCACAGGTGCGCGTACACGTCGTCGAGGGTCAGGCCCTTCGCGACCATGAGCACCTGCAGGTGGTACAGGAGCTGGGAGATCTCCTCGGCGGTGCGGTGGTCCCCCTCGTGCTCCGCGGCCATCCAGACCTCGGCCGCCTCCTCGACGATCTTCTTGCCGATCGCATGGACCCCGGCGTCGAGCTCCCGGACGGTCCCGGAGCCGGCGGGCCGGGTGGTCGCCTTCTCGGTCAGCTCAGCGAACAGCGCGTCGAACGTCTTCACGCCCGTCAGGGTAGACGGTCGCGGGCACGCACCCCCCGCGGCGACCGCTCCCCGGGACGGCGCCGGCGGCGGCACCCGCGGGCGGTCCGTGGGCGCCGCCACGGTGTCAGCCCGCCACGCCGGCCGCGGCGGTGACCTGCTGCGGCGTCTCCCCGCTCCGGGCGCGCCACCACACGACGAACCCGGACAGCACCACCCCGGCGTACACCAGGTACAGCACCGCCGAGGGGTAGTACCCGGCGCTGAGCAGCAGCGGCACGCCCACCGCGTCCACCGCGATCCAGATCAGCCAGAACTCGATCCAGCCGCGGGCCATGCCGTACGTGGCGAGCAACGAGCCGACGAAGATCCACGCGTCCGCCCACGGGCCCCAGGACCCGAGCGCGTCGAACACGAGCGCGCAGACCACGGTCCCGACCACGCCGATGCCGATGATCTGCACCCACCCGGAACGCCCGGCCCACCGCGGGACGACCGCCGGCGCGTCCGGCGCACCGTGCTCGCGCGCCGCCCGCCGCGTGCGGGACCACCGCACCCAGCCGTACACCGCGACCGCGACGAAGAACACCTGCCGGCCGGCCTGCCCGTAGAGGTCGCGGGCCTGCGGGGTGTGGAACACCCCGCCGAGGAACACCGTGAACAGCAGGACGTTGCCGACGATGCCCACCGGCCACGCCCAGATCCGCCGCCGCAGGCCGCCGAGCGCGGAGGCGAGACCGAACAGGTTGCCGACGACCTCGCGCCACAGGACGGGGTGGCCGGCGACGACGAGCTGCGCGTCGAACAGCCAGGTGACCAGGTTCACAGCGCGCGGAGGGCGGCCACCGTGGCGACGGCCGCCTCGGCCGCCTCGGCGCCCTTGTCCTCGCGCGACCCGGGCAGGCCGGCTCGGTCCAGCGCCTGGGCCTCGTCGTCGCACGTGAGGACGCCGAAGCCGACGGGGACCCCCGTCGCCACGGCGACGTCGGTGAGGCCCGAGGTGGCCGCCTGGCAGACGTACTCGAAGTGCGGCGTACCGCCACGGATGACGACCCCGAGCGCGACCACGGCGTCCGCCTCGCCGCTGCGGGCGACCCGGGCCGCGGCGACGGGCAGCTCGAACGTCCCGGGGACGCGGATCTCGCGGACGTCCTCGACGTGGGCCGCGGCCAGCGCCCGCCGCGCGCCCGCGAGGAGGCCGTCCATGACGGTGGTGTGCCAGGAGGCCGCGACGACGACGACGCGCAGGCCGGTGCCGTCCGTGGTGATCTGGGGTGCGCCGCTGCCGCTCATCGTGGGTCCTCCGGGGTGTGGTCGAGGCCGGGCAGGAGGTGTCCCATCGCCCGGGCCTTGGTGCGCAGGTAGGTCTCGTTGTGGGGGGTGCGCCCGACCTCCAGGCCGCGGACCTCCGCGACCTCGATGCCGTGCGCGGTCAGGCCGGCGACCTTCGCCGGGTTGTTCGTGAGCAGGGTGATGCGGCGGGCGCCCAGGTCCTCGAGGATCGCCGCGGCGGCGCCGTACTCCCGCCGGTCGGCCGGCCAGCCGAGGTCGAGGTTCGCCTCGACCGTGTCCCGCCCGGCGTCCTGCAGCGCGTAGGCGCCGATCTTCGCGACGAGGCCGATGCCCCGGCCCTCGTGGCCACGCAGGTAGACCACGGCGCCGCCGTCGCGGGCGGCGAGCGCCAGGGCCGCGTCGAGCTGCGGGCCGCAGTCGCACCGCTCGGAGCCGAACGCGTCCCCCGTCAGGCACTCGGAGTGGACCCGCACCACGGGCTGCTCGACCAGGCCGGTCGCCGCGACGAGCGCCACGTGCTCCGCGCCGGTCCTCAGGTCCCGGTACGCGTGCACCGTGAACGCGCCGTGCCGCGTGGGCAGCTGGGCGGTGTGCGCCCGGTGCACCCGCCGCTCCGGCGCGGTCGCCGCCGCGTCGGGGCCCGGCGCCGGTTCGGAGGGCAGGTCGCCGTGCGCGGTACGCCACGCGATGAGGTCGGCGATCGTCAGCACCACCAGCCCGTGCTCGCGCGCCAGGGCGGCGGTCTGCGGGAGCCGCATCATCGTGCCGTCGTCGTTCACCAGCTCGGCGATCGCGGCGACCGGCTCGACGCCCGCCAGCCGGCACAGGTCGACGGCGGCCTCCGTGTGGCCCGCGCGGTGCAGCACGCCGCCCGGCACCGCGCGCAGCGGCAGGACGTGCCCAGGCCGGATCAGGTCCTCCCTCCCGGACGCCGGGTCCGACAGCACGCGCAGGGTCTGCGTGCGGTCGGCCGCGGAGATGCCCGTCGTGACGCCGTGCGCCGCGTCGACGGTGACCGTGTAGGCGGTGCGCCGGGGGTCCTGGCTCTGCGGCACCATCAGCGGCAGGTCGAGGGCGTCGGCGCGGGCACCGGTCATGGGGGCGCACAGGTAGCCCGAGGAGTGGCGGATGGTCCAGGCGACCCACGCGGGCGTGGCCCGGTCCGCGGCCAGGATGACGTCCGCCTCGTTCTCGCGGTCCGGGGAGTCCGCCACGAGCACCGGCCGGCCCGCGCGCAGCTCGGCCAGCGCCTGCTCGACGGTGCCGAGCACGACGTCCTCGCCGGCGGTGGCGGCGCTCACCGTGCACCTCCCTCGACCGGCGCGGCGCCCGCGACCGCCCCTGCGGTCAGCAGCCGCTCCACGTACTTGGCCAGCACGTCGACCTCCAGGTTCACGCGGGTGCCCGGCGCGGCGCGCCCGAGCGTGGTCGCGGCGAGCGTGGTCGGGATCAGCGAGACGCCGAACCAGTCCGGGCCGACCGCGGTCACCGTGAGGGAGACCCCGGCCACCGCCACCGAGCCCTTCTCCGCGACGTACCGGGCGAGCGCCGGGTCCAGGGCGATCTCCATCTCGTCCCAGCGCGGTCCGGGCGTGCGCCGGCGGACCGTGCCCACGCCGTCGACGTGCCCCTGGACCACGTGCCCGCCGAGCCGCGCGTCCGCCCGCACGGCGCGCTCCAGGTTCACGGGGTCCCCCGGCCGCAGGTCGCCCAGGGCGGTGCGGCGCAGGGTCTCCGGCATGACGTCGACGACGAAGGTGCCGTCCCCCGGCAGCACCGCGACCGTGAGGCAGACCCCGCCGACGGCGATCGAGTCGCCGAGCGCGGCGTCGGACACCACCAGCGGGCCCCGCACGGTCAGCCGGGCGTCGCCGTCGCCGCCGTCCGCGGCTCCCTGCGTGCCGGGCGCCAGGTCGAGCGCGACCACGGCGCCGACCTCCTCCACGATGCCGGTGAACATCAGCCGTCCTCCTCCTCGGTGTCGGCCACGACGAGCACGTCGGGCCCCAGCGGCAGCACCTCGCGCGGGTGCAGCCGGATCGCGTCCCCGATGGTCCCGACGCCGAGGTCGCCGACGGCGCTGCGCCCGGCCCCGAGCAGGACCGGTGCGACGTAGGCGTGCACCTCGTCGACGACGCCGGCGCGCAGGAACGCCGCGGCGAGCGTCGGCCCGCCCTCGACGAGCACGTGCCGCACCTCGCGGGCGTGGAGCGCGGCGAGGACCTCCCGAGGGTCGCGGGTGCGCAGGTGCACGACCTCGCCGCCCGGTCCCGCGAGCCGGCCCCCCGGGGGCAGCGCGCGCTCGCCGACGACGACGCGCAGCGGCTGGTGGGCGGTGAGCGCGCCGTCGGGCGTGCGGGCGGTGAGCGCGGGGTCGTCGGCCAGCGCCGTCCCGGTCCCCACCACCATCGCGTCGACCTCGGCGCGCAGCGCGTGGGCGTGGGCGCGCGCCTGCTGGGAGGTGATCCACCGCGACGTGCCGTCAGCCGCGGCGACCCGGCCGTCCAGCGTGGCCGCGGTCTTGAGCGTGACGAACGGTCGGCTGCGCCCCACCGCGACCAGCCACGGGCGCAGCAGCGCGCGCCCCGCCGCCGCCTCGACGTCGACGACCACGTCGACTCCCGCGGACCGCAGGCGGGCCGCTCCCCCGGCGGCGTCCGGGTTCGGGTCCGCGACCGCCACGACGACCCGACGCACGCCCGCGTCGACGAGGGCGCGCGAGCAGGGTCCGGTGCGGCCGGTGTGGTCGCAGGGCTCGAGGGTGACGACGGCCGTCGCGCCCCGGACGTCGGCGCCGCGCTCGCGGGCGGCGGCGAGGGCGGCGACCTCCGCGTGCGCGGTGCCCGCGCCGCGGTGCCAGCCCTCGCCCAGGACACTGCCCTCCGGACCGAGCAGGACGCACCCCACGCGGGGGTTCGGTCCGTGGGCCGGACCGCGGCGCGCGAGGTCGAGGGCACGCCGCATCGCGTCCCGCTCGACCGCCGTGGCCTCCACCGCCCCGCTCCCTCCGTCGCCGTCAGGCTCCGGGGTGCGGGCGGCGCGCTGGTGCACGACGACCACGGCGCACCCGGCTCACGCCGAGCACGCCGCCACGTCTCCTCCCATCCGGACTGTCACCGTCGGTCCTGGAGTTCCACCAGGTCAACCGCTCACGCCGAGGCGCTTGCGGGTCGCGGACTGTCACCGCCGGCTCGGAATTGCACCGACCCCGGAGCACGTGTGTGTACTTCGGCAACGATGATGCCACAGCCGGCATTCCCGCCGGGACGGCCGTTCGTCCCGCACCGGGCCGCGGACGCCGCGCGCCACGGCTGCGGCCCGGCGACGGCGGGGCCCCGGGTCAGCGCCGCGCCAGGGCCTCGTCCGCGAGCCCCCGCAGGGCGTCGATCTCCGCCGCGACGTCCGGCGCCCCGTACACGGCCGACCCCGCCACGAACACGTTCGCGCCCGCCTCGGCCACCGCCGCGATCGTGTCGCGCGAGACGCCCCCGTCCACCTGCACCCACGTCGCGGCCCCCTGCTCCTCGATCGCGGCCCGGAGGCGGCGGATCTTGGGCAGCGTCCCCTCGATGAAGGACTGCCCGCCGAACCCGGGCTCGACCGTCATGACCAGCACCATGTCGAACTCCGGCAGCAGGTCCAGCAGGGGCTCCACGGGGCTCGCGGGCCGCAGCGCGATGCCGGCCCGGGCGCCCGCCGACCGCAGCTCGCGCGCCAGCCGGACCGCCGCCTGGGCCGCCTCCGCGTGGAACGTCACCGAGGCCGCGCCCGCCCGTGCGTAGTCCACCGCCCACCGGTCGGCGTCCTCGATCATCAGGTGCACGTCGAGCGGCACCGGAGACACCTCGGCGATGCGCCGCACCACCGGCAGCCCGAGCGTGAGGTTCGGGACGAAGTGGTTGTCCATCACGTCGACGTGCGCGTAGTCGGCCCGGGCGATGCGGCCCAGGTCGCGCTCGAGGTTGACGAAGTCGGCGGACAGGATGCTGGGGCTGATCAGTGCGGGCACGCCTCCCAGGGTATCGAGCACCTCCCGGGTCCGCCGGAGCCGGCCCGGCGCGCTCGCAGCCCCGGCCGCGACACCGGTCGCGCGGCCGTCAGGACGTGCGGCGCAGCAGCGTGAGGTGCATCGCGTCCGTCCCGTGGACGTGCGGCCAGAGCTGCGCGTCCTCGCGGGCCGGCAGGTCGAGCCCCGGGGCGGTGCCGTGCAGCACCGCCGGCGCGTCGAGCACCTCGGTCTCCAGGCCCGCCCGGCGGGCGGCGCGGCGCGCGTCGACCACCGCGAGGCTCGTCTCCGCGAGGACCGGCGAGCACGTCACGTACGCGACGACTCCCCCGACACGCACCGCGCGCAGCGCCGAGGCCAGCAGCTCGCGCTGCAGCGCGCCCAGCGCCGCCAGGTCCGCGGGGGTGCGCCGCCAGCGCGACTCCGGGCGCCGGCGCAGCGCGCCCAGCCCGGTGCACGGGGCGTCCAGCAGGACGCGGTCGTACCCGCCCGGCTCGTCGTCGCCGACCTGGCGCCCGTCGCCCACCCGCACGTCCTCGACCGCTCCCTCCGGCGCGGCCGCCAGCGCCTGGCGCACGAGCCGGGCGCGGTGCGGCTGCACCTCGTTGGCGACGAGCCGGGCGTCCCGCTCGCCGGCGAGGGCCGCCAGCAGCGCGGCCTTCCCGCCGGGGCCGGCGCAGAGGTCGAGCCAGCGGGCGTCGGGGCCGTCGAGCGGCGCGTCCGCGAGGGCGAGCGCCACGAGCTGGCTGCCCTCGTCCTGCACGCCCGCCCGTCCCGCCCGCACCGGCGCGAGCGCCGCGGGGTCGCCGCCGCCCGCGAGGGTGACCGCCGTGGGCGCCCAGCGGCCGGGCGCGGCACCGTCCCCGGCCGCGGTGAGCAGCTCGTCCTGCGGGACCAGGCCGGGCCGGGCGACGAGGGTCACGCGGGGCGCCTCGTTGTCGGCGGCGAGCAGCGCCGGGAGCTCGGCGGCGTCGCGCCCGTGACCGACGAGCGCCTCGCGGAGCGCCCGCGTCACCCACGCGGGGTGGCTCTCCACCACGGACAGGCGGGCGACCTCCGCCGCGGTCCCCTGCTCCTGGGCCGCCGCGTCGTCGCCGACCCGCGCCAGCCAGACGTCCAGCGGCTCCCGGGCGACGGCGCGCAGCACGGCGTTGACGAACTGCGCGGGACCGGCGCCGACCCGCTCGCGCACCAGCCCGACAGTCTCCGACACCGCCGCGTGCGGCGGCACCCGCATGCCGAGCAGCTGGTGCGCGCCGAGGCGCAGCGCGTCCAGCACCGGCGGGTCGACCCGGTCCAGGGGGCGGCCGGCGCACTGCGCGATCACCGCGTCGTACCGGCCGCGCAGCCGCAGCGTCCCGTACGCCAGCTCCGTGGCGAAGCCGGCGTCCCGGCCGCGGATGCCGCGCTCGCGCAGCAGCGGCGGGAGCACGAGGTTGGCGTAGGCGTCCGAGTCGGCGACCGTCCGCAGCACGTCGAACGCGACGGTCCGCGCCGGATCCGTCCCGCGACGCCGCTCGGCGGGTGCTGCCGCGGTGCGCCGGCGCGGGCCGCGACCACCGCCCTGGGTGCCCTGGCCGCCCTTTCCGCCCCGGGGGCCCCGGGCTCCCTGCGCCGCGCTCACGCCGCGTCCTCGCCGAGCACCGTGCCGGGCGCGAGGCGGGCACCGCGGGCCCAGTCCGGCGCGGGCATCGCGCGCTTGCCGGCCGGCCGGACCTCCTCCAGCCGGACCGCGTGCGTGCCGGTGCCCACGAGCACCTCGCCGCGCCCGGCCCGCAGCTCGCCGGGGCGCAGGTCGGTCACCGCGGGCTCCGGCCGCACCGGGCCGAGACCCAGCCGGGACCCGTCCGGCAGCGTCGTCCACGCGCCCGGGGCCGGGGTGCAGCCCCGCACCCGCCGGTCGACCGCCATCGCGGGGTGCTGCCAGCGCACCCGGGCGTCCTCGGTGGTCAGCCGCGGGGCGAGGCTGACGCCGTCAGCGGGCTGCGGGACCGGCGTGAGGATGCCCTCCTCCAGCGCGTCGAGGGTCCGCACCAGCAGCCCGGAACCGGCCTCCGCCAGGCGCCCCAGCAGGTCGCCGGCGGTGTCGCGCGGGCGGATGGTCTCCGTGAGCGTGCCGTACACCGGGCCGGTGTCGAGGCCGGCCTCCAGCCGGAACGTGCTCGCGCCGGTCACCTCGTCGCCCGCGATGACGGCGTGCTGCACCGGGGCCGCACCCCGCCAGGCCGGCAGCACCGAGAAGTGCAGGTTGACCCACCCGTGCCGCGGCAGGTCGAGCAGCGCCGCCGGCACGAGGTTGCCGTACGCCACGACGGGAGCGGCGTCGGGCGCCAGCTCGGCGAGCCGCGCCCGGACGTCCTCGTCCCGCAGGGTCGCCGGCGTCAGCACCTCGATCCCCGCGTCGAGCGCCCGCTGCTTCACCGGGCTCGCGGCGAGCGTGCGGCCGCGGCCGGCGCGGGCGTCGGGCCGCGTGAGGACCGCGACGACCTCGTGGCGGGAGGCGATCAGGGCGTCCAGCGAGGGCAGCGCCACCGCGGGCGTCCCGGCGAAGAGCAGGCGCATGGACACCGATCCTAGGCCGTCGGGGGCAGGACCCCGCGGGCGGCCAGCTCGGCGCGCAGCCCCGCCGCGCCGGTGAACAGCACCGACTGGAACCCCTCGGTGGCCGCCGCGGCCACGTTCACCGCGCTGTCGTCGGTGAACAGCGTGCGCGCCGGGACCAGCCCGTGCCGCTCGGCGAGCAGCCGGAACACGCGCGGGTCCGGCTTGGCGACCCCCTCACGGCCCGACACGAGCACGGCCTCGAGCCGGTCGACCACCGGCGCAGCGGGCGCCGCGTGGTGGAACGTCTCGGCGGACCAGTTGGTCAGCCCCAGCACCCGGACGCCGGCGGCCCGCAGCTCGTCGACGACGGCCGCGCTGCCCGGCACGGGCCCGGGCAGCGACAGGGGGAACCGCTCGACGTACAGGTCGAGCGTCGCGACGTGCTCCGGGTGGGTGCGGGCGACCTCCGCGCGCGCCTCCGCCCACGGCCGCCCGGCGTCCTGCCGGTGGTTCAGCTCCGCGAAGCCGACGTCCGCGAAGAACCGCTCGACCTCCGCCTCGTCCAGCACCCCCGCGAACGGCAGGACGGGGTCCCACCGCACCAGGACGTTCCCCAGGTCGAACACCACCGCGTCGACGGCGCCACTCACAGCATCTCCTCCGGGTCGAGCCGCACCCGCACCGTCCCGCCCTCCCGGCGGGCGCTGCGCACGGCCAGGGACGCGGCGAGCGACCGGGCCAGCGCCCGGCCCTCCGCCACGGGGACCCGCACGAGCGTGCGCACGGGCGGGTCGAGCGAGTCGTCGCCCGGCAGCGGCACCGGGCCCAGCACGTCGGCACCGGGCGGCAGCTCGACGCGGGCGAGCACACCCGCCACCACCTCGCGCGTCCCGGTCAGCTCCGCCACGCGGACCGCCGGCGGCAGGCCGACCTCCGTGCGCTCCGCGAGCTCCCGCTCCGCGAGGCCCGCGGGGTCCCACCGCACGAGCGCCTGGGTCGGGCGCTCGGCCCCGTCGCCGACGAGCAGCACCACGCCCCCGTCGGACCCCGCCCGCACGAGCGCCGCCGCGGCGAGCCACCGGCGCAGCGCGTCCTCCGTGGCGCGCAGCGACGTGGACCCGGTCGTCACCGCCGCGTCCAGCAGGACGGCCGCCGCGTAGCCGGCCGGCGCGACCGGCTCGGCACCCGGGGTGGACACCACCAGGGCGGGCCGGTCCGGGACCTCCGCCAGCACGCCGCCCGCGGAGCGGGCCCCCGACGTGCGCACCGTCGCCCCGGGGAACGCCCGCCCCAGCTCCTCCGCCGTACGGTCCGACCCGACGGCCACCGACCGGAACGTGCCGTTCCCGCACGCGTCGCACCGCCACCGCGTCGCGAGCCGCCCGCACCACCCGCACTGCGCCGTCCCGTCCCCGGACGGCAGCTGCAACGGGCCGTGGCAGTGGCCGCAGCGCGCGACCTGACGGCACCGGGCGCACGCCACCGCCGGCAGGTAGCCGGCCCGCGGCACCTGCACGAGCACGGGACCGTGCGCCAGGCGCTCGCGGATGGTGCGCCACGCCTCCCCCGGCAACCGGGCGGCGGCCGCGGCGCCCTCGCGGGCCAGCTCGACGCTCGTCAGGGCGCGCACCCGCGGCGTGCGGGCGCGCACCACGGCCCGGTCGGCGCTCACGGGGCGCACCCAGCCGGACGCGACGAGCGCCTGCACCTCGACCGACCGGCCGTGCGCGGCCAGCAGCAACGCGCACCCCTCGGAGTCCGAGCGCAGTGCCAGCACCTCGCGCACGTGCGGGTAGGGGGCGCGGGGCTCGGCGTGCAGGTCGTCGCCGTCGTCCCAGCACACCGCCAGACCGAGGTCCCGCACGGGCGCGAACGCGGCCGCCCGGGTGCCGACCACCACCCGCGCGAGCCCCCGCAGCGCCGCGAGGTACGACCGGTACCGGCGTGCCGGGCCGTCGTCCGCCATGAGCCGCACGTGGGAGGCGTCCGTGCCGTCCGGCGTCCACGCGGGCACGCCCGCGGCCTCCAGGGCGGCGCACACGCGGTCGACGTCGCGGGCGTCCGGGACCACCACGAGGGCCCCGCGCCCGCTCGACAGGGTCGCGGCGACGGCCTGCGCCACGGCGTCCGGCCACCGCTCCCCCGCCGGCCCCGGCAGCGCGGACCACGCGGCGCGCGGCGCACCGCCCGCGGCGAGGTGCGCGAGGAACGCCCGGCCGCCGCGGAAGGGCGCCCAGGCGGCCCCGGCAGGCGCGGGCTGCTCGGCGACGGGCGCGGTCGGGTCGACGACGGCACCCGGCTCGGCCGGCGCCGTGGCGGCACCCGGCTCGGCCGGCGCCGTGGCGGCACCCGGGCCCGCCGGGGCGCCGGGCACCTCGCTCTCCGTGCGGGCGTGCCGCGGCGGGATCGCGAGCCGCAGCACGTCGGGCAGCGTGCCGGCGTACCGGTCCGCGACGGCCCGGGCGAGCCGCGCCACCGCCGGGGTCAGCACCGGCTCGGGCGACACCACGCGGCGCAACGGCACGAGTCCGCCGTCGTGGTCGGCCTCGGCGACGCGCTCCAGCAGGTACCCGTCGACGTCCTGCGCCCCGAACCGCACCTTGACGCGCGTGCCCGGCCGGGCGGCCGCGTCGAGCGTCGCGGGGACCAGGTACTCGAAGGGACGGTCGAGGTGCGGCGGCGAGAGCTCCACGGCCACACGGGCGACCGGCAGCGTCCCCGCCGGCTCGACGTCGACGTCCCGGGCCCGGGCGCGCCGTCGCGGACGGGCCGGCGCGTCGAGCCCCGCGAGCACGGGCTGCTCGGGGACGCCCGCCGGTTGCCCGCCCGCCGGGGCGCCGGTCACGTCGGTCAGGACAGCGCCGCGCGCAGGGCGTCCGCGCGGTCCGTGCGCTCCCAGGTGAAGCCGGGCAGCTCACGCCCGAAGTGCCCGTACGCCGCGGTGCGGCGGTACACGGGTCGCAGCAGGTCGAGGTCGCGGATGATCGCGGCGGGGCGCAGGTCGAACACCTCGCGGATCGCCGCGGTGAGCCGGGCGTCGGGGACCTCGCCGGTGCCGAACGTCTCGACGTACAGCCCCACGGGGTGCGCCTTGCCGATGGCGTACGCCACCTGCACCTCGCACCGCCGCGCCAGCCCGGCCGCGACGACGTTCTTCGCCACCCAGCGCATGGCGTACGCCGCGGAGCGGTCGACCTTCGACGGGTCCTTGCCCGAGAACGCGCCGCCGCCGTGGCGCGCCATGCCGCCGTAGGTGTCGACGATGATCTTGCGACCGGTCAGGCCGGCGTCACCCTGCGGCCCGCCGACGACGAACTGCCCGGTCGGGTTGACGAGCAGGCGGTACCCGTCGGTGTCGAGGTCGATGCCGGCCTCGGCGAGCACGGGCGCGACGACCTCGGAGGCGATCGCGGGCTCGAGCTGGGTCTCGAGCTGCACGCGCGGGCCGTGCTGGGTGGACAGCACCACGGTGTCGAGCCGGACCGCCCGGTCACCCTCGTAGCCGATGGTGACCTGCGTCTTGCCGTCCGGGCGCAGGTCGGGGACCACGCCCTCCTTGCGCACCACGGCGAGGCGCTCGGCCAGGCGGTGGGCCAGCCAGATCGGCAGCGGCATGAGACCGGGGGTCTCGTCGCTGGCGTAGCCGAACATGAGGCCCTGGTCGCCGGCGCCCTGCAGGTCGAGCGGGTCGTGGTCGTCCGCGTCGTGCCGCGACTCCCACGCCTTGTCGACACCCTGCGCGATGTCGGGCGACTGCTGCCCGATGGACACCGAGACGCCGCAGGAGTCGGCGTCGAAGCCGATCTCCGAGGAGGTGTAGCCGATCCCGCGCACCACCTGCCGGACGATCTGGGGGATCTCGACGTAGGCGCTCGTGGTGACCTCGCCCGCCACGTGCACGAGGCCGGTGGTCACCATCGTCTCGACCGCCACGCGGGCGCCGGGGTCCTGCTCGAGGATCGCGTCCAGGATCGCGTCCGAGATCTGGTCGCAGACCTTGTCCGGGTGTCCCTCGGTGACGGACTCGGACGTGAAGAGGCGCATGTCGGCGGTCATGCGCACAGGCTATCGGGCCGCGCCGACGCTCAGCGGCCGAGTCTGTCGACCACCGCGTCCCAGAGCCCGTCGGCGACGGCGTCCTTGGTCCCCTCGACGTGCGCGACGACCTCGCCCGACCCGTCCAGCACGGTCACCGCGTTGTCCTCGGTCCCGAAGCCGAGCCCGCCGCCCACCGCGTTGACCGCCAGCAGGTCCGCTCCCTTGCGGCGCGCCTTCTCGCGTCCGTGGTGCAGCACGTCGCCCGTGGCGTCCCCCGTCTCGGCCGCGAAGCCGACGACGACCTGCCCGGGCCGGGGCGGGTCCGCCACGAGCCCGGCGAGCACGTCCGGGTTCTGCACCAGCTCCAGCGGCGCGACGGTGCCGTCGGCGGACTTCTTGATCTTGTGGTCGCTGCCGGCGGCGGGGCGGAAGTCGGCGACCGCCGCGGCCATCACCACCACGTCGGCGTCGACGGCGCACTCCCGCACGGCGTCCTGCAGCTCGGCGGTCGTCTCCACCGGGACCACGCGCACACCCGCGGGCGGCCTGACCGCGAGGTTCGCGGCGACCAGCGTGACGCGCGCGCCGCGGGCCAGCGCCGTGCGGGCGAGCGCGACCCCCTGGCGCCCGGACGACCGGTTGCCGAGGAACCGCACCGGGTCCAGCGGCTCGCGGGTCCCGCCCGCGGAGACCACGACCGTGAGGCCGAGCAGGTCGGGAGTGCGCGGCGTGCCGTCGGCGTCCACCAGCGCGAGGGCGGCGTCGACGACCGCCTCGGGCTCGGGCAGCCGGCCCGGACCGCTGTCGGCACCGGTGAGCCGGCCGCTGTCGGGGTCGAGCACGTGCACGCCCCGCTGCCGCAGGGTGGCGACGTTCGCACGCGTCGCGGGGTGCTGCCACATCTCGGTGTGCATGGCCGGCGCCATGAGCACCGGGCACGTGGCCGTCAGCAGCGTCGCGGCCAGCAGGTCGTCGGCGCGGCCGGAGGCGGCACGCGCGAGCAGGTCCGCGGTCGCCGGCGCGACCACGACGAGGTCGGCCTGCCGCCCGAGGCGCACGTGGGCGACCTCGTCGACGTCGTCGAACACCTCGGGCGTCACCGGGTGCCCGGACAGGGCCTCCCACGTGGCGCGCCCGACGAACTCCAACGCGGCGCGCGTGGGCACGACCCGGACCTCGTGGCCCGCCTCGGTGAGGAGGCGCAGCACGTGCGCCGCCTTGTACGCGGCGATGCCCCCCGCGACGCCCAGGACGATGCGCACGCCGCGCCCCGGGGTCTCAGCCCTGGTTCTGGGCGGTGACCGTCAGGAGGCCGGCGTCGATCTCGCGCATCGCGATGGACAGCGGCTTCTCCTGCGGGCGGGTCTCCACCAGCGGGCCGACGTACTCGAGCAGGCCCTCGTTGAGCTGGGAGTAGTAGGCGTTGATCTGGCGCGCGCGCTTGGCCGAGTAGATGACCAGCGCGTACTTGGAGTCGGCGCGCTCCAGCAGGCGGTCGATCGGCGGGTCGGTGATGCCGATGGGCTCGGCGACGGTTCCGGACACGGTGGCTCCCGTTGTCGAAGGGTGGGGACTGCCCGTCAGTCTACCGCGGCCGGCAGGCCCATCAGGGCGACCAGCTCGTCCGTGGCGCGGCGCACGTCGTCGTTCACGATCACGTGGTCGAACTCGGACTCCGCGGCCATCTCCACCTCGGCGGTCGCCAGCCGGCGGGCGCGCTCCTCGGCGTCCTCCGTGCCGCGCCCGACGAGCCGGCGCACCAGCTCCTCCCTCGAGGGCGGCGCGAGGAAGACGAACTGCGCGTCGGGCATGGTCGTGCGGACCTGCCGCGCACCCTGCAGGTCGATCTCGAGCAGCGCGGGCTCCCCGGCGGCCAGCCGGTCCTCGACGGGCCGCCGGGGGGTGCCGTAGCGGTTCCGGCCGTGCACGACGGCCCACTCCAGGAGCTCGCCGTCCGCCACCATCGCGTCGAACTGCTCGGGCGACACGAAGTGGTAGTGGACGCCGTCCACCTCCCCGGGGCGCGGCCGACGGGTGGTGGCGGAGACCGAGAGCCAGACCTGGGGGTACCGGGCACGGAGGTCGGCGGACACGGTGCCCTTGCCGACGGCGGTCGGTCCGGCGAGGACGGTCAGCCGGGCGCGCGGCGTCGTCATGCGGTCTGGTGCTCCTGGAGTTGTACGACCCTCAGCGGGCCGGGGACGGGGCGTGCGACCGGTTCACCCGAACCGGTCGACGAGCGCCTTCACCTGGTGCGGACCGAGGCCACGCACCCGGCGGGTCTCCGAGATGCCGATCTCGGAGATGATCTGGCGCGCCTTGACCTTACCCACTCCCGGGAGGGACTCGAGCAGGGCCAGCACCTTGAGCTTGCCGATCGTCTCGTCCTTCTGACCCTGGGCGATGACCTCGGACAGCGAGCCCTGCGAGTACTTCAGCCGGTTCTTGACCTCCGCACGGGCCTGGCGGGCGGCCGCCGCCTTCTCGAGAGCCGCTGCGCGCTGCTCGGGGGTGAGAGTCGGAAGTGCCACGTGAGTCACCTTCTCATCACTGTCGGGAGGCAGGGACATGGAACATACGCGATCCGCTGGGCCGCGGTGCGACGCCGCACCAGGGCCGGCGAGGACCCCATCACCCGAGGATGGCACGCCCCGCCCGTCCCGGCACGTTCCGGCAGCGTGTCGGACGAAATCCCTCGCGCCGCCCACGCCCCCGGACCGGCCTCCACGGGGTCTCCCGGCCGTCCGCGGCGCGGGGCACGGCACCGGTCCGGCACCTCCACCGACGGCTCAGCGCAGCGCCCGCCCGGCCTCGTCGGCCGCCCGTCGCGCGGCGTCCCGCAGCGCACCCGCGTCCGGCCCGGCGGCGAGCACGCCGCGCGAGCTGGACGCCAGCACCGCCGGGCGCGCGTCGCCGAACACGGCCGCGAGATCCGCCGCGCCGGCGCCCTGGGCGCCGACGCCGGGCGCGAGGAGCGGGCCGCGCACGGCGGCGAGGTCGACCCCGAGACGCGCTGCCGCGTCCCCGACGGTGGCCCCGACGACCAGCCCGGTCGACCCCAGCGAGCCGCCGTGGGCCGCGAGCTCGGCGGCGTTGGCGGCCGTGGCCTCGCGGGCCACCCGGTCCGCCACGGCGACGCCCTCCGCGTCCCGGGCGTGCTGCACGGCCGCGCCCTCGGGGTTGGAGGTCAGGGCGAGCACGAACAGCCCGCGCCCCGTGGCGAGCGCGGCGTCCACGGCCGGCGCCAGGGACCCGAACCCGAGGAACGGGGACACCGTCAGCGCGTCCCCGGCGAGGGGCGAGCCGTCGCGCAGGTAGGCGTCGGCGTACGCGGCCATCGTGGAGCCGATGTCGCCGCGCTTGGCGTCGACGACCACGAGCGTGCCGGTCTCGCGGCCCGCCGCGACGACCTCCTCGAGGACCGCGACCCCGGCGGCGCCGTGGCGCTCGAAGAACGCCGACTGCGGCTTCACGGCGGCGACCCGGCCGCCGACGGCCTCCATGACCGTCAGCGCGAACCGCCGCACGCCCGCGGCGCTGTCCGGCAGCCCCCACGCCTCGAGCAGCGAGGTGTGGGGGTCGATGCCGACGCACAGCGGACCGTGCGCCGCCATCGCCTCCGCGAGGCGGGCGCCGAACGGCCTCACGCCGTCACCCCCGCCGCGCGGCGCGCGGCGGTCGCCGCGTCGTGCTCCTGCAGGCTGGCGACGCCGAAGGGCCCGGCCAGAGCGGCCTCGATGCCCTGGACCGCTGCCCCGAGCTGCTGCACCGTCGTGACGATCGCCTTGTCGGCGGCCGTCGTGGCGGCACGGATCTCGTAGCCGTCGGCACGCGCGCCCTGACCCGAGGGGGTGTTCACGACGATGTCGACCTCGCCGGCGGTGATGAGGTCGACGATGGTCGGCTCCCCCGCCGGGCCGCGGCCGCGGGAGAACTTCCGGACCACCCGGGAGGCGATGCCGTTGCGGCGCAGGACGGCCGCGGTGCCCTCGGTCGCGAGGATCTCGAACCCGAGCTCCGCGAGGCGCTTCACCGGGAACACGATCGAGCGCTTGTCGCGGTCGGCGACCGAGATGAACGCCCGGCCGGACGTGGGCAGGCCGCCGAACGCCGCGGACTGCGACTTCGCGAACGCGGTCGGGAAGTCCGTGTCGAACCCCATGACCTCGCCGGTGGACCGCATCTCCGGGCCGAGCACGGTGTCGACCACGGTGCCGTCGCCGGTGCGGAACCGCTTGAACGGCAGCACCGCCTCCTTGACCGCGATGGGCGCGTCGAGGTCGATCACGCTGGCGTCGTCGACCGGCAGCAGCCCCGTGGCGCGCAGGTCCGCGATGGAGCGCCCGGTCATGACGAGCGCG
Source organism: Cellulomonas sp. C5510 (assembly GCF_019797765.1). NCBI lineage: Bacteria > Bacillati > Actinomycetota > Actinomycetes > Micrococcales > Cellulomonadaceae > Cellulomonas > Cellulomonas sp. C5510. Next base: position 2,145,776 of record NZ_CP081862.1, read on the forward strand.
GCCGCCTTGGCGAGCGGCACCCCCGTCGCCTTGGACACGAACGGCACGGTGCGCGACGCCCGCGGGTTGGCCTCCAGCACGTAGAGCACGTCGGACACGAGGGCGAACTGGATGTTCAGCAGGCCCCGCACGCCGACGCCCGCGGCGATCGCCTCGGTGGAGACGCGGATCCGCTGCAGCTCGGACTCCGACAGGCTCACGGGCGGCAGCACGCACGCCGAGTCGCCGGAGTGGATGCCGGCCTCCTCGATGTGCTCCATGACGCCACCGAGGAACAGCTCGGTGCCGTCGTACAGCGCGTCGACGTCGATCTCGATGGCGTCGTCGAGGAACCGGTCGATGAGCAGCGGCGGCAGCGCCCCGCCGCGGGCCGTGGCCTCGGCCAGCGCCCGCTCGACGTACTCGGTGAGCTGCTCGTCGGAGTAGACGATCTCCATGCCGCGGCCGCCCAGCACGTACGACGGGCGCACCAGCACGGGGAACCCGATCCGGTTCGCGGTGGCCTTCGCGGCGTCCAGCGTCGTCGCGGTGCCGAACGCCGGTGCCGGGAGCCCGGCCGCGGCGAGGACCGCGCCGAACGCCCCGCGGTCCTCGGCGGCGTCGATCGCGGCGGGCGGCGTGCCGAGGATCGGCAGTCCCGCGTCGGCGAGGCGCTGCGCGAGCGACAGCGGGGTCTGCCCGCCGAGCTGCACGATGATCCCCGCGACGGGGCCGGCCGCCTTCTCGGCCTCGTACACCTCGAGCACGTCCTCGAACGTCAGCGGCTCGAAGTACAGCCGGTCGGCGGTGTCGTAGTCCGTCGAGACGGTCTCCGGGTTGCAGTTGACCATGACGGTCTCGTACTCGCCCTTGAGCGCCAGCGTCGCGTGCACGCAGGAGTAGTCGAACTCGATGCCCTGCCCGATCCGGTTCGGGCCGGAGCCGAGGATCAGCACCGCCGGCCGCTCGCGCGGGGCGACCTCGGTCTCCTCGTCGTACGCCGAGTAGTGGTAGGGCGTGCGGGCGGCGAACTCGGCGGCGCAGGTGTCGACGGTCTTGTAGACGGGCCGGACGCCCAGCGCCTGCCGGACGACGCGCGCCACGTCCTCGCTGACGCCGCGCAGGGCCGCGACCTGCGCGTCGGACAGCCCGTGCCGCTTGGCCCGGCGCAGCACGCCGGCGGTGAGCTCGGGCGCGGCCGCGGTCTCGGCCGCGACCTCGTTGACCAGCTGCACCTGGTCGAGGAACCAGGGGTCGATGCCGGTGCGGGCGTAGACCTCGTCGACGGACACCCCGGCGCGGAGCACCTGCTGCACGTCGACCAGCCGGTGCTCGGTCGGGCGGGAGATCGTCGCGACCAGCGCGTCCAGCGCCTCGCCGGCGAGCGGCTCGCCGTCCCAGTGGAACGTCGAGCCCTTGCGGTCGATGGACCGCATGGCCTTGCCCAGCGCCTCGGTGAAGTTGCGGCCGAGCGCCATGGCCTCGCCGACGGACTTCATGGTGGTGGTCAGCGTCGGGTCGGCGGCCGGGAACTTCTCGAACGCGAACCGCGGCACCTTGACCACGACGTAGTCGAGGGTCGGCTCGAAGGACGCCGGGGTCGAGCCCGTGATGTCGTTCGGGATCTCGTCGAGCGTGTAGCCGACGGCCAGCCGCGCGGCGATCTTCGCGATCGGGAACCCCGTGGCCTTCGACGCGAGGGCCGAGGACCGGGAGACGCGCGGGTTCATCTCGATGACGATGATCCGGCCGGTGTCCGGGTTCACCGCGAACTGGATGTTGCAGCCACCGGTGTCGACCCCGACCTCGCGGATGACCGCGATGCCGATGTCCCGCAGCCGCTGGTACTCGCGGTCCGTCAGCGTGAGCGCCGGGGCGACGGTCACGGAGTCGCCGGTGTGCACGCCGACCGGGTCGACGTTCTCGATGGAGCAGACGACCACGACGTTGTCGTGCTTGTCGCGCATGAGCTCGAGCTCGTACTCCTTCCAGCCGAGGATCGACTCCTCCAGGAGCACCTCGGTGGTCGGCGAGTAGTGCAGACCCTGCCCGACGATGCGGCGCAGGTCGGCCTCGTCGAACGCGATGCCGGAGCCCAGGCCGCCCATGGTGAACGACGGCCGCACGACCACCGGGTAGCCGAGGTCCTCGACCGCGCCGAGCGCGTCGTCGATCGTGTGCACGATCGCGGACCGCGCGGACTCGCCGCCGCAGACCTCGACGACCTGCTTGAACTGCTCGCGGTCCTCGCCCTTCTGGATGGCGGGGATGTTGGCGCCGATCAGCTCGACGCCGTACTCGTCGAGCACGCCGGCCTCGTCCAGGGCGATCGCGGCGTTCAGCGCGGTCTGGCCACCCAGGGTCGGCAGGATCGCGTCGGGGCGCTCCTTGGCGATGATCGCCGTGAGCACCTCGGTGGTGATCGGCTCGACGTACGTGGCGTCGGCGAACTCCGGGTCGGTCATGATCGTCGCCGGGTTGGAGTTCACGAGGACGACCCGCAGGCCCTCCTCCTTGAGCACGCGGCACGCCTGGGTGCCGGAGTAGTCGAACTCCGCGGCCTGGCCGATGACGATGGGGCCCGAGCCGATGACGAGGACGGAGTGGATGTCGGTGCGGCGAGGCATCAGGCGCCCTTCGTGGTGGAGGTGACGTCGGTGGCCTGGCCGGCGGCGGCGGCACCCTTCTCGGGCTCGCGCATCAGGTCCAGGAACCGGTCGAACAGGTAGGCGGCGTCGTGCGGGCCGGCGGCGGCCTCCGGGTGGTACTGCACGGAGAACGCCGGCAGGTCGAGCGCCGCGAGGCCCTCGACGACGTCGTCGTTGAGGTCGACGTGCGAGACGGTCACGCGGCCGTACCGCCCGCCGTCGTGCGGCGCGACCGACACCTCGTCGAGCGGCGCGTCGACCGCGAAGCCGTGGTTGTGCGCGGTGATCTCGACGCGGCCGGTCGCACGGTCGAGCACCGGCTGGTTCACGCCGCGGTGCCCGTACCCGAGCTTGTACGTGCCGTAGCCCAGTGCGCGCCCGAGGATCTGGTTGCCGTAGCAGATGCCGAAGAACGGGATCCGCCGGTCCAGCACCTCGCGGAGCAGCTCGACCTCGTGCGTCGCGGCGCCCGGGTCGCCCGGGCCGTTGGAGAAGAACACGCCGTCGGGGGCCGTGGCCAGGACGTCGTCGATGGTCGACTGCGCCGGCAGCACGTGGACCTCGATGCCGCGTTCCGCCATCCGGTGCGGCGTCATGGCCTTGATGCCGAGGTCGACGGCCGCGACGCGGGCGACGGGCTCGGCCAGCGGTGCGCCGTCGGGCCCGAGGGCCGGCACGACGTACGCGGCGTCGGTGGACACCTCGCCCGCCAGGTCCGCGCCGGACATCGCCGGCAGCGCCTGCACCTGGGCGACGACCTGCTCGGTGGGGAGCGGCCGGCCCTGCTCGTCCAGCAGCGCGTCGCCGGACAGGATCACGGCGCGCATCACGCCGCGCTCGCGCAGGTGCCGGGTGAGCGCGCGGGTGTCGATCCCGGAGATGCCCACGACGCCCTGCGCGACGAGCTCCTCGTCCAGCGTGCGGTCCGCGCGCCAGCTCGACGCGCGCCGCGCGGGGTCCCGGACCACGTAGCCCGACACCCAGATGCGACCCGACTCCGGGTCCTCGTCGTTGACGCCCGTGTTGCCGATGTGCGGCGCGGTCATCACGACGATCTGGCGGTGGTAGCTGGGGTCGGTCAGCGTCTCCTGGTAGCCGGTCATCCCGGTGTTGAAGACGATCTCGCCGCCCGTCCGCCCGGTGGCCCCGTAGGCCTCGCCGGCGAACGTCCGCCCGTCCTCCAGGACCAGCAGTGCGTCCGTCATGAGCTCTCCTCCTCACCCGCGGGGGCGGGCGCCGTTCCGATGAGTCCGTGGGTGGCCGCGCGCAGCTCGTCCGCCTCGGGGGCGTGCCGCAGGCGCAGGCCGGTGTCGAGGCCGCGCGGGTCGTCCTCCGGCGAGGGCACCCAGGTCAGGACGACCAGCCCCTCGCCGCCGACGACCTTGCCGGCCATGCCGCCGGAGGTGCCGACCGCGCGCAGCGCCGCGCGCGGGACGAACACGTCCGGCGCGCCTCGTCGTCGCACGACCACGCCCGCGTCGCGCACCTGCACCGTCGCCGCCGCGCGGACGCCCAGGCCGTGGGTGCCCACCCGGTCGAGCCAGTCGCCGGCCCGCGTGGTCGAGACGTACGTGGCCTCGAACGCGGCGGTGCGCTCGCCCCCGAGGGCGTCCTCGCCGGGCACCGCCGGGGGCGCCGGCACCTCGCCCGTGCCGCGCGTGAGCCTCCGCCAGCCGCGGGCCATGCCGACCAGCAGGCCGGCGCCCAGCAGGACGAGCAGGGTGACCGAGAGCCAGGGCGGCATCAGGGCGTCACCCGGCCGGCGGCGTACCCCGCCTGCGCGGGGTCGTCCTGCGGCACGCCGTCCAGCACCGTCGCGCGGCCCCGCAGGAACGTCGCGACGACGCGCCCGGGCAGCTCCCGCCCGCGCAGCGGCGAGTTCGCCGAGGCGGTCGCCTGGTCCTCGGGGACGACGACGCGCCGGGCGTCGGGGTCGACCAGCACGAGGTTGGCCGGCTCCCCCACCGCGATCGGTCGGCCCTGGTCGGCGACCCGCCCGATGCGCGCGGGCGTCGTGGACAGCACGCGCGCCACGTCGGCCCAGGTCATCCGACCCGTGTCGACCATGGTCTGCTGCACGACGGACAGGGCGGTCTCCAGCCCGGTCATGCCGAAGGCGGCGGCCGCCCACTCGCAGTCCTTGTCCTCGCGGGTGTGCGGGGCGTGGTCGGTCGCCACGATGTCGATGGTGCCGTCGGCCAGGCCCTCGCGGACGGCGTCGACGTCGGCCTGCGTACGCAGCGGCGGGTTCACCTTGAACACCGGGTCGTAGCCGCGCACCTCCTCGTCGGTGAGCGCGAGGTGGTGCGGCGTCGCCTCGGCGGTGACGTCGATGCCGCGCGACTTCGCCCACCGGACGATCTCGACGGAGCCGGCGGTCGACAGGTGGCACACGTGCAGCCGGGATCCGACGTGCTCGGCCAGCAGCACGTCGCGGGCGATGATCGCCTCCTCCGCGACGGCCGGCCAGCCCGCGAGCCCGATCTCCGCCGAGACGACGCCCTCGTGCATCTGCGCGCCCTCGGTGAGCCGCGGCTCCTGCGCGTGCTGCGCGACCACGCCGTCGAACGCCTTGGTGTACTCCAGCGCGCGGCGCATGAGCACCGGGTCGTGCACGCACTTCCCGTCGTCGCTGAACACCCGGACGCGGGCCGCGGAGTCCGCCATCGCGCCCAGCTCGGCCAGGTGCTCCCCCGCCAGCCCGACCGACACGGCGCCCACCGGGTGGACGTCCACCCAGCCGGCCTCACGGCCCAGGCGCCACACCTGCTCGACGACGCCCGCGGTGTCCTGCGTCGGCGTCGTGTTCGCCATGGCGTGCACGGCGGTGAAGCCGCCGAGCGCCGCCGCGCGGGTGCCGGACGCGACCGTCTCCGCGTCCTCCCGCCCCGGCTCGCGCAGGTGCGTGTGCAGGTCGACCAGGCCGGGCAGCAGCACCATGCCCGTCGCGTCGATCACGTGCAGGTCGTCCGGGGCGTTCTCCGCGGCGTCGCCCGCCTCCGCGCCGACGGCCGCGACCAGGCCGCCCGCGATCAGCACGTCCGTGCGGTCGCCGCCCAGCGGCGCGACGTCCTTGAGCAGGTACTGGGTGGTCATGCGGTCGCTCCGGGGGTCGTGGCGGCGGCGCCGGTGGTGCCGGCCGTGCTCGTGAGGGTGGGGACGGCGCCGGTCGCCGGCGGGGCGCCGGTGTCGCCGTCGCCCGCGAGCAGCAGGTACAGCACCGCCATCCGGACGGCCACGCCGTTCGCGACCTGCTCGACGATCACCGACCGCGGCGAGTCCGCGGCGTCCGCGGAGATCTCCAGCCCGCGGTTCATCGGGCCGGGGTGCAGCACGATCGCGTGGTCCGGCAGCCCGGCCAGCCGCCGCGCGTCCAGGCCGTACAGCCGGGTGTACTCCAGCGGACTCGGGAAGAACCCGCCCCCGGCCGTCGACATCCGCTCCCGCTGCACGCGCAGCATCATCACCGCGTCGGGGCCCTGCGCGAGCACGTCGTCCAAGCGGTAGGACACGTCCGCCGGCCACGGACCCACGCCGACCGGCAGCAGCGTGGGCGGCGCGACCAGCGTCACCCGGGCGCCGAGGGTGTGCAGCAGGTCGACGTTCGACCGGGCGACCCGGCTGTGCAGCACGTCCCCGACGACCGCGACGTGCAGACCGTCCAGGTCGTGGCCGACGCCGTCCGGGTTGCCCGGCCCGCCGGTCAGGTGCCGTCGGATCGTGAACGCGTCCAGCAGCGCCTGCGTGGGGTGCTGGTGCATCCCGTCGCCGGCGTTCACCACGGCGGCGTCCGTCCAGCCCGCGTGCGCCAGCGTGTGCGGCGCGCCCGACGCCTGGTGCCGGATGACGATCGCGTCCGCGCCCATCGCCTGCAGGGTCAGCGCCGTGTCCTTGAGCGACTCGCCCTTGGACAGGCTCGACCCCTTCGCCGAGAAGTTGATGACGTCGGCGCTCAGCCGCTTGGCGGCCGTCTCGAAGGAGATCCGGGTCCGGGTCGAGTCCTCGAAGAACAGGTTCACCACCGTGCGCCCGCGCAGCGTCGGCAGCTTCTTCATCTGCCGGCCCTGGGTCGCGGCCATCTGGGCGGCCGTGTCGAGCACCCGGATCGCCGCGGCACGGTCCAGGTCGGCCGTCGAGAGCAGGTGCCTCATCGCGCCGCCCCCTCGATGACCACGGCCGTCCGGCCGTCGGTCTCGGCGAGCAGCACGCGGACGCGCTCGGCGGTCGAGGTCGGGAGGTTCTTGCCGACGTAGTCCGCGCGGATGGGCAGCTCGCGGTGCCCGCGGTCCACCAGCGCCGCGAGCTGCACCGCCCGGGGCCGACCCAGGTCGTTCAGCGCGTCCAGCGCGGCGCGGATCGTGCGGCCCGAGTACAGGACGTCGTCGACGAGCACCACGACCTTGCCGTCCACGCCGCCCGCCGGGACGCTCGTCGCGCCGATCGCCCGCGTCGGGTGCTGGGAGAGGTCGTCGCGGTACATCGTGACGTCCAGGGAGCCGACCAGCTCCTCGGCCACCAGGCCGGGCTCCACGGCGGCCAGACGCTGCGCCAGGCGCTGCGCCAGCGGGACGCCGCGGGTCGGGATGCCGAGGACGACGAGGTCGTCGCCGCCCTTGTTGCGCTCGAGGATCTCGTGGGCGATGCGCGTCAGCGCGCGGGCCACGTCCTGCTCGCCGAGCACGACGGTCGCGGTGGTGCCCTCGACGTTCACGTCGTCGGGCACGGGGGTGCCGGAGGTCATCCGGGCCTCTCCTTCCCCGCCTCACGGGACGGTGTTAAAGGAATGCCTGTCCCGGGCACCCTACCGTCCGCCCCTGCGCGCGGCGCGGCGCGTCCACGGTCCGGTCGCCGTGACCCTCACCACGCCCGGGCGCCGGCCTCACCCACCCCACCCGGCTGTTCGGATCCGTTCGCACCGACACGCCCGGCGCGCCCGGCTGTTCGGATCCATTCCCGCCACACGTCGACCGGCGGCGGGCCCGCCCCGCCCACCCTGCCCGCCCCGCTCGGCTGTTCGGATCCGTTCGCACCGACACGCCCGGCGCGCCCGGCTGTTCGGATCCACCCTCGCCACGCTGGGGCGCCGGCCTCACCCACCCCCACCCGGCTGTTCGGATCCGTTCGCGCCGACACGCCCGGTGCGCCGGCGCGAACGGATCCGAACGCTGGACCGGAGTTCGCGCGGGCCCGACGCACGACGGCCCCCGTCCCACCAGGGGGACAGGGGCCGTGCTGCGGAGCAGGAAGTCAGGCCAGGAGGGTCGGCTTGAGGTCGACCAGGCGGCCCAGCAGGCCGTTGACGAAGCCCGGGGACTCGTCCGTCGACAGGCTGCGCGCCAGCTCCACGGCCTCGTCGACGGCGACCGCGTCGGGCACGTCGTCGTTGAAGAGGATCTCCCAGGCGCCGAGCCGCAGCAGCTCCCGGTCGACCGCGGGCATCCGCTCGATCGTCCAGCCGTGCGAGTGGGTGGCGATGACCTCGTCGATACGGGCGCGGTGCGCCTGCACCCCCTCGACCAGCTCGACCGAGTACTGCGGAAGCGCCGCCTCGGTGCCGGGCTGCGCGATCCGCTCCGCGAGCAGCGTCAGCGGGTCGAGCCGACGCTGCTCGGCCTCGAAGAGGACGTCGAGGGCCCGCTTGCGGGCCTTGGTACGGGCTCCCACCTCAGTCGTTCACGCGACCCAGGTAGCTGCCGTCGCGGGTGTCGACCTTGACCTTGGTGTCGGCCTCGAGGAACAGCGGCACCTGGATCTCGTAGCCGGTCTCGAGCGTGGCGGGCTTGGTGCCGGCGGACGAGCGGTCGCCCTGCAGCCCCGGCTCCGTGTACGTGACCATGAGCGTCACCGACGGCGGCAGCTCGACGTACAGCGGCACGCCCTCGTTGGTCGCGACCATCGCGTTCGTGCTCTCGAGCATGAAGTTCGCGGCGTCGCCGACCGTCGCGGCCGGGACGGTGATCTGGTCGTACGTGTCCGTGTCCATGAACACGAAGTCGTCGCCGTCCTTGTACAGGTACTGCATGTCGCGCTTGTCGACGTTCGCGGTCTCCACCTTCAGGCCCGCGTTGAACGTCCGGTCGACGACCTTGCCGGACAGGACGTTCTTGAGCTTGGTGCGCACGAACGCGCCGCCCTTGCCGGGCTTGACGTGCTGGAACTCGACGACCGTCCAGAGCTGGCCGTCGATCTTCAGCACGGTGCCGTTCTTCAGGTCGTTCGTCGTCGCCACGTGTCGCTGCTTCCTGTCCTGGGTGCGTCGGTCGGGGGGCCGCCACGCGCGCCCGCGGTTCGCGGACGGGGCTGGGCCGCCGACCATCGTAGCGTGCCGACGGTCCCGGGCGCCGCGTCAGACGTTCCCCGCGAGCGCCCGCCGCGCGTCCTTCGCCGCGAACAGGTCGACGTCGGCGCGGTCGAGCAGGCTGCGCACCGTGTCGTCGGGCCGGAGGGTCGCGACGCCCGCGCTGGACGAGAGCACCCTGCCGGACGTGGCCGACCTCGCCCACCGGCGGGCGTCGGCCTCACCGGTGCCGGGGAGCACCGCGACGAACTCGTCGCCGCCGACGCGCCCGAGGAACGCGGCCGGCGGCAGCATCCTGCGCCACGCCGCCGCGAGGTCTGCCAGCAGGTCGTCCGCGCCGAGGTGGCCGTGCCGGGCGTTCACCACCGTGAAGTCGTCGACGTCGAACGCGACGACGCTCAGCGGCGTACCGCGACGCAGGGCGCCCGGGACGACGTCGCCCGCGCGCTCGTAGAAGGCCCCCCGGCTGAGCGCACCGGTCAGGTGGTCCGTGCGGGCCTGCCGGCGCAGCCGGTCGGTCTGCTCCGCCATCAGCCAGCACGAGAGCAGCGCCATGGCGGCGGACGCCACCACGATGACGGGGTGCACCGCCGCGGGCGCGAAGGTCGCGGACAGGGCGATCGCGGCGACCACGACACCGGCGACCACGGCCGCGCGTCGCCGCTCCAACGCGTACGCCGCGAACTGCCCCGCCACGACGAACCCCAGCGCGAACACCACGACGCCCTGCGCGCTGTAGCAGGTGCTGACGAGCACCGCCGAGACGACCACGCCCGCGATGACGACGGCCTGCGTGCTGCGCTGGTGCACCGGAAGGGCCAGGAGCGCTCCGCACAGCACCAGGTCGATCCCCGACACCACGAACCACCACTGCGTGGGCGAGAGGGGGTCGGCCGGCCACACCCCGCCGAGCCCCGTGACGACCGCCATGACGAGCAGCCCGATCGCGAGGTGGTCGCGCGCCGTGACGTCACGGTCCTCGCCCTGTCGCTCCTGGTACCCACGCATGGCCCCTCATCGGGTGCGGGAGCCCGTGACTGGACCGCTGGATCGGGTGAAGCCGGGCGCACAGGCGCGCTGACTGCACCGCGGGGCGGGTCACCCGCCGCAGACCGTCCACTCCAGGTCCGTGGCCACGACGACCGGCTCGCCCTCGTCCGGCTGCACGGTCAGCTCCTGCGTCCGCGGCAACCAGGTCGCGGTGTCGACGACGTACTCGACGCGGGTCACGTCGGCGTCGCGCAGCGGGGGGCCGGACGCCGTCACGCGCAACCGCACGGCTCCGTCGGCATCCCGGTCACCGAGCTCCGGCGCGGGGGTCACGGACACGGCCGAGACAGGTCCGGGCGCGTCCCCGGTCGTCCCGCCCGGCGCGAGGGAGCGCAGCGCCCCGACCACGAGGGCCCCCAGCACCGTGATCGGCTGACCACCGTCCCCGAGCACCAGCGGTTCCGTCGGTGCCGGCGGTGTCGACGCGTCCACCCGCTGGGCCACCACGGTGTCACCCGACCGCGTGCGCGCCCGCACCGCGCAGTAGCCGCCCGCCGACACGACGTCGCGCACGCGAGCGAGCACGTCCTCCGCCCCGGCACCTCCGTGCAACGTCCCGGAGGCCGGCACCGGCGCGCCCGCGAGCCGCGCGGCGACCGCCGGCGACGTCGGGCGCCCCACCCACCAGGTTCCGCCCGCGAGGGCCGCGACGACGACCGCCGCGGCGACGGCGCCGAGCAGCCCCCCGGGGCGCCGGGTGTGCGCGGGACGGTCCACGCGGCCGGGCGGGCCGCTGCCGTCGACCGGTCGCAGGACCGCCACCTCCACGGTCTCGGGCAGGTCGTCGCCGCCCGTCCGTGCCGATCGCACGCGGTGCCCGGGCGACCCGGTCCTCCTCGTCGCCGCCGACGCACGTGGCACCCCGTCCCGGACCCGGGAGAGCACGCGCGCGACGTCCAGCTCGGCGTCCACGCGCGACAGCGCCCTGCGGGCGCGCTCCATCTCGTCCTCCACGTCAGCCCTCCTCCCGGTCCAGCGCCTGGTACACGGCCCGCAGCCTGCGCCGCGCCCGGTGCACCTTGGTCGCCGCGCCGGCGGGCGTGCACCCGAGGACCGATGCGAGCTCGGCGGTCGACAGCTCGGCGGCGGCGAGCAGACCGATCACCTCGCGGTCCGCGGGACGCAGCCGCGCGATCGCCCGCCGCAGGTCGTACAGCTCGTCCACGAGGGCACCGCCGTCCTCCCCCACCGCCGGCGGCAGCGCGCGGAGCCGGTCGTGCAGGGCCACCCGGCGCCCGAGCGACCGGATGTGGTTCGCCATCACGCGGCGCGCGACGGCGAGCAGCCACGCGCGCGGGTCCGCGAGGTCGGGCGCTCCCCGGCGCCAGACGGTGGCGAACACCTCCGCCACGACGTCCTCCGCGTCCACGGCGTCCAGCCGGGTCCGCGCGAAGCGGTACACCGTGCGCGCGTGCGCCGCGTACAGGTCCTCCAGGTGTGCGGCGCCGACCGGGCGGCGATCCGTGGCGTCCGCGCCCGGGGTCGCGTCGGCGGGGCGGGTCGCCTGGCCCGCGTCGTCGGGGACCGGGTCGACGACGCGCGGCCACGGGTCGACCTCGTGCGGCGGGGCGGGGACCGGCACGGCATCACCTCCGGGGACCGGTGCAGGGGCTCCGCCCTGGGCAGTGTCCGGACCGGGCGCGGCCATGACACCGCAGCCTGGATGGCACGACGCGGGCCCGGCCGGACACTTCCCACGGCATGAGAGATCCCCGCCCCGTCCACGGCCGCGCCTGCGCGTCCGCCGTCGTCCTCCTCGTCGTCGTCGGCCTCCTGGCGGCCTGCGCCTCCGCGACGCCCGCCGGCGGTGACGCCGCCCCCGTGCCGGAGGGCGTCACCTCCCCGGCCGGCCGGGACCCCGCGGCGGACGACCCGTCCTCACCGGGCCCGGCGCCCGGCGCGCAGGGCGGGCACGCCGGGGACCGGGGGCCCGACCTGTCCGCGCACTCCCCCGACGACCCGTCCAGCCCGTGGGTCGTCGTGAACAAGGCCCGACCGCTCGACCGTGCTTACGTCCCGGAGCTCACCGAGGTCCGCGGCTACCTGCTGCACCCCGCGGCCGCGACCGACCTCACCGCGCTGCTGGCGGCGGCCGAGGAGGACGGCGTCCACCTGACGGTGCGCAGCGCCTACCGGTCGGCTGAGTACCAGGCACGCGTCCACGACGGCTGGGTGGCGCAGCTGGGCAGGGAGCGGGCGGAGCAGGTCTCCGCGCGACCCGGGCACAGCGAGCACCAGACGGGCCTGGCGGTGGACCTGGGCAGCACGACGCAGCCCGGGTGCGACTTCAGCGACTGCTTCGGGTCGACACCCGAGGGTCGGTGGCTCGTGGAGCACGCGACGGACTTCGGGTTCCTGCTCCGGTACACCGCGGCGAACCAGGACCTCACCGGGTTCGCCCCCGAGGGCTGGCACCTGCGGCACGTCGGGCGCGAGCTGTCGGCCCACCTGGCGCGGGAGCGGGTGGACACCCTCGAGGAGCTCTTCGACGTGCCCGGCGGTGACCGGTACCCGTGAGCCGGCGCCCCACCCGGACCCCGGGGCCTGCCGGTGCGGTCAGCGCAGCAGCAACCAGCGTCCCAGCACGCCGACACCCGCGGACCACACCAGCGAGGCGAGGGTCCCGATCACGAACCGCTCGGAGACCGCGGGGTCGTCGCCCGCACGCAGCTCGGGGTAGCGCCCGAGACCCTTGACCGCCACGACGACGGCCACGCCCCCGGGCTCGCCCGCGAGCAGGGTCCCGGTGACGGCCAGGCGCTCCAGCACACCGATCCAGGTGCCGCCGCGCAGCTTCGCGCGTGCCCGGTCGCCGTCCGGCCCGTCCCCGCCGCGGGACGCGCCGCCCTTCGCGCGCCGGTTGACCCGGCCCTTGCGGTAGTCGCGCTGGTGCTCGTTGGCCGGCTCGGCCGCGGAGGTCCCCGCCCGGGGCGCCGGACCGGAGCGGCGCCCGCCGCGGTCGGCGAGCCGCAGCACGCCGGCCGCCGCGACCCAGCCGAGCCCCGCGCTGACGGCCAGCGCGGCCACCACGACCACGGTCCCCCACAGCGGCGTCATGCCGGCTCCTCCCCCTCGACGGCCGCCCCATCGTCCCGGGGTCCGGCCGCGAGGCGGAGCAGGCGCGCCGCGGCGGGGCGGGCGGCGAGCTCCTCGGCCCACAGGGCCGTGCGCAGGCGCTCGCTGACGGCCTGCTGGCTGATGCCCAGCGCGGCGGCGGCGTCCTCCTGCCGCGGCGGCTCGGTGCCGGGCACCGAGGTCATGCGGTCGACGACCGCCCAGCCGGCGGCCGTCCGTCGGGCGACGACGGCGCCGAGCAGCGCGAGCACCGCCTCGGACTCGGCCGCCGCGGACGGGTCGTCGCCGCGGACGGCCACCGGCACGGTGCGCGAGCGGGACTTCGCCGCCTCGACGGCCTCCCGGGCGTGGATGAAGGCCCTCCCGGACGCCTCCCGGGACGACGCGGGCAGCGGCTCGTCGACGCTCCCGGCGCCGATGCCGATGCTCCAGCCGCCGAGCCGCACCAGGTGCAGCGTGAGCGCGACGACGAGCGCAGGGTCCGCCAGCACGGCCTGGACCTCGTCCCCGACGGTGCGCTCGAACGGAAGGACGACCCCTCGGGGCGCCGCCGCGGCGAGCGGGGACGTCTCAGCCCCCAGCGCGTCGAGCAGCGCGCCGACGCGGTCGCCCACGCGTCGGCTGTCCTGCTGGTCGACCGTCATGATCCACATGGGGACAAGGCTACGACCTTGTGAAGTACACATACAAGGTCTGCACCTTGTACAGCACCGAACAAGCCTGGGGCCTTGTGCGGCAGTCAGCCCAGCGAGAGTCCGCGCGGCGCGGAGACGCCCTCGGAGATCTCCGCGTACGCCGCCACGAGCAGCGTCGGGTCGGGACCCTCCAGGCGCGACGGCCGGGCCACGTCGTCGAGCACGACGAACCGCAACCGGTCGCCGCGCGTCTTCTTGTCCCGTCGCATCGCCGCGTGGAGCTGGTCCCAGCGGTCGCCGCGGTACGACGTCGGCAGGCCGAGCCCCTCGAGCACCGACCGGTGCCGCGCGACGACGGTCTCGTCCAGGCGGCCCGCGAGCCGCGCGAGCTCGGCGGCGTACACCATGCCCACCGACACCGCGGCGCCGTGCCGCCACGAGTAGCGCTCCACGTGCTCGATGGCGTGGCCCAGCGTGTGGCCGTAGTTGAGGATCTCGCGCAGCCCCTGCTCGGTGAGGTCCTCCCCCACGACCCGGGCCTTCACCGCCACCGACCGCTCGACGAGCTCGGCCAGCACCGGCGACGCGGCGCCGCGCACCGGGTCGGTGACCTCGTCGCGGTGCGCCTCGACCAGGTCGAGGATGCGCGGGTCGGCGATGAACCCGCACTTCACGACCTCGCCCAGCCCCGCGACGTAGTCGTGCCGCGGCATGCTCTCCAGCGCGGCCAGGTCGCAGAGCACCCCGACCGGCGGGTGGAACGTCCCCACCAGGTTCTTGCCCTCGGCCGTGTTGATGCCGGTCTTGCCGCCGACCGCCGCGTCCACCATCGCGAGCAGCGTCGTCGGCACCTGCACGACCTTCACGCCCCGCAGCCAGGTCGACGCCACGAAGCCCGCGAGGTCCGTCGTCGCACCCCCGCCGAGCCCGACCACCGCGTCGCTGCGCGTGAAGTCCGCCTGCCCCAGCACCTGCCAGCAGAACGCCGCGACCTGCGCCGTCTTGGCCGGCTCCGCGTCCGGGACCTCCGCGAGCAGCGTCTCGAACCCCTGGGCCGTCAGGTCCTCGCGGACCGTCTCGGCCGTCGCGGCCAGCGCCGCGGGGTGGATCACCAGGACCTTCCGGACGCCGTCGCCCAGCAGCCGCGGCAGCTCGCCCAGCAGGTGCCGGCCGATCAGCACGTCGTACGGCTGCGCACCGCGCACCTCGACCGTGCGCGTCGCCGTGCCGCCGGTCGTGCCCGGCACGTCCGCCGAGCCCGTCGTCCCCGTCATGCCCCCGCCCCGTCCTCGTCCGGGCGCCGGTCCGCCAGCGCCTCCTCGACCCGCTCGGCCACCCGCGCCGGCGGGACGCCGTCGGTGGACACCACCACGGACGCCACCCGCTCGTACACCGGCCGGCGCTCCTCCATGAGCTGCTGCCAGCGCGCCCGGGGGTTGCCCAGCAGCAGCGGACGCGACTGGTTGAACCCGACCCGCGGGGCCGCGTGCCGCAGCGACACGTCGAGGAACACCACGACGCCGCCCCGCTCGCGGTACGCGGCCAGCGCCTCCTGGGTGGCCGGGTGCAGGACCGCCCCGCCGCCCAGCGCGAGCACGCCGTCGTGCTCCGCCAGCGCGACGCGCACGGCCTCGTGCTCGAGCTCCCGGAACCGCGGCTCGCCGTCGTCGACGAAGATGTCCGCGACCGCCTTGCCGGCCACGCGCTCGACGTCGGCGTCGGTGTCCCGCGCCGCCAGCCCCCACCGGCGGGCCAGGGCCTGCGCGACGGTCGACTTGCCGGACCCGGGCGGCCCGACCAGGACGACCCGCGGTCCGGGCGTTCCCCCGCCGGTCATCGCAGCAGGTCGGGCACGGACGCGACGTACGCCTCGAGGTTGCGCCGCACCTCCCCGACCGAGTCGCCGCCCGTCTTCTCCAGCAGGGCGTCCGCGACCACGAGCGCGACCATCGCCTCCGCGACGACCGCCGCCGGCGGGACCGCGCACACGTCGGAGCGCTGGTGCTGGGCCTTCGCCGGCTCGCCGCTGGCGGTGTCGACCGTGTCCAGCGCGCGCGGCACCGTCGAGATCGGCTTCATCGCCGCGCGCACGCGCAGCACCTCGCCGTTCGTCATGCCGCCCTCGAGCCCGCCCGCGCGGTTCGAGCGCCGGCGGATCACGCCGTCCGCGTCACGCTCCATCTCGTCGTGCGCCTGCGACCCCCGCCGCGTCGCCGTGCGGAAGCCGTCGCCGACCTCCACGCCCTTGATCGCCTGGATGCCCATGAGCGCACCCGCGAGCCGCGCGTCCAGCCGCCGGTCCGCGTGCACGTACGAGCCCAGGCCCGACGGCAGCCCGTACACGAGCACCTCCACGACGCCGCCGAGGGTGTCGCCGTCCTTGTGGCACTCGTCGATCTCGGCCACCATCGCCGCCGACGTCGCCGCGTCGAAGCAGCGCACCGGGTCCGCGTCGAGCGCCGTGACGTCGTCCGGGCCGGGCAGCGCCGCGTCGTCCGGGACCGCCACCGGCCCGATGCCCACCACGTGCGACACCAGCCGGACGCCCGCCGCCTGCTCCAGGAACCGCGCCGCGACCGTCCCGAGCGCCACCCGCGTCGCCGTCTCCCGCGCGGACGCCCGCTCCAGCACCGGACGCGCGTCGTCGAACGCGTACTTGCGCATCCCGACGAGGTCCGCGTGGCCCGGCCGCGGCCGCGTCAGCGGGGCGTTGCGCGCGCGGTTCAGCTTCTCCGGGTCGTCCACCGGGTCCGCCGACATCACGTCGACCCACTTCGGCCACTCGGTGTTGCCGATCTCGATCGCCACCGGGCCGCCCTGCGACAACCCGAGCCGCACGCCGCCGAGGATGCGCACCTCGTCCTGCTCGAACTTCATGCGCGCGCCGCGGCCGTACCCCAGCCGCCGCCGCGCCAGCGCGTCGCGGATGTGAGCCGACTCGACCTCGACACCCGCGGGGAGACCCTCCAGGACGCCCACCAGGGCGGGGCCGTGCGACTCACCGGACGTCAACCAACGGAGCATGGTCGCGATCCTCCCATGTCGGGCGGGCAGCACCGCGCCCCGGTCCACGGGGTGGGCCGGGGCGCGGGGAGGGGTGCCGGGTCAGGCGTCGGCACCGAGCGCGGGCTTGCCCGGGTCGAGCGGGGGAAGGCTCCCGTCCTGCTCCGGTGCCGTGAGCCCGGCGGGGTCGATGAGGACGTACAAGTTGCCGGTGATCGTCAGCTCGACGTCGCCGCGAACCGTAGCGGGCCGCCCGTCGGCGGCCTCCGCGTCGTCCTGCCCGAAGCCCTCCAGATCGGTGACGAGGAACAGGCGCCCGTCCGCGCTCTGCAGGTCGGAGATGAACCCGAGCGAGCTGACGAAGTTCCCGAGGACGGTGATCGTGACCGGCACGGCCACGAACCCATCAGGACCTGGGACGGCGGCCGTCGGCGTCTCCGCCGTCGACTTGTCTGCGTTCTCCCCCCCCGACGTGTCATCGGGACTCGCCGACGGCTCGGGACTCGGCGACGCGCTCGAGGCGTCGGTGGGCGCCGGCTCGGGTGTCAGTGCCCCCCGGTTGTCGACGACGCTCATCGGGTCGGCGACCTCGACGTTGACCGTCGGGATCTGGCGTGCGGTCTGGATCTCGTCGACCCACCGCAGGAAGTCGTCCACCTGAGCTGTGGTCGGTATGCCGACCTGCAGTTGCGCGAGCTCCGCCTTCAGCTCCGGGAGCTTGGCGGAGTCCGCCGACAACTGATGCAGCTTCGCCTCCAGCTGGACGTTCTGCGCACGGGTCGTCTCACTCTCCGCCGTCAGCCGCGCCGACTCGTCCAGCACCGGCGACACGCCGAGGAACCAGGTGCCGACCAGAGCCACGACGCCAATGAATGCCGCACCGGCGATCCAGGTTCCCCTCTTCGCGCCCATCAGCCGTCGCTCCCCTCGGTCGTGCCGGCACCGTCCGGCCGCAGGTAGCGGTTCGAGTACGCGTCCTGCGTGACGAAAACCGACAGGGTGACCCGGTAGAAGACCGCACCGTCCTCCTCCGCGACCTCCGCTGTCGAGAACCACGGCGACACGAATCCTGGCATCGTCTCGAGCGTCTCCATGAGCGTCGCCGTGTCCGGCAGCACCGTGCTGCGCAGCGTCAGCGAGATGGCACCGGTCGGCGCGAAGCGCAGCGCGTTCCCACTCGCGACCTCCGGGTCGATCACGCTGGGCTGGTCGACGACGAAGCCCTCGATCTTCATGTCGTTGGGCAGCAGCGCGGCGATCGCGCCGATGCGCTCGGCCCACAGGACGTCGGTCGCCATCCCCATCTCGCGCGCCGTCCACGCCCGGTTCAGCGCTGACTCCACCTGCGGCAGCTCGGCGTACTTCGCGATCTGGACCTGGAGGTCGGCCGTGCGCTGTTGCTCGCGAGCGAGCTCGTCCTGGGCGTCGCTGCGCTGGAGAGCCGCATACCCGTACATCGCGGCACACAAGGCCAGGACCGCCACGAGAGCGATGGCGAGCCAACGCTGCAGGACCCGCAACCCGCGCGCGGAGCGCACCTCGGGCGGTAGCAGGTTGACTTGTGGCGGACGCCCGAGGATCGGGACGACGGCGGCACCCTGGTCGTGGGCGAGCTCGGTGACGCTCATGCTGCAACTCCGAAGGCGAGGCCGACCGGCATCGTGACCCGCGACTCGAACCCCGAGAGGTCAGGGCCCTTCTTGGGCCGCCGGACTCCCACCAGCGCGTCGCCGAGCGCGACGGGGAGCCGACTGGCCGACGAGAGGTACTGACCGAGCCCGGGAAGGTGAGCGCCACCCCCCGTCAGGACGACCCCCTCGATCCCCGCGCCCGGATGGTTGCCCTGGTAGTACACGAAGGTGTTGCGGATCGCCTCGACCAGCGTCCTCGTCACGGCGCCGATCGCTTCGCCGGCCGCCTCCTGCCCGGATGGGTACTGGTGCGCCACGCCCAGCTCCCGCTTGATGGTCTCGGCGTCGGGGACGGCGACGCCGAGACCGCTCGCAATCGCCTGGGTCACGTTCTGGCCACCCGACGGCAGTGTTCGGACCAGGCGCGGGATGCCGTGCGCAGACACGATCACGTCGGTGACCGCCGCGCCGATCTCGACGAACGCGACGACCCGCGAACCCAAATCACCCCGGGCAAGGGCCCTCAGCAGCGCGAAGGCGTTGAGGTCGACCATCGTGGGACGCAGACCGGCCCCCTCGACAGCCACGACGTTCGCGTTGACGGTGTCCCGCTGGGCGGCGACGAGCATGCCGCGCAGGGTGCGGCCCTGCGGCCCCGAGACCTCATCCGTCGGGAAGAAGTCGAGAAGTGCCTCATCGGTCGACATCGGGAGCGACTCCTGCACCTGGAAGGGCAGGGTCTCCCTGATCTGAGCCGGCGGCATCCACGGCAGCTCGATCTCGCGCACGAGGACCCGCTGGTTCCCGACGCCGATGACGACATCGCGGGTACTGAACTTCGCCCGCGACCAGAGCTGGCGCAGGATCGTCGAGACCGTTGCCGGCTCGGCCACCTCACCGTCGCGTACCGCGCCGTGCGGCAACGGCGCCTCCGCGTAGCGCAGGAGAGTCGCTGACTGACCGGTCTTGCCGCGGCCGCTGAACTCCAGCTCGGCCGCCCGCACCGCGGTCGTACCGATGTCGAGTCCGATCACGCGGGTGCTCGCCACGTCGGCCTCTCCTCCCTGTCGGTGGTCTTCCGTGCTATCGGCCGCACACCCCGCCCACTTGAGACGTCGCGCTGACGACCACCTGGTCAGATCACGAGGTCGACGTACCAGCCCGAGATCTGCGCCCCCACCAGCAGACCGGTAGCCGCGCCCAGCAGCATCCAGGGCCCGAACGGGATGGCCGTCCTGCGCCCCGCTCGCCGCCCAGCGACCAGACTGATGCCGACGATGCCACCCAGCAGGAAAGCAGCGAACCACCCCACGACGAGGTTGCCCCACCCAGCCCACGCGAGGTACATCCCGAGGACGCCGGCGAGCTTGACGTCGCCCTGTCCCATGCCCCGCGGGTACAGCAGCACGATCAGCAGGTACACCGCGAACATGACGGCGCCGCCCGTCACGGCCCGGACCAAAGCGCCCCAGTCAGACGCGCCACCCGGGTTCCAGCTAGCGAGGGCGAGCAGCACCAGCGCCATGGGGTACGAGGGCAGGACGAGCTTGTCCGGCAGGCGCTGGGAGTCCAGGTCGATCAGCGCGAGCGCCACGCCGATCGCGGTCAGGTAGAGATAGGCCGGAAGCACCCAGCTCGGGCCTGCCGACCAGCCGACGGTGGCGAACAGTGCAGCTGTCCCGGCCTCGACGGCCGGGTACCGCGACGAGATCGACTCCCCGCAGTCGCGGCACCGTCCGCGCAGCACCAGCCACGACAGGACCGGCACGTTGTCACGGGCGCGGATCTCGTGCCTGCAACGGGGGCAGGCCGAGCGTGGGCTCACGACGGACTCACCCCGCGGGACCCGCCAGACGACGACGTTGAGGAACGAGCCGATCGCGAGGCCGAGGACTCCGCAGAGCAAGGCGGTGAGCGCCTGGACAGGCACCTCGTCAGCCCCGGTCGCGCTCGAACGACACCGACCAGGGTGTGGCTGCCGGGTCCACGACCGAACCGACCGGTGTGTACGTGAGGTTCACGGAGGTGCTGAACGCCATGGTGCAGCCATACATCTGGCCGGTGAGAACAGGCGTGTTCTTCACCGAGATCGGACGGGCGGAGTACATCAGCACGGCGAGCTTCGGGTCTTGGGTCCAGGTGCCTGACGTGAGCTCGATCCCCGGCGACGCGGTCGAGCTACACGTCGTAGCAGCTGCGGGCCAGGGGTTCACGAGGTAGACGCTGTGCTTCTGCCCGTCGCCCGAGGTGAACTTGATGTTCCCGTTCTGGTTGATCTGATTGGCCACGATCACGAGGTCGGCCTTCAGCTCAAACCAGAGCGACATGCCGAGGGTGACGCCGCCCGCACACTCTGTTCGCGTATCGAAGCGCGTGTTCGCGGAGATGACGATCGGCGACGGATACCGATTCCCGCCCCAGTTCAGGTTGCACGCGCCGGGCTTCGAACCGGAGCTCATCGCGTCGAGGACGGTGCTGCCCCAGGGCTTCGTCGTGAAGCCGGAGGTGATCGAGGGGTCGTCGGCGGTGAGTCGCGGGAACTCGTTCGCCGCAGACACCGGGTACGCGGGCGGGGCCGCGACGGTCTGGTTCTCGGCGAGCCGCGGGCCCCACGCCGAGACGATGGCGGCCCGGTGCGACCCGCTGACCACACCGCCGAGGGTGATGGTGTTCACCGTCGTGGACGGGACGCCGTTGACGAGCAGCGAGCCGCGCGCCAGCACCGACGTGCCGAGCTTGGTCCCGCCGTTCGGCATGACGACGTTGGTCCCCGCGTGGGTCATGCCGGCGACGTCGCACGGGTTGCTCTGGAAGGTCGCGGTCTTCCCGACGAGCAGGTTGCCGCCGATCGTCGTGCCGGCTGAGCACTGGAAGTCACCTTCGGTCAGGACCGAGCCGTTCACCGTGCACGGGGAGCTGGAGAAGTTGATGTCGCCGCGCGCGTACAGACTGCCCTGCAGTGTCATCGCTGATGCGCAGTTGAACTTGCCCTCGGTGAAGATGTCCGCCGAGTTCGTCCCCGTGCTGTCGTACACGGAGACGTTGGTGCTCACGTTGACGCCGTTCAGCCCGAACATGGCCTTGCTGAACTTGGGCGAGCCGGCAGGTTTCGTGAACAGAGCCTCCACCGTGCGGACATCCCCGTCGTCCGAGCCGACACCACGTGCCGTCGCTCGTCCGGCCGAGACAAGGAACACAGAACGCGAGCTCGCGGTCGGGCACGCGACCGGCAGGGCCGCCGTGGCGTCACCGGCATTCGACGGATGGAGGGTCACGGTGTAGCCGGGGTTCGTCCCCGTCACGGTTCCTGAGACGCACGTCCCCGCCGCAAGCATCGCGCGGACGTCGTCGATGCCGGTCTGGGCCGCCGCCTTCGCCTGCACGGACGCGCGCGTCGCCGTGGTCGAGCCGATCGACCGCAGCGTGGCCGTCAGCATCAGCGAGACGATCAGCGCACCGAGCAGCATGAGCCCGATCACCGAGGCCAGAGCGAAACCCTCGTCATTGCCGGGCCGGCCCGGCAGCAGCCTTCGCATCCCTACTCCCGTCACGAGAAGCACCCACCTTTGCCCGAGTGCGCCTGCGGCAACCGCACCACCTCGGTGTCCATACGTACAGCCTCGATGTCATCAGGCTGACCCGTACGCGACGCGACCATCGCGATCCGCACCGACCCGCTCGGTTGCAGGGTGAAGACCGGTTGGCTCCCGTCCGTCACGACGTTCTCGACCAGCACCGTCCACCCGGCGGCCTCGGGGTCGGTGACGACATCCAGCGCCGTTCCCTGCGGGCGGATCGTCCAATAGAGCGTCCCGGCGTCTCCCGCATCCGCCGCGGGTACGTAACGCCACGCCTGGCAGCGCCACGCGGATGTGCTGGTGCCGCCGCCAGTAAGCGCGACCATGAGCCGCCCGCTGTCGCTGACCTCGATGCCGTCCGCCGTGGAGTTGCGTACCCCGCGCTGGATCCCGGAGAAGGCGGCCTGCACCTCGCTGCCGGTCTGACCGGTGTCGACGACTCGACGCTGCTGCCCGATCAGCATGATCAGGCCGCCGGTGACCATGGCGAGCACGAGGAGACCCACGGTCATCGCGACGAGGAGCTCGACGAGAGTGAAGCCGCCCTCCCGGGTCGTGTCGAGCCGATGGCGCGGGCGGTTCACGGCAGGTACACCCGCGTCCTCGTCGAAGCGAGCTCCGTCCCGTCGCGGAACAGACCGGTGTCACCGACGGCCGTCACGCGCACCACCACCGTGGCGACCGACTTCGCGGTGCAAGCTCCGGTGACAGTCACCGCGCGCCGCATCGTCACTCCGCGCTGGTCCGTGCTCGTCGTGAGGCCCGGGGAGCCGCTGACGAGCGACGAGCAGCTCGCGAGGCCTCCCGCGTCCAGCTGCGCCCGCGCCGCGTCGTTGCCTGCCGCGGCCACCTGGGTGGCGGAGGAGATCGTGGTCATCTTGCCCGTCGCGACGACGGTGCCGATCACGAGCGGGGCGAGTACGGCGAGCAGGATGCCCGCGAGCGTCAGTGCCACGACGACCTCGATCATGCTGAAGCCGGACTCCTCGTCACGGTTGCGCACCCCGCACCTCCTCCACATACCGGTGCCGGAGGCACGCCGCCGCGGCGTGCCTCCGGCAGGAGACGAGACGAGTCTCAGCTCTCGGTGATCGAACCGGCCTGGTCGGTCTCGAACGTCTTCCCGTTCGCCGAGGAGACGGAGATGCTGAACGTGCCCGCTGCCATGTCGACGGTGCCGCTCACGAACTCCACGCCGTCGCTCACGGCGACGCTGGTCGCGGTCGCGCCCGTCACGCCCGACGGGGTGATGACCACGGGGTTCGACCCGGCGGCGCTGAATCCGATGCCGGTCGCGTCGGGGTACTCCGACAGCACGACGGCGACATTCGTCCGCAGGGTCGACAGGTCCGCCTTAGCCGCGGACTCCTTCGCCTTGTTCTGCTGGTTGAGGTACAGCGGGACCGCGATCGCGGCCAGGATGCCGATGATGATGACCACGACGAGGAGCTCGACGAGGGTGAAGCCCTTCTCGCCGTCCTCGCGCTTGGCGAGCGCCTTGCGGACGTAACCGACCATGACACTTCCGATCTGCTTCAAAGGGATACCAGCACAGGCGCGAGGTGTTTCACGGAGAACCGCCCCGCATCACCTCACACCCACGTCATCGGCCCTGTGACCGACCGACTTGAGTGGTCCGCACAGGAGCGCGGGCGATTCACTCTTTGGAGCTACTGGATGAGCTCGAAGATCGAGAACATCGGCATGTAGAGGGCGACGATCATGCCACCGACGAGGCCACCGACGGTGACGATCATCAGTGGCTCGATGAGGCTGGTGAGCGACTCGGTGGTCTGCTCGACCTCCTGGTCGTAGAACTCCGAGATCTTGCTCAGCATCGTCTCCAGCGCTCCCGCGTCCTCCCCCACGGCGATCATC
Organism: Cellulomonas sp. C5510; assembly: GCF_019797765.1. Taxonomy (NCBI): domain Bacteria; kingdom Bacillati; phylum Actinomycetota; class Actinomycetes; order Micrococcales; family Cellulomonadaceae; genus Cellulomonas; species Cellulomonas sp. C5510. The sequence continues at coordinate 2,169,551 of NZ_CP081862.1, forward strand.
TGCGTGACCATCGGCGGGAAGACATCGTGGTGCAACAGGGGCTCCGCGAGGGACGAGCCGCGGCGCACGGACTCCCGCACATCCTTGACCGCGTGCTCGATCACCCAGTTGCCACTCGTCTGGCCCACGATGTCGAGCGCCTGGAGCAGCGGTACACCTGCAGCGATCATGGTGCCGAAGTTGCGGGTGAATCGGGACACTGCGATCTTCCGGATGAGTCCCCCGAAAACAGGAAGGCGCAGTTTGATCGGATCAAGTCGCTGGCGGATTCCGGTGTCGTTCTTGTGCCTGCTCCACCACGCGAGGAACACCGCAGCCGCCACCACAAGAACCGGCGCGAGCCACTTCATGATCCCCGACAGCCACACCAGGAACCTCGTCGGCGCCGGGAGCGTCCCACCGAGGTCCGCGAACATTCCCTCGAAGATCGGCACGATGAACAGCAGCATGCCGATCATCGCCAGGATCGCGATGCAGAGCACGACGACCGGGTAGGCCAGGGCAGACTTGATCTGGCCGCGCAGCTTGACCTCGGCCTCGAAGTTCTCGGCCACCGACAGCAGCGACCGCTCGAGGAACCCACCGGTCTCACCCGCACGCACCATGTTGATCATGAGCGGAGGGAAGACTTGTGGGTGCTTCTCGAGCGAGGCCGAGAGCGAGAGGCCGACCTCGACGTCGCTGCGCACCTGCCCGAGGACCTTGGACAGCGCCTTGTTCTCCGTCTGCTCCGCCAGGATGCCGAGGGTCCGGATCAGCGAAAGCCCGGCTGACACCATCGTCGCCATCTGGCGGGAGGTCACTGCCAGGTCCTTGAGGCCTATCCGCGCGCCGAGGCCAGGAATGGTGATCTCGCGCTGGAGGCCGGTCGTCTGCACCTCGGCGACGGACACGGGCGCGAGGCCCATGCTCTTGAGCCGACGGGCGACCGCAGCCTGGTCGTTGGCGTCGATGCGGCCCTTGACGAGCTTGCCGGAGCGGTCGCGGACCGCGTACTCGAACGTCTTCGTGTCCGCCATCAGACGCCCGCCTGACCGAAGGCGTCCCCAGCGAACCCGTTGCCGGCACCCATTCCCGCGGCACCCTGGCTCACCCCGGAGAACCGCCCGGTGAGCCGGTTGAAGTCCTCGACGTGGTGCGCGCGCTCCAGACCGGACTCGTAGGTGATGCGACCCGTCCGCACGAGCTCGGCCAGGTGCTGGTCCATCGTGTGCATGCCGTGCTGCGCGCCGGCCTGCATCGCCGAGTACACCTGATAGGTCTTGCCCTCGCGGATGAGGTTCCGGATGGCAGCGGTGGCCACCATGACCTCGGTCGCCACCACGCGCCCCGGCGCATCAGCACGCTTGCACAGCGTCTGGCTCACCACGCCCTGCAGAGCACCGGCCAGCTGGGTGCGCACCTGCGCCTGCTGGTGCGCCGGGAAGACGTCGATCACACGGTCGATCGTCTGCGCCGCATCCTGCGTGTGCAGGGTCGCAAAGACCAAGTGCCCGGTCTCCGCAGCGGTGAGCGCGACGGAGATCGTCTCGAGGTCGCGCAGCTCGCCGACCAGGATGATGTCCGGGTCTTGGCGCAGCACGTGCTTGAGCGCGGCGGCGAACGAGTGCGTGTCCTCCCCCACCTCTCGCTGGTTGATCAGCGACTTCTTGTGGCGGTGCAGGAACTCGATCGGATCCTCGACGGTCATGATGTGGTCGGCCCGCGTGCGGTTGGCGAGGTCGATGATCGCAGCAAGAGTCGTCGACTTGCCGGACCCCGTGGGCCCGGTGACGAGGACGAGCCCGCGCGGGAGGCCGGCGAAGTTGGCGACCACCGGGGGAACGCCCAGCTGCTCCAGCGGCTTGATCTCGTACGGGATCACCCGGAACGCCGCACCGAGCGACTCGCGTTGCTGGTAGAGGTTGACGCGGAACCGGGCCAGTCCCCGCAGGGAGTAGGAGAGGTCGAGCTCGAGGTTCGCCTCGAACTTCTCGCGCTGCTTCTGCGTCAGCACCGAGTACAGAGTCCGGCGGAGCGCGTCGGGTTGCAGGACGTCGAAGCCGTCGAGCGCCTGCAGCGACCCTGCCACGCGCACCGTAGGTGGAGCACCCGAGGTCAGGTGGAGGTCGGAGGCGCCCGCATGGACCATCGCAGCGAGCGCGGCGTCGATATCGAGATCGCCCTGATCTCGCTGATAGCCCATTCCCGCACGGCCGACCGAATCGCGCTGTCGGTTGCGGAGGCCCGGCTCTGACGGCCCCCTCGACCCTTCTGGCACCGACGGTGCGCCCGCAGGCACAGGTCCTCCCGCCGTCCCCGGTGGCCTGCCGAATCCGGTCGTCACGCCCGACATCTCCCGCGGCGACACGGGCGGCACCTGAGCCGCGGCGGGCGGAACGGCCCCGTGCACGGCCCCGTAGCCTTCGCTCACCTGTCGGCTCCCTTCGTGCCTGCGCGCCGGATGCGGCTCCGCATCCCCTCATCGGTGCTCTTCAGCGGATTCTTGAGTCCTGAACGGCCGGTCCACCCGGACGCCGGTCCGTTCACGCGACCACCCGCAGGATCTCCTCGATCGAGGTCTGCCCCAGCACGACCTTCTGCCACCCGTCGTCGCGCAGCGTGATCATCCCCTGCTCCCGCGCCGTCGCCGCGATCTCGGCGGACGACGACCGCGCGACGGCGTGCCGCTCGATGTCCTCGGTGACGCGCATGACCTCGTGCAGCGCGACGCGCCCCCGGTACCCGGTCCGGGAGCACGCGACGCACCCCTCGGGCCGGAACAGCTCGGGCAGCGCCTCCCCCGGCACCCACGGGAACCGCGCCGAGATGAGCTCCGTCTCCGTGGGGACGTAGGGCTCCTTGCACTTCTCGCACAGCCGCCGCGCGAGCCGCTGGGCGACGACGGCGTCCAGCGCCGACCCGACGAGGAACGGCTCGATCCCCATCTCCACGAGCCGCGTCACCGCGGACGGCGCGTCGTTGGTGTGCAGCGTCGACAGCACCAGGTGGCCCGTGAGCGCGGCCTCGATGGCGATCTGCGCGGTCTCGTGGTCGCGGATCTCTCCGAGGAGGACGACGTCGGGGTCGGACCGCAGGATGGAGCGCAGCGCGCCGGCGAACGTGAGGCCGGCCTTCGGGTTGACCTGCACCTGGTTGATGCCGGCGAGCCGGTACTCGACGGGGTCCTCGACGGTGATGACGTTGATCTCGGGCCGGGAGACGGCGTTCAGCGTCGCGTACAGCGTCGTGGACTTGCCCGAACCGGTGGGGCCGGTGACGAGGATCATGCCGTAGGGCTTGGTGTACGCCTCGCGGTAGGTGGCGTAGTTGTGCTCGAGGAACGCGAGGTCACGCAGGTCGAGCGACGCCGTCGAGTTGTCGAGGATGCGCATGACGATCTTCTCGCCCCACACGGTGGGCAGCGTCGCGACGCGGAGGTCGATCTTGCGGCCGTTGTGCGTCACCGACATGCGGCCGTCCTGCGGCTTGCGCCGCTCGGCGATGTCGATGTCCGACAGGATCTTCACCCGCGAGATCACGCCGCCCTGGATCTGCTTCGGGGAGCGCTGCATCTCGTGCAGCACGCCGTCGATGCGGTACCGGACGCGCAGGTCGTGCTCGGTGGGCTCGATGTGGATGTCCGACGCGCGGTCGGAGATCGCCTGGGTGACGAGCAGGTTGACGTACCGGACGATCGGGGCGTCGTCCTCGACGACGTCGCCGACCCTCGACAGGTCGACGTCCTGCGGCGCCTGCTCCTCCTCGAACGCCGAGGACAGGTCCTCCATCTCGCCGTCCGCGCGGCAGAACCGGTCGATCGCCCGCGTGAGGTTCTCGAACGTCGCGACGATCGGCAGCACCGTCATCCCCGACACCGTCCGCACGTCGTCCACCGCGACGACGTTGCCGGGGTCCGCGGTGGCCAGCACCAGCGCGCCCTCCTGGAACGCCACCGGCAGCACCGTGTAGCGCCGGCACAGCGCCGCGGGGACCATGGACACCGCGGCGCGGTCCACCGGGTAGTCGTCGAGGTCGACGAACGCCATGCCGACCTGCCGTGCGAGCGCCGCCACGAGCTGGCCCTCGGTGAGCACCCCGATCTCGACCAGCGTGCGGCCGAGCGACTGCCCGCGCACCAGCTGCTCGTCCAGGGCGGCCATCAGCTGCGCCTCGGTGACCAGCCCCTCGTCCAGCAGGATCTCGCCGAGCTGCTTCACCCCGTGTCCCTTCGTCCCGGGCGCAGGTCGTGCACCTGCCCCGAAGGGACCATCGGCAGGAGGGCGGGGGGAGATGAGGGACCGTCGGGCACCGGCGCGCCCGGCGGGTCCCCGGGCGGCTCAGCCCGCGGGCGCCTCAAGGGCCTCGCCGAGCGCGGCGGCCATCGCGTCGAGCGGCCCGGGACGTCCCGTCATGAGGCGCACCTGCTCGACGGCCTGGTGCAGCAGCATCCGCTCCCCCGGCACGGCGACGCCGCCCCGGGTCTCCCACGCGTCCGCCAGCGCGGTGCGGCGCGGGTCGTACGCGACGTCGAGCAGCACGCCGGGCGCTGCGCCGGCTCCGGCGCCCGCACCGGCGCCCGCGAGCTCCGCCGCCAGCCCGTCCGCGGCGTGCGGCGGTAGCGTCGACACCACGAGGTCGGCCCGCGCCAGGGCGCCCACCGCCTCCGTGAGGGGCCGGAGCACCGGCTCGACACCCATCCGGTGCGCGGCCCGCGCGAGCCCGCCGGTGCGCCCGATCGAGCGCACGAGCACGACCGGCGTGGTGCAGCCGAGCTCCGCCAGGGCGGCCAGCGTCGACGCCGCGGTGGCGCCCGCCCCCAGGACGACGGCGGTTCGCCCCCCGGTGGGTGGGACCGCCGCCTGCCCGCGCACGGCGAGCCCCTCGGTGAGCGCCGCGACGATGCCGTGCACGTCCGTGTTGGCACCCGTGAGGACCGGGCGCCGGCCACCGGGCTGCACGAGCACGGTGTTGACCGCCCCGACCACGCCCGCGAGCGGCTCGACGTGGTCGAGCAGCGGCATGACGGCCTGCTTGAGCGGCATCGTCACGCTGAGCCCCGCCCAGCTGTCGTCGAGCGCCGCGACGAACCCGGGCAGGGCGTCCTCCGTGACGTCGACCGCGTCGTAGCGCCAGCCCTCCAGGCCGAGCGCCGCGTACGCGGCCCGGTGCAGCCGGGGCGACAGGGAGTGCGCGACCGGGTGGCCCAGGACGGCCGCCCGGCGGGGAGCGGTCGTCACTGGTTCGCGGCCTGCCACTCCCGCAGCTCGTCCACGTAGGTCTGGTGCTCCGCGAACGTCTCCGAGAACTTGGTCTCCCCCGTGTCGAGGTTCACCGTCGCCCAGTACAGCCACGGCCCGTCGGCGGGGTGCAGCACCGCGTCGATGGAGGCCTCGCCGGGTGAGGCGATCGGCGTCGGCGGCAGGCCCAGCACCTTGTACGAGTTGTACGGGTTGTACGGCGGCTGGGCGTCGCGGGTGTCGGCGTACGTGAGGTCCGCGCCGGACTTGCCGAGCCCGTACGCCACGATCGCGTCGATCTGCAGCGGCATCTCGATGTCCAGCCGGTTCTGGATCGCGCGGGCCATCTTCGGCCGGTCCTCGTCGAGCTTGCCCTCGCGCTCGACGATCGACGCCTTGTTCAGCACCGTCTCCCACTGGTCCTGCGGGACCTGCTTCTCGGTGAGCACCGCGACGGTGCGCGCGACCATCTGCGACAGCACCTCGGTGGCGCTCGTGCCGGGCTCGATCTCGTAGGTCGCGGGGAACAGCCAGCCCTCGACGTTGCCGTTCGCCTCCGCCGGCAGCCCGATCGCGGCGGTGTCGGCCGCGGCTGCCTCCAGGTCCTCCACGGGGATGGTCGCGATCTCGTACACGCGCTGGTAGATCTGCTGCGCGGTGTAGCCCTCAGGGATCGTCACGCGGTTGGACACGCGGTTCTCCGCGTCGAGCAGCGCGTTGACGGCGTCGCTGGCCTTCATCTCGAGCTGCAGCGCGTACGTGCCGGGCTGGATCGACTGCGCGTTCGGGTTCGTCGCGTACGCGTCGGAGAACGCGCGCGCGGTCGCGACCACGCCCGCCTCGGCCAGGGTCTGCCCGATCGCACCGCCGGTGTCGCCGGACGCGACGGTCACCTGGACCTCGCCGCTGCCGGGACCCGGGTAGTCCTGGACGGTCTGCTCGGCGTCGTCGCCGGAGAACAGCCCACCGACCACGCTCCAGACGACGAACGCGGCGCCGCCGACGAGGGCAAGGGCGAGCACGAGGACGACGACGGAGCGCCGACGGCGCGTCTTGCGCTGCCGGACGTGCTGCTCCTTCGTGTCCCTGCGGGAGCGGCGCGAGGGCGGGGGGGCCTCGCCGTGCTCCTGCTCCGGAGCCCCGAGGAAGAGGTCACTCACTCCGCTGTCCCTTCGGTGTGTCCTGCCTGACCTGCGTCCCCCAGACCCCCCTGGCGCCGACCCGGGGCGTCCTCCGTGCGGGTCGCCGTGACCCGCTCACCGGGCCGGCGGCCCGAGGAACGCTCCGCGTCCAACGCGGTCTGCAGGATGACGACGGCGGCCGCCTGGTCGACCACCGCGCGATGACGACGACCCGACCGGCCGGACGCGTGCAGCGCCTGGTGAGCGCTCACCGTGCTCATGCGCTCGTCGACCAGCCGCACCGGGACCGGCGCGACAGCCGTCGCCAGCGTCCCAGCGTACGCGCGCGCGGCCTGTGCCGCAGCGCCTTCCGTGCCGGACAGGTGCCGCGGCAGGCCGACGTAGACGGCCGCGGCGGCCCGCTCGGCCACCTCCGCGACGACCTGCGCGAGGTCGAGGGGCAGGTCACCGGGGGCGGGACGACGCGTGTCGCGTGCGAGCGTGGCGACCGGCGTGGCGACGAGGCCGTCCGGGTCGCTGGCCGCGAGGCCGACCCGCACGGAGCCCACGTCGACGGCCAGGCGCGCGCCCCGGACCACCACGTCGGCGTCCGGGACCTCGTCGTCCCCCGGCGCGCGGCCCGAGCCGTGCACGCCGGCCACCCCGCTCAGACGCCCGCCCGGATCGCGTCGCGCACCCCGGCGAGGGCCTCCGGCAGGCGGGCCGCGTCGGCACCGCCGCCCTGCGCGAGGTCGTCCTTGCCGCCGCCGCCCCCGCCGAGCAGCCCGGAGGCGGTCCGCACGAGCGCACCGGCCCGCACGCCCTTCTCCCGGGCTCCCGCGTTCGTGGCGACGACCACGACGGGCCGGCCCTTCGCGACCCCGCCGACGGCGACGACCGCGGGCGAGGACTCGCCGAGGCGGCCCCGGACGTCGAGCACCAGCGTGCGCAGGTCGTCCGCCGTGGCCTCGCCGGCGTCGTGCGTCACGACCCGCACGCCCGCCACCTCCTCCGCGGACGCGGCGAGCGCGCCCGCCGCCGCGAGGACCTGGGCGGCCCGCGCGGACGCGAGCTGCTTCTCGGAGTCCTTCAGCCGCGTGAGCAGCGAGGACACGCGGTCCGCGAGCTCGTCGGGGCGCGCCCCGAGCAGGCCCGAGAGCTGCCCCACCAGCGCGCGCTCCTTGGCGTGGAAGCCGTACGCCCCGTCACCCACGAGGGCGTCGACGCGGCGGACTCCGGAGCCGATGGACGACTCGCCGAGGAGCGTCACGAGGCCGAGCTCGCCGGAGCGGCGCACGTGGGTGCCACCGCAGAGCTCGCGCGACCAGTCGCCGCCGATCGACACGACGCGCACCTGGTCGCCGTACTTCTCCCCGAACAGCGCCATGGCGCCGAGCGCCCGCGCCTCCGCGATCGGCATGACCGCGTCCGTGACCTCGAGGTCCTCCTGGAGCCGGGTGTTGACGCGCCCCTCGACCTCGGACAGCACGCCCTGCGGGACGGCCTGGCCGGAGCGGAAGTCGAACCGCACGCGGCTCGGGGCGTTCTCCGAGCCCGCCTGGGTCGCGGTCGGGCCCAGGGACTCCTGGATCGCCTTGTGGACCATGTGCGTGGCGGTGTGCGCACGGCTGATCGCGAGGCGGCGCTCGGTGTCGATCGCGGCGACGCCGGGCTCGTCGAGCGTGACGGTGCCCTCCACGAGGCGCCCGCGGTGCACGGGCAGGCCCTTGACGGGCGCCTGGACGTCGTCGACCTCGATCGTCGCGCCCCCGTCCAGCACGATCGTGCCGTGGTCCGCGAGCTGGCCACCCATCTCGGCGTAGAACGGCGTGACGTCCAGGACGACCTCGACGTCCGCCGGGGCCGTCGCCGCGGGCGCGGGCGCACCGTCGACCAGCAGGCCCACGACCCGCGCGCGGGACGTGGTGCGGTCGTAGCCGACGAACTCGACGGGCTTGCCGGCCGAGCCGCTGAGCGTCGCGTGCAGGTCCTGGTACGCCGCCGTGTCCGTGCGGCCCGCGCGCTTGGCCAGCGCGTCCGCCCGGGCGCGGTCGCGCTGCGCCTGCATCAGGGTCCGGAACGCCTTCTCGTCGACGGAGACGCCCTGCTCGGCCGCCATCTCGAGGGTGAGGTCGATCGGGAAGCCGTAGGTGTCGTGCAGCTGGAACGCCTTCTCGCCCGACAGGAGCGGCGACGCGCCCGGCGAGCCCGCGGACTTCGCCTCCGAGACCGCCAGGTCGAGGATCGACGTGCCGGACACCAGGGTGCGCAGGAACGCCTCCTCCTCCGCGTACGCGACCCGGGCGATGCGGTCGAAGTCGCGCGCGAGCTCCGGGTACGACGGTGACATCGCGTCGCGGGACACGGGCAGCAGCGTCGGCAGCGCCGGCGTCTCGACCCCGAGCAGGCGCATCGCCCGCACCGCGCGGCGCAGCAGGCGACGCAGCACGTAGCCGCGGCCCTCGTTGGACGGCACGACCCCGTCGCCCATGAGCATCAGGCCCGAGCGCACGTGGTCCGCGACCACGCGCATCCGCACGTCGTCCTCGTGGTCGGCGCCGTAGCGGCGTCCGGACAGCTGCTGCGCGGCCTCGATGACCGGGAAGACCTCGTCGATCTCGTACATGTTGTCGACGCCCTGCAGCAGGAACGCGACGCGCTCCAGGCCCATGCCGGTGTCGATGTTCTTCTGCTTGAGCTCGCCGAGGATCGGGAAGTTCTCCTTGCCGCCCCCGTCGCCCCGCTCGTACTGCATGAAGACGAGGTTCCAGATCTCGATGTACCGGTCCTCGTCGGCGACCGGGCCGCCCTCGCGCCCGTACGCCGGGCCGCGGTCGACGTAGATCTCCGAGCACGGACCGGCGGGGCCGCGCGCACCGGTGGACCAGTAGTTGTCCTTCATGCCGCGGCGCTGGATGCGCTCGTCCGGCAGGCCTGCGATCGTCTTCCAGAGCTCCGCCGCCTCGTCGTCGGTCTCGTAGACCGTGACCCAGATCGTCTCCGGGTCGAAGCCGTAGCCGCCCTGGTCCTGGGGGGTGGTGATCAGCTCCCACGCGTGGGTGATCGCCCCCTCCTTGAAGTAGTCGCCGAACGAGAAGTTGCCGTTCATCTGGAAGAACGTGCCGTGGCGGGTGGTCTTGCCGACCTCCTCGATGTCGAGGGTCCGCACGCACTTCTGCACGCTGGTCGCGCGCGGCCACGGGGCCGTCTGCTCGCCGAGCATGTAGGGGATGAACGGCACCATGCCCGCGATGACGAACAGCGTCGACGGGTCGGGCGAGATCAGCGGGGCCGAGGGCACCACGGCGTGACCGCGGGCCTCGAAGAAGTCGAGCCAACGCTGGCGGATCTCGGCGGTGCGCATGGTGTCCTCTGCAGTGTCGGTGGGCGGGACCGCGTCCCGCCGCTGTCGTGCTCAGCGTCGCGCCGGCCCGGGGTGTTCCCGTCCGGCCGGGGAGCAGCCTAGGGGGCTGCGGGCCGTCGTCAGTAGAACGAGTACGGCACGTCGCCGTCCTCGTCCTCCGGGTCCTCGGTGGGCTCCTCGGCCCAGCCGCGACGGGCGCGGGCCTCGCGGGCGGCCGACCGGGCCTCGGGGTCGTGGTGCCAGGCCGGCGGCACGGCACCGCCGTCGTCCGACGTGGTCGCGCGCCGCGCAGCGCGCTCGGCCCGCAGGGCGTCCACGTCCACGTCGCCGACGAGGTCGTGCCGCAGCTGCGCCTCGCGCTCCGCCATGCCGGCCCGCAGCTCCCGCCGGGCGTCGGCGAGCGAGCGGACCGCGCCGGCGGTGGTCGCCCCGGCCCGGAAGGCGGTGCGCGCGGCCTGGGCCGCCAGGGCGGCGGCCCCGAGGGAGCCGTCCGCGGCCGGGGCCGCGTCGCGCGCAGCCCCCGGGGTGTCCAGCAGCCCCAGGCGGCGCGCACCGGCGACGGCCACGGCCGCCCCGACGCCGACCCAGAACAGCCGTCTCATCGCGCCGACCGGCCCTTGCCGAGCCCCGACAGCGCGCGCCGGACGCCGTAGCTGAAGGCCGCGACCTTGATCATCGGCCCGCCGACGGTCGCCGCGAACAGCGAGGTGAGCGCCGAGACGTTCTGCGTGACCTGCGCCGCGGAGGTCGTGATCGCGTCCACGCGCTCGAGCTGGGTGTTGGTCGCGGACACGGTCGTCGCCGCCTCGTCGAGGATCGGCACGGTGTGCTCGGTGATCTCCCGGACGGACGTGCGGGTCTCGTCCAGCACCCGGCCGAGCTTCACCAGCGGCACGGCGAGCGCGCCGACCAGCAGCACGAAGGCGGTGGCCGCGATCAGCCCCGCGATGTCTCCCAGCATGGCCAGCCCTTCTGCGTCGTGTCGGCGCCGTGCGGCGTCACCGGAACCCTACCGGGAGCGGCGCGGCGGCCCCGGGACGGCCGCGACGCCCCGCACACGGTCCCTGTCGGGCGGTGCGGGGCGTCGCGGTCGGTGTCGCGGGTGCGTCAGCGGGCGTAGTACTCGACGACCAGCTGGACCTCGCACGTGATCGGCACCTCGGCACGCTTCGGGCGGCGCGTCAGCACAGCCGAGAGCTTCTCGAGCTGCACGTCCAGGTAGCCCGGGACGGCCGGCAGCACGTCGCGGTGCGCGCCGGCGGCGGCGACCTGGAACGGCACCGTCGTCTGCGACTTCGGCTTGATCTGGAGGGTCTGGCCCTCCTTCACACGGAACGACGGGCGGTCCACGATCTTGCCGTCGACGAGCACGTGGCGGTGCACGACCACCTGGCGGGCCTGCAGGATGGTGCGGGCGAAGCCGGCGCGGAGCACCAGCGCGTCCAGGCGGGTCTCGAGGTCCTCGACGAGGGCCTCACCGGTCAGGCCCGGGGCCTTGCGGGCGGCCTCGTAGGCGCGGGCCAGCTGCTTCTCGCGCAGCGCGTACTGGGCGCGCAGACGCTGCTTCTCGCGCAGGCGCACGGCGTAGTCGGACTCGGTGCGGCGGCGGGCGCGGCCGTGCTCGCCGGGCGGGTAGGGGCGCTTCTCGAAGTGCTTGACGGCCTTCGGCGTCAGCGCGAGGCCCAGGGCGCGCGAGAGGCGCACCTGGCGGCGCGAACGGGTCACGTTGCTCACAGTGTTCTTCCTGTCGTTCGATCACGGCACACCCGGGCGCGGGAGGTTCCGCGGCGGGCGTGGGGCCGACCTTCGTGCCGGAGCCGCTCGGGAGCGGCGGTGGCTGGCTAGGGCCCCAGGCGCGTCCGGTGAACCCGGACGACCGGTCGACTCTACCGGCTCGGACGCCCTGCGCCTAACCGTCGCCACGGGGGCCCGCCGGCCCCGCGCTCGGCCGCCGCCCGTCGCCACGGGCGCGGCACCGGTCAGCCACCGCCCCCGGGAGCGGGCGCCTGGTCGAGCACCGACCGGATCCGCCCGAGCCGCTCACCCACCTGCCGCTCGTAGCCGTTGTCCGTCGGCGCGTAGTAGCGGGTGCCGACCAGGTCGTCCGGGAGGTACTGCTGCGCGGCGATGCCGTGCGGGTGGTCGTGCGCGTAGAGGTAGCCCTTCCCGTGGCCGAGCGCCTCGGCGCCGGCGTAGTGCGCGTCGCGCAGGTGCGGCGGCACGGACCCGACCCGGCCGGCCCGCACGTCCGTCAGGGCCGCGTCGATGCCGGTGTAGGCGGCGTTCGACTTCGGCGCGGTCGCCAGGTGCACGACAGCCTCGGCGAGGATGATGCGCGCCTCCGGCATGCCGATCAGGGCCACGGCCTGCGCGGCGGCGACGGCGGTCTGCAGCGCGCTCGGGTCCGCCATGCCGACGTCCTCGGCGGCGGAGATGACGACCCGCCGCGCGATGAACCGCGGGTCCTCCCCCGCGGCGATCATCCGCGCGAGGTAGTGCAGGGCCGCGTCGACGTCCGAGCCGCGCACCGACTTGATGAAGGCGCTGATGACGTCGTAGTGCTGGTCGCCGTCACGGTCGTAGCGCACGGCGGCGACGTCGATCGCGCGCTCGACGGTCGCGAGGTCGACGACAGCCGGCGCGTCCGCGTCCTCGCCGTCGTGGTCCGCGTCCGGGTCGGCCGCACGCGCGTCCCGGTCGGCGAGCGCCGCACCCGCGGCGGCCTCGAGGACCGTCAGGGCCTTGCGCGCGTCGCCGCCCGCGAGCCGCAGCAGGTGCTCCTCGGCCTCCTCCTCGAGCCGCACGGCACCGCCGAGCCCCCGCTCGTCGACGACGGCCCGGCGCACCAGCGCCCGCACGTCCTCGGTACCGAGCGGCTTCAGCGTGAGCAGCAGGGAGCGCGACAGCAGCGGCGAGTTCACGGAGAAGCTCGGGTTCTCGGTCGTCGCCGCCACCAGCGTCACCCAGCGGTTCTCGACGCTCGGCAGCAGCGCGTCCTGCTGCGCCTTGGTGAAGCGGTGCACCTCGTCGATGAACAGCACCGTCTCGGAACCGTCCGCGGCCAGACGGCGACGGGCGTCGTCGACCACCTGGCGGACGTCCTTGACCCCGGCGGTCACGGCCGACAGCTCGACGAACCGCCTCCCGGACGTCGTCGCCACGAGGTACGCGAGCGTGGTCTTGCCCGTGCCCGGCGGCCCCCACAGCACGACGGACGACGGCGCCGCCCGCCGCGACGCGTCACCCGCACCGCCCTCGACGAGGCGGCGGAGGGGAGACCCCGGCACCAGGAGGTGCTCCTGCCCGGCGACCTCCGCCAGGCTGCTCGGCCGCATCCGCACGGCGAGCGGCGCCCCCGCGGACGGCGCGGGGGTGCCCTGCGCGGTGGAGGTCACCGCGTCGAACAGGTCCATGCGGCGAGCCTACGCAGCCCCGCCGACAACTGAGGACCCGGGCCGGCGGGCCGTCCCGCCGGCCCCGCCGCCGCCGGTGATGCGCGAGCCCGGTCCGGCCTGCGATGCTGACCGGCGTGTTCGAGAGCCTGGGGCGCACCGTCGCCCGTCACCCCCGCCTGACGCTCGCCGCCTGGGCGGTCGTCGCCGTCGTCTGCGCCCTGCTGGCGCTGGTCGGCGTCGGGGGTCAGAACCTCTTCGACCGCCTCACCACCGGCGAGCCGGTGGTGCCGGGCTCCGACAGCGCCCGCGCGAGCGAGCTGCTCGCGCAGTCCGACACGTCGGGCGCGTCCCTGACGCTCGTCGTGCAGGGCGTGGACCCGGCGGCGGAGGGCCTCGCGGACGCGCTCGAGCCCGCGCGCGCCGACGTCGCGGACGTGCCGGGAGTCGTCTCGGTCATCGACCCGTTCGTCCTCCCGGAGGGTGTCGAGAACCCCGCGGCCGCCCCGCTGCTGGCCGCCGACGGTGACGGGTTCCTCGTGGTCGTCGAGCTCGACCCCGCGCTGGCCGACGACGCGGAGGACGCGGCGCTGCACGACGTCGAGCAGCGGCTGCGCGAGGTGCCGGCCGCGCTCGACGACGTGTCCCCCGGTGCCACGGGACTGGTCGGCGGGACCTCCTTGATCGTCTCGGCCATCACCGACCAGGTCGAGCGGGACCTCACCACGGGCGAGGCGATCGCCCTGCCGGTGGCGCTGCTCATCATGGTGCTGGTGTTCGGCGGGTTCCTCGCCGCCGCCATGCCGATCGTCGGCGCCGTCGCGTCCATCGCGGGTGGCCTCGGTGCGCTCGTCGGCCTGTCGTACCTGATGGACGACCTCGAGTCCTCGGTCGTCAACGTGGTCACCGTGCTCGGGCTCGGCCTGTCGATCGACTACGGCCTGCTCATCGTGTCCCGGTTCCGCGAGGAGCTGGGCCGGGCGCTCGGCGACGACGAGGGACGGTCCGCGCGCCGGCGCCGGGGCGACGGGGCGGTCGTCACCGCCCTGGTCACGACGATGGGCACCGCCGGGCGCACGGTGGCGTTCTCCGCCCTGACGGTCGGGGTCTCGATCGCGGGCCTGCTGGTGTTCCGGCAGGACATCCTGCGGGCGTTCGGCGCCGGGTCCGTGGCCGTCATCGTCTTCGCGGTCGCGACCGCCCTGACGCTGGTGCCCGCGCTCCTCGTGCTCGGGGGGCGGCGCCTGGCCCGGCCGAGCGTGCTCGCCCGCGTGCCCGGCGTGCGGAGCGTCCTCGCCCGCACCGCGGACGTCGCGTCCGAGGAGGGCGCGTTCTCGCGGCTCGCGGCCCGCGTGCAGCGCCGTCCCTGGTGGGTGATGGGCGGCTCGCTCGCCGTGCTCCTCGTCCTCGCGTCCCCGCTGCTGCACGTCGAGCTCCGCAACTCCACGACGCAGCTCCTGCCGATGTCCAGCCCGCAGCGCGAGTTCGTGCGCGTGCTCGCGGAGCAGTACCCGGCGTCGTCCTCGCCGTCCGTGGTGCTCGTCGCGCAGACCGGTGAGGCCGACGCCGCCGCGGCCGTCCCGGAGATCGAGGCGCTCGACGGCGTCGCCTCCGTCGACCCGCCGACGGTGCGCGACTCGGTGGTCGTGATCGGGGTGCGCCCCGACAGCACCGACCCCGGCGGCGCTGTCGCGCAGGAGGTCGTGCAGGGGCTGCGCGACCTGGACCTCCCCTTCGACGCGTGGGTCGGCGGTCAGGCGGCCAACCAGATCGACTTCACCGACGCGCTGTTCGACCGCGCACCCTGGGCTCTCGGGGTGGTGGCGCTCGCGACGCTGGTCCTGCTGTTCCTCATGACCGGCTCGCTGCTCGTGCCGGTCAAGGCGCTGCTCACCAACGCCGTGTCGCTGAGCGCGTCGCTCGGCATCCTGGTCTGGGTGTTCCAGGACGGGCACCTGTCCGGGCTGCTCGGCTTCGAGTCCACCGGCGGCATCGAGACGTACGTGCTCGCGCTCGTCATCGCCTTCGCCTTCGGCCTCGCCATGGACTACGAGGTGTTCCTGCTCTCGCGCATCAAGGAGCTGCACGACGCGGGCGCGAGCAACGACGAGTCCGTCCGCCTCGGCCTGCAGCGGTCCGGGCGCGTCATCACGTCTGCCGCGGCGATCATCGTGGCCGTCTTCGCCGGGTTCGTCGCCGGGGAGCTGCTCGTCATCAAGGAGGTCGGCTTCTCGCTGGCCGTCGCGGTGCTCATCGACGCGACCCTCGTCCGCCTGCTGCTGGTCCCGGCGACGATGACGGTCCTCGGCGACCTCAACTGGTGGGCCCCGGCCCCGCTGCGCCGCCTCCACGCCCGCCTGGCGATCACCCACTGACCCCGGACGCCCCCACCCCGCCTCCCGCCGGCCCGCCGGCCCGCCGGCCCCCACGCCCGCCGTCACCCACGTCCGCCGGCACGTCGGAGGCTCCGACGTGCCGTCGAGGTGGTCCGGCACCCACCACGACGACACGTCGGAGCCTCCCACCGTTCCCCGCGAGCCCGTGGCGCCGCCCGGCGCCGTGCCGCGGGACACCCGCTGACAGTCCGCCCCATCTCGCTGCGCGAGCCTCGTCGGACTGCGGGGGGCCGGGAGGCGGGGGCAGGAAGGGGAAGCAGGAGGGCGCGGGGTGGCGTCAGGGGCGGCGGAGGGTGGTCATGCGGTGGAGGGTGCGCAGGCCCAGGCGGTGGTAGATGCGGCGGGCGGCGTCGTTGTCGTCCCACATGCCGAGCGAGACCCAGTCCGCGCCGTCGGCCAGGAGCGTGCGCGTCGCGGCGGCCGTCAGCGCGGCGCCGAGCCCCTGGCCGCGGTCACCGGGCCGGACGCCCAGCCCGTGCAGGTGGGCCGACCCCGGTTCGCCCGGACGGCGCCCGCCCCGGCCCGCGCGCGGCGCCGACCCGATCACCCCCGCCAGCGTGCCGTCGGGCGCGACGCTCCCCCACCAGCGCTCGCCCGGACCGGTGGGGTCGGCGTCCGTGGTCGGGTTGGCGGCGGCGAGGCACGCGCGGATCGTGTCGGCGTCGCCGGCCGGGTCGAGCTCCCGGACCCCGACCTCGCCCGCCAGCGCGGGCGGGGCGTGCTCGGTGACCATCCACTCCCAGCCGGTCCGCGCGGGTCGCAGACCCAGGCGCGTGACGTCCGCGGCCTGCAGCAGCCCGAGGGCCGCCGTGTCCACCCACGCCACGGTGTGCGCGGCCCGGGTGCCCGCAGCACGGGCGTGCGCACGCAGCAGCTCCGCGGCCGGCGCCGCCGGGCCGAGGACGACCAGGCTCGTGCGCGTCCCCGGTCGCCCGCCGGCCGGGACGGCGCGCTGCACGAGCAGCAGCGCGCCGTCCCGGGTGAGCACCTGCTCGGGCGACCACAGCGGGCGGTCGTCGAGCAGGAACGGGTCGTCCGCCCAGGGCGCCGGGAGCGTCGTCGAGGCCCCGGGCGCCGCCGTCACGCCTCGACGGGCGCCGCAGCGGCCTCGTCCGGCACGCCGGCGTCCGACCCGGGCGCCGTGGCGGGCTGCTTCGGACGAGCGTCGACGCCGGCCTCCTTGCGCTGCTGCTCCGTGATCGGCGCGGGCGCCCCGGTCAGCGGGTCGTAGCCGCCGCCCGACTTCGGGAACGCGATGACGTCGCGGATCGACTCCGCGCCCGTGAGCAGCGCGACCACCCGGTCCCAGCCGAGCGCGATCCCGCCGTGCGGCGGGGCGCCGAACTGGAAGGCGTCGAGCAGCCAGCCGAACTTCTCGCGCGCCTCCTCCTCACCGATGCCCATGACCGCGAACACGCGCTCCTGGACGTCGCGGCGGTGGATACGGATGGAGCCGCCACCGATCTCGTTGCCGTTGCAGACGATGTCGTAGGCGTACGCGAGCGCCTCGCCCGGGTCCTGCTCGAAGCGGTCGATCCACTCCGGGGTCGGGGACGTGAAGGCGTGGTGCACCGCGGTCCAGGCGCCCTCACCCACGGCGACGTCGTCGTCCTCGCCGGTCGGCTTGAACAGCGGCGCGTCGACGACCCACACGAAGGACCACTGCGACTCGTCGACCAGACCGCCGCGGCGGCCGATCTCGAGGCGGGCGGCGCCGAGCAGGGCGCGGGCCTCCGACGGGCGGCCGGCGGCGAAGAACACGGCGTCACCCGGCTGCGCGCCGACGGCCTCGGCGAGGCCGGCCCGCTCCGTCTCGGAGATGTTCTTGGCGACCGGCCCGCCGAGCGTGCCGTCCTCGGCCACCGTGACGTACGCGAGGCCCTTGGCGCCGCGCTGCTTGGCCCACTCCTGCCAGGCATCGAACCCGCGGCGCGGCGTCGACGCGCCGCCCGGCTGGACCACGGCACCGACGTACGGGGCCTGGAACACCCGGAACGGGGTCTCGGAGAAGTACCCGGTCAGCTCGACCAGCTCGAGCCCGAACCGCAGGTCCGGCTTGTCGGTCCCGTAGCGCGCCATCGCGTCCGCGTAGGTCATGCGGGCGATCGGGGTCGGGATGCGGTAGCCGATGAGGTCCCACAGGGCCACGAGGATCTGCTCGCCGAGGGCGATCACGTCCTCCTGGTCCACGAACGACATCTCGACGTCGAGCTGCGTGAACTCCGGCTGCCGGTCGGCCCGGAAGTCCTCGTCGCGGTAGCAGCGCGCGAGCTGGTAGTACCGCTCCAGCCCGCCGACCATGAGGAGCTGCTTGAACAGCTGCGGCGACTGCGGGAGCGCGTACCAGGAGCCGGGCGCCAGTCGGGCGGGCACGACGAAGTCGCGGGCGCCCTCCGGCGTCGACCGCGTCAGCGTGGGGGTCTCCACCTCGACGAAGTCGTGCGCGTCCAGCACGCGGCGGGCGGCCTGGTTGGCCTTCGCGCGCAGCCGCATCGCCCGGGCCGGCTCCGGCCGGCGCAGGTCGAGGTAGCGGTAGCGCAGGCGCGCCTCCTCGCCCACCGGCTCGTCGAGGGACGACGACACCTGGAACGGCAGCGGTGCGGACTCGTTGAGGACGACGACCTGCGCGGCGACGACCTCGACCTCGCCGGTGGCGAGGTGGGCGTTCTCGTTGCCCTCCGGGCGGCGGCCGACCTCGCCGGTGACCTGGAGGACGTACTCCGAGCGCAGCCCGTGCGCGACGGCCTCGTCACGGATGACGACCTGGGCGATGCCCGACGCGTCGCGCAGGTCCACGAACGCGACCCCACCGTGATCACGGCGGCGGTCCACCCACCCGGTCAGGGTGACGGTGGTGCCGATGTGCTCGGCCCGCAGCGAGCCGGCGGTGTGGGTGCGCAGCACGACAAGTCCTCTCAGGTGGTGGGTCGCTGCACGCAGCAGCCCGGCGAGTCTACTGCCGGACGCCCACCCCGCCCCGACGCCCGCACGGCACGGCGGGGACGCGGGCCGGGCCCGAGACCCGCCTGCGCCGGGTGCACCCCGGGGCCGGCTGCCCAGGTCAGAACAGTGCCGGCTGCACGGCCCCGGACGCCGCCGCGCGGGGCACCACTCCCGCGACCACCGCCTCCGGGCTCTCGGAGGGCTGGGCCCGCCACGGCGAGGGCTCCCCCGCTCCCTGCCCCGGACCGGGCAGGCCGTGCCGCCGGCGCAGCGGCCGCATCCGGTCCCGCAGCCAGCGCCGGTACTCCTCCGGCACGTACGCACCGCGCCCGTAGAGCCGCTGGTAGCGCGGCACCAGCACGGGCCTGTGCTCGCGGAGCCACCCCAGCACCAGGGGCCGGACGGGCCCCCGCAGGTGCAGCGGGATGACCGTCACCCAGGAGGCCCCGGCCTCGGCGAGGTCCCCCAGGAGCGCGTCGAGGTGCTCGGTCGAGTCGGTCAGCCACGGCAGCACGGGGGCGACCAGCACGCCGCACTCCAGCCCGGCCTCCCGCACCGCGCGGACCAGCGCCAACCGGGCCCGGGGCGTCGGGGTCCCCGGCTCGAGGGCCTGCTGCAGACCCTCGTCCCCGACGGCGAGCGACACCGCGACGCTCACGCCGACCTCCGCCTGCGCGGCGGCGAGCAGCGGGAGGTCACGGCGCAGCAGCGTCCCCTTGGTCAACAGCGACAGCGGCGTCCCCGAGCGCGCCAGCGCCTCGATGATGCCCGGCATGAGGGCGTAGCGGCCCTCGGCCCGCTGGTAGGGGTCGGTGTTCGTGCCGAGCGCCACGTGCTCGTGCCGCCAGGAGGGCCGGCGCAGCTCCGCGGTCAGCACCTCGACCACGTTGGTCTTGACGACGATCTGGGTCTCGAAGTCCGCGCCGGCGTCGAGCCCGAGGTACTCGTGCGTGGGCCGCGCGAAGCAGTAGGTGCAGGCGTGCAGGCACCCCCGCATGGGGTTGACGGTCCACCGGAACGGCATCGCCGACGACTCCGGCACCTTGTTGAGCGCCGACTTCGCGTGCACCTCGTGGAACGTCACGCCGGCGAACTCGGGGGTGCGCACCGACCGCTGGTGACCCGCCAGCGCGAGCCCGGGCAGTGTTCCGCCCGCCTCCGTCGCGATCTTCTGCCCGTCCCACCGCACGCCACGATTCGAACACGTGTTCGACCCGCTGGCAAGCCCTGCGCCACGCCGTCTGCCCGACTGCCCTCCGGTTGCCCCGGCGGCCGGGTGCACGGACCGTGGAGGCATGACCTCGACGCACCCCGACGTCCCCGCCACCACCAGCCGGGACGCGGCGCCCGCCTCCCGCGGCTGGCCCGTGCTCGTCGCGCTGCTGGCGGTGAACGCCGCCGTCGCGTGGGGCGGCGGCCTCGCGTCCACCTCCGCGGTGGACGGCTGGTACGCCGCGGCCGACAAGCCGGCGTGGACCCCTCCGGACTGGGTCTTCGGGCCGGTCTGGACCGTGCTGTACGTCCTCATGGCCGTCGCGGCGTGGCTGCTCTGGCGCCGCCACGGCGCGCGCGCCGGCCGCACCGCCCTCGTGCTGTACGGCGTGCAGCTCGCGCTCAACGCCGCGTGGACGCCGGTGTTCTTCGGGGCGCAGCAGCTCGGCGCGGGGCTCGTGATCATCCTGGCGCTGGAGGTCGCGCTGGTGGCGACCGTCGTCGCGTTCCACCGGCTCTCGCCAGCCGTGGCGTGGCTGCTCGGGCCGTACCTGGCGTGGGTGCTCTACGCGACGACGCTCAACGCCGGCGTGCTCGCGCTGAGCTGAGCGACGGGCGACGTGCGACCCGGCGCGGGCCCGCGCCCCGGGGCAGCCGCGCTGCACGGCCCCGGACGCGCCCGCCTCAGTCCCCCGCGGGGACGACGCGCGGGTGCAGGTCGTCGGCGGGCGGTGCCCAGAGCGCGGCGTCGGCGTCGACCTGCTCGCCGGACCGGATGTCCTTGACCTGGTCGGCGGCGCCGTCCTCGGTCGCGGGGAACCACACGAACGGGATCCCGCGCCGGTCGGCGTGCCGGATCTGCTTGCCGAACTTCGCGGCCGTCGGCGCGACCTCCACCGGGACCCCCCGGGCCCGCAGCGCGGTCGCGACGGCGTCGGACGCCGCCCGGGTCTCCTCGGACGTCACCGCGACCAGCACGGCCGCCGGGACGCCGCGCGTGGCGCGGACGAGCCCGCCGGTCAGCAGGCGGGACACGAGCCGGGACACACCGATCGACAGGCCGACGCCCGGGTAGGTCTGCTTGCCGTCGGACGCGAGCGTGTCGTACCGGCCGCCGGAGCAGATCGACCCGAGCTGCTCGTGCCCCACCAGCACCGTCTCGTAGACGGACCCGGTGTAGTAGTCCAGGCCCCGGGCGATCTTGAGGTCGGCCACGACCACGCCGGGCGCGCGGACCGCGGCGGCCTCGACGAGCTGGCGCAGCTCGGCCAGGCCCTGCTCCATCAGCTCGGACTCCACGCCGTGCCGCGCGGCGAGCTCCCGCACCCGGTCGACCACCCCGGCGTCACCGCCGGAGATGCCCGCGAGCTCGAGGCACGCGCGGGCCTGGTCCGCAGTCGCGCCCGCCTCGGCGACGAGCAGCCCGGCGACGGCGTCGGGCCCGACCTTGTCGAGCTTGTCGATGCTGCGCAGCACCGCGTCGACGTCCGTCAGCCCGAGGCCGCGGTAGAAGCCCTCGGCCACGCGGCGGTTGTTCACCAGGATGCGTACCGGCGGCACGCCGATCCCGCGCAGCGCCCCGAGCGCCTCCGCCATGACCAGCGGCAGGTCGACCTCGTAGTGGTACGGCAGCTCCCCCGCGCCGACGACGTCGATGTCCGCCTGGACGAACTCGCGGAACCGGCCGTCCTGCGGGCGCTCCCCGCGCCAGACCTTCTGGATCTGGTAGCGCTGGAACGGGAAGGCGAGGTGCCCGGCGTTCTCCAGCACGTACCGGGCGAAGGGCACCGTCAGGTCGAAGTGCAGGCCGAGCTGCCCGGCCCGGTCGGCGTCCGCGGCGTCGGGGTCCTCCTGGAGGCGGCGCAGGACGTAGACCTCCTTGGACGTCTCGCCCTTGCGCAGCAGCTGGTCGAGCGGCTCGACCGCCCGCGTCTCGATCCCCGCGAACCCGTGGAGCTCGAACGTGCGCCGCAGGGTGTCGAGGACGTGCTGCTCGACGACGCGACCGTCGGGGAGCCACTCGGGGAAGCCGGACAGGGGGGTGGGACGTGCCATGCGCGTCATCCTGCCAGGTACGGGTTGTGCGCCAGCTCGACGTCCACGCGGCTCGCGGGCCCGTGGCCGGGCAGCACGTGCGTGCGCGGCGGCAGCGCGGCGACGACCTCGCGCAGCGTCAGGGCCATGGCCGCAGCGTCGCCGCCCGGCAGGTCCGTCCGCCCGACCGTCCCGGCGAACAGCACGTCCCCGGTGAAGGCGATCCGCTCGCCTGCGGCCTCCAGCAGGTACAGCGTCGACCCCTCCGTGTGCCCCGGGGCGTGCCTCGCCACGAGGCGCACCCCGCCCAGCAGCAGCTCCTCGTCCGCCGTGCGGGGGCTGTCGCCCGCGCCGAACACCTCGACCGCGGCCGGCTCCCACGCCGTGCCGGTGCCGAGCGCCTCGAGGGCCGCGAGCAGCCCGCCGGCCACGCCCGCCGCGCCGTCGCCCAGCGTCCCCACCGGGTCGTCGAGCCGGTACGCGTCCCGCGCGTGCAGCCGCAGCGGGACACCCGCCGCGCCCGCGACGCGGCCCGCGTCCCACACGTGGTCGGCGTGCCCGTGCGTCGCCAGGACCCCCGCGACCTGGAGTCCGTGCTCGGCCACGGTCCGGGCGACCGCCGCCGCCACGCCGCCGCCCGGGTCGACGACGACGCAGCTCCCGTCGTCCGCCGCGACGACGTAGCAGGTGGCGGCGAACACCGGGGCCGTCAGGGGGAAGATGCGCACGGGCCCACGCTAGCGCCGCCGACGTGCCCCGCCCCGGGCCCGTGGGCGCACTCGACCGCAGCCGCGGCTGCCTAGACTGTCGGGCGGGCGCGGGCGTCCTGCGTCCGCGCGCGGGGGGCAGCCCCGGCCGATCGACCGACGAGGAGTGTGCGTGCCGTCCAGCAAGCGCGAGCGCGAGTACGAGCGGCGCCGCTACGAGAAGTGGCAGCAGCGCCAGGCGACGAAGCGCGCCCACCGGCGCCGGCTGCAGGTGGTCGCCGGCGGCGTCGTCGCCGTCCTGGTGCTCGGCACCGGTGTGGCCGCCGCCCTGCTCGTCACCGGCGGCGACGACGCCCCCGCGCAGGCCGACCCGGCGCCCACCGCGGCGGCGAGCACGCCCGCTGCCCGTACCGGCAACGGCGGCGAGGTCCCCGACGCCTCGCTGGCCGAGGACCGCACCTGGACCGGCACCATCACGACGGACCAGGGCGACGTCGGCATCGAGCTGGACGGCCGGGCGGCGCCGCAGGCGGTGGCGAGCTTCGTGACCCTCGCGCAGGAGGGGTACTTCGACGGCACCGGCTGCCACCGCCTGACCACGAGCGGCATCTACGTGCTGCAGTGCGGCGACCCGACCGGCACCGGGACGGGCGGCCCCGGCTACGCGTTCGGTCCGGTCGAGAACGCGCCGGACGACGACGTCTACCCCGCCGGGACCATCGCGATGGCCCGGCAGTCCGGCGACGGGGAGTCGCAGGGCAGCCAGTTCTTCCTGGTCTACGAGGACTCGACGATCCCGTCGGACCAGGCAGGTGGATACACCGTGTTCGGCCGCATCACGTCGGGCCTCGACGTGGTGCAGGCAGTCGCTGACGCGGGCGTGACCGGAGGTGCCTCGGACGGCGCCCCGGCGACCCCCGTCACCATCGAGGGAGTGGAGACCCAGTGACCGAGACGCCCGACGCGCAGCAGCACCCGCAGGACGGCGACGACGCCGCCGTCCCCGGGACGCCCGCCGCCGAGACGCCCGAGACGGGCTCCGCCCCCGAGACCGCGACCGCCGCTGCGCAGGACGGCACCGCGGCCGGGGCCGAGGTCGAGCCCGAAGCAGCAACCGACGCCGAGGAGCCCGCCGCCGCGGAGACCCCCGAGGCGGCGGCCGAGGCTGCCACCGAGGCCGGTTCCGCGGAGGATCCGGGTGCTGAGCCCGCTGAGCCCGCTGAGCCCGGCTCGGGGGCCGAGCCCGACGCGGCCCCGGCCTCCGAGCCGACCGACGCCACCCAGGCCCCGGTCACCGAGGCCGCCGAGGCCTCGGCAGGGGATCCGGCCGCGGACGGCGACCCGGCGCCGGACGGACCCGTGCAGGACCCTGCACCTGCACCTGCACCTGCACCCGCCCCGCGGCCCGGTCCCCGCCCGCCGCTGCCGAGCGCCTTCAAGCCGCGCCCGCGCCCGACCGCCGGTTCGGCGCCGTCGCCGGCCGCCGCGCCCGCCGTGCCCGTGCCGGTGCCGGACGACTCGGCCGAGGCCGCTGCGGCCGCCCAGTTCGGGCGGGTCGACGACGACGGCACCGTGTACGTGCGCGAGGGGGACGACGAGCGCGCCGTGGGCCAGTTCCCAGGTGCGTCCGCGGACGAGGCGCTGGCGCTGTACGTGCGCCGGTTCCTCGACCTGCAGGCCAAGGTCGCGCTGTTCGAGGCGCGGCTGACGGCGACCGACCTGGCGGTCAAGGAGATCGACCAGACGCTGGCCAAGCTCACCGAGGAGACCGCCGAGCCCGCTGCCGTCGGCGACCTCGACGGGCTGCGCACCCGGCTGGACGGCCTGCGTGCCGCCGCCGCCGAGCGCCGCGCCGCCGTGGAGGCCGAGCGCGCCGCGGCCCGCCAGGCGGCGCTGGAGGCCCGGACCGCGATCGTCGAGCGGGCCGAGAAGATCGCCACGACCGACCCCGCGCGGATGCAGTGGCGCCCGGCCGGGGAGCAGCTCCGCGGCCTGCTGGACGAGTGGAAGGACGCGCAGCGCTCGGGCCCGCGCATCGACCGCACGTCCGAGGAGGCGCTCTGGAAGCGGTTCAGCCACGCGCGCACGACGTTCGACCGGGAGCGGCGCCACTACTTCGCCGAGCTGGAGTCCCGCAACGCCGGCGCGAAGGCCGCCAAGGAGGAGATCGTGCGCGAGGCCGAGCGCCTCGCGTCGAGCACCGACTGGGGCGCCACCGCGGGCGCGTACCGCGACCTCATGGCGCGCTGGAAGGCCTCCGGCCGGGCGAGCCGGGCGGACGACGACGCCCTGTGGGCGCGGTTCCGCGCGGCGCAGGACGCGTTCTTCCACGCCCGCGACGAGGTCAACGCGGCGACCGACCGGGAGTTCCGCGCCAACCTGGAGGTCAAGGAGGCGCTGCTCGTCGAGGCCGAGGCCATCGACCCGGCGAAGGGTCTCGGCCAGGCCAAGGCCGCGCTGCGGTCGATCCAGGACCGCTGGGAGGCGGCCGGCAAGGTGCCGCGCGCCGACATCCAGCGCGTCGAGGGCCGGCTCCGCGCCGTCGAGGCGCGCGTCCGGGACGCCGACCAGGCCGAGTGGCGCCGGACCAACCCGGAGACGCGTGCGCGCGCCGAGGGCGCTGCCGCGCAGCTCGAGAACGCGATCGCGCAGCTCGAGGCCGACCTCGCGAAGGCGCAGGCGGGCGGCGACAGCCGCAAGGTCGCCGAGGCGCAGGCCGCTCTCGACGCCCGCCGGTCGTGGCTGGAGCAGGTGCAGCGGGCCGCGCAGGACTCGCGCGGCTGACGCCTGTCCACAGGGTGCCGGTCGCCCCTCGACGTCGTCGGGGGCGACCGGCATCCTGCGTCGGGTGAACCGGCGCTCCCCCGACGACCCGCCCGGGCCCGCCCGGCTCGTGCACCCCGCCGCCCTCGCCTCCCCGCCACGGCTGGTGCGCCGCTCCGACGTCGGCGACGTGGCGTGGCAGGTGCTGCTCCGCGACTGCGACCTCGTGCTGCTGCGCGGCGACGTGGCGCTCCCGCGGGGCGTCGCGGGGACGCCGGCCCTACGCGCCGCCGCCCTCGCGCCGGAGGTCGCGCGCCGGGAGGCCGTGGCGCGGGCTGCTGCGGCCTGGGTCCACCTCGGAGGGCCGCCGCCCCGACGGGTCGTGGTCGTGGACCGAGCGGCGCTCGGACCGCGGGACGTCGTCCGGCTCGGCGGCGCCCTCGTCACGTCGCCCGCGCGGACCGCCGTGGACCTGCTGTGCCGCGAACCCGCGGACGTCGTCCACGCCCTGCTGCCGGGGCTGCTGCGCGGCGGCGTGGACGCCGCGCGGCTCCGGACCCGCCTCGCTGCCACGTCGGGTCACCGCGGGGTCGACCGCGGGCTGGCGCTGCTGCGCGAGGTCGTCGAGGCCCCGGCCACCGTGCGTCCCGGCGCGGCGGCCGGTCAGACGTCGACGACCGGCTGCTCCGCCTTGGCGCCCGTGATGCGGTAGACGTCGAACACTCCCTCGACCTTCCGCACCGCCGACAGCACCGACGCCAGGTGCGACGGCTCGGCCATCTCGAACACGAAGCGCGACTGGGCGACGCGGTCACGGGACGTCGACACGGACGCGGACAGGATGTTGACGTGGTGGTCGGACAGCACCCGCGTGACGTCCGACAGCAGCCGGTTGCGGTCGAGCGCCTCCACCTGGATCTGCACGAGGAAGAGCGCGCTGCTCCCCTGGCTCCACTCGACGTCGACCATGCGCTCGGGCTGCATGCGGAGCTGGGCCACGTTGATGCAGTCGGACCGGTGCACGCTGACGCCCTGCCCGCGTGTGACGAACCCGATGATGTCGTCGCCGGGCACCGGCGTGCAGCACTTGGCCAGCTTGACCCAGATGTCGTCCACGCCCTTGACCACGACACCCGGGTCGCCGGTGCGGACGCGTCGAGCGGTCTGGCCCGGGCGGGCGACCTCGGCGATGTCCTCCTCGGCGCCCGGCTCCCCGCCCATGGCGTGGACGAGCCGCTGCACGACCGTCGCCGCGGACACCTGGCCCTCGCCGATCGCCGCGTACAGCGCGGAGACGTCCGCGTAGCGCATCTCGTTGGCGAGCGCGACGAGGGACTCGTGGGACAGCAGGCGCTGGATCGGGAGGTTCTGCTTGCGCATCGCCTTCGCGATCGCGTCCTTGCCGTGCTCGATCGCCTCCTCGCGCCGCTCCTTGGTGAACCACTGGCGGATCTTGTTGCGCGCGCGGGGGCTGGTGACGAAGCCCAGCCAGTCGCGGGAGGGCCCGGCGGTCTCGGACTTCGACGTGAAGACCTCGACGACGTCGCCGTTCTCGAGCGTGGAGTCCAGCGGCACCAGCCGGCCGTTGACGCGGGCGCCCATCGTGCGGTGCCCGACCTCGGTGTGCACGGCGTACGCGAAGTCGACGGGCGTGGCACCGGCGGGCAGCGACATGACGTCGCCCTTGGGCGTGAAGACGTAGACCTCGCCGTCGGCGATCTCGAACCGCAGGGAGTCGAGGAACTCCGACGGGTCGGCCGTCTCCTTCTGCCAGTCGACCAGCTGACGGAGCCAGGCCATGTCGTTGCCGTCGGTGTCCGTGCCGGCGTTCTTGGCGTTCTCCTTGTACTTCCAGTGCGCGGCGACGCCGTACTCCGCCCGGCGGTGCATGTCGTGCGTCCGGATCTGGATCTCCACCGGCTTGCCGCCCGGACCGATCACCGTGGTGTGCAGCGACTGGTACAGGTTGAACTTCGGCATCGCGATGTAGTCCTTGAACCGGCCCGGCACCGGGTTCCACCGCGCGTGCAGCGCACCGAGCGCCGCGTAGCAGTCCCGCACCGTGTCGACCAGGACACGCACGCCCACGAGGTCGTAGATGTCGGCGAAGTCGCGGCCCCGCACGATCATCTTCTGGTAGATCGAGTAGTAGTGCTTCGGCCGGCCGGTCACGGTCGCGCGGATCTTCGCGCTGCGCAGGTCGGCGCCCACCTGCTCCCGGACGACGGCGAGGTACTCCTCGCGCGCCGGAGCGCGCTCCGCGACCAGGTGCACGATCTCGTCGTACACCTTCGGGTAGAGCGTCTGGAACGAGAGGTCCTCGAGCTCCCACTTGATCGTGTTCATGCCCAGCCGGTGCGCGAGCGGGGCGTAGATCTCGAGCGTCTCGCGGGCCTTCTTCTCCGCGGATGCGGCCGGGACGAACTTCCACGTCCGGGCGTTGTGGAGCCGGTCGGCGAGCTTGATGACCAGCACCCGGATGTCGCGCGACATCGCGACGACCATCTTGCGCACGGTCTCGGCCTGGGCCGCGTCGCCGTACGTGACCTTGTCGAGCTTCGTGACGCCGTCGACCAGCATCGCGATCTCGGGGCCGTACTCGGCGCGCAGCTGCTCGAGGGAGTACGAGGTGTCCTCGACCGTGTCGTGCAGCAGCGCGGCCGCGAGGGTCGGCGGGGTCATGCCGAGCTCGGCGAGGATCGTCGCGACCGCCACCGGGTGCGTGATGTAGGGGTCGCCGCTCTTGCGCAGCTGCCCACGGTGGGCGGCCTCCGCCGTGGCGTAGGCACGCTCGAGCAGCGCGAGGTCGGCCTTCGGGTGGTTGGTGCGCACCGCCTGCAGCAGCGGCTCGATGACCGGCGACTGGCCGACGGCACGACCCTGCCCGAACCGGGTCAGGCGCGAGCGCACCCGGCTGGTGGACCCCGTGCTCGGGGGTGCCTCCGGCCGTGCGTCCGGGACCGACGTCCGTGCCTGGTCCGCCATGCGCGCCTCCCCTGCCGGTCGCCGCCGGCGTCCGCCGGTGCCGTGGTGGCGTCCCGGCCTCGTGCCACCGCCCGGCCGGGGGTCGCCTCGGCCGAGCCGCCTATCCGCACGATTCTACGGCGTCGGCGCGGTGCCGCCGCTCGTCAGTCCACGGCGAGCAGCGCGTCCACCTGGTGACCCGCCAGACGCGACCGCCCCGGGAGGAACGTCAGGTCCAGCAGGAACGACAGCCCCACCACCTCGGCACCGCACTCGTGGAGCAGCTCGACGGTCGCTGCGGCCGTGCCTCCGGTCGCGAGGACGTCGTCGACGACCAGCACCCGGGACCCGGCCGGCACCGTGAACGGGTGCAGCTCGACCGACGCCGCGCCGTACTCCAGGGAGTAGTCGCGGCGGGCGGTCGGCCCGGGCAGCTTGCCGGCCTTGCGCACCGGCAGGAACCCGGCGCCCAGCGCGGCGGCGACGGGCGCGGCGAGGATGAAGCCCCGCGCCTCCATGCCGGCCACCAGGTCGACCGGGCCCGGCGCGCGGGCGGCCATCTCCTGGACGACCGCGGCGAACGCCGCGCCGTCGGCCAGCAGCGGGGTGATGTCCTTGAACACGACCCCGGGCGTCGGGTAGTCGGGGACGTCGCGCACCAGCGCGTCGACCCGGTCCACCAGCGCCTGGCCGGTCAACGTCACGGAGTCGTGCGGGCGGCCGGTCATCGGCGTCCCTTCCTGCGGGGTTGGGCGGCGGGACCCTGGTGGCCGCCGGGGCGGACCTGGCCGGTGGCACGGGCCACGGCGACCGGTGCACCCTCCGCGCCGGGGGCGTCGGCCGCACCGGCCGCGCGGGCGCGGGCGGTCAGCACCTTCTCGGTGTGCTCCCGGATCGGCTGCTCGCGCACCCGCAGGGCGACCTCCAGCGGGGTCGCGAGGAACACCGACGAGAACGCGCCGACGATCATGCCGACGAAGAGCGCCAGCGCGATGTCGCGCAGGGTGCCGGCGCCGAGCACGAACGCGCCGATGAACAGGATGCCCGCGACCGGCAGCAGCGCCACGACGGACGTGTTGATCGACCGGACGAGCGTCTGGTTCACCGCCAGGTTCGCCCGCTCGGCGTACGTCGCGCGGGTCTGGTCGAGCACGCCGGTGGTGTTCTCGCGCACCTTGTCGAACACCACGACGGTGTCGTAGATCGAGTACGCGAGGATCGTCAGGAACCCGATCACCGTGGCCGGCGTGACCTCCCACCCGACGGCGGCGTAGACCCCGACCGTCACGATGAGGTCGTGGAACAGCGCGATGATCGCCGCGACGGCCATCCGCCAGTTCCGGAAGTAGATCGTCAGGACCAGCGCGACCAGCACGAGGAACACCACGAGGCTGATCGCAGCCTTCTGCGACACGTCCTTGCCCCAGGTCGGGCCGATGAACGAGCTCGCGACGTCGTCCTCCGTGACGCCGTACGCCTCCTGGAGGGCGGTCCGGACCTGGTCGACCTGGTCGTTGGTCAGCTCGGCCGTCTGGATGCGGATGGACGAGGAGCCGACGTTCGTGACGCGGGGAACCTCTTCCGGCGCGACCTCGGCCACCGCGTCTACCGCGGGCTGCTGGTCGGACGTCGCGGCGTTGGAGACGGTGAACTCCGAGCCTCCCCGGAACTCGATGCCCGGCTGCAGTCCCGGCTTCACGAGGAAGACCGCCGACAGCAGCACGAGGATCCCGGAGATCGTGAACCACACCCGGCGGCGCCCGACGATGTCGTACGAACGCCGACCGGTGTACAGGTCGTTGCCCCACTGGGCGAAGTTGACGGCCATCAGGCGTCGCTCCCCTCGGTCCGTCGTGCGTCGCCCTGGCCGGCGGGGCCGCTGTCGGCGGCGCCGTCCTGCGGCGGGCCGTCCGGCGGGGCATCACCCGCCTGCTCGTCCTGCGCCGCCTGCTGGGCGGCGCGGGCGGCCGCCCGCCGCTCGGCGATCGTGCCGCCGGGCGCCGTGGGCGTGGCCACGAGCGTCGAGGCGACGGCCGGGCGGGTCAGCCCGGCCCGCTCGGCGTCCGGGGTGCCGGCGCCGGCCGCAGGCTCGGTGCGCGGACCGCGCGCCACCCGGCCGCGGCCCACGTACCGGGACTGGTCCGGGGCACCCAGGCGGCGCGGGTCGAGCCCGGAGAACCGGTGGCCGCTCGCGAAGAACCGCGTCTTCGCGATGAGCAGCATCACCGGGTGCGTGAACGTGAAGACGATCAGCAGGTCGAGCAGGGTCGTCAGCCCCAGCGTGAACGCGAAGCCGCGCACCGACCCGACCGCGAGGAAGTACAGCACCACGGCGGCCAGGAAGTTGACGGCGTCGGACGCCAGGATCGTCCGCCGCGCGCGCTCCCAGCCCCGGTCCACAGCGGCGACCAGCGTGCGGCCCTCGCGCAGCTCGTCGCGGATGCGCTCGAAGTACACGATGAACGAGTCCGCGGTGATGCCGATCGCGACGATGAGGCCGGCGACTCCGGGCAGCGACAGCCGGTACCCCTGCGTCCACGACAGCAACGTGATGACGCCGTACGTCAGGACCGCCGCGATCACCAGCGAGGCGACGGTGACCAGGCCGAGGGCCCGGTACTGGAAGAGCGAGTACACGACCACGAGCAGGAGGCCGATGAGGCCCGCGATGAGACCCTTCTCGAGCTGCTCCGAGCCGAGCGTCGCGGAGATCTGCTCCTGGCTCTGCACCTCGAAGGTCAGGGGCAGCGCACCGAACTTCAGCTGGTTCGCGAGGCTCGTCGCCGTGTCGCGGGTGAACGAGCCCGAGATCTGGGCCCTGCCGTCGGAGATGACGACTCCCGGGTCGAGCGAGGGCGCCGAGATCACGAGACCGTCCAGCACGATGCCGAACTGGTTCTGCGGCGAGGTCAGCCCCTGCAGCCGCTCGGTCACGGCCGCGAACTCCTTGGTCCCCTGGCCGTCGAACTCCAGGTCCACGACCCACTCGTTCGTGACGGTGCCGTTCTGGTTGACGCGCAGACCCGAGGACGCGTTCGCGATGCTGGAGCCCTTGATCTCGACCGGCCCGAGGATGTACTTCAGCGTGCCGTCCGGGTCGCAGGTCACGAGCGCCTTGTCGGCGTCGCCGGACCTCCCGCCCGTGAGGTTCGCCGGGTCCGTGCAGTCCAGCTCGTCGAACCGCGCCTGCACGGCCGGGGTGATGTAGTACTCGGCGTCGCTCGGAGAGTCCGGGGCGTCCTTGGTGGGCTCGTCCGACGGCTCCTCGGCGTCGCTGCCGGTCGCCGCGTCGTCAGCCGCCGCGTCGTCGGCCGCCGCGTCGTCGGCGGCTGCGGTGGCGCCGTCCGTCGGGGACGCGGACGGGTCGGCACTCGCGTCCGCGGTGGGCTGCGGGCCGGCGTACGTCAGCACCGGCCGGAACTCCATCTGCGCGGACGTGCGCACGAGGTCGAGCGTCTCCTCGCTCGGCCGACCCGGCAGGGCCACGACGATGTTGGACCCGCCCTGGCTCGTGATCTCCGCCTCGGCGACGCCCGAGGAGTCCACGCGCTGCCGGATCACCTGGATCGCCTGGTCGATCGTCTCCTGCGTGACCTGCGACTCGTCCTCGGCGACGGGCGCGAGGATCAGCTGCGTGCCGCCCTCGAGGTCGAGCGCCAGCTTGGGCGACCAGGTCGCGTCGGAGAGACGCGTCCCCGCGAAGATCGTGGCGAACACCGCCACGGTCAGGACGGCGAGCGTGATCAGGGTGCGCGCCGGGTGCCGGCGGCGGGTGGGTGGGGCCAACGGATCGTCTTCTCTCGTGCGCGTACCGCCCACGGGACGCGGGCGGTACGGGTGGTGGGCTGCCGGCCCGGTGGGCCGGCCCCTCGACTACTGCTGCGGCTTCTTCCGGCCGTCCGGGCCCTCGTCGTCGCGCGGCGGCTGCAGCGAGGACAGGTCGTCCGGCACGTCGATGAGCCCCGGCGGCACCGCCCCGGGCTCGTCACGCCACTCGGCGTCGCCCTCGTCCTCGACCTCGTCCTCCTCGACCGGCGGCTCGACCAGGCGGGCGATGGCGGCCTTGATCCAGCGCGACCGGTTGCCGGGGGTCGACTCCAGCGTCACGACGTCGTCCTCGACCTCGACCACGGTCCCGTACATGCCCGAGCCGGTCATGACCTCCTGGCCCGGCTGCAGGTTGTCACGGAAGCTCAGCTGCTGGCGCTGCGCCTTGCGCTGCCGCGAGGACAGCAGGAACATCGCCCCGAGTCCGATGGCGAGGATGATGAGAAACGAGTAGTCCACGGAGAAACAGCTCCTGATCGCGTCTGACGTCGGCCGCAGTCTAGGCGCCACGGTCCCGGGCTCCTAACGAGCGGGGGCGTCGGCGGGTTCCCCGCTCAGCCGAACAGGCTGTCCGTGGGCACCGGTGGCGTGAGCCCGAGATGCGCCCAGGCGTCGGGCATCGCGACCCTGCCGCGCGGCGTCCGGCCGATCAGGCCCTCGCGGACGAGGAACGGCTCGGCGACCGTCTCCACCGTCTCCGGCTCCTCCCCCACGGCCACCGCGAGCGTGGTCAGCCCGACCGGCCCGCCGCCGAACCGGCTGCACAGCGCGGAGAGCACAGCCCGGTCCAGGCGGTCCAGCCCGCGGACGTCGACCTCGTAGACCTC
The DNA here is from genome assembly GCF_019797765.1 of Cellulomonas sp. C5510. Classification (NCBI taxonomy): domain Bacteria; kingdom Bacillati; phylum Actinomycetota; class Actinomycetes; order Micrococcales; family Cellulomonadaceae; genus Cellulomonas; species Cellulomonas sp. C5510. The sequence goes on from NZ_CP081862.1 coordinate 2,202,321, forward strand.
GAGCGCCGCGCGGGCGGCGGCGAGCGAGAGCGTGCCGTCCCCCCGCACCTGCGCCCAGTCCCGCACCCGGCGCAGCAGACGGTTCGCGATGCGCGGGGTGCCCCGGGACCGCGACGCGATCTCCGCGGCGGCGTCGGGCGCGAGAGGCACGCCCAGCAGCCCGGCCGACCGCAGCAGCACCCGCTCCAGCTCGTCGTCGGCGTAGAAGTCGAGGTGCCCCGTGAAGCCGAACCGGTCCCGGAGCGGCGCGGGCAGCAGGCCGGCGCGCGTGGTCGCGCCCACCACCGTGAACGGCGGCAGGGACAGCGGGATGGCGCTGGCCCCCGCACCCTTGCCCACGACCACGTCGACGCGGAAGTCCTCCATCGCCACGTACAGCAGCTCCTCGGCGGGGCGCGCGAGGCGGTGGATCTCGTCGAGGAACAGCACCTCGCCCTCCTCGAGCGAGGACAGGATCGCCGCGAGGTCCCCCGCGTGCTGGATCGCCGGGCCGCTCGTGACGCGCAGCGACGTCCCCAGCTCCGCGGCGATGATCATGGCGAGCGTCGTCTTGCCGAGCCCGGGCGGGCCGGACAGCAGCACGTGGTCCGGTGCGCGCCCCCGGCCGAGCGCCGCCTGCAGCACCAGCGAGAGCTGTTCGCGCACCACCCGCTGCCCGACGAACTCCGCGAGGTGGCGGGGCCGCAGCGCCGCCTCGGCCGCCCGCTCGAGGTCGTCGGCCTCCGGGCGCACGACGGAGTCCGCGTCAGCCACGCCCACCGCCCAGGGCCCGGAGCGCGGCGCGCAGCACGCCCGCGACCTCGGACTCGGCGACCGGCTCGTCGCCGCCCTCCAGCACGCCCGCGACCGCGTCGGCCGCCGCCTTCTGGTTCCAGCCCAGCCCGACCAGCGCCTCGACGACCTGGTCGCGGCGGTCGCCGGGGCGCGCCGCGGCCGCCGGACCGCCCGGGACGCCGGCCGCCGCGGGGGCGCCGAGCCGGTCGGCGAGCTCGAGGACGATGCGCTGCGCGCCCTTGTGCCCGATGCCGGGCACCCGCTTGAGGGCCGCGAGGTCCTCGTCCGCGACTGCGCGCCGCAGACCGTCCGGGGTGTGCACGGCGAGCATCGCCAGCGCGAGCCGAGGTCCGACGCCGCTGACGGTCTGCAGCACCTCGAACACCTCCCGCTCGTCGCCGTCCGCGAACCCGAACAGCGTCAGCGCGTCCTCGCGGACGACGAGCGAGGTGTGCAGGGTCGCCTGCTGCCCGACCCGCAGCCCGGCGAGCGTCGCCGGGGTCGCCTGCACGAGCATGCCGACGCCGCCGACCTCCACCACGGCGGCGTCCAGCCGCACGGCCTGCACCGTCCCGTGCACCGAGGCGATCACACCGGCTCCTTCCCGTCGGACGCCGCGAGGTCGGACGTCGGCGTGCAGTCTGCCACGACCGTGCGAACAGGTGTACGAACGACACGCGCCGCCCGGGCCGCCGTCGTGTCAGGCGCGGACGCGGCGCGACGCCTGCTCGGCCTTCGCCCACGCGCGCTGCGCCGCGGTGAGCGACCCGGGTGCGCGCTGCGGCGAGCCGATCGCCCCCGCCGGGCGCCACAGGTGGCAGATCGCCAGCGCGAGCGCGTCGGCGGCGTCGGCGGGACGCGGCAGCTCGTCGAGCGACAGCAGGCGCTGGACCATCGACTGCACCTGCGGCTTCTCGGCACGGCCGTTGCCGGTCACGGCCGCCTTGACCTCCGAGGGCGTGTGCATGGCGACCGGGATACGACGCCGCGCGGCCGCGAGCATCGCGATGCCCGCGACCTGCGCCGTGCCCATGACCGTGCGGACGTTGTGCTGGGCGAACACGCGCTCGACGGCCAGCGCGTCGGGCGCGTGCTCCTCGAGCCACTCGTCGATGCTCGCGGCGATGACGAGCAGCCGCTGGTCGACGTCCTGCGTGGCCGCGCTCTGCGCGACACCGACGGCCACCATCCGCACCTTCCGGCCGGGCAGGCCGTCGACGACGCCCAGCCCGCACCGGGTCAGGCCGGGGTCCACACCGAGTACGCGCACCCGGCCATCCTCGCAGCCCCCCGACGCGCCGTCCGGATCCGGGCGGACGGACCCGCCCGGCGTGTCGGTGCGTCCGGATCCGTCCGCCGTCCCAGCAGGTGCCCGGACGCGACGGCGCCCCGCGGCGCACGGGGCGGGCGGGGCGTCGTCGGGCGCGCGACCGCGGAGGGCCGCCGCGGGAGGTCAGTCGGCGTCGAGCTCCGCCATGACCTCGTCGGAGGCGTCGAAGTTCGCGTACACGTTCTGCACGTCGTCGGAGTCCTCGAGGGCGTCGATGAGGCGCAGGATCTTGCGGGCGCCCTCGGCGTCGACCTCGATCTGCGTCGCGGGGTAGAACACCACGTCGGCGGAGTCGTACTCGATGCCGGCGTCCTGCAGCGCGGTCCGGACGGGCACGAGGTCGGTGGCCTCGGACAGCACCTCGTACTGGTCGCCCGCGTCGTTGACCTCCTCGGCGCCGGCCTCGAGGACCGCCATCATGACGTCGTCCTCGGTGGTGCCCTCCTTGGGGACCATGACGACGCCCTTGCGGGAGAACAGGTACGAGACCGACCCGGGGTCGGCCATCTGCCCGCCGCTGCGGGTGAACGCGACACGCACGTCGGCGGCCGCGCGGTTGCGGTTGTCGGTGAGGCACTCGACGAGGACCGCGATGCCGCCGGGGCCGTAGCCCTCGTACAGGATCGTCTGGTAGTCCGCGCCGCCGGCCTCGGCACCGGAGCCGCGCTTGACCGCCCGCTCGATGTTGTCGTTCGGGACGGAGGTCTTCTTGGCCTTCTGGATCGCGTCGTAGAGCGTCGGGTTGCCCGCGGGGTCACCCCCGCCGGTGCGCGCGGCCACCTCGATGTTCTTGATGAGCTTGGCGAAGAGCTTGCCGCGCTTCGCGTCGATCACGGCCTTCTTGTGCTTCGTGGTGGCCCACTTGGAGTGCCCCGACATCGATTCCCTCTCGTTTCCGCGCCGTCCCTGCGCTCCCCCGGCCGGCGGTGCGGCGCGACCCGGCAGCGGGTCGCGCCCCGCTCTCACAGGGCGTCGCGGACGATCTCGACGAACAGCCGGTGCACCCGCGTGTCCCCCGTCACCTCCGGGTGGAAGGACGTGGCGAGCAACGAGCCCTGGCGCACCGCGACGATCCTACCGGCGGCGGGCCCGGACTCCACGAGGGCCAGGGCGGTCGCCGCGGGCCCGACCTCCTCCACCCAGGGTGCCCGGATGAAGACGGCGTGCACCGGGTCGGTGTCGGTGCCGGGGACGCCGTCGATGCGCAGATCGGTCTCGAACGAGTCCACCTGCCGGCCGAAGGCGTTGCGGCGCACCGTCACGTCGAGCCCGCCGAGGGTGCGCTGACCGTCGATGCCACCTTCGATGCGGTCGGCCAGGAGGATCATCCCGGCGCACGACCCGTAGGCCGGCATCCCGGCGGCCAGCCGCTCGCGGACGGGCGCGTCGAGGCCGAACGCGCGGAGCAGCTTGTCGATGGTCGTGGACTCGCCGCCGGGCAGCACGAGGGCGTCGACGGCGTCGAGCTCGGACGTGCGCCGGACGGGCACCGCCTCGGCACCGCTGCCGCGCAGGGCGGCGAGGTGCTCGCGGACGTCGCCCTGCAGGGCGAGGACACCGATGGTGGGGGAAGCGCTCACACGCCTCATCCTACGAATCGGCGGTGACAGCTCCGTCCGCCGTCTCGCGGACGCCCGCCGGGACCTCGACGGCCTGCCACGCGTCGACCATGTCCGCCAGGCGCGTCAGCCCCTCGAGCAGCGCGGACCGCTCGCTCGCCAGCGACACCCGGACCATGCCCTCGCCACCGACGCCGAACGCGCTGCCCGGAGACACGGAGACGTGGCGCTCGTCGAGCAGCCGCAGCGCGAACGCCTCCGAGTCGGTCGTGGCGGCCGACACGTCCACCATCAGGTAGAAGGCGCCGCGTGGCGGCACGGACGGCACCCCGCGGGAGTCGAGCAGCGCGACAGCCGCGTCGCGCCGCTCGCGGTAGGAGGCCACGGCCGTGACGACGTCGTCCTGCGGCCCGGTCAGCGCCGCGAGGGCCGCCCGCTGGCTGACGGACGACGGACAGGCGACGGTGGCCTCGGCGACCTGGCCGAGCAGGTCGATCACGCCGGGGTCGCGCGAGACGACGTAGCCGAGCCGCCAGCCCGTCATCGCGTAGGTCTTGGAGAACGAGAAGAACGTCAGCACCCGGCCGTCGGTGTCGAACGCAGCCGGGCCGACGTGCGGCCGGTCGAACGTGATGGCCTCGTAGCACTCGTCCGAGAACACCCACAGGTCGCGCTCGCGCGCGAGCTCGACGACCCCCGCGAGCAGCTCGGACGGGTACATGGCGCCGGTCGGGTTGTTCGGGGAGCACACCACGATCGCGCGGGTCGCCGGGGTGATCGCCGCGGCGATGTCCGCGAGCGTCGGCACGAAGCCGTTCGCAGCCCGCGCGGGGTAGGTCCCGACGTCGACACCGACGGCCACGGCCGCCATGCGCCAGTTGGGGAACTCGGGGTCCGGCACGAGGATCTCGTCCCCGGGCCCGGCGAGCGCGTTGATCGCCATCGCGAGGCCGTGCATGGCGCCGTGCGTGACCACGACGTCCGCCGCGGTGACGTCGAGCCCGTTGACGCGGCGCACCTTCGCGGCCAGGGCCTCGCGCAGCTCAGGGCTGCCGGTGCTCGACGTGTAGCCGGTGTGCCCGGCGGCGGCGTCGCGGCCCGCCGCCTCGACGACGTGCGCGGGCGTGGGCACGTCGGGCTCGCCGATCTCCAGCCGGATGGCCTCCGGATCGCGCATCGCCAGCTCCATGAGCGTGCGGATGCCGCTGCGGTGCATGCGGGTCACAGGGGAGGTCGAGGTGGGCACCGGCCGACGATACCCGAACCCGGACGCCCGAAGTTACCCCCCGGTACGGAATTCAGTCGTCGCGCTGGAGACCGAGGTGACGCACGGTCCCGTCCCACCCGCGCAGCAGCGGGCGCACCAGGTCGGGCAGGCCCTCGGGGAACACCTCGCGGGTCTCGGACGCCAGGTCGTCCAGGCGCCACCACCGCATCTCGTCCAGCAGGTCGAGCTCGACGTCCGTCCAGCCCCCGCGGTCGAGCGCGCCCGTGTCCAGCGCCGCGCCGACCCGGGCCAGGAAGAACACCTCGTCCTGCCGGCAGCGCTCGGCGTAGAAGTCGAACACCGCGGATCGCGTCAGCACCGGCCCCACCAACGCCGCGGCGTCCAGCAGCAGACCGGTCTCCTCGCGCAGCTCGCGCAGCGCCGCGGACCTCTCGTCCTCGCCCGGGTCGATCCCGCCGCCGACGGTGAACCACCAGGACCGCTCCGGCTGGTCGGCGTCGTGCCCACGCACCAGCAGCAGCCGGTCGTCCGCGTCGAGCAGCAGCACGCGGGCGGCCCGCCGGAACCGCAGGCCGTCCTCCCCCAGCACCCAGTCGGCACCGAGCGCCGACGCCGTCGCGGACGGCGACGGCCCGCCGGCCCCGGAGGGGGTCGACGGGCCGTCGGACGGCAGCGGTGCGGTCACCAGCCGCGCTCGGCCAGGCGGTGCGGCACCGGCACGTCGTCGACGTTGATGCCGACCATCGCCTCGCCCAGGCCGCGCGAGACCTGGGCGATCACGTCGGGGTCGTCGTAGAAGGTCGTCGCCTTCACGATCGCCGCCGCGCGCTGCGCCGGGTTGCCGGACTTGAAGATGCCCGAGCCCACGAAGACGCCCTCGGCCCCGAGCTGGCGCATCATCGCCGCGTCGGCCGGGGTGGCGATGCCGCCGGCGGTGAACAGCACGACCGGCAGCTTGCCGGCGCGGGCCACCTCGACCACCAGGTCGTACGGCGCCTGCAGCTCCTTCGCCGCGAGGAACAGCTCGTCCTCGGGCAGCGACGACAGGCGGCGGATCTCGTCGCGGATGGTGCGCATGTGGGTCGTGGCGTTCGACACGTCGCCCGTGCCGGCCTCGCCCTTCGAGCGGATCATGGCCGCGCCCTCGGTGATGCGGCGCAGTGCCTCGCCGAGGTTGGTCGCGCCGCAGACGAACGGCACCGTGAACTGCCACTTGTCGATGTGGTGCGCGTAGTCGGCCGGGGTGAGCACCTCCGACTCGTCGACGTAGTCGACGCCGAGCGCCTGGAGCACCTGCGCCTCGACGAAGTGGCCGATGCGGGCCTTCGCCATGACCGGGATGGACACCGCGTTGACGATGCCGTCGACCAGGTCGGGGTCGCTCATCCGCGCCACGCCGCCCTGCGCGCGGATGTCGGCGGGCACCCGCTCGAGCGCCATGACGGCCACCGCGCCGGCGTCCTCGGCGATCTTCGCCTGCTCCGGGGTGACGACGTCCATGATCACGCCGCCCTTGAGCATCTCCGCCATGCCCCGCTTGACGCGGGCGGTGCCGACCGCGGGCGCGTCGACGGGAGCGGAGGGGGTGGTGTCGCTGGTCACGGTGGCCTCGCAGTTCGGAAGGGGGATGGGTTCCTCGGTCATCGTAGTCACCGGTGCCGAGCCGTCGCCGCGCCGTCCGCGCCTCGGAGGACGGTGTCGCCGACGCCCCGCGCCGGTGTCACCGGGTCCTCCGCGACCCCCACGGCGCGGGCGACGGTCTCAGGGCGCAGCGGGCGGTGCGCCGGGCCGGCCGAGCGCCGGCGGCCACGCGTCGTCGAGCTCCAGCGTCTGCGGCATGGGCGCACGTCCCGCGAGACGCAGCGTGCGGACCGCCCACCCGCGACGCATCCGCTGCGCCTGGGCGACGGCCTCGTTGTGGAACCGGCGCGCGAGCTGCACGCGGTACCAGGCGTCCGCCACGGCCGCCAGCAGCTCGGCCGCACCCGGCTCCTCGCGCAGCTCCGCGACCTCCTGCGGGTCGGCCAGGGCCTCGCGCAGCGTCGCGGAGAGCTCGCTCTCGACCAGACCGCGGTCCGCGGCGTCCGTGCTCGCCCCCCCGGCACCGCCGGGGCCGCGCAGCTCCGCGGGCAGGCGGGCCATGCCCTGCGTCTGCGGGTCGCCCGCCGTGATGGACGCCCACGACGCCTCACCGACGAGCACGCTGCTCACGGGGTCGAGCACCCCGGACGCCGCGAGCGTGGAGGCCGCGGACGCGCGCCGCAGGAGCTGCGTGTCGACGACGGCGCGCGACGCCGCGACCTTGCGGTGCAGCCGGTCGATCCGGGAGGCGGCGACCCACGACCACCAGACCACCAGCAGCACCACGGCCACCACCAGGACGGCCGTCTCGGACCAGCTCACTCGTCACCCCTCCGCCGGCGCAGCACGTCGAGCCGCGCGCCGCGGCGGGACGTCGGGTCCTCGCCGACGGGCGCCTCGCTGCCCTCCACCGCCATCTCGTACACCGTCAGCACCTCGTGGGTGACCGACGACCAGTCGTACCGGCCGACGGCGGCCTCCCCCGCCGCCGCGACGCGGGCACGACGGTCCGGGTCGGCCAGCAGGTCCCCGAGCGTGCGGGCGAGGTCCGCGGAGTCGCCGGTGCGGAACAGCACGCCGGCCCGGCCGTCGTCGAGCACCCGCCGGAACGCCCCGAGGTCCGACGCCACGACCGCCGTCCCCGCGCTCATCGCCTCGACCAGCACGATGCCGAAGGACTCGCCCCCGGTCTGCGGCGCGCAGTAGACGTCGGCGGACGCCAGGAGCCGGGCCTTGTCCTCGTCGCTGACGCCGCCCAGGAACTCGACGGCGTCCGCGTCGTCCCCGAGCAGCTCGCGGGCCTCCTCCGGACCGGTGTCGCCGCGGCCCGCGACGAGGAACCGGACCCCGGGGAACGCCCGCCGGACGGCCGGCACCGCGTCGAGCAGCACCGGGAGTCCCTTGCGGGACTCGTCCAGGCGGCCGAGGAACACCACGGTCGGCCTCTCGGGAGTGCCGACCCAGCGCGGGTCCGTGCCCGCCCGGGCGAACGCGTCCACGTACACGCCGTTGGGGATCACCACGGCGTCGCCGCCGAGGTGCTCGACGAGGGTGCGGCGCGCGTCCTCGGACACCGCGATCCGGGCGCTGATCTTCTCGAGCGACTGCCGCACCAGCGGGTACGCGAGCTGCAGCGACCGGGAGCGCACGAGCGAGGAGTGGAAGGTCGCGACGACGGGGCCGTCGGCGATCCACAGCGCCAGCATGCTGAGCGACGGCGTCACCGGCTCGTGCAGGTGCAGCACGTCGAACTGCCCGGCCTCGAGCCAGCGCCGCACCCGCGCCGCTGTCAGGGGCCCGAACGTCAGACGGGCCACGGCACCGTTGTAGCGCACCGGCACCGCCTTGCCCGCCGACGTCATGTACGGCGGGATCGGGGTGTCGTCGTCCGCCGGCGCGAGCACGCCGACACTGTGACCGCGGGCGATCAGCGCCTCCGCGAGGTCCCGCACGTGGAACTGCACGCCGCCCGGGACGTCGAACGAGTAGGGGCAGACGATGCCGATCCGCAGCGGCCGGCCGGTGGCGGGCGTCACGGCGCCGCCTCCCCCGCCGTCCGCCCCGCCGTCCGCCCCGCCGACTCCCCGGCGGCGGCCCGCGTCCGGGCGTACCGCGCCGGGTCGAGGTCGGCGACGAACACCTTCTGCAGCATGTGCCAGTCCTGGGGCGCCCGCTCGATGCCGGCCGCCAGGTCGTCCACCCACGCCTGGGTGAGCGCCGCGACCCGCTCCGAGCGGGGCACGTCGCCCGGCACCGTCAGCAGCCGCCCGAACTCGATGACCACGCCCCAGGCGGTCCCGGCCCGGCGCCTGCGGTCGCCGTGCAGCCGCTCGTAGGTGATGGAGGCCGCGCACAGCGGGGCGCCGGTGGCCACCGCCAGTGCGGCGGGCCCTGCAGCGACGCGGGCGCGCTCCCCGAACAGGTCGACCTCGACCCCGCGCGCCGTGAGGTCGCGGTCGGCGAGCAGCGGCACGAGGCCGCCGGGCCCCTGCTTGACGGCGCGCACCAGCTCGCGGAACACCCCGCCGCCGGCGCCGGACAGCGGGATGATCTCCAGCCCGATGCTCTCGCGGAACCGCAGGAACTCCTGGAACAGGGCCTCCGGCTTGAGCCGCTCCGCCACCGTCACGGTGCGTCCCAGGTGGGTCGTCGCCCACGCGCCCGCCAGGTCCCAGTTGCCCAGGTGTCCGAGCGCCATGACGACCATCCGCCCGCGCTGGATCTCGCCGACGACCTCGCCGGGGTCCACGAGGCGCACGCGTGCGGCGATCTGGTCCTGCGTGGCGCCGACCAGGGCGAAGGCCTCGCCGTAGTAGCGCATGTACGAGCGCATGCCGAGCAGCGTGAGGCGACGCAGCTCGTCGGGCCGGGCGTCCGGCCGCACGCGACGCAGGTTCGCCTCGAGCTGGCGCACGCCGCTGCCGCGCAGCAGCCACGCCACGTCGGCGACCAGCCGGAACAGGCCCCGCACCACCGGGTCGGGGACCTTGCCGACGACGCGCCAGCCGAGCGCGAACGCGCGCGCGACGTCGAACCGGCCCCGCGGCTCGTCCGCCGGCGCGCTCACGCCGCCGCCCCCGCCTGCCGCCGGACCGTGACCATCCGCTGCACCACCGTCACGAGCGCCGCCACCGCCAGCAGGGTGAGCGCGACCTCCAGCACCACCTGCGGCAGGCCGACGCCGACCAGGGCGGTCGCGACCAGCACGGTCGCGAGCCGGTCCGCGCGCTCCGCGATCCCGACGGCCGCCGTCATCCCGAGCCCCTCGGCGCGCGCCCGGGCGTACGGGACCACCGACCCCGTCACGAGGCACGCGAGGGCGGCGGCCAGGCCCCAGCGGGAGTCGCCGTCCCCCGCGAACCACAGCACGAGGCCCGAGAAGATCGCCGCGTCGCCGAACCGGTCCAGCGTCGAGTCGAGGAACGCGCCCCACGGGCCGGACCGCCCGGCGCGACGCGCCATGACGCCGTCGAGCGAGTCGGTCAGCGCGAAGAACGCGATGACGAGGCTCGCCGCCAGGAAGTGCCCGGTCGGGTACAGCCACAGTGCGGCCGCGACCACGGCCACGGTGCCGGTGACGGTGACGGCGTCCGGGGACACCCCCCGCTTGAGCAGGGTGTCGGCCACCGGCGTGAAGAGCCGTGTCATGGCTCCCCGCAGTCCGTTCAGCACAGGCGGGTCATCCTCTCTGGGCGCCGGCCGGGTCCCCGGCGGGCGCGGGCGGCCACGCGGCAGCGAGCCGCGCGCGGGTGTCGGACAGCAGCTCGGGCAGGGCGCGCGTCCGGCCGACCACGGGCAGGAAGTTCGCGTCGCCCGGCCACCGGGGCACGACGTGCTGGTGCAGGTGCGCGGCGATGCCGGCCCCCGCGACGTCACCCTGGTTCATGCCGAGGTTGAACCCGTGCGGGGCGCTGACGGCACGGAGCACCCGCATCGCGGTGCGGGTGAGCTCGGCGACCTCGACCACCTCGTCCGCGGTGAGGTCGGTGTAGTCCGCGACGTGCCGGTACGGGGCGACCAGCACGTGGCCCCCGTTGTACGGGTAGAGGTTCAGCAGCACGTACGCGGTCCGGCCGCGCGCGACGACCAGGCCGTCCTCGTCGCCCAGCGTCGGCGCGCGGCAGAACGGGCAGCCGTCCCCCGCCGACGCGTCGGCCGGCTTGTTCTCCCCGCCGATGTACGCCATGCGGTGCGGGACCCAGAGCCGCCCGAAGCCGTCCGGCACCCCGGCGAGCGCGGTGTCGTCCTGCACCACCGCGTCGCCGGGCACGCCGTCCGGCGCGTCCTGGACCATCCGCTCAGACCTGCGCGTGCTCGCGCACGGCCGCCACGATGCGCTCGACCGCCTCGGCCACCGGCACGCCGTTCTCCTGGCGGCCGTCGCGGTACCGGAACGACACCGCGCCGGCCTCCGCGTCCTCGCCGCCGGCGATGAGCACGAACGGGATCTTCTGCGTGCTGGCGTTGCGGATCTTCTTGCCGAACCGGTCGCTGGAGCGGTCGAGCTCGGCGCGGATGCCCTGGGCGCGCAGCTGGGCCACGACGTCCTCGAGGTACGGCTCGAACGGCTCGGCGACCGGCACCGCGAGCACCTGGACCGGCGCGAGCCAGGCCGGGAACGCGCCCGCGTAGTGCTCGACGAGGATCGCGAAGAACCGCTCGATCGAGCCGAACAGCGCGCGGTGGATCATCACGGGGCGCTGGCGGGTGCCGTCGGCGGCCGTGTACTCGAGCTCGAAGAGCTCCGGCTCGAAGAAGTCCAGCTGGATCGTCGACAGCTGCCACGTCCGGCCGATCGCGTCCTTGGCCTGGACCGAGATCTTCGGCCCGTAGAACGCAGCGCCGCCCGGGTCGTCGACGAGCTGCAGCCCCGACCCGGTCGCGACCTCGCGCAGCGTCTCGGTCGCCTCGTCCCAGGTCGCGTCGTCACCGACCGACTTCTCCGGGTCCCGCGTCGAGAGCTCGAGGTAGAAGTCGTCCAGGCCGTAGTCGCGCAGCAGGTCGAGCACGAACCCGAGCAGCGACGCGAGCTCGTCGCGCATCTGCTCGCGGGTCGTGTAGATGTGCGCGTCGTCCTGGGTGAACCCCCGGGCGCGCGTCAGGCCGTGCACGACGCCCGACTTCTCGTACCGGTACACCGTGCCGAACTCGAACAGCCGCAGCGGGAGCTCGCGGTAGGAGCGGCCGCGCGCGCCGAACACCAGGTTGTGCATCGGGCAGTTCATGGGCTTGAGGTAGTAGTCCTGGCCCTCGCGCTTGACCGTGCCGTCCTCGTGGTACTCGGCGTCGAGCTTCATCGGCGGGTACATGCCGTCCGCGTACCAGTCGAGGTGCCGGCTGGTCTCGAACAGCTTGCCCTTGGTGATGTGCGGCGAGTTGACGAACGAGTAGCCCGCCTCGACGTGCTTGCGCCGCGAGTACTCCTCCATCTCCATGCGGATGATGCCGCCCTTGGGGTGGAACACCGCGAGCCCCGAACCGATCTCGTCCGGGAACGAGAACAGGTCCAGCTCGGCGCCCAGGCGCCGGTGGTCGCGGCGCTCGGCCTCCGCGACGCGGTCCAGGTACGCCTTGAGCTCGTCCTTGGTGGGCCACGCGGTGCCGTAGATGCGCTGGAGCTGCGGGTTCTTCTCGGAGCCGCGCCAGTACGCCGCCGCGGAGCGGGTGAGCTGGAACCCGTTGCCGATGAGCTTGGTGCTGGGCAGGTGGGGGCCGCGGCAGAGGTCCTGCCACACGACCGTCTCCGACTCCCGGCCCGCGCCGCGCACGTTCTGGTAGTAGGTCAGCCCGCCGGAGCCCACCTCCACCGACGCGCCCTCGCCCGCGGTGTCGGCCGTCGACTTCAGGCCGATGAGCTCGAGCTTGTACGGCTCGTCGGCGGCGAGCGCGCGCGCCTCCTCGTCCGTCACCTCGACACGTCGGAAGGTCTGCCCCTCGCGCACGATGCGGCTCATCACCTTCTCGAGGGCCTTGAGGTCCTCCGGGGTGAACGGGGTCTCGACGTCGAAGTCGTAGTAGAAGCCGTCGGTCACGGGCGGGCCGATGCCGAGGCGCGCCTTCGGGTTGACCTCCTGGACCGCCTGAGCGAGCACGTGCGCGGCCGAGTGCCGGAGCACGGCGAGCCCGTCCGGGGAGTCGAGGGTGACGCCCTCGACGACGGCCCCGTCGGGCAGCGGGCGGGACAGGTCCCACAGCTCCCCGTCGACGCGGGCCACGACGACGTCGCGACGGTCGGCGAACAGGTCCGTGCCCGTCGTCCCCGTCTCGGCGGTGGTGCGGGTGCCGTCGACGGTGAGGGTGATGAGCTCGGACACTGCGGGGTCTCCTCGGGTCGGCCCGCGCCTGACGCGCGGGGTCCGGGTCGATGCTACCGACCGGTCACGACACCTCTGGGACGCAGGGCCCGGGGACGCGGACGACCCCCGGTCCGCAGGGACCGGGGGCCGTGAGCCGGTGGGCGATACTGGGTTCGAACCAGTGACCTCTTCGGTGTGAACGAAGCGCGCTACCACTGCGCCAATCGCCCGGCGGTCGCCAACTCTACCCGACCCGCGGCCGGGAGACGAAACCGGTGCCGCGGCCGCCGGGGATCCCGCTCCACCAGCGGGATCAGGCCCCGGGGACGTCCGCGGGCGGTCCGCTGTCGGCAGGTCCCGCACCCGGCTGAGCAGTCCCACCGGGTGAAACTCCCGTCCACGTCTCGGCGCGGGCCACCGCGGCTGCCATCATGGTCTCCACGTCAGACGTGTGGTGAAGGAGGATGCGGTGGCCCAGCGCTCGTACGACGTCGTCGAGTCCGTCGCCATGCAGCTCATCAGCTCCGACGCCAGCGTCCTGCCGGTGACCGCGGAGCTGTCGTACCGCGTGAGCGACCCCTACACGGTGCGTGCCGTGTTCACCAGCCCGCAGTCGACGTCCGTGTGGCTGCTCGGCCGCGAGCTGCTGCTCCAGGGCATGCTCGCCGACGCCGACGACCCCGCGGGCAGCGGCGACGTGCAGGTCTGGCGCGACGAGGACCCGCTGTTCACGCTGATCTCCCTGACGGGCGTCGAGGGCAGCGCGCTGCTCGCCGCCCCGTCGGAGCCGCTCGAGCGGTTCCTCACCGCGACCGAGCAGCTCGTCGCGCTCGGCACGGAGAGCGACCGCATGGAGGGCGAGATCGCGGCGCTCATCGCCGCGCTCCTGACGGCCTGACCCCAGCCGGCGCGTCGAGAGCCGCGACCGCCGCCGCTCAGGGGTCGAGGTCCGCCGCCGACCGCTCCGCGACGATCGCGGCCACCCGCTCCGTCAGCGGACCCGCGGCCACCTCCGTGCCCTCCACCACGGCCACCGCCGCGAACCCGCGCAACGACCCGCTCAACGCCATCCCGGCGCGCCCGCGGCGCACGTCCTCGACGACGGACCACGGCAGCTCGCCCTCGTGGGCCTCCCGCACCGGCAGCCCGGCCTCGGCCGCCCACTCCAGGACCAGCGCCCGCGTGACCCCCGGCAGGCACCCGGACGCCGCCGCCGGGGTCAGCAGCTCCCCGTCCCGCTCGACGAACACGTTGGAGCCGGTCCCCTCGCACAGCTCGCCACGCGTGTTGGCCAGCAGCGCCTCGTTCCCCCCGGCCGCCGTCGCGGCGGCCAGTGCGAGCACGTCCGCGGCGTACGACGTCGACTTGTGCCCGGCGAGCGGCGAGCGCTCGTTGCGCACCCAGCGTGAGCGCACCACGTGCGCGGGGCCCCGCACGGGGGCCGGTCCGGCCGCGACGACCATCGAGGGGCGCCCGGACGGTGCCCCCGCGCCGACCGTGACCCGCAGCCTGCCGACCTCCGGCCCCCCCGCGGCGAGGACCGCGGCGACGGCCCGACGGACCTCCCTCTCGTCGACCGGCGGGAGGTCCAGCGCCCGCAGCGAGGCGCCGAGCCGCGCCAGGTGCCGGGTCAGGGCGAACGCACGTCCCGACCGGACCGCGCAGGTCTCGAACACCCCGAGCCCGGTCGTGAACCCGGCGTCGGTGCCGGGCAGCACGGGCTGAGCCGGGTCGCGGAGCCGCCCGCCCGCCCACAGCACCGTCGTCGCCGTCGCCACGCGCGTCAGTCTGGCACCGGGGACGCAGCCCCCGCGCCCGACGCCAGCGCCACGAGCCGCCGGGCCTTGAGCTCCGTCTCCTCCCACTCGGCCTCGGCGTCGCTCCCCCACGTGATGCCGGCACCGGTCCCGAACCGCAGCACGCCGTCCCGCCACGCGAACGTCCGGATGCCCACGGCGAGCTCGGCGTCGACCGTGCCGTCCGCCGCGACGTCGACCACGCCGACCGCGCCGCAGTACACGCCGCGCGGCTCCGGCTCGAGGCGCGCCAGCAGGTCGAGCGCCGCGCGCTTCGGCGCCCCCGAGACGGAACCGGGCGGGAACGTCGCCGCCAGCAGGTCGGCCCACAGGGAGCCGCCGGACGCGCCCGCCCGCAGCCGTCCGCGCACCGTCGACACGAGGTGGGCCAGACCGGGGTGCCGCTCGACACCCAGCAGCGTCGTGACCTCCACCGTCCCGGGCTCGCACACCCGCTGCAGGTCGTTGCGCACCAGGTCGGTGATCATGACGTTCTCGGCGTGGTCCTTGACGGTCAACCCGCCCGACTCGGGCGCGGTGCCCTTGATCGGCGCGGACGTCACCCACCCGCCGGAGACCCGCAGGAACAGCTCCGGCGAGGCCGTGACCACCCACACCGGGGGCACGCCCGACCCCGAGGGGACGTGGACGCCGCCCGCGTACGGTGCGGGGTTGCCCGCCGCGAGCACGGCACCCAGGGCGCGCGCGTCCGGCTCGGCGCCGTCGGGGCCGGCGGGCAGCGGGGCGCTGAGCACCCGGCAGAGGTTCGCCTGGTAGACCTCGCCCTCCCGGATCGCGGACCGCACCGCCCTGACGCCGTCGACGTACTGCTCCCGGGACAGCGACGAGCGCCAGGTCCCGGGGCCGGGGCCGTGCCACCCCCTGCCGTCGTCGGCGACCGGGTCGGGCCGCGACGACGCGAACCGCCAGGCCACGACCCTGCCCTCGAACTCCCCCACGAGCACCCAGTGCCCCGGCTCCCGCAGGCGGTCCGGCTCGGCCGCCACGTCCGGGACATGCTCCACCACGTCGCGCAGCACCCGCCCGCGGAACCACGCCACCCCGCGCGCAGCCCCGCCGGAGGACCGGGCTGGGCGAGGGCGGGCGGCACGGGAGTCGCGGGACACGCGCTCACGGTAGCCAGGAGCGACCCCCAGCCCCTTCCGCGGACCGCGCACCGACCGCGACACGCCGGGTCGCCCGCGTGATCGTGCGGAACTCCGGGGGTCGGCAGGGCCGGTTGGACTCTCGCGTCCGGACTGGGCTAAAGTTCTCGACGCACCCGGAAAGCCGGTGAGAACCGGTGGAACGTGGCGCGCGGACGTGGCTCAGTGGTAGAGCATCACCTTGCCAAGGTGAGGGTCGCGGGTTCGAATCCCGTCGTCCGCTCGGAGGCAGACACTCCCGGCCGACCACCTCGGTCGCTGAGGACTGAGGTCTCAGGGTGGAGTGGCCGAGAGGCGAGGCAGCGGCCTGCAAAGCCGTATACGTGGGTTCGAATCCCATCTCCACCTCGTATCGCCCGGGCGATTGGCGCAGCGGTAGCGCGCTTCCCTGACACGGAAGAGGTCACTGGTTCGATCCCAGTATCGCCCACCACGCAGAGCCCCAGGTCATCGACCTGGGGCTCTCGTCGTGCCCGGAGCCGGCGCCGCCCTCTGCTCGCTCGCGACACGGGTCGGGCGTGCGCGACGCGGTGCGGGCCACCGGAGAGGACGGGAGCCGGGCCGGGATCGGGTCGACGACCTCCGCACGTCTCTCGCTCACGCCCCCGGAGCGAGGCCGGTCAGCACGCGCCGCGCGTCGGAGTCCGACGGGACCGGCAGCTCGATCTCGGTGTCGCCGGCGCGCAGCACCACGACCGTGACGTCCGGGTAGCGCGGGTGCCGGAGCTCCTGCACGGCGGTCAGGCGCGCGACCGGCAGCACCAGGCGCGACTCGGAGTGCACCGGCGTGCGGCCGCGGACCAGCCAGGCGGCACGGCCGAACACCTGGAGCTCGCGGCCGTCGGAGCAGATGACCGCGCCCTGGACGGTCATGGGGTGCAGCAGGTGCAGCAGGCGGCTCCCGCCGGACGCCGGCGTGACGACGCGCCGCGGGTGCGCCGCGAGCGTGCGGAGGCGGGGCTCGCGGTCCGCGACCTCCCGGTACGCGCCGACGAGGCCGATCTCGCGGTCGCCCAGCGCCCGGCGGGACAGCACGCGCCCGTGGTCGTCCACCGCGCCGCCCGGCGCCGGCGCTTCCGCGTCCGCCCCGCCGGCGCCGGCCGGCCAGGCGAGCAGCCGCAGCAGGTCGACGAAGCCGCCGACGACGTCCACCGAGGAGCCGCTGAACCGCACCTCCACCGGGGCCCCGGACAGGGCGTGGACGCTGAGCCGGCCGTCCAGCAGGTCGACGCTGGTGCGCACCGCGGCGACACCCGCGTACGGCACCTCCCGCACGTCGTAGCGCTCGCCCTCGCGGCGGCTCAGCGCGGTGAAGCGGTCGGGACCGAGGACGAGCAGGTGGTCGTAGAGGTCCATGTCGGGCGTCGCGTCGCGCCGGGCGATGTCGCGCGGGACCTTGAGCACCAGCCTGCTGGCCGCCAGGTCGATCGGGTGGTCGCGGTAGAGCCGCGGCACGTCCTCCGGTCCGCGGACCCGGTCGACCCACGGACCGAACGCGTCGTACTCCGCCGACCTCGTCGTCGCCGCCATCGTCCTCGCCTCCCGCACCCAGGATGCACCCGCGGGACGTGCGCTGCCACGGACCTCCGGTCCCGGTGCCGCTCAGCGCTCGACGACCCAGCCGGGCCGCCTCGGGTCGTCGACGCGCACGACCACGTCCGCGGTGCCCTCCGGGTCCGCCTCCGCGCGGTACCGCTCCTCCGCGGCCAGGCGCCACGCGTCCTCGTGCGGCGTGAGCCGGGCCAGCGTGGCGGGACGCACCGCGAGGTGCACGGTCAGGTCGGCAGGCAGCCTGCGCCCGAGCAGCAGCCCGCCGTGCAGCAGCAGCACGGACCCCTCGGGGGTCGCGGTGCGCCGAGCGCGTGCCGAGCGGTCGCGGACCGCGTCCCGCAGGGCAGGCAGGTAGGTCCCGTCGCCGTCCGGTCCGAGCGGGTGCAGCACCTCGCGGACCAGCGCGGCGTCGTCGAGCGCGTCGTCGAGCAGCGCGTCGGGGTCGGTGCGGCCGTGCTCGAGGCGCACCCCGGCGGGCCGGAGGAAGTCCGCCGCCGCCACGACGACCACCGCGTGCCCGCGGGCCCGCAACGGGTCGACCAGCGACTCCGCCAGGTCACCCGGGAGGGTGGGCGGCGCGCCGTCGAGGACGACCCGCCACCGCCGTCCGGGCGCCGCACCCGCCAGGTCGGCGTCGACGCGGTCGGCGAGGCGCCGGACGACGACCTCCGGGCTGACGGGCTCGACGCGCACGGGCCGGCGGGATCGGTGCAGGTGCTCGGCAGGACGGCGGGCGGTCAGCGCCCGGTGACGACGCCGCGCACGTACGCCGCCTGCCCGGCGTGCTCGAGCACGTCCCCCAGGACGCTGACGAGCCGGACGCCGACGGTCACCGGCGGGTCCCAGCGCTCGTCGACCACGCGGGCGAGGTCGGCGTCCTCGAGGGTCGCCAGGTAGGCGTCGGTCGCGGCGCGCGTCGCGTCGGCGTACCCCCGCAGCAGCGACGCGTCCGCACGCACCTGAGCGACCTCGTCCGGCGACTGCCCGTACCCTGTGGCGCCCCGGTCGAACGGCAGCGCGAACCGGTCGACGAAGCCCTGCGCGTGCCAGACCTGCTCGGTCCCGGCGAGGTCGGCGACCTGCGCGTCCTCGACGCGTGCCAGGTGCCACACCAGCCAGGCGATCGTGTTGGCCTCCGGGCCGAGGCGGGCGGTGAGCTCCTGCTCCCCCAGTCCGTCCAGCACGCCGTGCACCAGCCCGCCGATCCGGCCGAACCCGTCGGCCAGCACCCCGATCCCGTCCACGCCTGCTCCCGTCGTCCGTCCGCTCGTCCCACGGGACCCCGTGCGCCGGCGGCACCGGTCCCGCCCTCCCGACGCTATGCCGCGGTGGCCGACCGCGCTACGCGGCACGCTCCGCGCGGTCGCGGACGCCGCGCAGCATCCGCTCGGACATCAGCGTGCTGAGCACCGACACCACCTCGACGAGCGGCCGCGCCGCCGGCGTCCGGCACAGGTACCGCTCGCGCACCACCAGGCGCGTCGCGCCGGCCTCGGGACCGGGCCGGAGCACGAACGCCCACGTGAAGTCGTAGGGCACCGCGGCGGGACCACCCTGCGGCGCGGTGCCGGCGAGCACCAGGGCGCGCTCGGGCTCGAGCACGCGCACCTCCAGGCCCACCTGCGGAGCGAGGTGCACCGGGTCGCCCACGGCGAGGCCCTGCCACTGCGGCTCCACGCGCTCCGCCGAGTGGATGCCGAGCCCGATGAGGTTCTCGAGCGCGTCGTAGGAGTAGAAGCCGCCACGCCCCCAGCCGAGCTGCACCAGCCACGGCCACACGCGCTCGGGCGGCGCGGCGACGGTGATCGCCCGGGTCGCGGTCAGGTCGGACCGCACCAGCAGGCCGTCGCCCGGGAGGTCCACGGCGCGCTCCACCTGCGTCGCGCCCCAGTGCAGCGCCCGGTGCCGCACGGCCACGGCCCCCGCGACGATCCCGATCCCGGCCAGCACCCGCCGTGCACGCGTCATGGCGCCACTCCACCAGCCGGCGGGCCGCCCCACCAGGGCCGTCGGTCCCGGGCTCCGTGCGCCGGTGCTCCTGCCACCGGCGTGGCAGGTCGGCGACGTCGGCACCCGCTCCCCGACCACGATGGAGGCGGCTGCACGCGCCCGACCCGACGGCACCCGCGACGCGCCGGCCACGCCACCCGAGACCATCCCCGGAGCACCCGTGCCCTCGTCCCCCGACACCGCGACGTCCGCCGCTGCGGCACCGCCGCCGGCCCGACCCTCGCCGGCCGGGCCCTCGCCCGCCGCACCCGCGCCGACCCCGGCCGGGTCCGGCGCGTCGACCGGACGCCGCAGCGCCGGGACCACGTCCGCGGGCCGGGTCGCCGGTCGCCGGGCACGCCACGTCCCGGGCCCCGGGCGCGGGCCCGGAGCGGTCGTCGCGGTCGCCGGGCTCGCGCTGGCGCTCCTGGCCGGTGCGGCGCTCGGCGTGCGGGTGCTCGGCCGCCCTCCGGTCCTCGGGAGCGGTCCGACGACGGCCAACGGCTGGCCCGCGATCAGCGAGGCGCACGACCGCCGGCTGACCCCGTTCGCCTGGGTCACCGGACGCGTGCGCGCCGGCGACGTCGACGTCGTCCTCATCCACGTGGCGGAGCGCTTCAACGGCGAGGTGGTGCCGATCGACCGCGCGACCTCGTGGGGGTGGGCGGACCGGGAGGTCCCCAGGGGCGGCGACCCCCTGTCCAACCACGCCTCGGGCACGGCGGTCGACTTCAACGCCACCGCGCACCCGGTGGGCGAGTCCGGCACGTTCACCCCCGCCCAGGTCGCCACGGTGCGGGACATCCTCGCCGACCTCGCGCCGGTGGTGGCGTGGGGCGGCGACTTCGACCGGCCCGACGAGATGCACTTCGAGATCGTCGGCACGCCGCAGGAGGTCGCCGAGGTCGCCGAGCGCCTCATGGTGCCCGCGGGCTGAGCGTCGGCCCGCGCCCGGACGCGCCGAGGGCCCCGCAGCACGTGGCTGCGGGGCCCTCGGACGGTGACGGGGACGTCAGGCGATGCGGCCCGCGGCCTCGTCGCCGATCTTGTGGACGACGACCGTGTTGGTCGACCCGACGACGCCGACCGGGGTGCCGGCGACGACGACGACGTAGTCGCCGACCTCGGCCAGGCCCTGGGCGCGCAGCGTGGACTCGACCTGCTGGACCATCGCGTCGGTGTGCTCGACCTGCGGGACCTCGTACGTCTGCACACCCCAGCTCAGCGAGAGCGTGTTGCGCACCGCGGTCTTCGGCGTGAAGGCCAGCAGCGGGATCGGCGAGCGCAGGCGGGACATGCGTCGCGCCGAGTCACCGGACTGGGTGAAGGTCACGAGGTACTTCACGCCGAGCGTCTCGCCGATCTCGGCCGCCGCGCGGGTGATCGCGCCGCCGCGGGTGTGCGGGGTCGAACCCAGCGGGGCGATGCGCTCCCGGCCGAGCTCCTCGGTCGCCTCGATGATCCGCGCCATGGTGCGGACCGTCTCGATCGGGTACTCGCCGACGCTGGTCTCGCCGGACAGCATGACCGCGTCCGCGCCGTCGAGCACCGCGTTGGCGCAGTCCGAGGTCTCGGCACGCGTCGGGCGCGGGTTGTTCGTCATCGACTCGAGCACCTGGGTGGCGACGATGACCGGCTTGGCGTTGCGGCGGGCCAGCTCGACGGCGCGCTTCTGGACCAGCGGCACCTGCTCGAGCGGGAGCTCCACGCCGAGGTCGCCGCGGGCGACCATGATGCCGTCGAACGCGTCGACGATCTCGGCGAGGTTCTCGACGGCCTGCGGCTTCTCGACCTTGGCGATGACCGGGACGACCCGGCCCTCCTCCTCCATGATCCGGCGCACGTCGTCGTAGTCGGCGGCGTTGCGGACGAAGGACAGGGCGATGATGTCGGCGCCGGTGCGCAGGGCCCAGCGCAGGTCCTCCTCGTCCTTCTCGCTCATCGCGGGGACGGAGACGGCGACGCCCGGCAGGTTGATGCCCTTGTTGTTGGAGACCGGGCCGCCGACCTCGACGCGGGTGACCACGCGCGGGCCCTCGACGGCGGTGACGCGCACCAGCACGCGGCCGTCGTCGATGAGCAGCGGGTCGCCGACGCGGGCGTCGTCCGCGAGGCCCTTGTGGGTCGTGGAGACGAGCTCCTTGGTGCCCGGCACGTCCTCGGTGGTGATCGTGAAGACGTCACCCTCGGCGAGCTCGTGCTTGCCCTCGACGAAGCGGCCGAGGCGGATCTTCGGGCCCTGCAGGTCGACCAGGACGGCCACGGAACGGCCGGACGCCTTCGCGGCGGCACGCACGTTGTCGTACACGCGCTTGTGCACCTCGGTGTCGCCGTGGCTGCGGTTCAGCCGCGCGACGTCCATGCCGGCGTCCACCAGGGCCTGGATCTGCTCGGCGGACTCCGTGGCGGGGCCGATGGTGCAGACGATCTTCGCTCTACGCATGGGGAAAGCCTAGGCCTTTCGTGGATGGCGGTTCGGACCGAACGTCCTGCTGGGCACGGAGCGGCCCGGACGTACGCGGGTGGTGGGTCACGGCCGCATCGCAGCCGTGCTCGCGGTCACCGGAGCGGGCAGCGCGGTACTGCCGGACAGGTAGGAGTCTACGGCCGCAGCGGCCGCCCGGCCCTCAGCCACGGCCCACACCACGAGGGACTGCCCCCGGCCTGCGTCACCGGCGACGTACACGCCCGGGACCTTGGTCCTGAAGTCGTCGCCGCGCTCGACGGTCCCCCGCGGGCCGGGCTCCAGGCCGAGCTGCTCCAGGAGCGGCCCGCGCTCCGGGCCCGTGAAGCCGAGGGCCAGCAGCACCAGCTGCGCCGGGATCTCACGCTCCGTCCCGGGCACCGGCGTCGGACGCCCGTCCTCCAGGCGGACCTCGGCGAGACGCAGCGCCCGGACGCGCCCGGCCTCGTCGCCGAGGATCGCCGTCGTCGCGGCGGCGAACTCCCGCTCGCCGCCCTCCTCGTGCGCCGACGACACCTTGAACAGCACCGGCCACAGCGGCCACGGCTGCTCGGGCGACCTCTCGGCGGGCGGGGCGGGCATGATCTCCAGCTGCGTGACCGACCGGGCGCCCTGGCGCAGCGCCGTGCCGAGGCAGTCCGCCCCGGTGTCGCCGCCGCCGACGACCACCACGTCGAGCCCGGTCGCGACCACCTGGTCCGGGGCCGGCAGGCCGACCGCGACCCGGTTCGCGGGCACCAGGTAGTCCATCGCGGGCAGCACGCCCGCCAGCCCGCGCCCGGGCACCGGCAGGTCCCGCGGCACCGTGGACCCGACGCAGACGAGCACCGCGTCGTACCGGTCCCGCAGCTCCTCGCCTGACACGTCGGTGCCCACGTCGACACCGCAGCGGAACCGGGTCCCCTCGGCGGTCATCTGGGCGAGGCGCCGGTCGAGCACCGCCTTCTCCAGCTTGTACTCCGGGATGCCGTACCGCAGCAGGCCGCCGGGCGCGTCCGCGCGCTCGTACACCGCCACGGTGTGCCCGGCGCGCGTGAGCTGCTGCGCCGCGGCGAGGCCGGCGGGGCCGGAGCCGACGACGGCCACGGTCTGGCCGGTGAGCCACTGCGGCACCTGCGGCTCGATGAGACCGCGCGCGAAGCCCTCCTCGGCGATCGCGAGCTCGATCTCGCGGATCGTCACGGCCTCCTGGTTCAGCCCCAGCACGCAGGACGCCTCGCACAGCGCGGGGCACACCCGCCCGGTGATCTCCGGGAAGCTGTTCGTCGCGTGCATCCGCTCGACGGCGTCACCCCACTGGCCCCGCCACACGAGGTCGTTCCACTCCGGCATGAGGTTGCCGAGCGGGCACGCGTGGTGGCAGAACGGCACCCCGCAGTCCATGCACCGCGACGACTGCCGGTGCAGGCGCTCCAGGTCGTCCGGGTGTCCGGCGCGGTGAGCGTGGACCTCGCGCCAGTCCAGGAGCCGCAGCTCCACGGGACGGTTCGCGGGCAGCTCGCGCGAGCGGTGGGCGAGGAAGCCCCGGGGGTCGGCCATGGTGCCCGAACCTACGGCTCGGCACGGGCCCGCGAGTGGACCGAACGTCCTGCCTCCCCGCTCGGTCCGTGGACCGCGGCGTCCCGCATGACGGACGAGGTGGTCGCGCCGGCACGACAGCCGCGCGGCCACGGGCCACCCGGGTACGACAGTGCCCGGGCAGGTCGTCCCGCCCGGGCACCGTCGCGATCGTCTCAGGCGCGCAGCGCGACCGTCCCCGCCGTCACCGGCGCGGGCAACTCGGTCGACCCACCCAGGTAGGTGTCGACCGCCGCGGCCGCCGCACGGCCCTCGGCGATCGCCCACACGATGAGCGACTGGCCACGCCCCGCGTCGCCGGCCACGAACACGCCGGGGACGGACGTCGCGAAGTCGTCCGTGCGCGCCACTGTGCCGCGCGCGGTGAGGTCCACGCCGGCCTGCTCGACGAGCTCCTGCGTCTCGGGCCCCGTGAAGCCCATGGCGATGAGCACCAGGTCCGCCGGCACGTCGCGCTCCGTCCCGGGGGTGGGGACGCGGCGGCCGTCGGGCAGGTACTCGGTGGTCGCGAGGCGCAGGTGCGTGACCCGGCCCTCGTCGTCGCCGACGAACGCCACGGTCGACGCCAGGTACGCCCGCTCGCCGCCCTCCTCGTGGGACGACGACACCTCGAACAGCACCGGGTCGGTCGGCCACGGCTGGTTCGCCGGGCGCTCCACCGGGGGCTGCTTGCCGATCGCCAGCGTCGTGACCGACGCGGCACCCTGGCGCAGCGCGGTGCCCACGCAGTCCGACCCGGTGTCGCCGCCGCCGATGACGACCACGTGCTTGCCGCGCGCGTCGATCGGGTCCGGGACCGCCTTGCCCGCCACCTGGGCGTTCGAGCGGTGCAGGTACTCCATCGCTGGGTGGATGCCCCCGAGCTCGCGCCCGGGCAGCGGCAGCTCGCGCGGCACCGTCGCGCCGGTGGCGACGACCACGGCGTCGTACCGGGAGCGCAGCTGCGCCCAGGTGATGTCGCGGCCGATCTCCACGTTCGGGCGGAACCGGGTGCCCTCGGCCGCCATCTGCTCCAGACGGCGGTCGATGTGGCGCTTCTCCAGCTTGAAGTCCGGCACGCCGTACCGCAGCAGGCCGCCGATGGCGTCGTCCCGCTCGTACACCGCGACCGTGTGCCCGGCGCGCGTGAGCTGCTGGGCGGCGGCCAGCCCGGCGGGACCGGAGCCCACGACCGCGACCGTGTGCCCGGACAGGCGCTGCGGCACCTGCGGCTGCACCAGCCCGCGGTCGAAGGCCTCGTCGATGATCGAGACCTCGATGTTCTTGATCGTCACCGCGGGCTGGTTGATGCCGAGCACGCACGCCGACTCGCACGGGGCCGGGCAGATCCGGCCCGTGAACTCCGGGAAGTTGTTCGTCGCGTGCAGGCGCTCGATCGCGTCGCCCCACTGCCCGCGCCACACCAGGTCGTTCCACTCGGGGATGAGGTTCCCGAGCGGGCAGCCGTTGTGGCAGAACGGCACGCCGCAGTCCATGCAGCGCCCGGCCTGCCGGTGCAGCAGCGTCGCGGACTGCGGGTCGTCCGCCACGCTGCGGTGCTCGTGCACCTCGCGCCAGTCCATGAGCCGCAGGGGCACCGGACGGTTGGCGGGCAGCTCGCGCTCCCGCACCTTCAGAAACCCACGGGGGTCAGCCACGTGCCACCTCCAGGATGCCCTCCCACACGCCGGGGGCGCTCGGGTCGAGCCCGTCCGCCTCCGCCTTAGCCAGTGCCGCGCGCACGCGGGCGTACTCGGTCGGCTGCACCCGGGTGAACCGGGCGCGGGCCGACGTCGCGTCGGTGGACCAGTCGGCGAGCAGCTCCCCCGCGACCCGCGAACCCGTCTCGTCCGCGTGCCGTCGCAGCAGGGCGAGCACCACCTGCGCGTCCTCGTCGTCGAGCGGGGCCAGGCCGAGCTCGCCCGAGGCGACACCCTGCACGTTCACGCGCTCCGGCTTGAGGTCCAGCACGTACGCCGTGCCGCCGGACATGCCGGCCGCGAAGTTGCGTCCCGTCCGCCCGAGCACCGCGACGGTGCCGCCGGTCATGTACTCGCAGCCGTGGTCCCCCACGCCCTCGACGACCAGCGTCGCGCCGGA
Source organism: Cellulomonas sp. C5510 (assembly GCF_019797765.1). Lineage (NCBI taxonomy): Bacteria > Bacillati > Actinomycetota > Actinomycetes > Micrococcales > Cellulomonadaceae > Cellulomonas > Cellulomonas sp. C5510. The sequence goes on from NZ_CP081862.1 coordinate 2,227,712, forward strand.
GTTCCGCACGCCGAACCGCTCGCCGACGACACCCCGGAGGAACAGCTCGCCCGAGGTCGCGCCGTAGCCGATGACGTTGCCGGCGATGACGTTGTGCTCCCCGCTGAGGACCGCGTTGCGGTCCGGGCGCACCACGATCCGGCCGCCCGACAGGCCCTTGCCGACGTAGTCGTTCGCGTCGCCCTCGAGCCGCAGCGTGATGCCGCGCGGCAGGAACGCACCGAACGACTGCCCCGCCGACCCCGTCAGCACGACCTCGATCGTGTCGTCCGGCAGACCCTCGCCGCCGTAGCGCCGCGTGACCTCGTGGCCGAGCATCGTGCCGACCGTCCGGTTGACGTTGCGGACCGGCAGCTCGATGCGCACCGGGCGGGCGTCCTCGAGGGCCGGCGCCGCCATCGCGATGAACTGGTTGTCGAGCGCCCGGTCCAGGCCGTGGTCCTGGTCGTGCACGTGGTGCAGCGAGGAGCCCGGGACGGGCTCCGGCTGCGCGAGCACCGGCGCGAGGTCCAGGCCCTGCGCCTTCCAGTGGTCGACGGCCTTGCGGGTGTCGAGCAGCTCGACGTGACCGACGGCCTCCTCGATGCTGCGGAACCCGAGCTCCGCCAGGATCTCGCGGACCTCCTGGGCGATGAACTCGAAGAACGTCACGACGAACTCCGGCTTGCCGGTGAACCGGGAGCGCAGCTCGGGGTTCTGCGTCGCGACGCCCACCGGGCAGGTGTCCTGGTGGCAGACGCGCATCATGATGCAGCCCGACACGACGAGCGGCGCGGTCGCGAACCCGAACTCCTCCGCGCCGAGCAGCGCGCCGATGACGACGTCGCGGCCCGTCTTGAGCTGGCCGTCGACCTGCACGACCACCCGGTCGCGCAGGTTGTTGAGCACGAGCGTCTGCTGGGTCTCGGCCAGGCCGATCTCCCAGGGCGTGCCGGCGTGCTTGAGGCTCGTCAGCGGCGAGGCGCCGGTGCCGCCGTCGTGGCCCGAGATGAGCACGACGTCGGAGTGCGCCTTGGCCACGCCCGCCGCCACGGTGCCCACGCCGAACTCGCTGACGAGCTTGGTGTGGATCCGCGCCCGCGGGTTCGCGTTCTTGGCGTCGTGGATGAGCTGCGCCAGGTCCTCGATCGAGTAGATGTCGTGGTGCGGCGGCGGCGAGATGAGGCCGACGCCCGGCGTCGAGTGCCGGGTGCGTGCGACCCACGGGTACACCTTCGGACCGGGCAGCTGGCCGCCCTCGCCCGGCTTGGCGCCCTGGGCGAGCTTGATCTGGATGTCGTCCGCGAACGTCAGGTACTCCGACGTCACGCCGAACCGGCCCGACGCGATCTGCTTGATCGCGGAGCGGCGCTCCGGGTCGTGCAGGCGCTCGGGGTCCTCGCCGCCCTCGCCGGTGTTCGACTTGGCGCCGAGCCGGTTCATGGCGATCGCGAGGGTCTCGTGCGCCTCGGCGGAGATGGACCCGTAGGACATGGCTCCGGTGCTGAACCGCTTGACGATCTCGCTGACGGGCTCGACCTCGTCGACCGGGACCGGCGTGCGCTCGCCCGCGCGCAGCTCGAGCAGGCCGCGCAGCGTCATGAGGCGCTGCGACTGCTCGTTGACCCGGTGCGTGTAGGAGCGGAACACGTCCATCTGCCGCGTGCGGGTGGAGTGCTGCAACCGGAACACGGTCTCCGGGTCGAACAGGTGGTCCTCGCCGTCGCGGCGCCACTGGTACTCGCCGCCGGTCGCGAGCCGGCGGTGGGCCAGCCGGTTCCCGTTCGCCGGGTACGCGTCGGCGTGCCGCGCGGCGACCTCGGCCGCGATGACGTCCAGGCCGATGCCGCCGAGCCGGCTGGTGGTGCCCGTGAAGTACCGCTCGACCAGCGCGTGCGACAGGCCGATCGCCTCGAACACCTGCGCACCGCGGTAGGACGCGATGGTCGAGATGCCCATCTTCGACATGACCTTGAGGACGCCCTTGCCGAGCGCCTTGATGAGGTTCTTCACCGCCTGCTCGGGGCTGACGCCGGGCAGGTAGCCGTTCGCGGCGAGGTCCTCGACGGACTCCATGGCCAGGTACGGGTTGACCGCCGCGGCGCCGTATCCGATGAGCAGCGCGACGTGGTGCACCTCGCGCACGTCGCCGGCCTCGACGACCAGCGACACCTGGGTGCGGGTGTGCCGGCGCAGCAGGTGGTGGTGCACCGCGGACAGCAGCAGCAGCGACGGGATCGGGGCCCGGTCGGCGTCGGAGTCGCGGTCCGAGAGCACGAGGAAGCTCACGCCGTCGGCGATGGCCTGGTCGCACTCCGCGAAGATCTCCTCGAGGCGCTGCTCGAGGGCCTCGCCGCCGCCGGAGGCCGCGTACAGTCCGCGCACGATCGTCGCGCGGAAGATCCCGGCCATCGCCGGGTCCTTGTCGATCTTGACGATCTTCGCCAGGCCGTCGTTGTCGAGCACCGGGAACGGCAGCACGAGCTTGCGCGCGTGCAGCGGGGTGTCCTCGAGCAGGTTCGGCTCCGGGCCGATCGCCCCGCCGATGGACGTCACGAGCTCCTCGCGGATCGCGTCGAGGGGCGGGTTCGTCACCTGCGCGAACATCTGCGTGAAGTAGTCGAACAGCAGGCGCGGCCGCTGCGACAGGACGGCCACGGGCGTGTCCGAGCCCATGGCGCCGAGCGGCTCCGCACCCGTGGCGCCCATGGGCGTCAGGAGGATCTTCAGCTCCTCCTCGGTGTACCCGAACGTGCGCTGGCGGCGCCGGACCGAGGCCGACGAGTGCGCGATGTGCTCGCGCTCCGGCAGCTGCTCCAGGTACACCGAGTTGTCGCGGACCCACTCCGCGTACGGGCGCTGGGCCGCGAGCTGGGCCTTGATCTCCTCGTCCTCGACGATCCGGCCCTGGCCGGTGTCGACGAGGAACATGCGGCCCGGCTCCAGCCGGCCCTTGCGCACGACCGTCGCCGGGTCGAGGTCCAGGACGCCGGCCTCCGACGCCATGACGACCAGGCCGTCCTCGGTGACCCAGAACCGCCCCGGACGCAGGCCGTTGCGGTCCTGCACCGAGCCGATGAGCGTGCCGTCCGTGAACGTCATCGCCGCCGGGCCGTCCCACGGCTCCATGAGGCTCGCGTGGTACTCGTAGAACGCGCGGCGCGCGGGATCCATCTGGGCGTGGTTCTCCCACGCCTCCGGGATCATCATCATGATCGCGTGCGGCAGCGAGCGGCCGGCCAAGTGCAGCAGCTCGAGCACCTCGTCGAACGACCCGGAGTCCGACCCGCCCGGGGTGCACACCGGCAGCAGCGGCGTCAGGTCGCCCAGCAGCTCCGAGCGGAGCATCCCCTCGCGGGCGGCGACCCAGTTGCGGTTGCCGCGCACGGTGTTGATCTCGCCGTTGTGGGCGACCATGCGGAAGGGCTGCGCCAGCGGCCACGACGGGAACGTGTTCGTGGAGAACCGGGAGTGGACCAGCGCGAGCTCGGAGGCGTACCGGGGGTCCGACAGGTCGGCGAAGAAGGGCTCGAGCTGCCCGGTGGTGAGCATGCCCTTGTAGGTGAGCGTGCGGGCGGACAGCGAGGCGAAGTAGACGCCCAGCTCGCGCTCGGCGCGCTTGCGGAGCCGGAACGCCCGGCGGTCCAGGTCGATCCCCGCGAGCTCCCGCGACGGGTCCGCCACGACGAGCTGGCGGAACACCGGCATGGCGGCGCGGGCGGTCGGGCCGACGAGGTCCGCCGTCACCTGCACGTCGCGCCACGCGAGCACGTCGAGCTTCTCCTCCGCCGCGATCGCCTCGACGGCGCGCACCGCGACGGTCCGCTCCTCGTCGTCCTGCGGCAGGTACGCCATGCCGATCGCGTAGCGGCCGGCGGGCGGCAGCTCGGCGTCGACGACGTCGCGCAGGAACGCGTCGGGGATCTGCGTGAGGATGCCGGCGCCGTCGCCGCTGTTCTCCTCCGCGCCGACCGCGCCGCGGTGGTCGAGGTTGAGCAGAGCGGTCAGCCCGGCGTCCACGATGTCGCGACCGGGGGTGCCGCGCAGCGTCGCGACGAACGCGAACCCGCACGCGTCGTGCTCGGCGGCCGGGTCGTACAGACCCGGGCGCGGCACGGCGGGGGAAGCACCGAGACGCAGTGGCGACGCGGCCATCAGCACCGTCCTCACGACCCGTGGGGGCCAGATAGAGCTTGGGGGGGCTGGGACGTCATCGGCCCGGGCAACAGTGTGGCGACGATACCTGTCGGAAACACAGGCGCTCACATCGCGAGAAAGTGACGTGGGTCACACGGGCGGAGCCGCGGTCAGCGGGCGGTGCCGTGCTCCTCCACATCGGCGTCCTGCGTACCGGATCCGCGCAGGTCGGGTGTGGTCTCGCGTCCAGGATGACGACGTCCGACAACCACGAACGCTACCAGCGCCCCCAGACCGACGATGATCGACGTCCACACGTTGAGCCGGAACGGACCGATCATCTCCGCCGGGTCGATGCGCAGCAGCTCGATCCAGAGCCGCCCCGTCGTGTAGACCACGACATACAGCCAGAACACCCGGCCGTGGCCCAGCCGGAACCGGCGGTCCAGCCAGATCAGGAGCGCCGCGCCCGCCAGGTTCCACAGCAGCTCGTAGAGGAAGGTCGGGTGGAACAGGGTGCCGGGCTCGTAGCCGGCCGGCAGGTGCGCGTCGTCGATCTGCAGGCCCCAGGGCAGCGTCGTCGGGCCGCCGAACAGCTCCTGGTTGAACCAGTTGCCGAGCCGCCCGACGGCCTGCGCGACCAGGAGGCCGGGCGCCAGCGCGTCCGCGAACACCGGGAACGACACGCCCTGCCGACGGCAGCCGATGTACGCGCCGACCGCACCCAGCGCGATCGCCCCCCAGATGCCGAGGCCGCCCTCCCAGATGGCGAACGCCTTCCACGGGTCGCCGCCCGCCCCGAAGTACGCGTCCGGCGACGAGACCACGTGGTACAGCCGGCCGCCGACGATGCCGAACGGGACCGCCCAGAACGCGATCTCCAGCACCTGGTCGGGATCGCCGCCCCGCTCCTTCCACCGCCGCTGGGTCAGCAGGACGGCCGCGACGATGCCGAGCAGGATCGCCAGGGCGTACGCACGCAGCGGCACCGGGCCGAGGTGCCAGACACCCTGCGAGGGACTCGGGATCGCGGCCGGGAGGGCCGTGGCGAGGCTGAGGATCACGACGCGAGCCTAGGCCACGCAGGCCGACGGGCGGCACGTCCGCCTGGCGGCGTGCGCCGGCCCAGGTGTGTCGACCTCGCGCGCCGAGGCGGGCGCGCACGCCCGTGCGGGTGACGCGGCACGGACGCGGCGCCGCGCGTCAGCGGGAGCGGCGCAGGCCGTCCGCCAGGCCGGACGCGACCGCCGCCAGGGCGTCGAGCCCCGCGCGCTCGTCGTCGGCACCGGCCAGGGCGCGGACGAACGCCGAGCCGACGATGACGCCGTCCGCGTACCGCCCGATGTCCTGCGCCTGCTCGGGCCGGGACACGCCCAGCCCGACGCACACGTGGTCCGCCCCGGCCGCGCGCGTGTCGGCGACGAGCTGCTCCGCGCGGGCGCCGACCGTGGTCCGCTCCCCCGTCACGCCCATCGTCGACGCCGCGTACACGAACCCGCGGGACGCCGCAGCCGTCATCGCCAGCCGCTCCGGCGTGGAGGACGGCGCGACGAGGAACACCCGGTCCAGGTCGTGCTCGCGCGAGGCGGCGATCCAGTCCTGGCCCTCGTCGGGGATGAGGTCCGGCGTGATGAGCCCCGCACCACCGGCCGACGCGAGGTCGCGGGCGAGCGCGTCGACCCCGTAGCGCAGCACCGGGTTCCAGTACGTCATGACGAGCACGGGCGCGCCGGTGGCCGCGATCTGCTCGACGGCGCCCAGGACGTCGTGCACCCGGGTCCCCGCGGCCAGCGCGTGGTCGACGGCGTGCTGGATGACCGGTCCGTCCATGACGGGGTCGGAGTACGGCAGACCGAGCTCGACCACGTCGACGCCGGCCTCCACCATCGTGCGCGCGGCCGCCACGGAGCCGGCGACGCTCGGGAACCCGAGCGGCAGGTACCCGACGAGCGCGGCCCGCCCCTCGGCCTTCACGCGGTCCAGCGTCGCGGCGGTCCGCGAGGTCGTCGCCACGTCGCTCACAGCTGCTCTCCCTCGTCCGCCTGCACGACCGGCTTGTCCTCCAGCAGGTCGAACCACGCCGCCGCGGTCGCCACGTCCTTGTCCCCGCGCCCCGACAGGTTCACCAGGAGGACCGGCTCGCGGCCGTCGGGCGTCTCCCAGCCGGCGACCTCCCGGCCGAGCTGGATCGCGCCCGCGAGGGCGTGCGCCGACTCGATCGCGGGGATGATGCCCTCGGTGCGGCACAGGAGCTGGAAGGCGTCCATCGCCTCGGCGTCCGTGACCGGCCGGTACTCCGCCCGGCCGATGTCGTGCAGCCACGCGTGCTCGGGCCCGACGCTCGGGTAGTCCAGCCCCGCGGAGACCGAGTGGCTGGGCAGCGTCTGGCCGTCGTCGTCCTGCAGCAGGTACGACTTCGTGCCCTGGAGCACGCCCGGTGAGCCACCGCTGAACCGGGACGCGTGACGCCCGGACGCGATGCCCTCGCCGCCGGCCTCGAAGCCGAACAGCCGCACCGACGGGTCGTCGAGGAACGCGTTGAAGATGCCCATCGCGTTCGACCCGCCGCCCACGCAGGCCGCCACGGCGTCGGGCAGCCGGCCGATCTCCTCCGCGAGCTGGGCCTTCGCCTCCTCGCCGATGATCTTGTGGAAGTCGCGCACCATCTCGGGGAACGGGTGCGGGCCGGTCACCGTGCCGAGCAGGTAGTGCGTCGTGTCGACGTTCGCCACCCAGTCGCGCAGCGCCTCGTTGATCGCGTCCTTCAGGGTGCGCGACCCGATGGTCACCGGGACGACGGTCGCGCCGAGCAGCCGCATCCGGGCGACGTTGAGCGCCTGGCGCCGCGTGTCCTCCTCGCCCATGTAGACGACGCACTCGAGGTCGAGCAGCGCCGCCGCGGTGGCCGTGGCCACGCCGTGCTGGCCCGCACCGGTCTCCGCGATCACGCGGGTCTTGCCCATGCGCTTCACGAGCAGCGCCTGGCCGAGCACGTTGTTGATCTTGTGCGAGCCGGTGTGGTTGAGGTCCTCGCGCTTGAGGAACACCCGCACGCCCGGCGCGACGTGCTCCGCGAACCGCTTCACCTCGGTCAGCGGGCTCGGCCGCCCGGTGTACGTGCGGTGCAGGCGGGCGAGCTCCGCGCCGAACGACGGGTCCGCCAGCGCCTTGTGGAACTCCGTGTCGAGCTCGTCCAGGGCCGCGACCAGCGCCTCCGGGACGAACCGCCCACCGAAGTCGCCGAAGTACGGGCCCGTGTGGGTGCCGAGCGGCCCCCCGGGCGTCTCCCCCACCAGGGGGACCTGCGGACCCTGCCGACCCGTGGTCACTCGCTGCTCCTCGCTGCCGTGCTGCTGCTGGGTGTCACTGCCGGACGGCGCGCAGCGACGGGTGCGCGCCCGCCGCCACGAGGTCCGCGACCGACTGCCGCGGCGCGTCGTCCGTGACGAGCGCCTCGCCCACGAGCACCGCGTCGGCACCCGCCCGGGCGTAGTCCATGACGTCGTGCGGCCCGCGCACGCCCGACTCCGCGACCTTGACGACGTCCGCGGGGATCGACGGCGCCACGCGGGCGAACGTGCCGCGGTCGACGTCGAGCGTCTTGAGGTTCCGGGCGTTGACGCCGACGACGCGGGCACCCGCGTCCACCGCGCGCGCCACCTCCTCGGTGTCGTGCACCTCGACCAGGGCGGTCATGCCCAGGGAGTGCACGCGCTCGACGAGGGAGGTCAGCACCGTCTGCTCGAGCGCCGCCACGATGAGCAGCACCAGGTCGGCGCCGTGCGCCCGCGCCTCCCACACCTGGTACGGCGTGACGACGAAGTCCTTGCGCAGCACCGGGATGTCCACCGCGGCGCGCACGTGGTCGAGGTCGGCCAGGCTGCCGTTGAACCGGCGCTGCTCGGTGAGCACCGAGATGACGGTCGCGCCGCCCTTCTCGTACTCCGCGGCGAGCGCGGCCGGGTCGGTGATCGTCGCGAGGGCGCCCTTGCTCGGGCTGGACCGCTTGACCTCGGCGATGACCGTGACGGCGTCGTCCAGCCGCAGCCGCGAGACGCAGTCCTTCGCGCCCGGCACGCGGGCGGCGCGCTCCTTGAGCACGGCCAGCGGCGTCGCGGCCTCACGCACGGCGAGGTCCTCGCGGACGCCCGCCACGATGTCGTCCAGCACGGTGCCCATCGGTCCTCATCTCCCCCGAGTCCGCGGCTGCCCGCCGCGCGGTGCCGCCCTCGCCATCGTAGGGGGCCCCGGGCACACGGCCGGACCACGGCCCAGCGGGTGGGACGCGAGGCGACCGCCGCCGACCACGCAGGGGCAGGTCAGGGGGCCAGCCAGGGGGCGAGGGCCGGTACGTTGCGGGCCACCCAGTACACGAGCAGGAGGACGAGCAGCGCGTTGACGGTCCACCCGGGCAGCAGGCGCGCCTTGGGGGCACCCCGGACGGCGCGCCGGGTCCAGGCCAGCCAGCTGGCGACCATGAGCGGCAGGGCCACGACCAGCAGCGGGTTCATGCCCCACGCGCCCGCGACGTCGAGCTGGGTGAGGTCGTGCAGGGCTCGCAGGGACCCGCAGCCGGGGCAGTAGAGCCCGGTCAGCAGGAGGAACGGGCACGTCGGGTAGTGGCCCGGGCGGTTCGGGTCGACCGTCGCGAGCACGGCCAGCGCAGCTCCGGCCGCACCGGCGACGAGCACGGGCCCCGACGCCACGCGCCGCAGCGCGCCGCCGTGAGGCGACGGGCTGCGGCGCGGGTCGGCGTGCGGGGTCCCGACGGCGTCGGGCAGGTGCCGGTCGGTGACCACGGTGGCTCAGTACGAGGAGGTGAAGCCCGTGCCGAGGACGCCGGCGAAGATCAGGATCCCGTACAAGATCGCGAACACGACGCCGCCGATGACGCTCCAGATCGCCCACTGCTTGGCCTTGCGGGCGGACTCGAGGGCACCGGCCTGGTCACCGGCGTTCCACTTCGTGTTGACCTGCGACGCGAAGACGATCGACACGATGCCCAGCGGGATGCAGCACAGCACCGTCGCGAGGATCGAGAAGACGAGGTAGTTCTGCGGCGGGGCGGCGTAGCCCTGCTGCCCGTAGCCGGCGGGCTGGCCGTACGCCTGGGGCTGGCCGTAGCCGGCCGCCGGGTCGCTCGACGAGTACTGGCCGTACTGCGGGATGCCCCCCGGCGTGCTGCCGGGCTGCTGGCCGGAGCCGTCGCCCTCGGGGTGGGAGTACGGGTCCTGCGGCTGGTTGGGCGTCGACATGGCGCTCCTGTCGTGGTCGTACGGCTGCTGAATCGCGTCTGCGCAGTCGGACAGCGCTCCGCGGCCCCCCAGGTGTACCGGAGCCGGGGTCCGCCGTCCAGCACTGGGACCCCCGCGCGCCCAGGTTCGACCCCGGACGGGCCCGACCCGTGCGAGGCGTCAGTGCCCGCCGGCGCGGCGCTGCTTCTCCAGCGTGTGCCGCCCGCCCTGGCCGTAGCCCGCGACCTGCAGGATCTTGCCGACCACGACGCCGCCGAGCGCGACGCCCATGCCGACCCAGAACAGCCAGACCTGCCCGACGATCATGCCGAGCGCGGCCGCCACGGAGCCGACGAGGACGATGACGGTGGTGGTCCAGGCGGCCGTGGTGTGGCCGTGGTTCGTCGGCGGCGCCGACGGCGGCAGCCGCAGCGTCTCGGAGCCCGGGGACTGCGGGGCACCGGTCACGACACCGGGGGAACGGACCGACTGCTCGACCATCGTGGCAACACACCTTTCATGACATGGTGTCGTCACCCTAGCGGACGCGCGGGTGCCGCTCAGGTCGGGTCGTCGCCCCGGCTCAACGCGTCCCACGTGCTGCGCTCGTCCGCCGTGTCCGCCCCGCCGGAACCGCCCGCGCCCCCGTCCCCGGGTGCGCCGGCGGCGCCGGTGCCGCGGTCGACCGCGCCCCTCCCCCCGTCGGCGCGCACAGCGCGCTCGTGGCGGTCGGACGGCGCCGTCCACCGGCCCGACGCGACGGCCAGCCAGGCGGCAGCGGTGACAGCGAGGAGCCCGATCGCGGCCGCCACGACCGGCCATGCGGCGACGACGGCCTCCCCCGCCAGGCTCGCCACACCCGTCGCGTCGGCCGCGGCGCGCTCGGCCGCGGAGGCGGCCCCGCTCCGGGCGGCCAGTGCCGACCCGGTGACGAGAGCGCCCGCGGCCGCCACGACCGCCACGACCACCCAGCGCCCGACGCGCCCGACCAGCCCCACCGCGCCGGCCGCGGCGAGCAGCACGAGCGCGCCGGCGACGATCCCCGGAGCCGCGGCCGAGCCACGCACGGTCACCGCGACCGGCTCGCCGAGCGCGTTCGCGCCCTCGGCCGTCACCCAGGCGGGCAGCGTCACGAGGCCGGCCAGGCCGGCGAGCAGCAGCAGCACCAGGACCGCCCGGCCGCGACCCGCAGCGTCGCGACGCACGGGCGTCCGGCCGGCCGAGGCGTCGTCAGCCGCCATGTCGTCCCGCCCCGCGCAGGCGCGCCGCGATCTGCACCGCCCGGACGGCGGCCGCCGCCTTGTCGCGCGACTCGCGGTACTCGGTCTCCGGCACCGAGTCGGCGACGATGCCCGCGCCCGCCTGCACGCTGGCGCGGCCGTCGCGGATCAGCGCCGTCCGGATCGCGATGGCCATGTCCATGTCGCCGGCCAGGTCGAAGTAGCCCACCGTGCCGCCGTAGATGCCGCGGCGGGCAGGCTCGATCTCGTCGATCAGGGCGATCGCCCGCGGCTTCGGCGCTCCCGAGAGCGTGCCGGCGGGGAACGTCGCGGTCAGGGCGCCCAGCGCCGTGGCCCCCTCCCGCAGGCGGCCGACCACGGTCGAGCAGATGTGCATGATGTGGCTGAAGCGGCGCACCTCCATGAACTCCACGACCTCCACGGTCGCGGGCTCGCACACCTTGACGAGGTCGTTGCGCGCCAGGTCCACGAGCATGAGGTGCTCCGCGCGCTCCTTCGGGTCCGCGAGCAGCTCGTCGTGCAGCGCGCGGTCCTCCTCCGGGGTGGCTCCGCGGGGACGGGACCCGGCGATGGGGAACGTCGTGACGTGCCCCTCCGAGACCTTCACCAGGGTCTCCGGGCTGGACCCGACCACCGCGAAGTCGTGCCCGTCGGCGTCCTGGAGCTGGAGGTAGTACATGTACGGGCTCGGGTTCACGGTGCGCAGCACCCGGTAGACGTCGAGCGGGTCGGCGGGGCAGTCCAGGTCGAGGCGCTGCGACAGCACGACCTGGAAGACCTCGCCGTCGCGGATCGCCTCCTTCCCGGTGAGGACGGCCTGCTCGTACTCCTCGGCCGTGGAGCGGAACTCGAGCTCCGGGACGGGAGCGTCCCCGAGCGCGGCCGCCGCGGGCGCGACAGGGCTCAGCAGCGCCTCCTGCATGGCGTCGAGGCGTGCCACGGCGTCGGCGTGCGCCTCGTCGACGCGCTCGTCCGAGCCGTCGAAGTTGATCGCGTTCGCGATCAGCCACACGGAGCCGTCCCGGTGGTCGGTGACCGCGAGGTCGGTGGCGAGGCAGAGGGTGAGCTCGGGGACGCCGAGCTCGTCCGGCGCCGCGGCGGGGAGCGTCGGCTCCCAGTGGCGCACGACGTCCCACCCGAGGGCACCGACGAGACCGCCGGTCAGCGGGGGCAGCCCCGGCACGGCGGGCGTGCGCAGCACCTCGAGGGTGCGGCCGAGCACGTCGAGCGGCTCGCCGTCGGTCGGCACGCCCGCCGGCACGTCGCCGGTCCACACCGCACGGCCGTCACGCACGCTGAGCGTGGCGCGGGACCGCACACCGACGAACGACCAGCGCGACCACGTGCCGTCCTGCTCCGCCGACTCCAGCACGAAGGTGCCCGGACGACCCGCCGCGAGCGTGCGGTACAGACCGACCGGCGTGGTGTCGTCCGCGAGCAGGCGGCGCACCACGGGGACGACGCGGCGGTCGGCGGCACGCTCGCGGAACTCCTCCAGCGTGGGCCAGGTGCTGCCCCACGGGACCTCGACCGCCGCCTCGGCCGGCGCGGGGCGGGCCTCGAGCGACGTCGGGTGCGGCGAGGCGGCCGCGGGCGGGGTCACGCCGCACCCCCGGCGGCCGCGACCGGGCGCTCCCCCACGACGGCGGCCAGCGGGCCGCCCGCCTCGAAGCACGTCCGGGACCCGGTGTGGCAGGCGGCGCCGACCTGGTCGACGCGGACCAGCAGGGCGTCGCCGTCGCAGTCGAGCGCGACGGACTTCACGTACTGCGCGTGCCCGGACGTGTCGCCCTTGCGCCAGTACTCCTGCCGGGAGCGGCTCCAGAACGTGACGCGGCCCGTCGTGAGGGTGCGGTGCAGCGCCTCGTCGTCCATCCAGCCGACCATGAGGACGTCGCCGGTGTCGTGCTGCTGGACCACGGCGGCGACCAGGCCGGCGGGGTCACGGCTCAGCCGCGCGGCGACGGCGGGGTCGAGCGCGGACGACCGAGCGGGCGTGCGGGAGGTGTCGGGAGCAGGGTGCTGTGCCACCGGGCGATCCTCCCACGAGCGCGCGGGACGCGGTCAGCGCGTCTGCGAGACCCACGCCCGGTGCATCGCGGCGTACACGCCGTCGCGGGCCACCAGCTGCTCGTGCGGGCCGACCTCCACCACGCGCCCGGCGTCGACGACCACGACGAGGTCGGCGGCCTCCGCGGTGGACAGCCGGTGCGCGATGGTGATCGTGCTGCGCCCGCTGGTGAGCGAGTCGAGGGCGCGCGCGATGCGGACCTCGGTCGCCGGGTCGACGGCCGAGGTCGCCTCGTCGAGCACGAGCAGGTCCGCGTCCGCCAGGTACGCCCGGGTGAGGGCGACGAGCTGCCGCTCCCCCGCCGACAGCGCCTCGCCGCGCTGCCCGACGGGCGTGTCCAGCCCCGACGGCAGCTCCTGCGCCCAGTCGGCGATCCCGAGCTCCTCGAGGGCGGTGCGCAGCAGCGGCTCGGCGGCGTCGCGGTCGGGCGTCGCGCCGTCCGGCCCCGGCCGCAGGCCGTACAGCAGGTTGTCCGCGAGCGTGGTGTCGAACAGGAAGCCCTCCTGCGGCACCATGACCACGCGGCGGCGCAGGTGCTGGGTGCTGACGGTGCGCAGGTCCGTGCCGTCCAGCAGCACCGTCCCGCTCGTCGGGTCCATGAGGCGGGTGACGAGCTTCGCGATCGTCGTCTTGCCCGAGCCGGTCGCGCCGACCACGGCCACCGAGCGGCCGGCGGGCAGCCGCAGGTCGACGTCGTGCAGCACCGGCGGTCCGCCCGGGTACGCGAACCCGACGCCGCGCAGCTCGACCGACGCCGGCCCGCGCTGCGACGGGACACCGCGCGGTCCCGGGTCGGCCACCTGCACGGGCGTGTCGATGATGCCGAGCACGCGCCGCCAGCCGGCGACCGCGTTCTGCAGCTCGTTGAGGACCTCGGTCGCCTGCTGCACCGGGCCCGTGAACAGCTGCACGAGGAACAGGAACGCCAGGAGGCGCCCGACGCTCAGGTCACCGGCGGCCCCCAGCGCCGTGCCTGCCACGACCACGACCGCCAGCACGAGGTTCGCGACCAGCACGCCGGACGAGAAGACGCCGGCGACGGTGTTCTGCGCCCGCACCATCGCGTCGCGTGTGGCGTCGATGCGGCCGTCCACCGTGCGCTGCACCCGCCGCTGCACGCCGTAGGCCCGGATGGTCTCGGCGCCGACCACGGCCTCCGACACGGCGCCGAGCATCGCGCCGACGCGCTCGCGCACCCGGGTGTACGCCACGTTCACCCGGCGCTGGAGGGGCCGCAGGGCCAGCGCCAGCGGGCCGAAGCAGAGCCACACGAGGATGGTCAGCTGCCAGGAGTAGACGGCCATGAGCACGGTCGCCACGGCGACCTGCAGCGTCGAGACGAGCAGCATGATGCCGCCCCACTGCACGAACATCGAGATGGTGTCGACGTCGGACGTGACCCGGGACACCAGCGACCCGCGCCGCTCCGTGTTCTGCGTCAGCACCGACAGGTCGTGCACGTGCCGGAAGGCCCGGACCCGCAGCTCCGCGAGCCCCGCCTCGGAGGCCCGGAACAGCCGGACGTTCACCAGGGCGGAGCACAGGCCCCCGGCGAGCAGCGCCACGGCGGCCAGGGTCACGAGCGTGACGACCCGCCGCACGTCCGGGCCGCCCTCGGCGAGGATCCCGGTGTCCATGACCTGCTGCACGGCGACCGGGACGACGACCTTGCCGGCGGCGGCCAGCACCGCCAGCAGGAACGTTAGCCAGAGCCCCTGCACGAGCTGCGGCGACACCTGCACGCCGCGGCGCAGCGTCCCCAGCACCCCGAGCTGCGGGCCGCCCCCGAGGGCGTCGGCCTGCGGCGCGCTCATCGGACCTCCTCCTCGTCCTGCTCCTCCGCCACGAGCAGCCCCGTCTCGAGCTCCTCCTCGGCCTCCTCGGCCTCGAGCTCCGCCTCCAGCGCCTCGGCCCGGCGCGCGGCGCGGCGCTCCGACTCCTGCTCGTACGCCGTCGCGAGCTCCCGGTAGCCGGGGTCACGGGCCAGCAGCTCCGCGTGCGTGCCCCGGTCGACGACGCGCCCGCCCGCGACGTGCACCACCTCGTCCGCCAGGAGCACCGACGACATCCGGTACGCCACGAGCAGCACCGTCGGACCACCCGCGGCACCGCCGGTGTGCTCCCGCAGCCCCGTGAGGATCCCCTGCTCCACGCGCGGGTCCACGGCCGAGGTCGCGTCGTCGAGCACGAGCAGCCGCGGTCGCCGGACCAGCGCCCGCGCGATCGCCAGCCGCTGCCGCTGGCCGCCGGACAGGTTCGACCCGCGCTCGCCGAGCGGGGCGTCGAGCCCGCCCGGGAGGTCCCGGACGACGCCGTCGACCCGCGCGAGCCGCAACGCCGCCCACACCTCGTCGTCGTCGGGCGCATCCGGGTCGTCGCCGTCGCACAGCGTGACGTTGCCCCGCACCGTGTCCTCGAAGACGAAGGTCTGCTGGCCGACCAGCACCACCTGGGCCGTGAGGTCACCGGGCACGAGGTCGCGCACGTCGGTGCCGTCGACCTCGACGGTCCCCGAGGTCGGGTCGGTCAGCCGCGCGACCAGCGACACGAGCGTGGTCTTGCCCGCACCGGTGGGCCCGACCACCGCGACGACGCGCCCGGGCGCCACGTCGAGGTCGACGTCCCGGAGCAGGTCGACCGGCCCGTCCGGCCCCGGCACCCGCACGCCGACCCCGGACATCCGCAGCGAGGCGCCCTGCGGCGCCCGCGCGAGGGGGCGGGTCCCGGGGACCAGCTCGCCCCCGGAGTCGACGACCCGCGCGACGCGGTCGTGGCCGACGAGCGCCCGCGGCAGCTCGCCGAGCACCCAGCCGAACGCGCGCACGGGGACCGCCATGAGCGTCAGGAGGTACGCGGCGGCCACGACGTCGCCGGTCTGCACCGCCCCGGCCGCCACGCGCTGGACGCCCACGAGCAGCACCAGCAACGTCCCCACGCCGGGCAGCATGTCGATCACCGGGTCGAAGTACGCCCGGACCACGCCGACGCGGACGTTCGCCGCCCGGAGCCGGTCGGCACGCTCGGCGAACCGGCGCTCCTCCCGGTCCTCCGTGCCGAGGGACTTCACGAGCAGCGCGGCCTCGAAGCTCTCGTGCGCGATGTCGGCGACCTCGGCCCGCAGCTGCTGCGCGCGGGTCGCGGCCGGCGACATCCGCCGCTGGAACACGAGGTTCGCGACCACCGCGGCCGGCAGCACCACGAGCGCCGCCACCGCGAGCCACACGTCCGTCGACAGCAGCGCGACGGCCGCGACGCCGATCATCACGACGACGCCCAGCGCGAACGGCAGGGGGTTGAACACACCGGTCGCGGCCTCGACGTCCGCCGACGCGTTCGACAGCAGCTGGCCGGTGGGGTGCTGCCGGTGCCAGGTCATGGGCAGGCGGAGGTACTGCCGGGTCACGGCGCGCCGGTGCATGGCCTGCTGGTCGGCGACGCCCATGCCCGCGAAGATCCGCCGGCCCGCGACCGCCGCCGCGAGCGAGACCGCCACGAGCGCGAGCACGCCGCCGGCCAGCCAGATGCGGCCGCGGGCGACCGGGTCGCCGTCGAGCGCCGGCACCACCACGGTGTCGGTCGCCCACCCGAGCACCCGGCTGACCGCGACGGTCAGCGCGCCGAAGGCGGCCGAGGTGCTGATGGCCAGCACGTACGTGCGCGGCTGCGACGCGATGCCGCGGCCCATGAGCAGCAGGGACCGCCGCAGGACCGAGCCGGTGAGCGTCGCCGGGCGGGGCGTGGTGGAGCGGGCAGGCACAGCTCGGCCTCTCGGGAAGGGGTGGTGGGCGGCGAGGTCGATCCTCTCACGCAGCACCGACACCCGGCCCGGCGCGGGACCGGGCGCATGACCGGGCGCAGGAACGCCGACGGGCCGGCCACCCGCAGGTGGCCGGCCCGTCGGACCGGTGCGCCGGGGACGAGCCCGGCACCAGTGTCAGTTGCCGGTGAGCTTCTCGCGCAGCGCGGCGAGCGCCTCGTCCGACGCCAGCGTGCCGGTCGCCTCCTGGGCCGGGGCCGAGGAGTAGGACGACGAGCCGCCGGCCGAGGACGAGGAGGACGAGGACGACGACGCGCCCTCCGACGCGGCCTCCGCGTCGGCCTGGACGGCGTCCAGGACCTGCTTGCGGTGCGCCTCCCAGCGCTCGTGGGCCTTGGCGTACTGCGCCTCCCAGGCCTCGCGCTGGGTCTCGTAGCCCTCGAGCCACTCGTTGGTCGCCGGGTCGAAGCCCTCGGGGTACTTGTAGTTCCCCTCCTCGTCGTACTCGGCCGCCATGCCGTACAGCGCGGGGTCGAAGTCCTCGGAGGTCGGGTCGAAGCCCTCGTTCGCCTGCTTGAGCGACAGCGAGATGCGGCGGCGCTCCAGGTCGATGTCGATGACCTTGACGAACACGTCGTCGCCGACCTGCACGACCTGCTCCGGGATCTCGACGTGGCGCACGGCCAGCTCCGAGATGTGCACCAGACCCTCGATGCCGTCCTCGACGCGCACGAACGCACCGAACGGGACGAGCTTGGTGACCTTGCCGGGGACGACCTGGCCGATGGCGTGCGTCCGGGCGAACGCCTGCCACGGGTCCTCCTGCGTCGCCTTCAGCGACAGCGAGACCCGCTCGCGGTCGAAGTCGACGTCCAGGACCTCGACCGTGACCTCCTGGCCGACCTCGACGACCTCGGACGGGTGGTCGATGTGCTTCCAGGACAGCTCGGAGACGTGCACGAGCCCGTCCACGCCGCCCAGGTCGACGAACGCACCGAAGTTGACGATCGAGGACACGACACCGGGGCGCACCTGGCCCTTCTGCAGGGTCTGCAGGAAGGTGGAGCGGACCTCGGACTGCGTCTGCTCGAGCCACGCGCGGCGCGACAGGACCACGTTGTTGCGGTTCTTGTCGAGCTCGATGATCTTCGCCTCGATCTCCTTGCCGACGTACGGCTGGAGGTCGCGGACGCGACGCATCTCCACCAGGGAGGCGGGCAGGAAGCCGCGGAGGCCGATGTCGAGGATGAGGCCACCCTTGACCACCTCGATGACGGTGCCGGTGACGACGCCGTCCTCCTCCTTGATCTTCTCGATCGTGCCCCAGGCGCGCTCGTACTGGGCGCGCTTCTTGGACAGGATCAGCCGGCCTTCCTTGTCCTCCTTCTGGAGGACGAGGGCCTCGACCTCGTCACCGACCTTGACGACCTCGCCCGGGTCCACGTCGTGCTTGATGGACAGCTCGCGGGACGGGATGACGCCCTCGGTCTTGTAGCCGATGTCGAGCAGGACCTCGTCGCGGTCGACCTTGACGATGGTGCCCTCGACGATGTCACCGTCGTTGAAGTACTTGATGGTGGCGTCGACGGCGGCGAGGAAGTCCTCGGCCGAGCCGATGTCGTTGACCGCGACCTGCGGGGTGCCGGGCTTGGCGGGGGTGGAGATGCTCATGTAGGGATGGGCTCCGATGCGGACAGTTGTCGTGCGGACAGGGATTCGGCGGCGCAGCGGCCCCTCTGCGCGACCCTAGGAGGTCGAGGCAGGGCACGCCACACCGCCGAATACCTTACCGGCCGCGGTGACGGCCGGTCAAAGCGATCAGGCCAGGGCCCGCGCCACCCGCAGCAGGTCCGCCGGGACGTGCTTGACCTTGCCCGCGATCTCCGGCAGCGGCACCAGGACGACGTCCTCGCCGCGCAGCGCGGTCATCACGTTCGACTCCCCGCGGCTGATCGCGTCGATCGCCGCCACGCCGAACCGGCTGCCGAGGATCCGGTCCGCCGGGACGGGGCTGCCCCCGCGCTGGACGTGCCCGAGCACGGTCACGCGCGTGTCGAAGCCGGTGCGCTGCTCGATCTCCGCCTTGACCCGCTCGCCGATGGCGCCCGCGACGATCTCGCCGAACTGCCCGACCGGGGCCTCGTAGGACATCGACGTGCCCTCGGCGGGGACGGCGCCCTCCGCCACGACGACGATCGAGAAGTTCGCGTGCGCGCGGTGCCGGTGCTTGAGGAACTTGATGATCGCGTCGATGTCGAACGGCTCCTCGGGCGCCAGGACGACCTCCGCACCACCGGCGATGCCCGCGGTGACGGCGATCCAGCCGGCGTGCCGGCCCATGACCTCGACGATCATGACGCGGTTGTGCGACTCGGCCGTCGTGTGGACCCGGTCCAGCGCCTCCGTGGCGATCTCCACGGCCGTGTCGAAGCCGATCGACCGGTCGGTGCCCCAGACGTCGTTGTCGATGGTCTTGGGGATCGCGACGATCTTGACGCCGGCCTCGGCCACCTTGGACGCGGCGTGCAGGGTGCCGTCGCCGCCGATGCAGATCAGCGCCTCGATGCGTTCCGCCTCGAGCGTCGCCAGCACGCCGTCCATGCCTCCGTTGGAGGCGTGCGGGTGGTACCGGGCCGTCCCGAGCAGCGTGCCGCCGACCGGCAGGACGTTGCGGATGTGGTTGCGCGTCAACGGGACGATGTCCCCGTCGACCACCCCGCGCCAGCCGTTGCGGAACCCGATGATCGAGTGCCCGTACTCCCCCTCGCCGCGCTTCACCACGGCCCGGATGGCGGCGTTCAGGCCGGGGACGTCGCCTCCGCCGGTGAGCAGTCCGACTCGCACGCTGAGGTCTCCTTCATCCAGGGGGTGGGGGTGGGCCGCAGCTCCGTCGCGCGACGCGACCAGGCTATCCGCACCGGGTCCGCACCGGTGAGCCGGAGGTCCCGGGGCAGTACGGTCGGGGGGATGACCAGCCAGGAGCAGCACCGCAGCCGGGACGGAGGTCCGGGCGGCGCCCCGGCCCCGGGCCCGCTGGCGTCCGCCGGTTACGTCGACCTCCCTGCGGGCGCGGTCGAGGGTGCCGGCCGCCGCTGGTGGGACGCGAACGCCGGCGAGTACCTCGACGAGCACGGTTCGTTCCTCGGCGACGACGACTTCGTGTGGTGCCCCGAGGGGCTGCGCGAGGCGGACGCGCGGCTGCTCGGCCAGGTCGCCGGGCGACGGGTCCTCGAGGTCGGGGCGGGCGCGGCGCAGTGCTCGCGCTGGCTCGCCGCGCACGGGGCGCTGGCGGTGGCCACCGACGTCTCCGGCGGGATGCTGCGGGCCGCCGCGCGGCTGGACCGGGGCGCGCGCGGCGGCGCGGGAGCCGGCGGGCGGGCCAGGTCCGGCGCGGACCGGCCCTCCGACGCCGGGCCGGTCGGCGGCGCACGCACCCCGGTGCCGCTCGTCCAGGCCGACGCCCGGGCGCTGCCGTTCCCGGAGGCGTCGTTCGACGCGGTGTTCACGGCGTACGGTGCCATCCCGTTCGTCCCCGACGCCGCCCGGGTCCACGCCGAGGCGGCCCGGGTGCTGCGTCCGGGCGGCCGGTGGGTGTGCTCGGTGACGCACCCCGTGCGGTGGGCGTTCCCCGACGACCCGGGGCCGCGGGGCCTGACGGCGGACCGGTCGTACTTCGACCGGCGGCCGTACGTCGAGCAGGACGAGCAGGGCCGCGTCCTGTACGCGGAGTACCACCGGACCGTCGGGGACCACGTGGCCGACGTCGTCGCGGCCGGCCTGGTGCTGGACGCGCTGGTCGAGCCCGCCTGGCCCGAGGGGCACGACAGGACGTGGGGCGGCTGGAGCCCCCTGCGCGGCGCGCACCTGCCCGGCACGCTGATCCTCGTGGCGCACCGCCCGGCCTGAGTCCGACCAGCCCGCGAGCCCGGTGGTCGCAGTGGGTGGGGGTCGGGTGACCGGGGCCGGCGGGGTCAGTGGCCGGCGTCGTGCCAGCTCGGGCCCACGCCGACCGACACGTCGAGGGGGACCTCGAGTGCGTACGCCGCGCCCATCTGCGCGCGCACCAGCGCCTCGACGGCGTCGCGCTCGCCGGGAGCCACCTCGAGGACGAGCTCGTCGTGCACCTGGAGCAGCAGCCGCGACCCGAGCCCCTGCGCGTCGAGCTCCCGCTGCACGCCGAGCATCGCCAGCTTGATGATGTCCGCGGCGCTGCCCTGGATGGGAGCGTTGAGCGCCATGCGCTCGGCGGCCTCCCGGCGGATCCGGTTGTCGCTCGTCAGGTCCGGCAGGTACCGGCGCCGGCCGAGGATCGTCGCGGTGTAGCCCGTCGCGCGGGCCTCGTCGGCCACGCCGGCCAGGTAGTCACGGACACCGCCGAACCGGGAGAAGTAGTCGCGCATCAGCGCGGACGCCTCGGCGACGTCGATCTTGAGCTGCTGCGACAGGCCGTACGACGACAGGCCGTACGCCAGCCCGTAGGACATCGCCTTGATCTTGGAGCGCTGGGCGCTGCTCACCTGGTCGGTCGGCACCCCGAACACCCGCGAGCCGACGTAGGAGTGCAGGTCCTCCCCCGCGGTGAACGCCTCGATGAGGCCGGCGTCGCCCGACAGGTGCGCCATGATGCGCATCTCGATCTGCGAGTAGTCCGCGGTGAGCAGCGTCTCGTACCCGGCGCCGACGACGAACGCGCGGCGGATCTGGCGGCCGGCCTCGGTGCGGATCGGGATGTTCTGCAGGTTCGGGTCCGTGGACGACAGGCGGCCGGTCGCCGCGATCGTCTGCTGGAACGTCGTGTGGATCCGGCCGTCGGGCGCGACGGACCGCAGCAGGCCCTCGACGGTCTGCCGGAGCCGGATCGCGTCGCGGTGCGCCAGCAGGTGCTCCAGGAACGGGTGCCCGGTGCGGGCGAACAGGTCCGCCAGGGCGTTGGCGTCGGTGGTGTAGCCGGTCTTGATCTTCTTGGTCTTCGGCATCTCGAGCTGGTCGAACAGCACCTCCTGGAGCTGCTTCGGCGAGCCGAGGTTCACCTCCCGGCCGATGACGTCGTAGGCCTCGGCGGCGGCGCGCTGCACGGCGGTGTCGTACTCCTTCTCGAGCGCCGCCAGGTAGTCGGAGTCCGCGGCGATGCCGACGTGCTCCATGCGCCCCAGCACGCCCTCGAGCGGCAGCTCGACGTCGCGCAGCAGGTGGTCGGCGCCCCGGTCCGCGAGCTGCCCGCCGAGCACGTCGACGAGGTCCAGCACGGCGGCCGCGCGCACGGCGCCGCGGGCACCCTCCTGCGACCCCTCGAGGTCGAGGTCGAGCGCTCCCTGGCCGGAGTCGTCCGCCACCGCGCCGAGCTCCCGCCGCAGGTAGCCGATCGCGAGGTCCGACAGGTCGTAGCCGCGGCGGTCGGGCTGCAGCAGGTACGCGCCGAGCTCGGTGTCGAACTCCACGCCGGCGAGCGCGAACCCGCGTCCCGCCAGCGCGTGCCAGGCCTCCTTCGCGGCGTGGAGCGCCTTCGGCTGCGCGGGGTCGGCCAGCCAGGCGCCGAGCGCCGCCTCGTCCTCGGGGGCGAGCTGCGCGAGGTCGTACGCCACGGCCTCGTCGCCGACGACGAGGGCGATCCCCCACGCGTCACCGCCCGCCGGCGACGCCGAGCCCTGGACGTCGACCGCCGTGCGCACGCCGGCGTGCCGCTCGAACCACGCGGCCAGGCCGCCGTCGACCGGCGTGACGATCCCGGGCCCCTCGGACGGCCCGGCGACCTCCCCCGCGCCGTCGCCCTCACCCGGGAGCATGGCGAACAGGCGGTCCCGCAGGGTGCGGAACTCGAGCTCGTCGAGGATGGTGTGCAGCGCCTCGCGGTCCCACGGGCGCGCGGCCAGGTCCTCCGGGCCGAGCGGCAGCTCCAGGTCGTCCAGCAGCCGGTTGAGCTGGCGGTTGAGCAGGACCTGGTCGAGGTGCGCGCGCAGCGACTCCCCCGCCTTGCCGGTGATCCTGTCGACGTTCGCGACCACGCCCTGCAGGCCGTCGTAGGTGGCGATCCACTTCGCGGCCGTCTTCGGCCCGACGCCGGGCACGCCCGGCAGGTTGTCCGACGACTCGCCCACCAGCGCGGCGACGTCGGGGTACCGGGACGGCGGCACGGCGTACTTCGCCTCGACGGCCTCCGGCGTCATGCGCGCGAGCTCGGAGACGCCCTTGACGGGGTAGAGCACGGTGACGCGCTCCGTCACGAGCTGCAGCGAGTCGCGGTCGCCCGAGCAGATGAGCACGTCCATCCCCTCGGCCGCGCCCTGGCGCGCCAGCGTCGCGAGGATGTCGTCGGCCTCGAAGCCCGGCTTGTCCAGCGTCGGGATGTGCATGGTCGCGAGGACCTGCTTGATGACCTCGACCTGGCCGCGGAACGGCTCGGGGGACGCCGAGCGGTTCGCCTTGTACTCCTCGTACTGCTCCGTGCGGAACGTCGTGCGACCCGCGTCGAAGGCCACCGCGACGTGCGTCGGCGCCTCGTCCCGCAGCAGGTTGGCGAGCATCGACACGAACCCGAAGACCGCGTTGGTGGGCTGGCCGGTCGAGGTGGCGAACTTGTCCACCGGGAGGGCGAAGAACGCCCGGTACGCCACCGAGTGGCCGTCCACCAGGAGCAGTCGTGCGGGCTGCCCGCCGGCGGGGAGTCGCGTCGCGTCAGTCACGGGTGCCAACCTATCGGGCATGTCCGACACCGGCCCGCACCCCATCGACACCCCCGAGGCCCCCGACGGCGCCGGGGACCCCGGCCTCGCCTTCCCTCCCGGCACGCTCATGGAGCGCCTGGGCATGACGCTGCTGGAGGTGACGCCGGAGCGGGCCGTCGGGACGCTGCCGGTCGCCGGCAACACGCAGCCCTACGGCCTCCTGCACGGCGGTGCCTCGGCGGCCCTGGCCGAGACCCTCGGCTCGTACGCGGCCGCCGCCCACGCCGGCCCGGGCCGGCGCGCGGTGGGCATCGAGCTGAGCTGCACGCACCACCGGTCCGCGACCGACGGCGTCGTCACGGGCACCGCCACCGCGGTGCACCTCGGCGGGCGGGTGGCGACCTACGACGTGGTGGTCGAGGACCCGCGCGGCCGGCGCGTGTGCTCCGCGCGGCTGACCTGCATGCTGATCGACGACCGCCCGGTCTGAGCCACTGCGGCCTCGGCGGCGGTCGCGTTCCGGCCGGCCCGCGCCCGGCGCCGGCGCGCGATGAGGTCGTCCAGCCCGACGCGCGTGCTGCGTCGCGCCGGGGCGTCGGCGACCAGCCGGCGCTGCAGCGCCTCGGTGCTGGCCACGCGGTGCGCGGCCGCGGGGGCGAACCCCAGCCGAGCGAGGAACCGCAGCATGCCGCGCGCTCCCGGCAGCGGGACCGCGAGCACGTCCGCGGCACCGGCCCGCTGGGCCTCCTCGACCACGGCGCCGAGCAGGGCGTGGCCCACGCCGCGGCGGCGCGCGCCCTCCGCGACGTAGACGGCCTCGATCGAGACGGCCACCTCGTCCGTGAACAGGCTGGGCCCGACGATCCGGGCCAGGGCCAGCCCGCAGACCTCGCCGTCCAGCAGGCCGACGATCCCGCACGCCCCCGGCTCACCGACGAGCGCGCCGATCTGGTGCCGCAGGCGGTCGGCGTCGTCCGTGCAGAGCTGCGCGCCCACCACCGACTCCGCGCGGGCGGCGAGGCTCAGGGCGACGAGGACGTCGAGGTCCTCGGGTCGGGCAGGGCGCACGGTGACGGGCGACGGCACGGCGACCTCCTGTCAGCACTCGGACGGGGCGACGACAACGATGTCGTCGCGAGCCTGCTGCGCCCCCCGCGGCACCGCCCGATCATGGCGCACGTCCCCCCGTCCTGCCTAGTCGCCTCGGGCAGCGAACCACGTGCCCGCGCCCGAACGCCCTGGTCAGCACGACGGGGTGCGACCTGGCTCACACGCCCGGGTGAACGCGCCACCGGAGCGGCCCGGTGCGGGCCGCGCGTGCCTGCGCCCGGCGGCCCCCGGAGGCCGCGAACGCCTCGAACACGCCCGTAATCGTCCGGAAACGAACGCTCCCTACTGTCGCGCCAACTCACGGAGAGCAGGACGTGACGAGCCGGGGCCCCCGGTCGTCCTGCGTGCTCGCCTGAGCCCGCAGCCGACTCCGGCCGATCCGTCGGCCCACGACCGGACGGAGGACCAGGTGCGCCGAGCCGCGACCAGGGACCGTTCCACCGCCGGGGCGCTCGCCGTCCTCGGCGTGCTCCTCCTCACCCTGATCCTCACCGTCGCCGTCCCGGGCAGCGCCCGGGCAGCGGCTGCCGGTTGCGTCGCCGACGCGGCCACCGGGTGCCTCAACGGCACCATCCGCACGTCCGCCCAGCAGCCCGCGGCCGGCGTCGTGCTCGACGTCGACGGCCCCGGGGGCACGAGCCGGGCCACGACGGACGCCGACGGCCGCTGGACGCTGGCCGTGACCGAGGCGGGCGACTACACGGTCACGCTCGACACCGCGACGCTCCCCGCGGGGGAGACGCTGCGTGACCCGTCGGGCAACCCGCGCACCGTGACGGTCGCGCTCGGATCCTCCGCGGGCGTGCTCTTCCCGCTGGGCGAGCCCACGGCGCCCGCCGGCGGCGGTGACGAGACCGCCGCCCCCGACCCGGGCAGCACCGCGCCGGCCCCGTCCGACGAGGTGGGGACCCCCACGGGGTCGTCCGGCTCCGGCGGGTTCTCCTGGGGCCGGCTCGCCCAGCAGGCCAGCAGCGGCCTGGTGTTCGGCGTGCTGCTCGCGCTGGCCTCCGTCGGGCTGTCGCTGATCTACGGCACCACCGGCCTGTCGAACTTCGCGCACGGCGAGCAGGTGACGCTCGGCGCGATCGCCGCCTACGTGGGCGTCCAGCTCGGGGGCCTGCCGCTGCTCGTCGCGGGCGTGCTGGCCGTGGTCGTCGGCGCCGCGTCGGGCTGGCTGCAGGACGCGGGGATGTGGCACCCGCTGCGCAAGCGGCGGGTCGGCACCACGCAGCAGGTGATCGTCACGATCGGCCTGTCGATGGCCCTGCAGTACACGTACCAGTTCTTCTTCGGCGGGGGCGCGCTGCGCATCGTCACCACGAACCCGACGACGGTCACGCTCGGTCCCGTCCGGATCAGCACGACGTCGCTGTGGTCGCTGCTGCTGGCGGCGGTCGTCCTCGCCGCGGTGGCGTACTTCCTGCTCGGCACCCGGGTCGGCCGCGCCACCCGGGCGGTCTCCGACAACCCCGCGCTGGCTGCGGCGTCGGGCATCACGGTCGACCGCATCGTGCGGCTCGTGTGGGTGCTGGGCGCGGCGCTCGCCGCGCTCGGCGGCGTGCTCATGGGCCTCTACCTCAACGCCACGTCCTGGAACATGGGCGGCGCCCTGCTGCTCCTGATGTTCGCCGCGGTGACGCTGGGCGGCCTCGGCCAGGCGTTCGGCGCGCTGGCCGGCTCGATCGTCATCGGCCTGGTGGTCGAGATGTCGAACCTCGTCATCCCGAGCGACATGCGCTACGCCGGCGCCCTGCTCATCCTCATCCTCGTCCTGCTGCTGCGGC
Organism: Cellulomonas sp. C5510; assembly: GCF_019797765.1. Classification (NCBI taxonomy): domain Bacteria; kingdom Bacillati; phylum Actinomycetota; class Actinomycetes; order Micrococcales; family Cellulomonadaceae; genus Cellulomonas; species Cellulomonas sp. C5510. Next base: position 2,253,687 of record NZ_CP081862.1, read on the forward strand.
CCCAGGGCATCCTCGGACGCGCCGAGCGGATCGGTTAAGGAGCCGTCATGGAGTGGTCCCGCATCCTCGTCAACGTCGCGGGCGAGATCTTCGCCCCGACCACTGCCGCCTACGCGCTGGCGGCCATCGGCCTCAACGTGCACTTCGGCCTCACCGGCCTGCTGAACATGGGCCAGGCCGGGTTCATGCTGCTCGGTGCCTACGGCTTCGCGATCTCGACCATCGCCGGGTGGCCGCTGTGGGCCGCGGTGCTCGTCGCGATCGCCTGCGCCGCCGTGTTCGCCCTGCTGCTCGGCATCCCCACGCTCAAGCTGCGCGGCGACTACCTGGCGATCGTGACGATCGCCGCCGCCGAGATCATCCGCCTCGTCGGGCGGTCCACAGCCCTGACGGACCTGACGGGCGCTTCGTCCGGCCTGCGCGGCAACTCGTACAAGGACACGTTCCAGGACGCGTCGCCGTTCCCGGACGGCACCCTCGCGCTCGGTCCGTTCGAGTACTCGACGAACGCGTCCAACTCGTGGTGGATCCGCATCGTCGGCTGGGCGGTCGTCGCCCTGGCGTGCCTGCTGGTGTGGCTGCTCGTCCGCAGCCCGTGGGGCCGGGTGCTCAAGGGGATCCGCGAGGACGAGGACGCCGTGCGGTCGCTCGGCAAGAACGTCTACTCGTACAAGATGCAGTCCCTGGTGCTCGGCGGCGTGATCGGCGCGGTGGCGGGGATCGTCTACGTGCTGCCCCGGGCGGTGCAGCCCGACTCGATGGGCCGCCCCATGACGTTCTTCGTCTGGACGATCCTGCTGCTCGGCGGTGCCGCGACGGTGTTCGGGCCGGTGCTCGGGTCGATCGTCTTCTGGGTCTCGCTCATGCTCATCAAGTCCGTCATGCGCGTCGGGGTCCCCGAGTCGGTGATGCGCACCGAGCAGATCGAGCAGTTCGGCTGGATCGTCGTCGGCGTGACGCTCATGCTGCTGGTGATCTTCCGGCCCCAAGGCATCCTCGGCGACAAGAAGGAGCTGGCGATCGATGTCCGCTGACGTCCCCCGCGGCCACGTGCCGCCGCCCGTCCCCCACGCCACCACGGCCAGCGGCAAGGACCGCGTCACCGCGGACCTGGCGCACGTCGCCCGGACGCCCGGCGTCCTGAAGCCGGACGCGATCGTGGTCGCCGACGGCGTCACCCGGCACTTCGGCGGCATGACCGCCGTCGACGTGGAGCACCTGGAGGTGCAGCGCGGCGCCATCACCGCCCTCATCGGGCCGAACGGCGCCGGCAAGACGACGCTGTTCAACCTGCTCACCGGCTTCGACCGCCCGAGCACCGGCACGTGGTCGTTCGACGGGCGGTCGCTGTCCGGGGTCGCGGCGGCGCGCGTCGCCCGGTCCGGGATGGTCCGCACCTTCCAGCTCACCAAGGCCCTGTCCCGCATGACCGTGATCGAGAACATGCGGCTCGGCGCCACCCACCAGCCCGGCGAGAACCTGTTCACCGCCCTGGTCCCGCCGCTGTGGAGGGCGCGGGAGAAGGAGATCACCGAGAAGGCCGAGGAGCTGCTCGCCCGGTTCAAGCTGGACACCAAGCGCGACGACTACGCGGGCTCGCTGTCCGGCGGCCAGCGCAAGCTGCTCGAGATGGCGCGGGCGCTGATGTCGGACCCCACGATGGTCATGCTCGACGAGCCGATGGCCGGCGTGAACCCGGCGCTGACGCAGTCGCTGCTCGGCCACATCCAGGCGCTGCGCGAGGACGGCACGACCGTGCTGTTCGTCGAGCACGACATGCACATGGTCCGGCACATCTCGGACTGGGTGGTCGTCATGGCGGAGGGCCGGATCGTCGCCGAGGGGCCGCCCGAGGCCGTGATGGCCGACCAGGCCGTGATCGACGCCTACCTCGGCGCGCACCACGACACGGACCTGGGGGACGACGCACTGCTCGAGGACGGCATCCAGCGGCTCGAGGCCGAGGAGGCGGGGCAGGTGGACGACGCGTTCGCCGGCACCGACACGAAGGAGGGCACCCGATGAGCAGCACCGCCGTGCAGGGGTCGGACCCCTCGACCGTCCACCGCGGGGCGCCCGCCGGCGAGCCGCTGCTCGCCGCGACCGACCTCGTCGCGGGCTACGTGCCGGGCGTCGACATCCTCAACGGCTGCAACCTCGTGGTGCACCCCGGGGAGCTCGTGGGCATCATCGGCCCGAACGGGGCCGGCAAGTCCACGCTCCTCAAGGCCCTGTTCGGTCTGGTGTCGATCCGGTCCGGCTCGGTGGTGCTGAAGGGCGAGGACATCACCAACCACCGCGCCGACTCGCTGGTGCGGCGCGGCGTCGGGTTCGTGCCGCAGACCAACAACGTGTTCCCGTCGCTGTCCATCCAGGAGAACCTCGAGATGGGGCTGTTCCAGGCCCCGAAGCGGTTCGCGGAGCGGTTCGACTTCGTCGTCGACCTGTTCCCGGTGCTCGGCGAGCGGCGCAAGCAGCGCGCCGGGTCGCTGTCCGGCGGCGAGCGGCAGATGGTCGCCATGGCACGCGCGCTGATGATGGACCCGTCCGTGCTGCTGCTCGACGAGCCGTCCGCCGGTCTGTCCCCCGTGCGCCAGGACGAGACGTTCCTGCGGACCCGCACGATCAACAAGGCGGGCGTGTCGGTCGTGATCGTCGAGCAGAACGCCCGGCGCTGCCTGCAGATCTGCGACCGCGCGTACGTGCTCGACCAGGGGTCGAACGCCTACTCCGGCCCCGGGCGCGAGCTCATGCACGACCCGAAGGTCATCGAGCTGTACCTCGGGACGCTCGCCACCGACGTGGAGGCCGCGGCGCGGCGGGAGGCCCCGCAGGGCTGAGGCCGTCTTCCCGTCGCGAGCCCGCGTCCGCCGTCAGGCCGGCGCGGGCTCGTGCGTGTGCGGGTGCGCGTGGTCCGGGTGCGCGTGGTCGTGCGGGTGGTCGTGGTCGTGCGGGTGCGCGTGGTCGTGCCCCGCGCCGACCTCCGGCTCCCCCGCGTCGAACGGCGCCATCCCGAGGCGCGCCCGCACCTCCGGGCGCCGCAGCGGCGGCACGGTGGCCGGCGGGCGACGCCGGTCCGGGAGCTCGGCGAGCAGCCGCGTGACGATCGCCGCCACCTCCGCGACGGCCCGCTCGACGGGCTCGTGGGTCGCCGCGCTCGTGACCTGGACGCCCGTGACCTTCCGGACGAACTGCCGCGCGGCGGCCTCGACCTCCTCGGGCGTCGCGGCCGGCTCCAGCCCCCGCAGCGTCGTGATGTTCCGGCACATCGTGGTCCCCCTCGCGGACGGTGCGCCGGGCCGCGCGGCCCGTGCCCGGCGACCGTACGCCGCGCCACCGGGCCCGTGGAAGCCCCCGAGGGCACGCGCCGGGGCCCGGGACGCGCGTGGCGTCCCGGGCCCCGGGGTGGTGGTGCTGCCGGCTGCCGCCGGTCAGGGTCGCGTCACTCGACGGAGCCCTCGACCGCCTTCACCCAGACGTTCTTGTTGTCGGCCCCGTACGTGTAGACGCCGATGAACGCCGACGACGGGTCGTTGTCCTCGTTGAACGGGCCGGTGCCCGCCTGGCCGACGTAGTGGATGTCGCTGCCGCCGTCGAGGAGCTCGACGCAGTCCGCGAACGTGGAGCACTCCTCGCCGCCGTCCGCGCCGGAGACCGCCGCCAGGTTCGCCTGGATCGTCGGGCCGTCGGTGGCGCCGCCCTTGACCGCCGCGAGGGCCGCCAGGATCGTCGCGTCGTACGACTCGGGGCCGTAGGCGTAGTCGGTGAGGTTCGGGTCGACCTCCTTGAGGCGCGCCTGGAACTCGTCGCTCGGGAACGCACCGGGGATGGTGCCCTGGGCGCCCTCGAGCGTGCCCGGCTCGAAGTCCGCGGAGTAGTCCGCCGTGTTGCCGTCCACCATGTAGATCGTCGACGGGTCGACGCCGGCGGCGGCGAGCTCGGGGATGATCTGCTTGGTCTGCTCGAACGCCAGCACCACGACCGCGTCGGGGTCGGTCGCCATCAGCGCCGTGACGTCGGTCGCGAAGCTGCTCGCGGCCGGGTCGAACTCCTCGCCCGGGTTGCCGTAGACGACGGTCGCGCCCGTGGCCTCGACGGTCTCCTTGACGACGTCGCGCAGCGAGGTGCCGTAGTCGTCGTTGAACACCAGGATGCCGATGCTGGAGTGCCCGTCACCGGTGATGAGGTTGCCGAGCGCCGAGCCCTGGACCGTGTCCGGCGGGGCGGTGCGGAAGTAGAAGTCCGAGTAGCCGGACAGCGACGTCGCCGTGTTCGCCGGCGAGATCTGCACGACCTCGGCGCCCGTGATGTCGTCGATCACGTTGAGCGTGACGGACGAGGACGCCGCACCGATGATGACCTGCACGTCCTGCGACAGCAGGTCGGTCACCGACTGGGTCGCGACCTCGGCGTGGTCGGCGTCCGAGGAGTCCGCGTGCGTGACCTCGACGTCCTGGCCCAGGACGCCGCCCGCCTCGTTGATCTCCTTGACCGCCAGGTCGACGCCGGCGACCTCCGGCGGGCCGAGGTACGCCAGGGTGCCGGTCTGCGGGAGGAGCGTGCCGACGATCAGCGGGCTGCTGTCACCGCCGGCCGTCTCGTCGTCGCCGGACCCGCCGTCGTCGGAGCTGGAGCACGCGGTGAGCACCAGCGCGACGGCGCCGGCGAGGGCCGCCGACTGGACGGCGTGAGTCGTACGGATCATGCGTGGTACCCCTGTCGGTGAGTACTGCCGGCCGGGAGCCCCGGCCGGTGCTGTGGCCGCGAACGTAAGGGCCACGTGTGTCCGACGTGTGTCGGCCGTGTCTCAACCAGTGGTTGTTGCCGATTCGTGACCATCGCCGCACGAGCGGTCCGCCGCCGGGCCCTGACGCACCGAGGCCCGGTCCGCCACGACGGGCGGACCGGGCCTCGGGGAGCGACCGGACGTGTGGGGCGTCAGGCGCCGCCACCGACCTGCTCGATGACCGCGTCGGCGACCTCGCGCATCGTGAGGCGGCGGTCCATCGAGGTCTTCTGGATCCAGCGGAACGACTCGGGCTCCGTCAGACCCATCTTCGTCATGAGCAGGCCCTTGGCGCGGTCCACGCGCTTGCGGGTCTCGAAGCGCTCGGCGAGGTCCGCGACCTCGGACTCGAGTGCGGTGATCTGCGCGTAGCGGGAGATGGCGATCTCGACCGCCGGCAGCAGGTCCGCCGGGCTGAACGGCTTCACGACGTACGCCATGGCGCCGGCGTCCCGGGCGCGCTCCACCAGCTCGGTCTGCGAGAACGCGGTGAGCAGCACGACCGGCGCGAGGTGGGCCTTGGCGATGCGCTCGGCCGCGGAGATCCCGTCGAGCACCGGCATCTTGACGTCCATGACCACGACGTCGGGCTTGAGCTCCGTGGCCAGCGCCACGGCCTGCTCGCCGTCGCCCGCCTCACCGACGACGTCGAAACCCGCCTCGCGCAGCGTCTCGACGACGTCCATGCGGATGAGGGCCTCGTCCTCCGCCACCACCGCGCGCCGAGCCGGCTTCGCGGTCGCCTCGGGGGCCCTCTCGGCCGCACGGGCCTGCGGGATGTCGAGGTCGAGGGGGGTGCTGCCGGCCTGCTGCTCGCTGCCGTCCGGCGTGGTCGGCGTCGCGTCCTGGGTGCTCACGGGATCAGATTCTAGGACCACGTCCGCCCCGGACGCCCGGAACGCCCCTGTGAACCTCGGCACGCCGACCGCGTGGTCGGGTTCGTCCCGGTCCGCTGGGCGGGCCCGGCGGGCCGACAGGGTGGTCCGGCCACCACCCGCGCCGGCCCGGGCCGCGGGGGCTCGTCGCCGTCGCGCCGGGCCTGTGCCGCCGAGCGGTCGCGCCGACGGTGCCCGCGCGGATCACCGCGGTGCGGTGCGGTGCCCCGAGTGGGATTCGAACCCACACTGGATCGGGTTTGAGCCGAACGCCTCTGCCGGTTGGGCTATCGGGGCCGCCGGACCAGCGTACCGGCGCGCGACCACCACCCACGCGGGTGCGGACCCGCGTGGCGGCCCTGGACCGGCGCGCCGGACCAGCCGGGCCCGGGCGTCCCGAGGGGGCTCCCGTGACCCCCGGGACGTCCGCTCCCACGACCCCGGGCGGGCGCGGGCGTAGATTCGGCGCCCGTGACCCCGACCCCCGCCGAGCTCGTCGCCGTGGCCGCTCGGCTGCGGGCGGCGGGGTGCGTCTGGGCGGAGGACGAGGCCGCGCTGCTCGCCGGCGAGGCGCCGGACCAGGCGACGCTGGACGTGCTGGTCGGGCGCCGGGTCGCCGGCGAGCCGCTGGAGCAGGTCGTCGGCTGGGCCGCGTTCGCCGGGCTGCGGGTGGCGGTCGCACCGGGGGTGTTCGTCCCACGTGCCCGCACGCAGGCGCTCGTACGGCGCGCGGTGCGGCTGGCGGCCGGCGTCCCGCACCCGACGGTGGTGGACCTGTGCTGCGGGACGGGGGCGGTCGGCCTCGCGGTCGCCCGAGCGCATCCCGGGACCCGGCTGTGGGCGACGGACATCGACCCCGCGGCGGTGGCCTGCGCCCGCGCGAACCTGGACGGCCTGGGGACGGCGCTCCAGGGCGACCTCGATGCGCCGCTCCCGGCCGGACTGCGCGGCCGGGTGGACGTGCTCGCGGCGAACGCGCCGTACGTCCCCACCACCGAGATCGCGCACATGCCCCCGGAGGCGCGGGACCACGAGCCGCTGGTCGCGCTGGACGGCGGGGCGGACGGCGTGGACCTGCACCGCCGCGTGGCGGCCGCCGCACCGGGCTGGCTGGCCCCCGGCGGGCACCTGCTCATCGAGACCAGCACGGCCCAGGCCGACGCGACCGCCGCGGCGTGCGAGGCGCACGGGCTGCGAACCCGCGTGGAGCACGACGACGACGTCGACGGGACGGTGGTCGTCGCCCGGCGGTCGGGTGGGTCGCGCTCCTAGAGTGGGACGCGGGGCGCGCACCGGGTGCGCCACCGAGGGGAGGCTGCGGTGGGCCGGGCGCTGGTCGTGGTGGACGTGCAGAACGACTTCTGCGAGGGCGGGGCCCTGGCGGTGGCCGGGGGCGCGGAGGTCGCCCGGGCGGTGACGGCGTTCCTCGGCGGTGCCGCGGGCTCGTACGACGCCGTCGTCGCGACGGCCGACTGGCACGAGCCGCTGCCCGACTCGAACGCCGGGCACTTCGCGGTCGGCGCCGACCCCGACTACGTGACCACCTGGCCGGAGCACTGCGTCCGCGGCACGCCGGGCGCGGCGTACCACCCCGCGCTCCGCCTGCCCGCGGGGACCGTGCACGTCCGCAAGGGCCAGGGGCGGCAGGACTACTCGGGCTTCGAGGGCGAGGTGCAGGGCCAGGGTGACGGGAGCCGGACGGGGCTCGCGGACGTGCTGCGCGCGCGGGGGGTGGACGGCGTCGACGTGGTCGGCCTCGCCACGGACCACTGCGTCGCCGCCACGGCGCTCGACGCCGTCGCCGCCGGCTTCGACGTGCGGGTGCTCACCGACCTGACCGCGGGCGTGGGCGTCCGCACGACGATCGACGCGCTGACGCGCCTCGCCGGGCACGGCGTGGCGCTGGCGACCTCCGGGACGCGGTAGGCCGCGCGCCGACGCGTCCGCGGGCGCCGCACTCCCCGCAGGACGGCGCGCCGGTCGGTGCCCGGGACGCGGCGGCTGCCCCCGGCGAGTCCGCGGTTCAGCCCTGGTCGGCGCGCAGGCGCCCGGTCTCCCGGAAGGTGTCGGCGATCTGCTGGGCCTGGGCGGAGACGAGCCGGCGGTAGAGGTCGTACGCGGCGTCGATCCGCACGGGCAGGTCCCCGCGGCTGCGGGCGAGCTGCCAGTCGCGCTTCGCCGCCGCGATGTCCGCGTTGGTGATGACCACGCGCGCCTCGTCCTCGTCCGCCATGGGTCGAGCATGCGTCCGTTTTGCCCGTTTTGCGATAGTCCGTCGGGGTGAACGGACGCCGAGGACCGGGTGAACCCCGCCCCCGAGGGGCACACCCGTCGCCCGTTCGGCCGCCGCCGGACCCGGTCCGGGACCCCCGCCGGGCACCCGCCGCACGCAGGTCGGACGTCGCCCCTGCGCGGCCCGGGCGGTGCCACGCGCCCCGCTTCCCGCCCGGGGGCGGCCGCCCCACCACCGCACGGACGTGCCCGGCCGCGCTGCTTCGTCCTGCGGACCCGGGGGTTCGGCTGGCACGCTGTGCTCCTGGGCCCACCGGCCCAGCGCCACCACCTGCCGAAGGACGACCACGCATGAGGATCTGGCCCGGACGCCCCTACCCGCTGGGCGCCACGTACGACGGCAGCGGCACCAACTTCGCACTGTTCTCGGGCGTCGCCGAGCGGGTGGAGCTGTGCCTGTTCGACGAGGCCGGCAACGAGACCCGGGTGGACCTGCCCGAGGTCGACGCGTTCGTCTGGCACGGCTACGTCCCCGCGCTGCAGCCCGGGCAACGGTACGGCTACCGGGTGCACGGCCCCTACGACCCGTCCGAGGGGCACCGCTGCGACCCGTCGAAGCTGCTGCTCGACCCGTACGCCAAGGCCGTCGACGGGCAGATCGACAACGACCCGTCGCTGTACTCGTACACGTTCGGCGCGGAGGACGACCGCAACACCGACGACTCCGCGGGCCACACCATGACGTCCGTGGTCGTCAACCCCTACTTCGACTGGGGCCACGACCGGCCGCCGCAGCACGAGTACCACGACTCGGTCATCTACGAGGCGCACGTGCGGGGACTGACCCGGCTGCACCCGGCGGTGCCCGAGGAGATGCGCGGCACGTACTCCGCGCTCGCGCACCCCGCCGTCATCGAGCACCTGACCTCGCTCGGCGTCACCGCCGTCGAGCTCATGCCGGTGCACCAGTTCGTCGACGACCCGGCGCTCCAGGACCGCGGGCTGTCGAACTACTGGGGCTACAACACCATCGGGTTCTTCGCGCCGCACAACGGCTACGCCGCGTTCGGCAGCACCGGGCAGCAGGTGCAGGAGTTCAAGGCGATGGTCAAGGAGCTGCACGCCGCGGACATCGAGGTCATCCTCGACGTCGTCTACAACCACACCGCCGAGGGCAACCACCTCGGCCCCACGCTGTCGTTCCGCGGCATCGACAACGCGTCGTACTACCGGCTCGTGGACGAGGACAAGGCGCACTACTTCGACACGACGGGCACCGGCAACTCGCTGCTCATGCGCTCGCCGCACGTGCTGCAGCTGATCATGGACTCGCTGCGCTACTGGGTGCAGGACATGCACGTCGACGGGTTCCGGTTCGACCTCGCGGCGACGCTGGCCCGGCAGTTCCACGAGGTCGACCGGCTGAGCGCGTTCTTCGACATCGTGCAGCAGGACCCGATCATCTCCCAGGTCAAGCTCATCGCGGAACCGTGGGACCTCGGCGACGGCGGCTACCAGGTCGGCGGGTTCCCCCCGCTGTGGTCGGAGTGGAACGGGCAGTACCGCGACACGGTGCGGGACTTCTGGCGCGGGGAGCCGTCGACGCTGGCCGAGTTCGCCAGCCGGCTGTCCGGCTCCGCGGACCTGTACGAGCACTCCGGCCGCCGGCCCATCGCGAGCGTCAACTTCGTCACCGCGCACGACGGGTTCACGCTCGCCGACCTCGTGTCGTACAACGAGAAGCACAACGAGGCCAACGGCGAGGGCAACCGCGACGGCGAGAGCCACAACCGGTCCTGGAACTGCGGCGTCGAGGGCCCCACGGACGACCCCGAGGTGCTCGACCTGCGCGGTCGGCAGCAGCGCAACTTCCTCACCACCCTGCTGCTGTCCCAGGGCGTGCCGATGATCGCGCACGGCGACGAGCTGGGCCGCACCCAGCAGGGCAACAACAACGTCTACTGCCAGGACGACGAGCTGTCGTGGGTGGACTGGGACCTCGACGAGCGCCGCACGACGCTGCTCGAGTTCGCCCGCCGCGTCGTGCACCTGCGTCGCGACCACCCCGTGTTCCGGCGGCGCCGGTTCTTCGCCGGGGCGCCCGAGCGGGGTGGCGAGTCCGACCTGCGGGACATCGCGTGGTTCACGCCGGCCGGGGAGCACATGTCCGACGCGCAGTGGCAGGAGGCCCTCGCGCGGTCGGTCATGGTGTTCCTCAACGGCGACGCGATCGCCGAGCCGGACCTGCGCGGGGAGGACATCGTCGACGACTCGTTCCTGGTGCTGTTCAACGCGCAGCCGGAGCCGACCACCTTCACGCTGCCGGGGTCGGACTACGGCGACACGTGGACCGTCGCCCTGGACACCGACCACCAGCTCACACCCGGCGACGAGCTCGCCGCCGGTGTCGACGTGCGGCTCGAGCACCGCTCCACGGTCGTGCTCGTGCGGCCGCCGGTGCAGGCGGTGGACCCGGTCACGCAGGCTCCCGCCACCACGACCCTCGACGCCGGCGCGCAGCCGCCGGCCCCGCCGCAGGACGGCCCGCCGGCCCCGCAGCCGGGCGGTCGCGCATGACCGTCGACCGCGGCCCGGAGGCACGCACCCCGTCCCGCCGGCTCCCCGCCCCCGACCGGCCCGTCCCGACGTCGACGTACCGCGTCCAGCTCGGCGCGGACCTCACGTTCGACGACGTCGCGGCCCGCGTGCCGTACCTGGCCGACCTGGGCGTGACGCACGTGTACCTCTCGCCGGTCCTCACAGCGGCGCCCGGCTCCACGCACCGGTACGACGTGGTCGACCACGACACGGTCTCCCCCGTGCTCGGCGGCGAGGAGGGCCTGCGCCGGCTCGCCGACGCGGCGCACGCCGCGGGGCTCGGTCTGGTGCTCGACATCGTCCCGAACCACATGGCCGTCCCCACCCCGGCGTGGCACAACCGCGCGCTGTGGTCGGTGCTCGCCGAGGGCCCCGAGTCGCCGTACGCGTCCTGGTTCGACGTCGACTGGTCCGCCGGCGAGGGCGACGTGCTCATGCCCGTCCTCGGCGACCGGATCGGCGCGGTGCTGGCGTCCGGCGAGCTGCGGCTCGAGCACGAGGTCGTCCCCGGGCACGGTGACGACCCGCAGCCCGTGCTGCGCTACTACGACCACGTGTTCCCCGTCCGTCCCGGCACCGAGGCGCTGCCCCTGGCCGAGCTGCTCGAGCGGCAGCACTACCGCCTCGCCTACTGGCGGGTCGCCGACGAGGAGCTGAACTACCGCCGGTTCTTCGACGTCGGCACGCTCGCGGCCGTCCGCGTCGAGGACCCCGACGTGTTCGACGCCACCCACGCCCTGGTGCTGCGCCTGCTCGACGACGGCGTCGTCGACGGGCTCCGGATCGACCACCCCGACGGCCTCGCGGACCCGGGCGGCTACCTGGACCGGCTGCGGGAGCGGTCCGGCGGCGCGTGGGTCGTCGTCGAGAAGATCCTGCAGGGCGAGGAGGAGCTGCCCGCGGACTGGTCGACCGCCGGCACGACCGGGTACGAGGCGCTGTGGCGGATCCAGCAGGCGTTCGTCGACCCCGGCGGCGGCGCGCGCCTCGGCGCCCTGCTGCACCGCCTCTCCGGCGACACGTCCGACGCGCTGCCCGAGATCGTCGACACCGCCAAGCGGCAGATCGTCGACCGGGCGCTGTACGCCGAGGTGTACCGCCTGACCGAGCTCGCGGCGGAGGTCTGCCGCGACGACCTGCGGCTGCGCGACCACACGTGGCGTTCCCTGCACGACTGCCTGGTCGAGCTGCTCGTCGCGATGGACCGGTACCGGGCGTACGTCGTGCCCGGGCGGACGCCGCACCCGGCGGACGTCGAGGTGCTGGAGCACGCCGCGCGCACCGCCCGGGACCGCCTGTCCCCGGAACGGGCGGCCACCATGGACGTGCTCGTCGACCTGCTGCTGGGCCGCGAGGTCGGCAGCGCAGGCCGGACGCGCGACCCGCGCCGCGACGAGCTCGTCGTGCGGTTCCAGCAGACCTGCGGCGCCGTGATGGCCAAGGGCGTCGAGGACACCGCGTTCTACCGCTGGACCCACCTGGTCTCGCTCACCGAGGTCGGGGGTGAGCCGGACCGGTTCTCGCTGTCCCCCACCGAGCTGATCGCGTGGGCCGCCCGGGCCCAGCAGCAGACGCCGCTCGGCATGACGACCCTGTCGACGCACGACACCAAGCGCAGCGAGGACGTGCGCGCCCGACTGGGCGTGCTGTCCGAGCTCCCGGTGGAGTGGGCGGAGCTCGTCGGCCGGCTGCGCGCCGCGTCCGCGCCGTACCGCTCGTCCCTGCTCGACGGCCGCACGGAGAACCTGCTGTGGCAGACGCTCGCCGGCACGTGGACCGCGGACGGGCCCATCGCGGGCGACCGGCTCGCGGAGTACCTCACGAAGGCCGTGCGGGAGGCGAAGGACCGCACGTCCTGGACCGCGCCCGACGAGGCCTACGAGCGGGCCGTGCTGGACGCCGCGGCGCAGGCGCTCACCGACGGACGCGTCGCGGAGCTGTTCGTCGCGTGGGAGCACCGCACCCGGCCCGCGGTCCGTGCCGCGACCCTCGGGCAGAAGCTCGTCCAGCTCACGCTGCCGGGCGTCGCCGACGTGTACCAGGGCACCGAGGTGCCCGCGGTCGCCCTCGTCGACCCCGACAACCGGCGGCCCGTCGACGCCGAGGCGCTGGCCGCACGGCTCGCCCGCCTGGACGAGGGCGCCGGCCCGCGCGACCTCGCGGACGAGAAGCTGCTCGTCACCTCGCGCGCCCTGCGGCTGCGCCGGGACGTGCCGGAGGCGTTCGTGGGACCGGGCGCGGGCCTGGTGCCGATCGCCCACTCCTCGGGCCACGTGCTGACCTACGCCCGCACCGCCGACGGGGAGCCGCGGGTCGCCGTGCTCGCGACGCGGCTGGCCGCGATGGTCGACCGGCTCGGCGGCTGGGACGACCACACCGTGGCGCTGCCCGAGGGCGACTGGCACGACGTGCTCGCCGACCGCAGCGTGCCCGGCGGGGTGCAGCAGCTCGCCGGTCTGCTCGACCGGATGCCGGTGGCCCTGCTGGTGAGGAGGACGGACGCATGAGCGCGAGCACCGGGACCCCGGCCCTCCGGCCCGCCGGGGCCGTCTGGGCGCCGCGCGCAGGCAGCGTGGCGCTGCACCTGCCCGCCGCGGACGACGGCGGCGCCGACACCGTGCCGCTCACCCGCGGCCCGGACGGCTGGTGGACGCCCGACCGGGACCTGCCGCACGGCACCGACTACGCCTTCGTCCTCGACGGCGGAGACCCGCGCCCCGACCCCCGCAGCCCGTGGCAGCCGGACGGCGTCCACGGGCCCAGCCGGGTGTTCGACAGCACGCGCCACGAGTGGGCGGACGCGGGCTGGGCCGGGCTGGACGTGCGCGGCGCCGTGCTCTACGAGCTGCACGTGGGGACCTTCACGCCGGAGGGGACGCTCGACGCGGCCGCCGCGCGGCTGGAGCACCTGGCGGGGCTCGGCGTGCAGGTGGTCGAGCTGCTGCCCGTCGCGCCGTTCAACGGCGTGCACGGCTGGGGCTACGACGGCGTCGGGCTGTACGGGGTGCACGAGCCCTACGGCGGACCGGCGGCGCTCCAGCGCTTCGTCGACGCCGCGCACGCCGCGGGCCTGGCGGTCTGCCTCGACGTCGTCCACAACCACCTGGGGCCGTCCGGCAACTACCTCGGCGAGTTCGGCCCGTACTTCACCGACGCCCACCACACGCCCTGGGGCGCGGCCGTCAACCTCGACGGCGACGACGCGGGCGAGGTGCGCCGCTGGATCCTCGACAGCGCCCTGCGGTGGCTGCGGGACTTCCACGTCGACGCCCTGCGGCTCGACGCCGTGCACGCCCTCGTCGACGAGTCCCCGCGGCACGTGCTCGCGGACCTGTCCGACGAGGTCGCCGCGCTGGCCGCGGAGGTCGGCCGGCCGCTGTCGCTGATCGCCGAGGTCGACCTCAACGACCCGGTGTCCGTGACGCCCACGGCGGGCGGCGGCTGGGGCATGACCGCACAGTGGGCCGACGACGTGCACCACGCGCTGCACGCCCTGCTCACGGGCGAGCGGCACGGGTACTACGTCGACTTCGGATCGCCCGCGACGCTCCGCAAGGCGCTGCGCGACGTGTTCGTCCACGACGGGACGTACTCGACCTTCCGGGGTCGCGACTGGGGGCGTCCGGTGCCCCCGGACGTCGACGGGCACCGGTTCGTCGTGTTCGGGCAGGACCACGACCAGGTCGGCAACCGCGCGCTCGGCGACCGGCCGTCCGCCGCGCTGGACGACGGCGCGCTCGCCGCCGAGGCCGCGCTCGTCCTGCTGTCCCCGTTCACGCCGATGCTGTTCATGGGCGAGGAGTGGGGCGCCCGCACGCCCTGGCTGTACATGACCGACCACCCGGAGCCGGAGCTCGCGCAGGCCGTCCGGGAGGGCCGCGCCCGGGAGTTCGGCGGGCACGGCTGGGCCGCGATGTACGGCCAGGACGAGGAGACGTTCCGCGTGCCCGACCCGCAGGACCCCACGGGCGTCGAGGCCAGCCGCCTCGACTGGGACGAGCCCGGGCTGCCCGGCCACGCGCGCATGCTCGACTGGTACCGGCGCCTGGTGGAGCTGCGCCGCGAGGTCCCGGACCTGGCGTCGGGCGACCGCGCGGCGACCGACCTCACCTGGGCGCCGGACGCCGGCGACGGACCGGACGGCTCGGACGGTCCCGAGGGCGCGTGGCGCGACTGGCTCGTCCTGCACCGGGGGGACGCGCGGGTCGTGGTCAACCTCGCCGCCACCGAGCGCGTCGTCCCTCTCGGCACCGACCGCGAGGACCTGCGCGTCGTGGCCTCCTGGGCGACGGCGAGACTCGTGCCCGCCTCCCCCGACGGCGCCGCGCAGCTGCTCATCGGCCCCCGCTCGGTGGCCGTCCTGTCCTGAGCACCCGCGGCGCCGCGCCCCGGCGCCACCACGTCCAGGACCCCGACAGCCGCGCACCGCCGCCCCCCGGGCCGCGCCCTGACGTTCGGACCCGTCCCCACCGACACGCCCGGCGAGCCCGCACGAACGGATCCGCGACGACCGCCACGGGTGCACGGGTGCACGGGTGCACGGGTGCACGGGTGCGCGGCGGGGCTACGCCCGGGCGGCGGCCTCCTCGCGGCCCCGCTCCGCGAGCGAGCCGAGGCGGGACAGCGCCCGGAAGTACTTCTTGCGGTACCCGCCCGCGAGCATCTGCTCGCCGAACAGGGCCGACTCCCCCGCCCCTCCCAGCAGCACGGGCACGTCGCGGTCGTACAGCCGGTCCACCAGCACGACGAGCCGCAGGGCCACGTCCTGGTCCGGCACCGGCCCGACGCCCGTCAGACCCACCAGGTCCACGCCGTCCAGCAGCGCCCCGTACCGGGACGGGTGGACCGTGGCCAGGTGCCGCAGCAGCGACCCGAAGTCGTCGAGCGTCGCGGCCGGCGCCGAGGCGACGGCGTCCCGCACCGCCGCGTCGTCGAGCCCCGGGGCGTCGGTGACGACCGCGCGCTGGCGGTAGTCCTGCCCGTCGATGCGCAGCACCTCGAACCTCCCGGCCAGGTCCTGGATCTCCCGCAGGAAGTCGTCGGCGGCGAACCGGCCCTCGCCGAGCGACTCCGGCAGGGTGTTCGACGTGGCCGCCAGCGCCACCCCGCGGTCGGTGAGCTCGCGCAGCAGCCGGGACATGAGCACCGTGTCGCCGGGGTCGTCGAGCTCGAACTCGTCGATGCACACGAGGCGCCGGGTCGCGAGGGCGTCGACGGTCGGCCGGAACCCGAGGGCGCCGACCAGGTTGGTGTACTCGACGAACGTGCCGTAGGCGGAGGCATCCGGACCGACGGCGGTGGCGAGCGACGCCAGCAGGTGCGTCTTCCCGACGCCGAACCCGCCGTCCAGGTAGACCGCGGGCACGGCGGAGGGGCGGCGGCGCAGCCGGCGCAGCAGACCGCCGCTCCCGTCACCACCCGCGAGCGTCCCCGCGACCTCACGCAGCCGGACGAGCGCCGCCTGCTGGCTCGGGTAGCGCGCGTCGGGCCGGTACGTGTCGAACGACTCGTGCGCGAAGTGCCGTGGCGGCACGCGCTCGGCGAGGAGCCGGTCCGGAGCCACCTCCGGGCGGCGGTCGGTCAGGCTCGCCGTGGTCGGTGTGGCGGGGGTGGGGGTCACGGCCGCACAGCCTAGGCCGGGCGCCCGCCCGCGGCGAGGCAGCGCGCCCACCTGCCCGACCCGGGCCTGCCCGCGCCGAGATGCCAGGACACGCCCGGGATCCGGCACAGCGCGCCGGCGTGTCCTGGTGGCTCGGCGAGCGCCTGACACGCGGGGGCCGGCCGCCGCTAGCCTGACCGGCATGCC
This sequence comes from Cellulomonas sp. C5510, assembly GCF_019797765.1. Classification (NCBI taxonomy): domain Bacteria; kingdom Bacillati; phylum Actinomycetota; class Actinomycetes; order Micrococcales; family Cellulomonadaceae; genus Cellulomonas; species Cellulomonas sp. C5510. The sequence goes on from NZ_CP081862.1 coordinate 2,269,984, forward strand.
CCGCGAGCTCCCGCCCCTGGACGTGCTGCTGCCGCTCGACCGCGCGGGCGCGGTGCTCGCCCCCGGGGGCGACGAGCCGGACCTGCACGCCCTGTACGCCCACCCCGCCCCCCGGGACGGGCGCACGGCGGCGGTGCGGGCGAACATGATCGCCACCCTCGACGGCGCGGCGCAGGGGCCGGACGGGCGGTCGCGGAGCATCAACGGGCCCGCCGACTGGCGCGTGTTCCGGGTGATGCGGGCAGTCGCCGACGTGGTGCTGGTCGGTGCGGGGACGGCGCGCGCGGAGGGCTACACGCCGCTCGCGGTGCCCGCGGACCTGCGCGGGGTGCGGGCCGCCCGGGGCCAGGACCCGGAGCTGGCGCTGGCCGTGGTGTCGGCGTCCGGTGTGCTCCCGGAGGGGCTGCGGGGGACGGCACGGCCGCCGTACGTCGTGACGTCGGCGGCGTGCCCGCGCCTGGACGCCCTGCGCGGTGAGCTGGGCCCGGAGCGCGTGGTCGTCGCCGGTGACGACCACGTCGACCTCGCCGGGGCGTTGGCGACCCTCGCGGGACACGGCCTGACACGGGTGCTCGCGGAGGGCGGGCCGCGGCTGCTCACGGACCTCGTGGGGGCCGGCCTGGTGGACGAGCTCTGCCTGACGACGAGCCCGCTCGTGGTGGCCGGGCCGGCGCTGCGTGCCGTGCAGGGGCCGGACTGGGTCGGACCGCTGGCCGCCCGCCCGGAGCACCTGCTGCACCACGACGGGATGCTGCTCGGGCGCTGGACGCTCGCACGGCGATAGTCTCGACGGCGTGACCGACACCATCCTCGTCCTCACGGAGGACACCCTGGCCTCGGCGGACGTCGCCCACATCCTGTCGCTGCACGAGGGCGAGACGCTGGCGTACCGCGTCCTCGTGCCGGCGGACACCGAGCGGAACGTGCTGGTGTCCCTCGTGGACCAGCTCAGCCTCGGGGAGCTCCGCGAGGCGCTCGACACCGTCCTCGGGCGCGAGCCCCGGCCGTCGGAGGCCACCGCGGACGCCGCCGAGCAGCTCGCCGACAGCCTCGCCGCCTTCACCGCGGCCGGGGTCGCCGCCACGGGCACCGTCGTCGACGACGACCCGCTGCCGGCCCTGCGCGCCGCCGTCGCGTCCGAGGGCGCCCGCGAGGTCGTCGTGGTGACCTACCCGCACGCGCTCGAGGACACGTTCCACCGCGACTGGGCCTCCCGCGCGCGCGACGAGCTGCACGTCCCCGTCCTGCACCTGTACTCCGGGACGTCCGAGCTCGGCTGACGCACGGTCCGCACCACGGCGGTCGAGGCGGCCACCCGGACCTAGGGCACGGTCCGCCGCCCTGGTGCGTCGCTAGCGTGACGGGCGTGAGAGACGACGTCGTGCTTCACCCGGACACCGTGTCCCAGATCGTCGGCTACCTGCAGGACGGGACGCACGTCCAGGTCGTCGGCATGCGCGCGGCCGGACGGTCGTCCGTGCTCGAGCAGGTGGCCGACCGGCTCGCCGGGCTCGGGATCGCCGCGGTCCGCCTGCGCGGTGTCCGCGCCCTGCGGGACCGCACGCTGGGCGCGCTGGCCGTGGCCGGGGTCCCGCTCCCGAGCGCGCCGCAGCAGCTCCGCATGCTGAGCGCTGCGGTGGAGTCCCTGGAGCAGATGCTCGCTGCCCCGGGCTCGGTGCTGCTGGTCGACGACGCGGACGACCTGGACAGCGGGACGGTCGGCGCGGTGCTCGCCGCCCGGGCCCGTCTCGGCACCCGCGTGGTCATCGCCTGCGGCCGCGGGGGCGGCCCGGCGGCCGGTCTGCTCGCCGACGGACTCCAGCCGTCGGCCCGGGTCGCCGTCGACCCGCTGCCGTTCGCCGGTGTGCACCGGCTGCTGCACACGATGCTGGGGCGGGGGGTGGAGCCGACCGCGGTCGCGCGCGTCGCCGCGGCGACGGGCGGTCTGCCGGGCCTGGTGCAGGCGCTGGTCGACACGGCCCGCCGCGAGAACCGCCTGGTCGTCCGCGACGGCCTGTGGGTGGCGCGCGGCGACCTGTGGACCGCGTCGCTGGCGCAGACCGTCGAGCCGTTCCTCGCCGATCTCGACGACGACCTGCGCGAGGCGCTGACGGTGCTGGCCTTCGCCGGGACGGTGTCGCTGGCCGCCGCGGGCCGGCTCGCGGGCACCGCCGCCCTGGTGCGGCTCGAGGAGTCGGGCCTCGTGCAGGTGGTGACCGACGGCGACCACGCCCTCGTCGGCGTCTTCCCGCCGCTGCTCGCCGACTGCCTGGTGCAGGAGAGCGCGACGACCCGCGGCCTGCTGGTGCGCGCCCGCGTCGCCGAGGAGCTGCAGGGCGAGGAGTCCCTGCCCGCCGGGGTGCGCACGGCGGCGCCGCTCGCCGGCCGGCTCATCGCGCAGCGCTGGGAGCAGCGGTGCCGCGAGGCGCGCCGCCGCTGGGAGGCGGACCCGAGCGCCCGCGCCGGGGCGGAGCTGCTGGAGGCCATGCTGCTCACCCACGCCCGGCCCCACCAGGTGGAGCACGTGCTCGACCGCACGCGCGCCGACGCGGGCGACCCGGCGGACCGCGCCGCCTTCGTGGCCGCGCACGCCGCCTACCGGGGCCGGGAGTCCGGCTCCCCCGTCGCCGCGGCGCTGGTGGTCGCGGAGCTGGCGGACGACCTGCCGGGCCACGGGCCCGCGCTCGGCGCCGTGCTGGACCACCTGGCGCTGACCGGCGGGGCGCCGCTCGGCCGCGAGTCGTCGCCGCCCGACGGGGCCCCGGAGCCCGACGACGAGCTCGCGCGCGCCGTCCGGGCCGAGTCGCTCGTGGCGACCGGTCGCGCGCGGGAGGCCCTGGCTCTCCTCGACGGCCCGGAGCCGCAGGACGCGCAGGCCCGGTGGATCGCCGGCACCGCACGGGGGCTCGCCCTGCTGTACACCTGCGACGTCGCGGCCGCCGCCACGACCGCCCTGGCGGGCGTGGAGCGCGCCCGGCAGGAGCTGGACCCGGTGTCGCTGCTGGCGCACGCGTCGGTGGCGGGGCTGGCCCTCGCCGTGCAGGGACGCGCGATGGAGCTCGACGCGCTGGCGTGCGACGCCCTGGCGCTCAGCACCGCGTGCCCGCAGGAGCCGCAGCTCGTCACCGGCCTGATCGCACTGGCGGCCGAGGCCGCGACCTGGCAGGGCCACCGGGAGTTCGCCGAGTCGCTCGCGGTGCAGGCCCGCTCGCTGCCGTCGCGACGAGGGCCGCACCCGTACCAGTCGAGCGACCTGGTCGCGCCCCTGATCCAGGACGAGGACGACCCTGCCGTGGCCGCGGAGACGGCCGACCGGATCTGGCAGGTGGCGGTGGAGCGGCTCGAGGCCGGCTACCTGCCGGCCGGCATCGTGGCGGGCGTCGCCGCGGTGGAACGCCGTCCGGACGCGGCTCGCGCAGCCGTCCTGGCGGACGCCGCCGCGCGCTGCGACGCGCCGCTCCTGACGCACCTGGCGGCGTTCGCGGCTGCCGTCGCGTCCGGAGACCCGGACCGGCTGGCCGCACTGGAGCCGGAGCTCCGGCGAGCGGGGCTGCGGCAGTTCGCGGTCCGGGCCGCCGTGGCCCGGGCGGTGCGCCTGCTCGCCGACGGGCAGCCGGCCGCGGCGATCGAGCGGGCCGACACGGCGTGGAGCCAGGGCGGCCTGCGCGGCCGTGACCTGTGCGGGCTGTTCCTGCCGTTCGACCGGGCGGTGCGGCTGACGTCGCGGGAGCGCGAGGTCGCGGTGCTGGTGGCGCGGGGCCTGTCGTCCCCCGAGATCGCGACCCGGATGGTGCTGAGCGCCCGCACCGTCGAGCACCACATCCTGTCCGCCTGCCGGAAGGTCGGTGTGAACTCCCGGGAGGGGCTCGCGCGGGCGGCCCGCACGTGGCTGACCTGCACCCAGCGCTGACGCCCGGGCCGGGGCGGGGCGTCCCCGCGACGAGACGCCCCGCCCCGGCGGCTCAGCCCTCCCGGAAGGCGATGCCGAAGCCGCCGCGCGGGTAGGTCCATTCCAGGACGCCGGGGTCGGCGACGGCGAAGCACGCGCCGCACTCGAGGCACGCGGCGTGCTCGACGCCGACCGTGCCGTCCGCCTCACGCGTGTAGACCTTCGCGGGGCACACGGCGATCAGCCGGTCGCCGCAGCCGGTGCGGCGCGCGAGCTCCTGGTCGACGCGGATGTGCGGCTGCTCCTCGTCGGTGACGTAGCTGTTGGCCGCCAGCCGGTCGGGGATCGACGTCGTCCTCACAGCGCCCGCACCCCCGCCAGGCCGTCGCGGACCAGATCCCGCACCCGCACGGGCGAGCGCCGCAGCTCGGCGCGCGCCACGTCGAGCAGGTGGCGGCGCGGGGTCAGGTCGTGGTCGTACACGCGGTGCAGGACGTCACCCAGCAGCGCTCCGTAGTCGTGGTACATCCGCTCCCGTTCCAGGAAGGCCGGCGCCTTGGCGTAGGTCTGCAGGTCCCGCCCGGCGGTCGAGTCGAGGAGCTCCCTCCTGTACCCGGCCAGGCCGTCCCGTGAGGTGTCGCCGGTGTCGAGCGCCTGGCCGACGGCCGACGCCGCCGCGACACCCGAGGCGACCGCGAGGTCCATCCCCCGGACCGTGAGCCCGGTGTTGATCGTCAGCCCGGCGGCGTCGCCCACCACGACCATGCCGTCGGTGACGACCTCGCCGAGCATGGCCAGGCCGCCCTCGGCGACCAGGTGGCTGCCGTACTCGACGACCTCGCCGCCCTCGAGCAGCGGTGCGACGAACGGGTGCGCCAGGAAGTGGTCGAACACCGCCGCCGAGTCCTCGCGCTTCGCCACCAGGTCGTCCAGGCGCAGCACCACGCCGACGGACAGCGACGCGCGGTTCGTGTACAGGAACCCGCCCCCGCCGACCCCGCGCGTGCAGTCCCCGACCACGGCGTACGCGACGCCCTCGTCCCCGGTCAGGTGGAACCGCTCGCGCAGGCGCTCCTCGGGCAGCGCGACGACGGCCTTCACGCCGAGCGCGAGGTGGTGCAGCGGTTCGCGTCCGCGCAGGCCCGCGCCCCGGGCGACGAACGAGTTCACCCCGTCCGCCGCCACGACGACGTGGGCCCGCAGCTCGTCCTCCCCCGCGCGGACACCGACGACGCGGCCGTCCTCGCGCAGCACCTCGTCGACGCGCACGCCCGACAGCAGGTCGGCGCCGGCCTCCTCGCACTGCTCGGCGAGCCACGGGTCGAACCGGGCGCGCAGCACGGTCACCGCGTTCACAGGTTCCGCCAGCCGGCGGTCCTGGTAGTCGATGCCGACCGCGGACTCGGCGTTGAGCAGCTGGAGGTAGTTGCGGGTGATGCGGCGCTCGATCGGCGCGCGCTCGAGCAGGTCCGGGAAGACCTCCTCCAGGCCGCGCGAGTACAGCACCCCGCCGGACAGGTTCTTGGAGCCCGGCACCGCGCCGCGCTCCACGAGCGCGACGGACCGCCCGGCCTGCGCCAGCCGGTACGCGGTCACGCACCCGGCGATGCCCGCGCCGACGACGACGACGTCGAAGTCCGGCTCGGCGGTCACGAGGCCGCCCCCGCGCCCGCCGCACCGGCCAGCGCCTCGGTCAGCGCCGGGAGCACCTCGTACAGGTCGCCCACCACGCAGTAGTCGGCCTCCGCGAAGTACGGGCACCCCGGGTCGGTGTTGATGGCGACGACGGTCCCCGCGCCGCGGGCGCCCACGACGTGCTGGAGCTGCCCGGACACCCCGGCGGCGACGTACAGCTCGGGCGCGACGTGCTGGCCGGTGACCCCGACGTACCGGTCGTGCGGCAACCAGCCGACGCCCTCCGCGAGCGGCCGGGAGCACGCCACCTCGGCGCCGAGCGCCGCGGCGAGCCCCTCGACGAGCGCCAGGTCCTCCTGGCGGCGGACGCCCCGGCCGGCCGCGACCACGCGGGAAGCGCGGGAGAGGTCGACCGACGCGCGCTCCGCGACCCGCGTGGCCGTCACGACGACGCCCGGGTCCGCGGGCGCCACCACGGCGTCCACGACGGGCGCGGAACCGCCCTCGCCGGCGGCGCCGCCGTCGGTGACGACGACGGCCGTGCCCGTCACCCGCTCGGTCTGCTCCGCGATGCCGCCGAAGACCGACCGCGTCACGTCGACGCCCCCGTCCCCGACCGCGACGGTGCGGACCATGGTGAGGACGGGCGCCGACAGGCGCGCCGCGACGGCCCCGGCGAGCACGCGGTCGGCCGGTCGGGGCGCGGCCAGCACGAGCGCGGGCTCGGCGTCGGCGACGAGGGCGGCCACGGCGCCGGCGCAGGTCTCCACGGGGGCTCCGGGCGCGGGCTCGACCCGCAGCACCCGGTCGACGCCGGGGGTGCGTGCGACGGCGGCCGCCGTCTGCGCGTCGCCGACGACCACGGCGGTGGTGGTGCCGGCCGCCAGCTCGGCGAGGCGGCCGATGCGGGCGTCGCCCGCGGTGAGGATGTAGGTGGTCACGATGGTCTCCCTCGGTCAGATCACGGCGTCGGCGCGCAGCGCCGCCACCAGCTCGGCAGCCGCGGCGGACGCGTCGGAGGCGTCGACCACCTGGCGGCGGCGGGCCCGCAGCGCGGGCGGGGCGGTGCCGACGACGGCCGGCCCGGCGGGCAGCTCCACGGGGAGGGCGGCGAGGTCGAGCTGCTCGACCGGCCGCTTGCCCGCCGCGAGGATGTCCTTCATCCCGGGCACGCGCGGCACGACGGCGTCCGCCGCGACGGCGAGCACGGCGGGCCCGCGCACCGCGAGCTGCTCCGACCCCGCCCCGGTGGCACGCTCCACCGCGAGCTCCCCGGTGCCGCCGTCGACCGCCGAGACGGCGCCGACGCCGAGCAGGGCCGGCCAGCCGAGCGCGCCCGCCAGCACCGCGGGGACGAGCTGGGCGCCGGAGTCGACGGACGCGTCGCCCGCGAGCACCACGTCCACGTCGCCGACGTGCCGCACGAGCGCGGCGAGCGCCAGACCGGTCGCGGTGGTACCCGCGGAGGCGAGAGCCGGGTCGGCGAGCACGACCAGCCGGTCCAGCCCGCGCGAGAGCAGCGACTTGCGCGCCAGCGCCGAGGCCGCCTCGGGGCCGCCGACCGTGACGCCGACCAGCTCGGAGCCGGTCGCGTCGGCCAGCCGGCGACCGACCTCCACGGCGACGGGGTCGTACTCGGACACCGCGGGCTTGGCGCGGCTCCAGTCCACGGCGCCGTCGGGGCCGACGGACGCGTCCTGGGGGTTGGGGGCCCACTTGCAGGCCACGACGATGGTCATCGGGTGTCTCCTTGCGTCGGTGACCGCGGGGGTCACGGTCGGGGCGGCCCGCCGGGGCCGGGATCGGGCCGGCCACGGCCGGGCGGTCCCAACCGCAGAGCGGCGGACTCGGTGAGGGTGAGGCCGCGGGTCTCGGGTGCGGCGAGCACCGAGACGACGAGGCCGAGACCGGAGATGGCGGCGCCGGCGAGCATGGTCGCGCGGGTGCCGTGCGCGAGCAGGAAGCCCGGGAGCACGTAGGTGGACACGACGGTGCCGATGCGGCTCACCGCCATGGCGGCGCCGACGGCGGAGGCGCGGATCTCCGTCGGGAACAGCTCGTTCGGGTAGAGCCACTGGAGGTTGCCCGGCCCGCCGGAGAAGAACGCGTACAGGCCGAGGCACGCGACGACGGTCACCATCGCCGGTGACGGCAGGGCACCGAGCACCGCGAGCGCCGCGGTCATGATCGCGAAGCTGACGACGAGCAGCCGGCGGCGGCCGAGCGAGTTGGCCCAGTACATGGCGGGCAGGCAGCCCACGAGGAAGAACGTGCCGATGACGATCTCGCCGAGGGTCGCGACCTGGCGCTCCCCGAACCCGAGCTCGCCCATGATCTGCGGCCCGTAGGTGTAGATCGCGAACATGGGCGCGGCCTGGCAGAGCCAGATCGTCCCGACGAACAGCACCTTGCCGAGGTAGCCGCGGCGGAACAGGGCGGCGTAGGACTCGGTCTCGGCGGGCTCGGGCTCGAGCTGCACGTCCGCGCCGAGCACCCGGTGCACGATGGCCCGCGCCTCGTCGCCCCGGCCACGGCGGGCGAGCCACCGCGGCGACTCCGGGATGTCCCACCGTCCGACGAGGATGACCAGGCACGGCACGACCGCGCTGGCGAGCATCCACCGCCAGCCGCCGTCGACGTCGAGGAGCAGGTAGCCCACGAGGTAGGCCGCGTTGGCCCCGAGGTACCAGGCGGCGGCGATCAGCCCCATGGAGATCGAGCGGTGCCGGCGGGGCGTGAACTCCGCGACGAGCGACGTGGCGATCGGGTAGTCCGCCCCGATGACGACGCCGATCGCGAACCGCATCGCGACGAGCTGCCAGGGCGCGGCGACGAGGGCCGTGGCGGCGGAGATCACCGCGATGCCGACGATGTCGACCACGAACATCCGCTTGCGGCCGATGCGGTCGGTCAGGTAGCCGCCGACCGACGTGCCGAGGAACAGCCCGACGAGTGCCGCGACGCCGACCAGGGCGGTCCAGCGGGCGTCGAGGTCCAGCGCGGGCGTGAGCTGGATGAGCGCGACCCCGATGATGGACAGCACGTACCCGTCGAGGAACGGCCCGCCGGCGGAGAACAGCGTCACCCGCTTGAGGAACGGCGTCATCCCCACGTCGTCGAGCAGCACGGTCTGCCGCCCGGGGCTCAGCTCCACTCGACGACCCCCCAGTTGAGGTGCGGCTTGGCGGTCGGGTCGTCGGCGTCGACCAGGCGGAAGTGCGCCCGGTGCTCGTCCATCCGCCACAGCTCGGTGCGCAGCGTGGAGCCGGGGAGCACGGGGGCGGTGATGCGGGTCTTGAACCGCCGGAGCCGCTCGGGCTCGCCCGGGAACAGCGAGCGGATCGCGTGCCGGCAGACGACGCCGGCGAAGCTCACGGCGTGCAGGATGGGCCGGGGCTGGCCGTTCGCGGCGGCGTACTCCCAGTCCACGTGCTGCGGGTGGTAGTCCCCGGACAGCCGGTAGATCAGCGCCTGGTTCTCGGGGATCCGCTCCTCGACGGCGATGTCGGCGGGCCGGTCGGGCATCTCGACCAGGTCCTTGGGCGCGGCGGGCCCGCCCCAGCCGCCGTCGTAGATGAGGCAGTCCCACGACTCGTTCGTGAACAGCAGCGTCCCGTCCTCGTCGCGGGTCTCGCCGACGTGCTGCGCCAGCAGACCCTTGCCCGGCCCGCGGTCGTAGAGGCCCTTGAGGAGCACGCGGGTCGAGAGCCGCCCCTCGAGCCGCGTGATCGGCTGGTGGAACGTCAGGTCGAAGCTCCAGTGCAGGGACCCGGCGTAGTCGTACCCGTAGTCGATGGTGCGCGTGACCTCGGAGTCGACGATCGGCATGGCGCCGAAGGTCGGCAGCACCTTCATGTCCTTCTCGTAGACGTACTCGAGGTCGGTGCGGCCGTCCACGGCGCACCCGGACCCGAGCGCGAACAGGCTGAGGTCCCGGGTGGTGTACTCGCGCTCGAACGGGCCGAACCACTGCCCGACCATCTCGGTCTTGATCGCCATGTCGTGCTGCTCCTCCATCGGTGCGGGTGGTGCGGGGACGTACGGGGTCGTGCGGGGTCGTGCGGGGTCGCGCACGTCAGGTGCGGGCGCTGCGGGCGGAACCGGCGGAACCGGCGGCCGCGCGGGCGGACAGCGTCCCGGTGGCGACCTTGTAGCTGGCGGTGCGCGGCAGCCGGTCGGCGACCTGCACGGTGCCCGGGACGGCGGGCGCGGGCAGCCGCGCTGCGCAGTGGGCGCGGACGTCGGCCTCGGTGAGCGCGACGCCGGGCCGTGGGACCACGACGGCGAGCACCGCCTGGTCGTAGACCGGGTCCGGGACGCCGACCACCGCGGCCTGCGCGACGCCGGGGTGCTCCAGCAGCACCGCCTCGACGCGCGCCGGTGAGACGTTCTCGGCGCCGCGCTTGATGATCCGCGAGCGCCGGTCGAGGAAGTAGTACCAGCCGTCGGCGTCGACGTACCCGAGGTCACCGGTGCGCATCCAGCCGTCGGCGTCGTACGCCGCCGCGGTGGACTCCGGGTCGTCGAGGTACCCCGCCATGAGGCTGACGCCGGGCTCGCCTCGGAGCTGGATCTCCCCCGGCTCCCCGGGCGGCAGCGCGCGGCCGTCGGGGCCGGCGACGCGCGCCTCGTACCCGGGACCGACGCGGCCGATGGACGGCCAGCGCCGCTCGCCGGCGGGCGGGTCGGTGATCGCCCCGACCAGGCACTCGCTGGTGCCGTACGAGTTCAGCAGCCGGACGCCGAAGCGGCGCTCGTACTCCTGCTTCTCGGCGTCGGGCAGCGGCAGGTAGTACAGGACCTCGCGGACGTGGTGGTCCCGCTCCCCCGGCTCGACGGGCCGGCAGAGCTGGGTGCGCACGATCATCGCGATGGACTGCACGACGGTGGCGCGGTGCGCCTGCACCTGGTGCCAGAACCGCCGCGCCGAGTACCGCTCGACGACCACCAGGGTGGCGCCGGCCGCGATGACCGGCAGCAACGCGTTGAGCTGGAAGTTCACGTGGCACGCCGGCATGGTCGTCAGCAGCCGGTCCTCGGGGCCGAGCGTGGCCTGCCACTGCACGAAGCGCCCGGAGAACACCAGGTTGGCGTGGGTGAGGACGACGCCCTTGGGGGTGGCCGTCGACCCGGAGGTGAACACCACCCCGGCCGTGTCGTGTCCCGTGACGCCGGCACCGGGCGACGCGCCGGCACCGGACCCGACGGGCGCCGCGGCGTCCGCGGGCCCGACGACCCGCAGCCCGGGCACACCGGCGTACCGCCCGGCGGCCTCCGGGGTGCAGACGGCCAGCCGCGCCCGGACGCGCTGCGCCACGTGCGCGCACTCCGGGGCGGGGCTGCCCGGGTCCTGCACCACCGCGACGGCGCCGGACGCCATGACGGCCAGCAGGTGGCGCACCAGCTCGGCGCCCAGCGGCAGGTGCAGCACCACGGCGTCGCCCGGGCCGACCCCGAGCCGGCGCATCGCGGCGGCCGCCGACGCCACGAGCGCGTCGAACTGGCGGTACCCGTACGTGCGCACGGCGCCCGTCGCGTCCTCGGCCACCAGGAAGGGGTGGTCGCCCCGCCGGCCCACCTGCGCGTGCCACAGGTCGGCGAGCGTCTCCTCGCGTGCAGTGTCCATGGTCGTGCCGGGCCCGGGGCCGACGCCCCGGGCCCGAGTCGTTCACCCTCTCCGGATCGTCCCGTCGGCCGCCAGGCGCTCGATGCGCTCCGGCGCGTACCCCGCCTCCGCGAGCACGGTGTCGGTGTCCATGCCGAGCGTCGGCATGGGGCGCCAGATCCGGCCCGGGTGGCGGGCGAACTTCGGCACGATGCCGACGCCTCGGACCGGGTCGCCGTCGTGCGTCCGCCAGTCGACGATCGCCTCGCGCTGGGCCACGTGCTCCTCGGCCAGCAGGTCCTCGAACTCGAGCACGGCGTTCGCCGCGATGCCGACGGCCGACAGCTCGTCCTCCAGCTCCCGGGCCTTCTGCGTGAGGCAGAACGCGTCGAGGTGCTCCTCGATCAGCTGCGCCGCGGGGCCGTCGAGCCACAGCGCCGCCGTGTCCTCCGGGTAGTCCTCGGTCCCCCACAGGTGGCCGAGCCCGATGCGCTCCAGCAGGTACTTGTTCTGCGGGACGCCGTAGACGCACAGCCCGATGAAGCCGTCCGCGCACCGGTACTCGCCGATGCCGCACAGGTTGGGGTGCCGGGCGCCGGGGCGCGGGTACCGCGTGCCGGCGTTGAGGTAGTCCATGAGGTAGTACGCACCGACGCGGAGCATCACCTCGTACATCGCCACGTCGATGCTCTCGCCCTGCCCGGTGGTGCGGGCCTTGTGCAGGGCCGCGAGCGCGGAGGCCGTCACCATCTCGGAGGTGAAGTAGTCCCCGACGTACGGCAGCGGGGCCATGGGCTGCTCGGGGGTGCCGTTCTGCGCGAGGTAGCCGGAGTACGCCTGGACGGTGAGGTCGTAGGCGGCGCGGTTCACGCGCTCGGGCACCCCGTACTGGCCGAAGCCCGACACGTGCACGATCACGAGCGCGGGGTTGCGCTCCCAGAGCAGCTCGTCGGTGATGCCGCGCCGGGCGTACGTGGGGCCCTTGGACGACTCGATGAAGATGTCGGCGTCCGCGACGAGGTCGAGCAGCACCTCCCGGCCCTGCTCGGTGAACGGGTTGAGGGCGACGGACCGCTGGTTGCGGCGCTCCATCTCCTTGACCCACGCGGTGTCGCGCATGGAGTCGCCCGTGCGGGTGTTCTCGATCCACACGACGTCGGCGCCCCACTCGGCCATCAGCGCGGCGGCCGTGGGCGCGGCGATCTCGACCGCCGCGTAGACGACCTTCACGCCCGCCAGCACGCCGAACTCGGGGACGGCGCCCCCGGCGGCGGTCACCGGTACTCCTTGAGGGCCGCGCGGGCGACGGTCAGCACCATCATCTCGTCGGTGCCGCCGGAGATCCGCTCCACGCGCAGGTCCCGGTAGAACCGGGCCACCCGGTGGGCGCCGGTGACGGCGATGCCGCCCAGCACCTGGATCGCGTCGTCGACGACCTGCGCCGCCGCCTGCGTGCAGTACAGCTTGGCCATCGACGCGTCGCCCTTGCCGAGCAGGCCGTTGTCGGCCTTCCAGGCGGTCTCGTAGACCATCGCGCGCATGGTGGTGAGCGCGATGCGCATCCGGGCGATCTTGTCCTGCACGAGCTGGTAGCGGCCGATCGCCTGCCCGCCCTGCTCGCGCTGGTTCGCGTACCGCACGGCGTCCTCGAAGGCGCACAGCGCCCAGCCGTAGTCGCACGCCGCGACGAGGAACCGCTCGAGGTCGAAGTCCGCGACGGTGCGCGCGAAGCCCTGCCCCTCGCCGCCGAACCGGTCCTCCTCGCGCAGCTCCACCTGGTCGAAGTAGATCTCGCAGCACGAGTCCATCCGCAGACCCAGCTTGTCGAGCGGCTCGCGCGTGATGCCCGGCAGGGACAGGTCGACGAACCACTCGGTGTACTGGTCCATGTCGTCGGCGTCACGTGCCATGACCACGAGCTGGTCCACGCCCAGGGACGACGTGATGAACGTCTTGTGGCCGTTGAGGTACACCTTGCCGTCCCGGCGGGTGTACGTGGTGGACATCGCGGCGAAGCTGGAGCCGGCGCCCGGCTCGGTCATCGCGAAGTTCCAGATCTGCCGGCCGGTGCCGACGTAGGACAGGATCCGCTCGATCTGCTCCGGCGTGCCGACCTCCAGCACGGTGCGCAGCGTCGGCAGCTGGTAGAGCACGTACGTGGGCGCTCCCAGGCGGCCCAGCTCCTCCCAGACCGCCGCGACGGTCGTCCAGCCGGCGTCGAGCCCGCCGTGCTCCTCGGGCAGCAGGATCGTGTCGACCCCCAGCTCGCACAGCGCGGCGACCCAGCGCTGCGGGTACTCGTGGGCGGCGTCGCACTGCGCGAAGTACGGCTCCCAGCTCTCGCTCTCCATCAGCTCGCGGACGGCCTGGACCATCAGCTGCTGGTCCTCGGTCAGTCGGAAATCCATCGATGGGCCTCTCGGTTCTCCAGGGGGTGGTTCGCAGGCAGGTGCTCGCGGTGGAACGCGGCGCCCGCCGCCAGGGCCTCCCGGGCCTCGGGCAGCGTCCGGGAGCAGTGCAGGAAGCCGTGCAGCACGCCGGTCAGCACGTGCAGGCGGTGCGGCACGCCGTGGTGGTCCAGCAGCCCGGCGAGGGCCACGGAGTCGTCCAGCAGCGGGTCGAGGTCGGTCGCAGCCACGTAGGTGGGCGGCAGCGACGCGAGCAGGTCCGGGTCGGCGCCGAGGCAGTCGACGTACGGGCCGGCGAGGTCGTCCGGGCCGGAGGTGTAGGCCGCGGTGTAGAACGCGAGGTCCTCCGGGGCGAGCCCGTCCCACGGGCCGCCCAGCAGGCGGCGGGACGCGGAGTCGCGCAGCCCGTACAGCCCGTACCAGAGCAGCAGCGCCGACGGCTGCGGCCCGCCGGAGGCCCGGAGGTGCAGGGCCGTGGCCAGCGCCATCGCCGCACCCGCCGAGTCGCCGGCCAGCGCCACCGGCCCGGGCGGGACGCCCATGTCACCGGGGTGGGCCGCGAGGTGCCGCACGACGGCGGCGGCCTCCTCGACGGCCTGCGGCACCTTGGCCTCCGGCGACAGGCTGTACGCCACGCCGACCACGACCGCGCCGGTGGCGGCCGCCAGCTCCCGCAGGATGCGGTCGTAGGAGTCCAGGTCGCCGAGGACGAAGCCGCCGCCGTGCAGGTACACGAGGGTGCCGGCCGGGCCGCCGTCGCCGGCGAACGGCTCCGGGTGGTGCACCCGCACGGGCACGGGCCCGTGCGGGGTGGCCACGGCGGCCGACGTGCTGCGCGCCATCCGCGGACCGCCCTCGTTCCACCAGCGGTGCTCGGCGGCGTAGTTCGCCCGCAGCACCTCGAGGTCGGACCCGGGGCGGGCCAGCCGGGCCGCGAGGTCGGTCTGGATCTCCAGGACCTCCCGCATCCCCGGGGTGAGGCGCGCCAGCACGTCGACCGCCGCCATCAGGCCGCCGCCCCCACCGCCGCCGCGCCGGTGGTGTCGCCGGCGCCCGCGGCGTACGCGGCCTCCAGGCGGCCCCGGTGCGAGCGCACGTAGAGCTGCAGGGCGAGCGCGGCCAGCGCGGCCACCACCGCGATCCCGGCGAGGATCAGGAACACCGTGGGGTACGCGGTCGTGACGTCGCCCGCGGCCTCCGCGTCGTCGAGGATCGAGCCGAGCCAGATCGCGGAGAACGTGTCGGGCAGGAACCCGATGACCGACAGCACACCCGTCGCCGCGCCGAAGGCCGCCAGCGGCACCTTGCCCTCGGTCAGCATGCCGGAGCAGATGCCGAACACGCCGTTCGCGATGAACCCGAGCGCCACGGCCAGCACCGCGATCGCGACGATGCTGCCCTCCTCGCCCGGCAGCGCCGCGACGACGCCGAACGCGACGGCGGCGAGCGCCGAGCCGATCCAGATCACCAGCGAGGACTTCTTCGCCTTGTGGGCGAGCATCCCGAACAGCGGGCCGGCGAGCAGGGTGATGCCGTAGGTCCGCACGACCGAGACGGCGTTGGTGACCGTGGCGTCCGCACCGAGCGCCGTCATGTACGGCGCCGTGTAGGACGTGCAGGTGTAGAAGAAGTAGACGAAGAACAGGCAGGCCGACGTCAGCAGGACCACCGGGTTCGCCAGCGCCCGCCAGGCGTCCACGAGCACGGCCCGCACGGAGCCCTCACCGCTGATCTCGCCCTCGAACCGCGGGATGAACACCAGCGACAGCACACCGAGCAGCGCGATCATCGCGCCGATCACCAGCAGGAACGTACGGAACGCGCCCTGTGCGTCGTCGGCGAACGCCCCCAGCACCCACGTGCCGATGACCCCGATCAGCAGGCCGGCCGCGCCGTAGAACCCGTAGCTGATCCCGATGGAGCGCGAGTAGTCCTCCTCCGTGGAGACCAGCCGCACGAGCTTGTACCGCACGCCCCACCACAGCAGGATCGTGGACAGGCCCATGCCGATGAAGATGCCGATCAGCACGCCGAACGACGGCAGCATCGCGTACCAGAACGTCAGCACCGCGGTGGTGAAGAACCCCGTCGCGGACAGGGTGCGCATCCGGACCCTGTCCGCGATGAGGCCCGAGAACAGGTAGACCGCCACGGCGGTCCAGGCGTACGCGCTCATCAGCTGCCCGACCTGCGTGTTGGTCAGGTGCAGCGACTCGAGCTGCGCGTCGTAGAAGGTGTTCTTCAGGTAGGCCGGGGCATAGATCGTGCTGCTGCCCATGCTGACCAGGATCAGCACGATCCATCGACGGGCGGGGCTGAGCCCTGCCGCCCCGACCTCCCGGTCGGCCGAGCCGATAGTCCTGCGCGACATCCGACGCCCTCCTCAGCGAGCCCCGACTCCCGTGTCGGGGCGATCACGGGACAACCTGCCGGGTCCGCGGGGCCGCTCGGGGCGCTCGCGCACCGCCGGGTCGCGCTTGGGTAGGCCGCCCCTCGGCCTTGCGTACCGCGCGCGACGGGTTCGGTACCGGCGCCGGACGACTTTGCGAACCGGGTCACAAGGTAGTGCGCCGCGGGGCGTCGACCCTGGGACCGGGCCTGGGCCCCGGCCTGCGCGGACCCGGGCCGCGAGGGGCCCGCACGCAGCACGCCCCGGCCCCGTCGCGGGCGGCGTGCCTGCGACGGGACCGGGGCGTGCGAGGTCGGTCGGCCCGGGGCTCAGAAGCCCGTGCCGGTGACCTCCGGGTAGTACCGGCGGAACTTGCGCACCTGGTTGAGCGCGGCCGCGAACGCGTACCAGCGCCGGCGCGGGCCGGCGTCGCCGCGGTAGCGCAGCGGGTGCGCCACGCGACGCGACCGGATGAGCGCCCGGACGCGCCCGGCGAGCGCCGGGTCGAGCACGTACCGCAGCAGCAGCCGGTGCGGGAGGATCGAGTACAGCACCTCGGTGTCCACGACGACGGGCTCCACGGCGCGGCCGAGCACGCGGTCCTCCACGAGGAACCGGGCGACGTTCGCCCCGGCGGCGGTCACGTAGTAGTTGTTGCGCCCGATCCGGGGGTTGACCTCGAAGAACCGGTACGACCCGTCACGGGGGTCGACCTTCACGTCGAAGTTGGCGAACCCGACGTAGCCGACCCCGCGCAGGAACGCCGCCGCCTGGTCGAGCATCCCCTGCTCCCTGCTGACCACCATCGCGGCGGGGTTCCCCAGGCCGGACGGCGTGTGCTCCTCGAGCAGCACGTGCGCCGAGCACAGCAGGGTGATCTCCCCGCGGCTGTCGACGTACGCGGTCACGGACCTCATCTGCGTGTCGTCGCCCGGCACGAGCTCCTGCACCACGAACCGGCCGCGGAACCCGGCGTCGCGCAGGGAGTCCCACAGGGCGTCGAGCTCCGACGGGGAGCCGATCTCGAAGACCTTCTGCTTCCCCGGGAACGACACCTCCTGGTAGTCCGCGGAGCTGGCCGCTTTCGCGATCAGCGGGTACGGCACGTCCACCGGCACGGGAGCCCACGCCGGGTCGTCCGCGGCCGCGAAGTCCTGGACGACCGTCCGCGGCACGTCCAGCCCCAGGGAGGTCGCGATCTCGGCGAAGGTCGCCTTGTCCGACAGCCGGTCCAGGAGGTCCTGCGGCAGGAACGGCACCACGTAGTGCGGCTCGAGCTCCGCACGGTGCTGGACGACCACCCGCACGAGCCAGTCGGAGTTCGCGAGCAGCACCAGGCGGCGCCCGGCCTGCTCGCGGGCGACGCGCAGCAGGGCGTCGACGAGCTGGCGGGGGTCGTGGCCGTCGGCGACCAGGACGTTGTCGAGGATGGCCGAGTGCGCGACCGGGCCGAGCGCGGCGCCGCTGACGACGACGCTCCGGACGCCGTACTCCTCGTGGAACGCCCGGGCGAGCGCGTACACGCCGATGTCGGCGCCGAGGACGACGGGCTGCAGGTCGCGCAGCGCGTCGCCCCCGGGCGCGGGGACCGCGGCGCTCACGCGGGCTGCTCGGTGCGGTCGCCGGACCAGTCGGTGTGGAACGTGCCGTCCCTGTCGGTGCGCCGGTAGGTGTGCGCGCCGAAGAAGTCGCGCTGCGCCTGGATCAGCGCCGCCGGCAGCCGCTCGGCCCGCACCCCGTCGTAGTACGCGAGCGAGGACGAGAACGCGGGCACGGGGACGCCGGCGAGCGCGGCCTGCGCCACGACCCGGCGCCACGCGGCGACGCCGTTCGCCACGGCGCCGGTGAAGTACTCGTCGGCCAGCAGCAGCGGCAGGTCGCCGTCGCGCTCGTACGCCTCGGTGATGCGGTTGAGGAACCGGGCGCGGATGATGCAGCCGCCCCGCCAGATGCGGGCCATGGCGCCGCGGTCGATGTCCCAGCCGTTCTCGGCGGACGCGGCGGCGATCTGGTCGAAGCCCTGGGAGTACGCGACGACCTTGGAGGCGTACAGCGCGAGGCGCACGTCCTCGACGAACGCGTCCCGGTCGGCCACCGCGATCGGCGCGGCGTGGGCGGGCAGCGTCCCCCGGGCCGCCGTGCGCTGCGGGACGGAGCCGGACAGGGCGCGGGCGAACGTCGCCTCCGCGATGCCGGTGATCGGCACGCCCAGGTCCAGGCCGTTCTGCACGGTCCAGCGGCCGGTGCCCTTCTGCTCCGCCTGGTCCAGCACGACGTCGACGAACGCCGCCCCGGTCTCCGCGTCCACCTGGGACAGCACCTCGGCGGTGATCTCGATGAGGAACGACTCCAGGTCGCCCTCGTTCCACGTCCGGAAGATGTCGGCGATCTCGGCGGCCGACGCCCCCAGGCCCTGCTTGAGCAGGTCGTACGCCTCGGCGATGAGCTGCATGTCGGCGTACTCGATGCCGTTGTGCACCATCTTGACGAAGTGCCCCGCCCCGTCCGGGCCGACGTACGTGCAGCACGGCACCCCGTCGACCTTCGCGGAGATGTCCTCCAGGATCGGGCCGAGCACCTCGTACGACTCGCGCGAGCCGCCCGGCATGATCGAGGGTCCGTTGAGGGCCCCCTCCTCGCCGCCGGACACGCCCGTCCCCACGAAGTGCAGGCCGCGGGCACGCAGCGCCGCCTCGCGCCGGCGGGTGTCGGGGAAGTGCGCGTTGCCCGCGTCGATCACGATGTCGCCCTCGTCCAGCAGGGGCACGAGCTCGTCGATGACCGCGTCGGTCGCGGCGCCGGCCTTCACCATCACGACGATCTTCCGGGGACGCTCGAGCGAGGCGACGAACTCCTCGGTGGTCACGGACGGCACGAACGTGCCCTCGTGACCGTGCTCCGCGACCAGCGAGTCGGTGCGGGCCTGCGAGCGGTTGTGCACCGCGACCGTGTAGCCGTGCCGGGCCAGGTTCCGGGCGAGGTTCCGGCCCATGACGGCCAGGCCGGTGACGCCGATCTGTGCGGCAGGTGCAGCGGACATGCGCGGGAGCTCCTTCGGGAGGCGGTGCCAGGGCCCCTTCACCCTAGTGGGGGCGCCACCGACCGGCGTGGCTCGCCCACCCTCCGGGCGCCCGCCCCTACGCTCGGCTGCTGTGAGCACCGGCCCCCGTGACGCGCCACCGGAGTTCCTGCGCGCCCTGCGCTCGCTGCGCGGGGTGACACTGCGGCCGGAGGTCTCGCTGGAGGAGGCCCCCGGGCCGACGCGGATCGCCCCGTACACCGCTGCGCTCGTCGCCGAGGTCCGCAGCAGCCGCCGCGACCCCGAGGCGGACGCGCTGGCCACGGGCCGCTTCGTCGTGCTGCACGACCCGGCCGGCCAGGAGGCGTGGGAGGGTGCGTTCCGGCTGGTGACGCTCGTCCGGGCCACGCTCGAGCCCGAGGTCGGTCAGGACCCGCTGCTCGCGGAGGTGGCGTGGAGCTGGTTCTCCGACGCACTGGGCTCGACCGACGTGGACGCGCACGCCGCGGGCGGGACCGTGACCCGCGTGCTGTCCCAGTCCTTCGGGGCGCTCGACGAGCGCCCCGAGCTGTGCGAGCTCGAGCTCCGGGCGTCCTGGACGGCGCGCGAGCCCGACCTGGCACCGCACCTGCGGGCGTGGGGTGTGCTGCTGTGCACCGTCGCCGGGCTGCCCCCGCTGCCCGACGGCGTCGTGGCGCTCGGCCCGCGCCACTGACCCCGCCCGTCCCGCCGGCGGGCGTCCGGGGCACGGGCCACGACGCACCACCGACCGTCAGACCCGCCCTCGCGGCCGACCGGGCGACGGGTCACGACACGCCGCCCGCCCGCGCACGTGACCGGCGTCACGTGACAAGGATCCGCGAACACGACACGATGTCACCCGTTCCGCTCAAGACACGGGCGCGGCGGGCCGATAAAGGGGGCAAGTGATGGACCGTCGAGGGGGCGCTGCAGTGAGCTTCGAGCCGATCAGACAACGGACGGGCGTGCCGAGCGCGCCCGGTTCCGCCCGCAGCGGCTCGTCCGCCCCGGCCACCCCCGGCGCGCCGCCCTCGCGCGTGGCGGCCCTCCCCCCGCAGACCCGCCGACCCTCCGCCCCCGGCTCGGACCCCCGCCGACGCGGTCTCGGCCAGATGTGCGTCGTCGTCACCGAGCTCGGGGAGGGCGACGGGCAGGCCCTGGTCCGCAACCTGCGCCGCCGCGGCTCCGGCCGCGTCATCCTGCTCGCCCGGCGCGCGGGCCGGCGCGACCTCGTCGGCCTGCTCACCGGCGGGCTGCGGGGAGCCGTCGCCACCGACCCCAACGCGGTCGTCGGCCTGCCGGGGGCGGCCCCCGGCGCGGTGCCGTCGCCGTTCGCCCGGAGCCGTCCCGACCTGACGACCCGCGAGCTGTCGGTGCTGCGGCTGGTGGCCGACGGCTTCAGCAACCGCGCCATCGGGGAGGAGCTCGGGCTGTCCGCGCTGACGGTCAAGAGCCACCTCGCGCGGATCTCCCGCAAGCTGGGCACCGGCGACCGCGCCGCCCTCGTGGCGATCTCGATCCGGACCGGCCTGCTGTCCTGACGGTCGCGACGCGGCCCCGTCCCGCAGCGCGGCGTGGCGCGGCGCAGGGGCGGCGACGGCCTACGGTTGACCCATGCAGTCCGTCCCCCAGCCGGCCGGCGACCCGGCCGAGCCCGACGTGGTCCCCCTGACCGAGCCCGCCGAGGGAGTCCCCGCGGTCGTCGACACGCCTGAGGCGTTCGCCCGCGTGGTCGAGGCCTTCGGCGCGGGCACCGGTCCCGTCGCGGTCGACGCCGAGCGGGCCTCCGGGTACCGCTACGGCCAGCACAACTACCTGGTCCAGCTCCGGCGCGAGGGCGCCGGCACCGCCCTGGTCGACCCCGTCGCGCTGCCCGACCTGTCCCCGCTCTCCGACGCCCTCGTCGGAGTCGAGTGGGTGCTGCACGCGGCCTCGCAGGACCTGCCGGCGCTCGCCGAGCAGGGCATGCGGCCGTCGCGGGTGTTCGACACCGAGCTCGGCGCGCGCCTGCTCGGCCTGGAGCGCGTGGGGCTGGCCGCTGTGGTCGCCGAGCTGCTGGGCCTCGGCCTGGCGAAGGAGCACTCGGCCGTCGACTGGTCGACGCGGCCGCTGCCCGAGCAGTGGCTGCGCTACGCCGCGCTCGACGTCGAGGTGCTGGTGGAGCTGCGCGAGGTGCTGGCCGAGCGGCTCGCCCTCGCCGGCAAGGCCCAGTGGGCGGCCGAGGAGTTCGAGGCGGTCCGGCTGGCGCCGCCGCCGGCGCCGCGTGTGGAGCCGTGGCGCCGGGTCTCCGGGGTGCACGCGATCCGCGACCCGCGCCGGCTGGCCGTCGTCCGGTCGCTGTGGGAGACGCGCGACGAGAACGCCCGCCAGCGGGACATCTCCCCCGGCCGCGTGCTGCCCGACGCCGCCATCGTCGCCGCCGCGCAGGCGCTCCCCCGGTCGGTGCCGCAGCTCGTGGCGCTGCCGCAGTTCTCCGGCAAGGGCACCCGCCGCCGCGCCGCGCTCTGGCAGCGCGCGGTCGACGCCGGTCTCGCGCTGCCCGAGGACCAGCTCCCGTCCGCCCGCGGCCCGCGCACCGACGCCCCGCCGCCGCCCCGGGCGTGGGCCGACCGCGACCCGGCGGCCGCCGCACGCCTCACCGCCGCCCGCGCGGTCGTCACGGAGCTGTCGGAGACGCACCGCGTCCCGGCGGAGAACCTGCTGCAGCCGGACCTGCTGCGACGGGTCTGCTGGACGCCGCCCGAGCCCGCGGACGCGGAGCACCTCGCCGAGCGGCTGGCCGCCGGCGGGGCGCGGCCGTGGCAGATCGGGCTGCTCGCGGAGCGGCTGGCCGCGGCGTTCGCGGAGCAGGGCGCCCCGGCGTAGCCCGGCCGCCGGCGCGACCCGGGCGCCGTCCCGCGACAGCGCCGGGGTCCGCGGTTAGGGTCGCGGGTGTTCCGCCGGACACCGACGTCCCTGGGAGACCGCATGCGCCACGCCGCCGAGGCACCGTCCGCGACCAGCTCCGCCGCGCCGTCCGGGCCCCGTGCCGCCCGGACCGGCCCCTCCGGCCCCTCTCGGCCGGGGGCCGCCCCCGCCGACCTCCTCGCGGCACTGCCCGCCGAGCCCGCGGACCACGTCCTGCGGGTGGACGCGCGCGACGTGGCGCTGCCCGACGACGGCGGCGTGCTCGCGGTCCTGACCCTGACGGCCGCGGACGAGCGGCGGCCGACGACACTCGGGCCGCGGGGTCTGGCTGTGCTGCACGAGGCGCTCGTCGCCGTCCAGCGGCGGGCGGAACGCGGCGAGGTCGCCGCCGTCGCGGTCACCGGCCGCCCGGGCTGCTTCGTCGCGGGCGCCGACCTGGGCGTGGCGCGCACGCTGCGCGACCGGTCGGACGCCCGCACGCTGGGGGTGGCCGGGCACGCGACCCTGCGGCTGCTCGGCGAGATGCCCGTGCCCACCGTCGCGTGGATCACCGGCCACGCCCTCGGGGGCGGTCTGGAGCTGGCGCTGCACTGCGACCACCGCGTCGTCGCGGCCGGCGTGCGGTCGCTCGGGCTGCCGGAGGCCTCGCTGGGCATCGTCCCCGGCTGGGGCGGCTGCTGGCTGCTCCCCCGGCTGGTCGGGCTCCCGGCCGCCGTCGACCTCGCCGTGCTGCGCCCGCTCGCCGGGAACCGGCTCACCACCGCCGAGCAGGCGCTCGCGTCCGGGCTGGTGGACGCGGTGCTGCCCGCCGACGGGTTCGAGCGGCACGCACTCGCGTGGACGGCGGGGACGCTGCGCGCCGGCGACGCGGCGCCCGACCGGCGCGGCGCGGCCGTCCCGCCGCTGCCGCCCGGGGAGCCGGACCCGGTGGCCCGGGCCGCGGCCGCGCTGGACGCCCGGCTGCACGGCGCCGCGCCGGCGTACGCGCACGTCCTCGACCTGCTCGCGCGGGCAGGCGCGCGCGACCGGGACGCCGGCTTCCGGGCGGAGGACGACGCCCTCGGCGCGCTCCTGCTGTCCGACCAGGCGCGCGCCGCCCTGTACGCCGCGGAGCTCACCGGCCCGGGGTCGCGCCGGGCCGCGCGCCCGGACGGGCCCGAGGCCGAGCCGCGCCCGGTGCGGTCGGTCGGCATCGTCGGTGCCGGCCTGATGGCGGCGCAGCTGGCCGTGCTGCTCGGGTCCCGCCTGGACGTACCCGTCGCGATGCGGGAGGTGGACGAGGAGCGCGCCGCGGCCGGACGGCGGCGCGTCGAGGAGCTCGTGACGCAGGCCGTGGACCGGGGCCGTCTCGACCCGGACGCGGGTCGCCGGCTCGTCGACCGGGTCCGCGTCGGCACCGACCTGGCGGAGCTCGCCGGCGCGGACCTCGTCGTCGAGGCCGTCACCGAGGTGCTCGACGTGAAGCGCGCCGTGTTCGCCGAGCTGGAGCAGCTCGTGCGGCCCGACTGCGTGCTGGCCACGAACACGTCCGCGCTGTCCGTGGCGGCGATGGCCGACGGGCTCGCCCACCCCGGGCGCGTCGTCGGGCTGCACGTCTTCAACCCCGTCGCGCAGATGCCGCTCGTCGAGGTCGTCGCGGCCGGATCGTCCGACGCGGCGGCGCTGGCCACCGCGGTCGACGTCGCCCGCCGCGCCGGCAAGACCGTCGTGCGGACCACCGACCGGCCCGGGTTCGTGGTCAACCGCGTGCTGCTGCGCATGCTCGCGGACGTCCTCGCGGCGGTCGAGGGCGGCACCCCCGTCGACGTCGCGGACGCCGCGCTGCGGCCGCTCGGGCTGCCGATGTCCCCGTTCGCGCTGCTCCAGCTGGTGGGCCTGCCGGTCGCGCGGCACGTGCTGGTCACGCTGCACGACGAGCTCGGGGACCGCTACCCGCTGTCGCCCGGGCTCGACCGCCTGGTCGAGCAGGGCCGCGCCGTCACGCGGACCGGACCCGCAGGGTCGCCCGAGGTGGACCCGGCCGTGCAGGACGCCTTCGGGCCGGCGACGGGCGGCGGCGGTGAGGCCGTGCTGGACCGGGTCGCCCGCGGTCTGGCGGAGGAGATCGGACTGCTGCTCGACGAGGGCGTCGTGCCCGGACCGGAGCAGGTGGACCTGGCGATGCTGCTCGGCGCGGGCTGGCCGGCGCACCTCGGCGGCATCTGCCCGTGGCTGGACAGGGAGGGCTGGTCCGAGCGGGTGCTCGGGCGGCGGCTGCTCCCGCCGGGCGTCGCGTCCGTGCCGGCGTGAGCGGGGACCGGCAGGGGCTCAGAAGACGGTGAGCCCGCGGTCGCGGAACTGCTGGCGCACGCGGGCGACCAGCTCGGGGCTCGGGGGCTGGGTGTCCTCGAGCTCGTAGGTCATCCCGAGGCTCGCCCACTTGTCGCGCCCCATCTGGTGGAACGGCAGCACCTCCACCCGGGTGACCGTGTCGAGCGTCGCGACGTAGTCGGCCACGGCGTCCACGTTCTCCGGGGCGTCGGTGAGCCCGGGCACGAGCACGAAGCGGATCCAGATCTCCGTGCCGCTCGCGGCGACCCGGCGGCCGAAGTCGAGCGTCGGCTGCAGCTCCCGGCCGGTGGTCTTCTTGTAGGTCTCGGGGATGCCCGACTTCACGTCCAGCAGGACGAGGTCGATGTCCGCCAGCATCTCGTCCGTGCAGTGCGCCCCGAGGTAGCCGGAGGTGTCGATCGCCGTGTGGACGCCGAGCTCCTTCGCACCGCGCAGGATGCGCGCGACGAACACCGGCTGCATGAGGGGCTCGCCGCCGGAGATCGTCAGCCCGCCGCCCGTGACCGCGAACACCGCGCGGTACCGGGCGATGCGGCGCAGCAGCTCCTCGGCGAGCACGGGCTCGCCGCGGCGCATCTCCATCGTGTCGGGGTTGTGGCAGTACAGGCAGCGCAACGGGCAGCCGGCGAGGAACGTGGTCAGCCGCGTCCCGGGGCCGTCGACCGCCGTCACGAGCTCCCAGGAGTGCAGCGAACCGAGCTCGCCGGCCCGCATCTGCGCGAACTTCTCGCTGCGCTCGGCGTCCGACACCTCGAGCCCGGCGGTGCCGGCCGAGGACCGGTGGTGGGACCCGCCGACCACCGGGACGCCGAGCTGGATCACCGGAGCGCCGACGTCGCCGCGGACGTCGCCGGCGTCGGAGGCGGAACCGCAGGCCGGGACCTCGCGCTCGACGGTGCTGGTCATCTCGGCCTCCTCCGGTGGGTCGTGCGGGGTGGTGCGGGGGGCGGGTGCCCGGCCGGGGCTGCTCCCTCGGCCGGGCACCCGGGTCCGCGTGCGGGTCAGAGCCCGCCGTGGAACGTCCGGGACAGCACGTCGAGCTGCTGCTCGCGCGTCAGCCGGACGAAGTTCACGGCGTAGCCGGAGACCCGGATGGTGAGCTGCGGGTACTTCTCGGGGTGCTCCATGGCGTCCTCGAGGGTGTCCCGGTTGAGGACGTTGACGTTCAGGTGGTAGCCGGAGGACACGTTGTACGCGTCCATGAGGCCCACCAGGTTCGCCACCTGCTCGTCCTTGGTGCGGCCGAGGCCCGAGGGCACGACCGTCGAGGTGAGCGAGATGCCGTCCATCGCCTCGGAGTACGGCAGCTTCGCGACCGACATCGCGGAGGCGAGCATGCCGTGCGAGTCGCGCCCGTTCATCGGGTTGGCGCCCGGGGCGAACGGCTCGCCGGCGCGGCGGCCGTCGGGGGTGTTGCCCGTGGCCTTGCCGTAGACGACGTTCGACGTGATCGTCAGCACCGACTGCGTGTGCAGCGCGTTCCGGTACGTCTTGTGGTGGCGGATCTTCTCCATGAAGGCCTTGGTGATGCCCACGGCGATGTCGTCCGCGCGGTCGTCGTCGTTGCCGTACTTCGGGAAGTCGCCCTCGATGACGTAGTCCGTCACCAGGCCGTCCTCGTCGCGCACCGGCGTGACCTTGGCGTACTTGATGGCCGACAGCGAGTCCGCGACGACCGACAGGCCCGCGATGCCGCACGCCATGGTCCGCAGGATCGCCCGGTCGTGCAGGGCCATCTCGAGGCGCTCGTACGCGTACTTGTCGTGCATGTAGTGCACGCAGTTGAGCGCGTCGACGTAGGTCTCGGCCAGCCAGTCGAGCAGCTTGTCGTACTTCGCCGCGACGTCGTCGTAGTCCAGCACGTCGCCCTCGACGGGGGCGCTGACCGGCGCGACCTGCTTGCCGGACACCTCGTCGCGGCCGCCGTTGATCGCGTACAGCAGCGCCTTGGCGATGTTGACGCGGGCGCCGAAGAACTGCATCTGCTTGCCGACCCGCATCGGGGACACGCAGCACGCGATGGCCGCGTCGTCGCCCCAGGAGGTGCGGATGAGCTCGTCGGACTCGTACTGGATCGCCGAGGTGTCGATCGAGACCTGTGCGCAGAACTTCTTGAAGCCCTCCGGCAGCCGGTTGCTCCACAGCACGGTCAGGTTCGGCTCCGGGGCCGGGCCGATGTTGTAGAGCGTCTGCAGGAACCGGAACGACGACTTGGTGACCAGCGGCCGGCCGTCCTCGCCGATGCCGCCGATGGACTCGGTGACCCAGGTCGGGTCGCCGGAGAACAGGGAGTCGTACTCGGGGGTGCGCAGGAACCGCACGATGCGCAGCTTGATGACGAAGTCGTCGATGAGCTCCTGCGCGAACTCCTCGGTGATCGCACCGGAGGCGAGGTCGCGCTGGATGTAGACGTCGAGGAACGTCGAGACCCGGCCGAGCGACATGGCCGCGCCGTTCTGCTCCTTCACGGCGCCGAGGTAGGCGAAGTACAGCCACTGCACGGCCTCGCGGGCGCTGGTGGCCGGCTTGGAGATGTCGTAGCCGTAGGAGGCCGCCATCTGCTTGAGCTCGACGAGCGCGCGGATCTGCTCCGCGTTCTCCTCGCGGTCGCGGATGATGTCCTCGACCGACGGCTCCATGTCCATCTCGTGCCGCTCGAGGCGCTTGCCCTCGATCAGCGCGTCCACGCCGTAGAGCGCGACGCGGCGGTAGTCGCCGATGATCCGGCCGCGGCCGTAGGCGTCCGGCAGGCCGGTGATGATGTGCGAGGAGCGGGCCGCGCGGACGTTCGGCGGGTACACGTCGAACACGCCGTCGTTGTGCGTCTTGCGGTACGTGGTGAAGATCTTCGCGACCTCCGCGTCGACCTCGTAGCCGTAGGTCTCGAGCGACTTCTCGACCATGCGCCACCCGCCGTTGGGGATCATGGCGCGCTTCAGCGGGGCGTCGGTCTGCAGGCCGACGATGAGCTCGTTGTCCTGGTCGATGTAGCCCGGCGCGTGGGAGACGATGGTCGACGGGGTGTGGTTGTCGATGTCGTACACGCCCTTGGCGCGCTCCTCCGGGAACATCGCGCTGAGCTTCGCCCAGATGCCCGTGGTGCGCTCCGTGGGGCCGGCGAGGAACGCCGAGTCGCCCGTGTACGGGGTGTAGTTGCGCTGGATGAAGTCGCGGACATCGATCCCGTCACACCAGGGTCCGGTGACGAAACCGCTCCAGGCACCCGCGGTGGCGTCGGTGCCGGACTGGGGTACTGCGGTGGTGGACATGTGATGCTCCCTCGCTGAGGACGTCGTACTCGTGACGCTATTCACGAGGTCATGGGATGTCTTGGGACCGAGGTCCCAACGCGCGCCCGACCAGCGGGAACGCGGACGTGACGGTGCTCACGTGGGACCGCGGGCGGCCCCCCGGGACCTGTCACGCCACCTGTCCGCCGGCCCCACGCTCCGCGACCCGCCCGTCGAGGGCGCAGTCGGTGCGGGTCCGCGCGCGGGAACCCCGCACCTGCTGCACGCTCGACGCGGCGCGGCGGCGGGTCAGCGCGCGGCGAGGGCCGCGAGGACGTCCCGCGCGATGTCGGGGGCCGTGAGGCGCAGGGACGTCAGGAGCTCGTCGCGGGACGCGTGCTCGAGGAACCGGCGCGGGACGCCGAACGCCTGCACGGGTGTGCCGATGCCGGCGTCCCGGGCGCGCAGCCCGAGCGCCGATCCGATGCCTCCCTCGCGGACGCCGTCCTCCAGGGTGACCGCGTGGTCGTGCTCCCCCACCAGCTTGACCAGGGCGGCCGGTACGGGCAGGACCCACCGCGGGTCCACGACGGTCACGCGCAGCCCGTGGGCGGCCAGCAGCTCGCCGAGCGCGAGGGCGGTCGGCGCCATCGCCCCGACGGAGCAGACCAGGACGGACCGCGCCGCCCGGTCGCCCGGCTCGGCCGGGTCCACCGGGTCCACCGGGTCCACCGGGTCCGCGGTGCCGCCGTGCCGGGCGAGCACGTCGACCCCGTCGACCTCGTCGACGGCCGGGACGGGGTCGGGCAGAGCGCCCTTCGGGTACCGCACGACCGTCGGGGCGTCGTCCACGTCGACGGCGGCGCGCAGCGCGGCCCGCAGCGTGTCGCCGTCACGCGGCGCTGCCAGGCGCAGCCCCGGCACGACGCCGAGCACGGCCAGGTCCCACATGCCGTTGTGGCTGGCGCCGTCGTCCCCGGTGAGCCCGGCGCGGTCGAGGACGAACGTGACGCCCGCCCGGTGCAGCGCGACGTCCATGAGCACCTGGTCGAACGCCCGGTTGAGGAACGTGGCGTACACGGCGACCACGGGGTGCAGCCCGGCGTACGCCATCCCCGCGGCGGTCGTCACGGCGTGCTGCTCCGCGATGCCCACGTCGAACGTCCGGTCCGGGAACTCGGCCGCGAACGGCGCGAGGCCGACCGGGTTGAGCATGGCGGCGGTGAGCGCGACGACGTCGGGACGCCGGTGCCCGATCCGCACGATCTCGTCCGCGAACACGCCGGTCCAGCCGAACCGCGACGGCGCCACGGGCAGGCCGGTCTCGGGATGGATCTGCCCGACCGCGTGGAACCGGTCCGCCACGTCCTGCTCGGCGGGCGTGTAGCCGCGGCCCTTCTCGGTGATCACGTGGACGATGACGGGCCCGCCGAACGCCCGCGCGCGCTGGAGCGCGAACTCGACGTCCGCGACGTCGTGCCCGTCCACCGGGCCGATGTACTTCAGGCCGAGGTCCTCGAACATGCCCTGCGGGGCGACGACGTCCTTGATGCCCTTCTTGAGCCCGTGCAGGGCGTCGTACGCGAGCCGCCCGGGCGGTCCGGACCGCTTGAGGGTGCGCTTGCCCCAGGACAGCACGGTCTCGTACCCGCGCGTGGTGCGCAGGGCGTCCAGGTGCAGCGCGAGGCCGCCGATGGTCGGCGCGTAGGAGCGGCCGTTGTCGTTGACCACGACGACCAGCCGGCGGTCGGTGCCGTCCGCGATGTTGTTGAGCGCCTCCCAGGCCATGCCCCCCGTCAGCGCGCCGTCGCCGATGACCGCGACCACGTGCCGGTCGCCGCGCCCGGCGAGGGCGTCGGCCCGCGCGATGCCGTCCGCCCAGGACAGCGCCGTCGAGGCGTGCGAGTTCTCGACGACGTCGTGCTCGGACTCGGCGCGGCTCGGGTAGCCCGACAGGCCGCCGCGGTGCCGCAGGCGCCCGAAGTCCTGCCGCCCGGTCAGCAGCTTGTGGACGTACGCCTGGTGCCCGGTGTCGAAGACCAGGGTGTCGCGCGGCGAGTCGAACACGCGGTGCAGCGCGAGCGTGAGCTCGACGACACCGAGGTTCGGGCCGAGGTGCCCGCCGGTCCGCGACACCTGGTCGACCAGGAACGCGCGGATCTCGGTGCTGAGCCCGCGCAGCTGCGCGTGGCTCAGGGCGCGCACGTCCGCGGGCGAGCCGATCCGGTCCAGCAGTCCCATCCGTCCACCGCCCCGTCGCCGTCGCGCCGCGCAGGGGGTCCGCGGGCACGAGGGGTCCACGATACGACGCACCCGGCTCCCGGGGCCGCCCACGCGCCGCGCCCGTCCTCAGCAGGGCCTCAGCCCCCGCTCAGAGGGTGCGGACCTCGACCGGCGCGTCGGTCGCGACCTCGGCCCGGCCGTCCGCGCCGACCCGCACCGCGAGCGGCCGCCCGGCCAGGCGGAGCCCCTCCACGGCGACGGCGCCGAGCGGAGCGGGCGCGGGCGGCTGCACGTCGAGGCGCCCGCCGGGGACGTCGGGCCGCAGGCCGAGCGCGGCGCCCAGCACCGACACCGCGGCGGCCGCGGACCACGCCTGGGGCCGGCACGCCGCCGGGTACGGGACGACAGCCGGGACCGTGCCGCGCGGGTCGCCGCCGTACAGCTCGGGCAGCCGGTCGTCGAATCCCTGCGCGGCGGCCAGCAGGCCCTCCGCCAGCGCGGCGGCCTCGCGGGCGTGCCCGGCGCGGGCGAGCCCCTGCACGACGATCGCCGTGTCGTGCGGCCAGACGGCCCCGCCGTGGTAGCGCAGCGGCCAGTAGCCGGCGGAGTCCGTCGACATGGTGCGCAGCCCGTACCCGGAGTCCATGTCCGGGCCCGTCAGACGGGCCGCGACCAGCGCCTCCTCCTCGGCCGTGAGGATCCCGGTGCCGAGCAGGTGCCCGATGTTCGAGGTGACCGTGTCCACGACCTGCTTGTCCGCGTCGAGCGCGATGCCGGGGTAGCGACCCCGCTCGTCCGCGGTCCAGAAGGCCGCCCGGAACCGGTCGGCGAGCCCCGCGGCCCAGGACCGCCAGCGCTCCGCCCCGGGTCGGCCGAACGCGTCGAGCAGCGCCGCGCCCGCCAGTGCCGCCTCGTGCGCGTACCCCTGCACCTCGGCCAGGGCGATCGGCCCGGACGCGAGCTCGCCGGTGCGCCACTGCACGGAGTCGCCCGAGTCCTTCCAGCCCTGGTTCGCGAGCCCGTGGCCGGTCTCGTCGGCGTACTCGAGGAACCCGTCGCCGTCCGAGTCCCCGTGGTCGGACATCCAGGCGAGCGCCTTCTCCATCGCGGGCAGCAGCGCCTCGACCTCCGCGGCCGGCATCCCCCAGCGCCACGCGTCGTGGAGCAGGCACACCCACAGCGGGGTCGCGTCCACCGTGCCGTAGTAGACGGGCGGCAGCACGGTGCCCTCGCCGGGCATCGACAGCTCGGCGCGCCGGACCTCGTGCAGGATCTTGCCCGGCTGCTCCGCGGTCGCCGGGTCGGTCGTCGTGCCCTGCAGCGCCGCCAGCGTGCGCAGGGTGCCCGCCGCGAGCTCGGTCCCCAGCGGCAGCAGCATGCGGGCGGCCCAGATCGAGTCGCGGCCGAACAGCGTGAAGAACCACGGCGCCCCGGCGGCGAGGAACACGTCGTCGGGCGCGAACCGCGCGGACATCCGCAGCGTGGCCAGGTCCCCGAGCGCCTGGTCGAGCAGGGCCGGCAGGCGACGGTCGGCCGCCTCGACGCGCAGCGGAGCCCACTCCGGCTCCTCCCGGCGCGGCGCCGTCACCACACCGCCCGCGTCGGCGACCGTGACCGTCCAGCCGACGACCGCCGGGGTGCCGGTGGTCG
This sequence comes from Cellulomonas sp. C5510, assembly GCF_019797765.1. Taxonomy (NCBI): domain Bacteria; kingdom Bacillati; phylum Actinomycetota; class Actinomycetes; order Micrococcales; family Cellulomonadaceae; genus Cellulomonas; species Cellulomonas sp. C5510. The sequence goes on from NZ_CP081862.1 coordinate 2,301,291, forward strand.
CCTCGACGTCCCAGGCCAGGCGGACGGTGCCGTCCGCGGCGACCTCGACGTGGGCGCCCGGCGCGACGACCTCGGCGGTCACCTCGTCGTCGGCCCGCCAGCGCACGCCGCCCGCGACCGGCTCCGCCGCCGGGGGCGCGCCGACCGCGGCGCCCGACTTGATGCGGTCCATCGGCGTGCCGTCGGGCGTGACCTGGACCTCCAGGCGCGCCGCGACGGGTCCGGCCGTCGAGCAGCTCAGCGTGAGGGTCTCGCTCACCGCGCCCGGCGACACCTCGCGGAGGCGCTCCAGCCGGGCCGTGGGGTCCGCTCCGGGGCCGTCCACGGTCCGCGGCAGGAGCACCGCGCGCGCCCGACCCGGCCCGTCAGCGCCCGAGGAGACCGCCTCCGGCACGGCGCCCGAGACGGTGAGCCGGGCGCCGGAGACCACCCGGACGTCGCCGTGGTAGACGCCCTGGGCGCCACGTCCTCCGACCAGGCCGATCTGTCCGTCCCGGTCGGACCACGCCTGCGTCGGGGCGTGCACCGCGACCAGCAGGTCGTGCAGCAGGGGCTGGAGCTCCATGGGGTACCTCGTCGTTCGTCCGGTCGGGCGGGGGTCGGGCGTGGGCCGGGTCGTGCGCAGGAGGTGCCGAGACCTGATCGTGACCCTGCGTCACCGCGCCCCGGCTTGACACGCCCGGGGCCGCTGGCAACTCTAGAGCCCATCGTTTGATCGCTCCAATCCGACTTGGAACGATCATATGACTCGAAGGAGCGCAGATGGACAGCACGACGAGGCCGACGCTCGAGAGCGTCGCGCAGCGCGCGGGCGTCTCCCGCCAGACCGTGTCCAACGTGCTCAACGCGCCGCACCTGGTCCGGCCCGAGACCACCGACCGGGTGCGCAGCGCCATCGACGAGCTGGGCTACCGGCCGTCGGCCGCGGCCCGCCAGCTCCGGACCGGCCGCTCCCGCGTCGTGGGCCTGCGGCTCGAGCCGGTGCGCGACGGCATCAACGGCGCGGTGCTGGACCGGTTCCTGCACGCGCTCACCGAGAGCGCCCAGGCCCGCGGCTACCGGGTCATGCTCTTCACCGCGCCCGACGACGAGCGCGAGATCGCGCAGTACGGCGAGCTGCTCGACACCGCCGACATCGACGCGTTCGTGCTCACCAGCACCCACCGGGACGACGCCCGGGCCGCCTGGCTCGCCGAGCGCGAGGTGCCGTTCGTGACGTTCGGCCGCCCCTGGACGGCGCCCGGCCAGGCGCACGACGACCACCCGTGGGTCGACGTCGACGGTGCCGCCGGCACCCGCGCCGCGGTCGAGCACCTGCGACGCCTCGGGCACGAGCGCATCGCCTACCTCGGCTGGCCGGACGGCTCCGACACCGGCGAGGACCGCGCCTCCGGCTGGGCAGCCGCCATGGTGGACGCCGGCCACGACGGCTCGCTGCTGCGCCGCCTGCACGCGCGGGTCCCGGACGGCGTCGCGGCGGGAGCGCAGGCCATCGAGCGCGTGCTCGCCGACGCCTCCCCCACCGCCGTCGTCTGCGCGTCCGACTCCCTCGGGCTCGGCGCGCTCACGGTCGCCCGGTCGCGCGACACCCGGCTCGCCGTCGTCGGGTTCGACGACACGCCCGTGGCGGCCGCCGTCGGCCTCACCTCCGTCGCCCAGCCCCTCACCGAGGCAGCGCACCGCGCGCTGGACCTGCTGCTCGACCAGCTCGACGGGGGCGGCGGCGCGCGCAGCCGCACGGTCCTGCTCGCCCCGCACCTCGTCGAGCGCGCCTCGTCCCACGGACCCGGCGCCCCGCACACCCCCTGACCCCGCAGCCCCCGCACCACCCCCTCGAAGGAGAGACCCTCATGCACAGCACCCCCACGCGAGGACGGCGCCTGCTGGCGTCCACCGCCGTCGGCGTCGCCGGCGTCCTCGCCCTGGCCGCCTGCGGCGGATCCGGGTTCGACGACAGCGGCGACGAGGAGACCGCATCGGGCGGCGGCGGCCCGCTCAGCATCCTCATCGGCTCGTCCGGCGACGCCGAGACCGACGCCGTGAAGGCCGCCGTCGCCGACTGGTCCGAGCAGTCCGGCGTCGAGGCGACCGTCCAGGTGGCGTCCGACCTCACGCAGGAGCTCAGCCAGGGCTTCGCCTCCGGCGACCCGGCCGACGTGTTCTACGTCAGCGCCGACCAGTTCCGCACCTACGCGGCGAACGGCTCGCTGTACCCGTACGGCGACCAGCTCGACAACGCCGACGACTTCTACCCGAGCCTCGTCGACCAGTTCAGCGCCGACGGGCAGCTCGTCTGCGCGCCGAAGGACTTCTCGACGCTCGCGCTCATCATCAACACCGGCGCGTGGGAGGCCGCGGGCCTCACCGACGACGACGTGCCCGCGACCTGGGACGAGCTGACCGACGTCGCCGGCCGCCTCACCACCGGCGACCAGGTCGGCCTCGGGTTCTCCGGCGAGTACGCCCGCGTCGGCGCGTTCCTCGCGCAGGCCGGCGGCACCATGACGAACGCCGACGGCACCGAGGCGACCGTCGACTCCTCCGAGAACCTCGAGGGCCTCACGTACGTCCAGCAGCTCCTCGCGTCCGGCAGCGCCGCGTACGCCGCGGACCTCGGCACCGGCTGGGGCGGCGAGGCGTTCGGCACCGGCGCGGCCGCCATGACGATCGAGGGCAACTGGATCACCGGCGCCATGTCCAACGACTACCCGGACGTGGACTACCGCGTGGTGGAGCTCCCGGCCGGCCCGGCCGGTCAGGGCACCCTGCAGTTCACCAACTGCTGGGGCGTCGCCGCCGACTCCGACAACCAGTCGGACGCCGTCGACCTGGTCCAGCACCTGACGAGCACCGACCAGCAGCTCGCGTTCTCCGAGGCGTTCGGCGTCATGCCGTCCGTGCAGTCGGCGGCCGACGGCTGGAAGGAGCTGTACCCGGAGATGACCGCGTTCATCGACTCGGCCGACTTCGCGCAGAACGTCGTGAACGCCCAGGGCGCGGCGGACGTCATCACCGACTTCAACGCCCAGCTCGAGAGCCTCAAGACCGGCGACCCGGCGGCGATCCTCGCCTCCGTGCAGACCAACCTGCAGGCCGTCCTCGACGAGAACGCGTCCTGACGATGTCCGCAGCGGTCACGTCGCCGGCGTCCGCGCCGGTGCGCCGCCGCCGTCGCCCGCACGGCCCCGGGTCCGCCCGGGGCCGTGCGGCCGCGTCGGGGTGGCTGTTCCTCGCCCCGATGCTCGTCATCCTGGGGCTGTTCCTCGTCGTCCCCGTCCTCATGGCGCTGTGGGTCAGCATGTCCGACTGGACCGGGCGCGGCAGCCCGCTGTCGTCCGACGTGTCGTTCGTGGGGATGGAGAACTACCGGAGCCTGCTGCTCGGCGGCGGGCTCGCGACGCAGGACTTCGGCACCGCGATGCGCAACAACGCGTACTACGTGCTGCTCGTCGTGCCGCTGCAGACCGCGCTCGCGCTGTTCCTCGCGACGATGGTCAACCGGCGGGCGCTGCGCGGCCGCGGGTTCTTCCGCACCGCCTTCTACTTCCCCTCGGTGACCTCGTCCGTCGCGATCACGGTGCTGTGGCTGTTCCTGTTCTCCGCCTCGGGGACGATCAACGCGATCCTGGCCCGGCTGTCGATCAGCGGCCCGAACTGGTTCAACGACCCCCGCGGCGTGCTGCACCTGCTGCTGGGCGCGGTCGGCGTCGACACCGCGCCGGAGTCCCTCGCGCAGCACGGGTTCCTCGGCATCCCGCTGTGGGAGTGGCTCGCCGGGCCGTCCGTGGCGATGTCCGCGCTGATCCTGCTGGCGATCTTCACGACGTCCGGCACGTTCATGCTGCTGTTCCTCGCGGCGCTCCAGGCGATCTCCTCGGAGGTCGAGGAGGCGGCCGTCATGGACGGCGCCACCGCCTGGCAGCGCTTCCGCCGGGTGACGCTCCCGATGCTGCGGCCGACGGTGTTCACGGTGGTGACGCTCGGGCTCATCGGCACGTGGCAGGTGTTCGACCAGATCTACACGGGCACCCAGGGCGGCCCCGCCAAGACGACGATCACGCCCGCCTACCTGTCCTACAGCGCGGCGTTCCAGAACAACCAGTGGGGCCGCGGCGCCGCGATCGCGTTCGTGCTGTTCGCGATCATCGTGCTGCTCACCGTGCTGCAGCGGCTCGTGCTGCGGGAGCGCGACACCGTGCCACGGCGCAAGCGGTTCTACCGCACCCCGCCGGCACCCCCGGCCGCCCTCGCCGGCACCGTCACCGCCGCCGGCGCCCCGGGCGCGGGCACGACGACCGGCACCGCCAGCGCCACCGAGGGGGACGACCGATGAGCGCCACCACCGCCCTGCCCGCGCCCTCCCGCCCCGGCGCACCGGTGCCCCGGGCCCGCCGCAGCAACCGCCGCGTGGTCGCGACGTCGTTCACCTACGCGGTGCTCGCCGTCCTGGCCGTCCTGTACGTCTACCCGTTCCTCATCCAGGTCGCGACGTCCTTCAAGACGGACGCCGAGGCCGCCCAGAACGCCGTCTCGCTCATCCCGCAGACGTGGAGCACCGCGGCGTACGAACGGCTGTTCCTGCGCTCGGACTTCCCGCTGTGGTTCCGCAACTCCGTGATCGTCACGGTCGTGGTGACGCTCGGCCGGGTGTTCATCAACTCGCTCGCCGGCTACGCGCTGGCGCGGCTGCGGTTCCGCGGGCGCGGCCTGGTGTTCGCCGGGCTGGTGGCCGTGATGGCCGTGCCGAACGTCGTCCTGCTGATCCCGAAGTTCCTCGTCATCAAGCAGGTCGGCATCTACAACTCGTTCGCCGGGCTGATCGTGCCGCTGCTCGCGGACGCCGCCGGCATCTTCATCATGAAGAACTTCTTCGAGTCGATCCCGCCGAGCGTCGAGGAGGCCGCCCGCCTCGACGGTGCCGGCACCTTCCGGGTGTTCTGGTCCGTCGTCCTGCCGATGGCCCGACCGGCGGTCGTCACGCTGGTGATCCTCTCGTTCCAGGGGTCGTGGAACGAGCTGTCGCACTTCATCGTCGCCTCGCAGGACCCCGATCTCGTCACGCTCACCAAGGGCGTCGCGCAGCTCGCGTCCGGGCAGCTCAGCCAGGGCACCCAGTACCCGCTGAAGCTCGCGGCGGCCGCGATCATGACGATCCCCGTCGCGGTGCTGTTCTTCGTGTTCCAGAAGAGGATCATGAACCAGAGCGCGGGCGCCGTGAAGGAGTAGCCCCCGGGGCCGACGGCGGGGCGGCGGGTAGACTCGGGCGGAAAGGGGAACACTCATGCGCTTCCTGCCCGGGCACTCGCCCTCGTCCGACCTCACGTACGGCGACGTCTTCCTCGTCCCGTCCCGATCCGAGGTCGCGTCGCGGTTCGACGTCGACCTCGCCGCACCCGACGGCACCGGCACGACGATCCCGGTGGTGGTCGCCAACATGACCGCCGTGGCCGGCCGGCGCATGGCGGAGACGGTCGCCCGGCGCGGCGGCCTGGCCGTCCTGCCGCAGGACGTGCCGACCGACGTGGTCGCCGACGTCGTGGCGTCGGTCAAGGGGAAGCACACGGTCGTCGAGAGCGCCGTCGTCGTCTCCCCCCAGGACACGGTGCACACCGCGCTGACGCTGATCGGGAAGCGGTCACACGGTGCGGCGGTGGTGGTCGAGGGCTCGCGGCCGGTCGGCGTCGTGACGCCGGCGGACTGCGAGGGCGTCGACCGGTTCACGCAGGTCGCCGAGGTGATGACCCCGGAGCCGACGACGGTCGACCTGTCGGTCGTCGAGTCCGGCGGGGTCGCGGGGCTGCAGGCGGCGTTCGAGCGCCTGCACGCGTCGCGGCGCCGGTTCTCCCCGGTGGTCCGGGACGGCGAGCTGGTCGGGGTGCTCACCCAGGTCGGCGCGCTGCGCTCCTCGATCTACGCCCCCGCGGTGGATGCACGGGGCCGGCTGCGGGTCGCCGCGGCCGTCGGCGTCAACGGCGACGTGAAGGCCAAGGCCGCGGCGCTGCTCGAGGCCGAGGTGGACGTGCTGGTGGTCGACACGGCGCACGGCCACCAGCGCAAGATGCTCGACGCCCTGGAGGCCGTGCGGTCGCTCGACCCCCAGGTCCCCGTCGTGGCGGGCAACGTCGTGACCACCGAGGGCACGCGGGACCTCATCGCCGCCGGTGCCGACATCGTCAAGGTCGGCGTCGGTCCGGGCGCCATGTGCACCACCCGCATGATGACCGCGGTGGGCCGCCCCCAGTTCTCGGCGGTGCTGGAGTGCGCGACCGAGGCGCGCCGGCTGGGCAAGCACGTGTGGGCCGACGGCGGCGTGCGGCACCCCCGCGACGTCGCGCTCGCCCTGGCGGCGGGCGCCTCGCAGGTCATGGTCGGCTCGTGGTTCGCGGGGACGCACGAGTCCCCCGGCGACCTGCACGCCGACGGCGACGGGCGGCTCTACAAGGAGAGCTTCGGCATGGCGTCCGCCCGAGCGGTCGCCGCCCGGACCCGCGGGGGCTCGGCGTTCGACCGCGCCCGCAAGGCCCTCTACGAGGAGGGCATCTCGTCGTCGCGGATGTACCTGGACCCGGAGCGCCCCGGTGTGGAGGACCTGCTCGACCGGATCACCTCGGGCGTGCGGTCGTCCTGCACCTACGTGGGAGCCACGACGCTGGACGAGTTCGCCGAGCGCGCCACCGTCGGCATCCAGTCCGCCGCCGGCTACGACGAGGGACGGCCGCTGCCCGACGGCTGGTGACGGGCCCGCGGGCTCAGATGACGCCGGTGCGCTCGAGCTCGGCGGCCAGCGCGCGGCCGTCGGCACCACGCGCCAGCACCACCTCCGACGCGTCGAGGTCCTCGACGGCGCGGCGTGTCGCCGGGGACGCGGCAGGCAGCCCGTTCTGCGCGACCTGCTCCCCCAGGGACAGCTCGCGCACCGCGATGGCGGCGACGCGGCCCGGGTGCTCCCCGGCGAACGCCTCGTACACCTGGGGGTCGTGCTGGCCGTCGTCCCCGACGAGGATCCAGCGCAGGTGCGGCAGCTCCTCGGCGAGCGCCCGCAGGGTGGCGGCCTTGTGGGCCGGCCCGGAACGCAGGAGCGCCGTGCCGGTCGGCCCGAGGTCGGTCAGCAGGAGCGACCCCTGCGGCAGCCCCACGCGCTCGAGGAACCTCGCGAGGGCGCTGGCCGTGTTCCAGGCGCCCGTCGACAGGTAGAACACCGGCGCGTCCGGGTGGGCCGCGGTGAACCGGGCGTACAGCTCGGGCATGCCGGGGACCGGCTTGCGCCGTGCCTCGGACCGGACGAGGAAGTTCCAGGCCGCCAGGTGGGGCCGCGGCACCATCGTCACGAGCACGGTGTCGTCGATGTCGCTGACGATGCCGTGCGTGGCGGCGGGGTCCACGACCTGCACGGGCGCCGGCACCGGCGGGGACGAGGCGTGAACGGCCCCGCTGTCGGCGCCCTCCCCCTCCTCGGCCGCCGCCACGTCGACCACCGCGACGTGCAGCGTGCGCCAGCCGGGCTCGAGGGGCAGCTCGACCCACGCGTCGACGTAGCCGCCGCGGTCGGAGCGCGTCTCCAGCAGGACCGGTCCGTCCGGGCCGGCGGTGATCCGGACGGACGCCCCGGCGACCTCGGCGGAGAACAGGTTGCGCCAGCCGCGCCGGGCCACGCTGCCCGGGGTCGGGGCGTCGGGCGGGGTGAGGAGGACGCGCGCACGCACCCGCGACCGGGTGGTGGTCCCGTAGGACGGGTAGGTGACGACGCGCGGGCGGTACCCGCGCCGGGTGAGCACCCGCACGACGGCGGCGTTGAACCGGTCCTCGGCGCGGGCGGCGAGCGTGGCGATCCGGGGCATCGCCCCAGTATCGGCCGGGCCCGCGCCGCCCGCGCGGCGGGTGCGCGCCTGGTGCGGGCGGGCTACGCGACCAGGTGCCGGTCGAGCCGCCGCGGGGTGCCGCCGCGCACGACGGCGCCCGGCGCGACCCGCGTCTCGGGCTCGACCACCGCGCTGGGCTCGAGGCGCGCCTCGGCGCCGACGTCGCTGCGGGTCCCGACGGTCGAGCCCGCCCCGACGCTGGCTCCGCGGCCGACGTGGGCGTGCGAGCCGACGGTCGCGGCCACCTCCACGCGTGCGCCTGGTTCGACCCAGCAGTGCTGGCCGATGCGCGCGCGGGCCTCCACGCGTGCTCCGGGGTCCACCCACGCCGTGTCGGCGACGTAGGCGCTGTCGTCGACGACGGCTCCCTTGGCGACGAGCCCGCCGCCGTTGTCGTGGCGCTGGTAGCGCACGACCGTGCCGTCGTCCTGCTCGAGGTCCTCGTATCGCTTCTTCATACCGACCCGTACAACGCGGGACGGCACCCCCGTGTTCCCGGCCGGATCGGCCCCCGAGCCCTGTGTTTGGCCCCGGATGTATGCCCGTTTCGATCCGGATCGCTGTGTTCGTGTTGACTTTGGGGGCCTGGTGTTGCCAGAGTGTGATCCGCGCGACACCGATGTCGCGGTGCCGGCACCAGCCGCACCCACCCCGAGGACAGGACGTCGACGTCATGTACCCGCCCGAACGCCAGCAGCTCATCGTGACCACCGCCCGCACGGCGGGCCGGGTCGAGGTGCAGCAGCTCGCCGCCGAGCTCGACGTCACCGCCGAGACCGTCCGCCGCGACCTCACCGCGCTCGAGCGGATGGGGCTCGTGCGGCGCGTCCACGGCGGCGCGGTGCCCGTGGAGCGCTTGGGCTACGAGCCCGCGCTCCCCCAGCGGGAGCAGGTGCTGACGGCCGAGAAGGAGCGGATCGCCAAGGCGGCGCTCGACGAGCTGCCGGCCGGCGGCTCGGTGCTCATCGACGCCGGCACCACCACGGTCCGGTTCGCCGAGCTGCTGCCCCCCGACCGCGAGCTCATCGTCGTCACGCACGCGCTGCCCGTCGCGATGGTGCTCGCCCCGCTGCCGTCCGTGACGCTGCACCTGCTCGGCGGCACCGTCCGGCGGCGCACCCTCGCCGCGGTCGGCACCTGGGCCGTGCGCGCGCTCGCCGACGTCCGCGTCGACGTGGCGTTCCTCGGCACCAACGGCCTGACCGTCGAGGACGGGCTCACGACGCCCGACCTGGCCGAGGCGGCGGTGAAGCGCGCGTTCGTCGCCGCAGCTGCCCGCACGGTCGTGCTGGCGGACCGCACCAAGGTCGGCCGCGCGGAGCTCGCGCGCGTCGCCCCGCTCGCAGCGGTCGACGCCGTCGTCACCGACTCCGGCATCGAGCCGGAGCTCGCCGACGAGATCGAGACAGCCGGCCCGCGCGTCGTGCGGGCCTGACCACCGAGGACCACGCGCCCCGCGCGGCCCCGAACCCGAGGAGAGAGATGAAGGTCTTCCGCTTCTACGCACCCGGTGACGTCCGGCTGGAGGACGCGCCGGAGCCGTCGCCGAGCGAGGGCGAGGTCAAGATCCGCGTCCGTGCGACGTCGATGTGCGGCACCGACGTCAAGATCTCCACGTCGGGGCACCAGCGCATCCGCCCGCCGCGCGTCATGGGCCACGAGATCGCCGGCGAGGTGGTCGAGGTCGGCGCCGGCGTCGAGGGCTGGGCGCCGGGCGACCGGGTGCAGGTGATCGCGGCCATCCCGTGCGGCGAGTGCGAGTACTGCCGCGCCGGCGCCATGACGATCTGCCCGAACCAGGTCTCGATGGGCTACGACTTCGACGGCGGGTTCGCGCCGTACATGATCGTGCCCCGCGAGGTGCTCAAGGTCGACGGCCTCAACCGGATCCCCGAGGGCGTCTCGTACGCGGAGGCCTCGGTCGCCGAGCCGTTCGCGTGCGCGATCAACGCCCAGGAGATCATCGACGTGCACGACGGCGACGTCGTCGTGGTCGTCGGCTCCGGGCCCATCGGCTGCCTCCACGTCCGCCTGGCGCGGGCGCGCGGCGCGAAGCAGGTGCTGCTCGTGGAGCTCAGCCGCGAGCGCCTCGACCTCGCGGCGGCGGTCGTGCAGCCGGACGCGGCGATCTGCGCGTCGGAGGTCGACCCGGTCGCCGCCGTCAAGGAGGCCACGGACGGCCGCGGGCCGTCGGTCGTCATCACGGCCGCCGCGTCCGGCGCGGCGCAGGAGCAGGCGCTGCAGATGCTCGCCCCGCAGGGCCGGCTCAGCCTGTTCGGCGGCCTGCCGAAGGACCGCCCCACGATCACGTTCGACTCGAACCTCGTCCACTACCGCGAGCTGGCGGTGTTCGGGGCGAACGGCTCCAGCCCGGAGCACAACCGCCAGGCCCTGGCGCACATCGCCGACGGCAGCGTGCCGGTCGCGGACCTCATCACCCACCGGCTGCCGCTCGACCGGGTGGCCGAGGGCATCGACGTGGTCCGCTCCGGGGCGGGCATCAAGGTCACCATCGAGCCGTGACCGGCCACGCGCCGGCACCCGACCAGCAAGGAGCAGGTCAATGACGACCCCTTCCCTCCCGGCCCGCGCGGGCCGGGCGACCCCCGAGACGGAGGCGTGACGACCGTGTCCGCGACCACAGCCGCCCCGGGCTCCACCAGCCCGACGCGCGCCAAGCAGGCGCAGGTCCGCATCCAGCGGTTCGGTGCGTTCCTCAGCGCCATGATCATGCCGAACCTCCCCGCCTTCCTGGCGTGGGGGCTCATCACCTCGATGTTCATCGCCGTGGGCTGGACGCCCAACGGCATCCTCGGCGGGTTCGGCAACGCCGACGAGATGAGCTGGCAGGGTGCCGCGACGCAGCTCGCCCTGGCGGACGACGGCACGACGTTCCGGCAGTACCTGGGCCTCGTCGCCCCGATGGTCACCTACCTGCTGCCGATCCTCATCGCCAACGCCGGTGGCCGCATCGTCTACAAGGAGCGCGGCGGCGTCGTCGCGTCCATCGTGGCGGTCGGCATGATCACCGGCTCCACGGTGCCGATGTTCCTCGGCGCCATGGTGGTCGGCCCGCTGTCGGCCTGGGTCATGAAGAAGGTCGACTCCCTGTGGGCCGGCAAGATCAAGCCGGGCTTCGAGATGCTCGTCGACATGTTCTCCGCGGGCATCCTCGGTGCCGCGATGGCGGTCGGGGCGTTCTTCGGGTTCGCGCCGATCATCACGCAGGTGTCGAGCTGGCTGGGGAGCATCGTCTCCTGGATGGCGGACAACCACCTGCTGCCGCTGATGTCGGTGATCGTCGAGCCGGCGAAGGTGCTGTTCCTCAACAACGCCATCGGCAACGGCGTCCTGGTGCCCCTCGGCGCGCAGGAGGTCGTGGAGTCCGGCAAGTCGCTGCTGTTCCTGGTGGAGGCCAACCCGGGCCCCGGCCTCGGGATCCTCATGGCGTACACGGTGTTCGGCGTCGGCGCGGCGCGGATGTCCGCCCCGGGCGCGGCCGTCGTGCAGTTCATCGGCGGCATCCACGAGGTCTACTTCCCGTTCGTGCTCATGAAGCCGGCGCTGATCCTCGCGGCGATCGCGGGCGGCGCGACGGGCATCGCGACGAACGTCGTGTTCGGCTCGGGCCTGCGCGGGCCGGCCGCACCGGGGTCGATCCTCGCGGTGCTCGCGGCGACGCCACGGGACTCGTACGTCGGTGTCGTCCTGTCGGTGGTGCTGTCGTTCGCCGTGACGTTCCTGGTCTCGGCCGTGATCCTGCGGGCGTCCCGCAAGCGGGACCTCGCGGCGGGCGGCGGGGACCTCGAGGCGGCGATCGCGCAGACCGAGGCGAACAAGGGCAAGTCGTCCTCGGCGCTCGGCGCCCTGGCCAGCCAGGCCGGACCGGTCCCCGGTACGACCCCCGCGGGCGGCGGCGACGCGCTCCCCGACCGGCCGCTGCGGTCGATCGTGTTCGCGTGCGACGCCGGCATGGGGTCGTCCGCGATGGGGGCCAGCATCCTGCGTGACAAGCTGAAGAAGGCGGGTCGCGGCGACATCACGGTGGTCAACCGGGCCGTCGCGCAGCTCGAGGACGACGTCGACCTGGTCATCACGCAGCGCGAGCTGACGGACCGGGCCCGGCGGCACGCCCCGTCCGCCCGGCACGTCTCGGTGGACAACTTCCTCAGCAGCCCGGTCTACGACGACGTCGTGCGCGAGGCGCAGGCCGCGGAGAGGACCCAGTCGTGAACGCCGTGCTCAGCGACGACCTGATCGTCCCGGCGGGACGGGCGACCACGAAGGAGGAGGCGATCCGCGAGGCGGGCGGCCTGCTCGTGGCGTCCGGCGCGGTCGAGCCGGAGTACGTGGACGCGATGCTCGACCGCGAGCGGACCGTCTCCACGTACATGGGCAGCCACCTCGCCATCCCGCACGGCACCGAGGAGGCGAAGGGCCGCATCCGGCGGTCCGCGATCTCCCTGGTCCGGTACGAGCAGCCGGTCGACTGGGACGGCAACCCCGTGCGCGTGGTGGTCGGCATCGCGGGCGCGGGCGGGGAGCACCTGGAGCTGCTGTCCCGGATCGCGCTGGTGTTCACCGACGCGGAGCGGGTGCAGCGGGTGCTCGACGCCACGACGCGGGAGGCCCTCGCGGGGATCCTCGCGGAGGTCGAGCCGGCCTGACGGGCGGGTGGCGCCGGCGGCGCGGGTGCGGTCCCCACGGGCCGTGCCCGCGCCGCCGGCGTCAGCGCAGCGCCGCCGCCGCGGCCTCGCGGACCGCGTCGCCGGTGCGGCGCAGCGCGGCGGTCGGCAGCGTCCACTGCTGCCAGTACAGCGTCACGTCCACGTGCCGCCCCGGGTCGAGGTCCACGAGAGCGCCCTCCCGCTCGCCCGCCGCGGCGTCCGCCTCGGGCAGCAGACCCCAGCCGAACCCGAGCCGGACCGCGAGCGCGAAGTCCGCGGTCGCGGGCACGTGGTGGCGGGGCGGGGCGGCGGGGTCGACGCCGCGCTCGCGCAGGTAGCGGTCCTGCAGGTCGTCCTTCCGGTCGAACACCACCAGCGGGGCGGCTGCCAGCGCCTCGGGGGTCGGACCGTCCGGGAAGTCGGTCCCGGCGCGCGCGGCGGCGACCACCGGCCGGTACCGCAGCACGCCGAGCCGGTGGGACGTGCAGCCCTGGACAGGTCGGGCGGCCGTGGTGATCGCGGCCACCACCACGCCGTCGCGCAGCAGGTCCGCCGAGTGGTCCTGGTCCTCGCGGTGCAGCTCGAACCGCACCTCGTCGGCCAGCGGCGCGAGCGCGGGCAGCACCCACGTGCCGAGCGAGTCGGAGTTCACGGCCACCGGGAGCACGGGGCGCCCGGGCCCGGGGGCGGCGCTCACCGCCGCGCGCGCCTCCGCCTCGAGCCCGAGCACCTGCCGGGCCAGGCGCAGGTAGACGGCACCGGCCGCGGTCACGCCGGCCGGCCGGGTGCGGCGGACCAGCACCTGGCCGACGGCGGTCTCGAGCGCCCTGATCCGCTGGCTGACCGCCGACTGCGTCAGGTGCAGGGCGTGCGCGGCACCCTCGAACGACCCCTCGTCCACGACGGCGAGCAGCGCGCGGAGCTGGGGCAGGTCGACGTCCGGCATGGTGGCGCCACGCTACCGCGCGCCTCCGGCTCCCCCGCGTCCGCGGCCCCCGGGTCCACCCGCACGCTCCCAGCGCCGGCGGTCCGCCCGCCACGAGACCGCAGCCGACGCCGCGAGCACGACCGCCCCGCCCACCAGGGCCAGCGGGGCGAGCCGGTCCGTCGAGCGCGCGAGCCAGGCGTCGAGGTCCGGGATCCGGTCGCCGAGCACGCTCACCGCCGCTCCGGCGGCGCTGCACAGCAGCACGAGCGGCACGATCGCGACCATCCGCCCTCGCGTGTAGCCGAGCGCGTAGTAGACCGGCAGCTGCGTCCCGGCGAGCAGCGCGTAGACGCCGAACCCCACGGCGACGGACGTCGCGACCTCCCCGGGCGACGCCTGCACGACGACGTCCCGCATCTCGGCCCCCAGCACCGCGAGCGGCACCGCGACCAGCGCGGCGGCGAGGTACAGCACCAGCGTGAACGCGTAGCGCCCGGCGACCAGCGTCCCCCGCCCGACGGGCAGCACGGCGCGCAGCGTGTCGAGCCCGTCCCGCTCGCCGATCGCGAACGGGTAGGACGCGCCGAGGGCGGCGAACACCGCGCCGGCGAGCACGACCGCCTGCGGCCGGCCGGCGACGACGGCGATGACGCCGACGGCCCCGGCCAGCGGCACGAGCTGGCGTGCGAACGGCCGGACGGTCCTCAGGTCCAGCCCGAGCGCCGCCCCGACCTCGCGGGCGCTCACGCCGGCACCGCCGTCCGGCGGCGCGCCCCGAGGTGCACGACGATCTGGTCGAGCGTCGGGCGCTCCACGACCACGCCGGTGCCCAGCAGCGGCACGTCGTCGGCCGCCACGAGGGCCTCCACGCACACCCCGGTGCGCCGGGCGCCGAGCAGCGGGACCAGGCCGTCGGGCGGCAGGTCGTCGGGACCGCCCCGCACCAGGCAGTACGCGTCCATCAGCTCCTCCTTGGTGCCGGTCCGCAGCACGCGGCCGCCGGCGAGCAGGGTGAGGTGGTCGGCGATGCGCTCCAGGTCCGCGGTGAGGTGCGTGGAGAACAGCACGCTGCGGCCCTCCGCCACCAGGTAGTCGCCGAGGATGCCGATCAGGTCGTCGCGCGCCACGGGGTCGAGGCCGCTGGTCGGCTCGTCCAGCACGAGCAGCCGCGCGCCGTGCGACAGCGCCACGGCGATCTGGAGCTTCATCGTCATGCCGCGGCTGAGCTCGGAGACCCGCGACCGGGGGTCGAGCTCGAACTCGGCGAGCAGCGCGGCGTACCGCGCGGGGTCCCAGCGGTCGTAGAAGGGCCGGAGCGCGCGCTCCACGTCCCGCAGCCGCCACTCCCCGACCAGGCTCGGCCGGTCGAGCACGACCCCGACGTCCTGCCGCAGCGAAGCCGGCGCGGGCAGCGCGTGCCCGAGCACCTCGACGCGGCCGGACGTGGGACGCAGCATGCCGAGCAGCGTGCGGATCGTCGTCGTCTTGCCCGCCCCGTTGGGCCCGACGAGGCCCATGACGTAGCCGGTGGGCAGGCGCAGGCTCACGTCCTGGAGCGTGAACCCGCCGACCGGGACCGTGACGTGGTCCAGCACGACGGCGTCGCCGCTCACCGCCGGGCCCCCTCGGCCTCGGCGAGCACGACGTCGAGCATCTCGACCAGGCCGTCCCGGTCGACGCCCGCGAGCCGGGCGGCGTCGGCGGCAGCGCCGAGGGCGTCCTCGACGCGGCGCAGCACCTGCTCGCGGACCAGCGCGGTGTCCACCGGCAGCACGTACGCACCCTTGCCGGGGACGGTCGTGATGAAGCCCGCGGCCTCGAGCTCGGCGTACGCCCGGGTGGTGGTGATGACGGAGATCCGCAGGTCGCGGGCGAGCGACCGGACGGACGGCAGCGCGTCGCCGTCCTGGAGCTCGCCGGCGAGCACCGCGACCTTGATCTGCTCGGCGACCTGCTCGTACAGCGGCGCGTCGGCGCTGTTGGAGACCACGATCCGCACGAAGCCACCTCCTCTACTGTTCATATGCAGTATGCACAGTAGACCCTCAGCGTGCGGTGCGGTCGCAGGACTTCCGACCCAGGTCGCGACATCAGTTCTGCTGATGCTGCATCGCACACAGTCGTTGGACTGATGTCCCGGGGGGCGCCTAGCGTCGGCGCGTGCCCGCCGCCCTCACCACCGCCCTGACCGGACTCGTCTTCGGTCTGTCGCTCATCGTCGCCATCGGTGCGCAGAACGCGTTCGTGCTCCGGGTCGGGCTCCGGCGCGCGCACGTGCTGCCCGTCGTCGCCGTGTGCGCCCTGTCCGACGCGGTGCTCATCGCGGCGGGCGTGGGCGGGATGGGAGCGCTCGTCGACCGGGCACCCGCCGTCCTCACGGTGGCCCGCGTCGCCGGTACCGCGTTCCTGCTCGGATACGCCGCCGTCGCAGCGCGGCGCGCGTGGCAGCCCACCGGGGACGCGCTCGACGCCGCCGGCGGCACCGCCCCCGCCCGGCTCTGGCCCGTGCTCGCGACCTGCCTCGCCCTGACCTGGCTGAACCCGCACGTGTACCTCGACACGGTCGTGCTGCTCGGGTCCGTGGCCGGCACGCACGGCGGGCTGCGCTGGTGGTTCGCCGCGGGCGCAGCGACCGGCAGCGTGCTGTGGTTCGCCGGCCTCGGGTACGGCGCGCGGCTGCTGCGGCCGCTGTTCGTCCGGCCCGGCGCGTGGCGCGTGCTCGACGCCGCCATCGCGCTCGTCATGGCCGCGATCGCGGTGAGCCTGCTGCGCGGGCTCTGACCGCCGCGGGGCTCAGCGCTCGCCGCGCCCCTGCTCCCGCGTCCGGCGCCAGCGCCGCAGCCGCTCGTCGACCCTCCGGTCCACGTGCGCTCCGACCTGGGCCGACACCTGGGCGTCGATCAGCGCCCGGAGCTGGCGCCGCTCGGCCCGCAGGAACGCCATGTGCTCCAGGTGCAGCGACCGCGACGTCGCGACCACCATCCCGATCATCACCACGCTGAACGGCAGCGCGATGAGGATCGCCGCCGTCTGGAGCGCGTTCAGGCCGCCCGCGAGCAGCAGCGCGATGGCCAGCACACCGCCGAGGCACGCCCACACCACGCGCAGCGGGGTCCGGGGCTGGGGGTCCCCGCCGGCGACCAGCATCGACACGACGAGCGCGCCGGAGTCGGCGGACGTGATGAAGAACAGCGCGACGAGGATGATCGCCCCGATGGACAGCGCGGTGCCGCCCGGCAGGCCGGACAGCACGTCGAACAGCGCGTTCTCCGGGACCACCTCGCCGTCGGCCGGCACCAGGCCGCCGCCCCCGAACAGCTCCTGGTAGAGGGCCGTCCCGCCGAGCACCGAGAACCACAGGAAGCACACCAGCGTCGGGACCAGCAGCACCCCGCCGACGAACTCACGCACGGTGCGCCCGCGCGAGATCCGCGCGATGAACACCCCGACGAACGGGGACCAGGAGATCCACCAGCCCCAGTAGAACGTCGTCCAGGCCGCCTGCCACTCCTGCCCCGCCTGCCCCGCGTACGCCGAGGAGTTGAACATCAGCGGGACCACCGACGCCAGGTACGCACCGATGGACTGCACGAACTCGCGCAGCAGGAACAGCGTCGGGCCCAGCACCAGCACCGCGACCAGCAGCACGCCGGCCAGCGACACGTTGATGTTCGACAGCCACTTCAGGCCGCGGTCCAGCCCGGAGACGACCGACAGCGTCGCCAGCGCGGTGATGCCGACGATCAGGGCGACCTGCAGGCCCGTCGAGGACGACACGACGCCCGTGTGCTCCAGGCCGGCCGTGATCTGCAGCACGCCGAGGCCCAGGGAGGTCGCGACGCCGAACACCGTCCCGACGACGGCCGCGACGTCCACCGCGTCCCCGATCGGCCCGCGGGCCCGCTTGCCCAGGATCGGCTCCAGCGCCCAGCGGATCGACACCGGGTGACCCTTGCGGTGCACCGAGTACGCGATCGCGACACCCACCACGACGTAGATCGCCCAGGCGCTGAGCCCCCAGTGCAGGTACGTCTGCGTCATCGCCTGCTGCGCGAGCTGCTCCGGGGTGCCGGTCACCCCGGGCTTCGGGTTCGCGTAGTGGCTCAGCGGCTCCGCGACCCCCCAGAACACCAGGCCGATGCCCATGCCCGTCGCGAACAGCATCGCGAACCAGCTGCCCAGCGGGTACTCCGGCTCGTCGTCGTCCTTGCCCAGCGTGATGTCACCCCACCGGCCGACGCCCAGCCAGATCGCGAACGCCACGAAGCAGGCGACCAGGGCCACGTAGTACCAGCCGAACGCGCCGATGACGTCCGACTGGACCCGCCCGATCACGTCGCCCGCGGCGTCGGGGAACGCGATCGTCAGGCCCGCCACCAGGGCGACGACGGCGACCGAGCCCCAGAACACCGCCGGGTTGGTCCCCCAGGGTCCGCTGCGTGCGGTGGCCCCGGGCGGCGGGTCCTGCTGCGTCTCGGTCGGCGACGTGGTCACGTCGGGCTCCTCTCGCGGTCGGCTTCGCGCGGTGCTCACCCTAGCCAGGGCCGCCCGTCCCGGCCCGCCGTGCGCCCCCCGGGCGCGCGACCTACCGTGACCGCCATGACGCACACGACTCCTGACCCCGTCGAGCCCGGCGCCGACGCCGCCACCGACGCCGCCAAGGACCCCACCGACTGGACCACCGGCGACGAGCCGATGACCGGCCCGCAGCGCTCCTACCTGCACACGCTCGCGCGCGAGGCGGGCGAGGAGGTCCCCGACGACCTCACCAAGGCCCAGGCCTCGGAGCTCATCGACCGGCTGCAGGGCGAGACCGGCCGCGGCGCCTGAGGCCGCGGCCGCGCGCTGTCAGTCCCGGACCCGGGTCGCCCAGAACGCCACGGCCGCTGCCGCCGCGACGTTGAGCGAGTCGACACCTCCGGCCATCGGGATCCGCACGGTGAGGTCCGCCGCCGCGACCGTCGCCGGCTTGAGCCCGTCACCCTCGGCTCCGAGAACGAGCGCGAGCCGCTCCGGCGGGGCCTGCTCCAGCGCGTCGAGCGGCACCGAGTCGTCCGACAGCGCCAGCGCGGCGGTCACGAACCCGGCCTCGCGCAGCAGCCCGATCCCGCCCGGCCAGGGTTCGACCCGCGTCCACGGCACCTGGAACACGGTGCCCATGGAGACCCGCACGCTGCGCCGGTACAGCGGGTCCGCGCACCGCGGCGTGACGAGCACCGCGTCGACACCGATCGCCGCCGCCGACCGGAACGCCGCGCCGACGTTGGTGTGGTCCACCACGTCCTCCAGCACCGCGACCCGCCGCGCGCCCTCCAGCACCGAGGCCACCGACGGCAACCGGGGCCGGTGCATCGCGGCGAGCGCGCCCCGGTGCACGTGGAAGCCCGTGATCGCCTCGAGCACCGCCGGCTCCGCGACGTACACGCGCACCGGCTCGCCGTCCGGGTCGCGCGCCTCGAGCATCGCGCGCAGGTCCGGCAGCCACCGCGGGGACACGAGGACCGACCGCGGCCGGTGCCCCGCGGCGAGGGCCCGGCCGAGCACCGTCGAGCTCTCCGCGATGTACAGGCCCTTCTCGGGCTCGTGCCGCGAGCGGAGCGCGACGTCGGTCAGCGCGACGTAGTCGGCCAGCCGCTCGTCGCCGGGGTCGGTCAGGGGGACGAGGTCGAGCGCGGGCACCCGCCCATCCTCCCTGATGGAGGCCTCAGCCGAGGAACGCGAGCGCGGCGGCCACCAGCAGGCGGCGCCCGGCGGCGATCGTCGGGTCGTCGAGCGGCGCGAACTGGGCGCTGTGGTTGCCCGGCACCTCCGGCGAGAGGCCCGAGTCGGTGCCCTCGGGGAACAGCGCCGGGTCCGGGCCGCCCCAGAACCAGAACGCGTAGGGCACCGGGTCGCCGTCGTACCGGCCGCGCGGCAGCCCGTACTCGGAGAAGTCCTCGGAGCCCATGAGCGGCTCGGCGGTCCGCACGGTGCCGGCCGGCATGACGGCCCGCTGCGCCGCCATCACCCGGTCCACGACGTCCGGGTCGTTGACCGTCGCCGGCGGGTTCTCCCGCAGCGTGACGGTCGGCGGCTGCGGGCACCCCGCGGCGGCGGCCTCGGCCTCCACCACCCGGCGCACCGACGCGACGAGCCGGGCCATCGTGGCGTCCGAGCGGGCGCGCAGGTTGACCGTGAACGTCGCCGTGTCCGGGATGATGTTCGACTTCGTGCCGGCGTGGAACGTCGCGACGGTCACGACCACCGGGTCGTCCGGCGAGGTCTCCCGCGCCGCGATCGCCTGCAGCCGCGTCACGGCGTACGCCGCGGTGAGCACCGGGTCGACCGTGACGAACGGGCGGGAGCCGTGGCCGCCGCGGCCGTGGACCGTGACGTCGAGGGTGCAGGCCGCCGCCATGAGCAGACCGCGTGCGTGGTGGGAGACTCCCGCCGGCAACGCCCCGACGTGCTGGCCGAGCGCCACGTCCGGCTTCGGGAAGCGCCTGAACAGCCCGTCCTCGAGCATCGCGGACGCGCCGGACGCCGTCTCCTCGGCGGGCTGGCCGACCACCAGGAGCGTGCCGTGCCACTGCTCGCGTGCGACCGCGAGCGCGTCCACCGCCGCCGCCAGCGCGGTGACGTGCATGTCGTGGCCGCACGCGTGCATGGTCGGGACCGTGTCACCCGCCGGGTCCACGTCGCTGTGCCGGCTCTGGTACGGCAGCCCCGTCTCCTCCCGGACGGGCAGGCCGTCCATGTCGGCGCGCAGCATGACGACCGGGCCGTCCCCGTTGCGGAGCACCCCGACCACGCCCGTCCCGCCGACGCCCTCCGTGACCTCCAGACCCGACTCCCGGAGCTCCGCCGCGAGCGCGGCGGCGGTGCGGTGCTCGCGGCCCGACAGCTCGGGGTGCGCGTGCAGGTCGCGGTACAGCGCGCGCCAGTGGTCCGTGCGGGGGTCGGCGGCGTCGAGCACGCGGGCGGCGCGGCCGGGGTCAGGGGCGGTCGGGTCGAGCGCGGTCGGGTCGGCGGCGGTCGGGTCGGGCTCGGCGGAGGAGGACACGTGCGGGACGTCCCTTCGGGCGGGTGACGGGTCCTCCGCACCGTACCGGGCGGGCCGGGAGGGACGGGCGGGTCAGACCGCCGGCGCCGGCCGCTCCCGCCGCCACGCCCGGGCACCCGCGAGCGCCGCCACGCCGCCGGACACGGCGACCACGGGGACCACGACGAACGCGGCGTGCGTACCGACCGCGTCCGCGAGCGCGCCCAGGAGGAACGGCGCGATCCCGATCGCCAGCCCGCCGGCGACGGTCGCGCGCGCCTGCGCCGCGTCGGTCGCGCCCGCGGACGCCCCGAGCAGCAGCGCGACGCCCAGCGGGTAGTGCGCGCCGTACCCGAGGCCCGCCAGGAACAGGCCCGCGAGCGCCACGGACGCGCTGGTCGCCGTCCACAGCACGGCCCAGCCGGCGACCGCCACGCCGAACGCCGCCGCGAGCAGCCGGGCGGGCGACACCCGCAGCGACAGCGGCCCGACCACGAACCGGATCAGCGTCATGCCCGCGACCAGGCCGGCCGTCGTCGCGGTGGCGATCCCGGCGCCGGCGCCGGTGCGCTCCCGCACGAGGTCCGTGGCCCAGTACGTCGTGGCGTTCTCGACCGCGATCGCCGCGACGATCGTCACGAGGAACCACCGCGACGCGTGCACCGCCCGGCCCGGCCCGCCTCCGGGTCCGGATCCTGCAGCGCCTTCAGCGACGGCCCCGACCGGGCCCGCTCCGGGCCCACCGGCCGCTGCCAGGCCCGTCCCGGCCGCGTCGGTACCAGGCGCGCCGCTCACGACGGCGGCCTGCTCGGCCTGGCCGCGGCCCAGCGCGCCGCCGACCGGCAGACGCCGGATCAGCACCGCGGTGGCCAGCGCGATCACGCCGGTCACGGCGACCGCCGGGCGCCAGCCCCAGCCGATGGCCACGCACGCGCCGACTGCGAGCGGCCCGAGCAGCCCCAGGCCCGAGCCCACGCCGTTCGCCTCGGTCACCGCCGCCGAGGCGGCCCGGCCGTGGTGGTCGGCGAGCCCGGTCAGGGACGCGCTGATGATCATGTTGCCGCCGACGGCGAGGACGACGACGGCCGACAGGGTGACGGCCAGCAAGGTGCCGGTCGTGAGCAGCGCGGTACCGGCGGCGATCACCACGCCCGCCCCCGCGACCACGGCGCGCCGGCCGAACCGCCGGATGGCCCGCGGCGTCAGGGCCGCGGCGCCCACCGCGCCGACCGCCATCGCCGTGCCGTGCAGGCCGGCCTGGGCGTGGGTGACGTCGAGCTCGCGCGCGAGCAGCGGGACGCTCGGGTTGAACGAGTAGAGGAACCAGCCCCAGGTGACGAACGACCCGTAGAGGGTGAGGGTGAGCCGGTCCCGGTGGAGCCGCGGCGGGTCCGCCGCGGTGCGTGTCGTCACGCGCCGACCCTACTGGTCGCGGGCGGGCGGCCGGCGGGCCTTCCGGCCCGGTGGCGTGCGAGCACCACCGGGCCGGGACCGGGTGCTCAGTCCTCCACGGACGCCACCGCGGCGGCGAACTGGCTCGCGTACAGCCGGGCGTACGCCCCGCCGGCCGCGAGCAGCTCGTGGTGCGAGCCCTGCTCGACGATCGCGCCGCGCTCCATCACCAGGATCACGTCGGCGTCGCGGATGGTGGACAGCCGGTGCGCGATGACGAAGGACGTCCGCCCCGACCGCAGCGCGTTCATCGCCTGCTGCACGAGCACCTCGGTGCGGGTGTCCACCGACGACGTCGCCTCGTCGAGGACGAGGATCGCGGGGTCGGCGAGGAACGCGCGGGCGATCGTCAGCAGCTGCTTCTCGCCCGCCGAGAGGTTCGCGGCCTCGTCGTCGACGACGGTGTCGTAGCCGTCGGGCAGCGCCCGCACGAACTGGTCGACGTGCGTGGCCACCGCGGCCTCGACCAGCCGGTCCTCGTCGACGTCCTCGACCCCGTAGGCGATGTTGTCGCGGATGGTGCCCCCGAACAGCCAGGTGTCCTGGAGCACCATCCCGATCTGCGAGCGCAGGTCGTCGCGCGTCAGGCTGCGGGTGTCCACGCCGTCGAGCGTGATGCGGCCGCCGTCGATCTCGTAGAACCGCATGAGCAGGTTCACCAGCGTGGTCTTGCCCGCGCCGGTCGGGCCGACGATCGCGACCGTCCGCCCCGGCTCCGCGACGAGCGACAGGTCGTCGATGAGCGGCGTCTCCGGCACGTACCGGAACGCCACGTCCTCGAACACGACCCGCCCCGCGACCCGCGCCGGCAGCCGCTCGGGCCGCGCCGGGTCCGGGTCCTGCTCCGGCGCGTCGAGCAGGTCGAACACCCGCTCCGCCGAGGCCACGCCGGACTGCAGCAGGTTCATCATCGACGCGATCTGCGTGATGGGCTGCGTGAACTGCCGCGAGTACTGGATGAACGCCTGCACGTCGCCCAGCGTCATCGTGCCGGACGCGACCCGCAGGCCGCCGACCACCGCCACGATGACGTAGTTGAGGTTCGCGATGAACCCCATCGCCGGCTGGATGATCCCCGAGATGAACTGCGCCCGGAACGACGCGGCGTACAGGTCGGCGTTCTGGTCGTGGAACTCCTGCACGGCCTGCTCCTGGCGGCCGAACACCTTGACCAGCGCGTGGCCGGTGTACATCTCCTCGATGTGGGCGTTCAGCGTGCCCGTGACACGCCACTGCTGGACGAACTGCGGCTGGGAGCGCTTGGCGATCGCCGTGGTCACGACCACCGAGAGCGGGATCGTCACCAGCGCCACCACCGCGAGCAGCGGCGAGATCCAGAACATCATCCCGAGCACGCCGAGCACGGTCAGCACCGAGGTGATGAGCTGCGACAGCGTCTGCTGGAGGGTCTGCGCGACGTTGTCGATGTCGTTCGTCACCCGGCTCAGCACCTCGCCGCGCGGCTGCCCGTCGAAGTACTTCAGGGGCAGCCGGCCGAGCTTCGCCTCGACGTCGCGCCGCAGGCCCGCGACCGTGCGCTGCACGGCGCCGGTGGTGATGTAGCCCTGCAGCCAGCTGAACAGCGCCGACCCGACGTAGATCGCCACGACCGCGAGCAGCAGCGTGCGCAGCCGCGTGAAGTCGACGCCCTGGCCGGGGACGACCTGCATGGCGCCGAGCATGTCGGCGAGCCGGTCCTGCCCCTGGGCGCGGAGCCCCTCGATCGCCTGCGCCTGCGTGGTGCCGGCGGGCAGCCGCTGGCCGATGATGCCCTCGAAGATGACGTTCGTGGCGTTGCCCAGCACCTTCGGCCCGGTGACCGCGAGGGCCACCGAGACGACGCCGAGCACCATCACGAGTGCCAGGCGCCACCGCTCGGGCCGCAGGACGCCCAGCAGGCGGCGGCCCGAGGCCGCGAAGTCGAGGGACTTCTCCCCCGGCATCCCCATGCCGCCCATCGGGCCCATGTGGCCGCCGCGGGGACGGGGCAGGCGCCCGGCCGGTGCCGCCGCGGCGGACGCCTGGGCGGGCGGCTCGGTGGCGGTGTCGGGGGCGGACCCGGCGGGCGCGGTTCCCGCGGGGGCGGTCCCGGTGGGCCGGCGGCCCTCGTGCTCGGCGCTCATGCCGCCTCCTCCGCGCTGATCTGGGAGTACACGATCTCCTGGTAGGTGCGGCAGGTCTCCATCAGCTCCGCGTGCGTGCCGGTGCCGACCACGGCGCCCTCGTCGAGGACGACGATGCGGTCGGCGTCGCGGATGGTCGCGACCCGCTGGGCGACCACGACGACCGCCGAGTGCCGCGTCTCCGGGACGAGCGCGGCCCGCAGCGCGGCGTCCGTGGCGAAGTCGAGCGCCGAGAACGAGTCGTCGAACAGGTAGATCGCCGGGCGGCGGACCAGGGCGCGTGCGATCGCGAGCCGCTGCCGCTGACCGCCCGAGACGTTCGTGCCGCCCTGGGCGATCGGGGCCTCCAGTCCGCCGGGCATCTCGGCGACGAACGACCGGGCCTGCGCCACCTCGAGCGCGTGCCAGAGCTCCTCGTCGGTCGCATCGGGGTTGCCGTAGCGCAGGTTCGACGCGACCGTCCCGCTGAACAGGTACGGGCGCTGCGGCACCAGGCCGATCAGGCTCCACAGCGTGTCCGGCGCGAGCTCGCGCACGTCGACGCCGTCGATCAGCACCGACCCGCCGGTCACGTCGAAGAGCCGCGGCACCAGGTTGACGAGGGTCGTCTTGCCCGAGCCGGTCGAGCCGATGACCGCCGTGGTCTCCCCCGGCGCTGCCACCAGGTCGATCCCGTGCAGCACCGCCCGCTCGGCACCCGGGTAGCGGAACTCGACGTCCCGCAGCTCGAGCCGGCCCTGCGGCCTCGGCAGCGCGACCGGCACGGCGGGCGGGACGACGGACGTCTCGGTGTCGAGCACCGCGGTGATGCGCTCCGACGACACCACGGCGCGCGGCACCATGACGAACATCATCGAGGCCATCATCACGGCCATGAGGATGTACATGATGTAGGACAGGAACGCCGTCAGGGCGCCGATCTGCATCTCCCCCGCGTCGATGCGCCGGGCGCCGAACCACAGCACCCCGACGCTCGTCACGTTCATGATGAGCATGACGACCGGGAACATCAGCGCCATCAGCCGGCCGGCGCGCAGCGAGGTGTCGAAGAGCGCGTCGTTCGCGACCTCGAACCGCTCCGCCTCGCGGCGCTCCCGCACGAACGCCCGGATGACGCGCAGGCCGGTGATCTGCTCGCGCATGACCCGGTTGATCGCGTCGATGCGCTGCTGCATCGTCCGGAAGTACGGGACCATCCGG
The DNA here is from genome assembly GCF_019797765.1 of Cellulomonas sp. C5510. Taxonomy (NCBI): domain Bacteria; kingdom Bacillati; phylum Actinomycetota; class Actinomycetes; order Micrococcales; family Cellulomonadaceae; genus Cellulomonas; species Cellulomonas sp. C5510. The sequence goes on from NZ_CP081862.1 coordinate 2,326,541, forward strand.
GACACGATGAAGCCGACGACGGCCGCGAGCACCGGCACGACGACCAGCAGCAGGCTCGACAGCGCGACGTCCTGCTGCAGGGCGAGCACGACGCCGCCGACCAGCATGATCGGCGCCATCAGCATGATGGTGAAGGACAGCAGCGCCACCATCTGCACCTGCTGCACGTCGTTGGTGGTGCGGGTGATGAGCGACGGAGCGCCGAACTGCCCGACCTCGCGCGCCGAGAACGTCTGCACGTGGGTGAACAGCCGCTCGCGCACGTCGCGGCCGAACGACATGGCGACCTGCGCGCCGAAGTACACGGCGCTGACGGAGCAGATCACCTGCAGCAGGCTGATGCCGAGCATGACGGCGCCGATGCGCATGATGTAGCCGGTGTCGCCGACGGCGACGCCCTTGTCGATGATGTCCGCGTTGAGCGTGGGCAGGTACAGGGTGGCGACGGTCTGCGCGAGCTGGAGCAGCAGCACGGCGCCGACCTGGGCCCGGTACGGCCGCAGGTGCTCGCGGAGCAGGCGGAGCAGCATGGGACTCCTGAGGTTCCGGACGGGGTGGGGGCGGGTCGCCCGGCACGTGTGCCGGGCGGTGCGGCGTCCGCGGGCGGGCGTCGTGAGGTCGCGTCGACGGGGGCGAGCCCGGCACGACAGGGGGTGCGACGTGCCGTCAGGTGCGGGCGGCGCCGTGCAGCAGGACCTCGACGAGGTCGGCCACCATGGCGTCGGCGTCCTCGGGCAGGAACGGGAAGCCGTGACCCATCACGGCGGCCAGCAGGACCCCGGCGAGCCGCTCGGGCTCGACCCGGAGATCGTCCTCGTAGGCGGCGATCCGGCGGGTGACGACCGCCTTCTCCTCGGCGAGCGCGCGCGTGAGGGCGTCGCGTCCGGGCATCGCGGGGTGGCCGCGGCCGTGCGGGACCGGCGGGTGGAACGCGCCGCTCTCCGCGTCCGGCCCGGGAGCGCGGCCGGCGTGGCGGGCGGCGTCGCGCCCGGTGACGTCCGCGCCGCGCGCCTCCCTGATGCGCTCTGCCCGCCGGCCCTCGTCCGACGTGAGGAGCGTGTGCAGCCCGACCATGACGCGGCGCGCGCGGCGGCCGTGGTCGAGCACGACCCGGGCGATCTGCGCCAGCTCGTCCGCGAGCGACGAGGCCTGCGGCAGCGCCTCGATCTCCCGGACGCCGACCTGCGGGTCCAGCGCGCGCTCGGCGGCCGTGCGCAGCAGCTCGACCTTGTCGTCGAACGCGCGGAACAGGGTGCCCTCCGCGACGCCCGCCGCCAGCGCGATCTGCCGGGTGGAGATCTGGGAGCCGTGCTGCACGAGGAGCGGGATGGTGGCCGCCGCGATGGCGTCACGGCGCTCCTCGCGGCTCATCGGCCGCGCGCGTCCGCTCCTCGTCTCCTCCACGCCGCCGATCGTAAATGAGTGAGCACTCACTCGTCCAATCCACTCGCGCCCCGCACCGCGGACGCCCGCACCCTCCACGCCCGCCTGGCCCGTTCACCGAGATGCCAGGACACGCCCGGGAACCACGCCGGACCCTCGGCGTGTCCTGGACTCTCGCCGCGCAGCCACCCGGGCCCGAGACGCACGCGGGACGCACGCGCGGTCATGCCCGGCCACGGTCAGCCGCCCGCGCACGCACGCACGCACGCACCGCGCCGAGAGTCCAGGACACGCCCGAGTTCCGTGCATGACCGTGGGCGTGTCCTGGACTCTCGGCTCGCGGACGCAGCGCGGTCGGCGCGCGGACGGACGCGCGGGCGCCGCGCGGGTGCGGACGGACGCGGCGACGCCCGCCGGGCCGGAGCACGACGGGCGTCGACGGGTCCCCGGACCGCCTCGCGGCGGGGCCGGGTCAGGTCAGGGCTGGGCGGGCGGTGGGGTCGTCCCGGCGTCCGGCTCCGTCGGCAGCGGAGCCGGCGGCGGGGGCGTCGGCGGCACCGAACCGTGCCGCGGGCGCTGGCCCGCCTCAGCGACCGGGTCGAACGGCCGGCCGCTGAACGTGCCCGCGCTCGTGGCGTCGGCGGTCGCCGCCTCGGACTCGCGACGGGCCTCGGCCAGCGCCTCCTTCGGGTCGGTGAGCGCGACCGGCGGCAGGTCCTCCGCCGACAGCGGCGACTCCCCCGCGCGTCGACCGGACGACGGCTCCCCCTGCTCGGCACCCGGCACCGCCCCGCCGAACGCACCGGCGAACCCTTGCGCGAACTGGCTCAGCGCACCCGTGAGCTCCGACGGCACGATCCACACCTTGTTGGCCGGGGTCGACGCGAGCTTGGGCAGCGCCTGCAGGTACTGGTACGCCAGCAGCTTGGGGTCGGCGTCTCCGCGGTGGACCGCGTCGAACACCTGGAGGATCGCGCGCGACTCCCCCTCTGCGGTGAGGATCGCCGACTGCGCGGCACCCTCGGCCCGCAGGATCGCCGCCTGCTTCTCACCCTCGGCGGTGAGGATCTGGGACTGCTTGACGCCCTCCGCGGTCAGGATCGCGGCGCGGCGGTCGCGCTCGGCCCGCATCTGCTGCTCCATCGCGCCCTGCACCGAGGCGGGCGGGTCGATGCTCTTCAGCTCGACGCGGTTCACCCGGATGCCCCACTTGCCGGTCGCCTCGTCGAGGACGCCGCGGAGCTGCCCGTTGATCTGGTCGCGGCTGGTCAGCGTCTGCTCGAGGTCCATCGAGCCGATGACGTTGCGCAGCGTCGTGACGGTGAGCTGCTCGATGCCCGTGATGTAGTTGGCGATCTCGTAGACCGCCGACTTGGGTTCGGTCACCTGGAAGTAGATGACCGTGTCGATGCTGACCACGAGGTTGTCCGAGGTGATCACCGGCTGGGGCGGGAACGACACCACCTGCTCGCGCAGGTCGACGCCGGCGCGGACCCGGTCGATGAACGGGACGATCAGGTGCAGGCCGGCGTCCATCGTGCGGTGGTACCGCCCGAGGCGCTCGACGAGCAGCGCCACCGTCTGCGGCACGATCCGCACGGCGCGGACCAGGGTCACCACCACGAAGATCGCCAGGACGGCGATGAACGCCCACCCCACGATCGTGCCGATGTTCGGGTCGTCCACAGCCGTCCTCCCACCTCGGCCCGCTCGGGCCGTCGTCGTGCCCGGCGGCGGCCGGTCGGCCACCGCCTCCCCCGGCCGGCGGGCGTGCCCGGCGGCCGTCGAGGGTCCGTGCAGTGCGTGCGGGGCGGTCAGGCCCCGGCGGGCGTCCCGGGCAGCGGCCCGCCGGCCGGCCCGTCGACGTTGCCGGACGCCGGGCCCGCCACGCGGGGCACGGCCGCGATCACCGCCGTCGCCCCGTCGATCCGCGTCACGCGGACCTCCGTCCCGGTCGGGAACGACACGCCCACGTCCTCCGTGCGCGCCGACCAGACCTCACCCGCCAGCTTCACGCGGCCCCCGACGCCGTCGGTCGGGGCGACCACCACGGCCGGGCGGCCCACGAGGGCGGCGGAGTTGGTCTCCACCAGCTCGGTCCGCTCGCGCAGGCGGCGCAGCAGGAACGGCCGCAGCGCGAACAGCAGCAGCAGCGACGCCACCGCGGCGGCGACGATCTGCACGGCGAGCGGGGCCCCGAACGCCGCCGCGATCGTGCCGGCCAGGGCACCCCCGGCCAGCATGAGGAAGATCAGGTCCAGCGTGAACATCTCGGCCACGCCCAGCAGCAACGCGCCGCCGAGCCACCACAGCCAGCCCATCGTCGGCCCCCTTCCCTGCGGGTGCCCGCGGTCCGGGCACCGTCGTCCTCGGCGGCGACCACGGCCGCTCTCCCACCGATCCTAGACGGTCCCTTGACTTCTCTGTGAGGGATACGGTCCGGACCGCCCGGCCGGAGCGTCCGCCGACGGCGCGGGCTCAGCCCCGTCTCACGCCCGCCCGCGGGCCGCCCAGCGGTCCCCGGAGCGCTCCACGGTCAGCGGTGTGCCGAAGGCCTCCGAGAGCTTCTCGGCGGTCAGCACCTCGTCCACCGGGCCGGCGGCGTGCACCCGGCCGTCCGCGAGCAGCAGCAGGTGCGTGAACCCCGGCGGGATCTCCTCGACGTGGTGCGTGACCAGCACCAGCACCGGCGAGCGGCGGTCGGCGGCCAGCTCGGCCAGGGCGGCGACCAGCTCCTCGCGCCCGCCCAGGTCCAGGCCGGCGGCCGGCTCGTCGAGCAGCAGCAGCTCCGGGTCGCTCATGAGCGCCCGGGCGATCTGCACGCGCTTGCGCTCGCCCTCGCTGAGGGTGCCGTACCGGCGGTCCGCGAACCGGGCCACGCCGAAGGCCGCCATCAGGTCGGCCGCCCGCGCCTCGTCCACGTCCTCGTACGACTCGCGCCACCGCCCGGTCATGCCGTAGGCGGCGGTCAGCACGACGTCGCGCACGATCTCCCCGCCGGGGATCCGCTCCGCGAGCGCCGCGCTGGCCAGGCCGATGCGCGGCCGGAGCTCGAACACGTCGACCCGCCCGAGCCGCGACCCGAGCAGGTCGGCGGTGCCGGACGTCGGGTGCATCCGCCCGGACGCGACCTGGAGCACGGTGGTCTTGCCCGCGCCGTTGCGCCCGAGCACCACCCAGCGCTCGCCCTCCCGGACCGTCCACGAGAGCCGGTCGAGGATCGTCGTCGTCCCGCGTCGGATGGTCACGTCCTGGAGGTGGAGCACGTCGGTCATGGACACCAGACCCTAGTCGCCCGGGCCCGCGCGGACGTGGTCGTACGTTGGTGCGGTGGACCACGCCCCCGCCCTGCCGCGCTCCGTGCTGCTCGCCCTGTGGCTCGCCGAACCCGGGCCGGGCTCGGGTCCCGTGCAGCGCACGCTCGACGCGGTGCAGGGAGACGACGAGCCGCACCGTGTCCTGGTGGGCGACGCCGCCGTCCCTGGTCTCACCGACACCGTCCTCGGGTCGGGCGGCCCCACCCTCGCGGACCTCGTCGCGGCCTGGGGCAGCGGGCCGCGGGCGGTCGCGGCGGTGCTGCCCGCTCCGGGCGACCCGGCCGGGGCGCCCGCCGCGGTGGCCGGCCCCGCCCAGGCGGCCGGCGAGGCCGTGCTGGTCAGCACCCCCGACGGCGACTTCGCCGCGGTCCCGGGGGTCGAGCGGTTCGGCAGCGTGTACGAGGCGGGGCACCTGGTGACGTGGCGGTTGCACGCCGTGCCCGCCTGGCGCACCGCGCTGGTGGGGCACGTCGGGACGCTCGCGGACGCCGAGCGCGACCTCGCGGCGGCGCTGACGCGGGCGACGGAGGCCCTGGTCGCCCTGGACGTGGCCCGCTGGCGGGAGGACGCCGCCGAGCGGATCGCCGCCCTGCGGACACCGCCCGACCTGCGTCCGCTGGTGCCCCCGGGGCTCGAGCCGCGCCGTGTCCGCGTGCTCGGGACGGCGCTGCGGCTGCGCGCGATCATCGACCTCGCGACCGCCGACGACGGTGCGGCGGTCAACCTCTGGCAGGCCGACCAGCGCTCCACGGCGCTGCGGGACGTCGACCGGGCGGCCCGCCGGGCGCTGGCCGCCGCGACGCACCCGGGCCCGGGCTGAGGCGGTGCCGGCTCCGTCCCGCCCGTGCCGCGGGCGGCCTCAGGCCAGGACGGACCGGTAGACCTCGAGCGTGCGCTCGGCGACGGCGTCCCACGAGAAGTGCTCCTCGACGCGACGTCGCGCCGCGCCGCCCCACTCCCGCGCGCGACGCGGGTCCGACGCGGCCTCCGCCAGCGCCGCTCCGAGGTCGGCCACGAACCGGTCGGGGTCGACGGGCGTGCCCGTGCCGTCCTGCACCTGCTCGATCGGCACCAGCCAGCCGGTGGTCCCCGCGTCGACGACCTCCGGGATGCCGCCGGTCGCGGTACCCACCACGGGCAGCCCGACAGCCATCGCCTCGAGGTTCACGATGCCGAGCGGCTCGTACACCGACGGGCACGCGAACACGGTCCCCGTCGCGAGGACGGCCACCAGCTCGTCGCGCGGCAGCATCCGCTCGATCCACACGACGCCGTCCCGCCGCGCGCGCAGGGCGCCGACCAGCTCGGTGACCTCCGCGAGGATCTCGGGCGTGTCCGGGGCGCCCGCGCACAGCACGAGCTGCACCTCCGGCGGCAGCGACTCGGCGGCGCGGAGCAGGTACGGCAGGCCCTTCTGCCGGGTGATCCGGCCGACGAACACCACGGCCGGCCGGTCCGGGTCGATGCCGTTCGCCTCGGCGACGCGGCGCGCCGCCGCCCACTGCTCGTCGCCCTCCGGCCGGCGCCACCCGGACAGGTCGATGCCGTTGTGCACGACGCGCACCCGGTCCGGGTCGATCCCCGGGTAGCAGCGCAGGATGTCCGCCCGCATGCCGGCGCTCACCGCGATGACCGCCGCCGCCGACTCGAACGCCGTGCGCTCCGCCCACGACGACAGCGCGTAGCCGCCGCCGAGCTGCTCGGCCTTCCACGGCCGCAGCGGCTCCAGGCTGTGCGCCGACACCACGTGCGGCACACCGTGCAGCAGCGACGCGAGGTGTCCGGCGAGGTTCGCGTACCAGGTGTGCGAGTGCACGAGGTCCGTGGCGGGGCCCGCGCCGCGCCCCACGCCGTCGACGATCGACAGGTCCACCCCGAGCGTCGCGAGCGCGGGGTTGGCGCCGGCGAGCGCCGCGGGGACGTCGTACCCCGTCACGCCCGCCTCGTCGCGGGGGCCGTCGAAGCAGTGCACCCGCACGTCGACGCTGCGCCGCAGCACCGCGGCGAGCTCGGCGACGTGCACCCCGGCCCCGCCGTAGACGTGGGGCGGGTACTCGCGCGTCAGCAGGTCGACTCTCACCTCGGACACGCTAGCGCCACTCCGGGTGTTCACCTCGCCGTCGGGGCCGTCCTGCCTCTAGGGTCGGGGCATGGCAGCGCCGCGCATCCTGGCAATCGTCCTCGCAGGTGGAGAGGGCAAGCGGCTGATGCCGCTCACCGAGGCCCGTGCCAAGCCCGCCGTCCCGTTCGGCGGCATCTACCGGCTCGTCGACTTCGCGCTGTCGAACCTCGTGAACTCGCGCTACCTGCACATCATCGTGCTGACGCAGTACAAGTCCCACAGCCTCGACCGGCACGTGTCGAAGACCTGGCGGATGTCGACGCTGCTCGGCAACTACGTCTCCCCCGTGCCCGCGCAGCAGCGGGTCGGCAAGCACTGGTACCTCGGCAGCGCCGACGCGATCTACCAGTGCCTCAACATCCTCGACGACGAGCGGCCGGACATCGTCGTGGTCGTCGGCGCGGACCACGTGTACCGCATGGACTTCTCGCAGATGGTCGACCAGCACATCGCGACCGGTGCGGAGATCACGGTGGCCGGCATCCGGCAGCCGATCGGGATGGCCGACCAGTTCGGCGTCATCGAGACCGACCCGTCCGACCCGACGAAGATCGCCGCGTTCCGCGAGAAGCCGACCGACCCGGTCGGCCTGCCGGACTCCCCCGGTGAGATCCTCGCCTCGATGGGCAACTACGTCATCAACACCGACGCCCTGCGGCGCGCGGTCACCGAGGACGCCGAGAACCCCACCAGCCGGCACGACATGGGCGGCGACCTGGTGCCGGCGTTCGTCGAGCGCGGCACCGCGGCGGTGTACGACTTCATCCACAACGACGTGCCCGGGTCGACGGACCGCGACCGGCAGTACTGGCGGGACGTCGGGACGCTCGACTCGTACTACGAGGCGAACCAGGACCTCATCTCGATCGAGCCGGTGTTCAACCTCTACAACGACGCGTGGCCCGTGTACACCGGCTACACCGGGCTGCCGCCTGCGAAGTTCGTGCACGCGGGCGCCGGCCGGCTCGGGCACGCCGCGGACTCGATCGTCTCGCCCGGCGTGATCGTCTCGGGCGCGACGGTGTCGGGATCGGTGCTCTCGCCCGGGGTGTACCTGCACTCGTGGGCGCAGGTCACGGACTCGGTGCTGATGGACGGCGTCGTCGTGAACCGGTACGCGCAGGTGCACCGGGCGATCCTCGACAAGAACGTCGTCGTGCACGAGCGGGCGCGGGTCGGCATCGACCGGGAGCAGGACCTGGCGCGCGGGTTCACCGTCACGGAGTCGGGGATCACCGTGGTGCCGAAGGGCGCGGTCGTCAGCCTCTGACCCGGGCGGGCCCCGCCGGTGCCGGACGCCCGGGCGTGGACGCCCGGGGCGTGGACGCCCGGGCGTCGACCGTGCGCGCCCGGCTAGCCTGCCCGCGTGACACCCACCCGCCTCGTCGTCATGGACGTCGACTCGACGCTCATCACCCAGGAGGTGATCGAGCTGCTCGCGGCCCACGCCGGGTCGCGGGACGAGGTCGCCGCGATCACCGAGCGGGCGATGCGCGGCGACCTGGACTTCACCGCGTCCCTGCGGGCGCGCGTCGCGACCCTCGCGGGGCTGCCCGTCAGCGTGTTCGCCGAGGTGCTGGACGAGGTCGTCGTCACACCGGGGGCCGTGGAGCTGCTGGCCGAGCTCGACCGCCGCGGGTGGCCCGTCGGGCTGGTCTCCGGCGGCTTCGTGGAGGTCGTCGGCCCGCTCGCCGCGCGCCTCGGGATCACCCGGTACCGGGCGAACGCGCTGGAGGTCTCCGGCGGCGCGCTGACCGGCCGGGTCGCGGGCGAGGTCGTCGACCGGGCCGTGAAGGCGCGCACGCTCCGCGAGTACGCCGCCGAGACCGGTGTGCCTCTGGACCGCGCGGTGGCGATCGGGGACGGTGCGAACGACCTCGACATGCTGGCCGCTGCGGGGATCGGTGTGGCGTTCAACGCCAAGCCCGTGGTCTGCGAGCAGGCCGACGCCGTGGTGCGTGGCCGTCTCGACGCCGTGCTGGAGCTGCCGCAGCTCCGCTGACCGTGGTCGGCCCGTCAGGCCGGGCTGACCACCCGCACGAGCCGCGCCGCGTCCGGGACCAGCTCGGCCCAGGTGCCGTCGACCTCCAGGACGCTGTAGGTGGCCGTCGGCACGCCGACCCGCACGCGAGCCGTCGCGGCGTCGTCCGACCCCGGGCCGGCGAGCGCCGCCGCGGTCTGCGACACGGTCGGCTCGTGGCCGACGACCAGCACCGTCGCCGCCTGCTCCTCGACCTCGCGCAGCAGGCCGATGAGCGACCGGACCCCCGCCGCGTACAGCTCGTCGCTCAGGCGCGCGACCTCCGCGGGCAGGCCGAGGCCCGCGCGGACCAGGTCCCACGTCTGCCGGGTCCGCAGCGCGGACGAGACGAGCACCAGGTCGGGCACCAGACCTGCGGCCCCCATCCCGGTGCCGACCTCCGACGCCTGGCGGCGGCCGGTGAGCGCCAGCGGGCGCAGGTGGTCCTCCAGGGACGCAGCGTGCTCCGCCTTCGCGTGGCGGAGCAGGACGAGACGGTGCGGGTGGGTCACGCGAACCAGAGTCGCACGACTACTGGCCCATCGCGTGCACGCCGCCGTCGACGTGGATCATCTCGCCGGTGGTCTTGGGGAACCAGTCGGACAGCAGCGCGGCCACCGCGCGGGCGGTCGGCTCCGGGTCGGTGACGTCCCACCCCAGCGGCGCGCGGCCGTCCCAGCCGCCCTCCATCGCCTCGAAGCCGGGGATCGACTTCGCGGCGGTGGTGCGGATCGGGCCCGCGGACACGACGTTGACGCGCACCCCCGACGGCCCGAGGTCCCGCGCGAGGTACCGCGAGGTCGCCTCGAAGGCGGCCTTCGCCACACCCATCCAGTCGTAGACCGGCCAGGCGAACCGCGCGTCGAACGTCAGACCGACGATCGAGCCGCCCCCGGTGAGCAGCGGCTGGGCTGCGACCGCGAGCGACTTGAGCGAGAACGCCGACACCTCCAGGGCGGTGGCGACGTCGGCCCACTCGCCGGACAGGAAGTTGCCGCCCATCACCGACTGCGGTGCGAAGCCGATGGAGTGGACGACGCCGTCCAGGTGGTCGACGTGCTCGCGCACCCGGTCCGCGAGCGCCGCCAGGTCGTCGGCGTCGGTCACGTCGAGCTGCACGACGGGGGCCTCCTTCGGGAGGCGGCGCGCGATCGCCTGCGTGAGGCGGAACTGCCGGCCGAACGAGCTCAGCACGACCTCGGCGCCCTCCTCCTGCGCGAGGCGCGCGACGTGGAAGGCGATCGAGCCGTCGGTGAGGACGCCGGTGACGAGGAGCTTCTTGCCGTCGAGGAGGCCCATGGGGTGTTCCGTTCCGTTCGTGGGGGCGGGAGGTCAGTGGCCCATGCCGAGGCCGCCGTCGACCGGCAGCACGGCGCCGGAGATGTACCCGGCGGCGGGCGAGGCGAGGAACTCGACGGCCGCGGCGATCTCGTCGACCGCGCCGAACCGGCCGGCGGGGATCGACGACAGGTACGCGTCCTGGCGGTCCTGGGGCAGCTCGGCGGTCATCTGCGTCTCGATGAAGCCGGGCGCGACGACGTTCGCGGTGATGCCGCGCCCGCCGAGCTCGCGCGTGACCGAGCGGGCCATGCCGACCAGGCCCGCCTTCGTGGCGGTGTAGTTGACCTGACCGGCGTTGCCGTACAGGCCGACCACCGAGCCGATCATGACGATGCGGCCGCGGCGCAGGCGGATCATGCCCTTCGACGCGCGCCGCACGCAGCGGAAGACGCCGGTGAGGTTGACGTCGAGCACCTGCTCGAAGTCCTCGTCGGACATGCGCATCAGCAGGCCGTCGCGCGTGACGCCGGCGTTGGCGACCAGCACCTCGACGGGCCCGTGCTGCGCCTCGACCTCCGCGAACGCGGCGTCGACGGAGGGCGTGTCGGTGACGTCGCCGGTGACGGCCAGCACGCCGTCGGGCGCACCGCCGGTGCGGACCAGGGTGGCGACCTTGTCGCCGTTCGCGACGAACCGCTCGGCGATCGCACGGCCGATGCCACGGTTCGCGCCGGTCACCAGGACGCTGCGGGGCTCCGGACGGGAGGTCTGGGAGTTCTCGGGCACGGAAGTCGACGCTAGCCGACGCCCCCGCGCGGCCGGTGCACCGCCGCGGCACAGGATGGCGGGCGGGTCTTGTGCGGATCGCACAATCCCCGGCCCCACCACCCCGCTCTCCCCCACCCTCCCCATCCCCTCGGAGACTCCGAACGCGGTCGGAGGCGTGCGCGCGGTATCGGAGGGCTCCGCAGACACCTCCGACCGCACGTCGGAGCCTCCGAGTCGTCCGGGACGGCTGCGCGAGGAGGTGGGGGACGTGGGGCGGGGTGGGCGAGGGGCGCCTACGATCAGGTGTGAGCAGGCGGACCCCCGACGAGGCGCAGAGCATCACGAGCGCCCCCGAGCCCCTGGGCGCCGACCAGGCACGCCGGGCACGCCGCTACCTGATCCAGATGGGCGTCCGCGTGGCGTGCTTCGTGCTCGCGGTGCTCACCTGGACGCACGTCCCGCTCTGGCTGAGCCTCACGCTGATCGTCGGCGCCGTCGTGCTGCCGTACACCGCGGTGCTGTTCGCCAACGCCGGACGGGAGCGCCGGGACGACGCGCCCGCGGGCTACGTGCCCCACCTGATCGACGCCGCGCCACCCGTGCGGCCGGTCGCGCCCCCGCCGGCCGACGCGCCCCGCGGAGACCACCGCCGGCCCGACGCCGTCGACGACGACCACCACCACGGCACCCCCGGAGGACCTCGATGACCGCCCCCGCGCCCGACCCCGTCGGCGACGAGCTCGGCTGCAGCGCCCGCGGCTGCCGCGCCGAGGCGTCGTGGGGTGTGCTGTGGAACAACCCGCGGCTGCACACGCCGGAGCGCCGCAAGGTGTGGCTGGCGTGCGACGAGCACCGCGCGCACCTCGAGGAGTACCTCGGCGTCCGGGCGTTCTGGAAGCAGACCGTGCCGGTCGACGAGCTGCCGCGGCTGGAGCTCGGTTCGCGGCCGGGGCTGCCGGGGTCGCCGGGGCTGCCGGGGCTGCGATGACCGCGGCGCCCACGAGTCCCCCGCCGACACCCGCGGGCACGCGGGTGCGGCTTCGCGGCAACCCCGCTCTCCGGCGCGCGGTGGGCCTGCTGGTGCTCGCGGTGGTGCTGGCCGTCGCGTGCGTGTTCCTCGGACGGTGGCAGTGGCACCGGCACGTGGCGCGCGACGCGGCGATCCGGCTGGTCGAGCAGAACTACGAGGCCGACCCGGTACCGCTCGCCGAGCTGCTCCCCGGTTCCGGTGCCGCGCTCGACCCCTCCGACGTGTGGCGGCAGGCCACCGTCACCGGCACCTACGACGCCGACGCCGCCGTGCTGCTGCGCAACCGGCCCGTCGACGGCCAGCCGGGGTTCCACGTGCTCGTGCCGCTCGTGCAGGACGACGGCACCGTCCTCGTCGTCGACCGCGGCTGGGTGGCCTGGGACCGGGACGCGAGCGGCGAGGTCGACGTGCCGCAGCCCCCGGCGGGCGAGGTCGAGGTCACCGTGCACCTGCGACCGGACGAGCCCGCGAGCACCCGTGAGGCGCCGGCGGGGCAGGTGCAGGCCGTCAACGTGGAGCAGGTGCTGGCCGCGGGCGGTGTCGCGGCACCGTCCTACGCGGCGTACGGCGGCGCGATCACCGAGGCGCCCGCTGCGGCGACGACGCTCGGCGCGCTGCCCGCCCCCAGCACGGACCCGGGGTCGCACCTGTCGTACGCGTTCCAGTGGTGGACGTTCGCGGTGGGATCGCTCGTCGCGTTCACGTGGCTCGCGCGCCGCGAGCTGCTGGAGGGCGCGGCACCGGCCGGACCGGGCGGGCCCGCCGGACCGGGCGGGCCCGCCGGACCGGGTGCACCCGCCGGCCCGGCAGGGGGGCACGGCGCGGGCCTCTCGTCGGACGGCTCCCCGGAGCGCGTGCCCGGCCGCCCCGCCCGGCCGGCTCGGGCACGCCGACGCCGGCCGTCCGACGAGGAGACCGAGGACGCGCTCATCGACTCCCAGATGGGCTGACCGGCGAGGCGCGCCCTCCGAGGCGCCCGTCCGGCCCGGCCGCACCGGCGCACCGGGCGTGCCGGCGCGATCGGGTCCGAGCGCCGGACACGGGGTCGTGACGGCGCTCTCCCCCGACCGTCAGGCCAGGGTCACCAGGTCCAGGTACGACGGGTTCCACAGGTCCTCGTCGCCGTCGGGCAGCAGGACCACCCGCTCCGGGTTGAGCGCCTCGACCGCCCCCTCGTCGTGGCTGACCAGCACGACCGCGCCCGTGTAGCCGCGCAGCGCCGCCAGGATCTCCTCGCGGCTGGCGGGGTCCAGGTTGTTGGTGGGCTCGTCGAGCAGCAGCACGTTCGCGCTGGACACGACCAGGGCCGCGAGCGCCAGGCGGGTCTTCTCGCCGCCGGACAGCACCTTCGCGGGCTTGTCGGCGTCGTCCCCGGAGAACAGGAACGACCCGAGCACGGAACGGACCTGCGTGTCGGTGAGGTCCGGGGCCGACGACCGGAGGTTCTCGACGACGGTCCGGTCCAGGTCGAGCGTCTCGTGCTCCTGGGCGTAGTACCCGAGCTTGAGCCCGTGCCCCGGGGTGACCTCGCCGGTGTCGGACTGCGCCAACCCCGCGAGGATGCGCAGCAGCGTCGTCTTGCCGGCGCCGTTCAGGCCGAGCACCACGACACGGGAGCCGCGGTCGATCGCCAGGTCGACGCCCGCGAAGACCTCCTGCGACCCGTACGACTTCGACAGGTCGGAGGCGGTCAGCGGTGTGCGGCCGCACGGCGCGGGCTCGGGGAACCGCAGCTTCGCGACCTTGTCCGACACCCGGACCTCGTCCAGCCCGGACAGCATCCGCTCGGCGCGGCGCGCCATGTTCTGCGCCGCGACCGCCTTGGTGGCCTTCGCGCGCATCTTGTCGGCCTGGGCGAGCAGAGCGGACGCCTTCTTCTCGGCGTTCGCCCTCTCGCGCCGGCGGCGCTTCTCGTCCGTCTCACGCTGCAGCACGTACGCGTCCCAGCCGAGGTTGTACTGGTCGAGCTCGCCCCGGTTGGCGTCCAGGTGGAACACCTTGTTCACCGTGGCGCGCAGCAGCTCGACGTCGTGGCTGATGACCACGAACCCACCCGGGTACACCTTGAGGTAGTCGCGCAGCCAGGCGATCGAGTCCGCGTCGAGGTGGTTCGTCGGCTCGTCGAGCAGGAGCGTCTCGGAGCCCGAGAACAGGATGCGGGCCAGCTCGACGCGCCGGCGCTGGCCGCCGGAGAGCGTGCCGATCTCCTGGGCGAGCACCCGGTCGTCCAGGCCGAGGTTCGACGTGATGCGGTGCGCCTCGGACTCCGCCGCGTAACCACCGGCTGCGAGGAAACGGGCCTCGAGACGTGTGTACCGCTCCATCGCGGCCTCGCGGGTCTCGTCGTCGGCCGACGCCATCGCGCCCTCGGTCTCGCGCATCGCCGCGACGATCTGGTCCAGACCCCGCGCCGACAGCACGCGGTGCAGCGCCAGCGTCGACAGGTCGCCCGAGCGGGGGTCCTGCGGCAGGTACCCGACGTCACCGCTGCGGGACACCTGCCCGCCGGTCGGCTGCGACTCCCCGGCGAGCGTCTTGGTCAGCGTGGTCTTGCCGGCGCCGTTGCGGCCCACGAGGCCGATCCGGTCCCCCGGCGCCACGCGGAACGTCGCCGCCGACAGCAGCACGCGCGCACCGACGCGCAGCTCGACGCCCTGGGCTGTGATCACTTGGTCCCTGTCCCTCCACCGTGCCCGGACGTGGCTCGACCCGGCTGCTTGCCGCGCGCCCCGTCGCCGACCCGGCACAAACGCCGGCCATTCTACGAGCCCCAGCGCCCGCCCGCCGACGAGAATTCCCGCCCCCCTCGGCCCCGCCCCGCCGCGCGACGCGCGCTCCGCTCCCGCCCTGCGCCGAGTTCGGCAGCCCCGGTCGAGGTCGGCAGCTCCAGGTGCCGACCTCGCACCCCGACTGCCGAACTCGCGGGAGGTGAACGCGGGTGGGTGGTGGGCCGGGGTGGGGTGGGTGGGTGGGGTGGGCGGGGTGGGTGGGTGGGTGCGGAAACCTCCAGCGGGGTGGGGGGAGTGTTGGGCGGGTCGACCGGCGACCCCGCCGGGTAGGGCGAACTAGCGTGACGGCAGCACACCCGTCCGCCCCGTCCAGCGAGGTCCCATGTCCGAGCAGCACCGTCCCGAGCACGACCCGACGGCACGACCCGCCACCTCCGCCGACCTCCGGCCCGCCGAGCCCCGCTCGCCCGGTGCCCCGGCGTCCGGCGCCGCCGCCACGGCGGCGTCCCCCGCGATCCCCGCTCCCGTGGCCCGCGCGTCCGTCGCGACCGACCTGGCCCTGGTGGCGACGTTCGCCGCGTTCGTCGCGGTGTGCGCGGTGCTGCCGGCGATCCCGACGGGCGGCGCGGTGCCCATCACGCTGCAGACGTTCGGCGTGGTGCTGACCGGGCTGGTGCTCGGGCCGCGCCGCGGCTTCCTGGCCCTGCTGCTGTACGTCGCCGTCGGGCTCGCGGGGCTGCCGGTGTTCGCCGGGGCGACGGGCGGGCTGGGCGTGCTCGCCGGCCCGTCCGCCGGGTACCTGCTCGCGTTCCCCGCGGCGGCCGCCGTCGCCGGCGCGCTCGGCCTGCTGGCCCGCCGGGCGGCTCCCCGCTGGCGCGTCCCCGCCCTGTTCGGTGCCGCGGCCGCCGCCACGCTGCTGACGGTCCACCCGCTGGGCATCGCCGTCATGGGCTGGCGGCTCGGGCTGTCGCCGTCGGAGGCGATCACCGCGGGCGCGGTGTTCCTGCCGGGCGACGCGATCAAGAACCTCCTCGCCGCCGTCGTCGCGGCCGCCGCGCTCCGCGCGTTCCCCGACCTGCTGCGCGGCCGGTGATCGAGCTCGACGGCGCGGTCGTCACCGCGTACGCCCCCGGTGCGGCCCGGCGGGGCTCGGAGCGGGTCGTCACGCTGCTGGGTCCCGTGACCTGCACGCTGACCGAGCGCCGCATCGCGGTGGTCGGGGCGAACGGGTCGGGCAAGTCGACGCTCGCCCGCCTGCTGAACGGGCTGACGCTCCCGTCGGCCGGGGCGGTCCGGGTCGACGGTCTGGACACCGCACGCGACGGTGCGGCCGTGCGGCGGCGCGTCGGCTTCCTGTTCACCGACCCCGACGCCCAGGTCGTCATGCCGACCCCCGTCGAGGACGTCGCGCTGTCGCTGCGGCGCCGCGGGGTGCCGGCGCGCGAGCGGGACGCGCGGGCGCGGGAGGCGCTGGCGCGGGTGGGTCTCGCGGAGCGCGCGGACGTCCCGGTGCGGGCGCTGTCCGGCGGGCAGCGGCAGCTCCTGGCCCTCGCGGCCGTGCTCGCCACCGAGCCGGACGTGCTGGTCTGCGACGAGCCGACGACGCTGCTGGACCTGCGCTGGCGCGGCGTCGTGGACGCCCTGCTCGCGGACCTGCCGCAGCAGGTGGTGCAGGTGACGCACGACCTGGAGGCCGCGGCGCGCGCCGACCGGGTGCTCGTCGTCGACGAGGGCCGCGTCGTCCACGACGGCCCACCCGCGGTGACCCTGGCGGCGTACCGCGCCCTCATGTCCGCCCCGCCCCCCGCCTCCCCCGGCGCCCCCACGGCTCCCGCCGACGCGAGCGAGGTCGTCACTTCCGGCCGAGGTCGGCAGGCCGGACGCACGACCTCGGCCCGGGGTGACGACCTCGGCGGTCTCCCCGACGCGGGAGCCGACGGGAACCGGCCGTGACGCTGCTCGGCGCGCACCGGACCGCGCGCACGCCGCTCGACCGGGCACCGGCGGGCGCGAAGCTCGCCGGGCTCGCGGTGCTGGGCGTCGCTGTCGTCGTGTCCGCCGGCGTCGTCCCGTCGCTCACCCTGCTGGCGGCGACGGTCGCCCTCGCGGCGGTGGCCGCCCTGCCGCCGGGCCCGACGCTGCGCGGGATGCTGCCGGTGCTGGCCACGGCGACCGTCGCCGGCGCGTACCAGGCGTGGGCGCGGGGCTGGGC
The DNA here is from genome assembly GCF_019797765.1 of Cellulomonas sp. C5510. Taxonomy (NCBI): domain Bacteria; kingdom Bacillati; phylum Actinomycetota; class Actinomycetes; order Micrococcales; family Cellulomonadaceae; genus Cellulomonas; species Cellulomonas sp. C5510. Next base: position 2,343,403 of record NZ_CP081862.1, read on the forward strand.
ACCGGCGGTCGAGGTCGTCGCGGACCTGCTGACCCTGGTGCTCGCCGCCGCGGTCGTCACGGCGACGACGCCGGCCGACCGGTTGCTCGACGGCCTCACCCGGGCCGTGCACCCGCTGCGACGGGTGGGCGTCCGACCCGATGTCGTGGCACTCGCCGTCGCGCTGGTGCTGCGGACCGTGCCCGAGATCGCCCGCACGGTGCACGAGGTGCGGGACGCGGCCCGCGCGCGCGGCGCCGAGCGGGACCCGCGCGTGTGGCTCACGCCCGCGGTGCTGCGCGTGTTGGGCCGAGCGCGCGACCTCGGCGAGGCGCTGGCCGCCCGCGGCATCGTCGACTGAGCCACGGTCCGCCGCCGACCCACGGTCCGCGATCCGGTCGCGTCCGACCGCAGCGCGCGGCGTCGCGCGCCGCGGGCCGCGTGTCCGCCGCGCCCACGGGCGGCACCGGGCGGCACCGGACTCCCGCCCCACCGACGGTCGCGGCGTCCGCCGCGCGCGCCGACCCGCGCGGCGCTACCGTCCCGGCCATGACGTTCCAGGGCGGCGGCCGGTTCGAGGGCGGGCGCGTCGAGTCGCGCCGGGGTGGTCGGGGCCGCGGCATCGCGGTCGGCGGCGGCCTCGGCGGCCTGGTGCTCGTCGCGCTGGTGGTGCTGCTGGGTGGCGACCCGTCCCAGCTCCTCCAGGGGCCCGCGGGCGACGGCGGCGGCGAGCAGGTGTCGCAGGTCGGCGACTGCTCCGCCGAGCAGGCCAACAGCGACCGCGCGTGCCGGCTGTCGGCCACCGTGCAGTCGCTGGACGCGTACTGGGAGCAGGTGCTGCCGGCCGCCGGCGTGCAGGCGTCGGCGGAGCAGGTGCAGCCGGGCGTGGTCGAGTTCGCCCAGGCCACCGACACCGGCTGCGGCGCGGCGTCCGCGAGCACCGGCCCGTTCTACTGCCCGCCGGACCGCACCATCTACCTCGACCTGTCGTTCCACGACCTGCTGGTGTCGCAGTACGGGTCCGCGGGCGGCCCGCTCGCGGAGATGTACGTGGTGGCGCACGAGTACGGGCACCACGTCCAGAACGTCACCGGCGTGTTCGACCGCACGGACCGCTCCGGCACCGGGGACGACTCCGACTCGGTGCGCGTGGAGCTGCAGGCCGACTGCTACGCGGGCCTGTGGGCCGGGCACGCCGCGACGACGGTCGACCCGGACACCGGCGTGACGTACCTGGAGCCGATCACGCGCGGGCAGCTCGCCGACGCGCTGTCCGCCGCGGCGGCCGTCGGGGACGACCACATCCAGCAGCAGTCCGACGGCGGCGTGGACCCGGACACCTGGACGCACGGGTCGGGCGAGCAGCGGCAGCGCTGGTTCACCACCGGCTACGAGCAGGGCACCCTCGCGGCGTGCGACACCTTCGCGGTGACGGAGCCGTAGCCGGGCCCGTCACCGCGGCCCGGGCGATCCCCGACGCCGCCTGGTCCGGCACGACGACGGCCGGCCACCCCGCGCAGGGGGCGACCGGCCGTGACGTCCGCGACGGGAGGGGTCAGATGTTGAACCCCAGCGCCCGCATCTGCGCGCGCCCGTCCTCGGTGATGCGCTCCGGCCCCCACGGCGGCATCCACACCCAGTTGATGCGGAACGAGTCGACGAGCCCCTCGAGCGACGAGCCCGCCTGGTCCTCGATGACGTCCGTCAGCGGGCAGGCCGCCGAGGTCAGGGTCATGTCGATGGTCACGTGCCGGTTCGGCTCGAGCGCGATGCCGTAGACGAGGCCGAGGTCGACCACGTTGATGCCGAGCTCGGGGTCGATGACGTCGCGGAGCGCCTCCTCGACGTCGGCGGCGTTCGCGGGTGCCTGGTCCGGCTGGCCCGAGACGGTGGTGTCGCTCATCGGCCCTCCTCCTGCTGGGTGGTGGTCGTCGCCGCGGCGGCCTGCGCCACGGCGTCCTTCATCGCGGCCCAGCCGAGCAGGGCGCACTTGATGCGGGCGGGGTAGCGCGCGACGCCGACGAACGCGACGGCGTCCTCCAGCGACTCGTCGAGCGCGTCGCCCTCGAATTTCTCCGGCAGCACGCCGCGGGAGTCCATGAGCTCGCGGAAGTCCGCGGACAGGGCGAGCGCGTCCGTCACGGAGCGCCCGGAGACGGCCTGCGACATCACCGACGCGGATGCCTGGGAGATCGAGCAGCCCTGCCCGGTCCAGGTCAGCTCCCCGATCACGGGGCCGGAGCCGCCGGCCTCCCCCGCGTCGAGCCGCACGCGCAGCGTGACCTCGTCGCCGCACGTGGGGTTCACGTGGTGGACCTCGACGTCGTACGCGTCCTGCGCGCCCCGGTGGGCGGGGTGCTTCGCGTGGTCGAGGATCAGCTGCTGGTACAGCTGCTCCATGCCGGTGCTCATCGGGTGCCGTCCTCGTTCGCGGGGGTCGTCGGGGTGCTCTCCAGTCCGAAGAACGCCCGGACCCCCGCCAGTGCTTCCCGGAACACCGCGATCTCCTCGTCGGTGGTGTAGACGGCCGCCGAGGCCCGCGCGGTGGCGGCGACGCCGAACCGCCGGTGCAGCGGCTGCGCGCAGTGGTGCCCGACGCGCACGGCCACGCCGGCGTCGTCGAGCACCTGCCCGACGTCGTGCGCGTGCACGCCGTCCACGACGAACGAGACGGCCGCCAGCCGGTCGACGTTCTCCGTGGGGCCGATCACCCGGACGCCGGGGACCGACGCGACCGCGTCGAGCAGGAGCCCCGACAGGTGCCGCTCGTGCGCGGCCACGGCGTCCATGCCGAGCTCGGCCAGGTACGTCGCGGCAGCGCCCATGCCGACGGCCTGCGAGACCATCTGGGTGCCGGCCTCGAACCGCCGCGGCGGGGGCGCGTACGTGGTGGCCTCCATCGTGACGACCTCGACCATCGAGCCCCCCGTGGTGACGGGCGGCATGGCCTCGAGCAGCTCGCGGCGGCCGTACAGCGCGCCGACGCCGGTGGGGCCGAGCATCTTGTGCCCGGAGAACGCGGCGAAGTCGACGCCGAGCGCGGCCAGGTCGACGGGCAGGTGCGGCACGCTCTGGCAGGCGTCGAGCACCGTGAGCGCCCCGACCTCGCGCGCCCGGGCGACGAACGGCGCGACGGGGGTGATCGCCCCGGTCACGTTCGAGGCGTGCGTGAACGCCAGCACCTTGGTGCGCTCCGTGACGACCGTGTCGAGCTCGTCCACCCGGATCCGGCCGGAGTCGTCGACGCCGAGCCAGCGCAGCGTGGCGCCGGTGCGGGCGGCGAGCTCCTGCCACGGGACGAGGTTCGCGTGGTGCTCGGCCTCGGTGACGACGATCTCGTCGCCCGGGGCGAGCGCGAACCGGCGCGCGGCGTCCCCGCCCCGGCCGAGCGTCGCGTTGGACATCGCGTACGCGACGAGGTTGAGCCCCGCGGTCGCGTTGGAGGTCCACACCAGCTCGTCGTCGCGGACGCCCACGAACGACGCGACCTGCGTCCGCGCGGTCTCGAACGCCTCCGTGGCCTCCTCGGCGAGCTGGTGCGCGCCGCGGTGCACGGCGGCGTTGCGCTGCGCGTAGAAGTCCTGCTCGGCGTCCAGGACGACCTCGGGCTTCTGCGAGGTCGCGCCGGAGTCGAGGTACACCAGCGGGCGGCCGCCGCGCACGGTCCGCGCGAGCAGCGGGAAGTCCGCGCGCACCGCGGCCAGCTCGGCGGCGCCGAGCGTCCGGCCCTCCTCGGGCGTGCTGCCCTGGGCCGCGTCCAGCGTGTCCGTCATCTCGTCGTCCCTCGTGCTCGTGCCGTCGCGGGTGCCGCCCCGTCGCCCCCGGGGTCGGGCCGGGGGCGACGGTGCGTCGTCCCCGGCCCGGTGTGCCGTCGCCGTCAGGCGCCGGCGGCCGCACCGGTGAGGAACCGGTCGTAGCCCTCGTTCTCCAGGCGCTCGGCGAGCTCCGGCCCGCCCTCCTCGGCCACGCGGCCGTCCACGAACACGTGGACGAAGTCCGGCGTGATGTAGCGCAGGATGCGCGTGTAGTGGGTGATGAGCAGCACACCCACGTCGGTGGTCTCGCGGACGCGGTTCACGCCCTCCGAGACGATGCGCAGCGCGTCGACGTCCAGGCCGGAGTCCGTCTCGTCGAGGATGGCGAACCGCGGCTTGAGGAGCTCCATCTGCAGGATCTCGTGGCGCTTCTTCTCGCCGCCGGAGAAGCCCTCGTTGACGGACCGCTCCGCGAACGTGGCGTCCATGCGCAGACGCTCCATGGCGCTGTTGACGTCCTTCACCCACGTCCGCAGGGCCGGGGCCTCGCCGTCGATCGCGGTCTTCGCGGTGCGCAGGAAGTTCGACACCGACACGCCCGGCACCTCGACGGGGTACTGCATCGCCAGGAACATGCCGGCGCGCGCCCGCTCGTCGACGGACATCGCGAGGACGTCCTCGCCGTCGAGCGTCACGGTGCCCGACGTGATCGTGTACTTGGGGTGCCCGGCCAGCGAGTACGCCAGCGTCGACTTGCCGGAGCCGTTCGGGCCCATGATCGCGTGGGTCTCGCCGCTGTTGATGATCAGGTCGACGCCGCGCAGGATCGGCTTCGGACCCTCCTTGGTCTCGACGCTGACGTGCAGGTCGCGGATCTCCAGGGTGGACATGCTCTCGTTCTCCTCGCAGCAGGCTCAGGCGGCGCCGTCGACGTCGACGAGCACACGCTCGCCGTCGACGGTCAGGGGGTAGACGGGGACGGGGCGGACGGCCGGGGGCCCCAGCGGCTCACCGGTGCGCAGGTCGAACCGCGACCCGTGCAGCCAGCACTCCACGGTGCAGCCCTCGACCTCCCCGTCGGACAGCGACACGGCGCCGTGCGAGCAGATGTCGCTGATGGCGTGCAGCGCGCCGTCCTCGTCGCGGACGACCGCGACCTCGACGACGCCCGACTCCCCCTCGAGCTCGACGCGCAGGGCGCCGGCCTCGGGGACGTCGGAGGTCATGCAGGCGAGCTGGGCGGTCATGCGGGCTCGTCCCGGCTGGTGACCGAGGCGGGCTCGACGAGGATCGCGCGTGCGCCGTCGGTCTGCGGCGTGACGTCGGACGCGTGGTCCCCGCCGGCGGGCGCGACGGCGGCCGGGGCCCCCGCCGCGGTCGCCGGGGCGAACTCCGTCATCGACCGGGCCAGCTCGGCCTCGATCGCCGCGATCAGCCGCTCCTCGACCTCCGGGACGCCGATCTGCCCGATCAGCTCCGCGAAGAACCCGCGCACCACCAGGCGGCGGGCGTCCGTCTCCGGGATGCCGCGGGCGCGCAGGTAGAACAGCTGCTCGTCGTCGAACCGGCCGGTGGCCGACGCGTGGCCGGCGCCCTCGATGAGGCCGGTCTCGATCTCGAGGTTCGGCACCGAGTCCGCGCGCGCGCCGTCCGTGAGGACGAGGTTGCGGTTGAGCTCGTAGGTGTCGGTGCCCTCGGCCTCCTTGCGGATCAGCACGTCGCCGACCCACACGGTGTGCGCGCCCTCGCCCTGCAGCGCCCCCTTGTAGGTGACGCGGCTGGTGCAGGACGGCACCGCGTGGTCGACGAACAGCCGCTGCTCCTGGTGCTGGCCGGCGTCGGCGAAGTACACGCCGAGCATCTCGACCGAACCGCCCTCGCCGGCGAACTCGGCGTCCGGGGTGAGCCGGACGACGTCACCGCCGAGCGTGACGACGATGTGCTTGACCGTCGCGTCGCGGCCCAGCCGCACCCGGTGGGCGGCGTTGTGCACGGAGCCCTCGGCCCAGTCCTGCACCGACACGACGGTCAGGTGGGCGCCGTCCTCGGCCACGACCTCGACCGTCTCGGTCAGCAGCGCCGACCCGACGTGGTCGATGACGACGGTGGCCTGCGACATCGGCTCGGCGTGCACCAGCAGGTGCGACGCCGTCGGCTCCAGCTGGCCCTCGACGCCCTCGACACGGACCGACGTGACCGTCGACGCGACGGCCTCACGCGGGATCGTCACGACCGTGGCGCGCGGGAACGACGCCCACGCGACCGCAGCCGCACGGTCCCCCGGCTGCCCGGCGCGCCCGAGGCGGGCGTCGCCGCGGTCGACGATCTCGACCTCGACCTCGGGCGCGTCGACGACCGTGGTCAGGACGCCGTGGCCGGTCAGCGTGCCGGTCTCCGGCGCGAACAGCGGCGCCAGCCGGTCCACGGGCGAGAACCGCCACTCCTCCTCGCGACCCGTCGGCACGGCGAAGTCCGCGACCTCGAACGAGGTCGGGCGCGCGGCGCGGGACGCCTCCGGGACGGTGCCGACGCCGTGGCTGTGCGCCTCGTCGGCGGTCGCCCGGGAGTGGTCGGTCGACAGACCCTGCTCTGCGGTGGTCGACATCAGCCGACGGCCCCTTCCATCTGCAGCTCGATCAGGCGGTTCAGCTCGAGGGCGTACTCCATGGGGAGCTCGCGCGCGATGGGCTCCACGAACCCGCGCACGATCATCGCCATGGCCTCCGTCTCGGGCATCCCGCGGGACATCAGGTAGAACAGCTGGTCCTCGCTCACGCGGGACACCGTGGCCTCGTGGCCCATCGACACGTCGTCCTCGCGGACGTCGACGTACGGGTAGGTGTCGGAGCGCGAGATCTGGTCGACCAGCAGGGCGTCGCACAGCACGTTCGACGCCGAGTGCGAGGCGCCCTCGAGCACCTGCACCAGGCCCCGGTACGACGTGCGGCCACCGCCGCGCGCCACCGACTTCGACACGATCGATGACGACGTGTGCGGCGCGGCGTGCACCATCTTCGAGCCGGCGTCCTGGTGCTGGCCCTCGCCCGCGAAGGCGATGGACAGCGTCTCGCCGCGGGCGTGCTCGCCCAGCAGGTAGATCGCCGGGTACTTCATGGTGACCTTGGAGCCGATGTTGCCGTCGACCCACTCCATCGTCGCGCCCTCGGCGGCGGTCGCCCGCTTCGTCACGAGGTTGTAGACGTTGTTCGACCAGTTCTGGATGGTCGTGTACCGCACGCGGGCGTTCTTCTTCACGATGATCTCGACCACCGCGGAGTGCAGCGAGTCCGACTGGTAGATCGGCGCGGTGCAGCCCTCGACGTAGTGCACGTACGAGCCCTCGTCCGCGATGATCAGCGTCCGCTCGAACTGGCCCATGTTCTCGGTGTTGATCCGGAAGTAGGCCTGCAGCGGGATCTCGACGTGGACGCCCGGCGGCACGTACACGAACGAGCCGCCCGACCACACGGCGGTGTTGAGCGACGCGAACTTGTTGTCCCCCGGCGGGATGACCGAGCCGAAGTACTGCTCGAACAGCTCCGGGTACTCGCGCAGGCCGGTGTCGGTGTCGACGAAGATGACGCCCTGCGCCTCGAGCGACTCCTGGATCTGGTGGTAGACCACCTCGGACTCGTACTGCGCGGCGACGCCGGCGACGAGGCGCTGCTTCTCCGCCTCCGGGATGCCGAGCCGGTCGTAGGTGTTCCGGATGTCCTCGGGCAGGTCCTCCCAGGAGGTCGCCTGCTTCTCCGTGGACCGCACGAAGTACTTGATGTTGTCGAAGTCGATGCCCGACAGGTCCGCACCCCACCAGGGCATCGGCTTCTTGTCGAACAGGCGCAGCGCCTTGAGGCGCGTCTTGAGCATCCACTCCGGCTCGTTCTTCAGCGCGGAGATGTTGCGCACGACCGCCTCGGAGAGGCCGCGCTGGGCGGTGGCGCCCGCGGAGTCCGGGTCGTGCCAGCCGTAGCCGTACGCACCGATCGAGGCGATCGCCTCGTCCTGGGTCATCGGCTCGGCCGTGCGGCCGGGGTCCGTCGTGGTCATCTCATCGTCCTTCCGTGTACGCCGCGGGGGCGGTGGCGTCGGGTCGCTCGGGGGGTGCTGCCGGCAGACCGGGCGGGGGCCCGGAGGTGCCGGCGGGCGGGTCGGTCGCGGTCGGTCGCCGCACCGGGGTGATCGGGATGTTGGTCGTGCAGACGTGCCCGCCGCGCGCGAGGGTCGCGAGCCGCTGCACGTGGACGCCGAGCATCCGGGAGAACGCGTGGGCCTCCGCCTCGCAGAGCTCGGGGAACTCCGAGGCGACGTCCTGCACCGGGCAGTGCCCCTGGCAGAGCTGGATCGCGTGGCCGCCGGGCACGGGCCGGGCGGTGGCGGCGAAGCCGTCGTCCGCGAGCGCCTCCGCCAGCACCCGGGCGCGCCGGGCGGGGTCGGCGCCGGCCTCGGCGAGCGCCTCGGCGTGCCGCTGCTCGAGCTCGTGGACCCGCCGCTCGGCGAAGCTCCGCACGGCGTCCGCGCCGCCGATCTCGGCGACGAACCGCAGGGCCTGAGCCGCGAGCTCGGAGTACTGCTGGCTGAGCGCGGCCTGCCCCTCGGCGGTGACGACGTAGTGCTTGGCGGGCCGGCCACGGCGGGCGGGACCGGCCTGGCCGCGCCCGTCGTGGACGCCGATCTGGCCCTCCGACTCCAGCGTCGCGAGGTGCCGGCGGACGGCCGCAGCGGTGAGCGACAGCTCGGCGGCGAGCTCGGCCGCGGTGACCGGCCCGTCGGCGGCGATGAGGTCCAGCACGCGGCGGCGGGTCCCGGCCTCGAGGTCGTGATCGCCCGCGGCCGGGGCAGCGGTCGGCGCCACGGCGAGGGGGCTCGGCGTCGTCGGACCCATGCACACACCTCCGGTTCGCTGCTGCGCGGCTGACGGCGGTCCCGTGAGGGGCACACCCGGACGCCACGGACGGCATCCGATATCGGCAACATCTTTGTTGCCGAATTCAGTCCCCGCAAGCAAGGTTCGCCTCACACCCGACGGCGGCCCCTACACTCGCGGGGTGCTCGGCCCGACCCCCACCCCGCTCGCCGTCGAGGTCCGCGGGCTCGTCAAGCGGTACGACGGCCGGGCGGTCGTCGACGGCCTCGACCTGCACGCGGCACCCGGACGGGTGACGGCGGTGCTCGGTCCGAACGGCGCCGGCAAGACCACCACGGTCGAGTGCTGCGAGGGGCTGCGCGCACCGGACGGCGGCTCCGTCCGCGTGCTGGGGCTGGACCCCGTCGCCGACGCACGCGCCCTGCGGCCCCGCGTCGGGGTCATGCTCCAGGACGCCGGCCTGCCGACCGGCGTGCCGGCGCTCGGTGTGCTGCGGCACGTCGCCGCGATGTACGCCGACCCGCGGGACGTCGGCGAGCTCGCCGACCGCCTCGGTCTGCACCCGTTCGCCCGCACGACCGTCCGGCGCCTGTCCGGCGGGCAGCGCCAGCGGCTCGCCCTCGCCACCGCTGTCGTCGGCCGGCCCGACGTGGTCTTCCTCGACGAACCGTCCGCCGGCATGGACCCGCAGGCCCGCCGCGCCGTGTGGGACCTGGTCGCCGAGCTGCGGTCCGACGGCGTGGCCGTCCTGCTGACCACGCACCTCATGGACGAGGCGGAGGCCCTCGCCGACGAGGTCGCGGTGGTCGACCACGGCCGTGTCATCGCCCGTGGCGCCGTGCCGGACCTCCTGGCGGGCGCCGACGGGTCGACCCTGGCGTTCCGGGCGACGCCCGGGCTGCCCGTCGACGACCTCGGCCGGGCGCTGGCCACGGGGGGTCCGTCGGGCGCGGCCGACGCGCGCCGCCCGGTCGTGCGCGAGACGGGACCCGGCGCGTACGTCGTCGACGCCCCCGCCGACCCCCGGCTGCTCGCGGCGCTCGCCGCGTGGTGCGCCGACCGCGACGTGCTGCTCACCCACGTGGACGTCGGGCGGCGCACCCTCGAGGACGTGTTCCTGGACCTCACCGGACGGACCCTGCGATGACCACGACCACGCCGGGCGCCCGCCCCGCCGCACCCGGGCCCGCCGCACCGGAGCGCGCGGCGCCCGTCGCACGCCGCGTGCTCGCGCAGGCGCGGTTCGAGGCGCTCGCGGTGCTCCGCAACGGCGAGCAGCTCCTCGTGACCCTCGTCATCCCCGTGGTGGCGCTCGTGGCCCTGGGGCGGTCGTCGTTCGTCGAGCTCGACACCGGCGGCGCCGAGCGGCTCGACGTCGTGACGCCCGGCGTGCTGGGCCTGGCCGTGATGGCCGGGTCGCTGACCTCCCAGGCGATCGCCACCGCCTTCGACCGGCGCAACGGCGTCCTGCGGCTGCTGGCCACGACACCGCTCGGGCGCGGCGGCCTGCTCGCCGGGAAGGCGCTCGCCGTGCTCGCGGTCGCCGCCCTGCAGGTGCTCGTCGTCGGCGCCACGGCGCTCGCCCTCGGCTGGCGCCCGGAGCCGGCCGGCCTGGTCCCCGCCGCGCTGGCCCTGCTGTTGGGCGTCGCGGCGTTCACCGCGCTCGCGCTGCTGCTCGCCGGGACCCTGCGGGCCGAGGCGGTCCTCGCGGTGGCGAACCTGCTGCTGGTGGTGCTCGCCGTCGTCGGGGGTGTGGTGCTGCCCGTCGCGGAGCTGCCCGCCGGCTGGGCCGCCGTCGCCCGCTGGCTGCCGCCCGGCGCCCTCGGCGAGGCGCTCCGCACCGCCCTGGTCGACGGTGGCTTCCCCGCGGCCCCGCTCGCGGCGCTGGCCGGGTGGGCGGTGCTGCTGGCTGCGGCCGTCCGGCGCTGGTTCCGCTGGGACTGACCCGCCGACCCCGCCCGGACCGCGCACACCCGCGTCCGAGGGCGTGAGCGAGAACTCGTGCGCCCGCGCACCCGCGGGTCCTGCCGCAACCGTAGGCTGGCCCCCGTGAGCTCCGACGTCGCCGCCGTGCCCGCGCCCCGCCCCGCACCGTCCCGGTCGGCCGCGTGGCGCGACCGGCTGGCGCACCCGGTGCTCGTGGCGAACCTGGTCGGGCAGATCGGCATCGTCGTCACGGGCGGGGCGGTGCGGCTGACCGGCTCGGGACTGGGCTGCTCGACGTGGCCGCAGTGCGAGCCCGGGCAGTTCGCGCCGGTGTTCCACGAGGCCGCGACGTACCACCGGTTCGTGGAGTTCGGGAACCGCACCCTCACCGGTGTCCTGTCCGTGCTCGCGGTCCTGGTGATCCTCGTGGTCTGGCCCGACCGCCGCCGCGCCCGCTCGTACCGGCTGCTCGGCTTCGCCCCGCTGCTCGGCGTCGCGGCCCAGGCGGTCATCGGCGGGGTGATCGTGCTGCTGCACCTGCACCCGGCCTGGGTGAGCCTGCACTTCCTGGTGTCGATGCTGCTCGTGGTGCTGTCCACGCTGCTCGTCCACCGCGGGCGCGAGGGCGACGGTGCGCCGGTGCCCGTCGCGCCCCCCGCGGCCCAGGCGCTCGCCCCGGTCCTGGCGGTGCTGCTGGCGGTCGTGCTGGTGCTCGGCGCCGTCACGACCGGCGCCGGCCCGCACTCCGGCGACGAGGAGGTCGGGTACCGGTTCGCGGTCGACCCGTACCTGATGGCCCGCGTGCACGCCGCCGCGGTGTGGTTGTTCGTCGCGGCGCTCGTGGCCCTGCTCGTGCTCAACCGCCGCGGGCCGCAGGTGCTGCGCCGCCGCGGCTGGGTGATGGTCGCCCTGGTCGCCCTCCAGGGCCTCATCGGGTACGTGCAGGTCGCCACCGACCTGCCCGTGCTGCTCGTCCTGCTGCACATGCTCGGTGCCGCGCTGCTCGCGGCCGGCACCACCCGCTACCTGCTGACGTTCCGCACCCGGGGCGTCGACGCCGGCGCGACCGCCCGGCCGGCGACCGCGCCGGCGGCGTCCCCCGCCTGACCCGTCCCCGGAGGCCGCCGTGCTCGACGCGATCGGCTCGTTCCTGCCCGTGGCGCTCGCCGTCGCCCTGAGCCCGTTCCCGCTGGTGGCCACGACCCTGCTGCTGACCGGTCCGCGGCCACGCACGTCGGGGTGGCTGTTCCTGGCCGGCTGGGTCGTGGGGCTGGGCGCGCTGACCGCGGCCGCGCTCCTCGTCGTCGGCGGCGTGGAGTCGGTGGACGGCGGCCCGCGAGCCGTCGCGTGGCTCCGGGTGCTGCTCGGTGCCGTGCTCGTCGTGCTCGCGGTCCGCAAGGTGCTCGCGGCGCGCGGGGCCGGGACGCCCGGGCCGCCGGGTTGGCTGTCGGCGTTCGACGACCCGGCACCCGCACGGACGCTCGGCCTGGGCGCGCTCCTGGGCGGCGCGAACCCGAAGAACATCGCGCTCGCCGCGTCCGCCGCGGCCACGGTCCAGGAGGTGGCACCCGGGGCGGTCGCTGCCTCCGGTGCCGTCTTCGTGCTGCTCGGCTCGGCGAACGTGCTCGCCGCGGTCGCCGCCCACGCCGTGGCAGGCGCGCGGGCCGAGCCGGCGCTCACCCGGGTCCGCGATCTCATGACGCGGCACAGCGCCGTCCTCACCGCCGCGGTGCTGCTGCTGATCGGCGGGAAGATCCTCGGGGACGGCCTCGCCGCGCTGTAGCCCGCCCGCCGCGCCCGGTCACCAGGCCCACGAGGAGTCCGGCCGCTGCTCCGGGCAGGTGGTGGCGCCGTCGGGGAGCATCTCGAAGTGCCACACCTCGTTGGCGTACGTGCGGCACAGCCCGAGCTCCTGGCCGTGCTCCCCCAGCCACAGCGCGCCGTCGGTCGGGCCCACGTCGACGGCCAGACCCCGGACGTGGGCGGACTGGTCGGGCGGCAGCACCCAGCGGTACGCCTCCGGGACGCCGTAGCGCGCGACCGCCTGGTCGACCAGCACCTGCTGCTCCTCCGCGGTGCGGCGGCCGGACGTCAGCGTCAACGCGACCCCGTCCGCGGCCGCGGCCGCGACGGCACTGTCGAAGCGCCGCTGCAGCTCGGCGTCGAGCCCGGTCACGTCGCCCGCACCGCCCGGCGCGCCCACGGAGCCGGTCGCGGTCGGCGACCCGGAGACCCGGGCGACCCCCGACGCGATCCGGCCGCGGACCGCGTCGAGGTCCAGGCCCTGCACCGCCCAGGCTCCGGCCCCGAGCACCAGCAGCGCCACCACGCCCCGTCGGAGCCGGCGACCGCCCTGCCGCCCGCCCGGGCGGCGGGTGCCGGCACGGTGGCCGGGGTCCCCGGGCACCGCCGGCCACGGGACGGCACCCCCGGGCGCCGTGGCTGCGCGGTCGCGGTCTGCCGTGAGCCGGGCGTGCCGGCGGGTCGTCGTCGTCATGCCTCCACCGTCGTCGCCGGCACCCGCGCCGGGCGTCGGACGGGGGTCCGATCCGCGCCGGCGCACCGGGCCTCCCTGAGGTGGTGGCCGTCCGTTCCCGGTCCGACGCCCGGCGAGCGGCCTCCACCCGAAGGTGGTGGTGCCGGCCCTCGCACGATCCGCCCGGCAGCCGACGCCCGCGCCCGTGCCCGCGTCCTAGGCTCGCGGCATGCCCGGGACCGACCGCCGCCACGCCGCGCTCGTCGACGGCCTCGTCGCGCTCGGCGTGCTGCTGGGCTGGACGCTCGCGGTCACGCTGCTCGCCCGGACGGGGCTGTGGAGCCCGCGGTGGCAGGAGGCGCACCTGTGGGCCGGCGTCGGTCTCGCGGTGCCGCTCGCGCTGCGTCGCGCCGCCCCGGCGGCCGGGCTGTGGCTGACCGTCGTCCTCTACCCGCTCGGCTACGCGGTGCTGACGTACGGCGCGACGGTGCAGGCCGACCTGCACGCCGCTCCCCTGCTCGTGGCCGCCTACGCGGCGACCCGCGCCCGCGCGGTGCACCCGCTGGTCGCCGGGGCCGTGGGCGCGGTCGCGACGGCGACGCTCGCGACCGGTGCGGACAACGTGCGCCTGCTGCTGTCCGGCGGGGCGGGCCCGGCGAGCCCCGCGCTCGGCGACCCGTCGGACACCCTACTGCTGGTGCTGCTCGTGGTGGCGGCGACGACGCTCGGCACGGTCGCGGGGCGGCTGGCGGCCACCACGCGTTCCCTCGAGCTCCGCAACGCCGAGCTGCACGCCCTGCAGGCTCAGCGCGAGCGCGCTGCGGTGCGGGCCGAGCGCACCCGCATCGCCCGGGAGCTGCACGACGTGGTCGCGCACCACGTCAGCGCGATCGTCGTGCGGGCCCAGGCCGCGGACCGCGTCGGCGACCAGCGCCCCGAGGAGTACCGGGACGCGGTGCGGTGGATCGCGCCGGCCGGCAGGGAGGCGCTCACCGCGATGCGCTCGGTCGTCCGCGTGCTGCGGGCGGCGGACGAGGCCGAGGTCCCGCTGTCCCCCGTTCCCGGGCTGACGGAGCTCGGGAACGTCCTCGAGCGGGTGCGGGGGTCGGGCCTGACGGTCGAGGCGGCGCTGCCGGACCCCCTGCCGCCGTGCCCGCCGGAGGTCGGGCTGGCGGTCGTCCGCGTCGCGCAGGAGGCGCTGACGAACGTGCTGGTGCACTCGGACGCCCCCCGCGCCCGGGTCGAGCTGAGCCGTCGGCCGGGCCGCCTCTCGCTGCGGGTCGAGGACGACGGGCCGGCCCGCACCGGTGCCGCGGGCGGCGGCAACGGCGTCGTCCACATGCGCGAGCGGGCGGCGGCCTGCGGCGGCACGCTGGCGGCCGGCCCGGAGGGCGGCGGCTGGGTCGTCGCCCTGGAGGTGCCGGTGCCGTGACCGACGTCCCCGAGGTCCGGGTCCTCGTCGCGGACGACCAGGCGATGATCCGCTTCGGCCTGCGGCTGATCCTCGACCACGAGCCCGGCCTGACGACCGTCGCCGAGGCGGCGGACGGGGCGCAGGCCGTCGAGCTCGCCGCGCAGCACCGCCCCGTCGTCGTGCTCATGGACATCCGCATGCCGGTGCTCGACGGGATCGAGGCGACGCGGCGGCTGCGCGCCGACCCCGGTCTCGACGACGTGCGGGTGCTCGTGCTCACCACGTTCGACGACGAGGAGTACGTGACCCGTGCGCTGCACGCCGGCGCGGACGGGTTCCTGCTCAAGGACACCGACCCGGCGGCGCTGGTCACGGCGGTCCGGCGGGTGCACGAGGGCGGGTCCGTGCTCGACCCCGCTGTCGCCCCGCTCGTGCTGGAGCAGTGGCGGCGCTGGGGCCGCGCGCGTCCGCGCACGGCCACCGAGCCGGCGGGGATCGACGGCCTGAGCCCCCGGGAGCGCGACGTGCTGCTGGCGGTGGCGCGCGGGCGGTCGAACCAGGAGGCCGCGGACGAGCTCGGGCTCGCGGTCGCCACGGTGAAGGCGCACGTCCACGGCCTGCTCGCGAAGACGGGGACGAGCTCGCGCACGCAGCTCGTGGTGCTGGCGTACGAGTCGGGACTCGTCGTGCCGGGCGGCGATCTTCCCCGGTGACCCTTCTGGTGTGTCGTAGGTCACATCTACGCTCGCACCATGGAACAGGCGATCGAGGCCCACGGGCTCGCGAAGCGCTACAAGGGCGTCACCGCCCTGGACGGCGTGGACCTCACGGTGCCGGCCGGCACCGTGCTCGGTCTGCTCGGCCCCAACGGGGCGGGCAAGACCACCATCGTGCGGATCCTGTCCACGCTGCTGCGCCCGGACAGCGGGACCGCGCACGTCATGGGCGTCGACGTCCTCGCACACCCCGCGGAGGTCCGTCGCCGCATCGGGCTGTCAGGGCAGTACGCCGCGGTCGACGAGTACCTCTCGGGGTACGAGAACCTCGAGATGATCGGCCGGCTCTACCACCTCGGGGGGCGGCGGGCCCGGGCGCGGGCGCGTGAGCTGCTCGCGTCGTTCCGCCTGGAGGACGCCGCCGACCGGCCCACCCGCACGTACTCCGGCGGCATGCGGCGACGGCTCGACCTCGCCGGCGCCCTCGTGGCGGACCCGCCGGTCATCTTCCTCGACGAGCCGACGACCGGCCTGGACCCCCGCGGCCGCACGGACATGTGGGAGGTCATCCAGCAGCTCGTCGCCGGGGGGACCACGTTGCTGCTGACCACGCAGTACCTGGAGGAGGCCGACATGCTCGCCGACGAGATCGTGGTCATCGACCACGGGCGGATCATCGCGCAGGGCACCGCCGACCAGCTCAAGCGCCAGGTCGGGGGCGAGCGCCTCGAGCTCACCGTCGCCGACGCCGCCCGGCTCGCCGTCGCCACCGAGGCGCTCACCCCGCTGGGCGTCGGTGCGCCTGTCGTCGACCCGTCCCGGCGGTCGTTCGTCATGCCGGTGTCCGGCGGGCCCGAGGTGCTCGGGGAGGCGCTGCGCCGGCTCGACGCCCAGGACGTCCGCCTCGAGGACGTCGGCCTGCGCCGCCCGACGCTCGACGACGTCTTCCTCGCCCTCACCGGGCGCCCCACCGAGCAGGACGCAGCCCCTCAGGAAGGAGGCGCGTGATGCGGTTCCCCGCCGTGCTGGCCGACGCGTCCGTCGTCGCCAAGCGCAACATCATCAAGATCAAGCGGGTCCCCGACCTGCTGGTCTTCACCACGCTGTCGCCGATCATGTTCGTGCTGCTGTTCTCGTACGTCTTCGGCGGCGCGATCGACCAGCAGGGCGGCGGGTCCGCCTACCGGGAGTTCCTCATCGCGGGGATCTTCGCCCAGACGGTGATCTTCGGAGCGACCGTCACCGGGGCGGCGCTCGCCGAGGACCTCAAGAAGGGCATCCTCGACCGGTTCCGGTCGCTGCCGATGGCGCCGTCCGCGGTGCTCACCGGCCGCACGTTCTCGGACGTCGTCAACAACGTCATCGTGCTCGTCGTCATGGGTCTGACCGGGCTGGTCGTCGGCTGGCGCATCCGGTCCTCGTGGATCGACGCCCTCGCCGGCTTCGGCCTGCTGCTGGCGTTCGCCTACGCGATCTCCTGGATCATGGCGTGGGTCGGGATGCTGGTCCCCAGCCCGGAGGTCGTGAACAACGCCTCGTTCATCATCATCTTCCCGCTGACGTTCGTGGCCAACACGTTCGTCCCGCTCGAGACGCTCCCGGCGCCGCTGCAGACGTTCGCCGAGTGGAACCCCGTCTCGGCCGTGACGCAGGCCGCACGGGAGCTGTTCGGCAACATCCCACCGGGCGTCCCCGAGCCCACCGCGTGGCCCCTGCAGAACCCGGAGGTCTACACGCTGATCTGGTCCGCGCTGTTCCTGGTGATCTTCGTGCCGCTCGCGAACGCGCAGTACCGGGTGTCCACCAGCCGCTGAGGACGGGACGCCCGGATCAGGCGAGGCCCTCCGCCGGCCGGTCGGCCTTGCGCGCGTACAGCGCGGCATCCGCGCGGGCGAGCACCTCGCGGACCGGCTCGCCCCGGTGCGCCTGGGCGACACCGTGGCTCCACGTCGGGTCGCCCGGAGCCCGCGCCGCGTCGGCCTGGAGCGCCCAGACCTCGGCGGCCTCCGCCGCGCGGCCGGAGAGCACGACCGCGAACTCGTCGCCGCCCCGCCTCCCGATCACGTCGTGCCGCCCGAGCGCCCCCCGCCAGGCGGCGACCAGGCGCACCAGGACGTCGTCGCCCGCCTGGTGGCCGCGGGTGTCGTTGACCTCCTTGAAGTCGTCGACGTCCAGGCAGACCAGGCTCACCGGCCGCCCGTCGCGGGTCGCCCGCGCCACGACGGCCGCGGCACGCTCGTCGAACGCCGCGCGCGTCAGGACCCCGGTCAGGTCGTCCGTCGTCGCGAGCTCCCGCAACCGCGACAGCAGGTACGTGACCAGCTCGCTCGTCACGACCGTCATGACAGCGAGCACGAGCCAGCTCGACACCCGGAAGGGCACCGGGGACGCGGCCATCGCCGCTGCGAGCGTCACGACGACGACCAGGAGCAGGCCACGTGCCAGCCGGCGGCCGCCGAGCAGCGCAGCGGCCTGCCCGGCGACGACCAGTCCGAGCGACGTCGTCACGACCCCGGCAGGCGTCCGGCACACCGCGACCAGCGCCGCCCCGACGGCGATCCCCAGCAGCGCAGCGACCAGCGGCGTGCGCCGGTGGCGCCGCCACACCGCCGCAGCGAGCGCTGCCACGGCCAGCACCGTCCCACCGACGTACCAGTACCCGACCCGGGTCAGCGGCGACGGCGGCCAGACAGCGCCGGCCAGGCAGAGCAGGGCGCACAGGCCGAGCACCACCGCCGCGTGCGTCCCGGCCAGGACGACCCCCGCCGGCGAGAGCGGCGGGGGGCTGGCGTCGGGCACACCCTGGTCATCGGCGCACCTCGGCTCTGCCTGACCTGTCAGGCTCGACGTCCACCGATCGGGCGACGGGTGAACACCCAGGTCACACGGGGCGCAGCGTGCTCCAGCCCCGGTCGCGCGACGCGGCAGCCGCCAGGACGCCGACCGCCGCGCTCGGGCTGTGCAGCCGGCCCTCGAGCACGGCCGTGACCGCGTCGTCGAGCGGCAGCCACAGCGGCACCATCCCCGCCTCCTCGTCCTCGCGGGCGAACCGCTCGGCCTCGGGCACCTCCGACAGGTCCCGGGCCAGGTAGACGAGGATGCGCTCGTTCGACCCGCCCGGGGAGTTCGCGAACTCGGCGAGCAGGTGCCAGGTGCCGGCCCGCAGGTCCGCCTCCTCGGCGAGCTCCCGGGCGGCGGTGACGTGCGGCGGCTCGCCGTCGACGTCCCGCAGGCCCGCCGGCGGCTCCCAGAGCTCGGCGCGCACCGGGTGCCGGTACTGGCGCAGGAGCAGCACGCGGTCGTCCTCGTCGAGCGCGATCACCGCGACGGCTCCGGGGTGGTCGACGAACTCGCGGACCACCTGGGACTCCCCCAGGTCCACGGTCTCGGAGACCAGGTCCCAGATCTTCCCGTGGTGGAGGTCCGTGTGCTCCAGGACGGGCCGGGGGGCCGACCGGTCGGCCGGCCCCCCGCTCGCCGCGTCGGCGACCGTCACGCCTCGACCGCGGCGCGGCGCCCGGCCGGCGCCGCCTGCTGCGCGGCCAGGGCGGCGGCCACCAGGCCCGAGAACAGCGGGTGCGCGCGGGTGGGCCGGGACTTGAACTCCGGGTGCGCCTGCGTCGACACGTAGTACGGGTGCACGTCGCGCGGCAGCTCGACGAACTCCACCAGCGACGAGTCGGGCGACACCCCGGAGATGACGAGGCCGGCCTCCTCCAGCCTGTCGCGGTACGCGTTGTTCACCTCGTACCGGTGCCGGTGCCGCTCGGTGACCCGGGTCGTGCCGTACGCCTCGGCGACGACGGACCCCTCGGCCAGCACCGCCTCGTACGAGCCGAGCCGCATGGTGCCGCCGAGGTCGCCGTCACCGCCGACGATCGCGAGCTGCTCCGCCATGGTGGCGACCACGGGGTCGGCCGGGTCCGTGTCGAACTCGGACGACGACGCGCCGGGCAGGCCCAGCACGTTGCGCGCGTACTCGATGACCATGGTCTGCAGGCCCAGGCAGATGCCGAGCGTCGGCACCCGGTTCTCGCGGGACCAGCGCAGGGCGCCGAGCTTGCCCTCGATGCCCCGCACGCCGAAGCCGCCGGGGATCAGCACGGCGTCCACGCCGGACAGCGCGCGCTGCGCACCGTCGGGCGTCTGGCAGTCGTCGGACGTGACCCAGCGGATCCGCACCTTCGCGCCGTGGTGGAACCCGCCGGCGCGCAGCGCCTCGGTCACCGACAGGTAGGCGTCGGGCAGGTCGATGTACTTGCCGACCAGCGCGATCTCGACCTGGTGCGCGGGCTGGTGCACCCGCTCCAGCAGGTCGTCCCACCCGCTCCAGTCGACGTCGCGGAACTGCAGGCCGAGGCGCTGCACCACGTACGCGTCGAGGCCCTCGGCGTGGATCACGCGCGGGATGTCGTAGATGCTCGGAGCGTCCTTGCAGGAGATGACGCCCTGGGTGTCGACGTCGCACATCAGGGCGATCTTCGCCTTGATCGACTGCGGGACCTCGCGGTCCGAGCGCAGCACGATCGCGTCCGGCTGGATGCCGATGCTGCGCAGCGCGGCGACGGAGTGCTGCGTCGGCTTGGTCTTGAGCTCCCCGGACGGACCGATGTACGGCACCAGAGAGACGTGCAGGAAGAACACGTTGTCCCGGCCGAGCTCGTGCCGCACCTGGCGGGCGGCCTCAAGGAACGGCTGCGACTCGATGTCGCCGACCGTCCCGCCGATCTCGGTGATGATGATGTCGACGTCGTCGGCGGCCTGCGACCGCATGCGCCTCTTGATCTCGTCGGTGATGTGCGGGATCACCTGGACCGTGTCGCCCAGGTACTCGCCGCGCCGCTCCTTCGCGATCACGTGCGAGTACACCTGGCCGGTCGTGACGTTCGCCGAGCCGACGAGGTCGACGTCGAGGAACCGCTCGTAGTGCCCGACGTCGAGGTCCGTCTCGGCGCCGTCCTCGGTGACGAAGACCTCACCGTGCTGGAACGGGTTCATCGTCCCGGGATCGACGTTGAGGTAGGGGTCGAGCTTCTGCATCGTGACCCGCAGCCCGCGGGAGCGGAGAAGTCGTCCCAGGCTGGAGGCGGTCAGGCCCTTGCCCAGTGAGGAGGCGACGCCTCCCGTGACGAAGATGTGCCGGGTCGTGGAATCCGACCGCCCGGAGAGTCGATTTGCGCGCTCTGCCACGGGCTTCCACTGTACCCGACGCGAGCGCCCGGCGGGCCGACGCGCCGGGTGACCCCGGTGACACGCCGCCGCGTGGTGCGCTCAGCCGCGGTAGTGCGTCTCGAGCTGCGCCAGCACGTCGGGCAGCTGCGGGAGCCGGGCCGCCCGGTCGCGGGCGGCCTGCCGCAGGGTGTCCCGCCGGCTGGCGTCCGCGAGCACCGCGGCCACCGCCGCGCCCAGCGCCTCCGCGTCCCCGACGGGCACCAGGACGGCCGCGTCGCCGGTCACCTCGCGCGTCCCGCCGGCGTCCGTGGCGACGACCGCCGACCCGAGGGCCAGCGCCTCCTGCACGGCGATCGGCTGCCCCTCCCACACCGCGGTGGACGCGACGACGTCCGCCGCCGCCAGGAGGTCGGCGACGTCCTCGCGCCGTCCGAGCAGCGTCACGGGCGCGGAGGCCGCGCGGACCGCCGCCTCGACCTGGTCGCGCAGCGGGCCGTCCCCCGCGACCACCCAGCGCAGCGCGGGCCGGGTGCGGGCAGCCGCCGACGCGGCACGAACCAGCGTGTCCAGGCCCTTCTGCGGCGCCAGCCGGGCGACCGTGACGACCAGCTCGTCGGTGCTCGCGAGGCCCAGCGCGGCACGCGTCTCCCCCGTCCCGCGTGACGGCGCCGGGCGGGCCGGCGCGGGCACGAGCGCACGCTCCGCCACGCGCGCTCCCTGCGACCGGCTCAGCGCCACGAGGTCGCCGGAGACGCCCAGCACCACGTCGGCACCCCGGGCGACGACGCGCCCGAGCACCGCCGACACCGCCCGCACGGCACGCCCGCCGACGGGCAGGTTGTGCAGCGTGACGACGACGCGCGGCCGTCGCCCCGGGCGACCGCGCACGGCCAGCACGGTCAGCGCGCCGGCGCGCAACCCGTGGGCGTGCACCGCGTCCGCGTCGCGCGCCAGCCGCGCCAGGCGGGACACGGCGCGCAGGTCCGAGGCGTGGGGGCGGTCGGCGATCTCGACCGCGGCGAACCGCGCGCCACCGGCCGAGGGCGCGACCGTCTCCGCCAGGGCAGACGGCCCCGCCACGACCACCTGGTCCCCCGCCCCGGCCAGCGCCGCCGCGACCTGGGCGACGTGCCGGGCCACACCGCCCGCGCTCGAGCCCAGCACCTGCAGCACCCGTCGCGTCACCGCTCCACCTCCCGTTCGCTGCGGCCGTCCCGGCCCGCGTCGCCGGTGCCCGCCGCGCGTCCGTCGTCCGCCGGCGAGGACGTCGGGCCCCCGGGGCGGGCCACGCCGGGGACGACGCCCCGGGGCCCCGGGCCGGTGGGCACCGGGCCGCCCGGTACCCCATCCCGGGGGGCCGCGGCGGCCGCCGGGCCCGTCGCGACGCCAGCAGCGTCCCGCGACGGGGCTCCGTGCGCCGCCCCCGGCGAGCGCCGTCGCCGGAGCAGGCCCGTCACGGTCGACCGGTCCAGCAGCCACACCGCCCCGACCACGACCGACGCCGCGAGCGCGCCGCCCCCGGCCGCCGCGCCCACGGCCGCGCCGAGCCCCTCGGTGAACCGCTGCACCGCGTCGACGGTCCAGCGGCCCGCGACCGCACCGGCCACGCCTCCCAGCACGAGCACCGCGAGCGTGCGGGCGGTCCCAGCGATCGCACCGGCGCCTGCGGCGGACCGGACGGCCAGGAGGAGGAGGATCCCGGCGACCACCATGCCGGTGGTGTTCCCGAGGGCGAGCGCCCGCAGCGTCGCCGGCCCGTCCTGCGCCCCCGGCGGCACCATCACGACGCACGCGACCCAGGACGCCGCCACCACTGCCGCCCACCCGCCGCTGACGGCGAGCACCGCGAGCCGTCCCCGCTCCAGCGCGTACAGGGCACGCGACAGGTGGAAGATCAAGCCGAGCCCGAGGAGCCCGGGGGCGATGAGCGTCAGCGCGACGTCCACCGACGCGATGAGGCGCTCGTCGCCCGTGCCGATCGCGACGAACGCCCGCGCGACGGCCGGCGCTGCCGCGGCGAGCACCGCCGCGCCGACGGCCCCGGCGACCAGCACCGCCCGCGTCGTCACCGCCGCGAGCGGTGCGTACCCCTCGCGGCCGGGCCGGGCGGCGCGCTCGGCGAGCCGCGGGAACGTGCTCGTGGCCAGCGGGACGGCGAGCACGGCGTACGGCAGCAGGTACACCGCCTGCACGACCTGCTGGTACGCGGTCAGCGTGCCGTCGCCGCCGAACCGGCGCGCCATCCACAGGGTCGTCGCGAGCACGGCCACCTGCTGGGCGACGAGGCCGCCGACGCCGGCGAGCGCGAGGCCGCGAGCCCTCGCGGCGACACCTTCGGGGAACCGGAGCGTCGGACGCAGCCGCACACCGGACCGGTGCACGGGCACCAGCATCGGCAGACCCATGGCGAGGACCCCCGCTGTCGTGCCCCACGCCAGGAGCGCGGTCGCGCCGCCCGGCAGCACCCCGACGTCGCTCGACGCGGGGTCGACCTGGGCGTGCCGCAGCGCGGCACCGTAGCCCAGGTAGGTCAGGATCACCACGAGGCTGGACAGCACGGGGGCGAACGCGGGCCAGAAGAACCGGCGCTGCGCCTGCAGGACCCCGGACAGCACCACGGCGAGCCCGTAGAGCGGCAGCTGCACCGCGAACACCCGCAGGAAGAACACCACGAGGTCGTGGCCGGCGTCCGAGCGCGTCGTCGCGAGCAGCGCGATCGGCTCGGCCGCCAGTGCCAGCGCCACGGCCAGCAGCGTCAGGCCGCCGAGCGTCCAGCCGAGCATCGCGGAGGCGATGTGCGACACGTCGTCCCGCATCCCCCGGGCCAACGGCGCCGCGAGCACCGGGATCAGGGCGCCGGCGAGGGCACCGCCGGCCACGACCTCGAACAGCACGTTCGGCAGGGTGTTCGCCCACGCGTACGCGTCACCCGCCGCGGTGATGCCGACGTTGCCGGTGAACGCGAGCGTCCGCGCGAAGCCGAGCAGCCGGCTGACGATCGTGACGACGGAGATCAGGGCCGCGGCGCCCGCGAGGCCCGACAGGACGCCCCGCCGGTTCACCGCCCGGGCACCCCGCCCGGCCCCGGCGCGTCCGGCCCCGGCATCCCGGAGGACGGCCGCGCCGGGGCCGGCACGTGCGCCGGGCGCCGGCCCCAACCGTCGACCTCCCGCAGCACCGGGGTTCGCGCGATGACCTGCGTGAAGCTGATCCGCTCCGAGGCCACGGTGAGCGCCACCACGCCGGCCAGCAGCGCGGCGCGCACGGGTCGCGGGCACTGCTGGACCGCGACCACGCCGAGCGCCGCGCCGACGGCGTTCGCACCGGAGTCACCGAGCATGTCGCGCTCCGCCAGGTCGTCGGGGAGCTCGGCGGCGACCGCACCCAGCACCGCCGCGGCGGTCGCGCCGCCCCGGCCGCCGAGCACGCCCGCCGGGGCGGCCGCGATGCCCGCGGCCTTGAGCGCGCGACCGGGGCGCAGGTCGAGCAGGTTCACGAGGTTCGCGCTGGCGGCCACCAGCGCACCGTCCACCGCGACGTCGACGAGCCGGAGCACGACCCGGCTCCGCCCGGCAGTCCGGGCGTCGTGCGGTCTGCTCAGCGCCGCCGCCACCAGGGCGCCCGCACCGATGCCCAGCACCTTGAGGCCACCCGTCGTCACCTCGCCGCGCGCGAGGGCGCCCAGGTGACCCTTGAGGCCCTTGCGGACCGCGCCCTCGCGGTCCTCGGTGAGGTCGTCGACCAGCCCGAAAGCCGTCGCGGCCCCGGTCGCGACAGCGAGCGCCGCGCCGTCACGGGTGGAGGGCGCGCCGACGAGGCCGCCCGCGAGCACGCCCGCGGCGACCGCCGGCCCACCCAGCAGGCTGACGGGCTCGCCGCGGTGGTTGGTGCGCTCCCACGTCCGCGCGCCGCCCGGCGGGTCGTCGTCGAGCAGGCCGCGCACCAGGGTCGTCGTGACCCGCGCGGCCGCAGCCGCCGCGAGCCGCCGCGCGACGCTCACCCCTCGCCGCCCGCGTCGCCGGCGCCGTCCCCGGCGGTGTCGTCGGCCCCGGACGCGACGGGCGTGCGGTCCACCGGCGTCAGGACCGTGGTCTCGGGCAGCACGGTCATGTCCTCCCCGTGGCCGTAGTGGCCGCCGGTGCCCCCGATGCGGGCGTTGAGCGCGAGCGGGACGGACACCTGGCCTGTCGCCGTGTCGGCGTCCGAGACGGTCGTGATCGCCCGTGACGCGTCCTCGTCGGCCAGGATCGCCGACACCAGGGTGCCCTCGGCGAGCGGGCCGTCGACCACGACGGCGCCCTCGGACCGGGTCTGCGCGACGCGCGCCAGCGCGATCTGCGAGTCGAGCGCCGCCTGGAGCTCGTCGGCGTCTCCGCTCGGCTCCGTCCCGGCCTCCGCGGGCAGGACGGTGGGTGCGACGAGCACGACCGCGTCGGCGGGCGTCGTGACGTCAGCGCCGAAGGCGACCAGCGGGTCGTCCCCCGAGGTCAGCAGCTCCAGCAGGGTCGCCGCGTCGGTGCTGAGCTCGTCGGGCTGCGCCGGGTCGGCTCCCGTGAGGCCCTGGAGCAGCGCCTCGGCGAGCGCGGTGTCCGGCGTCGCGTCGTCGTCCGGCTGCGGGTCGAGGTAGGCCTCGATGTTGCCGACCAGCGCGGACCGGAACTGCCGCAGGTCCGTCGACGTCCACGCCGGGTTCAGCGTGACGTCCGCGCTGACGGTCGCGCCGGCGTCGGTGAGCTGGTCCTCGACGGCCGCGAGCGCGTCGCCGTCCACCGCACCGAGCGCGATGACGGCGACCCGACGGTCCTCGAGCGTGCCGTCGACCAGCTCGGCGCCCGCGGCGCGCACCCAGGTGTCGGCGGCAGCGAGGTCGGTGCTCGCGGCGTCGAGCTCGGCACGCAGCGCGTCCTTCTCGGCGCGGAGCTGGTCGACCTGGCCGGTGAGCGTGTCGCCGATCGTCTCCTTGAGCGGGCCGGCCCCGAGCGCGATGCCGACGGCCAGCGCCAGGAACACCGAGATCAGGGAGACGAGGTGGTAGCGGAAGTCGATCACAGGGAGCGCTCTCGGTCGGGTGCCGGCGTGAGGCGGGCACGGCGGGGGGCGGGACGGTCGGCGGAGACGCGGGACGCGCGGGAGGGTGGGGCGTGCTCGGCCCGACGGCCGGGGGTCACGGTGCGCCGCCGAACAGGGACCCGAACCAGGACACGAGGTCGTCCCAGCGGGCGCCGGTCAGGCCGATCAGCGTCTGACCGGCGGTGGTGGAGGCCAGCGCGACGCCGAGTGCCAGCAGACCGGCGAGCACCAGCAACGTGAGCTGGAGGTTCGAGATCCGGTTCCGGTACAGCCGCGACACGCCCTTGGCGTCGACCAGCTTGCCGCCCACGCGCAGCCGCGTGAGGAACGTGCTCGCCATGCCGGAACGCCCCTTGTCGAGGAACTCGACCAGCGTGGCGTGGGTGCCGACGGCGACGATGAGCTCGGCGCCCTTGTCGTCCGCGAGCAGCATGGCGACGTCCTCGCTGGTGCCGGTCGCCGGGAAGACGATGTGGGGCACGCCGAGCTGGTCCACGCGCGCGAGGCCCGGCGCGCGGCCGTCCCGGTAGGCGTGCACGACGATCTCGGCGCCGCAGCGCAGCGCCCGGTCGGAGACGGAGTCCATGTCCCCGACGATCATGTCGGGGGTCCACCCGGCCTCGAGGATGGCGTCCGCCCCGCCGTCCACGCCGATGAGCACCGGCCGGTACTCGCGGATGTACGGGCGCAGCGTGACCAGGTCCTCCTTGTAGTGGTAGCCGCGCACGACGATGAGGACCTGCCGGCCGTCGATGACGGTCGCGATGTCGGGCACGCCGACGCCGTCGAGCAGCAGGTCGCGCTCGCGCCGGAGGTAGTCCATGGTGTTCGCCGCGAACGACTCGAGCTGCACCGACAGGCCCTCGCGGGCGGCGGCCTGGTCGGTCGCCACGGTCTCGGGGGTCTGCACGACGCCCTCCGCCACCAGCCGGTCGCCGTCGTGCACCGCGCCGCCGGTGATCCGCAGCGAGCGGCCCTCGCGCAGCGTCATGATGTCCGGGCCGAGGTCGTCGACCAGCGGGATGCCGGCCGACACGAGGATGTCCGGGCCGAGGTTCGGGTAGCGCCCCGACGTCGAGCGGGCGGCGTTCAGCACCGCCGCGGGCTGGCAGGCGACGAGCGCCTCGGCCGAGACCCGGTCGATGTCGACGTGGTCGATCACCGCGATCTCCCCGGGCCGCAGCCGCTTGGTCAGCGACTTCGTGCGGGGGTCGACCCGGGCGGGGCCGACGAGCTCGCCCCCGGGGGGCGCGGCGGGGCGTCTACGCGAGGGCAGGAGTTTCATCGGTGTTCATCGTGCCACGCTTCCCTGCTCCAGAAGCTCCGCTGCGTGCGCACGCGCCGCTCCGGACTCCTCCTGCCCGGAGAGCATGCGCGCGAGCTCGCGCACCCTGTCCTCCCCCGTGACCTCCCGCACGTCCGACGCGGTCACCGCGCCGTCGCGCGACTTCGTCACCACCAGGTGGCGGTCCGCGAACGCCGCCACCTGCGCGAGGTGCGTGACGACCAGGACCTGGGAGTTCCGCGCCAGAGAGGCGAGCCGGCGCCCCACCTCGGTCGCCGCACGGCCGCCGACGCCGGCGTCGACCTCGTCGAAGACGAACGTCCCCGGGCGGTGCTCGCCCTGGTCGGGCGACGTGGCGAGCGCCACCTCGAGCGCCAGCATCACACGCGAGAGCTCGCCCCCGGACGCGCCCTTGCCCAGCGGGCGGGCGGGTGCACCGGCGTGCGCCACCAGGAGCATCTCCACGACATCTCCACCGTGCGGACCCAGCTCGGGCGCAGGGTCGACCCGCACCTTGAGGGACGCGCCCGCCATCGCCAGGCCCGCGAGCTCCGCGGAGACGGTCGCGGCCAGGCGCGCGGCGGCCTCCCGACGTGCCGCCCCGACCCGGTCGGCGAGGTCGACCAGGCGCGCGTCCAGACCGTCCCGCTGCGCGAGCAGACCGGTGACGCGCTCGTCGCCGTCGCCGATCTCGAGCAGCCGCCGGCTGCCCTCGTCCGCCCAGCGCAGCACCGCGGCGACGTCCTCGCCGTACGACCGCGTCAGCGAGGTGAGCTCGGCGCGACGGGTCTGCGCGGCGTCCAGGCGCAGCGGGTCGGCCTGCAGGTCCTGGAGGTACGACGACAGCTCCGTCGCGGCGTCCGCCAGCAGGTAGCCCGCCTCCGCGACGCGGTCGCGCAGCTCGGCCAGGCGCCCGTCGTGCACCCCCGCCCCGTCGAGCAGCCGCCGCGCGTGCTCGACGGCGCCGGCGGCCGTGGCGGCGTCGTCCGCTGCGTCGTCGTCCCCGACGAGAGCCGCGTGCGCCCCCGACGCGGCCGCGCGCAGGTCCTCCGCGTGCTCCAGCCGCTCGATCTCCGCCGCGAGCTGCTCGTCCTCCCCCGGCTGCGGGTCGACCCGCTCCACCTCGGCGAGCCCGAGCCGCAGCAGCTCCGCCTCCCGAGCGAGGTCCTGCCGTCGCGCGGTCAGGTCGTCGATCGTCGCCTGCAGCCGGGCGCGCTCCGCCCACGCCTCGCGGTACTCCCCGAGCAGGTCCTGGTGGGCCGCTCCGGCGAACGCGTCGAGCGCCTCCCGCTGGTGGGCGGGCGACCGGAGGCGCGCCTGGTCCTGCTGGCCGTGCACGGTCACGAGGTGCTCCGCCAGCTCCCCCAGCACGGCCTGCGGCACGGACCGACCGCCGAGGTGCGCGCGGGACCGGCCAGGGGCGTCCTCCGTCGGCGCCGTCACCGTGCGCACGAGCACGAGCCCGCCGTCGTCGTCGAGAGCGGCGCCCGCCTCCCGCGCGCGGGCCAGCACCGGCGAGCCCGCGGCGACGAGGACCCGGCCCTCGACGACCGCCTGCGCCGCGCCGGTCCGGACGGTCGCCGGGTCGGCCTTGCCGCCCAGCAGCAGGTCGAGGCCGGTGAGCACCATCGTCTTGCCGGCACCCGTCTCGCCGGACAGCACGGTCAGCCCCGGGTGCAGCCGCACCTGGGCGCCGGTGATGACGCCGAGGTCGCTGATGGAGATCTCCTCGAACACCGGTCAGCTCCCCTCCGCGGCCGGGGCACCCACCGCGTCGCCGGGGCGGCTCGGTCCGTCCGGCCGGGCCGTGTCCCCCCGGAGGGCGTCCTCGGGGCCGGTGCCGTGCGGGTGCGGCTCGTGCTCGTGCGAGCGACCCCGCCAGCCGGCGACAGGCAGGGCGAACTTGTTGACCAGGCGGTCCGTGAAGGGCGCCGGAGTGAGGCGCGCCAGCCGCACCGGCACGGGCGACCGGCGGACCTCCACGCGCGAGCCGGCCGGGACGTCGATGCGCCGGCGCCCGTCGCACACGAGCACGGCGGGCGACGGCGAGCGCGTCAGCACCTCGACCGCGACGACGCTGCGCGGGCCCACGACGAGCGGGCGCGCGAACAGCGCGTGCGCCGACAGCGGGACGACGATGAGGCTGTCGACCTCCGGCCACACCACCGGCCCCCCGGCGGAGAACGCGTGCGCGGTCGACCCGGTGGACGTCGCGAGCACCACGCCGTCGCACCCGAACGTCGACAGCGGCCGGTCGTCGACCTCGATCACCACCTCGACCATGCGCGCCGGCTCGGCCTTCTCCAGAGCGGCCTCGTTCAGCGCCCACGACGTCAGCGGGTCCGGCCGTCCGGGGACCTGCACCTGCACCTGCAGGGTGGTCCGCTCCTCGACCGTGTAGTCCCCCGCCGCGATGCGGCGCACGGCCTCCTTGATGTCGTCCCGCTCGCTCTCCGCGAGGAACCCGACGTGGCCGAGGTTGATCCCGAGCAGCGGCACGCCGGCTCCGCGTGCGAGCTCCGCCGCACGCAGGATCGTCCCGTCGCCGCCGAGGATCATCGCGAGCTCGATGTCGTGGAACGCCATGCCCGGGACGTCCTCGCCGGCGAGGACCGGCGTGAAACCGGCCGCCGTCAGGGCCGCTGCCGCCTCCTCGGTGGCCGTCACCGCCTCGGGCCGCCCGCTGTGCGTGACGACCAGCACCCTCCTGCTGCTCATGCCCCTGCACCCTCTCCGTCGTCCACGACCTCGTGCACCCGCGCGGCCAGGCTCTCGCCGACGAGGCCCGCCGGGCCTCGCCGCAGGTGCAGGAAGTACTCCACGTTGCCGCTCGGGCCGGGCAGCGGGCTCCGGGCCACGCCGAGCACCGCGAGGCCGAGGTCGCCCGCTGCGGCGGCGACGTCGAGCACCGCCTGCGCGCGCTGCCCGGGGGACCGCACCACGCCACCGGCGCCGAGCCGGTCCCGCCCGACCTCGAACTGCGGCTTGACGAGCACGAGCAGGTCCGCCCCCGGCGCGGCGACCGCCACCAGGCCGGGGAGCACCAGCCGGAGCGAGATGAACGAGAGGTCACCCACCACGAGGCCGGGGGCCGGCGCGACGTCGCCCACCCCGAGGTACCGGACGTTGACGCCCTCGCGCGACTCCACCCGCGGGTCGGTGCGCAGCCGCTCCACGAGCTGACCGTGCCCGACGTCCACCGCGACGACACGGCGCGCGCCCCGGCGCAGCAGCACGTCCGTGAACCCGCCGGTGCTGGCGCCCGCGTCCAAGCAGTCGCGGTCGGTGACGTCGACCTCGAAGGCTGTGAGCGCGCCCAGCAGCTTGTGCGCACCGCGCGACGCCCAGTCGTCGTCCGTCCCGCCGCCGACGACCTCCGGACGCTGGCCCTCCGCGAGCGGCAGGGCGGCCCGACGGACCGCGGCACCGTCGACGACCACGCGGCCGGCGGCGATCAGCTCCGCCGCGTGCCGGCGCGACCGGGCGAGGCCGTCGCGCACCAGCGCGGCGTCGACACGCGTCGCCACGCGCCTCAGCCCTCCGCGTCGGCGAGGCGGTCCTGGAGGGCGGCGTGCACGGCGTCGACGACGGCGAGCTGCTCGCGCAGCCCCAGCTCGGTGACGTCGGTCAGGCGCGACAGCGCCTCGTCCACCACCTGGTCGCCCGTCGGCTCCACGACTCCCACTCCCCATCCACCGGTGCTGACGTCCCCCGCCTCCGTCAGGCTACCGGCCTGCTCCGACGCCGGCCGCCCGCCCCGGCTCGACACGCAGCTCCGGTACCGAAGCCGGGTCGACCGCCTGACCCGCGTCGGCCGAGGCCCACGCCGCCGCGCAGGCCGCCCGCACCAGATCGGTGCCGGCGGGAGACGACCCGAGGTCGAGGCGGCCGTCGACCACACGCGCCGCGGCACCGCCGCACGTCCACCAGCCGTCGCCCGCGGCCACCGGCTCGGGGTGCGGGACCAGCAGCCCGCCGAGGTCCGCCGCGATGTAGTGCGGGCGCAGCCCGGGCGGGGCCAGCACGTCGTCCCGCGCCGTGCTGACGCCCGTCAGGACGTGCAGTCCGTCGAAGCCGCCGGACCGGGCGCCCGCCAGGTCGGTGTCGAGCCGGTCGCCGACCACCAGGGCCGCGCGGGCACCGGCGCGCTCCACCGCCATCTCGTACATGGTCGACGCCGGCTTGCCGGCGCTGTCCGGGACGACACCGGTGGCCGCCGTGACCGCGCCCACGAGCGCGCCGTTGCCGGGCGCGAACCCGCGGGCGGTCGGCAGGCTCTTGTCGAGGTTGCTCGCCACGAACCAGGCGCCGCCGGCCACGGCGTACGCCGCCTCCGCCAGCTGGGCCCAGCCGAGCTCGGGAGCGAAGCCCTGCACCACGGCGTCCGGCCGGTCCTCCGCGGACGTCACGACCGTGAAGCCCGCCTCCCGCACCGCCGTCAGCAGCCCCGCGCCGCCCACCACGAGGACCGTGGCGCCGCGCTCCAGCCGGGTGGCCAGCAGCGCCGCCGCGGCCTGTGCCGCCGTCATCACCTCGTCCGGCCGCGTCGGGATGTCCAGGGACGTGAGCTGCTCGGCCACGGACCCCGGCTCCCGCGACGCGTTGTTCGTCACGAACACCAGGCGCATGCCCGCGGCTCGCGCACCGGCGAGCCCGGCCGACGCCCCGTCGATGGGCTCGTGCCCCCGGTACGCGACGCCGTCCAGGTCGACGAGGGCCAGGTCGTAGCGCTCGGCCAGCGGGATGTCGCTGCCGAGCAGGCGTGCGTCGGTCACTCGTCCTCCGTGTCGGGCTCGGGGGTCGCCTGGTCGGCGGCCCCGGCGGGCTGGTCCGGCTCGACCCCGACCGCAGGCTGGTCGGTGACGCCTCCCGCCTCGTCGTCCTCCTCGAGGTCGAACACGACGACGTCCTCGTCCGGCTCGAGGTCCGCGGCCTGCGCCATCAGCGCCGCCGGGACCGCGGCCTCGACCGCGTCGGCCTCCGCGGCGCGACCGGCCGCCCGCAGCGCCTCGGCCCTCGCCTGGACGACCCGGGCGCCGAGGACCGTCCGCACCGTCCCGGTCGCGATCCCCGACAGGGCCGCGAGGGCCGCATCGGGGTCGCCCATGTCGAGCCGCGCCCCGCTGACCACCATCGCCAGCTCCACCCGGCCCTGCACGTCGAGCTGCTCCGCCTCCGGCTCGGCCGCGAGGGCGATCGCCCGCTCCGGCCTCCCCAGGCCACGCTCGCAGTCGGCCATCACGGCGAGGTGCTCCGACGACCCGTTCAGACGCCGGACCGTGCGCAGCTCCCGCAGCGCCTCGGCGAAACGCCCGGTCCGGTACGCCGCCAGCCCGGCGGCCTCCCGCACCACGTCCACCCGGCCCCCGTGCCGCACCGCGGCCTGGGCGTGCTCGTACGCGAGCTCCGGGTCGACGTCGAGCAGCCGCCCGGTCATGACGAGGTGACGCCCCACGACGAACGCGTTGTCCTTGCTGAGCGTCCGCAGCCGCGCCCGGACCTCGCGGTCGAGCTGGCTGAACTCCACGTCGTCCGGGATGTCCGGGCCGTAGACCCGGACGGACTGGGGCGGCCGCGTGTCCCGCTGGTCGTCCTCGCGGTGCGGTCCACGACGCAGAGGCCGCCGCTCGTCGGAGCCCCGCGGACCCCGGACCTCGCCGTCGAACCCGCGACGTCCCTCCCGCGACCCACCGCGGTCGTCCCGGCCCGCGACCCGGTCACCCCGCGCACCGCCTCGGGGGTCGCCGAACCCGGGCCGACCACCGCGCTCGTCACGCCGAGCGCCCTCCTCACGGCCGAACCCACCGGCACGACCACCCCGCGCACCCCCGCTACGCGACCGCCTGTCGCCCGGGGCGGAGCCGTCCTGGTCCCGCCGCCCTCGCTCCTGCCAGGTGCCACGCGGCCGGTCGCCGCTCTCGGAGCCTCGACGGGCGGACCCGCGATCGGCGCCGTCACGGGCACCGCTGCGGAACCCGCCCTCACGGGCACCACCGCCGCGCCGGACGTCCCGCCGCTCGTCCCCGTCGCGCCGGAACCCACCGGACGCGCCTCCGCTGTCCCGCCGCGAGCCGTCACGCCCCGCGCCGTCACGTCCCGCGCCGTCCCGGTAGCCGGCTCGTCCCTCGTCGCGCGAGCCGCGCGCATCGCGGCGGGGACCACCCCAGCCGGTGCCGGCCCCGCGCCCCTCACCCGCCCCGGACGGTCGACGTGCGCCGCCGCGGTCGTCCCGACCTGAGCCGTCCCGCGCGCGGTCGCGCGTGGACCCGCCGCCAGGTCGCGAGGAACGCTCCCCGGCGAACCCGTCGGCGCGACCCCCACGGTCGCGAGCCGCGCCGGCCCGCTCACCTCGGTACCCACCGCGCGAAGCGTCCCCCGCACCGCGCGTCGAATCGCCCCGGTAGCCCTCGGTCGGCCGGCTACGGTCACCCTGAGAACCACGACCCGACCGACCGCCCTGGTCGGACCCGCCCCACGCACCGCGCCCGGCACTTCCGCCGTCCGACGGACGCCCGTCGCGCTCGTACCCCTCGCGCCCGCGGGGCGCGGCGGTGCCCCCACGGCCGGCCCGCGAACCCTCGCTCCCGCCGCGCGCGCCGCCGCCCTCGGCCTGTCCCCGGCCGCGCTGACCCGCCACCCGCGGAGCGCGCGCCGGCCGTGCACCGCCCGCAGGGCGCGCACCGTTCCGGTTGCTGTAGCGCCCGACGCCACCGCCGCGGCGATCGCCCTCGTCCGCCGAACGCGTCCCGCGCTCGTCGCTGCTCATGTCCTGCGTCTCCTCGTCATCCGACCGTTGACCATCGTCTCATCCAGCCACGCCCGACCCCACATCCGGCCCCGGCCTGGGGACCATCGACCGTCACGTCGCCCGAGCACCGGCCCTCGCCCGCCCGGACCATCCCGGGGCCAGGGCAACCACCGCTGCCGGGGATCCCGTCCCGAGTGCAGGCCGCGCCACCGCGTACCGACGGCACCACCGCGTGCCCACGGCACCACCGACCCACGACCGACCGAGGAACCGAGAGCCGAGAGTCCGAGCGAGGATCGCCCGCTCGAGCCGCCCGAGAACCGCCGACCGGACACTCGACCGCGAGCTGACCAGATGACGTGACCCCGCTCCACGCACCGGCCGTGACCGCCCGGACCGAGCGACAGCCGGCCCGAGATAGGGGCTCATCCCCGCGAGCCCCCGCACGTCGAACGTCCCGTCCCGTCCCGCACGAGACGTCCCCGTGCCCAGCACCGTCGGGACCGGCGCAGCCCTCAGATCGCGAAGGCTGCGGTCGCGACGCCGTCGAACCTCGCAACGACCGCAACCTGGAGCGGGCTCTCGTGGCACGTCCTGGGTGCGGATCGCCCCACGCAGCGCCTCGACAGCTCTCCCCCGGGCGGCGTGGATGGTGCCCCGGCGCGGCGCACCAGGCTCACGATTGCACGGCCCCTGGACGCCGCCACGACCGTCCCGCGTCGACAGAAGATCCGCCCGCAAGAGCCCGGGAAACAGAAGAAGCCACCCCAGCGATGGGGTGGCTTCTTCTGAATGATGTCCGGCGGCGTCCTACTCTCCCACACCCTGGCGAGTGCAGTACCATCGGCGCTGAAGGGCTTAGCTTCCGGGTTCGGAATGGGACCGGGCGTTTCCCCTTCGCTATGGCCGCCGTAACTCTGTCGAACTGTCGACACGGGACACCCACCGACAGGTCGGAGGGCGCGTGTTCGTGGTTCGGGAACCGCACAGTGGACGCGTAGCAAAGTATGAGTGGTGAAGTTGTCGGCTTATTAGTACCGGTCAGCTGCGAGGGTCTTGCGTCCCCTCTTCCACATCCGGCCTATCTACCCGGTGGTCTAGCCGGGAGCCTCTCAGGTCCGAAGACCCGTGGAAACCTCATCTTGAAGCAGGCTTCCCGCTTAGATGCTTTCAGCGGTTATCCCTTCCGAACGTAGCCAACCAGCCGTGCTCCTGGCGGAACAACTGGCACACCAGAGGTTCGTCCGTCCCGGTCCTCTCGTACTAGGGACAGCCCTTCTCAAGTTTCCTGCGCGCGCAGCGGATAGGGACCGAACTGTCTCACGACGTTCTAAACCCAGCTCGCGTACCGCTTTAATGGGCGAACAGCCCAACCCTTGGGACCTACTCCAGCCCCAGGATGCGACGAGCCGACATCGAGGTGCCAAACCATGCCGTCGATATGGACTCTTGGGCAAGATCAGCCTGTTATCCCCGGGGTACCTTTTATCCGTTGAGCGACGGCGCTTCCACAAGCCACCGCCGGATCACTAGTTCCGACTTTCGTCCCTGCTCGACCTGTCAGTCTCACAGTCAAGCTCCCTTGTGCACTTGCACTCGCCACCTGATTGCCAACCAGGCTGAGGGAACCTTTGAGCGCCTCCGTTACATTTTAGGAGGCAACCGCCCCAGTTAAACTACCCACCAGGCACTGTCCCTGATCCGGATCACGGACCGAGGTTAGATATCCAGAGCGACCAGAGTGGTATTTCAACGTTGACTCCACCGACACTGGCGTGCCGGCTTCACAGTCTCCCACCTATCCTACACAAGCCGCACCGAACACCAATACCAAGCTATAGTAAAGGTCCCGGGGTCTTTCCGTCCTGCTGCGCGTAACGAGCATCTTTACTCGTAGTGCAATTTCGCCGAGTTCGCGGTTGAGACAGCGGAGAAGTCGTTACGCCATTCGTGCAGGTCGGAACTTACCCGACAAGGAATTTCGCTACCTTAGGATGGTTATAGTTACCACCGCCGTTTACTGGGGCTTAAATTCTGAGCTTCGCCTTGCGGCTGACCCGTCCTCTTAACCTTCCAGCACCGGGCAGGCGTCAGTCCGTATACATCGTCTTGCGACTTCGCACGGACCTGTGTTTTTAGTAAACAGTCGCTTCTCCCTGGTCTCTGCGGCCCTCCACGCTTCCCGGGCGAACCGGTACACGCTTCAGGCCCCCCTTCTCCCGAAGTTACGGGGGCATTTTGCCGAGTTCCTTAACCACGATTCTCTCGATCGCCTTGGTATTCTCTACCTGACCACCTGAGTCGGTTTAGGGTACGGGCGGCTAGAACCTCGCGTCGAAGCTTTTCTCGGCAGCATAGGATCACCCAATCATCCAGCATACGCTGTCACCATCGGTTCTCAGGCTATGTGAGTGGCGGATTTGCCTACCACTCGCCCTACGGCCTTGGACGTGGACTACCATCGCCACGCTGGGCTACCTTCCTGCGTCACTCCTGTTAATACGCTTACCTACTACCGGATCGGGTCGCGCGCTCCCCCGCACGGTGCACCCCGAAGGGCGCGATATGCGGGCTCGGGCGCTTAGCATCACCGGGCTCGGTATGGGCGGTTCTTCGCCGGTACGGGAATATCAACCCGTTGTCCATCGACTACGCCTGTCGGCCTCGCCTTAGGTCCCGACTTACCCAGGGCGGATTAGCCTGGCCCTGGAACCCTTGGTCATTCGGCGGACGGGTTTCTCACCCGTCATTCGCTACTCATGCCTGCATTCTCACTCGTGTAGCGTCCACCACTGGGTCACCCCGCAGCTTCACCCGCCACACGACGCTCCCCTACCCATCCACACGCCTGGACCACGAAGGCCTAGCGCAATGTGTGAATGCCACAGCTTCGGCGGTATACTTGAGCCCCGCTACATTGTCGGCGCGGAATCACTTGACCAGTGAGCTATTACGCACTCTTTCAAGGGTGGCTGCTTCTAAGCCAACCTCCTGGTTGTCTGTGCAACTCCACATCCTTTCCCACTTAGCATACGCTTAGGGGCCTTAGCTGGTGGTCTGGGCTGTTTCCCTCTCGACTACGGAGCTTATCCCCCGCAGTCTCACTCCCGCGCTCTCACTTACCGGCATTCGGAGTTTGGCTAACGTCAGTAACCTGGTAGGGCCCATCGGCTATCCAGTAGCTCTACCTCCGGCAAGAAACACGCGAGGCTGCACCTAAATGCATTTCGGGGAGAACCAGCTATCACGAAGTTTGATTGGCCTTTCACCCCTAACCACAGGTCATCCCCCCGGTTTTCAACCCAGGTGGGTTCGGTCCTCCACGCGGTCTTACCCGCGCTTCAACCTGCCCATGGCTAGATCACTTCGCTTCGGGTCTAGAGCACGCGACTATCACGCCCTGTTCGGACTCGCTTTCGCTACGGCTTCCCCACACGGGTTAACCTCGCCACGTACCACTAACTCGCAGGCTCATTCTTCAAAAGGCACGCCGTCACCCCTGCTAGGGAGGCTCCGACGGATTGTAGGCACACGGTTTCAGGTACTATTTCACTCCCCTCCCGGGGTACTTTTCACCTTTCCCTCACGGTACTTGTCCGCTATCGGTCACTAGGTAGTATTTAGGCTTAGCAAGTGGTCTTGCCAGATTCACACGGGATTTCTCGGGCCCCGTGCTACTTGGGATCCCCTTCGGGAGGCCACATGATTTCGTCTACGGGGGTACCACCCTCTGTGCCGGGCCATTCAATGCCCTTCGACTATCACGAGGCTTTCTGACTCCCTGCTGACTCGGCAGAATCAACTGAAAGGTCCCACAACCCCGTACACGCAACGCCTGCCGGCTTGACACGCATACGGTTTGGCCTGATCCGCTTTCGCTCGCCACTACTCACGGAATATCTCTTCCTGCCGGTACTGAGATGTTTCACTTCCCGGCGTTCCCTCCACACACCCTATATATTCAGGTGCGGGTCACACGACATGACTCGTGCGGGGTTTCCCCATTCGGACATCCTCGGATCACGGTTCGTTTGCCAACTCCCCGAGGCTTATCGCAGGCTACCACGTCCTTCTTCGGCTCCTAGTGCCAAGGCATCCACCCTGTGCCCTTAAAAACTTGACCACAAAGACATACTTAAAGATGCTCGCGTCCACTGTGCAGTTCTCAAACAACGAACGATCCCCGGTCTTGCGTCCGGCGCCTACCCGCTGCACGAAGCAGCTGGCGGTTCGACCGACCAACCGGGCCCGTCACGAAGCAACCTCCCCACGCGGGGCTGTTCCCTCAGGACCCAACAGCGTGCCTCGGCGACCCACCCGACCCGGCGGCGCGCGTTCCATCCCGAAGGAGTACTGACGCAGTGCCGGCCCGAACGGACCGCCGTAGTTGATGTTCCACCCGTGAGCACCACCCCCGACGCGTACGGCCGGGGCATGGCCTCTGCACGACCCCACCGAAGCAGGGCGTGTCAGATGCTCCTTAGAAAGGAGGTGATCCAGCCGCACCTTCCGGTACGGCTACCTTGTTACGACTTAGTCCCAATCGCCAGTCCCACCTTCGACGGCTCCCCCTCAAAGAGTTGGGCCACCGGCTTCGGGTGTTACCGACTTTCGTGACTTGACGGGCGGTGTGTACAAGGCCCGGGAACGTATTCACCGCAGCGTTGCTGATCTGCGATTACTAGCGACTCCGACTTCATGGGGTCGAGTTGCAGACCCCAATCCGAACTGAGACCGGCTTTTTGGGATTCGCTCCACCTCGCGGTATCGCAGCCCTTTGTACCGGCCATTGTAGCATGCGTGAAGCCCAAGACATAAGGGGCATGATGATTTGACGTCATCCCCACCTTCCTCCGAGTTGACCCCGGCAGTCTCCTATGAGTCCCCACCATCACGTGCTGGCAACATAGGACGAGGGTTGCGCTCGTTGCGGGACTTAACCCAACATCTCACGACACGAGCTGACGACAACCATGCACCACCTGTACACCGACCTTGCGGGGCAACCATCTCTGGAAGTTTCCGGTGTATGTCAAGCCTTGGTAAGGTTCTTCGCGTTGCATCGAATTAATCCGCATGCTCCGCCGCTTGTGCGGGCCCCCGTCAATTTCTTTGAGTTTTAGCCTTGCGGCCGTACTCCCCAGGCGGGGCACTTAATGCGTTTGCTGCGGCACGGAACTCGTGGAATGAGCCCCACACCTAGTGCCCAACGTTTACGGCATGGACTACCAGGGTATCTAATCCTGTTCGCTCCCCATGCTTTCGCTCCTCAGCGTCAGTTGCGGCCCAGAGACCTGCCTTCGCCATCGGTGTTCCTCCTGATATCTGCGCATTCCACCGCTACACCAGGAATTCCAGTCTCCCCTACCGCACTCTAGTCTGCCCGTACCCACTGCAAGCCCGAGGTTGAGCCTCGAGTTTTCACAGCAGACGCGACAAACCGCCTACGAGCTCTTTACG
The DNA here is from genome assembly GCF_019797765.1 of Cellulomonas sp. C5510. NCBI lineage: Bacteria > Bacillati > Actinomycetota > Actinomycetes > Micrococcales > Cellulomonadaceae > Cellulomonas > Cellulomonas sp. C5510. Next base: position 2,382,268 of record NZ_CP081862.1, read on the forward strand.
CCCAATAATTCCGGACAACGCTTGCGCCCTACGTATTACCGCGGCTGCTGGCACGTAGTTAGCCGGCGCTTCTTCTGCAGGTACCGTCACTTGCGCTTCTTCCCTGCTGAAAGAGGTTTACAACCCGAAGGCCTTCATCCCTCACGCGGCGTCGCTGCATCAGGCTTGCGCCCATTGTGCAATATTCCCCACTGCTGCCTCCCGTAGGAGTCTGGGCCGTGTCTCAGTCCCAGTGTGGCCGGTCGCCCTCTCAGGCCGGCTACCCGTCGTCGCCTTGGTGGGCCGTTACCCCACCAACAAGCTGATAGGCCGCGAGTCCATCCCTGACCGATAAATCTTTCCAACCGCATCGGATGCCCGAGCGGTACGTATCCGGTATTAGACCTCGTTTCCAAGGCTTATCCCAGAGTCAGGGGCAGGTTACTCACGTGTTACTCACCCGTTCGCCACTGATCCCCCCAGCAAGCTGGGGTTCACCGTTCGACTTGCATGTGTTAAGCACGCCGCCAGCGTTCGTCCTGAGCCAGAATCAAACTCTCCGTAAATGTCTCATTGGCAACCACCACCCGAAAGCAGCAGTCCACCGACACACGAAACGACCCCCACCCGCTGGCGAGCGAGGATCTATCAATTCGGCTTACCGGGAACCGCACCGACGGGGTCGGACACGGCTCCCCAGTGAAACCAAGACCCACCACACGGACCAACCACCCCGAACGAGGCGACCAACCCGAGCGATGAACCATCTTGGCATCAACTACTAGGCACACTGTTGAGTTCTCAAAGAACAGACGCGCATCCCCCACTCACCCTTGCGGGCTCCTGGCCGGAGGCTCAGTTCCGATCGACCAGAGTTCCTGGTCCGTTCCGCTCGCGTCTCGCGCGGCTTCCCGTTCCACCACTCTATCAGAGTGTCTGGCCCGCTTTTCCGTTCCCGGTCCGGCGTTCCCTCACTCTACCAGAGTTTCCGGTCCGCTTTGCCGGTGTATTTCCCGGCTCAGCTTTCCTTCACTCTACCAGAGCTTTCGTCCTGCTTTGTCGGCGTCAATTCCGATTCGGCGGGTCGTCCGCCCCGGTCTCGGCGCGACCTTCCGGACGCCAAGGCGCCTGTCGGTCGTGCTGAGGGGGTGGCCACCCGTGGGACCAGCCACCGGGAGAGATCCTCGGTGTCCGTTCCTCCCTGCCGGGCGACTCGGAGAACATTACGCGGACGTTTCGCCCAGCGTCAAGCCGGCGGGCTCACGGGCCCCGCGCGCTCCCCGCACCCCCGCTGACCTGCGGTTTCGCGCGCAGCCGGCCGGGGTGACCCTTGTCGTGGCGCGACGGGCGCCGGTGCGACGCCCGTCACTCTGCGTCCAGAGTGCCCCGGGCCGGCGGGCGCCGCAACCCCTCGACCGTGATCCGGGCACGGCGCGGGCGCCCGGGACGACGACGGGGGTGGCCGGCGCCAGGCACCGACCACCCCCGTCGGGGTGGCGCCGCGGTCAGGCGGAGGCGACCCGCGCGACCGCGAGCGTCCGCTTGCCCCGACGCAGCACGAGCCACCGCCCGTGCAGCAGGTCCTCGGCCGCGACCACGGCGGTGTCGTCCGTGATCTTCCGGTTGTTCACCGACGCACCCCCCTCCGCGATCGCACGGCGCGCCGCGCCCTTGGAGGCCACCAGCCCGGTGGCGGCCAGCACGTCCACCAGCGGGTCGCCGACCCGCACCTCGGCCGACGGCAGCTCGGCGACCGCGGCGCGCAGGGTCGCCTCGTCGAGGCCGGCCAGGTCGCCGCCTCCGAACAGGGCGCGGCTCGCGGCGATCACCTTGTCGGTGGCGTCGGTCCCGTGCACCAGGGACGTCACGTCGTAGGCGAGCGCCCGCTGGGCCTCGCGCGCCGCCGGGCGCGCGGCCACGGCCTCCTCGAGCTCCGCGATCTGCTCCCGCGTGCGGAACGTGAAGACCTTGAGGTAGCCGACCACCTCGGCGTCGTCGACGTTGAGCCAGAACTGGTAGAAGGCGTACGGGCTCATCATCTCGGGGTCGAGCCAGATGGCACCGCCCTCGGACTTGCCGAACTTGGTCCCGTCCGCCTTCGTGATGAGCGGGGTGGTCAGCGCGTGCACGGACGCGTGCTCGGACTTGCGGATCAGCTCGACACCGGACAGCAGGTTGCCCCACTGGTCGTTGCCGCCGGTCTGCAGCGTGCAGCCGTGCCGGCGGTGCAGCTCCAGGTAGTCCATGCCCTGCAGGATCTGGTAGCTGAACTCGGTGAACGAGATGCCCTCGTCGGAGGCGAGGCGCCGGGCCACCGTGTCCTTGGCGAGCATCGTGCCCAGGCGGTAGTGCTTGCCGACCTCCCGCAGGAAGTCGATCGCGGTGAGCTCACCCGTCCAGTCGAGGTTGTTCACCATCCGCGCCGGGTTGTCCCCCTCGAAGTCGAGGAACCGGGAGATCTGCGCCTGGAGCCGCTGCACCCACTCGGCGACCGTGTCCTTGGTGTTGAGGACGCGCTCCCCCGACATCCGGGGGTCGCCGATGAGGCCGGTGGCCCCGCCGACGAGGGCCAGCGGGTGGTGGCCGGCGAGCTGCAGGTGCCGCATGAGCACGAGCTGCACCAGGTGGCCGTGGTGCAGGCTCGGCGCCGTCGGGTCGAACCCGGCGTAGAACGTCACCGGGCCGGCGTCGAGCGCCTCGCGCAGCGCGTCCTGGTCGGTGGTCTGGGCGACGAGGCCTCGCCAGGCGAGCTCGTCGAGGAGGTGGGTCACGGGTGCTCCTTGCGTCGCGCGGCCGGGAGGGGCCGCACCGTCGGCGGTCGGGGTCATGCCGGCGTCGCCCCGCGCTGCGGGCTGCTTCCCGACGCCGGCCGGCGATACGCCGGGCGGAACGCGGAGACGGTGGGCTCGCCGGCCAGCCAGAACCGCCACGGGTACCGGGCGGCGTCGCCGCCGGGGCCGGCCACGCCGACGCGCGGTCCGGTGGCGTGCGCCCCGGTCACCGCGTCGGGGTCGCGGTGCAGCACGATCCGTCCTCCGGACTCGGTCACGTCGGCGCCGTAGTCGTCCATGCCGACGCCGAGCGCGACCGCGAGCCGGGCCGGGCCGCGCGCGATCTGGCGGTCGGAGTCGACCACTCCGGCGCGCGCCCGGCGGTCGCGGGCCAGGTCGACCCCGTCGACCACCTCGCCGGCGCGCAGCAGCACGGCGGAGGCGGTGCCGGCCGGCCCGGTGACGACGTTGACGCAGTGGTGGAGGCCGAGGTGCCGGTAGACGTACAACCGCCCGGGCTCGCCGAACATCACCGCGTTGCGCGCCGTGCGGCCGCGGAACGCGTGCGAACCGGGGTCGGCCTCGCCGGCGTAGGCCTCCACCTCGGTGAGGCGCACCGTCACGTCGCCCTCGTCGGAGCGGACGGTCAGGAGGGCGCCGAGCAGGTCCGCCGCCACGTCGAGCACGGGCCGCGCGTACCAGACGCGGGCCGGGGCGCGGCCGAGGGGGACGCCGGGCGCGGCGGCGTCGGGCACGCCGCCCTCGCTCTCCGGGACCGCCTGGCTCACCGGGCCATCCTGCCCCATGCGTCCACCCGCACGTCGGCGCGTCCACGGGTGCCCTCGCGCGCGTAGTGCACCGCCTCGTCACGCATCCACCGCTCCCAGTGCGGCAGGGCCGCCTGCCCGTCGCGCTCCAGGCCGCGCGCGAGCCGGGTGGCGTCGTCGGCCTCGACCCAGACGAGCAGGCTGAGGTCCGGCGCGCCCGCCCGCCGGCCGGAGCCGCAGCCCTCGAGCACCAGGACGTCGGGCACCGGAACGTCGACCCACCCGTCGAACCGCCCGGCGACCCAGTCGTAGCGCTGGAACCGCCCGGGCAGCCCGCGGCGCAGCGGCTCGAGCACCTGGACGGCCAGCCGCGGCCACAGGTCGCCGTCCAGCCCGGACCAGCCCTCGTACAGGTCGTCCATGTGGAGCACGTGCCCGCGCACGCCGGCCTCGGCGCACCGGCGGACGACCGCGCCCGCGAGCGTGGTCTTGCCCGATCCGGCCGGGCCGTCGACGGCGACTATCCGGACGGGTCCGAGCCGCCGGGGCGCGGACAGCAGCAGGGGCACGACGACGCCCGCGGCGTCCTCGTGCCCCTGGGGCGCGCTCGGGCTGGTCACCCGGCGATCGTGCCAGACGACGACGCACGACCCGGCTCCGCGCCCGACACCGACGCGCGCAGCACGGCGGCACGGGCGCGTGCCCGCCCGAGCTGCTCGGCGACCCGCACCGGGGCGGTGCCGCCGTGCGCGGACCGGGAGGCCACGGACCCCTCGGCCGAGAGCACGCTGCGCACGTCCGGGGTGAGGTGCGGCGAGACGGCGGCCAGCTCCTCGTCCGTGAGGTCCCACAGCTCGACGGGCGGCTCGTGGAGCTCGCAGGCCCGGACGCACGCGCCCGCGACCTCGTGCGCGACGCGGAACGGCACGCCCTGGCGCACCAGCCACTCGGCGACGTCGGTCGCGAGCGAGAACCCCTGCGGGGCGAGCGACGCCATCCGCTCCGTGTCGAACCGCAGCGTCGCGACCATCCCCGCGAAGGCGGGCAGCAGGACGGTGAGGGTGTCGACCTGGTCGAACACCGGCTCCTTGTCCTCCTGCAGGTCGCGGTTGTACGCGAGCGGCAGACCCTTGAGCGTGGTGAGCAGGCCCGTGAGGTCGCCCACCAGCCGGCCGGCCTTGCCGCGTGCCAGCTCGGCCACGTCAGGGTTCTTCTTCTGCGGCATGATGCTCGACCCGGTCGAGTAGGCGTCGTCCAGCCGGACGAACCCGAACTCGACGGTCGACCAGAGCACGACCTCCTCCGCCAGGCGGGACAGGTCCACGCCGAGCATCGCGGACACCCAGGCGAACTCGGCCACGACGTCACGGGACGCGGTGCCGTCGATCGAGTTCTCCACCGGGCCGTCGAACCCGAGCTCCGCCGCGACGGCCGCCGGGTCGAGGCCCAGCGAGGAGCCCGCCAGCGCACCGGAGCCGTACGGCGACACCGCGGCGCGGCGGTCCCAGTCGGCGTACCGCTCGACGTCGCGCAGCAGCGGCCACGCGTGCGCCAGCAGGTGGTGCGCGAGCAGGACGGGCTGCGCGTGCTGCAGGTGCGTGCGACCCGGCATGATCGCGTCGCCCGCGGCCTCGGCCTGGGTCACGAGCGCGTCGACGACCTCGAGCGTCAGCCCCATGATCGCCCGGGCCTCGTCCCGCAGGTACATCCGCACCAGCGTGGCGATCTGGTCGTTGCGCGACCGCCCGGCGCGCAGGCGGCCGCCGAGATCGGCCCCGGCGCGCTCGATCAGGCCCCGCTCCAGCGCCCCGTGCACGTCCTCGTCGGACTCGGCGGCGACGAACGCCCCGGACTCGACGTCGGCGCGCAGGCGGTCCAGCGCGTCGAGCATGCCCGCGAGCGCCGCGTCGTCGAGCAGCCCGGCCGCGTGCAGCACCCGCGCGTGGGCCTTCGACCCCGCGATGTCCTGCGGGGCCAGGCGCCAGTCGAACTGCGTGGACTTCGACAGCGCCGCCAGGGCATCGGCGGGGCCGCCGGCGAACCGGCCGCCCCACAGCGTCCCGGCCTGCTCAGGCACCGATGCCGCCCTGCGAACCGAGGTCCTCGCCGTTGCCGAACTGCACGTCGCGGGCGGCGGCGAGCTTGGACGACAGGCCGTAGATCTCGATGAACCCGCGGGCCGCCGACTGGTCGAACGTGTCGCCCGAGTCGTAGGTCGCGAGGTTGAAGTCGTACAGCGAGGAGTCCGAGCGCCGCCCGGTGACCGTCGCGCGGCCCCCGTGCAGCACCATGCGGATCTCGCCGGAGACGTAGCGCTGGGTGTCGTCGATGAAGACGTCGAGCGACTTCTTCAGCGGGGAGAACCACTGGCCGTCGTAGACCAGCTCGGTCCAGCGCTGCTCGACCTGGCGCTTGAACCGGGCCTGCTCGCGCTCGACGGTGACGTTCTCGAGCTCCTGGTGCGCGGCGATGAGCGCGATGGCGCCCGGGGCCTCGTACACCTCGCGGGACTTGATGCCGACCAGACGGTCCTCGACGATGTCGATGCGGCCGACGCCCTGGGCGCCCGCGCGGCGGTTCATCTCCTGGATCGCCTGCAGCGGGGTGACCGGCACGCCGTCCAGCGCGACCGGGACGCCCTGGTCGAACGTGATGACGACCTCGTCGGCGACCGGCGGGAAGGTCGGGTCGTCCGTGTAGGTGTAGACGTCCTTGGTGGGCTCGTTCCAGATGTCCTCGAGGAAGCCGGTCTCGACGGCGCGGCCCCACACGTTCTGGTCGATCGAGAACGGGTTGTGCTTCGTGGTCGCGATGGGGAGCTTCTTGCGCTCGGCGAACTCGATGGCCTTGTCGCGGGTCAGCGCGAGGTCGCGGACCGGGGCGAGGCACTTGAGGTCGGGCGCGATCGACGTGATGCCGACCTCGAACCGCACCTGGTCGTTGCCCTTGCCGGTGCAGCCGTGCGCCACGGTGGTGGCGCCGAACTGCCGGGCGGCGCGGACCAGGTGCTTGACGATGACGGGGCGGGACAGCGCCGACACCAGCGGGTACCGGTCGAGGTACAGGCCGTTCGCGCGCAGCGCCGGCATGCAGTACTCGGCGGCGAACTCGTCGCGGGCGTCGGCGACGTACGCCTCGACCGCGCCGCAGTCGAGGGCGCGCCGGCGGATGACCTCGAGGTCCTCGCCGCCCTGGCCGACGTCGACCGCCACGGCGATCACCTCGGCGCCGGTCGCCTCGGCGATCCAGCCGATGCCCACGGAGGTGTCCAGGCCGCCCGAGTAGGCGAGGACGACGCGCTCAGTCATGTTCTTCTCTTTCGTGTCTGCGTGACGGGGGTGGTCGGGTGGCGCGCCGGGGTCAGCCGGTCTGCGCGAGCTCGAGGAACCGGGCCGCGATCGCGGGGCCCTCGGGGCCGTCGGCGCCCTCGCGGGCGATGACGAGGACGGTGTCGTCGCCCGCGATCGTGCCGAGCACGCCGGGCAGGACGGAGTGGTCGATGGCCGAGGCGAGGAACTGCGCCGCGCCGGGCGGGGTGCGCAGGACGACCAGGCTGCCGGACGCCTCCGCGGTGACCAGCAGCTCCGAGCAGAGCCGGGCGAGCCGCGCGGCGAGCGCCTCGGCGTCGGACACCGGGGCCGGGCTGCGGTCGCCGCCCTCCCCCGGCACGGCGTACGCGAGGGCGCCGACGGGGGTGCGGATCTTCACGGCCCGCAGCTCGACGAGGTCGCGCGAGAGCGTGGCCTGCGTGACGGTGACGCCCTGGTGCGCGAGGAGATCCGCCAGCTCGGACTGCGAGTGCACGGACTGCCGGGACAGCAGGTCGCGGATCAGCGCGTGCCGGGCGGCCTTGGTCGCGGGGATGCGTCCGGTCGACGTCACCGGCTCCTCGGCCGTCACGAGGCGTCCTCGAGCAGCCAGGCGAGCAGGGCCTTCTGCGCGTGCAGCCGGTTCTCCGCCTCGTCCCAGACCACGGACTGCGGGCCGTCGAGCACCTCGGCGGTGATCTCCTTCCCGCGGTACGCCGGCAGGCAGTGCAGCACGAGCGCGTCCGGCGCCGCGAGGGCGAGCGCGGCGGCGTCCAGGCGGTACGGCACGAACGGCTGCTCCCGCTCGGCGGCCTCGTCCTCCTGGCCCATCGACACCCACGTGTCCGTCGCCACCGCGTCCGCGCCGGCGAGGGCCGCGCCCAGGTCGTCCGTGACCTCGACAGAGCCGCCGGTGCGCGCCGCCACCGCCGCGGCGGCCGCGACCACGCCCGCGTCCGGCAGGTAGGCGGCCGGCGTCGCGATGCGCACGTGCAGGCCCGCGGTCGCGCCGCCGAGCAGGTACGACTGCGCCATGTTGTTGGAGCCGTCGCCCGTGTAGGCCAGGGTCCGGCCGCGCAGCGCGCCCACGCCGCCCCAGTGCTGGGCCAGCGTGAGCAGGTCCGCGAGCACCTGGCACGGGTGGAAGTCGTCGGTCAGCGCGTTGACCACCGGGACGCCGGCGTGGGCCGCCATCTCCTCGATCCGGGCCTGCGCGTGCGTCCGCCAGACGATCGCCGAGACCTGACGGCCCAGCACCCGCGCGGTGTCCGCGATCGACTCCCGCACCCCGATCCGGGCGAGGTTGCCGTCCACGGCGAGCGGGTAGCCGCCCAGCTCGGCCACACCCGTCGTGAACGACACCTGCGTGCGCAGCGTCGGCTTGTCGAAGACGATCGCGACCGCCTGCGGACCGGCGAGCGGCCGGCGGAGGTGGCGGTCCGCCCGCAGCGCGAGGCCGAGCTCGAGCACCTGCGCCTGCTCGTCGGGGCTGAGGTCGTCGTCGCGCAGGAAGTGCCGGGGCGGGGCGGCGGTCATGCGGCGGCTCCGAGGTCGTGCGGCAACGCCGCGAGGAAGTCGGTGAACGTGGCGGCCTGCTCGCGGGTCAGCACGAACGGCGGGGCCAGGCGGATGGTCTCCGGGGTGCACGGGTTGACGACGAAGCCGGCCTCGAGGGCGCGGGCGGCGACGTCGGCGGCGACGGGCGCGGTGAGGCCGACCGCGACGAGCAGCCCCTCCCCCCGGACCTCGGCGACGAGCGGGTGCCCGAGCGCCGCGATCTGCTCCCGCCACCACGCGCCGAGCTCCGTGACGTGCGACAGCAGCCCGTCGCGCTCGATGACGCCGACCGTGGCGAGCGCCGCGGCCGCCGCGACCGGGTTGCCGCCGAACGTGGTGCCGTGCTGGCCGCGGCCGAGCAGCGTCGCCGCGCGCTCCCCGTAGGCGACGACCGCCCCGACGGGGAAGCCGCCGCCGAGGCCCTTGGCCAGCGTGACGACGTCGGGGCGGATGCCGCCGCCGAGGTGCGCGTGCTGGTGCGCCAGCCACACGCCGGTCCGGCCCATGCCGGTCTGCACCTCGTCGAGCACGAGCAGCGCGCCGTGCGCGGCCGTCAGCTCGCGGGCCCGCACCAGGTACCCGGGCGGCAGGGGGCGGACCCCCGCCTCGCCCTGGATCGGCTCCAGGAACAGCGCCGCGACGCGGTCCCCGTCGCTGCCCTCGAACGCCGCCTCCAGCGCCGCGGTGTCCCCGAACGGCAGGAACTCCACCCCGCCGGGCAGCGGCTCGAACGGCTCCCGGTACGCGGCCTTGGACGTGAGCGCGAGCGCGCCCATCGACCGGCCGTGGAACGCACCCTCCAGCGCCAGGACGCGGGTGCGCCGGCCGGCGGGGCCGTCGGCGTTGCGACGGGCCATCTTGAACGCCGCCTCGTTCGCCTCGGTGCCCGAGTTCGTGAGGAACACCCGCGACCCCTCGGGGGCGTCCGCGAGCGCCAGCAGCCGCTCGGCGAGCGCGATCTGCGTCGGGCTGGCGAAGAAGTTCGAGATGTGGCCGAGCGTGCCGAGCTGGGCGGAGACGGCCGCCGTCAGGGTCGGGTGCGCGTGCCCCAGGGCGTTCACGGCGATGCCGCCGAGCAGGTCGAGGTAGCGGGTGCCGTCGGCGTCCCAGACGTACGGCCCCTCCCCGCGGACGAGCACGCGCTGCGGCGCTCCGAACGTGTCCATCAGGGCGTGGCCGTAGCGCTGCGTCCAGTGCGCGACGGAGTCGGACCGGGTCAGGCCCGTCAGGACGGCGGCGCCGTCGACGGGCGCCGGCTGCTGCGCGGTCACTCAGCTCACCTCGGGGACGTGGGGGACGTTCGGCACGCCGCCGCCGACCTGCGGGATCGGGGCGGTGAAGGGCGAGGGCACGGGCTCGTCGTCGGGCAGCACCATCGTGCCGATGCCCTCGGACGTGAACACCTCGACCAGGATCGAGTGCGCCTGCCGGCCGTCGATGACGTGGGCCCGGCCGACGCCGCCCGTCACCGCGCGCCAGCAGGCCTCCATCTTGGGGCGCATCCCGGAGTCCAGGGACGGCAGCAGGTCGGCCAGCGCACCCGCGCGGATGCGGCGGGCCAGCGACGAGCGGTCCGGCCACGAGGTGTAGAGGCCCTCGACGTCGGTCAGCACGATGAGCTTGCGGGCGCCGAGCGCCACGGCGAGCGCGGCCGCCGCCGTGTCGGCGTTGACGTTGAGCACCTGGGTCGGGTCGTCGACGTCGGGGGCGACCGTGGAGACCACCGGGATGCGTCCGGCGTCCAGCAGGTCGTGCACCGCTCCGGGGTTGACCTGCACCACGTCGCCGACCTGCCCGACGTCGACCGGCCGGCCGTCGACCGTCGCGGTGCGCCGCCGGGCCTGGAGCAGCCCGCCGTCCTCGCCGGACAGGCCCACCGCGTACGGGCCGTGGGCGTTGAGCAGGCCCACGAGCTCCCGCGACACCTGGCCCGTGAGCACCATGCGCACGACGTCCATCGCCTCGGGGGTCGTGACGCGCAGCCCGCCGCGGAACTCCGACTCGATGCCGAGCCGGTCCAGCATCGCGTTGATCTGCGGCCCGCCCCCGTGGACGACGACCGGGCGCAGCCCGACCTGACGCAGGAACACCATGTCCTCGGCGAAGGCGCGCTTGAGCTCGTCGTCGACCATCGCGTTGCCGCCGTACTTGACGACGACGAGGGCGCCGGCGAAGCGCTGCAGCCAGGGCAGCGCCTCGACGAGGACCTCGGCCTTCTGGTCGGGGCGCAGGTCGGTGCGGGTGTCGAACGCCGCGTGGTGCGGCGGCGGGGCGTCGAGGCTCATGTGGAGTACGCGCTGTTCTCGTGGACGTAGTCGTGGGTGAGGTCGTTGGTCCAGACGGTCGCGGTGGCGTCGCCGGCGTGCAGGTCGATGTCGACGCGCACCTCGCGCGCCGCGGCCAGGTCGACGCCCTCGCGCGGGTCGCCGACGCCGCCGGCGCGGCACACCTGGACGCCGTTGATCGCGACGTCGAGCACCGAGGCGTCGTACGGCGCGACCTCCTCCGGCACGGTGCCGACGGCGGCGAGCACGCGGCCCCAGTTCGGGTCGTTCCCGAACACCGCGGCCTTGAACAGGTTCGAGCGCGTGACCGCCCGGGCCACGGCGACCGCCGCGTCCTCGGTGGTCGCCCCCGTGACCGTCACCGCGATGTCGTGCGAGGCGCCCTCCGCGTCGGCGACGAGCTGCCGGGCCAGGTCCGCGGAGGCGGCGGCGACCGCGGTCGCGAACAGCTCGGGGTCGGGCGTGACGCCGCTGGCCCCGGAGGCGAGCAGCAGCACGGTGTCGTTGGTCGACATGCAGCCGTCCGAGTCGACGCGGTCGAACGTGGTCCGGGTGGCGCCGCGCAGCGCCGCGTCGGCCTGCTCGGCGGTCACGACCGCGTCGGTGGTGAGGACGACGAGCATGGTCGCGAGGCCCGGCGCGAGCATGCCCGCGCCCTTCGCCATGCCGCCGACCATCCAGCCGTCGCCGGCCACGGCCGTCGTCTTGCTGACCGTGTCCGTGGTCATGATGGCGGTGGCCGCGTCCGGCCCGGCGTCCGGCCGCAGCGCGCCCGCCGCCGCCCCGACGCCGGCGAGCAGCAGGTCCATCGGCAGCCGCTCGCCGATCAGCCCGGTGGAGCACACCAGGACGTCGCCCGCGGAGACGCCGAGCACCTCGGCGGTGTGCTCGGCCGTGCGGTGGGTGTCGGCGAACCCCTCGGGGCCGGTGCAGGCGTTCGCGCCGCCGGAGTTGAGCACGACGGCCGTGGCGACACCGTCCGAGACGGCCTGGCGCGACCACACGACCGGGGCGGCGACGACGCGGTTGGACGTGAACACGCCCGCGGCGACCTGCAGCGGGCCGTCGTTGACGACCAGCGCGACGTCCGGGCGCCCGGACGCCTTGAGCCCGGCGGTGACGCCCGCGGCGCGGAAGCCGGCGGGGGCGGTGACGCCCTGGGCGGCGGGGGCGGCGGGGGCGGCTTCGGCGTCGGTCACGGGGCGACTCCCTCGGTGGTGAGGCCGGCGCGCTCGGGCAGGCCGAGCGCGAGGTTCAGGGACTGCACCGCGGCGCCCGCGGTGCCCTTGACGAGGTTGTCCAGCGCGCACACGGCGACGACGCGGCCGGCGGACTCGTCGACGGCGACCTGGACCAGGGCGGTGTTGGCCCCCGTGGTGGCGCCGGAGCCCGGCCACTCGCCCTCGGGCAGCAGCTGCACGAACGTCTCGTCCGCGTAGGCGGTCTGCCACGCGGCGCGGACGGCGGCGGCGTCGGCGCCCGCCGCGAGGGGCGCGGTGACCGTCGCGAGGATGCCGCGGGACATCGGCACGAGGACCGGCGTGAACGACAGCCGGGTGCCGCCGGGCGCACCGGCGACCGCGAGGTTCTGCAGGACCTCGGGCACGTGCCGGTGGGTCCCGCCGACGGCGTACGGCTGCGCCGAGCCGAGCGCCTCGGACGCCAGCAGGTGCGGCTTCAGGGTCCGCCCGGCGCCGGAGTACCCGACGGCGAGCACGGTCACGACGTCCGGCCCGACGAGGCCGGCGGCGACGCCCGGCTGCAGAGCGAGCGTGACGGCGGTGACGTTGCAGCCCGGGACGGCGATCCGGTGGGCCTGCGCGAGGGCGGCCCGCTGGGCGACCGGGGCGGACTCCCCCGCGTGCAGCAGCTCCGGCATGCCGTAGGGCCAGGTCCCCGCGTGCTCCGTGCCGTAGAACCGGCGCCAGGCGTCCGCGTCGGACAGCCGGTGGTCGGCGCCGAGGTCGACCACGACCGCCCCGTCGCCGCGGTCCGCGAGCGCCGCGGCGATCTCCCCGCTCGCCCCGTGCGGCAGCGCGAGCACCACCACGTCGTGCCCGGCGAGCTCGTCCACCGAGGTCGGGGTGAGGACGCGGTCGGCCAGCGACCGCAGGTGGGGCTGGTGGGCGCCGAGGCGGGTGCCCGCGTTGCTGTGCGCGGTGAGCGCACCGATCTCGGCGTCGGGGTGGCCGAGCAGCAGCCGGAGGGTCTCGCCGCCGGCATACCCGGAGGCGCCCGCGACGGCGACGGAGAAGGACATGTGCATGATCATACATCCCTGTGCAGGACGATTCATCCTGCTGGCCCGGCGTGGCGTCGACCCCGCCGGCGGGCGCTAGTCTCACGCTCCGTGACCAGCCCTCGCGCGCAGCTGCATCCCGGTCCCCCCGTCGACGGTACTCCCCGCGGCTCCCGCGGCGCCGTGCTGGTGCTCCCCGGCGGCGGCTACGTCATGCGCGCCCCGCACGAGGCCGGCGACGTCGCCGCGTTCCTGGGCGCGCACGGCGTCCGGTCGGCCTGGCTGGACTACCCCGTGGCGCCTGCCCGCTACCCGGCCGCCCTCCACGAGGTGCTGCTCGCGGTCGCCGACCTGCGCGCGGGCCGGCGCGGCGGCGCCCCCGTGGACGGGCCCGTCGCGGTGCTCGGTTTCTCCGCCGGCGGGCACCTGGCGGGTACGGCCGCGACCGCGACACACGAGGAGCGCGCCGGTGCGGCGGCCCTCGCGGGCCTGGACCCCTCCGAGGTGCGCCGGCCGGACGCCGCCGTGCTCTGCTACCCGGTCGTCTCCCTCGTGCGGCACCCCCACGTGGGGTCCCGCACCCACCTGCTGGGCCACGAGGACGACGGCCCCGCGCGGGCGCTGTCGGTCGAGGAGCGCGTCGACGCCGCCACGCCGCCGACGTTCCTGTGGCACACCGCGGACGACGAGGCGGTGCCCGTCGAGCACGCGCTGCTCGCGACCGCCGCGCTCCGGCGCCACCGGGTGCCCGTGGAGCTGCACGTCTACCCCAGCGGCCCGCACGGCCTCGGGCTCGCCGACGGGCTGCCCGCCGGGGCGTGGACCGCCGCGCTGCTCCCCTGGCTCGCCGCGCAGGGCATCGGGCCCGCCTGAGCGCGGGCGCGGGGCGCCTCGCGCGACGGCCGGACCGCCACGCCCCGGGGCGCCCTCCGCGGCGCAGGCGAGGCGTGCCGCGGAATGCCCGCGCGCCCGGCGTCGTTGCAGGCCACATGCACGCAGTCCTCGCCACCGAACCCGGTGGGCCCGACGTCCTGGCGCTCGACGAGATCCCCGACCCGCTGCCCGGGCCGCGCGACCTGCTGGTGCGGCTCAGCGCCGCGGGCGTGAACTTCATCGACGTCTACCACCGCAACGGCACGTACCCCATGCCGTTCCCGCACGTCCCGGGGTCCGAGGGTGCCGGCGTCGTCGAGTCCGTCGGGCGCGAGGTGCGGGAGTTCGCCGTGGGCGACCTGGTCGCGTGGGCGTCGGCTCCGTCGTCGTACGCGGAGCTGGTCGTCGTGCCGGAGGTCGTCGCGCTGCACGTGCCCGACGGCGTCGGGGAGGACGTGGCCGCCGCGCTGCCGCTGCAGGGCATCACCGCGCACTACCTCGCCACGTCGACGTTCCCGGTCGAGGCCGGGCAGGACGTGCTGGTCCACGCCGGAGCGGGCGGGGTCGGGCTGCTGCTCACCCAGCTCGCCGCCGCGCGCGGTGCCCGCGTCATCACCACCGTGGGCACCGCGGAGAAGGAGGCGCTGTCCCGCGCGGCCGGCGCCGCCGACGTCATCCGGTACACGGAGCTCGACGACCTGACCTCCGAGCTGCCCGAGATCGTGCGGGGGCTCACCGGCGGCCGGGGCGTGCACACCGTCTTCGACGGCGTCGGGCGCTCGACGTTCGACGCGTCGCTCGCGTCCCTGCGCCCCCGGGGCGGGCTCGCCCTGTTCGGGGCGTCGTCGGGGCCGGTGCCGCCGTTCGACCCGCAGCGGCTCAACGCCGCGGGCTCCGTCTACCTCACGCGCCCCACGATCGGCCACCACGTCGCGACCCGCGAGGAGCTGACGTGGCGCGCGGGTGAGCTGTTCGACGCGGTCGCCGCCGGGGCGCTGGACGTCCGCATCGGCGCGACCTACCCCCTGTCCGAGGCCGAGGAGGCCCACCGCGCCCTCGAGGGCCGCGCCACCACCGGGAAGGTGCTGCTGACCGCATGAGAGACCTGCACATCGAGATCTGGTCCGACATCGCCTGCCCCTGGTGCTACATCGGCAAGCGCCGGTTCGCGGCCGCGCTGGAGCAGTTCGAGCACCGCGACCACGTGCGCGTGACGTGGCGGTCGTTCGAGCTGCAGCCGGACGCCGAGCCGTCGACCGCGCACCCCGGCCTGACCGAGGCGCAGCTGCTGTCCGAGCGCAAGGGCATGCCGCTGGACCAGGTGCAGCAGATGTTCGCGCACGTGACGGGGATCGCGGCGTCGGTCGGGCTCGCCTACGACTTCGACCGGGTCGTGCCCGCCAACACGTTCGACGCCCACCGGCTGGTGCACGTCGCGGCGGGGCTCGGCGGGGCGGCCGCGGCGGCCGACGTCGTCGAGCGGCTGATGAGCGCGCACTTCGAGCACGGCCGCGTGGTGGACGACCCCGAGGTGCTGGTCACGGTCGCGGCGGAGGCCGGGCTGGACGCGGACGCCGTGCGCGCGGCCCTGGACTCGGACGCCGGCGCGGGGGCCGTCCGCGCCGACGAGGCCGAGGCGGCGGCCCTCGGCATCCAGGGCGTGCCGTTCTTCGTCGCCGACCGGCGGCTCGGGCTCTCGGGCGCGCAGCCCGTGGAGGTCTTCGCGCAGCTGCTCGACCAGGCGTGGCGGGACGCCAACCCGCCGCTGGCGATCCCGACGGTGGCCGGGGCGGCCGACGCGGAGGCGTGCGGGCCCGACGGCTGCTGAGCCCGCCGGCGACGGCGCCGCACACGCGGCAGGGCCCCCTCCCGGACGTCCGGGAGGGGGCCCTGCCGCGTCAGCCCGCCGAGGTCAGCGGCGCACCGTCACCGTGACCGGGGCGCTCGTGCTGCCGGCCACCGCGTCCGGCTTCGACGGCACGAACGTCGCCGTGTACTGGTGCGGCCCCACGGGCGCGGTGCGCGGCACCGTCCCGAGCGCGAGGCCCAGCAGCACCGGGGACCGCCCGACCACCCGGTCGCCCTCGCGGAACTCGACGGTCCCGCTCGGGAACCACGTGCCCTCGACCTGGACCCGGGCGAGCAGCACGGTCGGGAGCCAGCTCCCGTACGGCTGGCTCGACCGGCTGGCCGACAGGCGGGTCGTCGAGGCCGCGAGCACCGGTCCCTCCGGCTCGGACACCGTCACCGGCAGCGTCACCGTCGTGCCGCTCGGGGCCGCCACCAGCGCGAGGGTGTGCGCGCCCGGCGTCGTGCCCTCCGGGACGGTCACCGCGACGTCCGCGACGCCCTCGGTCACCGAGGCGGACCCGATCGACGTGCCGTCCAGCTGCACGTCGAGCGCCGTGTTGCGCGGCGAACCGAGGCTCGTCAGGTCCAGGCCCGTCACCGGGAACGCGAGCTCCTCACCCGCGGCGACCTCCTCAGGGAGCGCCGGCACCCCGACGGCCCGCTCGTCGAACTCCGGAGCCAGCCCCGGGTTCGCCTCCAGGTACGCGATCCACGCGTCCCGGTCGATCAGCCCGGAGTCGGTCGTCCCGGCCCCCTCGGCGAGCACCCGGAAGTTGTCACCGCCCTGGGCGAGGAACGAGAACGTGCCGATGCGGTACTCCGCCTCCGGGTCGATCGGGGCCCCGTCCACCGTCACCGACGTGATGCGGCTGCCGAGCGGCTGCGACTCGTCGTAGGTGTACGTGACGTTGTCCGACAGGCCGAGCTGCAGGTACGGGCGCGAGGGGATCGTGCCGTCGGCGTTGGTCTGCCACTGCTGCTCGAGCATCGTCACCACCTGGTCGCCCGTGAGCGTGGTCGTCCAGAGGTTGTTGACGAACGGCAGGACCGCGTTGGCCTCGGCGTAGGTGATGACGCCGTCCGGGGCGTAGAAGAGCTCCGCCCGCAGACCGCCGGGGTTGACGACGCCGATCTGCGCGCCGCCGCGCTCGGCGGGAGCGAGCGTCTCCAGCAGCGAGTCGGCGACGAGGTTGCCGAGCGTCGACTCCTTCGACCGGTCGTCCCGGGTGCCGCCGGCGTAGGTGCCGCCGGTCCCGGTGTAGCCGCCGCCCGCGAACGCCGTCGTGATGTCGGCGGTCACCGAGCCCTTGGGCTGGTTGCCGACCACGGCCGCCTCCGCGATCGCCGCGTCGACGATCGCCTTCACCTCGGCGACCCTCGGGTACTGGGCCACCAGGGCCGCGTCGAGCTGCGCCTGGGTCTGGCCCGTCGCCGGGGCGACGCGCTTGACGTTCTCCCCCGCGAGCGCCGACACCGCGTCCGTGGCCGGGTCGTAGGTGAGCGTGACCTTGCCGATGTTCTCGCCGTACGAGCCGGTCTGGACGATGGGTCGCGTGCCCTCGCCGGTGGCTCCGGGCTCCGCCGGGCCGTACCACGCGTACTGCTTGTGGGTGTGCCCGGTGAAGATCACGTCCACGTCCGCGGAGGTCGCGGTCGCGATGTCGGCGAAGGCGCCGCCCGCGGCGATCTCCTCCTCCAGCGTCGCTCCGTCGGGCGTCCCGGCGCCGGCCCCCTCGTGGTATTCCGCCACGATGACGTCGGCCTCGCCGTTGGCCTCGTCGCCGTCGGACAGCTGCGCCGTGACGCGGTTCACCGCCTCGACCGGGTCGCCGAAGTCGAGCGTCCCGATGCCGCCCGGGCTGACGAGCGTCGGCGTCTCCTGCGTGACCGCGCCCACGACGGCGACCCGCACGCCGTCGACGTCGAGCACCGTGTACTCGTCGAGCGCCGGGTTCTCAGTGCCCTTCTCGTAGACGTTCGCGCCGAGGTACGGCCACTGCGCGTTCCCGCCGCCCGCGATCACGCGGTCCACCAGGTCGGCGTAGCCGCGGTCGAACTCGTGGTTGCCGACGGCGGACGCCGCCAGGTCCAGGGCGTTGAGCACGTCGATCGTCGGCTGGTCCTCCGCGACCGCGGACGCGAACAGCGACGCGCCGATGTTGTCGCCGGCGGACAGGAACACCGCGGCGCCCCCGGCCTCCTCGGCCGCCGCCCGCTGCTGCTCGACCGTCCCGGCGAACGCGACGGTGTTGGCGTCGATGCGGCCGTGGAAGTCGTTGATGTTCAGCAGCGTGAGGTCGAGCGGCCCGTCGGGCGCCGTGCCGCCGTCGCCCGCCTCGAAGCCGACGAGCACCGGGTCGTGGTCGGAGGACCGGTAGGCGTCCGGCGCGTAGAACAGCGTGCCGTGCGTGTTGTAGCGGCTGTACTCCAGCGCCACCGACTCGCCCGCGTTGATCTCCCAGATGTCCGCGCCGGTCGCCCGGTCCAGCGCCGCCTCGTTCAGCAGCACGTGGTCCAGCGAGCCCGACAGGCCCTGGTAGACGTACGACGAGCCCGGCGTGTCCAGCGCCGTCGCGGCGTCCGCGTAGCCGGCGTCGTACAGCACCCGCAGCGGGTCCTCCTGGGTGTAGGAGTTGAAGTCGCCGAGCAGCGCGACGGCCTCGGCGTCGCCCTGCACCGTCGGGACCCAGTCGCGCAGCGCCTCGGCCTGCCGGACGCGCGACTCGTTCGACGCACCCTGGCCGTCCCCGGCGTCCGCGTCACCCGGCCAGGGACCGGGAGAGCTCTTCGACTTGAAGTGGTTGACCACGACGAAGAGCTCGTCGCCCCCACCCACCGGCACGAAGGACTGGCCGATCGGCTCCCGCGCGTTGCCGAACGCCTGGTCCTCCCCCGACTGCGTGCCGAGCGCCCGGGCGTCGCCCACCGGCTCGACCTCCGCGGGGCGGTAGATCAGGGCGTTCGTGATGCTGTCCTGCTGCTCCACCGCCGGCAGCTCGGCCGACGAGGGCACGTAGTCCCACGTGCCGGCCCCCGCGGAGTCGTTGAGGGCGCCGACCAGCGAGGCCAGCGCCTCGTCGGGGTCGCCGTCGACGACAGCGGAGTTCTCGATCTCCATGAGGCCCACGACGTCGGCGTCGAGGGCGTTCACGGCCGCGACGATCTTGTCCTGCTGGCGCTGGAGGTCGTCCGCGTCCCACGCCCCGCGCTGCGCGCAGCCCTCGCGGACCGTCACCGGGTCGCCGGCACGGTCGGTGTAGGGCACGCAGGAGGCCCCCTGGGAGCCGAGCGTCGTGAAGTAGTTGAGGACGTTGAACGACGCGACGGTCACCTCGGCGTCACCGAGGCCCTCCGGGGCGGCCGTGCGGTCGTCCTCGACCTGCACCGGCACGCTCGTCGGGTCGGCGGGGTCCACCGGCGCCGTCGGGCTGAGCTTCCAGCTGCTGTTCCGGTAGTCCACGACGACGGGCTCGGTGAACGTCACCTGCGCCCCGACGCGCACCGGGTTCTCCAGTGACACGTACGGCGGGGTGAGACCCGAGTTCGCGGCCGAGAGGAAGTTCGTGCTCGCGCCGTCGTCCAGCACGACACCGCGGGCGGCGTTGTCCGCGGACACCGCGGCGTTCTCCGGGGTGCCGGGCGCCGCGACGTCGGTCGGCTGCCGCAGGGGCGCGGTGCCCACGGCCAGGCCGATCTCGCCGTACTGGTGGGTGGTGTAGGTGTTGCTGACCGTCAGGTCGCCCGTCGGCAGGTACAGCATCGACTCGAGCGCCTCGCGCCCAGCGGCGTCCGCCGGCCACGGCGTCGTGACCGGCTCGACGGGAGCGGCCTCGCCCCCGGGCTTCACGAGGCCGGCCGCCGAGGCGACGGTGATCTCCGTGAGGCCCTGGTACTCCGAGACGGCACCGGTCACCTGGACCAGCTCCCCCGGGGCGACGGAGCCCGCCGTCGACGGCGAGAACACGAACACCGCGTCCGACCCCGTCCGGGCGGCGTCACCGCCCGTGCCCGGCGTCTGGATCACGTAGCCGCGGTAGCCGCCGGTCGCGTAGACCGCGGTGACGACTCCGGTCGTCGTCACCGTCGATCCCGCGAGCGGCGAGGCGTCCCCCGTGCCCTGGACCTGCGCGATGGTGTGGGTGTCCTCCGCCGCTGCCGCGGGCACAGCGGCGGCCAGGGGTGCCCCGACCATCGCTCCCGCGGCGGCGAGGCTCGCCGCCCACCTCGTGCGTGTGCGTACAGCGCTCACCGATCTTCTCCGATCCCCGGGGGCACGACGGCCCGCGTCACAGGGCCCAGTCACAGACGTGACTCAGCCGAGTGACAACGTATGGGCGGTATGTCCGGATAGGCAACCACCCCCGGGGAACACGCGGGTGGCGGGAGCGTGAACACCACGACTGCACAGGACCCGGTGCCGGGCCGAGGTCGTCCGTCCGGGCTGACGACCTCGGACGGGCGTGGCGGCGCCGACGGCGCCGACGCGGGCGCCGGGCGCGCGGACGCCGGCCGCGCGGACGCCGGGCGCGCGGCCGGCCCGGCGCGGCGGCACACGGCGACGGCCCCGGCCGCACACCCCGTCGGGGGCGGCGGCCGGGGCCGTCGGGACGTGGCCCGCCTACGCGCGCAGGGTCGCGCCGAACCGGCGCTCCGCCTCCGCCACCACGGCGGCGCGCACGGCCGCCGTCTCGTCGGCGGTCAGCGTCCGGTCCGCGGCGCGCAGCCGCAGCGCGAACGCCAGCGACCGCCGTCCGGCGCCGACCTGCTCGCCGGAGTACACGTCGAACAGGCGCGCGCTCTCCAGGACGTCCCCCGCCGTGCTCGCGGACGCCCCCGCCCGCACGGCCTCGAGGACGTCCGCGACCGGCACGGAGTCCGGCACCACCAGGGCGACGTCCTCCTTCGCGACGGGGTAGGTCGACACCTCGCGTGCGGCCACCTCGGTGCGCGGCGCCGCCGCGAGCAGCACGTCGAGGTCCACCTCGAACGCGCACGCCCGCACCGGCAGGCCGAGCGTCGTGACGACCGCGGGGTGCAGCTCACCGGCGTGGCCGACCAGTACGCCGTCCGCCGTGGTCACGCGGGCGCAGCGCCCGGGGTGCCACGGCGCGGTCGAGGCGTCGGCCTCCAGGCGCACGTCGACGCCCAGCGTCTCGGCGAGCAGGCGCACCGCGTCGATCGCGTCGACGTGGTCCGCCGGGCGCCCGGGACCCCACCAGCCGGCGGGCTCCCGCAGCCCCGTGAGGACGCCGGCGACGTGCCGCGGCTGCGCGGGCACCGCCGCGCGGATCGCGTCGAGCACCTCCGGCGCGGGGCGCTCGGCGACAGGCGGGACCGGTGCCGGGGACGTCCCCGCGACGGGCCGCGTCACCGCGCCGACCTCGAACACCGCGAGGTCCGTGGTGCCGCGGGCGACGTTGCGCCGCGCGGTCTCCAGCAGCGTCACCAGCAGCGAGCTGCGCAGGTACGGCTGCTCCTCCGACAGCGGGTTCGCCAGCCGGAGCAGGGCGCGCCGTGCGTCGTCCTCCGGCAGGGCCAGCGCGTCGAGCTGGGCGGTGCCGACGAACGGGTAGGACAGCGTCTCGACCCACCCGGAGTCCGCGAGCACCTGCGCCACCCGGCGGCGCCGGCGCTGGGCCACGGTCAGGCCGAGCCCCACCGGCGAGCGCGGGACCACCGAGGGGATCGCGTCGTAGCCGTGCAGCCGCGCGACCTCCTCGACCAGGTCCACGGGGGCGGTGAGGTCCGGGCGCCACGTGGGCACGGTCACCGGCAGCACCGTGTCCGCGCCCGTCCCGGCGGGCTCGCCGACCGTGCAGCCGATCGCCCGCAGGTGCGTGGCGACCTCCGCGACGTCCAGGTCGAGCCCGATCAGCCGCGACGGGAGGTCGGCGGGCAGCAGCAGCCGCGGCGCCGGACCCGTGCGGTCCACGTCCGTGAGCACCGGGTCGGGCGTCCCGCCGCCGTGCTCCACGAGCAGCTCGACCACGCGCGCGACCGCGACCCGGGGCAGCTGCGGGTCGACCCCGCGCTCGAAGCGCTTGCTCGCCTCGCTGGGCAGCTTGTGCCGCCGCGCGGTGCGGGCGATCGTCACCGGGTCGAAGTGCGCGGCCTCGATCAGCAGGTCGGTCGTCGTGGCCGACACCTCGGTCTCGGCCCCGCCCATGACGCCCGCCAGCCCGAGCACGCGCCCCGCGTCGGGGCCGTCCGTGATGAGCAGGTCCTCCGGGTCGAGCGGCCGGTCCACGCCGTCGAGCGTCGTCAGCCGCTCCCCCGGGCGCGCCCGGCGCACGACGATCGGCGCGCTGAGCGTCGCCAGGTCGTAGGCGTGCAGCGGCTGGCCCAGGTCGAGCATCACGTAGTTGGTCACGTCGACCGCGAGAGAGATCGGGCGCATGCCGGCCTGCGTGAGCCGCTGCTGCAGCCACGCCGGCGACGGCGCGTCGGCCGCGACACCGCGCACGACGCGCGCCACGAACCGGTCGGCACCGGGCACCCCGTGGATCGGGGCGTCGTCGCGGAGCTCCACACCGAAGCCGCCGGTCGTCGCGACGCCGTGGTCGGCCCCCGGCCGCGGCAGGCCGCGGTCCGTGAACACCGCCCCGGTGGCGTGCGCGTACTCCCGTGCGACGCCGCGCATCGCGAAGCAGTACCCGCGGTCCGGGGTCACGTTGATCTCCAGGACCTCCTCGCCGAGCCCCAGGAGGGCGCGCGCGTCGGTCCCGGGCTCCGCGTCGATGCCGAGCTCGGACAGCACGATGATGCCGTCGTGGTCGTCGCCGAGGCCGAGCTCGCGGGACGAGCAGATCATCCCGTCGGACACGTGGCCGTAGGTCTTGCGGGACGCGATGGGGAACGGCCCGGGCAGCACCGTGCCGGGCAGCGCCACGACGACGTGGTCGCCCACGTCGAAGTTGTGCGCGCCGCACACGATGCCGCGCGGTGTGCGGGTGCCGTCCTCCGCGGTGCCGTTGTGGTCACCCACGTCGACCTGGCACCAGTTGATGGTCTTGCCGTTCTTCTGCGGCTCGGGGTGGCGCTCCACCACCCGGCCGACGACGAGCGGACCCGTCACGGCGGCCGGGTGGACGGCCTCCTCCTCGAGGCCGACCCGCACGAGGTCGACCGCCAGCTGCTCGGCCGTGAGGCCCTCGGGGAGCTCGACGTGCTCGGCGAGCCACGTCAGGGGGATGCGAGGCATCAGATCACCGCCCGGAACTGGGTGGAGAAGCGCACGTCGCCCTCCACCATGTCGTGCATGTCCGCGATCTCGTGGCGGAGCATGAGCGTGCGCTCGATGCCCATCCCGAACGCGAAGCCGGAGTAGACGTCGGGGTCGATCCCCGCGGCGAGCAGCACGTTCGGGTTGACCATCCCGCAGCCGCCCCACTCGATCCAGCCGGGGCCGCCCTTCTTCTGCGGGAACCACAGGTCCATCTCGGCGCTCGGCTCGGTGAACGGGAAGAACGACGGCCGCAGGCGCGTGCGGGCCTCCGGGCCGAACATCGCCCGCGCGAAGTGGTCCAGCGTGCCCTTGAGGTGCGCCATGGTCAGGCCCTTGTCGACCGCCAGCCCCTCGACCTGGTGGAACACCGGCGTGTGCGTGGCATCCAGCTCGTCGGTGCGGAACACCCGGCCCGGGCACGCGATGTACACGGGCAGCTCACGCTCCAGGAGGCTGCGCGCCTGCACCGGCGAGGTGTGCGTGCGCAGCACCAGGTGCGGGTCGGGCTCGCCGTCGGGAGCGGCGACGTAGAACGTGTCCTGCATCTGCCGGGCCGGGTGGTCCGGGCCGAAGTTCAGGGCGTCGAAGTTGAACCACTCGGCCTCGACCTCGGGGCCCTCGGCGATCTCCCAGCCCATCGCCACGAACACGTCCGCGACGCGCTCCTGCAGCAGCTCGAGCGGGTGCCGGGCACCCTGCGGGCGCCGGTCGGACGGCAGCGTGACGTCCACGGCCTCCTCGACGAGCACCCGAGCATCGCGCTCGGCGGCCAGCTGCTCCTCGCGCGCGGCGATCGCGGCGTTCAGGCGGCCGCGCGCCTGGCCGACGGTCCGGCCGGCGACGGCCTTGTCCGCCGCGGCGAGGCCGCCGATCGCGCGGTTGGCCAGCGCCAACGGGCTGCGCTCGCCGGTGTGCGCGAGCCGGGCGGCCTTGAGCCCGTCGAGGTCTCGCGCGGCGGCGACGGCCGCCAGGGCGTCGGACAGGGCGTGCTCGACGGCGTCGGCGTCGAGCGGGGACAGGGGTGTGTCGGGCGTGGACATCCGGACCTTCCAGGCGGGATCGGCGGGCCGGGAGGTCGCGCGCACGCGACGACCGGCCGACGGGCGAGTCTAGTGGCGCCCGTGCCGGGGACTCCGGACCGTCCGCCCTGCGGAGGTCAGGTGCCGCGCGTCAGCGCCGCGCCCCGGGCACGGGCCCGGGAAATCGGCGGCTGGTGCGCGGCTGGGACGTCATGCGCGCCATGGTGCCACACCACGCCGCTCAGCCGCCGAGGGCCCAGGAGCCCAGCGGCACGTACAGCGGCCCGCCGGCGCGTCCCTCGCCCGGCCGGGACTCCGCGAGCACGAGGTCCCGCACGGGCCAGGCCGGGCCCCGGTAGACCGCCAGCGCGTGCACGAGGAGGTCGGCCGGGTCCGGGCCCGCGGTCCGGACCCGGCGGCGCGGCCCCCGGGGCGGCACAGCCCGCCCGAGCGTGACGTGGGGCCGCGACCGCACCCTGTCGTCCTGCCGTGCACCCACGGCCTCGCCCGATTCCCGGCACCCGGCCACCAGGCTGTGCACGGCCTCGACCTCCCCGCCGACGCCGGCCCACAGCGTGCGGTGCGCGAAGACGCCGGCCCCCGTCAGCGACAGCCCGAACGGGCTCGTGCCCGCCGCCACCGCCGCGAGCTCCCCCGCCAGCAGCTCGGCCACGCTCTCCCCGACGTCCCCGTAGAACGCGAGCGTCACGTGCCAGTTCTCCGCCGCCGTCCACCGCACCCCTTCCGGACCCGCGCGGCCCGGCGCGCCCTCGGCGTCCACGCCGACAGCCGTCACGAGCGCCGACGCCAGGTGACGACGCACCTCCGGCGTCGGCCACAGACCTGCGAACACGCGCACCCGGCCAGCATGCCGCAGGCGACCGCGCGGCGCCGTGGCGGAGGCCGCCGCGCCCCACGGCCGCATGCGCCGGACGGGCGCGGGCCGGTCAGCGGTGCGCGCGCCGGTCAGCGGTGCGCGCGCCGGTCAGCGGTGCGCGCGCCGGTCAGCGGTGCGCGCGCGAGGACGCGTACAGGCACACGGCCGCGGCCGTCCCCAGGTTGAGCGACTCCGCCCTGCCGCGCAGTGGCACCCGCACGACGGCGTCGGCGAGGTCCCGGTCCGCCGCGGGCAGGCCCCACGCCTCGTTGCCGAACAGCCACGCGGTCGCCGCGCGCAGGTCGGGTTCCCGGTCGGGAGCGGCGGCCGCCGCGGGGTCCACCGGCGCTGCGCCGCCGGCACGGGCAGCGGCGTCCTGCAGGTCGTCGAGGTCCAGGTCGCCCGCGCCGTCCGCCGCGAGCACCGTCAGGCCCGCGCCGCGCACCGCCGCGACCGCCTCGGCCACCGGCACCCCCGAGACCACCGGCAGGTGGAACAGGGAGCCCGCCGTCGACCGGACGACCTTGGGGTTCGTCGCCTCGACGCTGTCACCCGCGATGACGACGGCGTCCGCCCCGGCGGCGTCCGCCACCCGGATGACCGTGCCCGCATTGCCCGGGTCGCGGACCCGCGCCAGCACCGCCACGAGCCGGGGCCGCCCGGCGAGGACCTCGGGCAGCGCCGCCGCGGCCAGCGGCCCGGTCAGCCGCCCCGCTGGGACGGCGTCGGCGGGCAGGTCCACGACCGCGAGCACGCCCTGGGCGTCCGCGGACATCGCGTCCAGCACCGCCGGGGACGCGAGGTGCACGTGCAGGCCGCTCGCGTCCTCGGCGATCTCCGGGTGGCGCTCCACGGCCTCGGGCGTCAGGTAGACGTCCCGCACCAGCCACGGCGTGCACCGCACCGCCTCCCGGACCGCCTGGGGGCCCTCCGCCAGGAACCGGCCCGCCCGGCGCCGACCCGCCCGCGCGACCAGGCCCCGCACGTGCCGCACCCGGTCGGAGTGCAGGTTCGTCAGCAGGGAGGGCCCGCTGCGTGCGGGGTGGTTCACCGGGACGACGGGCGGCAGCTCACGGGACACGTCCCCATCCTCCCGCACTCCCGCACCGGGCTTCGTCCCGGACGACGACGGACCCCCGGCAGCCGCGAGGGCTGCCGGGGGTCCGTCGACGGCACGGGCGGGGTGCGCCCGGCCGGAGGTGCTGCTCGGCGTCAGGCCGCGGCGCGCGGCGCGTTGACGTCCGCGGGGAGCGCGTCCTTGGCCACCTGCACCAGGGCGTTGAACGCCGGCGCGTCGGTGACGGCCAGGTCGGCCAGCACGCGGCGGTCGACCTCCACGCCCGCGAGCTTGAGGCCCTGGATCAGGCGGTTGTAGGTCAGGCCCTGCTCGCGCGCCGCCGCGTTGATCCGCTGGATCCACAGCTTGCGGAAGTCGCCCTTGCGGACCTTGCGGTCGCGGTAGGCGTAGACGAGGGAGTGGGTGACCTGCTCCTTGGCCTTGCGGTACAGGCGCGAGCGCTGCCCGCGGTAGCCGCTGGCGCGCTCGAGGGTTGCCCGGCGCTTCTTCTGGGCGTTGACCGCCCGCTTCACGCGTGCCACGTGATGCTCCTTGCTCTGTTCTCGGGTCGGCGGGGTGCCGTGGCGCTCACGCGCCGACGGTCACTTGCCGAGCAGCTTCTTGATGCGGGGGGCGTCGGCCGCGGAGACGACCTGGTCCGAGGCGAGGCGGCGCGTGCGACGGCTCGACTTGTGCTCGAACAGGTGGCGGGCGTTCGCCTGCTCGCGCATGACCTTGCCGCTCCCGGTGATCCGGAAGCGCTTCTTCGCACCGGAGTGCGTCTTGTTCTTCGGCATGGCTGCCGTCTCTCCTTGTCGTCGCATCGCGCCGGGGCGCGACTCGTCCGTCCGGACCCGGTGGGGTCAGGGCGTGGTGGTGCGGGTCAGACGTTCCCGCCGCCGGACGACTGGCCGCGGGGGGCCGGTCGCGCCGAGGGACGCGGGGTGGGTGCCGGGCGCGGCGCGGGCCGCGGGGTCGGCGCCGCCGTCGACCCGGCCGCGGGGCCGGACGTCGGGCGGGGTGTCGCCGACGGACCAGCCGCCGGCGTGGGGGTCGACGCGGACCGGGGAGCCGCGGCGGGGCGTGCCGTGGTCTGCGGTCGCGGTGCGGCCTGGGGTCGCGGTGCGGCCGCGGGCCGGGGTGCCGACGCCGGGCGCGGAGCCGTCGCCGGGCGGGGCGCGCTGGGTGCGGGCGAGGCGGCGGGCGTCTCGGCAGCAGCCGGGGCAGGCGCGGCAGCCGGGGCAGGCGCGGCGGCCGGAGCGGGCGCCGCCGCCGGAGCAGGCGCGGCCGCGGGAGCAGCCGTCGGGCCGTCCTCGGCCGGGGCCTCGGCGCCCGGAGCGTCGGTCTCGTCCTGGGTGCGCTGCTCGCGCCGTGCGCGTCGCTGCTCGCCCTTCTGCTCGGCCTTCTTCTTGGTCGGGCCGAGCACCATGATCATGTTGCGGCCGTCCTGCTTCGGCATGCTCTCGATGAAGCCGAGCTCGGACACGTCGTCCGCGAGCCGCTGGAGCAGGCGCACGCCCATCTCGGGGCGCGACTGCTCACGGCCGCGGAACATGATCATGACCTTGACCTTGTCGCCCGCCGCGAGGAACCGCTCGACGTGGCCCTTCTTGGTGCCGTAGTCGTGCGGGTCGATCTTGAGGCGGAAGCGGATCTCCTTGAGAACCGTGTTGGTCTGGTTCCGCCGGGCCTCGCGGGCCTTCATGTCTGCTTCGTACTTGAACTTGCCGTAGTCCATGATCTTGCAGACGGGCGGACGGGCGTCCGGGGCCACCTCGACCAGGTCGAGATCGGCGTCCTGGGCCAGGCGCAGCGCGTCCTCCACGCGGACGATGCCGACCTGCTCGCCGTTCGGGCCGACCAGGCGGACCTCGGCGACGCGGATCCGATCGTTGATGCGGGGCTCGCTGATGTGGTGCTCCTCGAAGTCGCAGGT
This sequence comes from Cellulomonas sp. C5510, assembly GCF_019797765.1. Taxonomy (NCBI): domain Bacteria; kingdom Bacillati; phylum Actinomycetota; class Actinomycetes; order Micrococcales; family Cellulomonadaceae; genus Cellulomonas; species Cellulomonas sp. C5510. Next base: position 2,410,012 of record NZ_CP081862.1, read on the forward strand.
GTCGACCCCAGGAACGAGGAAGGCCCCCGGTCCTGGGCACAGGTGGGGGCCGACGGTTCCACGACCACCGCGCGAGCGGTGCGTCGCCGACCGCGCTCCCGCGAGGGGGCACGGCCTGGACCGGTGACCTGGACCCTGCTGCCGGCGGACCGGGCGGTCGGGACTCAGGTGGGAGTGGCTCCACTTGTGCACCCGGGTGGAGCACTCGCGCGCACCACCCAGGTCAGTCGTGGATGACTCTACCAGAACACCCGGGCCAACCGTCCGCATCCCCCGGCACCGGCGCCAGGTGGTGACACGTCGTCAGATCCCTCCTTGAACTGTTCCAGAAGACGTGCCAGGGTGGGCCCATGCCCGTCGACCACGCACCCGCCGCAGCCGGCGCGCCGACCGAGCAGTCGGAGCACGGGACCCCGCAGGACCTCCTGCGCCGGCACGGGCTGCGGGTCACCGCCCCGCGCGTGGCCGTGCTCGACGCGGTCGCCTCGATGCCGCACGCCGACGCGGACGCCGTGCTGCGGCACGCGCGGACCGCCCTGCCGACCGTCTCCGTGCAGGCGGTCTACGACGTGCTGCACGCACTGACCGACGCCGGCATCCTGCGGCGCATCGAGCCGGCCGGGCACCCCGCCCGGTACGAGCGCCGCGTCGGCGACAACCACCACCACGTCGTGTGCCGGCGCTGCGGTGCCGTCGGCGACGTGGACTGCGCCGTGGGCGAGGCACCCTGCCTCACGCCCGTCTCCACGTCGGGCTTCACGGTCGACACCGCCGAGGTCACCTACTGGGGTCTGTGCCCCGGCTGCCGGGCCGCCTCCGGCTGAACCTCCTCCACCGGACCCCACCGACGACCTGCCGGCGCGCCCCGCCGGCCACCACCCACCGACCACCGGTCGGGCGCACCCGCCCGCACCGGCCCCCGGCGCGCCCGCAGCGGCTCGCCCGACCCGGAAGGACACGTGTGACCCAGGTCCACCCCACCACCACGAACTCCGGCGCCCCCGTCGCCTCCGACGCGCACTCGCTCGCGGTCGGCGCCGACGGCCCGATCGTCCTGCACGACCACTACCTGGTCGAGAAGCTCGCCCAGTTCAACCGCGAGCGCGTGCCCGAGCGGGTCGTGCACGCCAAGGGCGGCGGCGCCTTCGGGACGTTCACGACCACCGCCGACGTCAGCCGCTACACGCGGGCGGCGCTGTTCCAGCCCGGCGCGACGACCGACATGCTGGCACGGTTCTCGTCCGTCGCCGGCGAGCACGGCTCCCCCGACACGTGGCGCGACCCCCGCGGCTTCGCGCTGAAGTTCTACACGTCCGAGGGCAACTACGACCTGGTCGGCAACAACACGCCGGTGTTCTTCCTCCGTGACGGCATCAAGTTCCCCGACTTCATCCGCTCGCAGAAGCGCCTGCCCGGCTCGAACCTGCGCGACAACGACATGCAGTGGGACTTCTGGTCGCTGTCCCCCGAGTCCGCGCACCAGGTGACGTGGCTGATGGGCGACCGCGGTCTGCCGCGCTCCTGGCGGACCATGGACGGCTTCGGCTCGCACACCTACCAGTGGGTCAACGCGGCCGGCGAGCGGTTCTGGGTGAAGTACCACTTCACGACGCAGCAGGGCATCGACAACCTGACGGCCGACGAGGCCGCGCAGCTCGCCGGCTCGGACGCCGACCACCACATCCGCGACCTGTTCGAGCACATCGCGGACGGCGACTTCCCGCGCTGGACGCTGTCCGTGCAGGTCATGCCGTACGAGGACGCGAAGACGTACCGGTTCAACCCCTTCGACCTCACGAAGGTCTGGCCGCACGCCGACTACCCGCTGATCGAGGTCGGCGTGATGGAGCTCAACCGCAACCCGGAGAACTACTTCGCGCAGATCGAGCAGGCCACGTTCGCGCCGTCGAACTTCGTCCCCGGCATCGCGGCGAGCCCGGACAAGATGCTGCTCGCACGGATCTTCTCCTACGCGGACGCCCACCGGTACCGCGTCGGCACCAACCACGCCCAGCTGCCGGTGAACGCCCCGCGGTCCCCGGTGCACTCGTACTCCAAGGACGGCGCGGCGCGCTACTCGTTCAGCGCGCCCGACGTCCCGGTCTACGCCCCCAACTCCGTCGGCGGCCCGGCGGCGGATCCTGCGCGCGCCGCCGAGTCCGCCGGGTGGGAGTCCGACGGGGCGATGGTCCGCGCCGCGGCCACGCTGCACGCCGAGGACGACGACTGGGGGCAGGCCGGCACGCTGTACCGCGAGGTGTTCGACGACGCGGCCCGCGCCCGGTTCCTCGAGACGATCACGGGGCACGTCGGTGCGGTGCGCAGCGACGTGATCCGCGCCCGGGCCGTCCAGTACTGGAGGAACGTGGACGCGGGTCTGGGCGAGGCGCTGGCCGCCGCGCTCGCCGGCAGCGCCCCGCTCGAGACCGGCGAGCCCGCCACCGCGAGCACGCCCGTCGCCTGACACCGGCCGTCCCGCGCACCACGACGCCCGCCGCCCGGACCCCGGACGGCGGGCGTCGTCGCGGATGAGAGGATCGCCCGCATGAGCCAGACGCCCGACCCCGAGACCGCCACCCGCGACATCGCCGACGTCGCCGCGGTCGAGGTGATCACGACCGCCGCCGTGCACCTGATGAGCGCGGCCGCCGTCAAGTGCGGCCTGTCGCCCGACACCGACGGCCGGAGGGGCAGCGACGACCTGGACCTCGACGAGGCCCGCAAGCTCATCACCGCGCTGGCGGCCCTCGTCACCGCGTCGGCGCCGGACATCGGCAACCAGCACGCACGGTCGCTGCGCGACGGGCTGCGCTCGCTGCAGCTCGCGTTCCGGGAGGCCAGCCCGTTCCCCGACGCCCCGGGCGAGGGTCCCGGCGAGAAGTTCACCGGCGCGGTGTCCTGACACACCCTGCCGCGTCAGCGGGCGACGTCCTCCTGCGGGCGGACGGCCACGTCGTCGGCCCCCACGGGCACGGGTGTCGGCACGACCCCGGCGGCCGCCGGGACGGCACGGGCGGCCCCGGCGGGCACCGGGGCGGACGCAGCCGGCCCCGTGGCCCCGGGCAGCGGCGCGGGTCCCGCGGGCAGCGCGTCGCCCTGCCCCGCACCACCGTCCGGCGCGGAGCCCGCCGCACCGGCGCGTCCCACCGCCGCGCGCCGGCGCGCGGCCGTCAGCACCGCGAGACCGCCGAGCGCGAGCAGCACGCCGGCACCGCCCGCGGCGGCGAAGCCCGACCACGGCCCGAACCCGTCGATCACCGCGCCGACCACCGGTGCGCCCATCGCGGCGCCCACCGTGTTCGCGGTGCCGCTCCAGCCCATCACCTCGCCGCGCCGGTGCTCGGGCACCGCACGGACCAGCGAGGCGTTGATCGACGACAGCGCCGCGGCGCACGGCAGACCCGCGACCACCACCGCGACCGCGAGCTGTGCCTGCGTCTGCGCGAACGCGGCAGGCACGGTCGCCACCCCGAGGGCCGCGACGAGCACGAGCGGATGCAGCTCGCGCCGACCCGCCCCGTACACCAGCCCGCCCACCACGGAGCCCACGCACCACAGCGCGATCATCCAGCCGACGGCGGACTCGTGGCCCCAGCCGCGCAGCGCCGCGACGATGCCCACGTCCGTCCCGTTGAGCACCAGCGCCGCCGTCGAGGCAGCGGCGAGCACGACCAGCAGGCCCGGCGTCAGCACCCGCTGCCGCGGCCCGGCGGGGGGCGCACCGGGTGCGGTCCCGGCCGAGCGGGTCGGCGGGTCGAACCACATGAGCAGCAGGCCGGCGCCGACCGTGGACACGCCGATCACCGTCAGGGCGACGGAGGTCGATACCTGCGTGGCGACGAGGACGCCCACCGTCGGGGCGAGCATGAACGTCAGCTCCGTCCCCACCGAGTCCAGCGCGTACGCGGTGCGCTGCTGCTCCGGGGGCACCAGCACCGACAGGGACTGCCGCACCACGGAGAACACGGGGACGAGGAACGCCCCCGCGACCACCGCCGCGACCAGCAGCGCCTCGTACCCGAGCCGCGGCGCGACGAGCCACACCGCCGACTCCACCACGACCGAGGGCACGAGCGCCCGCCGCAGCCCCAGCCGGTCCACCCGCCGCCCGCGCCACGGCGACCCGATCGCCACGCCGACCGTCATCGCGGCGGCGACGAGGCCTGCGCGGCCGTACCCCTGCCCGAGCGGGCCCACCACGTGCAGGGTGAGCACCACGCCCGTCATGGCGTGCGGGATGCGCGCCACGAAGGAGACGAGGACGAGCGGGAGGACTCCGGGCAGGCGCAGCAGGCGGCCGTAGGGGGCGAGGGACACGTCAGGATTCTCCCGCGGCGGCCCCGTCCCGGACGACAGGTTTCCCACCACCGCGACCCCGACCGGGAGTGATCTCGGGCACGTCCCGCCGACCCGCCCGTATGGTGGTGCCGTGACGTCTGCCACCGGGCCGGGCGACCCGATCGGCACGCCGGCGCCGGTCGGGCCCTCGTCGCGGCCGCACCACGAGACCACGGACGCCCGGGCCGCCGCCGGAGGCGCCCACGGCGCCTCGTCCTCCCCCGCCGCGACACGCACGGCCGACCCGCGCGCGGTCGACCTGCGTGGCGGACCGGACGCCGCCGCACCGGCTCCCGCGGGGACCCCCGGGCGCGTGCCCGGTGGCCCGTCAGGGGACCCGTCCGCCGCGACGGGCCCGGACCGCCGCCACGACGAGCACGCCCACGTCGCTCCCCCGGCCCGCCGTCGACGCCGCGGCTGGGGGCTGGTCGCGCTCGCCGTGCTGCTCGCCGCCGCGCTCGCGCTCGCCGCCGTCCTCTGGCTGCGCGTCGTGAGCTGGCAGGAGTACGCGGCGCAGGTCGAGGACCGCGGGCGCGACGTCGGTGCCGAGCTCGCCACCCTGCGCGCGCAGCACGAGGGCACGCTCGGGGAGCTGGCCGCCGTGGCCGACCAGCTCGCGACGGCGCAGGAGCGCATCGTGCAGCTCGCGGACGAGAAGGCGCAGGTCGGCGACGACCGCGAGGTCCAGCGTCAGCTCGTGGACTACCAGGCCCGCGTCTCGCAGGCCGCCGCGAACGTCGCCTCCGCCCTGTCGACCTGCATCGACGCGCAGAACCAGCTGATCACGTACCTCGAGGACGCCGAGTCGTACGACCCGGCCGACCTCGAGCGGTTCCAGGGCGACGTCCAGGGCGTGTGCGCCGCGGCGACCGACGCGAACACCGAGCTGCAGCGCCAGCTCGCGGCGGGGGCGGACGGGTGACCGGCGACGTCCGGGCACGACGCGAGCGGCGCCGTGCCGCGCCCCGAGCCGCCGCCCCGCTGCTCGCGCTGCTGGTGCTCGCCGGGTGCGGGGTCCTGCCGCCCGAGCCGGGCTCCGTGCCGACGGACCTCGTGCCGTCCGACGCCCCCGTGCCCACGCCGACCTCGTCCGGCAACCTCTCGCCCGACGGGTTCGACTCCGCCCAGCGGATGGCGGTGCGGATCCGGAACGTCGGCTGCGACTCCCTGTCCACCGGCTCGGGCTTCGCGATCGACGAGAGCACGCTCATCACCAACCGCCACGTCGTCGCCGACTCCGCCGACCTGCAGCTCTCGACGTACGACGGCCGCGACGTCGCGGTCACGGCCTCGGCCACCGCGGCGCTCGCCGACCTCGCGGTCGTGCGCACCGCCGACCCGCTGCCGTCAGCGCCGGGCCTCGCCGAGGCCGACCCCGGCCCGGGCGACGAGGTCACGGTCGTCGGGTACCCGCAGGGCGGCGCGCTGACCGTCACCACGGGCCAGGTCATCGGGGCGACGACCGACCCGCTGAACGAGAACCTCGGCCAGGTCCTCGTCACGAACGCCGAGGTCGAGCCCGGCAGCTCCGGCTCCGCCGTGCTGGACGCCTCGGGCCGGGTCGTCGGCGTGGTGTACGCCAAGAACGCCACCGGTCAGAGCTTCGTCGTCCCCGTCAGCACGCTGCGGCAGCTGCTCGCCGACGAGGCGTCGTTCACCCCCACGACGTCCTGCGGCTGACCCGCCCCGGGGTGGGCCGACCGAGGCGCGCGGGGTGCCGTCCGGTGCACGCGCCCGCGGCGTCCGGCCCTGGTGCGGCGGGCGCCTGACGTGCGACGGTGGGGCCTCGGACCCACCCGGGAGGACCCATGCCCCACGACGACCGCCGCGACGACCTGCCGGAGCTCACCCGCGCCGCGAGCGACGTGTTCTCGGCCCAGCGCGTCTTCGGGGAGGCGTACGAGCACGACGGCACGCTGGTGATCCCGGTCGCGAAGGTGCTCGGGTCGCACGGCGCCGGCACGGCGAGCGGGCACGGCCGACTCGGCCTGCGCCCGGGGAGCCGCCGGTGGCAGCACCCCGGGCCCGGGGCGGGGCAGGACGAGGACGAGCGGCGCGACCCGGAGGGCCCGGGCGCGGGCGGCGGGCGGGCCCCGTCGGGCCGGGGCGGCGGCGACGCGGAGGGGTCCGGCTTCGCGACGCGGATCAAGCCGCTGGGCGTCTACGTCGTCGACAGCACCGGGGTGCGCTGGCGGCCCGCCGTCGACGTCAACCGGGTCGTCCTCGGCGGGCAGGTGGTCGGCGCGGTGTCCGTGGTGGCGCTGTCGTTCGTGCTCGCGGTGGGACGGCTGCGCCGCCGGCGCTGAGCGGGCGGTGGCGTCCCACCGCCGCCGCACAGCGGCACCGAGACACCGAGGCACCGAGGCACCGAGGCACCGAGGCACCGAGGCACCGAGGTCAGCGCAGCCGCACCTCGACGGAGTCCACGCGCTGCGTGACGGTCTCGTCGGCGCCCAGGGCCTCCCCCACGCGGCGCACCACCGCGTCGACGGCGACGCGGTCCAGTCCCGGCACGAGCGTCAGCTCCACGGCGACCTCGGCACGGCCGCCCGGCAGCGCCGCGACGTCGCGCACCGGCACGCCGGGGTGCTCCGCCGGTGCCGCGCGGCGGAACCACCGGCTGCGGGTTCCGGGCCCCTGCTCGCCGCCGGACGACGGCCCCACCGCGGCGAGCACCGCCCCGCGCACGGCCGCCGCCACCTCGGGGTCGACCGCCGCGCCGGTTCCGGTCCCGGTCACCGCTGGGCGCCACGGCTGCTGCTGCGCGAGCGCCCACACGGCCGGGCGCGGCAGCAGCGCCGTCACGGGGCCGCCGGGGTCGACGACGAGCAGCGCCCAGCCCTCCTGCACCGCGGACAGGGCCGCGCGGGCGACCTCCGTGGGGACGGGCCGCGCGTCCGGACGCCACGCCGTCATCGCCACCACCGACGAGAACACCGGCAACGCCGTCCTGCCGTCCGGCGCCCGCAGCGCCACGATCCCGGCCGACGCCTCCTTCTCCACCGTGTGGGCGTGGCCGTCGACCTCCACGGTCCCCGCCGAGTCGAGCTCCGCGAGCACGGGGACCAGCACGCGCGTCCCGGCCAGCGCCGCGACCACAGCCGCCACCGTGCCGCCCGACGCGAGGTCCGCGAGCGCCGCGGCGACCGCCGGGTCCGCGCTGCCGTCGTCGCCGGCGAACGGCGAGGTCGGTGGCAGCTCCCGCCCGGTCACGGCCGCCCGGCGACGTCCAGGGCCTCGGGCAGCGTGAACGCGCCCGCGTACAGGGCCTTGCCGACGATCGCGCCCTCGACGCCGTCCGCCACCAGCGTCCGGAGAACGCGCAGGTCGTCGAGCGACGAGACGCCGCCGGACGCCACCACCGGCGCGTCGGTGCGCGAGCAGACCTCCCGCAGCAGCTCCACGTTCGGGCCGCGGAGCGTGCCGTCCTTGGTGACGTCCGTCACGACGTAGCGAGCGCACCCGGCGGCGTCGAGGCGCGCGAGCACCTCCCACAGGTCGCCGCCGTCGCGGGTCCAGCCGCGCGCGGCGAGCGTCGTGCCCCGCACGTCGAGCCCGACGGCGATCGCGGCACCGTGCCGGGCGATCGCGCCGGCCGTCCAGTCCGGGTCCTCCAGCGCGGCGGTCCCCAGGTTCACCCGGGTCGCACCCGTCCCGAGCGCCCGCTCGAGCGACGCGTCGTCGCGGATGCCCCCGGACAGCTCGACCTTGACGCCCTTGCCGGACAGCACCTGCGTCACGTCGGCGAGCAGCTCGGCGTTGGAGCCGCGGCCGAACGCCGCGTCGAGGTCCACGAGGTGGACCCACTCCGCACCGCCGGCGTGCCAGTCGAGCGCGGCAGCGAGCGGGTCGCCGTAGGACGTCTCCGATCCCGCCTCGCCCTGGACCAGGCGGACGGCCTGGCCGTCGGCGACGTCGACGGCGGGCAGGAGCTGCAGACGGTCGGACATGGGACTCCTCGGTCGGGGTGCCCCGGCGACGGCCGGCGGTGCCGGGGAACCGGGGGCGGGGTTCGTGCGGGGTGGGACGGGTCGGTCGGGTCGGTCGGGTCAGGTCAGCGAGCCGACCCAGTTCTCGAGCAGCTGCGCCCCGGCGTCGCCCGACTTCTCGGGGTGGAACTGCGTCGCCGCCAGCGGCCCGTTCTCCACGGCGGCGACGAACCGCCCGCCGTGCTCGGACCACGTCACCAGCGGCGGGGACATGCGCTCGGGGTCGGCGGTGCCGAGCAGCGGGAAGCTGCGGGCGGCGTACGAGTGCACGAAGTAGAAGCGCTCGCGCTCGACGCCCGCGAACAGCCGCGTGCCGTCGGGGGCGTCGACCGTCGACCAGCCCATGTGCGGCACGACGTCGGCCTCGAGCCGGTCGACGACGCCGGGCCACTCGCCGAGGCCGTCCGTGCGGACGCCGTGCTCCTCGCCGCGGTCGAACATCACCTGCATGCCGACGCAGATGCCCAGGACGGGACGGCCGCCCGCGAGCCGGCGGTCGACGATCTGGTCCCCGCGCACGTCCCGCAGGCCCGCCATGACCGCGGCGAAGGCGCCGACACCCGGGACGACGAGGCCGTCAGCCTCCGCGGCGTGGTGCGCGTCGGACGTCAGCTCGACCTCGGCGCCGACCCGCTCCAGGGCGCGCACGGCCGAGCGGACGTTCCCGAATCCGTAGTCCAGGACGACGACGCGAGGCTGGCTGGGCACCGGTCCAGGCTACCCGGCGCCGCGCGGCCGGCCTCCCGGCGTCCGGTGCGCGGACCGGGCCGGGCCGAGCGGTGCGGGACGACCCGGTGCGGTGCGGTGAGACCCGCCGCGGTGAGACCCGGCGCGGTGAGACCCGGCGCGGCAAGACCCGCCGCGGTGCGGGCGCCGCGCAGCCCCGCGCGGTGCGGCACGGCGCGCCCGGCGAGGGCGGCGGCCTGGCCGGGTCCGACAGCCCGCTGCGCCGCGAGCGCGCACCGCGTCGCGTGCACGCGAGGCGGTGGACGGTCAGCCCTTGCGGCGCCGACCGCCCGAGAGCGCCTTCATCGCGGCCCAGCGCGACATGCCGACGCTCGTCTCGACGCCGTCGAGATCGGCGACCGGTGTACCGCCGACGAGCACGTCCTCGAGCACCGCGGGTGCGCCCGACAGCACCAGCCCGGGCGGGAGGTCGTCCTCCCGGGCGCCACCGACCCACCGGCTCGCCGCGATCCGACCGGCTCGCCGGTCCAGGAGCACGACCGGCGAGCCGCGGAGCATCCGGGAGATCGCCTCGGCGGCGGCAGCGGTGCCCGCGGCGTCGGCGGTGTCGCGGAGCACGGCCAGCGCGCCGACGGGGGACGGCACCGCGTCCACGTCGACCCCCGCGAGCGAGCACGCCGCGGCCAGGGGCCGAGCGCCGTCGACCTGCGTGACGACGACGGCGACGACGGGCTCGTCGGGCTCGGCCGCCGCCGCGTCCAGGCCGGACAGGTCGTCGGGGACCTCGATGCCGAGGTCGTCCGGGAGGTCCTCGGGGACGTCGTCGGGCGAACCGCCGCGAGGCGCGTCGCTCACAGCGCGCCCTTGGTGCTCGGCACGCCGTCGACGCGCGGGTCCAGGGCGACGGCCGCCCGCAGCGCGCGGGCCAGCGCCTTGAACTGGGCCTCCACGATGTGGTGCGGGTCGCGACCCGCGAGCACGCGCACGTGCATGCCGAACGCGGCGTGGTGGGCGATCGACTCGAGCACGTGGCGCGTCAGCGACCCGGTGAAGTGACCGCCGATCAGGTGGTACTCCTGACCCTCCGGCTCCCCCGAGTGCACCAGGTACGGCCGGCCCGACACGTCCACGACGGCCTGCGCCAGCGCCTCGTCGAGCGGCACCGTGGCGTCGCCGAACCGCGCGATGCCGCGCTTGTCCCCCAGCGCCTGCCGCAGCGCCTCGCCCAGGCAGATCGCGACGTCCTCGACGGTGTGGTGCGCGTCGATCTCGGTGTCCCCCGACGCCCGGACCGTCAGGTCGATGAGGGAGTGCTTGCCGAGCGCCGTGAGCATGTGGTCGTAGAACGGCACGGTCGTGCTGATGTCCGTGCGCCCCGATCCGTCGAGGTCCACCTCGACCACGACGCTCGACTCGCTCGTCGTCCGCTCGATCCGGGCCGTCCGCCCGCCGGTCGTCGTGGTCACGTCCCCAGCACCTCCCACAGCGCGGCGGTTAACGCCGCGGTCTCCTCCGGGGTGCCGACCGACACCCGCAGCCATCCTTCGGGGCCGACCTCGCGGATCAGCACGCCCCGGTCCAGCAGACCCTGCCAGATCTCGTGTCGGTCCCCGTGCACCTGGAACAGCACGAAGTTCGCGTCGGACTCCGCCACCCGGAGCCCGCGGCCGCGCAGGGTGGCCACGAGACCGTCGCGCTCCGCCCGCAGGGAGCCGACCTGCGCCATGAGCTCCGGGGCGTGCCGCAGCGCCGCGCGGGCCGTCGCCTGCGTGACCGCGGACAGGTGGTACGGCAGCCGCACGACCCGCAGCGCGTCGACCAGCTCCCGCGACGCCGCGAGGTAGCCCACGCGGGCGCCGGCCAGGCCGAACGCCTTGGACATGGTGCGGCTCACCGCGAGGTGGGGGTGCTCGGCGAGCAGCGTCAGCGCCGAGTCGACGCCCTCCCGCCGGAACTCCGCGTACGCCTCGTCGACGACGACGACGCACCCGCCCGGCACCTCCGCCGCGGCGTCGAGCACCTCGCGCACCGTCGCGAGGTCGAGCGCCGTCCCGGTCGGGTTGTTCGGGCTGGTGAGCAGGACGACCGAGGGCGCCTCGCGCGCGACGAGGGTGCGCGCCTCGGCCGGGTCGACGTCGAACTGCTCCGTCCGCCGGCCGGCCACCCAGCGGGTGTGGGTGTCCCGGGCGTACTCCGGGTACATCGAGTACGTCGGCGCGAACGACACCGCCGTGCGTCCCGGCCCTCCGAAGGCCTGCAGCAGGTGGAGCATCACCTCGTTGGACCCGTTGGCCGCCCAGACCTGCTCGGGCTCGAGCCGGACGCCCGACTCCACCGCCAGGTAGTCCGCCAGGTCGGCGCGCAGCGCGAGGAACTCGCGGTCCGGGTAGCGGTTGAGGCCCGTGGCGGCTTCCGCGACCGCGGCGGCGATGTCGGCCACCACCTCCGGCGACGGGGCGTAGGGGTTCTCGTTCACGTTGAGCAGCACCGGCACGTCGAGCTGCGGGGCGCCGTACGGCACCTCGCCGGCGAGCTCGGGACGCACCGGCAGCACGGGCCGCGTGGCCTGCGGGGCGGGATCGGGTGCGGTCACCGGGTGATCGTATCCGCGGCACGGGCGGCCGCCGGCGGTCGTCCACAGGACGGCGCCGGCGGGGGGCGGCGTCGGCAGCGCGGGTGGGCGGTCGTCCACAGGGCGGGGCGGGCGAGGCGGCCGGTGTCGGGGGTCCTGGCTAGTGTCGGGGCGATGACGCAGCAGACGCCGGGCGCGACCGACCCGACCTCCGACGAGATCGCCGACGCCGGCGGCAGCACGACGCGCGCCGACCTGCGCGAGGAGGCGGAGACCGTGCTGCGCCGCCTCGTGGGGCGTGACGACGCGCGTCTGCGCGACGACCAGTGGCGCGCCGTCGATGCGCTCGTGTCCGACCACCGCCGCGCGCTCGTCGTCCAGCGCACCGGGTGGGGCAAGTCGGCCGTGTACTTCGTGGCGACGGCCCTGCTGCGCGCCCGCGGCGCGGGTCCGACGGTGCTCGTCTCGCCGCTGCTCGCGCTCATGCGGAACCAGGTCGCGTCCGCGCAGCGTGCCGGCGTGCGAGCAGTGACGCTCAACTCCGCCAACGTCACCGAGTGGGACGACGTGCACGCGCAGATCGCCGCGGGCGACGTCGACGTGCTGCTGGTCTCCCCCGAGCGCCTCACCCACCCCCAGTTCCGGGACGAGGTGCTGCCGCGGCTGGCCGCGGACGCCGGCCTGGTGGTCGTGGACGAGGCGCACTGCATCTCCGACTGGGGCCACGACTTCCGGCCCGACTACCGTCGCATCCGCACGCTGCTCGCGGAGCTGCCGGACGGGATCCCCGTGCTGGCGACGACGGCCACGGCGAACGCCCGCGTCACCGCGGACGTCGCGGAGCAGCTCGGGACCGCGGTCCGCGACGACGTCCTCGTCCTGCGCGGGCCGCTCGACCGCTCCAGCCTCGACCTGTCCGTCGTGCGGCTCCCCGACACGGCCGGGCAGCTGGCCTGGCTCGCGCAGAACCTGCCCGCCTTCGAGGGCTCCGGGATCGTCTACTGCCTGACGATCGCGGCCGCCCAGCAGGTCACCGAGCACCTGCGCTCCGCCGGCCTCGACGTGCGGGCGTACACCGGGCAGACCGATCCCGCCGAGCGGGAGGTCGCCGAGGCGGACCTGCTCGCGAACCGCGTCAAGGCGCTGGTCGCCACCTCCGCCCTCGGCATGGGCTTCGACAAGCCGGATCTCGGGTTCGTCGTGCACGTCGGGGCCCCGTCCTCCCCCATCGCGTACTACCAGCAGGTCGGCCGGGCCGGACGGGCGGCCGAGGCCGTCGGCGGGCGCGCGACCGCGGTGCTGCTGCCGGGCCGGGAGGACCGCGCGATCTGGGAGTGGTTCGCGTCGACCGCGTTCCCCCCGGAGGACGACGTGCGGGCCGCGCTGCGAGCCCTGCGCGAGGGCGGCGTGCTGTCCACCGCGGCGCTCGAGACGCACGTCTCGCTGCGCCGGTCACGCCTCGAGCAGATGCTCAAGGTGCTCGACGTCGACGGTGCGGTCCGGCGCGTGCGGGGCGGCTGGGAGGCGACCGGCGAGCCCTGGTCGTACGACGCGGAGCGGTACGAGCGCGTCACCGCCACCCGTCGGGCCGAGCAGCAGCTCATGGTCGACTACGTCACCACCGACGGCTGCCGGATGGCCCACCTGCGACGGGCGCTCGACGACCCCGAGCTCGCAGGCCCCGGCGGCGAGGAGTGGCGGTGCGGACGCTGCGACCGCTGCACGGGCAGCACGGTGGGCGTGGCGCCGGACGCCGAGCACGTCGCCGGCGCCCAGGCGCTGCTCACCTCGGCGGGTGTCGCCGTCGACCCGCGCCGGCAGTGGCCCACCGGGATGGCGACCCTGGGACTCGACCTGCGCGGGCGGATCCCGGTCGAGGAGAACGCCGAGCCGGGGCGCGCCGTCGCCCGGCTCGACTCCGTCGGGTGGGGCGGGCTGCTGCGCGACCTGTTCGGCGGCGAGGCGGACCCGGAGGCCGGCCTCCCGGCGGCGCTGCGCGACCCGGTGCTCGCCACCCTCGACGCGTGGCGGCCCGAGCACCGGCCCGAGGGGGTCGTGGTGGTGCGTTCCTCGACGCGGCCCGCCCTCGTCGAGCACCTCGCGAACGGCGTCGCCCGGCACCTCGGCGTCCCGCTCGTCGGCGCCGTCGCGCCCCGGCCCGACACCCCGCCGAGCCGGCACGACGTCAACTCCGCGCACCGCCTCGCCGCGGTCGCCCGGCGGCTCGAGCTGGACCTCGGGCCCGCCGCGGCCGCCGGGCTCCCCGGACGGACCGTGCTGCTCGTCGACGACCGCACCGACTCCGGGTGGACGCTCACCGTCGCCGCGCGGCTGCTCCGGCAGGCGGGCGCTGCGGCGGTGCTTCCGTTCGTGCTCGGGGTGGGCTGAGACCGGCGCACCGGCGGTCGCGGTCGCGTCACCCGTCGGCGCGGCGCCGTGGACCGGCCCCGGCGGCGGCGGTCGTGTCGCTCCTCGGGTTCGGCAGCCCTTCGTGGTTCGGCAGCGCTCCGTGGTTCGGCACCGCCGCGCGGTTCGGTGCCGCCGCCGCGCGCGAGGCGCCGGCGCCGAACCACCGACGCCGGTCAGCCTGCGTCCGCGTACCCCGCCTGGTCGTCGCCGTCGAGGTCCGTGCACAACCCGTACGCCTCGTCCTCGCCGAAGCCCTCGACGCAGTCGGCGTACCCGGCGATGATCCGCCACGAGTCACCCTCCGTGCCGGTGGCGTCCGAGCAGTCCGGGTGCGATCCCGGTTCGCAGGGCTGGCCCGGCGTCGGTTCCCCCACCGTCGGGTCCCCTGAGGTGGCGGGGGTCGTGGGCGGGACTGCGGTCCCCGGTGACACGGGCGCGGTCCGCCCCGGTGTCGTCCCCTCGGCGTCCGGCTCGTCTTCGCGTTCGGCGACGCACCCGGCCAGCGAGCCGACGGCCAGGATCACCGTGACCGCGAGAGCGACGACCGGCCGACGGCGTGTACGCATGTCACCCACGGTAGACGACCAGGTCACCGTCCCGCGCGTGATCACGTGGCTCAGAACCGGGCGCGGACGGCCTCGCCGTGCGCCGGCAGCCCCTCGGCGTCGGCGAGCGCGACGATCCGGTCCGCGACCTCCCGCAGCGCGTCCGCGTCGTACTCCACCACCTGCACCGCCCGGACGAACGAGTGCACGCCGAGCCCGGACGAGAAGTGGGCGCAGCCACCGGTCGGCAGGACGTGGTTGGAGCCGGCCATGTAGTCGCCCAGCGACACCGGGGAGTACGCGCCGACGAAGATCGCACCCGCACTGGTCACACGCTCCGCGACGGCCGCGGCGTCGACCGTCTGGATCTCGAGGTGCTCCGCCCCGTAGGCGTTGACGACCTCGAGGCCGGCCTCGACGTCGTCCACCAGGACGATCGCCGACTGCGGGCCGGACAGCGCCTGGGCCACGCGCGCGGCGTGCCGGGTGGCCTGCACGCGGTCCACGAGCTTCGCCTCGACGGCGCCCGCGAGCTCGACGGACGGCGTGACCAGGACGGACGCCGCCAGCGGGTCGTGCTCCGCCTGCGAGACCAGGTCGGCGGCCACGTGGTCGGCGTCCGCGGTGCCGTCCGCCAGGACCGCGATCTCCGTGGGGCCCGCCTCCGCATCGATGCCGACGACGCCGCGCACGAGGCGCTTGGCCGCCGCGACGTACACGTTGCCCGGGCCGGTGATCACGTCGACGGGCTCGCAGAGCGTGCCGCCGTCAGCGGGCTCGGAGCCGGCCGCGCCGTACGCCAGCATCGCGATCGCCTGGGCGCCCCCGACCGCGTAGACCTCGTCGACCCCCAGCAGCGCGCACGTCGCGAGCACGACCGGGTCCGGCAGCCCGTCCTCGTCCCGCTGCGGGGGCGACGCGACGGCCAGCGAACCGACGCCCGCCTCCTGCGCGGCCACCACGTTCATGATCACGGACGACGGGTAGACCGCGAGACCGCCCGGCACGTACAGGCCGACGCGCCGCACCGGGATCCACCGCTGACGCACCTGCGCGCCCGGGGCGACCTGCACGGTGTGGTCGGCCGGGCGTTGCTGGGCGTGCACCGCGCGGACCCGGCTGATCGTCTCGTCGAGCGCCGCCCGCACCTGCGGGTCCAGCACGTCCACGGCGGCGGCGATCACATCCGCCGGCACCCGCAGGTGGGCGGGCCGGACGCCGTCGAACCGCTCGGCCAGGTCACGCAACGCCGCGGCGCCGCGCGCCCGGACGTCGGCGATCACCGGCTCGACGGCCGCCGTGGCGGACTCGACGTCGAGTTCGGGACGCGGAAGCGTCTCGAGCAGCTCGCGGCGGGACAGGGCGCGACCGCGCAGGTCGATGCGGGAGATCACCCTCCCGATTCTAGGGCCGCGCCGGAGCGTGCGCCCCGGGCGTCCACCGGCGCGGACGAGGGCGCGCTCAGCCCGACGTCCGGGCCTCGGCGTCGGAGCCGGGACGGGCGCGCGGGCTCCCGCGCCTCCCTGCTCCCCGAACCGCCACGGTCCCCGTCGGCCGGGCGGTGCCGAGCGCGGTCGACCGGCACCGAGCCGCGATCGCGGGCGGACGGCGGTAACGCGGGACACGGGCGGCGGTAACGCGGGACACGGGCGGCGGTAACGCGGGACACGGGACACGGGACACGGGACACGGGACACGGGACACGGGACACTAGCGCGCGAGGACTGCCGGTCTGGGCCGAGCGTGACGGTGCCGCGCGCTGGCAGGATGGTCCGGTGACCACCGTGCCGATCTCTGACGACGTCATCCGACTCGGGCAGTTCCTCAAGCTCGCCGGCCTGGCCGACTCGGGGGCGGACGCCCGGGCGCTGCTCGACGACGGCGAGGTGACCGTCAACGGTGAGCCGGAGTCGCGCCGCGGCCGCCAGCTGCACCGCGGGGACGTCGTCGAGGTCGCCACCCCGGCCGGCCCGCATCGCGCCACCGTCGCCTGACGCGCCCCGGCGGCACCCCGCGAGCTCGACACTCCCGGCGAGTTCGGCACTCCCGGTCGAGTTCGGCAGTCGGAGGTGCCGAACTCGCACCGCACCTGCCGAACTCGCGGGACGGTGCGGACGCAGCCCTCACGCGAGGTCGACGACCTCGGCGGGCGGCGGCGGAACTCTCGGCGCGCCCGTCCGCGCCCGCCCGGGGCGCGCCGGGCCGGACGGCCCGGCGCGGGCCCTAGACGCCGACCGGGGTGGTCGCCGACTCGAGGCAGCCCGGGCCGAGCAGCGCCTTCAGGTCGCCGTACAGCGCGGGTGAACGCTCGACCCGCCAGCCGCCGTTCGGCATGACCAGCGCGGTGCCCCCGCGGACCTGCGCGACGCGGAAGTGGATCTCCGACATCCCGGGGTGGGTGCGCAGCACCTCGAGCAGCCGCTCGAGGACCGGCGGCGTGCAGCGCGCCTCCGACATCCGCACCACGACGGGCGCGTCCGCGACAGCCGACAGGTCGGGCAGCGACACCTCCATCGCCTGCAGCTGCATGGCGTCGTCCCGGCGGCGGACGCGCCCCCGCACGACGATGACGGCGTCCTCGGCGAGCACGGTCGAGTAGGCGAGGTAGGTCTCGCCGAAGAACATGATCTCGACCGACCCCTCCATGTCCTCCAGCGTCACGGCGGCCCACGGGTTGCCCTGCTTGGACATCTTGCGCTGCAGGGACGTCACGAGGCCGGCGACGACGACGGTGGACCCGTCGGGGCGCGCCTCGTCGGCGTTGAGGGTCGCGATCGAGACGTCGGCGGCGGCGGACAGCACGTGCTCGAGCCCGGACAGCGGGTGGTCGGACACGTACAGACCCAGCATCTCCCGCTCGAACTGCAGCCGCTGCTTCTTGTCCCAGTCGGGCACGTCCGGGACCTGGACGGAGAACCCGGGGTCGTCGCCCGCGCCGAGGTCCGCGAACAGGTCGAACTGCCCCTCGGCCTCGCGGCGCTTGACGCCGATCACGGACTCCACGGCCTGCTCGTGCACGAGCAGCAGCGCCCGGCGCGCGTGGCCGAGCGAGTCGAACGCCCCGGCCTTGATGAGGGACTCGATGGTCCGCTTGTTGCAGACGACCGCCGGGACCTTGTCGAGGAAGTCGGTGAACGAGGTGAACTCGCCCTTCTCCTCCCGCGTCCGCACGATCGCGTCGACCACGTTGGCGCCGACGTTGCGGACGGCGGTGAGGCCGAACCGGATGTCCGCCCCGACGGCTGTGAAGAGCGCGGACGACGAGTTGACGTCCGGCGGCAGGACGGTGATGCCCATGCGCCGGCACTCGCCGAGGTACAGCGCGGACTTGTCCTTGTCGTCGCCCACCGAGGTGAGCAGGCCCGCCATGTACTCGGTCGGGTAGTTCGCCTTGAGGTACGCCGTCCAGTACGACACCACGCCGTAGCCCGCGGAGTGCGCCTTGTTGAACGCGTAGCCCGCGAACGGCACGAGCGTGTCCCAGACCGCCTGGATCGCGGGCTTCGAGTAGCCGCGCTCCTTCATGCCCGCCTCGAAGGGCACGAACTCCTTGTCGAGGATCTCCTTCTTCTTCTTGCCCATCGCGCGGCGCAGCAGGTCCGCCTGGCCGAGCGAGTAGCCCGCGAGCACCTGCGCGGCCTTCTGCACCTGCTCCTGGTACACGATGAGGCCGTACGTGCCGTCGAGGACCTCCGCGAGGGGCTCCTCGAGCTCCGGGTGGATGGGCGTGATCGGCTGGAGGCCGTTCTTGCGCAGCGCGTAGTTCGTGTGCGAGTTCATGCCCATCGGCCCGGGACGGTACAGGGCGATGACGGCGGAGATGTCCTCGAAGTTGTCGGGGCGCATCTGCCGCAGCAGCGCCCGCATCGGGCCGCCGTCGAGCTGGAACACACCCAGGGTGTCGCCGCGCGCCAGCAGCTCGTACGTCGCCTTGTCGTCGAGGGGGATCTCCTCGAGCTCGATGGCCGGCTTGTCGTTCATGACGATGTTGCGCAGCGCGTCGTCGAGGATGGTGAGGTTCCGCAGCCCGAGGAAGTCCATCTTGATGAGGCCGAGGCCCTCGGACGTCGGGTAGTCGAACTGCGTGATGACGGCGCCGTCCTGCGGGCGCTTCATGATCGGGATGATGTCGATCAGCGGCTCGCTGGACATGATGACGCCGGCGGCGTGCACGCCCCACTGGCGCTTGAGGTTCTCCAGGCCGCGCGCGGTCTCCAGGACGCGCTGCGCCTCGGGGTCGGCGGCGACGACCTGGCGGAACTCCTCGGCCTCGGCATAGCGCGGGTGCTCGGGGTCGTACATGCCGGACAGCGGGATGTCCTTGCCCATGACGGCGGGCGGCATCGCCTTGGTGAGCTTCTCCCCCATCGCGAACGGGAAGCCCAGCACGCGCGAGGAGTCCTTGAGGGCCTGCTTCGCCTTGATGGTGCCGTAGGTGACGATCTGCGCGACCCGGTCGTCGCCGTACTTCTCGGTGACGTACCGGATGACCTCGCCGCGCCGGCGCTCGTCGAAGTCGACGTCGACGTCCGGCCAGGACACGCGCTCGGGGTTGAGGAACCGCTCGAAGATCAGCCCGTGCCGCAACGGGTCGAGCTCGGTGATGCCCATCGCGTACGAGGCCATCGACCCCGCCGCGGAGCCACGCCCCGGCCCGACGCGGATGCCCTGCGCGCGCGCCCACGCGATGAAGTCGGCGACGACGAGGAAGTACCCGGAGAAGCCGAGCTGGACGATGACGTCGGTCTCGTACGTCGCCTGGGCGCGGACGTCGTCCGGGATGCCACCCGGGTAGCGCCGGTGCAGGCCGCGCTCGACCTCCTTGATGAACCAGGAGTTCTCGTCCTCGCCGTCCGGCACGGGGAACCGGGGCATGTAGTTCGCGCCCGTCGGGAACTCGACGTCGCACCGCTCCGCGATGAGCAGGGTGTTGTCGCAGGCCTCCGGCAGCTCCGACCAGGTCTGGCGCATCTCCTGCGCCGACTTCACGTAGTAGCCGTCGCCGCTGAAGGCGAAGCGGGACCCGCCCTGGTCGTACGTCGGCTCGTCGAGCGTGGACCCGGACTGGACGGCCAGCAGCACCTCGTGCGCGTGCGCGTCCTCCTTGCGGGTGTAGTGCAGGTCGTTCGTCGCGACGACCGGCGCGCCGAGCGTCTCCGCGATCCGCAGCAGGCCCTTGATGGTCCGGCGCTCGATCTCGAGACCGTGGTCCATCAGCTCGACGAAGAAGTTCTCCTTGCCGAAGATGTCCTGCAGCTCCCCGGCCGCCCGCAGCGCCTCTGCGTCGTGCCCCAGCCGCAGCCGCGTCTGGATCTCCCCGGACGGGCACCCCGACGTCGCGATCAGCCCCGTGCTGTACGTCTGCAGCAGCTCGCGGTCCATGCGCGGCCACTTGCCCATCTGCCCCTCGAGCGAGGCCAGCGAGCCCATCCGGAACAGGTTGTGCATGCCCTCGGTGGTCTGGGACAGCAGCGTGAGGTGCGTGTAGGCGCCGCGGGCGGAGACGTCGTCGGCCGCCTGGTGGGCCTCGCCCCAGCGGACGCGCGTCTGGTCGAACCGGCTGGTGCCGGGCGTGACGTACGCCTCGACGCCGATGATCGGCTTGACGCCGAGCTTCGTGGCCTGGGAGTAGAAGTCGAACGCGCCGAACAGGTAGCCGTGGTCGGTGATCGCCATCGCCGACTGACCGAGGCGCTGGGCCTCCGCGAGCATCTCACCGACCCGGGCCGCACCGTCGAGCATCGAGTACTCGGAGTGCGCGTGCAGGTGGACGAAGTCGGAACCGTTGCTGCCACCTGATGCCATGCCCGTCATCCTAGGTCGCCCGTCCGACAGACCCGGCGTGCCCCGCCGCCGCACCCGGCGCCCCGCGGGGAGAGCGTCAGCGGTAGCCGTCGCGCAGCGTCTCCAGCGCGTGCTCGAGGTCCGTGGGGTACGCGCTGGAGACCTCCAGCCACCGCCCGTCCGCGGGGTGCGCGAAGCCGAGCCGCACCGCGTGCAGCCACTGCCGCGTGAGCCCGACCCGCTGCGCGAGCACGGGGTCCGCGCCGTACGTCAGGTCGCCCACGAGCGGGTGCCGCAGCGCCGCGAAGTGCACGCGGATCTGGTGCGTGCGCCCCGTCTCGAGGTGCACCTCCGCCAGGGACGCGGCCGGCAGCATCTCCAGCACCTCGTAGTGGGTGACCGACGGCTTGCCGTCCGCTGTCACGGCGAACTTCCAGTCCTGCCCGGGGTGCCGGCCGATCGGGGCGTCGATCGTCCCGGTGGTCGGCTCGGGGTGGCCCTGCGCGAGCGCGTGGTAGACCTTCTCGACGGTGCGCTCCTTGAACGCCCGCTTGAGGACCGTGTAGGCGTGCTCGCTCTTGGCGACGACCATGAGGCCCGACGTCCCGACGTCCAGCCGGTGCACGACTCCCTGGCGCTCCGCCGCGCCCGAGGTCGACACGTGGTAGCCGCGTGCGGCGAGCACGCCGACGACCGTCGGGCCGGTCCAGCCCGGCGACGGGTGGGCGGCGACGCCGACAGGCTTGTCCACCACCACCAGGTCGGCGTCGTCGTGCGCGATGCGCAGGGCGGGCACGTCCTGCTCCGAGTCCACGGCCCGGGTCGGCTCGGGCGCGGGCACCTCGACCTCGAGCCAGCCGTCCGCGGGCAGGCGGGCCGACTTGCCGACGGCGAGCCCGTCGACCCGCACGAACCCGCCCTCGGCGAGCTCGGCCGCGCGGGTCCGGGACAGCCCGAGCATCCGCGACAGCGCGGCGTCGACCCGCTCGCCCGCCAACGCGTCCGGGACCGGGAGGGTGCGGACCTCAGCCATCGGCGCGCGTCCCCGGGGCCCCCGGCAGGTCCGCCGGCGCACCGGCCGCCCCGCCGGTCGCCGGCGCGCCGTCGCGTCGCGCCTCGTCCTCGCCGCGGCCCTCGCGCGAGCCGTCCAGCCGGATGCCGAGCAGCGACAGCAGCATGAGCATGCCCGCCGCCACGACGATGGCGATGTCGGCCACGTTCCCCACGAACCAGTCCGCGTACGCGATGAAGTCCACGACGTGCCCGCGCGCCACGCCGGGGTCGCGGATCATCCGGTCCACCAGGTTGCCGAGCGCCCCGCCGAGCAGGAGCCCGAGCGCCACGGTCCAGCCACGCGACCCCAGCCGCCGCGCGACCCGGACGATCACCACCACGACGGTGATCGCGACGACGGTCAGCAGCCAGGTCGTCCCCGTCGCGATGCCCAGCGCCGCACCCGGGTTGAACAGCAGCTGCAGCCCGAGCAGGTCGCCGAGCAGCGGTCGGCGGACGCCCTCCTCGAGCGTCGCGAGCGCCCACGCCTTCGTGGCCTGGTCGAGCACGAGCGTGCCCACCGCCAGGGCGACCAGCCCGGCGACGAACCGGCGGCGGGAGCCGCGGCCCGGCACCGGGGCTGCGTCCGGTGCCGTCCGGGGCAGCGGGCCACCCTCCGGGCGCGCGGGGACGGCGGCGACCTCGGCATCGCCGGGCTGCGGGGCTGCGGGGACGGGCTCGGGCCCGGGGGTTCGCGACATCGCCGCAGAGTCTACGGGCGCGCCGCACCCCGCCGGCCGCCCCCGCGCGGCCGCGGTGCAGGTGACCCCGGGCGCACGACGGCCCCCGGGGTCACCCGGGGGCCGTCGTCGGCGTCGCGGGCGGGGTCAGCGGCGCTCCTCGCGCTGCTTGCACGCCACGCAGAGCGTCGCCCGCGGGAACGCCTGCACGCGGGCCTTGCCGATCGCCTCGCCGCAGGAGTCGCAGCGGCCGAACGTGCCGGCGTCGATGCGCGCCAGCGCGCGGGTGGTCTGCTCGAGCATGTCGCGGGTGTTGTTGACCAGCGTGAGCTCGTGCTCCCGCTCCAGCGCGCTGGAGCCGGAGTCGGCCTGGTCGTCGCCGGCCCCGTCACCGGAGTTGCGCAGCAGGTTCGACAGCTCCTCGTCGGCGGCCGCGAGCTCCGCGGTCAGACGGTCGACCTCGCCGACGAGCTCGGTGGCGATCTCCTGCACCTCCTGCTCGGTCCAGGCGTCCTCACCGGCCCGGACGGGGAACCGGGTGGCCGCGTCCGTCAGGTCGGGGAGCGTGCGAGGGGCGTGCGCGCTGAGCGAGTCGTTGATGGCCACGGGGGTCCTCTTTCCTCAGATGAGTCCGCAGAGACTATGCGCCCCGCCCTGGACGCACAACACACCACGCCCGACGGCGCGGGCGTGGTGTGTCGTGGGTGACGAGGCGTCCGGCTGCCGGCCGGGTCGGCAGGCGCCCGGCGGCGCCGGTGTCAGAGGCGGTCGGCCGACGGCGTCGCGCCCTGGGCACCGCGCTGCGGCAGCGCGCTGGCCCGGTTGTCGAGGTCGCCGAGCAGGTTCTCGAGGTAGCTCTTGAGGCGCGTGCGGTAGTCGCGCTCGAACACCCGGAGCTCGTCGATCTTGCGCTCGAGCACCGAGCGCTCCTGCTCGAGCTCGCTGAGCGTGCGGGCGGAGGTCTCCTCGGCCTCGCGGACGATGCGCTGGGCCTGGCCCTTCGCCTCGTTGACGATGCGGTCGCCCTCCTCCTGACCGCTGCGGACGTAGTCGTCGTGCAGCTTCTGGGCCAGGGCGAGCATGCCGGTGGCGGACTCGGGCTCGCTCTGCCGCTGCGGCGCGACCGGCGCGGTGGCCACCGGGGCGGGAGCCGGGGCCGGGGCCGCGGCGACGGGGGCCGGGGCGGGCTTCTCCTCGGGCTTCGGGGCCGCAGGCGCC
The DNA here is from genome assembly GCF_019797765.1 of Cellulomonas sp. C5510. Lineage (NCBI taxonomy): Bacteria > Bacillati > Actinomycetota > Actinomycetes > Micrococcales > Cellulomonadaceae > Cellulomonas > Cellulomonas sp. C5510. Next base: position 2,433,287 of record NZ_CP081862.1, read on the forward strand.
TGCGCGCCCTGGCGGCTGAGCTCGGCGATGCGGCGCTCCGCCGCGGCGAGCTTCGCCTTGAGGTCCTCGTTCTCGCTCTGGGTCTCCCGGAGGGTGTTCACGACCTCGTCGAGGAAGTCGTCGACCTCGTCCTGGTCGTACCCCTCGCGGAACTTCGTCGCCTGGAACTTCTTGTTCAGGACGTCGTCTGCCGTCAGCAGTGCCATCGTCGTCACCTCTTCGGTCGTACTGGGTCGAGCCGGTGGCAGTCCGCCGACCACCTCGGGCCACCGTAGCGGACATTGGGAGTTGTGCACGCGACCCGCCCGCGTGCCGCGGCACGCGATCGGACCCGGGGGCACGCCGGCCCGGGGAGCAGCGGCGTCATGCCGCGAGCCACCCCAGGAGGGAGAGCAGGAACGAGCAGCCGAGCATCAGCACGAGGAACGCCAGGTCGAGGCGCACCGAGCCGAGCGTCAGCGGCGGGATCACGCGGCGCAGCGCACGCAGCGGGGGGTCGGTCACCGAGTACGTGATCTCGGCGACGACGAGAGCGGCACCGCGAGGGCGCCAGTCCCGCGCGAAGTACTGCACCCAGTCGAGGACCAGGCGCACGAGCAGGACGAGGATGAAGGCCAGGACGACGAGCTGCAGCAGGCCGAGGACGAAGGTCACGCGTCCCAGTCTCCCCGATCCGTCAGCTCTGGTTGAAGAAGCCGGCGCGCGAGCCCTCGGCGGGCCGGCCGTCACCGGTGATCTCGACCGAGGACGGCGACAGCAGGAACACCTTGTTGGTGACCCGCTCGATCGCGCCGTGCAGGCCGAAGATCAGGCCCGCGGCGAAGTCGACGAGCCGCTTGGCGTCCGCGTCGTCCATGTCCGACAGGTTCATGATGACCGGGGTGTTCTCCCGGAACGCCTCGCCGATCTTGCGCGCGTCGTTGTAGGAGCGCGGGTGGATCGTCGTGATGCGGCGGACCTCGCCGTCGTGGCGGGGCGCGGACGCCGGCGCGACGGGGCGCTCGACGGGCGCGGCGGTCCGGTGCAGCGGGGTGACCTCGGCCTCGTAGTCCTGTCCCACGGTCGCCTCCGGCTCGTCGTACTCGTCGACGTACTGGTCGTGCTCGCCACGGTCGTCGGCAAGCCCGAGGTACAGCATGGTCTTGCGCAGCGCTCCGGCCATCGCGATCACTCCATCCGCATTGCTGAAAGGTCCTGCGACGTCACGCTAGCAACGCGCCGGCGCGCTGCCCGGCTGCGACACGCGGCGTGTCGACCGCGGTCCACGCCGGCCCGGCGCCTCAGACGAGCGCGACCACCCCGGCGGACCTCCCGGTGGTGCGCCCCGCACGCTGCGCCCGCCGGTGCGAGTAGAAGCGCTCGTCGGTGTCCGTGCACCATCCCGTGAGCCGCACGTCCCCGACGCCGGCCTCGCGCAGGACGGCGGCGGCGCCAGCGGGCAGGTCGAGCCCGGGCGTGCCGCGGTCGGTCGTGCACGCCGTCGCGGGCACGACGTGCGCCACCTCCCGCTGCATCGCCGCGGGGACCTCGTAGCGGGCACCCGAGATCGCGGGACCGACCACCGCTCGCACCCGTGCGAGGTCCGCTCCCCGGGCGACCATGGCCCCGAGCGCCGCCTGCAGCACGCCGGCCACGAGCCCCCGCCGCCCGGCGTGCGCCGCGCCCACGACGCGCGCGACGGGGTCGGCGAGCAGCACCGGGACGCAGTCCGCGACCAGCACACCGACCGCCGTCCCGGGCAGCGTCGTGACGAACGCGTCGGCGTCCCCCACCGCGTCGGACCGGGCGTCGGCGGCGGAGCCGACCACGTGCACGGCGGACCCGTGCACCTGACGGCCCCACGCGACCGGTGCCCCGGCCCACGCCGCGACGCGCGCACGGTTCTCACGCACGTGCGCCGGGTCGTCCCCCACGGCCAGACCGAGGTCGAGGGTGTCCCAGGGTGGCGCGCTGACGCCGCCGGCGCGGGTGGTGAAGCCCGCCCGGACGCCGGGGCCGAGGTCGACCTCCAGGACCGGGAGACCCACGGCGGCTACTTGAGGAAGTCCGGCACGTCGAGGTCGTCGTCCTTGCGCCGCGCGACCTCCTCCTCGAAGATCCGCGGGACCTCGAGCTGGCCGGTGGCGCCGGCGTCGGTCTCGGTGCTCAGGAACGCCGGGACGCCGGCCGCCGGGCGCTGCTCCTCGTCGGGGCCGACGGGCCGCGGCGGGACGGCGGCGTGCGCGGCGGTCGTGGTGGGCACCGCCGCCGAGGGCGGGATCGCCGCCGGCGCCGGGGCGCCGCCGGAGCTGACCTGCCCCAGAGCGCGCGAATCGCGCCGGACGGAAGGCGCACCGCCGTCGAACCCGGCCGCGATCACCGTCACGCGCACCTCGTCGCCGAGGGCGTCGTCGATGACGGCGCCGAAGATGATGTTCGCCTCGGGGTGCGCGGCCTCCTGCACCAGGCGGGCGGCCTCGTTGATCTCGAACAGCCCGAGGTCGGACCCGCCCTGGATCGACAGCAGCACGCCGTGGGCGCCGTCGATGCTGGCCTCCAGCAGCGGCGAGGAGATGGCGAGCTCGGCCGCCTGCACCGCGCGGTCCTCCCCGCGTGCGGAGCCGATGCCCATGAGCGCCGAACCCGCACCCTGCATGACCGACTTCACGTCGGCGAAGTCGAGGTTGATGAGGCCCGGCGTGGTGATCAGGTCGGTGATGCCCTGGACACCGGAGAGCAGCACCTGGTCGGCGGACCGGAACGCGTCGAGCACGGAGACCGACCGGTCGGAGATCGACAGCAGGCGGTCGTTGGGGATGACGATGAGGGTGTCGACCTCGGCGCGCAGCGCCTCGATGCCGGAGTCGGCCTGCACGGTGCGGCGGCGACCCTCGAAGGTGAACGGGCGCGTGACGACGCCGATGGTCAGCGCGCCGAGCGAGCGGGCGATGCGGGCCACGACCGGGGCGCCGCCCGTCCCGGTGCCGCCGCCCTCGCCCGCGGTCACGAACACCATGTCGGCGCCGCGCAGGACGTCCTCGATCTCCTCCGCGTGGTCCTCGGCGGCCTTCTTGCCGACCTCCGGGTCGGCGCCGGCGCCGAGGCCCCGGGTCAGCTCGCGGCCGACGTCGAGCTTCACGTCGGCGTCGGACATGAGCAGGGCCTGCGCGTCGGTGTTGATGGCGATGAACTCGACACCCTTGAGGCCGACCTCGATCATGCGGTTCACGGCGTTGACGCCGCCACCACCGATGCCGACGACCTTGATGACCGCCAGGTAGTTCTGCGGAGCTGCCACGGTGGGTGCCTCTCGTCTCGCGATGTCGACGAACCTTCACCCTCAACTAGAGGGTTATAGTTATGTCAGTTCTGTCTGGGTGTGACGGTATGTGGCGCGCCGGACCGGTTCAACGACCGGTGCGCGCGTGTCGGCCCCGGATCACCCGACGACCGGCATCGTGGGCGCCGAGACGTCGTAGCGCGTCGAGCCCGCCGTCTCGGGCGCGGCGCGCAGCGCCTGCAGCACCGCCACCTTGAGCGCCGAGTCCTGCGCGCTCCCCCACTCGACGGTCGCCCCGTCGCGCAGCGTGAACTGCACCGTGTCCTGCGTGCCCGCCGACACCTGCCCGATCGCCGCGAGCAGGTCCTCGGGCAGCGCCTCGAGCACCCCGAGCGTCGCCGTGAGGATGCGGCCCTCGCCGACGGGCACCTCGACCACGGGGAGGCCCTCCGGCGGCGCATCCGCCCGGCCGACCTGCACGCCCTCCTGGTCGACGAGGGCGAAGCCCCCGCCCTCGCCGTCCGTGGCGCTGTGGTCCGCCCGTTCTGCGACCTCCGACGACTCGGGCACGGCAGCGACCGGCTCGCGGGACACCAGCGCCACGGTCAGCCCGTGCGGCCAGTCCCGGCTGACCGTCACGTCCCGCACCCCGGGCACGTCGAGCAGCTCGGAGCGCAGCCGGGCCGTGTCGAGGCGCGGCAGCGGCGTGCCGTCCTCCGCGTCCACGACGGCCCGCACCTGGTCGACCGCGACCACGGTGCCGGCACCGGTCACGGTGACCTGGTCCTTCTCCAGGGCGAGCACGGGCGAGAGCAGCAGCAGCCACGCGACCGCCGCGACGGAGAGGACCCCGCCGGCGACCAGGAGGATCTGGCGCCACGCCAGTCGGCGTCGGGCGCGCGCCCGCTCGGCGAACCGAGCGGCCGACCCCTGGCTGACGACGGGCGGCCGGACGGGGAACGCCCCCGTGCCGGACCGCGGGACGAGTGCCGAGCCCGCCGTCCGCCGACCGCCGCCGGACGCCCGGCCCGTCGGCGCCGGGGATCCCGAGCCGCCGACCCCCGCGGCGCGACCGGGGCGCGCGGCGGCGTCCACCGCGGGCGCTGCGCTCCTGTCGGGCACGGCGCTCGTGGGGGCGGTGCCCGGGCGCGCCGTGGTGCCCGGGCCGGAGGGGCGGGACGCCGCCGGGCGGGGATCCGGCGAGGCAGGGGCCGGACGGGGAGCGGGCGGACGTCTCGGCCCGGACGTCCGTCCGGGCTGGGGCGGGCGCGGGCGCTGCGGCGTCACGCCCGGCCGGTCCCGTCGGGCTGGTCCGCGTCGTCGCCACCCTCGGACGCGTCGGGCACCTCGGACGGCCCGGGAGGGGCGAGCAGGTCGCCGGCGTCCCCGGCACCGTCGCCGGGCTGCGCGTCGCCGGCCCCCCCGTCCAGCGTCGCGAGCACCTCGGCTGCGAGCAGCGTGACGTCGCCGGCGCCGACCGTGAGCACCAGGTCGCCCGGCGCGGCCGCCGCGGCCACCGCGCGCGCGGCCTCGTGGCGGTCCGCGACGTAGGTCGCACGCCCCGGCGTGGGCACGCGCTGCACGATCGTGTCGCCGCTGACCTCCGGGTCCGGGTCCTCGCGCGCGGCGTAGACGTCGGTCACGACGACGGTGTCCGCGAGGTCGAGCGCCGCGCCGAACTCGGTCGCGAAGGTCCGCGTCCGCGAGTACAGGTGCGGCTGGAACAGCACGTGCACCCGCCCGTCCCCGACGACGCCGCGGGCGGTGCGCAGCAGCGCGGCGACCTCGGTGGGGTGGTGGGCGTAGTCGTCGACGACGCGGACGCCGCCCGCCGTCCCGCGGTCCTCGAACCGCCGGCCCGTACCGCGGAACTCCCCCAGCCCGGCCGCGACGGCCGCGGGGTCGGCACCGACGGCCCACGCCGCCAGGTACGCCGCCGCGGCGTTCGCGGCGTTGTGGTCGCCGGGCACCGCGAGCACCAGGTCGGCACCGGGGACCTCGGCGGAGCGCGACGTGAGCGTGACGTGCCAGCCGCCGCCCTGCGCCCGCACCGGGCCCAGCACGAGGTCCGGGCCCGGCCCGTCCCCGGCGACCGCCGCATCCGATCCGTAGGTGAGGACGCGGACGCCGCGCCGCGTCAGGCGGTCCCGCACCGCCTCGACCAGCCGGGCCGCTCCCGCGTCGTCGAGGCACGCGACGAACGCGCCGCCGTCGAGCACGCGGTCGGCGAACGCCTCGAACGCGGCCTCGAACGCCTCCGCCGACCCGTAGTGGTCGAGGTGGTCGGGCTCCACGTTGGTCACGACGGCGACCGCCGGCGCGTACGCGAGGAACGAGCCGTCGGACTCGTCGGCCTCCGCGACGAACACCTCGCCCGCCCCGGTGCGGTGCCCGGGCGTGGCGCCGTGGGCGGTGAGGACGGTGCCGCCGATCGCGTACGACGGGTCGAGCACCGGGTCCTCGCGGCCGGCGGCGCCGAGCGCGGTCGCGACCATCGTCGACGTCGTGGTCTTGCCGTGCGCGCCGGCCACGGCGATGCCGATGCGCCCGGTCATGAGCGCGGCCAGCGCCTCGGAGCGGTGCAGCACCCGCAGCCCGCGCTCCCGCGCCGCCGCGAGCTCGGGGTTCGTCTCCCGGATCGCGCTCGACACCACGACGGTGTCGACGCCGGCCAGGTGCGCCGCGTCGTGACCGACGTGGACGACCACGCCCGCCTCGCGCAGGGCCGGCAGGGCCGGGCCCTCGTGCGCGTCGGAGCCGGAGACCGTCAGGCCGCGCGCGGCGAGCAGCCCCGCCACGGCGGACATCCCCGCCCCGCCGACGCCGACCAGGTGCACGCGCCCGAGATCGGCCACCGCGTCACCGCGGGTCGCGGCGGGGTGCGCGCTCGGCTCCCCGTCCCCCCGGCCACCCGCCGCCGCGGCGTCGCCGCCGTCCGGCGCGACCGTCCCGCCGACAGCCGCGCCGTCCACGAGCGGTCCGGCGTCCGCCGCGGAGCCGTCGCCCGCCGGGCCCGCGTCCGCACGACCCGCTCCGTCGGCTCGCGACTCGCGCTCCGCGGCGTCCGCGGCGGTGCGCTCGGCCGCGGCCCGCTCCGCCTCGGCCCGCTGGGCGGCGACCCGCTCGCCCTCGGCGAGGGCGTCCAGCACGAGGTCGGCGACGCGCGCGGCGGCGTCCGGCACGCCCACCCGGGCGGCGGCCTCGCCCATCGCACGGCGCTCGTCCGCGGCGTCCGGCTCCAGCAGCGGCAGCAGGTGCGCGGTGATCCAGTCGCCGGTCAGCGCGTCGTCGGCGACGAGCAGCCCGCCGCCCTCGGCGACCACGGGCTGCGCGTTGAGGCGCTGCTCCCCGTTGCCGACGGGCAGCGGCACGTACACCGCGGGGATGCCGAGGGCGGCCAGCTCGCTGACCGTCCCCGCACCGGCACGGCACAGCACGAGGTCCGCGACGGCGAGCGCCTGCTCCATCTCCCCCAGGTACTCCCGCACGTGGTACCGCTCCGCGCCCGGGACACCCCGGACCGCGGAGCGCACCTCCTCGGCCTTGCCCGCGCCGGTCAGGTGCAGCACCTCGGCCCCGGTGGCGAGCACGGCGCGCGCCTCCGCGGCGAGCGCGCGGTTGACGGACACCGCCCCGAGCGAGCCGCCGGTCACCAGCAGCGTGACGCGGGCCGGGTCGAAGCCCAGCTCGGCGGCCGCCCGGCGCCGTGTCCCCTCCGGGTCGCGGGCGCGGTCGGCCAGCAGGCCGGCGATCTCCGGGCGCAGCGGCAGCCCGGTGACCTGGGCCCGGGGCAGACGCGTGCCGGGGAAGGTCACCGCGACGGCGTGCGCGCCGCGGGCGCCGAGCCGGTTCGCGAGCCCGGCCCGGGCGTTCTGCTCGTGCACGACCACGGGCACGCCGCGGGAGCGGGCCGCCAGGTAGGCCGGGGTGGAGACGTAGCCGCCGAACCCGACGACCGCACCCGCGCCGGTGGCGTCGATCGCCTCGCCCGCGGCGTCGACCGCCACGCGCAGCATCCGGGGCAGGCGCAGCCAGTCCGGGGTGGGCCGGCGGGGCAGCGGCACCTTGGGGACCACGTGCATCTCGAGCCCGCGCTCGGGCACCAGCCGCGACTCGAGGCCCTCCGCGGTGCCGAGCGCGACGAGGCGCAGCTCCGGGTCGCGGGCGCGCAGCTCCTCCGCCACGGCGAGCAGCGGGTTGACGTGCCCGGCCGTGCCGCCGCCCGCGAGCAGGACCGCGCGGGGACGCGGCTCCTCGTCGTGCGTGGCGTCGGCGTCGGGTGCGGTCACGGGGTCCTCCGGTTCAGGCGCGCGGGCGCCGGTGGTGCGAGCGGGGCGAGGGGCGGGGGTGTCGCGCGTGAGCCGGCGGCCTGTCCGGCGCGCCGGGGCGGCACCGGGCGGGGTGCTGCGGGACACCCGCGACGTCAGGCACGGGTCCGGCCGATCACGGCGAGCGACCGGCGCACGACGCTCGGCCGGGTGGCGAGGGCCTCCGCGGCACCGGGCTCGGTCCGCGCGAACGACACCACCATGCCGAGAGCGACGAGCGTCGTGATGAGCGCGGACCCGCCCGCGGACACCAGCGGGAGCGGCACCCCGATGACCGGGAGCAGCCCGACGACGACCCCCATGTTGACGAGGGCCTGCCCGACGATCCACGCGGCGACGCCGCCGGTGACGATCTGGGCGAACGGGTCCCGGTGGCGGGCGATGACGCGGAACATCGCGAACGCGAGCACGGCGACCAGCACGAGGACGAGCAGCGTCCCGATGAGGCCGAGCTCCTCGCCGATGATCGCGAAGATGAAGTCGTTGTGCGCCTCGGGCAGGTAGGACCACTTCTCGCGGCTCTGGCCGAGGCCGAGACCCGCCCACCCTCCGGTGGCGAGCGCCTGCAGACCGTGGACCGTCTGGTAGCAGCCGCCCTGGACGTCGCAGTCGCCGGTGAACCAGTCCATGATCCGGCTGGTCCGGTTGGTGCTGCCGATGGCGAGCACGGCCACCCCGGCGGCGGCCGCCATCCCGGCGGCGGCGAAGATCCGCATCGGCACCCCCGCCACGAACAGCGCGCCGGCGACGAGGAGCAGCATGATGATCGCGGTGCCGAGGTCGTGGCCGAGCAGCACCATGCCGACCGCGCCTCCGGCGACGGGCAGCGCGGGGATGGCGGCGTGCTTCCAGTCGTCGAACAGCGGCTGCTTGCGGGCGAGCACCGCTCCGAGCCACACCACGAGCGCGAGCTTGAGCGCCTCGGCGGGCTGCGCGGTGAAACCGCCGACGCAGACCCAGCCCTGGTTGCCGCCCTTGCCGCAGCCGAGCGGCGTGTAGACGAGGAGCTGCGCGACCAGGCCGACACCGAGCAGCGGCCAGGCGAGCGCCTGGTAGACCCGCGACGGCATCCGCGAGGCGACCCACGCCAGCGGCAGGCCGATCAGCGCGTACTGGGCCTGGTTGCGGAACACCGCGTACGGCGAGTCGTCGCTGGCGAGCGAGTCCACCGCGGAGGAGGACAGGACCATGACGAGGCCGAGCACGAGCATGAGCCCGGCGGCGCCGACGAGCAGGTAGTAGCTCGTGACGGCGCTGTTCCACTGCCCGAGCCGCGAGGGGCGCTGCTCCGTGGCGGGCGACGGGGCGTCGGTCGTCTGGGCCATCGGCGCCGGGTCACCCCCTCGGGAGCAGTGCGCGGACCTCGGCGACGAACGCCTCTCCCCGTTCGGCGTACGAGGAGAACTGGTCCATCGAGGCGCACGCCGGCGCCAGCAGGACGGTGGTGCCGGCACCCCGGGCGTCCGCCAGGCGGCGGGCCTCGGTCACGGCGCGGGTCATCACCGTCCCAGTGTCACCGGGATCCACGCGGACCACGGGGACCTGCGGCGCGTGTCGGGCGAGCGCGTCGGCGAGCGGTGCGGCGTCCACGCCGATCAGGACCACGGCGTGCAGCCGGTCGGCCCGCGACGCCACGAGGTCGTCGAACGTCGCGCCCTTCGCGAGCCCGCCCGCGAGCCACACGACGCTGCCCGGCGCGAACGCCGCCAGGGACGCGGCCGCCGCGTGGGCGTTCGTGGCCTTGGAGTCGTCGACCCAGCGCACCCCGTCGACCTCCGCGACCGTCGCGATCCGGTGCGCGCCGGGACGGTAGGACCGCAGCCCCACCCCGACCGCCTCGGGCGGCACACCGTGCGCGAGCGCCAGGGCGGCCGCGGCGAGCGCGTCCTGCACGACGTGGGGCGCGAGCCCGTCCGGCCCGGCCAGGTGGGCCAGGTCGTCGAGCGTCGCGAGCTCCTGGGCGTGGGTGTGCCGCAGCGCGGCGAAGCCCCGGTCGACGAGGACGTGGTCGACGAGGCCGACCTGGCCGACCGACGGCGCCCCGAGCGTGAAGCCGACCGCGATCGCGCCGTCGGCGACGTCGGCCTCCCGCACGAGGTGCTCGGTCGTCGGGTCGGCCGCGTTGTACACGCACGCGACCTCCACCCCCGAGTAGATGCGCCCCTTGTCGGCTGCGTAGGCGTCGAGCGAGCCGTGCCAGTCCAGGTGGTCGGCCGCGACGTTGAGCACCGCGGCCGCCTGGGCCGCCACCGAGGTCGTGTGGTGCAGTTGGAAGCTCGACAGCTCGACGGCGAGCACGTCGAGCGCGGGGTCGGTCGCGGCCCGGACGACGGGGGTGCCCACGTTGCCGACGGCGGCCGAGCGCCGGCCGGCCGCCCGCAGGATCGCGTCGAGCATCTCGACGGTGGTCGTCTTGCCGTTGGTGCCGGTGACGGCGAGCCACGGAGCCGGGCCGTCGCCGGTGTCCCGGCCGACGCGCAGCCGCCACGCGAGCTCGACCTCGCTCCACACCGGCACGCCGGCCGCGCGGGCGGCGGCGAGCAGCGGGTGGGCGGGCGGCCAGCCCGGCGAGACGACCACGACGTCGGCGGCGTCCAGCAGACCTGCGGCCAGGAACCCGTCGACCCGGTGGTCCGCATCCTCCGCGCGGTCGTCGACGGTCGTGACCCGGGTGCCCAGGCCGGCGAGCGCGTCCCGCGCGGCTCGCCCCGAGAGCCCGAGCCCCGCGACGACGACCCGGGCCCGCCCGAGGTCCTGCGCGGTCGCGGGTCCGGCGGCGGTGTCGTCCACGGTCAGCCCGTCACCCACTCCGCGTAGAAGATCCCGACGCCCAGGGACACGAACAGCCCGGCGATCAGCCAGAACCGGATGACGATCGTGACCTCGCCCCACCCCGACAGCTCGAAGTGGTGGTGCAGCGGCGCCATCTTGAACACGCGCTTGCCGGTCAGCTTGAAGAAGCCGATCTGGATCACGTCGGACATCACGATGATGACGAACAGGCCGCCGATGATCGCCGCGAGCACCTCGGTGCGGGTGACGATCGACAGGCCGGCCAGCGCGCCGCCGAGGGCCAGCGACCCGGTGTCGCCCATGAAGATCTTGGCCGGGCTGGCGTTCCACCACAGGAACCCGAAGCACGCGCCGGTGATCGCCGCGGCCACGACGGCCATGTCGAGCGGGTCGCGGGTGCCGTAGCACCGGGCGGGGTCGCCGTCCGGGAGGCCGCAGCGCTGGTTGAACTGCCAGACGCAGACGATGACGTAGGCACCGAACACGATGAGCGACGACCCGGTGGCGAGCCCGTCGAGCCCGTCGGTGAGGTTCACGGCGTTCGACCAGGCGGTGATGAGGAAGTTCGCCCAGATCACGAACAGGATCGCCCCGACGGTGGCGCCGGCGAACCCGAGGTCCAGCCCGGTGTCCCGGATGAACGAGATGTGCGTCGACGCGGGCGTGCGCAGGGTCGCGTCGGGGAACTGCAGCGCGAGCACGGCGAACGTGATGCCGACGAAGCCCTGCCCGACGATCTTCCAGCGCGCGGACAGACCGAGGCTGCGCTGCCGGGAGATCTTGATGAAGTCGTCGAGGAACCCGACCACGCCGAGCCCGGTCATGAGGAACAGCACCAGCACCGCGGAGGCGCTCGGCAGCGTCCCGGAGGCGAGCACGGCCGCGCCCCAGCCGAGCAGGGTGGCCGCGATGATGACGACGCCGCCCATCGTGGGGGTGCCGCGCTTGGTGTAGTGCGCCGTCGGGCCGTCCTGGCGGATGAACTGGCCGTACTGCCGGCCGACGAGGAAGCTGATGAACAGCGGGGTGGCGAGCAGCGCGACGACCATCGCGACGCCGCCGGCGACGAGGACGGAGATCACGGCTGCACCTCCGCGGGCACGCTCGTCAGCAGGTCGCCGAGACGCCACAGCCCGGCACCGTTCGAGGCCTTGAGCAGCACGACGTCGCCGGGCCGCAGCTCCGACCCGAGCAGCTCCGCGGCGGCGTCGACGTCGTCCACCACGACGACCTCGTCACCCCACGACCCCTCGCGGACGGCGCCGGCGGCGATGCCCCGCGCGCCCTCCCCGACCACGACGGTCAGCCCGACGTTGAGCCGCACCACCTGCAGGCCGATCGCCTCGTGCTGGGCGCGCGCGTCGGCGCCGAGCTCCATCATCTCGCCGAGCACGGCCACCGAGCGGCGCTCGCGCCCCGCCAGCACGGCGAGCGCCCGCAGCGCGGCGCGCATCGAGTCGGGGTTGGCGTTGTACGAGTCGTCGACGACCGTCACCCCGTCGGGGCGCTCGACGACGTGCATCCGGTGCGGGCTGATCGCGTCGGCGGCGGACAGCCCGGCGGCGACGTCCGCGAGGGGCAGGCCGACGGCGAGCCCGGCCGCCGCGGCGGCCAGCGCGTTGTGCACGTGGTGCTCCCCCACCAGCCGCAGCGTGACCTCGGCGCGCTCCCGGGACGCGTCGCCCTCGACGGGCGGGACCCGCCCGGCGTCGATCGTGAACGCCGCGCGGCCGGCGCGGTCCACGCGCAGGTCCACCGCACGCACGTCCGCGCCCGTGGTGGTGCCGAACGTCGCGACGGGCCCCGGGGCCAGCTCCGCCATGGCCAGCACGCGGTGGTCGTCCGCGTTGAGCACGGCGACGCCCCCCGGCGCGAGCCCGGTGACGAGCTCGGACTTCGCGCGCGCCACGGCCTCGATCCCGCCGAAGCCCTCCAGGTGGGCGTGCCCGACGACGAGCACGACGGCGACGTCCGGCGGCGCGATGTCCGTGAGGTAGTCGAGGTGGCCGATCCCCGACGCGCCCATCTCGAGCACGAGGAACCGGGTCTGCTCGTCCGCCCGCAGCACGGTCAGCGGCAGGCCGATCTCGTTGTTGAACGACTTCTCCGGCGCCACCGTGGGGCCGGCAGCGGTGCAGAGCTGCGCCAGCAGATCCTTGGTGGTGGTCTTGCCGACGGATCCCGTCACGCCGATGACGCGCAGCCCGCTGCCGCCCGGCTCGGCCGCTGCCTCGCGGAGCTGCTCGAGCACGACGCGCGCCAGCTCGCCGAGCGCGCGCTCGACGTCGTCGACCACGACCACGGGCAGCAGGACCGGGTCGCCGCCGTCGGGGCCGTCGGCGGTCAGCTCGCGGGCCGCCAGCACGAGGGTCGCCCCCGCCTGCACGGCAGCCGCGGCGTAGTCGTGCCCGTCGACGTGCTCCCCCGGCAGCGCGACGAACAGGGCGCCGGGTCCGGCGAGCCGGGAGTCCACCACGACCGGTCCGGTGACCACCGTGGACGGGTCGAGGTCCGCCGGGCGCAGCCGCCCGCCGGTCGCGGCCGCCACCTGCGCCGCCGTCATCGCGATCACGCGTGCTGCTCCTGCTGCTGCCGGGCCGTCCGCTCCGCGTCCGCCGCGCGCAGCACGTCGCGGTCGTTGTAGCGGTGGAAGACGCCGGCGATCTCCTGGGTCGGCTCGTGACCCTTGCCGGTGATGATGATGGTGTCCAGCTCCGTCGCGAGGTCGAGGGCGTCGTGGATGGCCTGCGTGCGGCTCGAGGCCTCGTGCACGTCCGCCAGGCCGGGGCGCTCGTCGCGCACCCCGTCGAGGATCGCGGCCCGGATGGACGCGGGGTCCTCCGAGCGGGGGTTCTCGTCGGTGACGACGAGGACGTCGGCGAGGCGCGCGGCGATCCGGCCCATGATCGGCCGCTTCCCGCGGTCGCGGTCGCCGTCGGAGCCGAACACGATGACGAGCCGGCCGGGCGTGATCGGGCGGACGGCCTCCAGCGCCAGGACCAGGGCGTCGGGCGTGTGGGCGTAGTCCACGAGGCAGAGCGGTCGCTCGTCGGGAGCCGGGCGGCGCTCGACGACGCGCTCCATCCGCCCGGGGATCCCGCTGGCGTGCGCGACCGCGTCGATCGCGTCCGCGAGCGGGATGCCGGCCCGGTGGGCGACGACGACCGCCAACGCCGCGTTCGAGACGTTCACCAGGCCCGGCAGCGGGCTCGCCGCGCGGTGCGTGGCGCCGTCCGGGCCCCGCAGCAGGAACGAGGAGCCGACCCCGTCCAGGCCGATGTCCGCCTCGGTGACCGCCCAGTCCGCCGTCGCCGACTCGGGCGAGCCGACGTGCGTGGCGACCGTGTCGACGGGGATCTCCGCCTCCGCCGCGAGCCGGCGGCCCCACTCGTCGTCGACGACCACGACCCCGCGCCGGGCGTGACCGGGGCGGAACAGCTGGGCCTTGGCCTGGAAGTACCCCTCCATGTCGCCGTGGAAGTCGAGGTGGTCGCGCTGCAGGTTGGTGAAGCCGGCGACGTCGAGCTCGAGCCCGTTCACGCGCCCGAGCGCCAGCGCGTGCGAGGACACTTCCATGGCCGCCGCGGTCGCGCCCCGCTCCAGGCCGAGCGCGAGGATCGACTGCACGACGGGTGCCTCGACCGTGGTCCGGGGGCTCTCGATCGCCTCGTCGCCGATGCGCAGCTCGACCGTCCCCATCACGACGGTGCGCTCGTGCGCGCGCCGCAGCGCGGCCTCGACGAAGTACGTCGTGGTGGTCTTCCCGTTCGTCCCGGTGACGCCGACCGTCGTGAGCCGACGTCCGGGGTGGTCGTGCAGCTCGGCCGCGAGGATCCCGGCGAGCGCGCGCGGGTCGTCGCTGAGCAGCACCGGCACGTCGCGCAGCGCCGGCTCGTCCTGCAGCAGCTCCGCGCCGGCGGCGTCGGTGACGACGGCGACCGCTCCGGCGGCGACGGCCTGCGGCGCGTGGACGGCGCCGTGGGTCCGCGCCCCGGGCACGCCGACGAACACGTCGCCCGGGAGCACGTCGCCGCTCGCCACGGTGACGCCCGAGGCCAGGAGGTCGACGGGCACCTCGGAGCCGGCGGCGACGACCCCGGACGCGGCGGCGAGGTCGGCGACCCGGCGACGGTGGGGGTGCTCCGGGCGCAGCCGGCCCTGCGGGGACGTCATGGGCACGAGGCTACCGCGAGGGGCGGTCGCACCCGCGACCGGGAGCCCGCCCGTGACGGTGGTCACGCCCCGCTCACCAGGTCGTCGGGAACAGCTCGGGCTGTGTCCCGCTGGGGGCCACACCGAGCTCCGTGAGGGCGTAGCCGGCGACCTCGGAGAACACCGGGGCGGCGACGGTGCCGCCCCACTCCGACGTGCGCGGGTTGTGCAGGACGACGCTGACGGCGATCGCCGGGTCGTCCGCCGGGGCCACGCCGATGAACGAGGCGGTGATGCCCTGGGTCCCGTCGGCCGCCCATGCCTGGGCGGTGCCGGTCTTGCCGGCCACGCGGTAGCCCGGGATGGCGGCCGCCGAGCCGGTGCCCTCGTCGACCGCGCTCTCCATCATGGTGAGGACGGTCTGCGCGGTCTCCGGGGACACCACCTGGGTCGTCTCCGCCGGCTGGGCCGGGGTGTACGTGCCGTCCGGCTCCGTCCAGCCCTTGACGAGGTGCGGGGTGACACGGACACCGCCGTTGGCGATGGTCGCGAACACGTCAGTCGCCTGCAGAGCCGTCACGGACAGACCCTGTCCGAACAGGACCGCGTACTTGGTGCGGCCGTCCCAGTCGTCCGCGTCCCACAGCCGGCCCGACTGCTCCGCGGGGAGCTCGATGCCGGTCTTCTGACCGAAGCCGAACTTGGCGAGGTAGTCGTGCCGCACCTGCTCCGGGATGTTCTGCCCGATCATCACCGTGCCGGTGTTCGACGACTCGGCGAGGATGCCCGTGGTCGTCAGGCGCAGCCCCGCGTGCTCGTGCGAGTCCTTGAACGTCTGGTTGTTCGGCGTCGTGTACTGGTACGGCACCTCGAACTGGCTGTACGGGTCGACGAGGCCGGTCTCGACGGCCGCGGCCATCGTGATGATCTTCGCGGTCGACCCCGGCTCGAAGACGTCGGACACCGCGCTGGACCCACCCCACAACGCGGAGTCCGCGCCGGGGTCGTTCGGGTCGACCGTGCGTGACTCGGCCATCGCGAGCACCTCGCCGGTCGTGACCGAGGTCATCACGATCGTGCCGGAGTCCGAGCCGGTCGCGGCGACCTGCTGCTCGATGGCCTGCTGCGCCTTCCACTGGATGTCGGAGTTGATCGTCAGCTGCACGCTGCGGCCGTCGACGGCGGGCGTCGACTCCTGGTAGCCGCCGGGGATCTGCTGGCCGCCGCGCCCCCGCTCGTACGTCGTGCTGCCCGGGGTGCCGGCGAGCTCGTCGTCGAGCACCGCCTCGACCCCCGTGGCGCCGCTCCCCTCGGCGTCGACCCAGCCCAGCAGGTTGCCCGCGAGGTTGCCGTTCGGGTAGACGCGGTCCGCCACCTGGCTGGCCGTGATGCCGTTGATGCGCAGCTCCGCGACCGCCTGCCAGACCTCCGGCAGCACGTTCTTGGCCACGTAGACGAAGCCCCGGTCGCCGTCGAGCGTCGCGCCGAGCTCCGCAGCGTTCGCGTCGAGCACGGGCGCGAGGAGCTGCGCCGCCCCGGCCGCACCGGTGTAGGTGGTGCCGTCGACCTTCGCCGACCAGGTGCGGATCAGCTGCTGGTTGGCCTCGATGTCGTACCGGTCGACGGACGTCGCGAGCACCTCGCCCTCGGCGTCCGTGATCTGCCCGCGCGCGGCGACGAGCTGCGCGGTGGTCAGGCGGCTCTGCAGCGCCTCCGCCGCCACGGCCTGGCCCTGCACGCCCTGGAGCCACACGAGCCGGCCGGAGAACACGGTGAGCAGCAGCGCGACCGCGACGACCAGCACGGTCCGGCGGCGGTTGAGCAGCGTGATGCTGGGCCCCCCGGCGACGGCGGCCCGACGCGGGCCGCGCTGCGTCGGGACGCGGGGCGCCGAGGTGCCCGGCACGCGACGCACGGCACCGGCGGGCCGCGCGGGCCGCACCGGGGCGGACGTCCGGCGCGGCGGCGTGCTCACTGGCCGGCTCCCGTCGCCCCCTGGACGGTGCCGTCCGCGAGCCGCAGCCAGGCGGTCGACCCCGCGGGCTGCATGCCGAGCGCAGTCGCCTGCTCCGCCAGGTGCGCGGGCGCCTTGTTCGCGTCCAGCTCGGCCGACAGCGACTGCTCCGTGCGCGCCAGCTCGGCGAGCCGCAGGTCCATCGTGCGGGTCGCGTACGCGCCGGCGGCGAGCTGGGTGTTCAGCAGCAGGGCGGCCAGCAGCGCCGCGGCCAGGATCGCCATGCACGTGACGACGAACGGCACGTGCGTGCGCGCCTGCGCCGGCGGCCGCACGAGGCGCAGGCGGGGGCGCGCGGGGGCGGCGGAGGGCGCGGCGGACGGACGGGGGTGGACGCGCGGGGCGCGCGCTGCGGCCTGCTCGGCGCTCATGCGGTTCTCCTCGGTCCGGTGGTGCGGGTGGTGTCGGTGCGGCGGCCGGTCTCCGTGCGGCGCGCGGCGCGTCCCCGGGCGCCGTGGGGCGGTGCGCCGGCACCGGGACGCAGGTGGTCGGGCGTCGGGCGCAACCGCTCGGCGGCGCGCAGCCGGACCGACTGGGACCGCGGGTTGCGGGCGATCTCCGCGGCGTCGGCCTCCTCGGCACCGCGCGTCAGCAGCCGCAGGTACGGCGCGTGCGTCTCGGGGACCACGGGCAGCCCGGGCGGGGCGCTGATCTCGGCACCCGCCGCGAACGCCCGCTTCACCAGGCGGTCCTCGAGCGACTGGTAGGACTCGACGACGATGCGCCCGCCGACGACGAGCGCCTCGACCGCCGCAGGGACCGCGCGACCGAGGACGACGAGCTCGTCGTTCACCTCGATGCGCAGCGCCTGGAAGGTCCGCTTGGCGGGGTTGCCGCCCGTCTGGCGCGCGGCCGCGGGGATGCCGGCGCGCACCAGGTCGACGAGCTGGCCGGACCGCTCGACCGGCGCGGTCGCGCGTGCCTGCACGATCCGCCGCGCGATGCGCCCGGCGAACCGCTCCTCGCCGTACTCCCGCAGCACCCGGGCCAGCTCGGCCTCGTCGTAGGTGTTGAGCACGTCCGCCGCGGTGCGGCCACGGGTGGGGTCCATCCGCATGTCCAGCGGGGCGTCCTGGGCGTAGGAGAACCCGCGTTCCGCCTCGTCGAGCTGCAGCGACGACACGCCGAGGTCCATGAGCACGCCCTGGACGCCGGGGAGCCCGAGCCGCTCGAGCACCTCGGGGATCTCGTCGTACACGGCGTGCACCGGGGTGAACCGGTCGCCGAACGGCGCGAGCCGCGCCGAGGCGAGCCGCAGCGCCTCCGGGTCGCGGTCCACACCGACCACCCGGACGTGCGGCAGCGCCGCGAGCACGCCCTCGGTGTGCCCTCCCATGCCGAGCGTTGCGTCCACCAGCACCGAGCCGGGCTCCGCCAGCGCGGGGGCCAGCAGGTCGAGGCAGCGCTGCAGGAGCACCGGCGTGTGCCGGGACGCGGCGTCGCGCTCGTTCATGCGTGCCTCCTCTCGCGCGGCGTGGTGCGGGGTCGTGCCCGGACGGGCCGGGGCGGGTGGTGCGGGGTCGTGCCGGGTGGTGCCGGGTGGTGCTGGTGCGGGGCACGGAAGTGGTCGGGCGGCCCCTCCGCCGTCCGACCAGATCCCCCACCGGCCCTCTGACGCCGGGGAAGTGCGTCAGAGCTGCCGGGGGGAGGTCTCACCGGGCGGTGGTCGTGCGTCAGAAGGCTCCGGGGAACACCTCCTCGGCGGTCTCCGCGTAGCCGGCCTCCTGCGCGGCCAGGTAGGTCTCCCACGCCTGCAGGTCCCAGATCTCGACGCGCGTGCCGGCGCCGATCACGGCCACGTCGCGGTCGAGGCCGGCGTACGCGCGCAGCATCGGGGGGATCGACACGCGTCCCTGCTTGTCGGGGACCTCGTCGGAGGCTCCGGACAGGAACACGCGCAGGTAGTCGCGGGCCTGCTTGCTGGTGACGGGCGCCTGGCGGAGCTTGTCGTGCATCCGGGCGAACTCGTCGAGCGGCAGCAGGAACAGGCAGCGGTCCTGGCCGCGCGTCATGACCAGGCCCTGCGCGAGCTGGGGGCGGAACTTGGCCGGGAGGATCAGCCGCCCCTTGTCGTCGAGCTTCGGGGTGTGGGTCCCGAGGAACGGCACGGAGGCACCGAGGCCGGCCAGCGCCTGCTCGAACCCCACGTCGCCCACCTCCCCCGGACCGCGCTCGGGGCACCCGCTGGCACCCCGTGGCTCCACGGTACTCCACTTCACTCCACCTGTACCTGGGAGATCGGTGCCGGACGGGTGAACCTGAGGCGTCCGCGCAGGTCAGAACCGGTGGAGCGTGGTGGAGGACGAGACGCCCTCCGCGTGGCGACCTCGCGGCAGCCGGCGCGCGCCCCACACCGCCCCTGCCCTCACCGCAGCGCGTCGTCGCAGGTCAGCGCCTCGCAACGCACTCCTGCCCGCCGAGCCCCGACGCGCCCCGCCGGCCCCCGTGCTCGCGGGGGGAGGGAAGTGGAGCATCGCGGGCGCGCCGCCCGGAGGCACCGGGAGACTCCCCCGCCCGGAGCGGGAGCGAGCCGAGCCCGGCCGCACCGCGGCCGCCGACCTCCCGCCCACCAGCGCGGGCGCTTAGGCTTCCCCCAGTCGACCGAGGGGGTCCCATGCCGCTGGCCGTGCCCGGCGCGTCCGCGATGGACGAGCTCATCACCGTGACGGACCGGATGCGCGCCGGCATCGACCGCGTCGTCAGCGGCCGGCCGGAGCTGGTCCGCACCGCCGTCGCCGTGCTGCTCGCCGAGGGCCACCTCCTGCTCGAGGACGTGCCCGGCGTCGGCAAGACCACCCTGGCGAAGGCGCTCGCCCGCACGATCGACTGCACCGTCGGCCGGGTCCAGTTCACCCCGGACCTGCTGCCCAGCGACCTCACCGGCGTCACCATCTACCGCGCGCAGACGGGCGAGTTCGAGTTCCGGCCCGGCCCCGTGTTCTCCCACGTGGTGATCGGCGACGAGATCAACCGCGCCTCCCCCAAGACGCAGTCCGCCCTGCTGGAGTCCATGCAGGAGGCCCAGGTCACGGTGGACGGGCGGACCTACCCGCTGCCGCGGCCGTTCCTCGTCGTCGCGACCCAGAACCCCGTCGAGATGGAGGGCACCTACCCGCTGCCCGAGGCGCAGCGGGACCGGTTCATGGCGCGGCTCGCGGTCGGCTACCCGACCGCGGAGGCCGAGATGGCGATGCTGGACCTGCAGGAGACGTCCGACCCGCTCGACGGGCTCTCGGCCGTGACGGACGCGGCGCAGGTGACGCGCCTGATCGCGACCACCCGCCACCTGTACGCCTCGGCCGCGGTGAAGCAGTACGTCGTCGACCTCGTCAGCGGGACGCGTGACGACCCCGCGCTCCGTCTCGGTGCCTCCCCGCGCGCCGCGATCCAGCTGCTGCGCGCCGCGAAGGGGCTCGCGGCGGTCGCCGGGCGCGACCACGTGCTGCCCGACGACGTGCAGGACCTGGCTGTCGCCGTCCTCGCGCACCGCGTCATCCTCAGCGCCGAGTCGCGGCTGGCCGGCCGCACCGGCCAGGACGTGATCGGCGACCTGGTCGCGCGCACCGCCGTGCCCGCACCGGCGCGCGGGGTCGCCCGCGACCGCACCGCCGCGGGCTGATGCGCGTGCGCCCGACCCGCCGGGGGGCGGGCCTCGTGGTCGCCGGTCTCGTCGTGTCCGCGGCAGGCACCGGGCTCGGGTCGACGGACCTGCTCACGCTCGGCACCCTCCCGGTCCTGCTGGTCCTGCTGGGTCTGGCGGCCGTCGGCGTCGTCGACCCGGGACGCGGGAACGCGCTGCGGACGCGGCGGACGGTGCGGCCCGACCCCGTGCACGCCGGGCGCACCGCCGACGTCCAGGTCGAGGTCGCGCTCGCCCGCGGCGCGGCCCGCGCCCGGCTCACCGACCTGCGGCTGCGCGAGCAGGCCGCCGTCGAGCTGTCCGGCGGGCGACCGCTGCGCGCGACGGTGTCCCGGGAGCCCCGGGCGGTGCGGCTGCGCTACCCCGTCCAGGCCACCCGCCGCGGGCGGTGGGCGCTCGGACCGCTCGTCGTCACCCGCACGGACCCGTTCGGGGTCGCGCAGGTGCGGGCCACGCTCGGCACGCGCGAGACCGTCACCGTGTGGCCCGCCGTGGTCGAGCTGCCCGTCCCGCGCGAGCTGCTGGTCGCCGAGCCGGAGCGGTCCGTCGTCGGCGCGCGCTCCCCCGCGTCCGACGACGCCGCACTGCGCGACTACCGCGTCGGCGACGACCTGCGCCGTGTGCACTGGCCGAGCAGCGCCCGGCGCGGCGAGCTGGTCGTGCGTTCCGACGAGCGCGCGGGGATGCGCCCCGTCACCGTGCTGCTCGACCAGCCGGGCGCCGGCGACGCGCTCGAGTGGAGCATCTCCCTGGCCGCGTCCGTCGCCCTCGCGGTCCGTGCGGCCGGCCACCCCACGCACCTGCTCACCGGGACCCCGGCCGGCGGGCGCAGGCTGACCGACGCCGGCGCGCCGGCCGCGCAGCAGCTCCTCGACGCCACTGTCGACCTCGCCGGGCACCCGGACCCGGCGGCGGCGGAACGCGCCCTGCTCGCCGAGATCGGCGCGATGGACGAGGCCGACGGCGGCTCCGGGCTGGTCGTGGCTGTCCTCGGGCCGCAGGGCGCCGCCGGACGCGCGGCACTCGCCGAGGTGAGCCGCACCCGGCCCTCGTGGGCGGTCGTCCGGGGCGAGGACAGCGACGAGCCCGCCACCGCCACCGCACGCGCGCTGCGCCGGGCGGGCTGGCGCGTCGTCCAGGCCGCGCCGGGCTCCGACACCGCGGCCGCCTGGTGGCGGCTCACCGGGGCGACGACATGACGGCTGCACCGACCTCCCGGACCGGGCGCCCGCGGAGGCGGTCGTGAGCGGCAGCGCGCTCCGGAGGGGCTGGCGCTCACCCGTCGCGACGGCCGTGGTGGCCGCGGCGACGGGCGCGGCGCTCGGCGCGCTGTCCGGCCTGCTCGCCGGGAGCACCTGGGCGCTGCACGCCGTGCTCGCCGTCGCCGGCACAGCGCTCGTGGTGCTCGGTGTGCGCGCAGTCAGCCGGTCGTCGTGGCTGCCGTCGACGGTGGCGCTGCTCGTCTCCTCGTACGCGCTGCTCGCCTGTTACGCGACACCGCCCGGCAGCAGCCCCCTGCTGGTCGGGCCCGCCACCCTCGAACGAGCGGGGCAGCTCGGCGGGCAGGCCGCCCAGCTCATCGAGGTGTCCGTGGTGCCGATGCCCGTGCCGCCGCCCGTCGAGCTGCTGATCGTCGGCGCCGCCGTCCTGGTGTTCCTCGCCGCGGACCTGCTGGCCGTCGGCTGCGGCATGCCCGCGCTCACCGGGCTCGCCCTCGTCGCGGTCTGGACGCCCGCCGTCGTGCTGGGTTTCCCCGGCAGCACGGCTGCGCTCGCCGCGACCGGGTTCCTCTACCTGGTCCTGCTCGCTCTCGCCCAGCCGCCGGTCAGCCGCGACCGTGGCGGCCGACGCGCCGCCACGGTGCTCGCGGGCGCCGCGGGCCTGGTCGTCGTCACGCTCGCGGCGGGCCCCGTCGTGGCGGCCGTCCCCGCGTGGTCGTGGCTCGACCTGCCCGACGTCGGCACCGGAGCCGTCGGGCCGGTGCGCCTCGCGGACGACCTCGACCTGCGCGACAGCCTGCGCGAGCAGTCCTCGCAGGTCGTCCTGCGGTACACCGTCGAGGCGGTCGACCCCGAGGCCGACGGCCGCCCCGCCGCCACCGCCGGGCTCGTCGGGCCGCTGCGCTCGTTCACGTTGCGGGACTTCGACGGCCGGTCCTGGCAGCGCGACCCGGGCGCGGACCTCACCGACTGGGACCGCGAGGGGCTGCTGTCGTCCACGCCGGGGCTCGTGGGCGCCGCACCGGATCCGGCGCGCGGCACGCTCGTCTCCGTCGGCGTCCAGGTGGGGGCGCTGCGGGAGCAGCGGCTGCCGGTGAGCACGTTCCCCCGCACGGTCGCCATCGACGGCCGCTGGTCCTACGACGCCGCCCGGGACGAGGTCGTCGGGCAGGACCGCACGCAGGCGGGCACCCGCTACGACATGGTCGTCGAGGTGCCGGCTCTGGACGCGGACCTGCTGCGCGCCGCCGCGGGCGACCTCCCGGACGGGGCCGATGCCTACCTCGCCGTACCGGAGACCGAGCACGAGCAGGACCTGCGGGACCTCGCCGCGGAGATCACGGCGGGCGCGGGCACGGCCTACGACCGCGCCCTCGCGCTGCAGTCGTACTTCCGCGACGGCACGCAGTTCCGGTACGACACCTCGGTCGAGGCCGGCACCAGCGACGACGCCGTGTGGGACTTCCTGCAGAGCCGGCGGGGGTACTGCGTCCAGTTCGCCACCGCGATGACCGTGCTCGCCCGCACGCTCGACATCCCGGCCCGTCTCGGGGTCGGGTTCCTCCCCGGCGACCTGGGGTCGGACCGCGCGTACCGGGTCACGGGCGCGGACGCCCACGCGTGGCCGGAGCTCTACTTCCCCGGAACCGGTTGGGTGCGGTTCGAGCCCACACCCGCCGTCCAGACCGGCCCTCCCCCCGCGTGGAGCAACCCCTTCAGCGCCAGCACGCCGACCGCCGCCCCGACCACCGGCACCGCGCAGCCGAGCGCCGCCCCCACCCCGACGGCGACGTCCACCACCTCGAGCAGCGGCGGCGGCCTGCCGGGCGTGACGACCGCCGACGGCACCCCCGCGCCGCTCATCACGCTCGGCGTGCTGGTGCTGGTCGCGGCCGGCGTGCTCGGCGGCATCGCGCTGCGGCGACGGCAGCAGCAAGGCGCCCGCCTGACCCCCGAGGCGGCCTGGCGGCGGCTGCGGGAGCGGCTGCGGCGCGCCGGTGTCGGGTGGTCCGACGCGCACACCCCCCGGCAGGCGGCCGCGGCCGTCCGTGACCAGGTCCGCGACCGCCGGGGCCGCCCGCTGTCCGCCGAGGCGGAGCAGGCGCTCACCGCGCTCGCAGCCTCGGTCGAGCGGGAGCGCTACGCGCCGGACCCCGGCCCGCCGGCACCCGCCGAGCTGCAGGCGTGGATCGCGGTGGTGCTGACGGACGTCAGCACGGGGAGTCGGCCCGAGGCACCGGGCACCCCGCTGCCCGCCCGCGGATGATCGCTCGATCGACGGCGACGTCGGCAGGCGGAGACGTCGTCATCAGGCTGACGCGCCCGCTGGCCGTACCGGGCGCGAGAGCGACCGCCGGGGCCGCGCCACGGCGCAGCGTCGACCGCGAGAACGTCAGCGGCCCTGGTCCCGCCGACGGTCCCAGCGGTCCTCCATGCGATTCATGAAGCCCTTCTTGCGCGGCGCGGGGCGCGCCGTCGTGCTGCCGTCGGGCCGGACGACGCCGGTCGGGCCGGAGGCGCTGCCGCCGCGCAGTCGGGTGAACGCGATCGCCACGGACGCGAACATCACGACGAAGCCGAGCACCCCGAGCCACACCTCGGACGCAGCCGCGCCACCCACCAGCAGCAGGAGTCCGGCGACGGCACCGATGCCGCCCAGGACGTACCGCAGGACCGGCTTCCGACCACGCGAGGTGAGCGTGTTCGCGAGCCGGGGATCGTCAGACGTGAGCTGACGCTCCATCTGCTCCAGTACACGTTGCTCGTACTCGGAGAGAGGCATTCCAACCCCCCGCGCTCCGCCGTCGGGACTTCTTCACGTCAGGATAGATGCCGTTCGCGGAAGTCGGTAGTCGGAGCGGCCCGCCTCACCCGTGACGCGGGCGACACCTCGGGCGCGAGCCCGTGCGGCGACGCGCCCGCGGGCCCCTCGGTGCGCGTCGAACGACCCACGGCGGGGGTTCCGGCGCCGATCGCGGACCGCCCGAAGCGCTCCCGCACCAGGTCCATCGCGCGCTCCGCCTCCCGCCGGGCGTCGCTGTGCTCCGCCACCGCCTCCTCGAGGGTGGGCTGCCGGACGACGTCCTCGGCGGCGACCAGACCCTCCGCCCGCACGCCGACGAGCCGGACCGGCAGTCCGCCCAGGTCGACCCCCGCGAGCAGGTCCCGTGCCGCCAGGTAGATCTCCCGCCCGACGTCCGTCGGCTGGGGCAGGGTGCGCGACCGCGTCAGCGTCCGGAAGTCCGCCGTGCGCACCTTGATCGCGACCGTCCGCGCCGCGAGGTGCTGCAGCCGCAGCCTGCCGGCACACCGGTCGGCGAGCTCGAGCGCCTTGCTCTCGACCACCCGCATGTCCGCGACGTCGGCGGCGAAGGTCTCCTCCGCGCCCACGCTCTTCTCCTCGCGCCCCGGACGGACCGGGCGCGGGTCCCTGCCCCACGCGAGGTCGTGCAGGTGCGCACCGGCCACCCGCCCGACGGCTCGCTGCACCGTCGCGACGTCGCTGTCCGCGAGCTCCGCGACGGTGCGGATCCCCCAGCGCTCCAGCGACGCCGCCGTCCGGTCGCCCACCCCCCACAGCGCACCGACGGGCAGCACCCGCAGGAACGCCACGGTCGCGTCCTTCGGCACCAGGAGCACGCCGTCCGGCTTGGCGTGCCCGGACGCGAGCTTCGCGACGAACTTGGTGGCCGCGACACCGACCGAGCAGGTGATGCCGTACTCGGCGCGCACCTGCTCGCGGATGAGGGCCGCGATGCGGGTGGGGCTGCCGAGCCGCCGCCGCGCGCCGCTGACGTCGAGGAACGCCTCGTCCACGCTGACCTGCTCGACGAGCGAGGTCACGTCCCGCAGGATCGCCATCACGCCCTCGGAGACCGTGCGGTACGCCTGGTGCTCCGGGGGGACGACGACGGCCTGCGGGCACAGCCGCAGCGCCGCCGACATGGGCATCGCCGAGTGGACGCCGAACGCACGCGCCTCGTACGTCGCGGCCAGCACCACCGACCGCTCGGAGCCGCCGACGATCACCGGACGCCCACGGAGGTGCGGACGCCGGGCGAGCTCCACCGACGCGAAGAACGCGTCCATGTCGACGTGCAGGATCGAGCAGCCGTCCTCCTCGGTGCCCCAGTCCCGCCGCGCGTCCTGGGACCGCGGGCCGCGGCTCATCCGGCCCGCGCCTCACCGACGGCAGCGGCGTCCTCGAGCTGGGCGCGCACGATGTCGAGGAAGTCCTCCGCGTGGCACAGGACCTGCTCCGCGCGCTCGGCACTCACCGCGTCGAACCGGCCGGCGTCCACCGCGGCTCGCAGCCCGGCACCGGCCGCGAAGTAGCCCGTCCACCGGCCGAGCTCCGGCGCGACGCCGTCGAGCAGCTCCCAGACCGTACGCGGCGCCCGACGGCCGGACAGCGGCTGACGCTCGGCGAGGACGGCAGCACCGGCACGCAGGGCGGCGAGGTGCGCGTGCGTGAACTGCTCCCAGGGCTCCGTCGAGAACTGCGCGGCCACGAGCTCGGCGTCCGCGCGCTGGAGGAGCTCGGCCGTGCGGCCCGAGAGCCCCGGCGCCGCACCCCGCGGGGCACGAAGGGTCCTGACCGGCATCGCGCACCTCCTTCTCTCGACACACCCAGTATCGAACACCTGTTCGAACGCGTCAACCCGTACCGTGTCCGGATGGCCTCCCGTGACCGCTCCGGCAGGTCCGGCGGCCCCGGACGACCCGCCCGGACGACCTCAGCCTCGCACCGACCACCGACACGGTCCCCGCGCCGGGGCGACCCCGGCGCCTGGCCCGTCGGGCCGGTACCCATCGCGACCGGCACCGCCGAGCTGGTGCGCTCCCCCGACGACCCGGACGCCGTCACCCTGCTCGTCAACGGCGTCCCGAGCTCCCACCTGGACCTGGCCGACCCGTCCCGGCTCGAGTTCGAGTACATGCAGCAGATGGCCGCGGTGCTGGAGCACCTCCCGGCGGTGACCGGGCCGGTGCGGGCCGTGCACCTCGGCGCCGCGGGCTGCGCCCTCGCACGGTGGGTGCACGCGCGCTTCCCGGGCGCCCGGCAGCTCGCCGTCGACCTCGACCCCGTGCTCGTCGCCCTCGTGCGCGACTGGTTCGACCTGCCGCGCTCCCCCGCGCTGCGGCTGCGGGCGGGCGACGCCCGCGCCGAGCTGGCCACCCTGCCGTCGACCGGCGCGGACGTGGTGGTGCGCGACGTGTTCGCCGGAGACCGGACCCCGGCGCACCTGACCACGCAGGAGGTGGTGCAGGAGGTGGTGCGCGTGCTGCGGCCGGGCGGCCTGTACCTCGTGAACTGCGCCGACCGGCCCCCGCTGACGCTCGCGCGCGCGGAGGCGGCCACCCTGGCGACGGGCTTCCGCCACGTCGCGGCGGTCGCCGAGCCGGCGGTCCTGCGGGGCCGCCGCTACGGGAACGTGGTGCTCGCCGCGACCGACGACCCGGACCTGCTCGCCGACGCCGGCCTCGCGCGGGAGCTGCGGTCGCTCCCCGTCCCGGCTCGCCTCCTGACGGGCGACGAGCTCCGGGCGTTCACCGGCCGGGCGGCCCCGCTGCGGGACGCCGCCCCGGAGGTCGAGCCCGAGCCGGGCGTGGACCTGTAGCGGGGACGCGCACGACGGCGAGCACAGGCGCCCGGCACGGCGCCCGCGCGCGCCCGCACCGGTCCGGGCCGGTGCCCGTCGAGCCCCGACGCACGACGAGGCCGCACCCCCCGAGGGAGTGCGGCCTCGTCGTCAGGTCGTCCGCGCGGGCCTCAGCCCGCCCGGCTGGACCGGACCTCGCGGGTCAGAGCGGGCGGACCTTCTCCGCCTGCGGGCCCTTCGGGCCCTGCGTGATCTCGAACTCCACGCGCTGACCCTCGTCGAGGCTCCGGTAGCCCTGGGAGTCGATGGCCGAGTAGTGGACGAAGACGTCGGCGCCGCCGCCGTCCTGGGCGATGAAGCCGTAGCCCTTCTCAGCGTTGAACCACTTGACAGCACCCTGTGCCATGTTCTTGTCCTTCTGTCCATCCGGTGACGGTGCGGGACCTCGTGCCCCGCGCCGTGCCGCAATGCCTATCCCGCGTCCTGCACCGGGTGGACCAGCCGGATGGCTGGAAGGTGCCGTGCGGGTGGCCCTGAGGGCCTCCCGGCGGCGCCGGTCAAGCGTCAGTACGTCACTGCAACACCGCGATCCTCTCACGCAGGTCAGCACCGCGCCATGGTTCTTCCCCGCCCCGAGGCGCCTCCTCGACAACGATCCGGTCACGGTGCGATCACGAGATGCTCACACCGACCGGGTGGTCGGCGTCCGGGACCACCCGCTAGACGGCCAGCCCGGGGTGCGCGCGGCGGGCCGGCCGGCGGCCGAGCAGCATCCCCAGCATCCCGACGACCCAGGGCAGTGCGACCCACGCGAACGCCGCGCGGAACGCGTCGAGGTCCCGCGTCTCGCCGCCGACGCGGTCGAGCACCACCCCGACCACCAGCATGGTCGCCAGCGCCCCGACGAAGCCGCCGGTGTTGACGAAGCCGGTGGCCGTGCCGAGGCGCTCGGGCGGCGTGCAGGACCGCGCCACGTCGAACGCCACGAGCGAGGTCGGGCCGCCGACGGCGACGACCACGACGAACACGACGAGCACCACCAACGGGACCGGGCCCGAGGGCACCGCCACCGCCAGCCACGCGACGCCGACAGCGACGAGCGTGCCGACCGCGAGCGGCGTGCGTGACCGGGGGTGCCGTCCCACGAGCAGCCCCACGAGCGGCCCCGCGACGACGGCGGCGACGACGTTGACCGTGAGCAGCGCGCTCGCCTCGCCCGGCGTCCGGCCCTGACCCTCGACGAAGAAGGCGTACCCCCACAGCAGCACGACCACGTGGTTGCTGAACTGACCGGAGAAGTGCATCCAGAACGCCAGCCGAGCGCCCGGGTCGCGCAGCACGGCCCGGAGGGCACCCGGCTGCCGGGGCGGCGTCGTCCGTGCGGCGCGCCGGCGCTTCAGCAGGCCGGCGCGGCGCCCGCCGCGGTCCACGACCTCCGCGCTCGGCGCGGGCGCGTCACGCACGACGGCCAGCACCGCCACGCACGCCACGACTCCCGCGGCAGCCACGGACAGGAAGGTCGCCCGCCAGCCCTGCGCGTGCAGCAGGGCGACGAGGGGGACGGCGGACAGCACCTGCCCGACCTGGCCCAGGCTGCCCGTGAGCTGCGTCATCAGGGGGACCCGGTGCACGGCGAACCAGGCGGGGACCAGGCGGACCACCGACACGAACGTCAGCGCGTCACCCGCCCCGACCAGCACGCGGCCGGCGAGCACCAGGCCCGCCGACGGGGCCAGGGCCAGCACCGCCTGGCCGAGGGCCATCACGCCCGCGCCGGTCGCGACCAGCGCGCGCGGCCCGTAGCGGTCCAGCAGCACGCCGACGGGCACCTGCAGCAGCGCGTAGACGACCAGCTGCGAGACGGCCATCGTCGCCAGCAGCGCGGAGGACACCCCGAACAGGTCGGTGACCTCGAGCGTCGCGACACCGAAGGACGACCGGTTCATGACCGCGACCACGTACGCGACGACCGCCACGCCCCAGACGGACAGGGCGCGGCGGTCGGAGGTCACGTCGGACCATTCTGCCGTGCTGCGGGGCCCGTCCCGGACGGGCGCGCGCCGGCGCCTACAGGCCGGTGCCGTCCCCGCGCTGCTCCGCGAGGAACCGCTCGAACTCCTCGCCGAGCTCGTCCGCGGTGGGGAGCTCGGCGCTCTCGGCCAGCAGGCTGGGCCGGCCGATGTTCCGCGTGAACGCGTCGTACTGCTGCTCGAGCGCGTGGACGACCGCCGCCACCTCCTCCGACTCGGCCACCTGGCGCTCGACCTCGAGCCGCGTCTCCTCGGCCGACTCGACCAGGGCGCCGAGGTCGATCTCCAGGCCGGCCGCCCGCTGCACGTGCTCGAGCGCCGTGATCGACGCCTGCGGGTACGGCGACTGCGCCAGGTAGTGCGGCACGTGGACCGCGAAGCCCATCGCGTCGTGCCCGCTCTGCCCCAGCCGGATCTCCAGGAGGGAGCTCGCGTCGGCGGGCACCTGGACCGTGCCGAACCACGACGGGTGGCCCGCGACGAGCTCGGGGCGGTTCGCGTGCGCGGTGACCGACATCGGCCGGGTGTGCGGGATGCCCATCGGGATGCCGTGCAGGCCGACGGTCAACGGCACGTCGAAGCGCTCGACGATCTGCCGCACCGCCGCGACGTACCGCTCCCACTGCACGTCGGGCTCGACACCGTGCAGCAGCAGGAACGGCACGCCGCCGGTGTCACGCACCAGGTCGACGGCGAGCTCGGGCTCGTCGTACTCGCCCCAGTGGTCGCCCTCGAACGTCACGGTCGGGCGGCGGGAGCGGTAGTCGAGCAGCTGGTCGACGTCGAAGGTCACCAGCCGCTCCGTGGGGAGCTGCTCGGTGAGGTGCTCCGCGGCGAGCCGGCCGGCCCCGCCGGCGTCGACGAAGCCGCGGACGGCGTGCACGAGCACCGGGCCGCTGCCGCCGGCGCTCCGCGCCTCGACCTCGGCGGCGACCGCCGGGTCGACGGCGTAGATCTCGCTCGGGTCCAGCATGGGTCCTCCTGGGTGACGTCGCTGCCGGGCGCCTGGGTCGACGGCCCTCCGTGCACGTCAACAGCGTGCGACGGCGCTTGCTTCCCGCGCACGCCTCCCACGCTCCGCGTCCGCCACGGGCGAACGCCGCCGTCCGGCCGCAGGCCCCGTCCGGCGGGACCTCCGCCTCCCTGGGGAGCCCGTCCTCGCACGTCCCCCGGTCGCCGGTGACACGCGACCCCCCCGATGGCGGATAATGGACGGCCGCTCGCCCCGGGAACCCCTCGCGCGGGCGTGCACGGCGTGCGCGCGGCGACCGTGCGGGGCGGGACCGAGGACGGCGCAGAGGGACGACGGACGGGAGCACCGGTGACCGGGATCGAGGCGCAGCTGGCCGCCGAGCAGGAGGTCGTCGACCAGCTCTACGCGCGGCTCGACGCGCTGCGGGACCACACCCGTCAGCGCCTCGCGGAGGTCCGCCGCGTCGGGCCGTCGGGCTCGCCGCAGAACCGCTCCGAGCGCGACGCGTTCGCGACGCTGTACGAGGACCGGCTCGCGCGGCTCGAGGCCGTGGAGGACCGGCTGGCGTTCGGCCGGCTCGACCTCGCCGAGGGCGGCCGGCGGTACATCGGCCGCATCGGGCTCACCGACGACGAGCACGCGTCGATGCTCACGGACTGGCGCGCCCCGGCCGCGCAGTCGTTCTACCGGGCGACCTCGGCCCGGCCCGACGGCGTCGTGCAGCGCCGGCACCTGGTGACGCGGGGGCGCCGTGTCACCGGCGTCGAGGACGAGGTGCTCGACCTCGACGTGCTCGCGGACGGCGACGCCGCGGAGCGCCTGGGGGCGCTGTCCGGCGAGGGCGCCCTGCTCGCGGCGCTCGCTGCCCGCCGCACCGGGCGGATGGGCGACATCGTCGCGACGATCCAGGCCGAGCAGGACGCGATCATCCGCGCGGAGCTCGCCGGCGCACTGGTCGTGCAGGGCGGTCCCGGCACCGGCAAGACCGCGGTCGCGCTGCACCGCGCCGCCTACCTGCTGTACGCCCACCGCCGGACGCTCGAGCGCTCCGGCGTGCTCCTGCTGGGGCCGAGCCGCACGTTCCTGCGCTACATCGACCAGGTCCTGCCCTCGCTCGGCGAGACCGGCGTCGTGTCGACGACCGTCGCGGAGCTGTTCCCGGGCGTCGTGGCGACGGGCGAGGAGGACGACGCGGTCGCGGAGATCAAGGGCCGCCTGGTGTGGCGGCGGATCGTCGAACGCGCCGTCCGGCAGCGCCAGCGGGTCCCGGAGCGGCCGACGTCCGTGACGATCGACGGCCGGACGGTCGTGGTCCGGCCGTCCGACGTGCGGTCGGCGATCGCGCACGCCCGCCGCGGGCACCGCCCGCACAACCAGGCGCGGGTCACGTTCGTCCGGGACATGCTGGGCCGGCTGGCCGAGCAGTACGTCAGCCAGCTCGGCTGGTCGGTGGCACCTGACGAGCGCGGCGAGATCGTCGAGGAGCTGCGCACGACCCGGGAGATCCGGATCGCCCTGAACCTCGCGTGGATGCCGCTGACCCCCCAGGGCCTCGTGTCGGCACTGCTGAGCCGCCCCGCCCGGCTCGACGCGGCCGCACCCGAGCTGTCCGCCCACGAGCGTGCTGCGCTCCTGCGCGACGCCGACGCCCCGTGGACCGCCGCGGACGTCCCGCTGCTCGACGAGGCGGCCGAGCTGCTGGGCGAGGACGACCAGGCGGCGCGGGCGCAGGCCAAGCACGACGCCGCGCAGCGCGCGCAGGAGCTCGACTACGCCCGGCAGGTGCTCGAGCACTCGGGCACCGGCCTGGTGTCGGCGGAGCTGCTCGCCGACCGGTTCGCGGCCACCGGCCCGGCGCTGACCACCGCGGAGCGCGCCGCGGCGGACCGCACGTGGACCTACGGCCACGTGGTCGTGGACGAGGCCCAGGAGCTGTCGCCGATGGCGTGGCGGATGGTGCTGCGTCGCGTGCCGACCCGGTCCCTGACGGTTGTCGGCGACGTCGCGCAGACGTCGACGGCGGCGGGCACGCGCGACTGGGCGGCGACGTTCGACCGGATGCTGGCGGGCGGCTGGCGCCTGGCCGAGCTGACGGTGAACTACCGCACCCCCGCGTCGGTGGCCGCCGCGGCCGAGCGCGTGGGACGCGCCGCCGGCCTGCCGCTGACGCCGGCGACCTCCGCCCGCGACGTCGACGACGCGCTGCGCACCGAGCAGGTGGACGCCGGCGGCGTGGTCGACGCGGTCGCGCGCCACGCAGCGGCGGCCCTCGCGGATGTGCGCGACGCATCGGGCGCCGGCCGGGTCGCCGTCATCGCGGCACCCGAGGCGCTGCCGCCCCTCGCCGCGGCGCTGCCCGGGGTCGGGGGGACACGGGCCGGCGCACCGGACCTCGACGCGCCGCTGACGCTCATGACGCCGACGCAGGCGAAGGGCCTGGAGTTCGACGTGGTGGTGCTCGTCGAGCCGGCGGACGTCCTCAAGGGCGGCGCGGGTGACCTCTACGTCGCCATGACCCGCCCGACGCAGGCGCTGCGTGTCGTCCACGCCCGGTCGCTGCCCGCGGGCTGGGAGGCCTGACCCGCGCGGACGGCCCCGGGGTGCTGACGGGCACGTCCCGGGCGCCCGCAAGGGCCCCGCGTGTCCGAGGACCGGGACCGGCTTGGAGCGTGCGACGCCGAGGCGCACCATAGGGTCCGTGCCACGCGCCCTGCTGCTCGAGAACCTGCACCCCCAGGCCCGGACCATCCTGGAGTCCGCCGGCTACGAGGTCGTGACGCGCTCCGGCGCGCTCGACGAGTCCGAGCTGGTGGAGGCCCTCCAGGGCGTGCACCTGCTCGGCATCCGCTCCAAGACGCAGGTGACGGAGGCCGTGCTCGACGCGGCGTCCGACCTCGTGTCCGTCGGGGCGTACTGCATCGGCACCAACCAGATCGACCTGCACGCCGCGGCGTCGCGCGGCGTCGCGGTCTTCAACGCGCCGTTCTCCAACACGCGGTCGGTGGTCGAGATCGCGCTGGCGGACATCATCGCGCTGACCCGGCGCCTCACGGTGCTCGACCGGTCGATGCACGACGGGGTCTGGAACAAGTCGGCGGACGGCGCGCACGAGGTCCGCGGCCGCACGCTCGGCATCGTGGGCTACGGCAACATCGGCACCCAGCTGTCCGTGCTGGCGGAGAACCTCGGCATGTCGGTCGTGTTCTACGACACCGCGGAGAAGCTCGCGCTCGGCAACGCCCGCCGCGCGGAGACGCTCGACGAGCTGCTGGACGTCGCCGACATCGTCACCCTCCACGTCGACGGCCGCAGCGGGAACGCCGGGCTGTTCGGCGCGAAGCAGTTCGCGCGGATGCGCCCCGGGGCCGTGTTCCTCAACCTGTCCCGCGGGTTCGTCGTCGACTACGGCGCGCTGCGGGAGGCGGTGCTCTCGGGGCACGTCGCCGGGGCGGCCGTGGACGTGTTCCCGGTGGAGCCGAAGCGCAAGGGCGACCCGTTCGAGTCCGAGCTGCGCGGCCTGCCGAACGTCATCCTCACGCCGCACACCGGCGGGTCCACGGAGGAGGCGCAGGAGGCGATCGGCCAGTTCGTGTCGAACAAGCTCCGTGACTTCATGAGCACCGGGACCACGATGCTCAGCGTCAACCTGCCGAACCTCACCCTCGAGCACCGTCCCGGCGTGCACCGGCTCACGTACCTGCACCGGAACGTGCCCGGCGTGCTGGCGGCCGTCAACCAGACCCTCGCCGAGCACGGCGCGAACATCGAGGGCCAGCTGCTCGCGACGCGCGGCGAGGTCGGCTACGTGGTGACCGACGCCGTCGCCGTCGAGCCCGACGTCGTGGCGGCGCTGCGGTCGCGGCCGGAGACGATCCGCCTGCGCGTCGTCGACTGAGGCGGGCGCCGCTACGGTCGGGGGCATGCACCTCGCCGACCCCGAGCGCCACGACCGTCTCCCCCTGCGCCGCGCCGGCCGCACGGGACTCGACCTGCCCGCGGTGACCCTCGGCCTGTGGCAGAACTTCGGCGACGCCACGCCGTACGCCGACCAGCGCGCGCTCGTGCTGCGGGCGTTCGACCTCGGCGTCGTGCACCTGGACCTCGCGAACAACTACGGTCCCCCGCCGGGGGCGGCCGAGGAGTCCGTCGGCCGGCTGCTGGCCTCGGACCTCGCGCCCTACCGCGACGAGCTGCTGCTCGCGACGAAGGCCGGCTACCGGCAGTGGCCCGGGCCGTACGGGGAGTTCGGGTCCCGCAAGTACCTGCTCGCGTCGCTGGACCAGTCGCTGCGCCGGCTCGGCGTCGACCACGTCGACGTGTTCTACAGCCACCGGTTCGACCCGGCCACGCCGCTGGAGGAGACGATCGGGGCGCTCAGGACCGCCGTCGACTCGGGGCGGGCGCGCTACGCCGGCATCTCCTCGTACTCCGCCCGCCGCACGCGGGAGGCCCTGGCGGTCGCGGACGCGATGGGGCTGCCGCTCGCGCTGCACCAGCCGTCCTACTCGATGCTGAACCGCTGGGTCGAGCAGCCCGACGAGGCCGCCGGCGGCCGGAGCCTGCTCGACGTCGCCGGGGAGGCCGGGATGGGGGTCGTCGCGTTCTCCCCGCTCGCCCAGGGGATGCTCACGCGGAAGTACCTCGGCGGCGTCCCGGAGGACTCCCGCGCCGCCCGGGGCGGTCCGCTCCGGGCGGAGTACCTGAGCGAGGAGAACCTGGCCCGCGTCCGGGCGCTGGCCGCGGTCGCGGAGGGGCGCGGGCAGTCCCTGGCGCAGCTCGCGATCGCGTGGGTGCTGCGGGACCCGCGGGTGACGTCGGTGGCGCTCGGGGCGCGCACGCCGGAACAGCTCGAGGAGAACCTCGCAGCGGTCCACGGGCCGGCGTTGACCGACGCGGAGCTCGCGGAGATCGACCGGCACGCGGTGGACGCGGGCATCAACCTGTGGGGCTCGCGGTCGTCGAACCTGTGAATCCGCGGTTGCCTGAGGCTACGCCCGCGTAACTTACGGCTGCGTAGGTTACGGTGTGCTCGTGAGCGACTTCTCCCGTCCGTGGCACGCCTCCTACGCTCCCGGGGTCCCCCCGCAGGTCGCGGTGCCCGACGAGCCCCTGGTCGTCGCCCTGGAGCGTTCCGCCGCGACCTGGCCCGACCGGGTGGCCCTCGACTTCCTCGGCGCGACCACCACGTACGCGCAGCTCGCGGACCGTGTCGCCCGCGCGGCCGGCGCCCTGCGCGACCTCGGCGTACGCGCCGGCGACCGCGTGGCGATCGCCCTGCCGAACTGCGCCTCCCACGTGGTCGCGTTCTACGCCACGCTGCGCCTCGGCGCTGTCGTCGTCGAGCACAACCCGACCTACACCGCCGCCGAGCTCGGCCACCAGCTCGCCGACTCCGGCGCCACCGTCGCGCTGGTCTGGGAGAAGACCGTCGCCGCGGCGCTCGAGGCCCAGCCCGGGACGGACGTGCGCACGGTCGTCGCCGTCGACGTGTCCGCCGACCTGCCCGCCGCCAAGCGGCTCGCACTCCGGCTCCCGCTACCGGCAGCGCGCCGCACCCGCGACGCCCTGCGCGCCGCGCCTCCGGCCGGCACGCCGGTGTGGCACCGCCTGGTGGCGACGGCCGAGCCGCTGCCCTCCTCGCACCCCCGGCCCACGGCCGACGACGTCGCCCTGCTGCAGTACACCGGCGGCACGACCGGCACCCCGAAGGGCGCCGTCCTCACGCACCGCAACCTGGTCGCCAACACAGTCCAGGGCCAGGCGTGGACCGGCGCCGAGCCGGGCACCGAGACGATCTTCGGCGTGCTGCCGTTCTTCCACGCCTTCGGGCTCACGCTCTGCCTCACCTACGCCACCCGCGTCGGCGCCACGCTCGTGGTGTTCCCGAAGTTCGACCCCGAGGCCGTCCTCGCGGCGCAGCGCCGCCGGCCCGGGACGTTCCTGCCTGCCGTCCCCCCGATGCTCGACCGGCTCGCGGCCGCCGCCGAGGCGCGCTCCGCGGACCTCACGTCGTTCCGGTACGCCATCTCGGGCGCGATGTCGCTGTCGCCGCAAACCGCCGCCCGCTGGGAGCGCCTCACCGGGGGCCTCGTCATCGAGGGCTACGGCATGACGGAGACCTCCCCCGTCGCGCTGGGCTCGCCCCTGTCCCCCGCCCGCCGGCCCGGTGCGCTCGGGCTGCCGTTCCCGAGCACCGACGTCCGCGTCGTCGACCAGGAGGACCCGACCCGCGAGGTCGCGCCCGGCGAGCAGGGCGAGCTGCTGATCCGCGGGCCGCAGGTGTTCCAGGGCTACTGGGGCCGGCCGGACGAGACCGCCGAGCAGCTCCTGCCCGGCGGCTGGCTCCGGACGGGCGACGTCGTGCGGCTCGACGACGACGGATTCGTCGTCCTCGTCGACCGCATCAAGGAGATGATCGTCACCGGCGGGTTCAAGGTGTACCCGTCGCAGGTGGAGGACAAGCTCCGCACGATGCCCGGTGTGCGCGACGTCGCCGTCGTGGGCCTGCCGGGCGGGGACCTGGGCGAGAAGGTCGTCGCCGCGGTGGTCATGGAGCTCGGCCACGCCCAGGTGGAGCTCCAGGCCGTGCGCGAGTGGTGCGCCGAGCGGCTCGCGCGGTACGCGGTCCCGCGGGAGATCGTCATCCTCGCCGACCTGCCGCGCTCCCAGATCGGGAAGGTGCTGCGCCGGGTGGTCCGCGACGACCTGCTCGCGGCCACCAGCCCGGCCTGATACCCGGCCGGCACCGCCGGCACCCGTCCCGACACGACGCCGCCGCACCCCGCGCGACGTCGCCAGCGCCCCGCGCGACGTCGCCAGCGCCCCGCGCGAGGTCGTCACACCCGGCCGAGGTCGTCACGTGGACGTGACGACCTCGGACCGACGTGACGACCTCGCGGGCTCCGGCCGGACCGACGGGCCGTCAGGCCGTGGTGACGGGCAGGCGCGCGGCCCACCAGGCGAGCACGTGCTCGAAGCGCACCAGCCGGTGCTGCGGCCGGCCCGACCGGGTCAGCTCGTGGCCCTCGCCCGGGAACAGCAGCAGCTCGGCGGGCACACCGCGCCGCTTGAGCTCCACGAACCAGCGCTGACCCTGCTCGACAGGGCAGCGCCAGTCCTGCTCGGAGTGGATGACCAGGGTCGGCGTCGTCACCCGGGCGACGTGCGCCATCGGCGACTGCGCGGCGACGGCCGCACGGGCCTCGTCCGTGTCCCCGTCGCCGAGGTACTCCAGGCCGAAGAACCAGCCGATGTCGCTCGACCCGACGAAGCTCACCGGGTCGAGGAAGCCGCGCTCGACGATCGCCGCCGCGAACCGGTCCGTGCGCATGGTGAGCCACGCCGTGAGGTAGCCGCCGTACGAGCCGCCCATGACGCCCACCCGGCCACCGTCCAGCGCCGGGTCGGTCAGCGCGGCGTCGAGCAGCGCGAGCACGTCGTCGGTGTCGACGGTGCCGAACGCGTGGCGGATCGCCGAGCCGTGGGCGGAGCCGTAGCCTGCTGAGCCGCGCGGGTTGCCGTACACGACGGCGTACCCGGCCTCCGCCAGGGTCTGCACCTCGTCGAACAGCCCGACCGTGTACTGCGCGTACGGGCCGCCGTGGATCATGAGGATCGTCGGGTGCGGGCCAGGGAACCGGTCGGGGTCGGGCGTGACCACCCACCCGTGCACCGGGTAGCCGTCCGGCGCGGTGGTCGTCACCTCCCGCGGCGCGCGCACGCGGCCCGTCGCCCGCAACGGTGCGGACCAGTCGGTCAGCGCCCGGGTGGTGCCCGTCACGAGGTCGACCGCGTGTAGGTCGCCCGAGGTCAGCGGGCCGGCTGCGGCGACCACGGCCACGGTGGTCCCCGGCGCGGCCGCCACGCCGTGCACCGCGACCTCCCCGGTCATGAGGTCCCGCGCCGAGCCGTCGGCGCGGAGCTCGCGCAGCAGCACCGAGCCGCGGTGCAGCACCCCGGCCAGGACCCCGTCCGCCGTGACCGCGAACGTCCCCGGGTCCAGGTCCACCGCCTCCTCGTCGGTCAGCCGCGCCGGCTGCCCGTCCGCCCGCGGCCCGTCGGCTCCACCCGTGCCCCCGGTCAGGCCGAGCCGGTACAGGCCGGTCTGCCGGGCGACGAAGTCCCGCCCGGACGTCCCCATGTCCTGCGCGAGCAGCCACAGCGCCGTCCCGTCCGCGGCGGGCAGCGCGGCGGAGACCGCCAGGCGGCTGCCGGCGTCCGCGTCGGTCAGCGCGCGCGGTGCCGGGTCGGCGCCCTCGCGGGTGTCGACGACGACGGCGTCCGACCGGAGGTCCTCGTCGCGGGAGGCGTGACGCGCCGCGACCACGACGACGTGCCGGCCGTCGGGGAACCACTCGGCCTGCTCGACGTCCAGGTCACCCGACGTCACCTGGCGGGCGACCGCCGTCCCGTCACCGTCGGCCGGTGCGCTGCGGACCGCCGGGTCGGCCGGCACGTCCACCACGAAGAGCTGCCGCCGCTTGTCCCGGGTGAAGCCGACGCCGTCGCTGCGGTACGGGAAGGACGTGATGTGCCGCGGCCGCTCGGCGCCCGCGTCCTCGCCGGCGACGTACCGGCCGTCATCGGGCACCCGGGCGACGAACGCCAGCACCGAGCCGTCCGGTGACCAGCGAGAGGTCTGCACGCCGAGCGGGGCGTCCGAGAGCCGCACCGGCTCGCCGCCGGACGTCTCGACGACGTGGAGCTGCGGGCGGCCCTTCGGCTCGGCTCGCAGGAACGCGACCCACCGGCCGTCCGGCGAGATCCGGGGGTCGGTGTCGCGGTGGCCCCGGGTGAGCCGGACGGGCTCACCGGAACCGTCCGT
Organism: Cellulomonas sp. C5510; assembly: GCF_019797765.1. Classification (NCBI taxonomy): domain Bacteria; kingdom Bacillati; phylum Actinomycetota; class Actinomycetes; order Micrococcales; family Cellulomonadaceae; genus Cellulomonas; species Cellulomonas sp. C5510. The sequence continues at coordinate 2,472,123 of NZ_CP081862.1, forward strand.
CGGCACGCGCCAGAGCCGGCCGGCGTACTCGTCGAGGTCGAGATCAGGCGCCGTGAGCGACACGACGGCGTACGAGCCGTCGGGCGCGAGCGCGGGGGTTCCGGGGACGTGCAGCAGCGAGAGGTCGGTGGGGATCACCCGACCGACGGTAGTACGCCCGGCGCCCCGGTCCGGACCACGACGCCGACGGTCACGCAGCAGGCCGCGCCGACCTGCTCAGGAGACGCCCGGCGCGTCGCCCTCGCCCGCTGCGGCGGCCCCCGCCGCCCGCGCGGCGTCCGCCACCTCGTTCTCGGCACGCAGCACCGTGATCGCGGCCTCGAAGTCGTCGAGGCTGCTGAACGCCTGGTAGACGCTCGCGAAGCGCAGGTACGCGACCTCGTCCAGGTCGCGCAGCGGCCCGAGGATCGCGAGGCCGATCTCGTACGCGTCCAGCTCGGCGGAACCGCTGGCGCGCAGGGTCTCCTCGACGCGCTGGGCCAGCAGCGCGAGGTCGTCCTCGCTCACCGGCCGGCCCTGGCACGCCTTGCGCACGCCGTTGACGATCTTCTCGCGGCTGAACGGCTCGGTGGCCCCCGACCGCTTCACCACGGAGAGGCTCGCCGTCTCGATCGTCGTGAAGCGGCGGTTGCACTGCGGGCACTGCCGGCGCCGACGGATGGACAGACCGTCGTCCGAGGTGCGGGAGTCGACGACGCGGGAGTCCGCGTGGCGGCAGAACGGGCAGTGCATGAGGGCCTCCAGCAGGTCCGGATCGTGCGGCCGGCGCGGCGGCGGGCGCCGTGCCCTCCCGGACGACCGGGACACGGTAAGACCCGCGCCGCGCCAGGTGCAACACCGTCCCGTCCGCGCGACCTCCCCGGGGACGCCCGCCCCGACCTCGACCCTGGGCGGGTCGCGCCGGGCCCACGCGACCCGCGCAGGAGCCGAGGCGGAGCCGTCCGGGACGCTGGTCGCGCGCAGGGGCACCTGCTGGTGGCGGCGGTCGGACCGTGCCGGCTGCGTCCCGCACGGGCACAACGTGAGCTGCGGACAGACGTGTGCGGACGGTCCGGACGTGACGACGGGGGTGGCCGCGTCTACGGCCACCCCCGTGGGGACGCCCCCGTCCCGTCTCGTCCGGGCGACTCGCCTCGCGCGGACGGTTGCTGCACGCCTCGCGCCGGGCGACGGGATGGACCGACGATGCCGACGACGACGCGTCCCTCGCGGCGAGCCCCCCAGCCAGCCGTTCGAGGTGGCACCACAGTAGAGGGACCCGGCTCAATTACGCAAGCCTCACATGCCGTTATTCGAGGAGGCGCCGATCGAGCAGGACCCGCAGGTCAGGAGCCCGCGGGCAGCAGCAGCACCTGACCTGCCAGCAGCGAGGCGTCGGGCAGCCCGTTGAGCTCCTGCAGCCGCAGCACGACGTCACGCACGTCCTCACCCGGCGCCGCCACGTCGGTGGCGATCTGCCACAGCGTCTCCCCGGCCACCACGGCGTGCGTGGTGACCTCGGTGGCCTGCCGCGGACCGTCGGCCACCGCGCGGCCTCCGACGACACCCCCGAGCACCACGAGCAGAGCCAGGACGAGCAGGACGGCGCGCCCCCGGCGCGTCAGGTGCAGCGACGCCTCCGGGGTGGCGGTCACGCGGGCGGCCGGACGCGCCCGGCCCTCGGCCTGCGCCGCCGCCGAGCGGACGGCGACAGGGCGGGGGCGGGCCGGTCGGTCGGCCGCGGGACGCGTCGCGAGCCGCGGGTGCACTGCGATGGCGCTCATCTCCACCACTTCCCTCCTGGGCCGCCGCGCGACCCGTCGAACACCTGTTCGTTCGAACGTCTGTACGAACTGAACCACACCCGGCGCAGGATGTCGAGACACGATCGAACAGGTGTTTGATCCACCCGTGCACGCGCCCTACGCTCGGGGACGTCGGGTACAGCGCACCACGAGGGTCTGACACGACCGCCGGGCGGACGCCGCCGGGCAGGTCGGGAGCCCGTCGCCTGCGTCGTCACCCGGCACGGCGGACGGGTGCAGCGGGCACCGGCGCCACGAGGACGGGAGCGAAGATGGCGATCGAGGGAACCGGCGCGACGGCGGGCGCGGCCGACGGGTCCGCCGTGGTCGAGCTCGACGCGGACGGCGACGGCCTGACCCCGCGCCAGCGCCTGGTGCTCGAGACCGTGCGGGCCTCGGTCGAGTCCCGCGGCTACCCGCCGAGCATGCGTGAGATCGGCGACGCCGTCGGGCTCACCAGCCCGTCGAGCGTCAAGCACCAGCTCACCGCGCTCGAGCGCAAGGGCTACCTGCGGCGCGACCCCAACCGGCCGCGCGCCATCGAGGTCGTCCAGCCGGACGACTCGCGCGGGGTCGCCCCGCTGCCGGGCGTGACGGGCCTGGGCGACGAGGACAGCGCGGCCCGCGAGGGCGCCCCCGAGGCGGCGTACGTCCCGGTGGTCGGGCGGATCGCCGCGGGCGGCCCGATCCTCGCCGAGCAGCTGGTCGAGGACGTCTTCCCGCTCCCCCGCCAGCTCGTCGGTGCCGGCGAGCTGTTCCTGCTCAAGGTCGTGGGCGACTCGATGGTGGACGCCGCGATCTGCGACGGCGACTGGGTGGTCGTCCGCCGTCAGCCCGTCGCCGAGAACGGCGAGATCGTCGCCGCGATGCTGGACGGCGAGGCGACCGTCAAGACGCTCAAGCGGGCCGACGGCCACGTGTGGCTGCTGCCGCAGAACCCGGCGTACTCGCCGATCGACGGCGACCACGCCCAGGTGCTCGGCCGCGTCGTCTCGGTGCTGCGCGCGCTCTAGCGGCCCGGTCCCGGTCAGCTCCTCGCGGGCGGCGGCTCCTGGTCGTCGCGCCCGGGGCCGCGCGCCCCCGGGCGGCCCCGCGGCCGAGGTGCACCGCGCGGCCGGGCGCGCGCTCCTGCGGACGTCCCCCGCGCACGCTCAGGCCGGGAGGGCTCCGCCCGTCCGCGTCAGCGCCCCGAGCGCGCGGGCGACGTCCTCCTCGTCGTTCCAGACGTGGAAGGCCAGCCGGACCCGCCCGGCCCGGCCTGCGACGCGGCAGCCGGCCGCCTCGAGCGCGGCCAGGCGGCTGCCGTCGGGGTCCGCGAGGCTGACGACCGCGGACCCGCCGGGCTCCAGACCCAGTCCCGCGCGGAGCGTGTCGGCGAGTCCGGCCCCGTGCGCCCGCACGGCGGCGGTGTCGGTCGTGGCGAACGCGTCGAGCGACTCCGCCGCACCCAGCCACGCCTGCCACGCGGGGGAGACGTCGTACCGGCGCGCGTCGGACGCCAGGTGCATCGCGGGTCCGTAGCAGGAGGCCCAGGGGTCGTCGCCGGCGTACCAGCCCGCCTGCGCCGGGCGCAGCGCGTCCTGCGCCTCCTCGCGCACCGTGAGGAACCCCGCGCCTCGCGGGGCGCAGAGCCACTTGTACGCGGCCGTGACGGACACGTCGTACCGGCCGGCGTCCACCGGGAGCCACCCGGCCGCCTGCGTCAGGTCGCACAGCGTGCGGGCGCCGGCCGAGCGCGCGGCGGCGACCACGGCCTCGTCGTCGAGCACCTCCCCCGTGGCCGACTGGACCAGCGCGTAGGCCACGAGGTCCACGCCCGGGACGATCGCGTCGGCCAGCCCCGCGGGCGGGACGTGCTCGACGCGGATGCGGTCGCCCTGCGCGAGGAAGGGGAACACCACGGAGGTGAAGTCGCCGTCCACGCAGACGACCCGCGCGCCGTCGGGGAGGGAGCCCGCGACGAGCGAGGTCATCGCAGAGACCTGCGACCCGATCGCGACGCGTGCCGGGTCCACCCCCACGAGCTGCGCGAAGGACGCCCGCGCCTCCCGGACCGCCGCCTCGTAGCGCGGCACGTCCAGCCGGCCGCTCCCCCAGCGGTCCAGGTCGTCCCGGATCGCCTGCGTCGTGCGGCGCGGCGCGACGCCCGCCGTCGCGGCGTTCAGGTAGCCCGGCGCGGGGTCGAAGTCGGCTCGCAGCTCGTCGAGGGATCGCATGCCGGAGACTCTGCCGGGAGGGTGCCATGCAGACAAGCGCGAGTTCCTCGCCGAGCCATGCATGCGGCTTATGCTCCGTGGATGCCACCTCGCCCGCTCGACGCCGCCGCCCTCCGCCTGGTGAGGGCGGTGCACGACACCGGCAGCGTCACCGCCGCCGCACGCACCCTCGGGCTGACGCAGCCCGCGGCGAGCCAGCAGCTCCGGGCGGTGGAGCGGGCGATCGGCACGCCGGTCGTCGTCCGCGCGGGCCGCGGGGTCCGCCTGACGGAGGCCGGGCTGGTGCTCGCCCGCAACGCGGTCGCCGTGCAGTCGGCGCTCGACGCCACGCTCGAGGAGGTCGCCGCGGTCGCCTCGCTGCGGGCCGGCCGGGTGCGCGTCGCAGCTTTCCCCTCGGGCGCCGCCACCCTGCTGCCCGCCGCCCTCGCCGCACTCCGCGCCGAGCACCCCGGGCTGAGCACGACGTTCGCCGAGGCGGAACCGCCCGAGGCGCTGGCCGAGCTCGCCGCCGGACGGGTCGACGTCGCCCTGACGTTCCGGGACGCGGACACCGCACCGCCGGACGACGGCGAGGGCAGCAGCCTGCTCCGGGTGCCGCTGCTGGAGGACGACGTGCTCGTCGTGCTGCCCGACGCCGACGGTCACCCTCCCGGGGAGCCGGTCCGTCTCGACACCCTCGCGGACCGCCCGTGGATCGCGGGGTGCCCGCAGTGCCGGGCGCAGCTCGTGGGTGCCTGCGCGCGTGCCGGGTTCGCGCCCCGGGTGGACTTCGCCACCGACGACTACCTCGCCGTGCTGGGCCTGGTCCGCGCGGGCCTCGGAGTGGCGACGCTGCCCGGGCTCGCGCTCGCCGCCCTTCCGCAGCCCGGCGTCACGGTCCACCCCGCGCGCCCCGGCACGTCGCGGGTCGTCGAAGCCGTCGCCGCCCCGGGTACCGCGCGAGTGCCGGCGGTCGCCGCCGCGCTCGCCGCCCTGCGCGCCGCGGCCTCGGGCGTGCAGCACCCCCACGTCCGGCCGCGTGGCCGGACCGAGCGTGCCACGGACTGGCAGCCCGCCCCGGCCGCGTGGTCGCTCAGAGCCCGAAGCGCCGCGCCACCGCTCGCAACGACTCGGCCGACCGCTTGAGCCCCGCCAGCTCGTCCGTCGACATCGGCACCTGGAGCCGCTCGCCCACGCCGGAGCGCCCCACCACCGACGGCACCGAGAGGCACACGTCCGAGATGCCGTGGTAGCCGTCCAGCAGCGAGGAGACGGGCAGGATCCGCCGCTCGTCCTTGACGATCGCCTCGATGATGCGGGAACCGGCCAGCGCCACGGCGTAGTTGGTCGCGCCCTTGCCCGCGATGATCCGGTACGCGGAGTCCACCACCTCGCGGGCGATCGAGTCGCGCACCTCGCGCGTCAGCGGCACGTGGCCGTCCATGGCGTTCCAGTCGAGCAGGGGGACGCCGCCGATCGTGGCGGACGACCACAGCGGCAGCTCGGTGTCGCCGTGCTCGCCCGCGATGTACGCGTGCACGTTCTGCACGGCGACCCCGGTGTACTGCGCGATGAGGTACCGCAGCCGCGAGGAGTCCAGGACGGTCCCGGAGCCGAAGAGCTGGGTCGGCGGCAGCCCGGAGACCCGCAGCGCCGCGTACGTCACGATGTCGACCGGGTTGGTCACCATCACGTAGACCGCGTTGGGGGCCACCTCGACGAGCGACGGCAGGATCTTCTTGACCAGCGAGATCGTGGCCTCGGCCAGGTCGATGCGGGTCTGGCCGGGCTTCTGCTTCGCCCCGGCGGTGACCATGACGACGTCGGCGTCCGCGCACGCGGCGATGTCGTCGGACCCGACCACCTCGGCCATCGGCATGAACTGGATGCCGTGACCCAGGTCGAGCGCCTCGGCCTCGACCTTCGCCTTGTTGATGTCGTACAGCACGACGCTGCGGGCCGCCCCGCGCATCAGCGCCGCGTACGCCATCGTCGACCCCACGGCACCGGCGCCCACGACGGCCAGCTTGGTGGTGCGGCGCGGGCCGGCGGCGGTCCCGGGCAGTCCGAGCTCGTCGCCCTCGACGTCGTTCGTCTGATCGGTCACGGCGGTCCTCCTGGTGGTGCTGCTGCGGCAGCGGGCGCCGGCCGGCGCGCTGCTGCGCACGAGGCTAGCCGCCCCCGGGGCGGCTGCGCGCCCGCTGGGCTGCGACGCGTGTCACGGCGCCGCGGCCCGCACGCGGGGTCACGCGGGCCGGCCCGGTCGGTCGGGGCCGCGCGGGCAGGCCCGGCCGGTCAGGGCTGCGCGAGCCGGCGCAGGGCCCCGAGCGCGACCTCGCGGTCCGTGGTGCGCCAGAACGCCGGCAGCGACCGCGCCAGGAACTCCCCGTAGCGCGCCGTCGCGAGGCGGGGGTCGAGGACGGCGACGACGCCCCGGTCGTCCACGGAGCGGATGAGGCGCCCTGCCCCCTGCGCGAGCAGGAGCGCGGCGTGGGTGGCCGCCACGGACATGAACCCGTTGCCGCCGGCCGCTGCCACCGCCTCGGACCGGGCCGACCGCACCGGGTCGTCCGGGCGGGGGAACGGGATGCGGTCGATGATCACGAGCTGGTTCGCCCGGCCCGGGACGTCGACGCCCTGCCAGAGCGACAGCGTGCCGAACAGGCACGTGGCCTCGTCCTCCGCGAACCGCCGCACCAGCGTCGGGAGCTGGTCCTCGCCCTGCACGAGCACCGGCACGTCCAGCCGGTCGCGCATCGCCTCGCCGACGGCCACCGCGGCGCGACGCGACGAGAACAGCCCGAGGGTGCGTCCGCCGGCGGCGGTGACGAGCGCCTGGATCTCGTCGAGCTGCGCGTCGGTCGCCGGTTCGCGTCCGGGAGGCGGCAGGCGGCGCGCGATGTAGAGGATGCCCTGGCGGGGGTAGTCGAACGGGCTGCCGACGTCCACGCCGTGCCAGGGCAGCGTCGCGGTCGCGGACGACCCGGTCCCCTCGGTGCCCGCCCGCCCGCGAGCGGACGCCTCCCCCGCGGACGCCGCACCCCCCGCGTCAGTCCCCTCGCTCCCGCCCGGCGCCCCGAGCACCGCCGCGGGCGTCGCCACGGAGGCCGTCGCCGCGGCCGCCTCGCCCGCCCCCTCGAGGCCGATCGCCCGCGCCATCGGCCGGAACTCCCCGCCGAGGCTGAGCGTGGCCGAGGTCAGCACGGACGCCTTCCCGGCGAGCAGGTTCGTGCGGATGAGGCCGTTCACCGCGAGGGGCGCCGCGTACAGCCGGGTCGCCCCGTCGCGCTCCCCGCGGGAGCACCACAGGACGGTGAAGCGCTGGTCGTCGGGGTCCGCCGCCATCCGCTCGGCCACCTCGAACAGCGCCAGCACCGCGGACGTCGCGATCTTCAGGCCCGGGTCCGGCTGGGCGCTCTCGCCCGCGGCGGGCTTCTCCGGACGCAGGGCGGTGAGCAGCGACCGCGCGGCGTCCCGCACCATCGCCACGGTGGCGCGCGTGCCCTCCGGCAGCCCCTGGGCGAACCGGCCCTCGGGCAGCTGCATCAGGGCGGTACCGAGCGCCGTGGCAGCACCGTCGAGGTCGGTCGTCGCGACACCCGCGTGGCGGCGCGCCATCCTGCCGGCGTGCTCGACGGTGGCCACCGACAGCTCCGCGGTCGACTGCGCCGTGACGCGGTCGGCGAGCTCGTGCGCCTCGTCGACCACCAGCACCTGGTGCTCGGGCAGCACGCCGGGCGAGCCGGACGCCGCGATCCCGAGCATCGCGTGGTTCGTCACGACGACGTCGGCGGACCGGGCAGCGGCCCGCGCCCGCTCGGGGAAGCACTCGTCGAGCACCGGGCACCGCTGCCCCAGGCACTCCAGCGCCGTCACGGAGACCTGCCGCCACGCGCGGTCACCTACGCCGGGCACCAGGTCGTCCCGGTCGCCCGTCTCCGTGGCCTCCGCCCACTCCCGCAGCCGGACCACCTGGGCCCCGAGCGACTCCTTCTCCGCGGGCTCGCCGTCCGTCGCCTCGGAGGTCGCGGGGTGGTCGGCCGCGCCGCGGTCCCCCAGGTCGAACAGCATGCCCTGGTCGTCCGGCGGGTAGCCGCCCGCGGTCTTGTGCACGCAGACGTAGTTGTGCCAGCCCTTGAGCAGGGCGACCTGCGGGGCCCGCGGCAGCTCCGGGGCGAGCGCGTCCGCGACGAGCGGCAGGTCGCGCGTCATGACCTGACGCTGCAGGGCGAGCGTGGCCGTCGAGACCACGACGCGCTCGTCGGCCAGCACGGCGTGCCGGACCGACGGGACCAGGTACCCGAGCGACTTCCCGGTGCCGGTGCCCGCCTGGACCATCAGGTGCCGGCCGGCCTCGATGGCGTCGGCGACCTCCCGGGCCATGCGCCGCTGGCCCTCGCGCGGTGCGCCGCCGAGCGCCGCCACCGCCACGTCGAGCAGGTGGTCGACGTCCGGGGCTGGATCAGGCACCCGGACAGGGTAGTCGCGCGCGCCGACAACCCCGCACGCGGGGTCGTCGGCGGGCGTCAGCGGCCGCGGACCGCCGCGGCCGTCAGCTCGGACGCGAGGCCGGCGTCGACGCGCCCCCGCAGCGCCGTCCCCAGCTCGGTGTGCTCCTCCACGTCGATCTCCCCCGTCTCGTGCACCCGGTGGACGAGGTCGCCGCGGTCGTACGGGATCACCACGTCGACCGTGACACCCGGGCGCGGGAGCTGGTCGGCGATGACGGCCTGGAGCTCGTCGATCCCGTCGCCGGTGTGCGCGGAGACGACGACCGCGCCGTGCTCGCGCGAGCGCAGGCGGGCGAGCGCCTCCGGCTCGGCGAGGTCGGCCTTGTTGAGCACGATGATCTCGGGCACGTCCATGGCGCCCGGGATGTCCGCGAAGACGTGCCGCACGGCGGCGATCTGCCCCTCGGGGTCCGGGTGCGACGCGTCGACGACGTGCAGCACCAGGTCGGCGTCCGCGACCTCCTCGAGCGTCGAGCGGAACGCCTCCACGAGCTGGTGCGGCAGGTTCCGGACGAAGCCCACCGTGTCCGCCAGCGTGTACACGCGGCCGTCCGAGGCCTGGGCGCGACGCACGGTCGGGTCCAGCGTGGCGAACAGCGCGTTCTCGACCAGCACGCCGGCGTCGGTCAGCCGGTTCAGCAGCGAGGACTTGCCGGCGTTGGTGTAGCCGGCGATCGCGACCGACGGGATCGCGTTCTTGCGGCGCGACGCGCGCTTGGTCGCACGGGCGGGCTCCATGGCGGCGATCTCGCGGCGCAGCTTCGCCATCCGGTTGCGGATGCGGCGGCGGTCCAGCTCGATCTTCGTCTCACCGGGTCCGCGGGAGCCCATGCCGGCCCCGGCGCCGCCGACCTGGCCGCCTGCCTGCCGGGACATCGACTCGCCCCAGCCGCGCAGCCGTGGCAGCAGGTACTCGAGCTGCGCGAGCTCGACCTGCGCCTTGCCCTCCCGCGACTTGGCGTGCTGGGCGAAGATGTCGAGGATCAACGCCGTCCGGTCGACGACCTTGACCTTGACGACGTCCTCCAGCGCGCGGCGCTGCGAGGGTGCCAGCTCGCCGTCGACGACCACGGTGTCCGCGCCGACCGCCAGGACGACGCCCGCGAGCTCCGCGGCCTTGCCGGACCCGAGGTACGTGCCGGGGTCGGGGGTGGACCGGCGCTGCAGCAGCCCGTCGAGCACCTGCGAGCCGGCCGTCTCGGCGAGCGCCGCGAGCTCGCGCAGGGAGATCTCGGCGGTCTCCTGCGTCGTGCCCGGGCCGCCCCAGATCCCGACGAGCACCACGCGCTCCAGCCGGAGCTGCCGGTACTCGACCTCGGTGACGTCCTGGAGCTCCGTCGAGAGCCCCGCCACCCGGCGGAGCGACGTGCGCTCCTCGAGGTCGAGCTGCTCCCCGTCGTGCGCGGTGTGGACGGTGGCGCCGTCCTGGAGCGCCGTGCCCGCCCGGGCCAGCACGCGCGCGACGACGTCGTCGGCGACCCGCTGGGCGTCACGCGCGGCCTGCTGTGGGTCCGCCGGGGTGCCGGTGCGGTCCTGGTCGCGGGTCGAGGGCGTCTGGGGATCGGTCACGCGGGTCCTTCGGTGTCGGCGGCTGGGCGTCCGTCGTCGGCGCCCGGGCTCCAGTGTCTCGCGCCCCGGGAGGCGACGCGAGGCAATTCGCCACCGGCGGACGCCGGTAGGGTCGCGGGCGTGAGCCCCGAGCACTACTTCACGGCCGAGCCCGCGTCCGACGGCGAGCTCCGCCGCCGCACCGTGCAGCTGGCCGGCCGGGAGCTGGCCGTGGAGACCGCCGGTGGTGTGTTCTCCCCCGACCACCTCGACGCGGGCACCGAGGTGCTGCTGCGCCACGTGCCCGGACCGCCGCGCACCGGCGACCTGCTCGACCTCGGCTGCGGGTGGGGACCGGTCGCGCTGAGCCTCGCGCTGGCCGCCCCGGCGGCACGCGTGTGGGCCGTCGACGTCAACGAACGCGCCCTCGACCTCACGCGCCGCAACGCGGCGGCCCACGGGCTGGGCGGTGTGCGCGCGGTGCGCCCGGAGGACGTCCCGGACGACGTGCGGTTCGCGGCGATCTGGTCGAACCCGCCGATCCGCGTCGGCAAGGAGACCCTGCACGCGATGCTCCGCCAGTGGCTGCGCCGGCTCGTCCCCGGTGGTGAGGCGTACCTGGTCGTCGCGAAGAACCTCGGGTCGGACTCCCTGCTGCGCTGGCTGGGCGAGGAGCTGGGGGGCGAGGCGGACGTCGACCGCGTCGCCACGTCCCGGGGGTTCCGGGTGCTGCGGGTGGTCGCCGCGGGCTGACCGGCGGCGGACGTCAGCCGGCGACGGCCGCCACGGCCGCGCGGGCCTGCGCGAGCGACGGCACGCCGGTCACGCGCGCCACGGGCCGCCCCCCGCCGTCGAGCAGCACGACGGTCGGCGTCTGCGTCACCGCGAACCGCTCGGCGAGGTCGGCCCGGTCCGCGACGTCGACCTCGACGTGGACGACGCCCTCGGTCGTGGCGACGACGCGCTCGAGGATCCGGCGGGTCGCGCGGCACGGGGCGCAGAACGCCGAGGAGAGCTGCACGAACGTGGCCGCGGCGCCGAGCGGGTGGCGCAGCGCGCCCGCGTCGAGGGGCTGCCCCGCCGCGCCCACCGCGGCGGCTCCGGGAGGGACGGCGCCGGGCGGGAGCGCGCCGGACGGCGGGGCCTCCGGCGGGAGCACCTCACGCGCCGGTGCGTCCACGTCATGCGGCCGGGGATCGGGGGTCACGGAGTCGGAACGCCTCGTCGCCGCCGCGGTGTTCCCGGGCGGCCGGCGGCCGGCGGCCGGTCCTGCGCCCGTGCTCAGCCCGCGAGCGCCGCGACGTCGACGTCGACGTCCGCGACGAGCACCGCGGGCCCGGCGAGCTCGACGTGGCCGTCCGCGAGCGCCGTGACCCGCACCGTGCCGCCGGGGACGTCGACCAGCCACACGTCGGGCGCCTGCGGCCCGGCCCACGTGCGCACGGCGAGCGCCGCGGCGCACGCGCCGGTGCCGCAGGACCGGGTCTCCCCCACGCCCCGCTCGTGCACCCGCATCCGGAGGCGTCCCAGCACGGTGCCGTCGGCGTCCCGCTCCTCGCCGAGGGGCACGACGAGCTCGACGTTGGTGCCGTGCGGGGGCACCGGCTCGACGGCCGGCGCCCGCGTGAGGTCGGCGGCGTCCAGCTCGGCGTCCCCGGCGAGAGCGAGCACGGTGTGCGGGTTCCCGAGGTCGACGCCGAGCGCCGGCCGGGGCACGTCGAGCCCGGCCACCGCGACCTGGGCGTCGAAGCCGGCGGACACCGCCTCGGTGCCGCCCGGCAGGCGCCACGCGCCCATGTCGACGGCGTACCAGAGCTCGCCGGCCGGCCCCTCGACCTCGCGGACGCGACGGACGCCGGCGCGCGTGCCGAGCACGAGCTCGCCCTCGGCGGGGTCCCAGAGCCCGAGCGCCCGCGCGTAGGCCGCGACAACCCGGACGCCGTTGCCGCACATCTCCGCCACGGAGCCGTCGGCGTTGCGGTAGTCCATGAACCACGTGGCCGCGGGGTCCTCGGCGAGCGCGGCGGCGCCCTCGGGCAGGTCGGTGCTGGCGACCAGCCGGATCACGCCGTCCGCCCCCACGCCCGCGCGCCGGTCGGCGAGCGCCCGGACGAGCGCCGCGTCGAGGTCGACGCCGTCGCGGCCGTCCAGCAGCACGAAGTCGTTCTGGGTCCCGTGCCCCTTGGTCGCGCGCAGCACCCGGGAGGAGGTGGCGGTCGCGGGCGCGGCGGTGGGGACGGTCATGAGCCCAGACTACGGCGGGGCGCCGGGTCGGCCGTGGCGAGGCCGAGCTCACCGGCGTCCGCGGCCGCCACGAGGGCGAGCGCGCGCTCCGGCAGGTCCGGGTCCTGGGCGTCCAGCCAGTGCACCCGGGGGTCGCGCCCGAACCACCCCATCTGCTTGCGGGCGAGACGCCGCGTCCCGGCGACGACCTGCGCGCGGGCCTCGTCCAGCGTGATCTCGTCCCGCAGCGCCGCGATCACCTCGGCGTACCCCACGGCGCGGGCCGCGGTCCGGCCGATCCCGCTCTCCAGGAGCCCGCGCACCTCGTCGACGAGCCCGGCCGCCCACATCCGGTCGACCCGGGCCTCGACGCGCGCGTCGAGCACCGCCCGGTCGCAGTCGAGACCGATCTGCACCGCCGGGACGGCGTAGTCGTGCCCCGGCAGGTTCGCGGAGTACGGCCTGCCGGTCAGCGCGACCACCTCCAGCGCGCGCACGATCCGCCGGGCGTTGCGCGGTCCGATGCTGTCCGCCGCCACGGGGTCGACGGCCGCCAGCTCCGCGTGCAGCGCGCGGGCACCCTCCGCCTCGACGCGGGCCTCGAGCCGGGCGCGGACCTCCGGGTCGGTGCCCGGGAACTCGATGCGGTCGAGCAGGGCCCGGACGTAGAGCCCCGAGCCGCCGACCACGACCGGGCGCCGGCCGCGCGCCCCGATGTCGGCCACGGCCGCGCGGGCGTCGCGCTGGTAGGCGGCGACGCTCGCGTCCTCGGTGGGGTCGAGCACGTCGAGCAGGTGGTGCGGGACGCCGCGGCGCTCGGCCGGCGCCAGCTTCGCGGTGCCGATGTCCAGCCCCCGGTAGAGCTGCAGCGCGTCGGCGTTGACGACCTCGCCCCCGAGGCGCTCCGCGAGCGCCAGGCCGAGGTCGGACTTGCCGGTGGCCGTCGGGCCGACGACCGCGACGACGAGGGTCACAGGGCCTCCTGCGCGTGCGGGCGCCAGGCCGCCACGACGTGCCACGCGCCCGCGACGACCTCGGCCCGCGGGCCGGACACCCGCACGGGCCCCTCCGCCGCGGCAGCGGCCACGCGCCACGTCGGCCACGCGGACACCGCGAGCTCGCGGGCCGCCCGCGGGCCGAGCGCGTCCAGTGCCTCCGCCAGCGCGGCGGGACCGCCGGCCAGCCCGGCCAGCAGCGCCGCGTCGGCGTCCGCCGCGCGGGGGTCCTCCGCCAGCGGCGCCGCGTCGCCGTGCCGGGCGCTCGGCGAGCCGACCACGACCAGCAGCACCACCCCCACCGGGACGTCCGGGACGTCCGGCGCGTCGCCGTCGGGGTCGCGCGGGAGCTCGACCACGTCGACGGCGGCCGTCACGCCGGCGGCGCGCAGCAGCGTCAGCGCGACCGACGCCGGCACGTCGGCGCGGCGGGCGTCGGGCCCGGGCGGTGCGTCCGGCCTGCCCGCGGGCAGGCCGGCCGCACCGAGGCCGGTCGCGACCGGGTGGCGCAGCGTCCGGTGCACGTGCCCCGGTGCGACGACGAGCACCGGGGCGGACGCGGCCCGCCCGGCCGGCACGCCGGCAGCCCGCCCGACCGGCACGCCGGTGGCCGGATCGGCGGGCACGTCCGGCGGCAGCTCGGGCACCGCCGCGCCGAGCAGCGCGAGCGCCTCCTCGCGCAGCGCGGCCCCCGGGTCCTCCCGGCCGGCCGCGCCGGGGACGAGCAGCGCCGTGTCGGGCAGGAACACCACGGCCGGTCGCACCCCCCGACCGTATCCCGCCGCGCGGCGTCCGCGCGGCCCCGGCTCAGGACGTCAGCGAGCGCGCGAGCTCGTCGGCCCGGGCGTCCTGCCCGGAGCGGCGCAGCACATCGACCAGGTCGTTCGCGGCCTCGCCCCGCGGGCCCCGCTGCCGGGCGGCGGTGAAGCCCTCGACGGCGGACTCCAGGTGCCACACGGCCTCGTCGACGCGGCCGAGCCCGTCGTGCAGGCGGCCGGCCAGCCAGAACGCGTGCGCGGCGTCGACGGGCGCACCGAGCGCGGCGTACGCCTCGGCGGCCCGCTGCGCTCGTGCCGCGGCGTCCTGCGCGCGACCGTCGCCGCCGAGCGTGGCCAGCAGCCGGGCGGCGGCGTCCTCCAGGTCGGCCGCGGCGCGGCGGTCGGCCGCCTGCTCCCGCGCGACCAGGGCCTCCGCGCGGTCCTCGTCCGCGGCGGGCGGCGCGTCCAGGCGCGCAGCGAGCGACGCGGTCAGGTCGTCCGTCTCGCTCAGCACGGCGGCGGCGTCGCCGGTGGCGGCGGCCGCGCGCGCCCACTGCACGACCACCGGGGCGACGACCGCGGGCGGCAGGCCCCCGGCGCGCAGGCGCGGGACCGCCGCGGCGTAGCCCGCCGACGCCCCGTCGTCGTCACCGAGCACCTGGGCGCAGTGCGCGGCCTCGGCGTAGGCGAAGCCGGAGTCCGCGAGCAGCCCCGCGTGCTCGGCCGCGACGGCCGCGTCGAGGTACGCGGCGGCGGCCGCCTCCGGGTCGCCCTCCGCGACGAGGCGCTCGGCCTCCGCGACGAGCGCGTCCGGGGCGGCGTGCTGCGCGTGCGTCCCCCGACCCGCGCCGTGCGCGCCGACCTCGTCCGCGGGCGCGAGGTGCGGGGACGGGGCCGCTGCGCCGCCACCCGCGGCACTGGCGCTCCCGAGCCCGCGCGGCAGCACGTCGAGGTCCAGCACGTCGGCGGCGGGCTCGGTCCGCCACGCCCGTTCGACCGCCTCGGTCTCGGACGGCGTGCCGTTGCGCTCGTCGAACCGTGCCGCGAGCTCCCCGGCCTGCGCGCGCAGCCAGTCGTCCAGCTCGGCGACCGTCGCCGCGGGGACCCGGTCCAGCCGCAGCGGCCGGTCCCCGTGCTCCGGACGCAGCACGTGGGTCGCCGCCCCGACGAGGCGCGAGAACGCCAGGCGCGAGTACGGGGTGTCCCCTCCCGTCAGGTACTGCTGGTCCGCCTCGATCGCGCGCAGGGCCCGGTCGGGCTGACCACCGCGCGCCAGGAGCCGGATGCGCCGCCCGCGGGCGCCGACCATGTCGGACTCCGCCTCGGCCAGCGCCGCGACCGCCCGGCGGTGCGCGCGGGCGGCGTCGCGCGGTCGCCCCGTGTCGAGGTACGCCTCCGCGAGGTAGGACAGCATGTCGGCCGGCTCCGACGCGCACGACGGGTCCTGGGTGAGCGTCTGCTCGATCAGGCGGATGCCCTCCGGCACGCGGTCGGTGGCGAGCAGCCACGCCGCGCGGTCACCGGGGTCGCAGGCCTCGCACTGGGACCAGTCGTCCCGCGGCGTCGCCACCCACGCCTGGTACGCCGTCTCCGCGTCCGCCGTGCCGCGCTGGCGCGCCCACGCGAAGCGCTCGTACGCCACCGCGTCCATGCCGTTGCCGGCGAGCGCGTAGCGGCGCTCCATGTCGGCGAGCGTCCGGTCGATCTGCTCGGCGGGCACCGTCGGGAAGTCCGCGAGCGCGCTGACCATCCACTTGAACGACCAGAACAGCGCGTGGCGGTCCTGCGCGTCGAAGTGCTCCGGGTGCTCGTCCCACCAGCGCAGCAGCCGGGCGAACGCGACGAACGACCGGTCCACCTCCCCGCCCCACTGGTAGGCCTCGACGAGCGTGCTGAGCGCGTACGCCCGGGCGGCGTCCGGCCCCTCGGCGTCGACCAGCCGCACCTGCCGCTCGGCGGCCTGCGTCCGGGCGAGCCCGTACGGCATCTGCCGCACCCGGGAGATCTCGCGGTTGGCGTCGTCCAGCGTGCGGCTCACGCGCGCTCCTGTCCCGCCGGTCCCCCGGCGTCCTCGTCGGGCTCGTGGTCCTCGTCGTGCTGCCGTCCGGCGCCCGCGCCGGCGGGCCCCGCGGACCCCAGGCCGGCGCGCAGCAGCACCGCCAGCGACCCGGTCATGAGCTCGGACTCCCGGGCGCGCAGCGGCTCGCCGGCCAGCAGCAGCGCCGAGACGTACAGCGAGCGGACCCCCGCGGCCGCGACCTCGCCGGGCGGGGCCGCCAGGAGGTCCCGGACCACCGGGCTCGCGTCGTTCAGCACGAGCCGGCGGGCGGCGGCGGGCTCGGCGAACCCGGCGAGCACGTCGCTCCACACGTCGTCGGCCTCCGCCATCGCCGCGTGCAGGTCGCGCTGGTGGTCGCCGTCCCGGTCGTGCAGGAGCACGGCCGGCAGGTCCGCCGGCTCGAACGTGCGCAGCAGGACGTCGCAGTCCTGGGGGCGCAGCACCGCGCCCGCCGCGCGCACGGCGTCGAGCGTCTCCAGCTCCCGCTCCGGCGTCGGCGCGGCGAGCACCTGGGCGATGTCACCCGCCCCGAGGGGGCGCACCTCGACGCCGAGGCGGTTGCGCCCGGCGAGCCGTGCCAGCAGGTCGGCGTCGTAGACGTAGCCGGCGTTCACGACCGCCACGCCCTGCGCCCGCGCGACGGGGGCGATCCGCCGGTAGTCCTCCAGCGTCGGGGCGAACACGACCCGCCCGTGCTCCTGCGCGACCTCGGCCAGGGTCAGCGTCCCGTCCGTCGTCTCGTAGGGCAGGATCCGCGCCGCGAGGTCGAGCATCGTGTCGTCCGTGAGCGCGAGCGACCGCACCGCCAGGTGGTGCGTGGCGACGAACTGCCGCGCGAGCGCTGTCCCCGACTCGAGCGTGCGCAGGGTCCAGTCCCGGACCTGCCCGGCGAGCGCCTCCTGCGTCGCGAGCAGCACCTCGTCGGTGTAGAGCTGCTCGCGCGACGCCGTGGGCCGCAGCGCGGAGGCGTCGATCGCGCAGCGCACGAAGAACGCCCAGTCCGGCAGCAGCCCCTCCACGCGCGCACCGAGCAGCATCCGCTTGACCGAGACGCGGTGCGTGCCACCGCCGCCGGGCGGGACCGCGGCCGGCAGCACGAAGGCGACGCCGGTGACGCCGGCGAGCGGGACCTCCAGGTCGAGGTGCGCCAGCGGCGTGAAGCCGAACGTCCGCTCGCAGTACCGCTGCAGCGCTCGCGTCCGCTCGGCGTCGTCGGCGTGCGTGCGCGCCCACGGCAGGTCGGTGACGGTGACGCGGCGCCACGCGTGCCCCCGCCGGGCCCGGCCGTCGGCGAGCTGCCGCGCCCGGGTGGCCGGGTCGCCGGCCTGGTTCTCGCCCGCGCCGGACACGTCCCCGCTCGTCGTGCCCGGCCCGCCGAGCGGCACCTCGACGGCCACGTCGACGGGCAGCAGCGACCCGAACTCCGCTGCGAGCGCCGCCACGGTCTCCCCCGCGAGCCAGTGCTCGAGGTCCCGCCGCGGCCGCAGCAGCACCGAGCTGCCCGGCGGCAGGTCCGCCGCGGGCAGCTCCGCCAGGTCGTACGAGCCGTCCGCGCGCCCCACCCAGCGGATCGCGGGCGCTGCCGGATCCCGGGCGGACCGGGACACGAGCTCGATCTCGTCGGCGACCATGAACGCCGACAGCAGGCCGATGCCGAACTGCCCGAGGAACTCCTCCCGGCCCAGCCCGAGGTCGAGGTCGCGCTTGGACGAGCGGCCGACCGTCGCCAGCAGCTCCTCGGCCTCCGCGCGGGTCAGCCCGACGCCCGAGTCCACCACCGCGAGCGAGCCGTCCGCCAGCGGCCGCAGCCGCACGGTCGCCGGGCACCCAGGGTCCACTGCGCGCCGCGCCGTGATCGCGTCCACGCCGTTCTGCAGCAGCTCGCGCACGTACACGCGGGGGCCGGAGTACAGGTGGCGGGCGAGCAGGTCGACGACGCCGTGCAGGTCGACCTGGAACGCCCGCCCGGTGGTGGGCTCGAGCGGTGCGGTCACTCGGCCTCGAGCTCCGCCTTCGCCGCGGCGGCCTGCTCCGGGAACTGCTCGTCGAGGTGCTCGAACAGGCTCAGGGCGGTGGTGATGCCGCAGGCGAGGTGCAGGTCGAGCTGCTCGTCCGTGAGTCCGTGCTCGTAGTCGACGGTGTGCTCGGCGTAGACGCCGACCACCTCGCCCTCCGCGCGGACGTAGCCCTTGGGCCACAGCTTCTCGGAGTTCCAGGAGTTGACGAGGTCGACGACGCGGGCGTACTCGTCGACGGCGACCTTCCGGTTCCAGCGGCCGCGGACCTGCAGGTACTCCTGCTGGCCGCCGAGACGGAAGAAGTAGAACAGGTGCCCGTCCCAGTAGCCGCCGATGTCGCCGTCGTCGTCGACCCCGTAGCGCATGTCGCGTGCGTCCAGCACGGCCGTGATGCGGTCGTGCGACAGCGTCTGCGGGGCAGGCGCCGAGCCCGTGACCTCCGGCTTGGTGAAGAACCCCATGTCCGTCCTCAGTGCTCGTGCGGCGCACAGGGGGCGCCGCTGCTTGGCGTCGGGGCAGGTGGTGGGCGCGCCACCCCCTGCTCGGACGAGCCTAAGCCCAGGACCCGGGCCCGGGCGGTGGCCTGCGCACGGCCACGGCCGCCGATCCCTGGCGTCGTCGGCGGCCGCAGGTAGGGTTTCCGGCATGGGTCTGTTCCGGAATCGCCGGTCGCGCCGCGACCCGGACCGACCGGGTCCTGCGCCGCAGCCCGGGGGCGCCTCCGGTGCGCCCGTGCCGGGCCGCGGCAGCCGCACGGGGACGGGTCCCGGCACGGTCACCGTCGACGACGGCCGGCCCGCACCGCTCACGCCCGAGCGCGTCCGACGGTGGTTCGAGGACCACGACTTCCACTACTTCGTCGACAACGACGGCGACCTGGGCGGCCTGTGGCGGGGACGGCTGTTCTACTTCTTCCTGTTCGGCGACCAGCAGGAGATCCTCCAGGTCCGCGGGCAGTGGAACCGGGAGATCGCGATCGAGCGCCTCGAGGAGGTGCTGGACGCCTGCACCGAGTGGAACGCCGAGCGGATCTGGCCGAAGGCGTACGTGCGGGTCCGCGACAACGGCATGGTGCACGTCGTGGCGGAGGTGTCCACCGACCTGGAGCACGGCGCGACCGACGAGCAGCTCAGCCAGCTCCTGTTCTGCGGTGTGTCGACGTCCAGCACGTTCTTCGACGCGATCGACGAGCTGTACCCCGACCCGGCGGCGGTGGCCCCGTGACGGCGCGCACGCCCGGGTGGCTGTCCCGCGTCCTCGCGCCGCGCACCGCGCAGGGCCCCGGTGAGCGGCGCGTCGCCCCGCAGGCCCGGCCCACGCCGCTCACCCGCGACCGCGTCGCCGCGACGCTCTCCGCGCGGGGTTACCACTTCCGCGTCGACGAGGACGGCGACCTGACCGGTGTCTGGAACGACTCGCGGTTCTGGTTCCTGCTGCTCGGCGAGCACGAGGAGATCCTCCAGGTCCGGGGCCGGTGGCACCGCCAGCTCCCGGTGGACGGCCGGCGGACCGTGGCGCTCGCCCTGAACGACTGGAACCGCGAGCGCATCTGGCCGAAGCTCTACCTCCGCGAGGAGGAGGGCCAGGTCGCGGTGTACAGCGAGGTGTCGACCGACCTGGAGCACGGCGTCACCGACGAGCAGCTCGACCAGCTCGTGTCGTGCGGCCTCGGCACCGGGGTGCAGGCGTTCGCGTCGTTCGAGACGCTGCTGCCGCCGCAGGTCTGACACCGCGCCCGGTACCGGAGCGGCACCGGGCGGCACCCGCGCAGGGGTCGTCCCCCGCGCGGCTCGGCGCACCTCAGCGCGGCCCGGCGCCGACCGTCGGCAGGCCCAGCAGCACCGGCGCCGCCGGTCCGCCGGCTCCCGCCCCGGTGCCGCAGGCGTCGCCCGCGCCGCTGTGCGCGTGGTCGTCCCCGCCCTGCTGCCCGCGCTCCCACGCGTCGCCCGCGCGGGTGCGGCGCACCGCGAAGGTGCCGCCGTGCGCCCCGGAGTCGGCCTCCAGGTGGTGCGGAGCCGCCCGGGTGATGTCGACCGTGACCAGGTCGCCGGGCCGGGGCGCGTCGCCGGGGTCCAGGCCGTCGGGCAGGGACAGGTGCACGAGGCGGTTGTCGGCGGCGCGACCGGACAGGCGCCGGGTCTCGCCGTCCTTGCGTCCCTCGCCCTCGGCCAGCAGCACCTCGACCGTGCGCCCCACCTGGGCCTGCATCTCCTCGAGCGCGATGCGGTCCTGCAGCGCGACCAGGCGCTCGTAGCGCTCCTGCACGACGGCCTTCGGGAGCTGGTCCGGCAGGTCGGCCGCGGGGGTGCCGGGGCGCGGCGAGTACTGGAACGTGAACGCGGAGGAGAACCGGGACGCCTCGACCACCCGCAGCGTCTCCGCGAAGTCCTCCTCGGTCTCCCCGGGGAACCCGACGATGATGTCGGTCGTGATCGCGGCGTGCGGCATCCGCTCGCGGACCCGGTCGAGGATGCCCAGGAACTTCTCGGACCGGTAGGACCGCCGCATCGCCCGCAGGATGCGGTCGGAGCCGGACTGCAGCGGCATGTGCAGGCTCGGCATCACGGCGGGCGTCTCCGCCATCGCCGCGATGACGTCGTCGGTGAACGCCGCCGGGTGCGGGGAGGTGAACCGCAGCCGCTCGAGCCCGGGGGTGGCGCCGGCGGCGCGCAGCAGCTTCGCGAACGCGCCGCGGTCGCCGAACTCGACGCCGTAGGAGTTCACGTTCTGCCCGAGCAGCGTCACCTCGATCGCGCCCTGCTCCACCAGCGCGGAGACCTCGGCCAGCACGTCGCCCGGACGCCGGTCGCGCTCCTTGCCCCGCAGGTGCGGCACGATGCAGAACGTGCACGTGTTGTTGCACCCGACGCTGATCGACACCCAGCCCGCGTACACCGACTCGCGGCGCGTCGGCAGTGTCGAGGGGAAGACCTGCAGCGACTCCTCGATCTCGACCTCGGCGGCCCGGTTGTGCCGCGCCCGCTCCAGCAGGACCGGGAGCACGTCGAGGTTGTGGGTGCCGAACACGACGTCCACCCAGGGCGCGCGCTCGACGATCCCCGAGCGGTCCTTCTGGGCGAGGCAGCCGCCCACGGCGATCTGCATCCCGCCGGGGCGCGAGCGCTTCGCCCCGGCGAGCCGGCCGAGGTTGCCGTACAGGCGGTCGGCGGCGTTCTCGCGCACCGCGCACGTGTTGATGACGATGACGTCGGCGTCCTCCGCGGCCGCGGCCTCCGGCGACGCGGCGACGTAGCCGGCCTGCTCGAGCATGCCCGCCATGTGCTCGGAGTCGTGCACGTTCATCTGGCACCCGAGCGTCTTCACGAGGTAGGTGCGCGGGGCGGCACCGGCGGTCGGGACGGCGAGGTCCGCGAGGCCGGTCGCGGCGGGGGGCGTGGTCGTCGTGCTCATCGCGGACAAGGGTACGTCCGTCCCCCGCGGGCCCTCGCGAGCGGCCGCGACCCGGTGCGCCGACGCTGCCCGAGGGCCCCGGTCACGGCGATCCTGTGACCGTCCCGTGACCCGAACGGGTGGCGCCTGTCACATCCGCCGCCTAGGTTCCGAGGATGGCGCAGCCCGACCCGGCCCCGGCCCCCGCAGCAGCACACCCGCCCGGCGGCGAGCCCCTCGTCGTCCTGGACCACGTCAACAAGCACTTCGGCGACCTGCACGTGCTGCAGGACGTCAGCCTCACCGTGCACCGCGGCGAGGTGGTCGTCGTGATCGGCCCGTCCGGCAGCGGCAAGTCGACGCTCTGCCGCACGATCAACCGGCTCGAGACCATCGAGTCCGGCACGATCACGCTCGACGGCCGGCCGCTGCCCGCGGAGGGACGCGAGCTGGCGCGGCTGCGCGCGGACGTCGGCATGGTGTTCCAGTCGTTCAACCTGTTCGCGCACCGCACCGTCCTGCAGAACGTCACGCTCGGCCTGCGCAAGGTGCGGCGCCTCGGGGCGTCCGAGGCCCGGGATCGGGCGATGGAGCTGCTCGAGCGCGTCGGCGTCGCGAGCCAGGCCCGCAAGCTGCCCGCCCAGCTCTCCGGCGGGCAGCAGCAGCGCGTCGCGATCGCCCGGGCGCTCGCCATGGAGCCGAAGGTGATGCTCTTCGACGAGCCGACCTCCGCCCTCGACCCCGAGATGATCAACGAGGTGCTCGACGTCATGGTGGCTCTGGCCGGTGAGGGCATGACGATGGTCGTCGTCACGCACGAGATGGGGTTCGCCCGCCGTGCGGCCGACCGCGTCGTCTTCATGGACGGCGGCGCGGTGGTCGAGGAGGCCGACCCCGAGACGTTCTTCACGGCCCCGCGCAGCGACCGCGCCCGCGACTTCCTGTCGAAGATCCTCACCCACTGACCGGCCCCCCGGGCCCTGCGCGACCCGGACCGGCGTCCCCCGACCCCTACCCGCCCGACCGCCCCTGGCGACACCGCACCGACCGGAACCCGGCACGACACGACACGACACGACCGATACGCGACCCGAGGAGAGCCCGATGAGAACCCGCACCGCAGGACCGATCGCCCTGGCCGCCGCCTCCGTCCTCGCCCTGACCGCCTGCGGCGGCTCGGACGACGGCGACGGGGCCAGCCCGGAGGTCTCCGACGTCGAGGCCGCCGACTTCCCCGAGGGGTCCACGATGGCGGAGCTCGCCGAGGCCGGCTCCCTCACGATCGGCACCAAGTTCGACCAGCCGCTGTTCGGGCTGGTCGGGCCGGACGGCACGCCCGAGGGCTTCGACGTCGAGATCGGCCGGATCATCGCCGGCGCGCTCGGCATCCCCGAGGAGGGCATCGACTGGACCGAGACCATCTCCTCCAACCGGGAGTCGTTCATCCAGTCCGGCCAGGTCGACATCGTCATCGCGACGTACACGATCAACGACGAGCGCAAGGAGGTCGTGTCGTTCGCCGGCCCGTACTACGAGGCCGGGCAGTCGATCCTCACGCTCGCGGAGAACGAGGACATCCAGGGCCCGGACGACCTCGCCGGGAAGAAGGTCTGCACCGTCTCCGGCTCGACGCCCGAGGCGAACCTGCTCGAGAACTTCCCGGACACCGAGGTCGTGCCGTTCGGCGCGTACTCCGACTGCCTCGAGCCGCTGCGGGGCGGCCAGGTCGACGCCATGAGCACCGACAACGTGATCCTCGCCGGGTTCGCGGCGGACGACCCCACCTTCGAGGTGCGCGGCGAGCCCTTCACCGAGGAGCCGTACGGCATCGGGCTCGCGCTCGACGACACCGACTTCCGGATGTGGATCAACGACGTGCTGGAGCAGTCGTATGAGGACGGCACGTGGACCGAGGCGTGGGAGGCCACGGCCGGCACCGTCCTGCCGACGCCCGAGCCGCCGGCCGTCGACCGGTACTGACGCCGCGGGTGGCGCCGGGCGACCCCGCCCGGCGCCACCCGTCCCGCTCCCGCCGCACGCCGTGGAGGACCCTGCGTGGACCTGATCGCCGACAACCTGCCGGCCTACCTGAACGGCTTCCGCCTGACGCTGCAGCTCACGCTGCTGGCCGGCGCTCTCGCGCTCGTGGTCGGCACCGTCCTCGCCGCGCTGCGCGTGTCGCCGCTGCCGACCCTGCGGGGCGCGGCCGTCGCGTGGGTGGAGCTGCTGCGCAACACGCCGCTCACCCTCGTGTTCTTCTTCCTCGTGTTCGTCGCGCCGCAGTTCGGGATCCTGCCGCCGCTCGGGTTCTGGACGGCCGTCATCGCGCTGTCCGCCTACACGTCGGCGTTCGTCTGCGAGGCGGTGCGATCCGGCATCAACGGCGTGCCGGTCGGGCAGGCGGAGGCCGCCCGGGCCATCGGGCTGACCTTCGGGCAGACCCTCGGGCTCGTGGTGCTGCCGCAGGCGGTGCGGTCCGTGGTGCCGCCGCTGATCAACGTCCTCATCGCGCTCGCGAAGAACACCTCCGTCGCGGCCGGGTTCGCCGTCGTCGAGCTCACCGCCGCCGGCCGCCGCGTCGCCCTCGCGAACCCCGCCGAGGCCATCCAGGCGCTTGCCGGGGTCGCGGTGTTCTACCTCGTCCTCACCATCCCGGCCGGCTACCTCGCCGGGGTGCTCGAGCGGAAGGTGGCGTTCGCCCGGTGACCCCGACCCGCCACGACCGCCGCACCCACGAGCCCGAGGGGGAACCGCGATGAGCTCCGTCCTGTACGACCAGCCCGGCCCGCGCGCCCGCCGGCGGGAACGCATCGGCTCGGTCGCCGGCGCGCTCGCGCTGATCGTCCTGCTCGCCCTGGCCTACCGGTACGCCGAGCAGCGCGGCCTGTTCGGGGCCGACCGCTGGGACGTCCTCTACGACCCGCCCAAGAACCAGACCGCCGAGGACGTCTGGCGCTCCATGGTCGTCGTCGGGCTCGGCGCGACCCTGCGCGCGGCGGTGGTCGCCGCGCCGCTCGCCCTGGTGCTCGGGCTGGTGCTCGCGATGTGGCGCACCACCCGGATCGGCTGGCTGCGCGCGCCCGCGACCGTCGTCATCGAGCTGTTCCGCGGCCTGCCCGTGCTGCTGATGATGCTGTTCGCGCTGCTCGGCTTCGGGTGGGACGCGTTCGCCGCCGTGGTGTTCGGTCTCACCGTGTACAACATGGCGATCATCGCCGAGATCCTGCGGGCGGGCCTGGCCTCGCTGCCCCGCGGCCAGTCGGAGGCGGCCGCGGCGATCGGGCTGTCGCGGTGGCAGACGATGCGCCTCGTGCTGCTCCCGCAGGCGGTGCGGACCATGCTCCCGAGCCTCGTCGCGCAGCTCGTCGTGCTGCTCAAGGACTCGTCGCTCGGGTTCATCGTGGGCTACCCCGAGCTGCTCAAGGCCATGCAGAACAACGCCCAGTACTTCGGGAACCGGTACTACGTGGCGCTGTTCGTGCTCGGCGCGGGCACCTACCTCGTGGTGAACCTGTCGCTGACGCGGCTCGCGGTGTGGTTGCAGGGCCGCAGCGCGCGCACCGCCGGGCGCTCCGGCACGGACCCGGCGCTCACCGCGGCGGCGGCCGCGACCGCCGGCGGGGGCCCTGGGGGTACCGGGTCGGCGGTCTGACGGTCCGGCGGCACGGCGGCGCTCCTGCGGGACGGCGGTCCGCGGGCGCGCGCGGGTCAGCCGGCGGTCGCGCTCGCGCGCACCTCGCGCACCACCGTCACGGTGATCTCGCCCGGGTAGGACAGGTCCCGCTCGATGTGCCGGGCGATCTCCACCGCGAGCTGCCCGAGGTCGGTGTCCGGGACCTGCGACGGCTCCACGACGACCCGCATCTCCCGCCCGGCCGCCATGGCCAGCGCACGACGCACGCCCGCGTGGCCGGCGACGAGCTCCTCGAGCTTCTCCAGCCGCTCGACGTGCTGGTCGACGTCCTCGCGGCGGGCACCCGGGCGGGACGCCGACATGGCGTCCGCCACCTGGACCAGCACGGCCTCGACCGTCTCCGCGGGCACCTCGTCGTGGTGCGCGGCGATCGCGTTGACCACTGCCGGCGACTCGCCGTGGCGCTCCGCCAGCGCCGCGCCGACCGTCGCGTGGGTGCCGGGCACCTCCCCGGTGAGCGCCTTGCCGACGTCGTGCAGCAGCGCGGCACGGCGCGCGACCTCGACGTCCGCACCGAGCTCCCCGGCGACCTGCGCCGCCAGCAGCGCCGTCTCGACCACGTGGTCCAGCACGTTCTGCCCGAACGAGGTGCGCAGCCGCAGGCGGCCCAGCACGCGCACGAGCTCGGTGTCCAGACCGCGGACGCCGGCACGCTCGGCCGCCGCGAGCCCGGCGTCGTCCGCGCGGTCGTCGGCGCCCGCGACCGCCTCGGCGTACGCGGCCTCGATGCGCTGCGGGTTGATCCGCCCGTCCGCCATGAGCGCCTCGAGGGCGACCTGGGCGACCTCGCGGCGGTCCGCGTCGAAGCACGAGAGCACGACGGCGTCGGGTGCGTCGTCGACCAGCACGTTGACACCGGTGAGCGCCTCGAACAGCCGGATGTTGCGGCCCTCCTTGCCGATGATCCGGCCCTTCATCTCGTCCGACGGCAGCGGCAGCAGCGTCACGGTGCTCTGGCTGCTCGTCGCGACCGCCGTGCGCTGTGCGGCGGTCGCGAGGACCCGCCGCGCCCGGGCGTCCCCGGTGCGCCGAGCCTGCGCCTCGATGCGGCGGACCGTCGCGGCGGCGGACGCCTGGGCCTCCGCCGTGACCCGGCGCACCAGCTCCGCGCGCGCCTCCTCGGCGGTGAGCCCCGAGGCCGCCTCGAGCTGGTCGAGCGCCTCCCGCTCGGCGCGGGACCGCACCTCCGCCGCCTCGCGCGCGGCGGATGCCCGCAGCTCCGCCGCGTCCCGCTCGGCGGCCGCCCGCGCGTCCGCCGCGCCGCGCCGGAGCTCCTCCGCGGCCTCCCGCGCTGCCGCGGCTGCGCGCTCCTGCTCGGCGGCCGCCCGCTCGCGCGCCGTGGCCGCACGCTCCGCGACCGCCGCGGACTCCTCACGCCCTGTGGCACGGACCTCGCGACGCTGCGCGTCCGCCAGGGAGGCGCGCGCCTCGTCGCGGATGGACTGCACGTCCTCGTGCGCCTGCCGGCGGACCGCTGCCGCCTCCCGCCGGGCGACGAGCACGAGCACCAGGGCGACGAGGCACGCCAGCAGGAGGCCGATGACGACCGCGACGTCCTGCACGGGCACGCTCCTCGTCCGGGACGGGCCGAGGCCGGGAGGCCCTGGCGACTGGGATCGGTTCGGTCGCGCGGGCCGTCGGGCACCGCTCGGCGCGGCGCGCCCGGCTGCCGGCACGACGGTCCATTCTCCACCCCGCCCCGGGCGTCACGACGCACGACGCACGGACGGGGGCGAGCCGCCGTGCGGCACCGCGGGCGTGCCGGCGACGAGCCGGGCCGCCTGCGCCCGGACGGCGCACGCGATGACGATCGCTGCGACCGCCGAGCACGGTGGTCGGCGCGGGCGACGGGGCTCGGCGCCGGCGTCAGCCGTCGAGGTCCGCGGCCTCCGCCGCCAGCTCCTCGCGCACGACGCGGGCGACGAGCTCGCCGCCGTAGCCCTTGCGGCCGAGCGCGCCGTACGCGCGCCGCAGCCGCGTCTCCCGGTCGAGGCCGCGCGTGGCGGAGAGCTTCTTGCGGGCGAGCGCGCGCGCCGCCCGTTCCTCGTCCTCGTCGTCCACCTGCGCGAGCGCGTCGCGGGCGGTCACGTCGTCGACGCCGCGGCGCCGCAGCTCCTGCGCGATGCCGCGCCGCGACATCCCCCGTTCGGCGTGCCGGGTGCGGACGAGCATCTCGGCGTACGCGCTGTCGTCCACGAGCCCCACGTCCGTGAAACGGTCGAGCACCCGCTCGGCGACCTCTTCCGGGACGTCCTTGCGTGCCATCGCCTCGGCGAGCTGCGCCCGGCTGCGCGGCGCCCCGGTCAGCAGGCGCAACGCGACGGACCGTGCGACCGACTCGGGGTCGGGCTCGGCGTCCGTCGCCGCGGGGCCGCTCGCCGGGGGCTCGCCCGCCGGTGCCCTGCGCCGCCCCCGCGTGGGGCGTGGGCCTCCCGCGCCGGAACGGCTCCGGGACGACCCGGGACCACGGTCGGCATCCCCCTCGTCGGACGGGACGCCGCCGACGTCCCGGGAGCCTGCCGACCGGCCACGCGCTCCGGACGCCCGCCGCGCGGAGGTCGGACCGTCGCCGGTCGGCCGGGCGAGGACCTCGGCCACGCGTTCCGCGAGCTCGGCGGCGGTGGGGCGCACCGAGGGGTGAGTGGCGGAACGAGCGCTGGGCCGCTCGGCAGCGGTCGTGTCGGCGGCCGGCCCGTGCTCAGCGGGCATCCGGGCGGGACGGTCGTGAACTCGCTCGGACACGTCCTGCCATGCCGACCGCTCGGGCGCGTCCTGCGATGCCGGCCGCTCGGGCACGTCCTCCCACACGGACGGCACGGGTCGGTCGTCGTCCCACACGGAGGGCGCGACGTGCCGCTCGGGCGCCTCGGCTGCTGCGGCCGGGCGGTCGTCCCGCACTGCCGGCTCGTCGTCCCAGGCCGACGGGTCGGCCGCGGAGCGGTCGTCCCACGCCGACCCGTCAGCGGCCTCCGGGACGTCCCACGGCCCGGGCCGGCCGGACGCACCGCGTCCGGCCGGCCGCGCGACCTGATCGTGCTCGGCCGGCATCAGAAGTCGACCTTC
The DNA here is from genome assembly GCF_019797765.1 of Cellulomonas sp. C5510. NCBI lineage: Bacteria > Bacillati > Actinomycetota > Actinomycetes > Micrococcales > Cellulomonadaceae > Cellulomonas > Cellulomonas sp. C5510. The sequence continues at coordinate 2,500,361 of NZ_CP081862.1, forward strand.
ACCTCCGCGCCGGCCGGGACGTCGACCTTCGCACCGATGCCGAGCTTCTCCTTGATCTTCTTCTCGATCTCCGCCGCCAGGTCCGGGTTGTCACGCAGGAACCCGCGCGCGTTCTCCTTGCCCTGACCGAGCTGGTCGCCCTCGTAGGTGAACCAGGAGCCGGACTTGCGGATGAAGCCGTGCTCCACACCCATGTCGATGAGGCCGCCCTCACGGGAGATGCCGACGCCGTAGAGGATGTCGAACTCGGCCTGCTTGAACGGCGGCGCCATCTTGTTCTTGACGATCTTGACGCGGGTGCGGTTGCCGACCGCGTCCGACCCCTCCTTGAGGGTCTCGATGCGCCGGATGTCCATGCGCACGGAGGCGTAGAACTTGAGCGCCTTGCCACCGGTCGTCGTCTCGGGCGAGCCGAAGAACACGCCGATCTTCTCGCGCAGCTGGTTGATGAAGATCGCCGTCGTCCCGGAGGCGTTGAGCGCACCGGTGATCTTGCGCAGCGCCTGCGACATGAGGCGGGCCTGGAGGCCGACGTGGCTGTCGCCCATCTCGCCCTCGATCTCCGCCTTGGGCACGAGCGCCGCGACGGAGTCGATGACGATGATGTCGATCGCACCCGAGCGGATCAGCATGTCCATGATCTCGAGCGCCTGCTCACCGGTGTCCGGCTGGGAGACGAGCAGGGCGTCGGTGTCGACACCCAGCTTCTTCGCGTAGTCCGGGTCCAGCGCGTGCTCGGCGTCGATGAACGCCGCGATGCCGCCGGCGCGCTGCGCGTTCGCGACGGCGTGGAGCGCGACGGTCGTCTTGCCGGAGGACTCCGGGCCGTACACCTCGACGACGCGGCCCTTGGGCAGGCCACCGATGCCGAGCGCGACGTCGAGGGCGATCGAGCCGGTCGGGATCACCTCGACAGGGGCACGCCCCTCTTCGCCGAGGCGCATGATCGAGCCCTTGCCGAACTGGCGGTCGATCTGGCTGAGTGCGGCCTCGAGGGCCTTCTCGCGGTCCTGGGGAGCGGGCATGTCACACCTCGTCGTCTCGTGCAGCGTCGCGCTGCGCCTGCGGGGGCTGGTCTCCGTGTCGTGCTGTGACGCTATGCCCGACCACCGACATGCACCCCGCGTCGTCCACAGGCCCCGCCGCCGTCCCACCTGTGGACGGCTCCGCGGCCCGCGCCCGACCCGCGGCGCGTCACGTCGGCCACAGTACCCGAACACCTGTTCGACTCGACATCCGCGCGCCCCGGCGTGTCGTGCGGCGTCAGACGAGGCCCGACAGCCCCTCCGCCTCCCCCAGCCGCACCGCCTGGCCCGGCGCCAGCAGCAGCGGCCGCGCGCGCGCCCCGCGGTCCAGCGCCCGGGCGAACGCCGGGCCCGCGCGGTCCATCCACCCGGGCGGCAGCCGGCGCGAGGCCGGAGCGTGCAGCGTCCCCCAGTGCACCGGGACCGCCCAGCGCGCACCGACCTGCTCGCAGACCTCCGCGGCCTGGACGGGGTCCATGTGCCCGCCCGACAACCGCGGTCCCCAGCCGCCGACGGGCACGAGCGCGACGTCGAGCGGACCACCGGCCAGCTCCGGCAGGCGGCGCATCTGCGGGTAGGGCGCGGTGTCCCCGGCGAACCACACCCGCAGGCCGGGTGCCACCACGAGGAAGCCGTGCGCCGCGTTCGGCCGGTGCGGCATCGGCCGGTGCCCGTGCACCGCCGGCACCAGACGGACCCGGACGTCCGTCCCGGGCACCGTCCACCACTCCTCCGGCCCCAGCCCCACCGCGTCCAGGCCCTGGTGCGCGAGCCAGTGCGCGTTGGCCCCGGCCGCCAGCACGGGCACCCCGGGGAGCAGCCGGAGAGACCCGAGCTCCGCGTGGTCGTGGTGCAGGTGGGACACCAGGACCGCGCTCGGACCCGCCCAGTCCGCGGCTCGGGGGGCGGGCGCCCGGCGGCGCAGCAACCCGGCGTGGGGGCGCAGGAGCGGGTCCGTGAGCAGGCGGGCGCCGCCGACGTCGAGCACGACCGTCGCGTGCCCGAGCCACCGCAGGGTCGCCCCGGCCGCCGGGGCGGTCCCGGGGGCGGCGCCGGAGGTCACGAGCCGTCCCCGGGACGGAGCCGCCCCGCGGGCCCCGCTGCCGGCGCCGCACCTTCCTCCCCGGCGGCAGCAGGCGGCGTGGCGTCCCGGCGGAGCCCGAGCGCGGTGGCCCAGCGCAGCAGCTGGTGGTGGACCCGGTCGGCGCCGACGGCGATGCGCTCGCCGTCCACGTCCTCGAGCAGGTCGTCGTCGACCGGCAGCTCCGCGGGGTGCAGGAGGACCGCCCGGTTCTGCGGGCCCCCGAGACCGCCGTGCGAGCCGACCTGGCCCTCGAAGGCGTGCACCCGCCCGCCGGGCGTGACGTCGGAGAGGACCACGAGGTCCCCGACGTGGCCCAGGCGCCCGAGCCGCCGGAGGTCCGCCGTGGCGCGGGGACCGTAGCGGGCCACCGGGTCGGTGCCGTCCACCGCGGGCAGGCCGTCCGCCCCGTCGGGCTCGAGCCACGCGATGCCACCGGTCCCCACCGCGGCGAGCCCGCGCGCGGCGGTGTCGACGAGCACGAGGCCGATGCCCGGCGTCGAGGCGAGTCCGCGGACCAGTCCCGGCCAGCGCGTCTCGATCTCCTCCAGCACCAGGCGCCGGGGCTCGCGCGGGAACCAGACCATGCCGAGGTTGCCCGAGCCGGTCACCGCGACCTCGGGGGGTGGGGCACCGTCCCCGGCCGCGGTGCGCTCGCCGTCCCGCCGGTCCTTGCCGGGAGGACCGAGCACGACCGCGCGGTCCTCCCCGTGGCGCGAGGCCGCGGAGGACAGGAAGGCGTTGAGCGGCCCCCACTCCTCGTCGGAGGCGGCCTGGACGGCGTCGACCTCCGGGGCACCGCCCGGGCCCCCGTGCCGCGCCCCGGCGCGCCCTCCGCCCGCGCCCCCGGCAGCGCCGGGCGTCCCGCCCCACGACGGCTCCTCGCGGCCGGCGGACACGAGGCGCCGCACGGCCTCGACCAGCGGCTCGCCGGCGACCTGCGCGAACGTCGGGCCGAGCGCCTGCCCGTGGTCGGACAGCACGACCACCCGGTAGTCGCGCGGGGCCGCGGCGGCGACCCGCTGCAGCGTGTCCAGCACTCCGTCGAGACCGTCGAGCGCACGCAGCGACTCCGGTCGGGTGGGCCCGGCGTGGTGGGCGATCTCGTCGTAGTCGACCAGGTCGACGAACACCACGGGCGCACCGCGGACGAGCTGCTCGGCGACGAGGGACGTCGCGAGGTCACGCAGCAGCACGTTCGTGACACCGCGCAGCACCACGTACCAGCCGCGGCGCGGCACCCGCGGACGCACGTCGCGGACCCGCTGGCGACGGCCCTGGTAGAGCTCCTTGACCATCTCCCCGACGGTGAGCGTCACGGCGCGCGCCAGCACGAAGGGGCTCGCGAAGAACCGGAGGTAGGAGGTCCCCGGGCCGATGCCGCGCCGGGCCTGGCTCATGACGAGGAGCTGCCGGGCGGCGTCGCCGGAGAACATCGTCGACACGGCCGCTCCCCCGTCGGCCAGCAGCCCGCGGCCGTCGGACAGCCGCCGTTCGACCATCGCGGCGTCGTCGGGGTGGTTGGTGACGACGAGCCGGCCCGCCTCACGGTCCCACCACCGGAACGAGGGGATCGCGTCGGCGGCGCCGTGCAGCAGCCCGGCCTGGCTCGCGGGCGTGGTCGAGGGCGCCTGCGCCCACCAGCTCGTCAGCCGGTGGCTGCCGGACTCGAGCCAGCGCGCCATCGTGGGGGCCAGCCCGGCGTCGAGAGCCTGCTCCAGCACCGCCGTGCCCACGCCGTCGAGCTGGACGACCAGCAGCCCGGGCGGGCGGTGGTCGGGGACGGCGCCGCCGCCCTCCCCCGCGCGGCGTGCCCGCGCGCGGGCGCGCCGCAGGACGTCCCCGACGACGTAGTCCGAGTCGGACGCGCCCCACACCCAGCGGCCCACCGCCATGACGCAGGCCGTGATGACGAGCACCTGGACGACGGCCCACGCGCTGCGCACCTCGAGGCCCGGGCCGAGCGAGAGCGCCAGCCACACGACCGCCACCTGCGCGCCGAGCCCGGCGACCAGCGCCCCCATGGCACCGCCCACCCGCGCGAGCACGCGCAGCGGCGGGCGCAGCACCAGGTCCCCCGCGCCGACCAGCAGCGCGGCGAGCACCACCGCGCCGGGGTTGGTCGCCCGGACCCCGTCCACCACCGCGATGGCGACGCCCAGGCCGACGGCCGTCGTGACCAGCCCGAGCAGTGCGTCGCCGACGTCGCTGAGCGTGACCGACCACCAGCCACGACGCGGGCGCGGGTCGTCGGACGGCACGGTCCCAGCCTGCCACGCGGGCGCCGCCCGCGGACCGGTCCCGCCGACCTCCGCGACAGCGCCGGTTCAGCGGCGCGGCGGTGCCTGCCGGTGGCGGTCGGCGCCCCAGCGCTGCGGGTCGGGGACGTCCAGCTCGTCGCACAGCGCGTGCCACACGTCCCGGGGCTCCACTCCGGCGTCCAGCGCCTGCTCCGCCGTGCGGCCGTCGAGCCGCGGCAGGACGAGCTCGTGCACGAGCACCCGGCCGTGGGCGCTGCCGAGCACCTCGTCGACCAGCTGCCAGAACTCCCGGTACCGCACCGCGCCTCCCGTCCCTCCGCCGGGGCGGTCCACCGGACCGCCCCGGCCGAGCGTACGTGCGCGGCGCGCCCGGCTCACACCGGCCGGCAGGGCGGCTGTCGGTGGCCCGCGCCAGAATGACGGGGTGACGCCACCCCCGCCGCCGGACGCCCCCACCGGCACCGACGTGCTCGACCGGTTCTCGGCGCCGACCCGGGACTGGTTCCGCGGGGCGTTCGCCGGCCCGACCGCCGCGCAGGCCGGCGCGTGGGACGCGGTGTCGACGGGACGGCACGCGCTGGTCGTCGCGCCGACCGGCTCGGGCAAGACGCTCGCGGCGTTCCTCTGGGCCCTCGACCGGATCGTCGCGGAGCCCTCCGGCGGACCCGACGGCGCGCCGGACCCGGACGCGGACCCGCTGCAGCGCTGCCGCGTGCTCTACGTCTCGCCGCTGAAGGCGCTCGCGACCGACGTGGAACGCAACCTGCGGTCGCCGCTCGTCGGCGTCCGGCAGGCCGCGACGCGGCGCGGCGTGACGCTCCCGGAGGTGCGCGTCGGCGTGCGCACCGGGGACACCCCGCCGAGCGAGCGCCGGGCGTTCGCGACCAAGCCGCCCGACATCCTCATCACCACGCCCGAGTCGCTGTTCCTCGTGCTCACGTCCGGCGCGCGCGCCGGGCTCGCGGGCGTGCGGACCGTCATCCTCGACGAGATCCACGCCGTCGCCGGGACCAAGCGGGGTGCGCACCTCGCGGTGTCGCTGGAGCGGCTGGACGCGCTGCTCGACCGACCCGGCGGGCCGGGTCCGGCCCAGCGCGTCGGGCTGTCCGCGACGGTGACGCCGGTCGACCGCGTCGCGGCGTTCCTGTCGGGCGGGCGGCCCCCGGCCGAGGGCGGCCGCGAGGTCGTGGTCGTGCAGCCGCCGTCGAGCAAGGAGATCCGGGTCGACGTCGTCGTGCCGGTGCCCGACCTCACGGACCTGGCCGCGCCGCTGCCCGGCGACGGGTCCGGCGGGCGCCCCGGCGCACCCGCGCCGGGGGACGGCGTGGCCCCCCTGGCCCCGGGCGAGCGCGACCTCACGGGGCAGGCGGCGGCCGAGGGCGGCACCCGCCCGTCCATCTGGCCGCACGTGGAGGAGCGGGTCGTCGACCTGGTCGCCGAGCACCGGTCGACCCTGGTGTTCACCAACTCCCGCCGCGGCGCCGAGCGGCTCACCGCCCGCATGAACGAGGTGTGGGCGGAGCGGCAGGGCGAGGACGTGCCGGACCCCGGCACGCTCTGGGCCGCGCAGGTCACGGCGCAGTCCGGCACGGCCGTCGGCGTCGACGTGCGGGACGCCACGACGATCCTCGCCCGCGCGCACCACGGCTCGATGAGCCGCGCCGAGCGCACCCGCACCGAGTCCGAGCTCAAAGCCGGGCGGCTGCCCGCGGTCGTCGCGACGTCGTCGTTGGAGCTCGGCATCGACATGGGCGCGGTGGACCTCGTCGTCCAGGTCGGCGCCCCGCCGTCCGCCGCGAGCGGGCTGCAGCGCATCGGCCGGGCGGGCCACCAGGTCGGCGCCGTGTCGCACGGCGTGGTCTTCCCGACGTTCCGCGGGGACCTCGTGCCCGCGGCGGTGACGGCGCTGCGGATGCGGGCCGGTCAGATCGAGCCCGTCGCGGTGCCCGCGAACCCCCTCGACGTGCTCGCGCAGCAGGTCGTGGCGATGGTCGCCACCGAGGACTGGACCGTCCACGAGCTCGCCGCGGTCGTGCGGCGGGCGGCCCCGTTCGCGACGCTGGGTGACGCCACGCTGCGCGCGGTGCTCGACATGCTCGCGGGCCGGTACCCCAGCGAGGAGTTCGCCGAGCTGCGTCCCCGCATCCTGTGGGACCGGGCCACGGACGTGCTCAGCGCGCGGCCGGGCGCGCTGCGACTCGCCGTCACCAGCGGCGGCACGATCCCGGACCGCGGGCTGTACGGCGTGTTCCTCGCGTCGGGCTCGGAGACCGCCGACGTCCCGGTCGACCCGGAGCGCTCGGGCGGACGGACCCGCGGCGGCAAGCGGGTCGGCGAGCTCGACGAGGAGATGGTCTACGAGTCGCGCGTCGGCGACACGTTCACGCTGGGGTCGAGCACCTGGCGCATCGAGGACATCACGCCCGACCGCGTGCTGGTCACGCCGGCGCCGGGCGTGCCCGGCCGGCTGCCGTTCTGGAAGGGCGACTCGCAGGGGCGCCCCGCGTCGCTCGGCCGGGCGATGGGGGCGTGGGCGCGCGAGGTCGCCGACCTGCCCGACGCCGACGCCCGAGCGCGGGTGCGGGAGGCCGGTCTCGACGACTGGGCGGCGGACAACCTGCTGGGCTACCTGCGGGAGCAGCGCGCCGCGACGGGTGCGCTGCCCAGCGACGTCACCGTCGTCGTCGAGCGGTTCCGGGACGAGCTCGGGGACTGGCGCGTCGTCGTCCACTCCCCCTACGGCGCCCGGGTGCACGCGCCGTGGGCGCTGGTGCTGGGGGCCCGGCTGCGGGAGCGGTTCGGCGTGGACGCCGCCGCGATGCACGCCGACGACGGCATCGTGCTGCGCCTGCCCGACGTGCTCGCCGCCGCATCCGACCCCGTCGGCGACCTGCTGGGCTGGTCCGCGCCCGACGCGTGGTCGACGGACGGTGCCGCGGCGAGCGCGCCCGGCGGCCTCGCGGACCCGGTGCCCGTCGACGCCGGAGACCTGCTCATCGAGCCCGACGAGGTCGCCGACGCCGTCCGCACCGAGCTCGGGGGCTCCGCGATGTTCGGCGCCCGGTTCCGGGAGGCAGCGGCGCGCGCACTGCTGCTCCCGCGCCGCCGGCCCGACCGGCGCCAGCCGCTGTGGCAGCAGCGGCAGCGGTCCGCCCAGCTCCTGGGCGTCGCGTCGCGGTACCCCGACTTCCCGATCCTCCTGGAGGCCGTGCGCGAGTGCCTGCAGGACGACTTCGACATCGACGCGCTCGTCGAGCTGATGCGGGACGTCTCCGCCGGGCGCGTGCGGGTCGTCGAGGTGACGACCGCCCGGCCGTCGCCGTTCGCCCAGTCGCTGCTGTTCGGGTACACGGCGCAGTTCCTGTACGACGGCGACGCCCCGCTGGCCGAGCGTCGGGCGGCCGCACTCACCCTCGACCCCACGCTGCTGGAGGAGCTGCTCGGCGGGGGCGGCGGCTCGCAGGTGGCGGACCTCCTCGACCCCGACGCGGTGCTGCGCACCGAGGCGGAGCTCACCGGCACCGACCCGGACCGCCAGGCGCGCACCGCCGAGCAGGTGGCGGACGTGCTGCGCCGGCACGGCCCGCTGCCGCTGGACGGTGTCGAGGCCCGCACCCGGGAGGACGTCCGCGGCGACGTGGCGGGCTGGCTCGCGGACCTCGAGCGCGCGCGGCGGCTCATCCGGGTGAGGATCTCGGGCGTGAGCGGCGCCGGCGCGGAGCAGTGGGCCGCGGTGGAGGACGCGGGCCGGCTGCGCGACGCCCTCGGGGTCGCTCTGCCGGTCGGCGTCCCGGAGGTCTTCACGGAGGTGCTGCCCGACCCGCTCGGCGACCTGCTGCGCCGGCACGCCCGCACGCACGGGCCGTTCACCGCGGCGCACGCGGCAGCGCGGTTCGGTCTCGGCACGGCGGTCGTGCAGTCCGCACTGCGGCCCCTGGAACGCGCCGGCGTGGTGGTCCAGGGCCGGCTGCGACCGGACGCCCTCGGCGGCGTCGGGGACGAGTACTGCGACGCCGACGTCCTGCGCACGCTGCGACGCCGGTCGCTGGCGGCACTGCGCTCGGAGGTCGAGCCGGTGCCCCAGGTGGCACTCGGCCGGTTCCTGCCCGTGTGGCAGCACGCGACCGCCCGGGCCGACCGCCCGGCGCCCGGCGCCCTGCGCGGGGCCGACGGACTCGCGCGGGCCGTGGAGCAGCTCGCGGGCGCGGTCGTCCCCGCGTCGGCGCTCGAGTCGCTGGTGCTGCCCGCCCGCGTGGCGGACTACTCGCCGGCGCTCCTGGACGAGCTGACCGCCGCCGGCGAGGTGCTGTGGGCGGGTCACGGGACGCTCCCCGGCCGGGACGGCCTGGTCAGCCTGCACCTCGCGGGCACGGCCGACCTGACGCTGCCGCCGCTCGCCGCCCCGGACGACGACCCCGCCGCCGCCCACCTGGCCACCCCGCTGCACCGGGCCCTCGTGGCTGCGCTGCAGGGCGGTGGCGCGTACTTCGCCGGGGCGCTCGCCTCCCGGGTGGCCGGCGACCTCGAGGAGCCGGCGAGCCAGTCCGCCGTCGTCGACGCCCTGTGGGACCTCGTCTGGGCGGGGCTGGTCACCAACGACGGCCTGGCCCCGCTGCGGGCCCGGCTCGCCGGCGGACGGACGGCGCACCGCGCCCCCGCCGGGCCGGGGGCGTCCCCGCGGGCCCGCGCCCTGACCATGGGCCGCTACGGCGGGCGACCGGGCCTGCGCGGTTCCGGCCTCGGGCTGCGCAGCCCGGGTCTCGCCGGCGTGCCCGCGCCGGGCGTCCCCGCGGCGGGCGAGGGTGGTGGACGCTGGTCGATGCTGCCCCCGCGGGAGACCGACCCGACACGGCGCGCGCACGCGCTGGCGGCGCAGCTGCTCGACCGCCACGGCGTGCTGACCCGCGCCGTCGCGCCCGCTGAGGGCATCTCCGGGCAGTTCGCCGCCGTCTACCGGGTGCTGGCCGCGCTGGAGCAGGCGGGACAGGTGCGGCGCGGCTACTTCGTGGAGCACCTGGGCGGCTCCCAGTTCGCGCTGCCCGGCGCCGTGGACCAGCTCCGCGCCGACGCCCGCACGCTGGAGCGGCTGGCCGAGCAGTCCGCGCCGCCCGACGCCGACCGCGCCGTCGCGCTGCTCGCCGCGACCGACCCCGCGAACCCGTACGGTGCCGCGCTCGCCTGGCCAGCGCGCGCGGACGCGTCGACCGGTCACCGGCCGGGGCGCAAGGCGGGCAGCGTCGTCGTGCTGGTGGACGGGGAGCTCGCGCTGTACCTCGAGCGCGGCGGCCGCACCGTGCTGACCTTCACCGAGGACGACGACGTGCTGCGCCTCGCGACCGCACGCCTCGCCGACGCCGTGCGGGAGGGCCGGCTCGGTCGCGTCACGCTCGTGCGCGCGGACGGCGAGGAGCTGCTCGGTGCCTCGGGGACACCGCTCGGGCGGGCGCTCGCCGCGGCCGGGTTCGGGGCCACGCCCCGGGGGCTGCGGCTGCGCGGTGCGCGGTGACCGCCGACCCGCCGCCCGCAGCGGGCGCTCCCGACCGCGGGCACAGGGGACGCAGGGGGCACCGCCGTGCCTGAGGGCGACATCCTGCGCCGCACCGCCCGGAGGCTCGACGAGGCGCTCGCCGGCCGCGAGCTCGTGCGCGCCGACCTCCGCTGGCCGACCGCCGCCACGGTGGACCTGGTGGGGCGCACCGTGCTCGGCACCGCGTCGTACGGCAAGCACCTCCTGACGCGGTTCGACGACGGCCGCACCCTGCACACGCACCTGCGGATGGACGGGTCGTGGCGGGTGGCCCGCACCGGCACGCCCGGCGCTCGCGCGGCCGGCCCGGCCGTCCGGGCGGTGCTCGGCGCCGCGACGTGGACGGCGGTCGGCGAGCTGATCGGGATGCTCGACGTCGTGCCGACGCGCGACGAGCACACCCTCATCGGTCACCTGGGACCCGACCTGCTGGCCGACGACTTCGAGACGACGGGCCTGCCCGAGGCGCTGCGGCGCTGGGAGGCCCGCGGCGCGACACCGGTGTGCGAGGTGCTGCTCGACCAGACCGTCGTCGCCGGCATCGGGACGATCTACATGGCCGACTCGCTGTTCCTCGAGCGCATCTGGCCGTGGACCCCCGCCGACGAGGTGGCGGACCCCGGCCGGCTGCTGCGCGTCGCCCGGGCGATCATGCTCCGCTCCGTCGGCACCCCGCTCCCCAGCACGACGGGCGAGACGTACCGGGGCCGCACGACGTGGGTCCACGGGCGCCTGCGCGAGCCGTGCCGCCGCTGCGGCGCACCGGTGCGGCGGGGGCTCGCGGGGGCCCCGCCGCGGGAGCGTCCGGCGTACTTCTGCGGGGTGTGCCAGCGCCCCGCGACGGCCCACCACTGACCGCCCCGGACGCGACGACGCCCGGCCGTCCCGCCGAGCGAAGGGCGGGAGCGACCGGGCGTCGCGTGTGCGTGGGGGCATCGTCCCCGCGGGTTCAGCCGACCGGTGCGAGCTCCGGACGGTGGCGGGTCCAGGAGCTGTCCTGGCCGCCGAGAGCCGACGCGAGGTCGACGGGGACCGTGTCGGGGATCAGCAGACCCTCGGCGACGGCGATGCGGTCGCTCACCTCGCGCAGCACGAGCGACAGGGGTACGTCGAGCGCCTCGCAGATGCTGGCCAGCAGCTCCGACGACGCCTCCTTCTGACCCCGCTCGACCTCGCTGAGGTAGCCCAGCGAGACACGGGCGGCGGAGGACACCTCGCGCAGGGTCCGACCCTGCCGCTGGCGGGCATCCCGCAGCACGTCACCGATCTCTCGGCGCAACACGACCATCCGGCGTCCTCCTCTCATGTCCCGATCCTGCTCCTGCCGCACCGCCGGGGCGCCCGCGGGCGCGGTCCTGACGAGTGCGACACCCTTATGGCCCCGCGTGGGGAGGCTCCCACCGTACATGTCGCCGCCGCGTCGGGCAGCGCCGGGACGGGCGGACGGCCTGGTGTTCATCACGTGTGGTCCAACGCGGGCGCCGGGCCCCGTGTTCCCGGACCACCGCCCCCGGGCGCCTCCCGCACGGCCCGCAGCGCCTCCGCGAGGACGGCGTCGCAGGTCGCAGCCCGGATCGCCTCGCGGTCGCCCGCCAGCGCCAGCGTGCGCACCACCGAGCCCGTCGGCGTCGACACCGCGACGTGGACGGTCCCGGGTGAAAACCCGTCCTGCGGGTCCGGACCGGCGACACCTGTGGTCGCGAGCCCGACGTCGGCGCCGAGCAGCGGACGCACCCGTTCCGCCATCTGCCGGGCGACCTCGGGGTGCACCGCGCCGCGCGCGGCGAGCAGCTCCCGGTCGACGCCCAGCACCGAGCCCTTCACGTCCGTGGTGTACGCCACGACCCCGCCGCGCAGCGACCGGGACGCCCCTGGGACCTCGACCAGCTCGGCGGCGACCAGCCCACCCGTCAGCGACTCGGCGACCGCGACGGTCCAGCCGCGTTCCCGCAGCGCCGCGAGCAGCGCGGCCGCGCGCCCGGCGTCACCGTGCCCGGACGGCAGGCTCATCGCGGCGACGCCACCGCCCCGCCGTCACCGCGGGGCGACGTCGTCCCGGTCTCGGCCGCCCGGAGCGTGGCGTCCGGATCCCCGCCCGCGGCGTGCTCCCGGCGCACCCGAACCGCGGTGCGCACGTAGTCGGCACCGGTCACGAGCGTGACCACGACGGCCGCTCCCATGAGCACAGCGGCCACGACGTCCACCCACGCCGGCAGCGAGCCGAGGGGCAGCAGGTACAGACCGACCGCCAGCGACTGCAGCACCGTCTTGATCTTCCCGCCTCGCGACGCCGGCAGCACGAGGTAGCGCAGCAGGAAGAACCGCATCGCCGTGATGCCCAGCTCGCGCGCGAGGATCGCCGCGGTCACCCACCACGACAGCTCCCCCAACCAGGACAGCGCCACGAGGGCGGTCCCGATGAGCGCCTTGTCGGCGATCGGGTCGAGCAGCTTGCCGAGGTCGGTCACCAGCCCGAACCGTCGCGCCAGGTACCCGTCCACCCGGTCGGTCGCCGCCGCGAGGGCGAACAGCGCCGTCGCGACGAGGCGCCAGGCGACGTCCTCGCCGCCGTCCACGAGCAGCGCCCACGCCACGAACGGCACCACGACGATGCGCAGCACCGTCAGGACGTTGGCGACGTTCCACGGCGAAGGGCGGCTCACCCCGACAGCCTACGGGCAGCTGTCCCCTGCCTCCGAGCGCAGCGCCGCGCGAGCAGGTCAGCGCAGGTCGTCGGCGTCGTCGAAGTAGTCGACGGCCTCGGGGGGCTCGCCGGGCATCCGGCCGTCCGGAGCCGCGTACCGGTCCCCCTCCCCGGCGGGCTCGCCACCGGGATCCCCGCGGAGCATCGCGAGCGTCCCCGGCAGGTCGTCGGGGGTCACGAGCACCTCGCGCGCCTTCGAGCCCTCGGACGGGCCGACGATCTCGCGCGACTCCAGCAGGTCCATGAGGCGACCCGCCTTCGCGAACCCGACGCGGAGCTTGCGCTGGAGCATCGACGTCGACCCGAACTGCGTCGTGACGACCAGCTCCGCGGCCTGCAGCAGCAGGTCGAGGTCGTCGCCGATGTCCTCGTCGACCTGCTTCTTGGCCGGCGCCGCCGCGACGTCCTCGCGGTACACGGGCTTGAGCTGCTGCTTCACGTGCTCGACGACGGTGTGGATCTCCGACTCCGTGACCCAGGCGCCCTGCGTGCGCATCGGCTTCGCCGCGCCCATCGGGAGGAACAGCGCGTCGCCCTGCCCGATGAGCTTCTCGGCACCCGGCTGGTCCAGGACGACGCGGGAGTCGGTGAGGGACGACGTCGCGAACGCCAGCCGCGACGGCACGTTCGCCTTGATGAGGCCGGTGACCACGTCGACCGACGGGCGCTGCGTGGCGAGCACGAGGTGGATGCCGGCGGCGCGCGCGAGCTGGGTGATCCGCTGGATCGACGCCTCGACGTCCCGCGGGGCCACCATCATGAGGTCCGCGAGCTCGTCGACGATCACGAGCAGGTACGGGTACGGCGCGATCTTCCGCTCGGAGCCGGGCAGCGGCTTCACCTTGCCGGCCTTCACCGCGACGTTGAAGTCGTCGATGTGCTTGAACCCGAACATCGCGAGGTCGTCGTACCGCGCCTCCATCTCCCGGACCACCCACTCCAGGGCCTCGGCGGCCTTCTTCGGGTTGGTGATGATCGGGGTGATGAGGTGCGGGATGCCCTCGTAGATCGTGAGCTCGACGCGCTTCGGGTCGACCAGCACCATGCGCACCTGGTCCGGCGTGGACCGCATGAGGATCGACACGATCATCGAGTTCACGAACGACGACTTGCCCGCGCCGGTCGCGCCGGCGACCAGCAGGTGCGGCATCTTCGCGAGGTTCGCCGTGACGTAGCCGCCCTCGACGTCCTTCCCGACGCCGATGACCATCGGGTGCTCGGAGCGCCGCGCCGCGCTCGACCGGAGCACGTCGCCGAGCGACACGGTCTCGCGGTCGGTGTTGGGGATCTCGATGCCGATCGCGGACTTGCCGGGGATCGGCGACAGGATGCGCACGTCAGCCGACGCCACGGCGTACGCGATGTTCTTGCTGAGCGCCGTGACGCGCTCGACCTTGACGCCCTTGCCGAGCTCGACCTCGTACCGCGTGACGGTCGGCCCGCGCGTGAAGCCGGTGACCTGAGCGTCGATCTCGAAGTTCTCCAGGACGCTCGTCAGCGCCTCGACCACGCGGTCGTTCGCGGCGGAGCGGACCTTGTGCGGCGCGCCCTTCGCCAGCGAGTCCTCCGACGGGAGGGTGTAGAGCACGTCGCCGCCGAGCATCGGCTGCTCGCCGCGGGGCACGCCCGTGGTCGGCGGCGGCACCGGCTCGTGCGACGTCGACACCGCCGTGACGGCCTCCGTCGGCGCGGTGCCGGGCGGGACCGTGCCGCCGTGCGACGCCGAGGCGTCGGCCGTCCCGGGCGCGTCGAGCTCCTCCGGCTCGAGGACGGCGGTCGCCTCCTCCTCGCGGCGGCGCGCCTCGACGTACGCGGCACGCTCGAACGCCTCGTCACCCGCGTACCCGTCGAGCCGGTCGTCGTCCGGGACGGGGGCTGCGGCGGCGCGCCGCAGCCGCGCCAGCAGCCCGCGGCGGGACGGCTTCCCGGGCGGCTCCTCGACGGCGGTGTGCCCGGCGTTGATGACCAACGGGGCGTCGTCGTCCTCGGGCTCCTCGTCGCGGTGGTTGCCCGTGAGCCGGTCGTACAGGGCGCGCAGGCGCGGGCCGATCTGGTTCACCGGGGTCGCCGTGACGACCAGCACGCCGAAGAACGCGAGCAGGACCAGCAGGGGCACGGTCGCCCACACGGTGACCAGGCTGACCAGGGGGGTGCCGACCAGGTAGCCGACGATGCCGCCCGCGTCCCGGACCGCCTCGAAGCCGCCGGACGGCGCCGGCAGGCCCTGCTGGACGTGCACCAGCCCGCAGGCGGCCAACGTGATCGCCGTCAGCCCGATCGTGATGCGCGAGTTCGCCTGGTTGCGGTCGGGGTGCCGCATGAGCCGGACCGCGATGCCCACCAGCACCACCGGGACGGCGGCCGCGACGCGTCCGAACGTCCCCGCGACCACCACGTGCACGGCGTCGCCGGCCATGCCGTCGAGGCCCCACCACTCCCGCGCGGCGACGACGATGGCGAGCGCGAGCAGGAAGAACGCCGCCCCGTCACGCCGCAGCGCCGGGTCGAGGTCGCGGGCACCGTGGCCGATGCGTCGTGCGGCGCCGCCGACGACGTGCGCGCAGCCCATCCACAGACCCCGGACCATCCGCACCGGCAGAGCGGGCCGCGGGGCGGGTGCAGGGCCGCGCGAGCCGGACGAGCGCCCCGCCGGAGCCGCGGCGCGGGCGCGCGACGACGGCGCAGCCGCACGGGTGGCGGTGGAGGACGGACGTGCGGCCATGATCCTCACGGTAGCCGCGCCGGGACGTCCTGCGCCGCAGGCGCCCCGGCGTGGCCCGCGTCAGGCCTCGACGACCACCGGGATGATCATCGGCCGGCGGCGGAGCCGGTTCGACACCCAGCGTCCCACGACCCGCCGCACGACCTGCTGGAGCTGCTGCGTGTCGACCGCTCCGGACCGCGTCGCGTCCTCCAGCGCCGTCACGACGTCGGGGAGGATCGTCTCGAACACCGCGTCGTCCTCGGCGAACCCGCGTGCCTGGATGGTCGGCGTCGCCAGGACCTTGCCGTCCGTCGAGCTCACGACCGCGAAGATCGAGATGAAGCCCTCGTCGGCGAGGATCCGGCGGTCCTTGAGGTCGGTCTCGGTGATGTTGCCGACGCTCGAGCCGTCGACGAACACGTACCCGCACGGCACCGCGCCGACGACGCTCGCGCGCCCGTCGACCAGGTCGACGACCACACCGTCCTCCGCGAGCACGACCCGGTCGGCCGGGACCCCGGACTTCACGGCGAGGGCGCCGTTCGCGACCAGGTGGCGGACCTCGCCGTGGACCGGCATCACGTTGCGCGGTCGCAGGATGTTGTAGCAGTACAGGAGCTCGCCGGCGCTGGCGTGGCCGGAGACGTGCACCTTCGCGTTGCCGCCGTGCACGACGCGCGCCCCGAGCCGGGTCAGGCCGTTGATGACCCGGTAGACCGCGTTCTCGTTGCCGGGGATCAGGGACGACGCGAGGATCACCGTGTCGCCGGGGCCCACGGAGATCTTGTGGTCGTTGTTGGCGATCCGCGACAGCGCCGCCATCGGCTCGCCCTGCGACCCGGTGCACATGAGCACCAGCTCGTCGTCGCGCAGGTCGCCGAGGCGCTTCGCGTCCACGAGGACGCCGTCGGGCACCTTGAGGTACCCGAGCTCGGCGGCGATCGTCATGTTCCGGACCATCGAGCGCCCCACCAGCGCGACCTTGCGGTCGTGCGCCGCGGCGGCGTCGAGGACCTGCTGCACGCGGTGCACGTGCGAGGAGAACGACGCGACGACGATCTTGCGGGCGGACGTGGCGAACACGCTGTCGAGCACCGGCCCGATCTCCCGCTCCGGGCTGACGAAGCCCGGCACCTCGGCGTTGGTGGAGTCGACCATGAACAGGTCGACGCCCTTCTCCCCCAGCCGCGCGAACGCGCGCAGGTCGGTGATCCGGCCGTCGAGCGGCAGCTGGTCCATCTTGAAGTCGCCGGTGTGCAGGACCGTGCCGGCCGGGGTCGTCACGGCGACGGCGAGCGCGTCCGGGATCGAGTGGTTCACCGCGACGAACTCGCAGGAGAACGCGCCGACTTGCTCGGTCTGCCCCTCCTTGACCGCGAGGGTCAGCGGCGTGATGCGGTGCTCCTTGAGCTTCGCCTCGACGAACGCCAGCGTGAGCTGCGAGCCGATCAGCGGGATGTCCTGCCGCAGGCGCAGCAGGTACGGCACGGCGCCGATGTGGTCCTCGTGCCCGTGCGTCAGGACGATGCCGTCGATGTCGTCGAGCCGGTCGGAGATGTAGTCGAAGTCCGGCAGGATCAGGTCGACGCCGGGCTGGTGGTCCTCGGGGAAGAGGACACCGCAGTCGACGACGAGCAGGCGGCCGCCGTACTCGAGGACCGCCATGTTGCGGCCGACCTCGCCGAGGCCGCCGAGGGCCACGATCCGCAGGCCGCCCTCCGGGAGCGTGGGCGGGAGGCCGAGGTCAGGGTGCGGGTGGGACATTCTTCTCCTGGTCTGTCACTGCGTGGTGGCGAGGACGTCGGCGAGGCCCGCGGCGCGTAGGCCGGCGCGGACCGCCTCGACGTCGTCGTCCGGTGCGGCCACGTTCGGCAGCCGCACGTGTCGGGACGGGATGAGCCCGAGGGACCAGACCGCGGCCTTCGCCGCGACCGCCTGGAACCCCTGGCCGTTGAGCGCGTCGACCGCCGGTGCGATCGACAGGAAGATCTCGAGCGCGCGGGCGTTGTCCCCGGCGTCGTGGGCCGCGGTGATCGCGGCGAGCTGCGGGCCGGCCACGTGGCCGACCACCGAGACGATGCCCGCGGCGCCGTGCGCCAGGAACGGCAGCAGCAGCGAGTCGTCGCCGCTGTACCAGGCGAGCCCGGTCCGCGCGGCGGCCTTCGCGGCGGCGTACACGTCGCCGGTCGCGTCCTTCACGGCGACCACGCGGTCGTGGGCGGCGAGCGCGTCGAGCGTGGGCTGCGCCAGCCGGACGCCGGTGCGGCCCGGGACGTCGTAGAGCATCACGGGCAGCGGCGTGGAGTCGGCGACCGCGGTGACGTGCGCGACCACCCCGGGCTGCGACGGGCGCGAGTAGTACGGGCTGACCACGAGCAGGCCGTCGGCGCCCGCCTCCGCGGCCTGCTCCGCCATGCGCACCGCGTGCAGCGTGTCGTTGGAGCCCGCGCCCGCCACGACGGCCGCCCGGTCGCCGACGGCGTCGACGACGGCGCGCACCAGGTCGGCCTTCTCCGGCGCGTGCGTGGTGGGGGACTCCCCCGTGGTGCCGTTGAGCACCAGGCCGTCGTGCCCGTGGTCCACGAGGTGCGTGGCGAGGGAGACGGCGGCGTCCAGGTCGACCGAGCCGTCGTCCCGCATGGGCGTCACCATGGCGGTGAGCACCGCGCCGAACGGACGCGACGGGGTGGCGGGGAGCATGGGGTCACGGTACCGCCCCACACCCCCCGCCCGCGCTGCGCGTCCACCCCGTCGCGGGGTCAGGACGGGTGCGCCGCCAGCCAGCCGGCCAGGCGGTCGGGCCGGTCGGTGATCACCGCGTCGACCCCCAGCGCCGCTGCGACGGCCCAGTGCTCGGGCTCGTCGAGCGTCCAGACCATGACCTGCAGCCCGGCCGCGTGCAGCCGCGCGACCAGCTCCGGGTGCTGCACGAGCAGCGGGCCGTACGGGTTGCACGTCATCACCCCGAGGCCGGTGCACAGCCGCACCAGCTCGTCGACGCCGTCCGGCACCTCGAACACGAGCAGCCCCCGCCGCAGCGCCGGGTCGGCCTCCGCGAGCGCTGCCACCGACTCCGGCCAGAAGCTCTGGCCGACCACCCGGCCGGTGAGCCCGGCCCTGCGGATGGCCTCGGTGACGGGGTGCACCTGCTCGGTCGTCCACACCCCCTTGAGCTCCAGCAGCAGCTCGATGCCCGGCCGCCGCACCAGCAGCTCCAGCACCTCGTCGAACGTCGGCACCCGCTGGCCCCGGTACGCCGCGGCGAACCAGGAGCCGGCGTCGAGGGCGCGCAGCGCGTCGAGCGGCAGCTCGGCGACACTCCCCTGCCCGTCCGTCGTGGCGTCCACCGTGTCGTCGTGGATCACGACGACGTGGCCGTCGGCCGTGCGCTGGATGTCGATCTCGATGCTGTCCGCCCCTGCGCGCCACGCCGCCTCGAAGGCGGCAAGGGTGTTCTGCGGCGCGACCGCCGAGTTGCCGCGGTGGGCGATGACCCGCGGGCGCGACGCCAGCACCGGCGGCGCCCCGGCACCGGGGCCGCCCGCGAGGGCGACCCCGGTCCGGTCCTGCGACGGTTCGGTCACAGGTACGGCTCCACGTTCTCGCGGTACGCCGTCTCGATCTGCGGCGTGACGGAGTCGAACGCCTCGGCGGGGTCGGTGCCCTCGAGCACGATCTGCTCGATGGCGTCCGTGAGGAGCGCGTCGGCGCCCGGGACGAACACCCGGATGTAGTCCTGCGGGCGGGCCTTCTCGGCGAGCTGGTCGACGGCCGTCCGGAACTGCGGGAACTCCTCGTACACGGCCTTCATGGTGTCGGACTCGACAGCCGAGGTCCGCACCGGCATGTAGCCCGTGGCCTGGGAGAACGTGGCGGTGTTCTCGGTGTTCGTGAGGAACTCCAGGAACATGGCCGCGGCGAGCTGCTCCTCCGGGGTGCTGGACGACGAGATCGCCAGCCCCGTGCCGCCGGTCGGCGTGCCGCCGCCCTGCGGGCCGTCCGGCAGGTAGGCCGTGCCCACCTCGAACGACGCGGCGTCGAGCGCGCCCTTGAGCGAGCCCGTCGAGCCGATGGTCGACGCGATCAGGCCGGACGCGAAGTCCGCCATGGAGTCGTCCGCCGAGACCGTGGCGATCGCGTCGTCGCCGTGGAACAGGTCGCGCAGGAACTGCCCGCCTGCGAGCGCCTCGTCGGAGTCGAGGGTCACGTCGAACTCGTCGGAGTACTGGCCGCCCTGGCCCCAGATCATGTTCTCGAACCACCAGGCGGACCACGACGTGCCGAGGCTGAGACCGAACGGCGAACCGCCGTCGGGCACCTGCTCGTCGAGCGCGGTGCTCCACTCCTGGAGCTGCTCCCACGTCTCGGGGCCCTGGTCCGGCAGCCCCGCGGCGTCCCACATCGTCTTGTTGTAGTAGAACAGCGGCGTCGACCGGGCGTACGGCGCGGCCCAGTGCTGCCCGTCGTACTCGTAGTCGCCGTACAGGCCGGGCTGGAAGTCGTCGGCGTCCGCGTCGAGGTGCTCGAAGACGTCGTCGAGCGGCATGATCTGGTCGTTCAGGTGGTACCGGAACCACCACACGTCGGACGCGATGACCAGGTCCGGCTTCTCGTCCGTCTGCGAGGCGGCCTGGAACCGCTGCGCGACCTCGTCGTAGTTGGCGCCGGCGGTCACGAGGTTCACCGTGATGTCCGGGTTCTCGGCCTCGAAGGCCTCGATGAGCTGCTCCTCGACGGCCTGCGACTGGCCGGGGTGGTTCGACCACCAGGTGATCTCGGAGGCGGGCTCGACCTGCGACCAGTCGGTCGCGTCGGCCGACGTCTCGCCGTCCGACGAGCCGGCGCCCACGGCGGGGCCGCCGCAGGCGGTCAGGGCGAGCGTGGCGCCGGCGACGGCAGCGGCCAGTCCGACGGTGACGCGGCGGTCACGCAGGAGGCTGCGGGGGTGGGACACGTGAGTGCTCCTTCAGGGGGTCGTGCACCGGGGGTCCGGTGCTCGGGGGACGGGCGCGCAGGGGCGCACCCGCCGGTCAGGGGGGTGGGGTGACGGGCGGCGCGACGGGGCTCAGCCCGTGACGGCGCCCGCGGTGAGGCCGGCGACGAGCCGGCGCTGGAGGAGGAGGAAGACGAGGAGGATCGGCAGCGTCACGACGGTGGTGGCGGCCAGCAGCACGCCCCAGTTGGTCATGCCGTCGATGTTCTGCAGCAGGGTCAGGCCGATCGGCAGGGTCATGCGGTCGGCCCGGTCGATCACCAGGAACGGCCACAGGTAGTCGTTCCACTCGGTCACGACGGACACGAGGGTCACGGCCGCGATGGTCGGCGTGCTCATCGGCACGACGAACCGCCACAGCCGCCGCCAGTGCCCCGCGCCGTCCAGCTCCGCGGCCTCGAGGATCGAGCCGGGGAGCGTGAGGAAGTGCTGCCGGAACAGGAACGTGCCGAACGCGCTCGCCAGACCCGGCACGAGGATGCCCTGGTAGGTGTTCAGCCAGCCGAGACCCGCCACCAGGGTGTAGTTCGGGATGATCGTCACCTGCGGCGGGATCATCAGAGTCGCGATGACGAGCCCGAACACGACTTTCTTGAACGGGAAGTCGAGGAACACCAGGGCGTAGGCGCAGGCGAGCCCGAGCACGACCTTGAGGCCCGCCCCGACCACGGTGATCCCGATGCTGTTCGCCAGCAGCCGGCCGAGCGGCACGGTGCTCGCCGCCTGCGCGTAGTTGTCGAGGCTCGGCGCCTCCGGCAGCCACTGCAGCGGCACCTGGTAGAGCTCGCCCGACGACTTGACGCTCGCGAGCAGCATCCACACCAGCGGGGCACCGAGCACCACCGTGGCGAGCACCATCGTCAGGTAGCCGGCAACCGGCGGACGGCGGCGACGCCCTGGCCGGGAGCCGTGCGGGGTGGGGCGGGGGCGACGGCCGGCGGGCAGATCGGCGTCCGGCGCGGCGGACTCGTCCGGTCCGCCCTGCGACGGGGTCCGGCGCGGGCCGTCCTCGGCCACGGGCCGACGGGGGGTCAGGACGCTCATGCGTAGTGCACCTTCCGCTGGACGAACCGCATCTGCACCGCCGTGACGGCGAGCAGCACGACGAACAGCACCGTCGCGACGGCCGAGGCGTAGCCGGCCCGGCCGTTGACGAAGCTCTCCTGGTACACGGAGTACATGAGCGTCGTCGTCGACCCGAGCGGACCGCCCTGGGTCATGGCCTTGATGAGGTCGAAGGACTGCAGCGACGCCAGCATCATCGTCACGAGCAGGAAGAACGACGTCGGCGTCAGCAGCGGGAGGACGATCGACCGCAGGGTCCGCGCCGGGGACGCCCCGTCGAGCGCCGCGGCGTCCTTGAGGTCCTGCGGGACCGACTGCAGCCCGGCCAGGTAGATGAGCGCGACGTAGCCGAGGTTCTTCCACAGGTACACCACGATCACCATGACCAGCGGCCACGGGCGCTCGGTGTACCACTGCGGGGAGCTCGCCCCGACCCAGCTGAGCACCTCACGCATCAGCCCGTAGCGCGGGTCGAAGATGAACAGCCACAGGATGCCGACAGCGAAGCCCGACAGCACGTACGGCGCGAACGCCACCGTCCGCGCGAACCCGCGGCCGCGGAGCCGCTGGTTCAGCAGCAGCGCCAGGCCGAGACCCAGCACCAGGGCGCCGCCGACAGTCGCAACCGTGAACACCACCGTCGTGCCCGCGACCTGGGCGAAGCCGCGCGAGGTGAACAGCTCGACGTAGTTGCCGAGCCCGATCTGGCGGGCCACCGGGGATCCGAGGTTCCACTGGAGGGTCGACAGGTAGAACGACTGCACCAGCGGCCGGTACACGAACACGAGCAGCAGGGCCACGTTCGGCCCCGCCAGCAGGAGGAACCAGAGGAGCGCCGACCGGCGGCGGCGCGAACGCAGGGCCCCGGTGCGCGCCACCGGCGCGCGGGCCGGCGCGGACGCCGGCGGCGGGGCGAGGACATCGGCAGTGGTCACGAAGGAGTCCGTATCGGGTCGGGATCAGGTCGCGGCCCGCGCCCTTGCGGCCCTCGCCACTCTGCGCCGTGGTCCGGCGCGGGCGACAGGGGTCCGCTCCGACGTTCGGCCAGCCTTGTCCCCCCGTTCACCTGCGGCGACGGACGTCCACCCGCCGGTCAGCGCGACGCCGCCGACGGGCGGCGTCCTACCCTCGGCTCGTGCTGCCGCGACCCCGTCCGCCGCGCCGGCCGGGTGCTGCGCACCCGGGGGCCGCTCCCGACGCAGCGGTGCGGAGCGCCGTGCGGACCGCGCTGTCCGTGTCGCTCGCCACCGGGCTGTACGGGGTGTCGTTCGGGGCGCTGTCCGTCGCCGCCGGGCTGGACCTGGCGCAGACCATGGCGCTGAGCCTCCTGATGTTCAGCGGCGGGTCGCAGTTCGCGGCAGTCGGCGTGCTCGGCGCCGGCGGCGGGGTCGGTGCGGCGGTCGCGACCGCCGGGCTCCTCGGGGTGCGCAACGGGCTCTACGGGGTGCAGGTCGCGCCGCTGCTCGGCACGCGCGGGTGGCGACGGCTGCTCGCCGCCCACCTGACCATCGACGAGTCCACCGCGGTCGCCACCGCCCAGCCCGGCCCCGCGTCGACGCGCGCCGGGTTCTGGTGGACGGGCGCCGGGGTGTTCGTCCTGTGGAACGCGTTCACGCTGCTCGGCGCGCTGCTGGGTGACGCCCTCGGCGACCCCCGGCGCTACGGCCTCGACGCGGCCGCCGTCGCGGCGTTCCTCGCCCTGCTCTGGCCGCGTCTCGCCGGGCCCCGCACCCGGACCGTGCGGGTGGTGGCCGTCGCGGCGGCGGCGACTGCGCTCGCGCTGACACCCGTCGTCCCGGCCGGCGTGCCCGTGCTCGCGGCGGCGGCCCTGGCCGTCGTGGTCGGCGTCCTCGGGGACCCCGACGGGGCGGGCCCCGGGGACGGCAGGGTGAGCGGGGACGGCGGCGTGGTCCGGGAAGCAGGCCGATCCGACGGGACCGCGGGGCCGGTGGTGCAGCCGTGAGCCGGCTCACCGTCTGGGTGGCGGTCCTCGCGTCCGCCGCCGTCGTGCTCGCGACGAAGGTCGCCGGCCACCTGCTGCCCGCCCGGGTGCTCGCCCGCCCCCGCGTGACCCGGACCGCCGCGCTCGTCACCGCTGCGCTGCTCGCCGCCCTGGTCGCCGTGCAGGTCGGGACCACCGACGGCGTGCTCGTCCTCGACGCCCGGCTCGTCGCGCTCGTCGTCGCCGCCGTGGCGCTGCTGCTGCGGGCGCCGTTCGTCGTCGTCGTGCTGCTGGCGGCGGCGACCGCCGCCCTGCTCCGCTACCTCGGGATGCCCTGAGCCCGCGTCAGACGGCGACCGGGGCCTTGATGGCCGGGTGGTGCTGGTAGTCCTCGACCACCACGTCGTCGAACGAGTAGTCGAAGAGCGACTCCGCGCGCCGCAGCCGCAGCGTCGGGAACGGGTACGGCTCGCGCGTCAGCTGCTCGCGCACCTGCTCGACGTGGTTGTCGTAGATGTGGCAGTCGCCGCCGGTCCAGATGAACTCGCCCGGCTCCAGGCCCACCTGCTGCGCGACCATGTGCGTCAGCAGCGCGTACGAGGCGATGTTGAACGGCACGCCCAGGAACAGGTCCGCGGAACGCTGGTAGAGCTGGCAGGACAGCCGGCCGTCCGCGACGTGGAACTGGAAGAACGCGTGGCACGGCGCCAGGGCCATCGACGGGATGTCCGCGACGTTCCACGCCGAGACGACGTGACGCCGCGAGTCCGGGTCGCGCCGCAGGTTCTCGAGCAGCTGGGCGAGCTGGTCGACCGTGCCGCCGCCGGGGATGGGCCACGACCGCCACTGCACGCCGTACACCGGCCCGAGCTCGCCGTCCGCGTCCGCCCACTCGTCCCAGATGCGCACGCCGTGCTCCTGCAGCCACCGCACGTTCGAGTCGCCGCGCAGGAACCACAGCAGCTCCCCCACCACCGAGCGCAGGTGGACGCGCTTCGTCGTCACGAGGGGGAAGCCCTCCGACAGGTCGAAGCGCATCTGGTGACCGAAGACGCTCCGCGTGCCCGTGCCGGTGCGGTCCGCCTTCGGCGTGCCGGTGTCCAGCACGAGCGCGAGCAGGTCCTCGTAGGGCGTGCGGGTCACGGCGCGGTGCTCGACGGTCATGCGGGCCATCGTAGGCGCGGCCACCGACGCCCCGGCAGCGGCACGCGGCCCGTCCGCCGGGCCGCGCCTCCCGCGGAGCGCGGCGGGTGCGGGCGCGCGGGCGCGAGCGCGAGATCGCGGCGCAGGGTCGCCCGGGGGCGCGGGCACGGGGCGCGGATCCCTACCGGGTCGGCCCGTCCCACACGGGGAGGTCGACCACCGGCGTGCGCACGGCCGTCGCCGAGGCGATCCCGTCGGCGACGGCCAGCTCGAGCGCGTGCGCGGCGGCGGCCTGCAGCTGCACGAGAGCCACGACCCGCTCCGGCCGGGACGCCGGCAACGCCAGCTCGCCCGTCGCGAGCGAGAACACCGTGTCGCCGTCGACGAGCGTGTGGACCGGGTCGAGGGCCCGCGCCAGACCGGCGTGCGCCGCCGTCGCCGTGCGTGACGTCTCCGCCGGGTCGAGCGCCGCGTTCGTCGCCACGACGGCGATCGTCGTGTTCAGCGGCGCGGGCGGGGCCTGGTGACCGCGGAGCCGCGGCGCGACGGAGTCCGCGCCGGACCCCGACCGGGCCGGGTCAGCGGCGCGGGGGGAGGTCGTCGGTGGCGCGGCGGACGCGGGCGGTGGCGCGGCGGAGGCCGTCGGCGGCGCAGCGGACGCGGGCGGTGGTGCGGCGGACGCGGGAGTCGGCGCGGCGGACGCGGGCGGTGGCGCGGCGGACGCGGGAGTCGGCCAGGACCTCGGCGACCCGGCGGGTGCGCCGGCTGCGTTGACGACCGCGAGCGCCCCGACGACCACCTGGTCCCACGGTGCCGGCAACCTGACGGACGCCGTCCCGACACCGCCCTTGCGCGTCTGCATCGCGATCGCCGCGCCGGTGCCCGCCCCGACCGTGCCGCGGTCGACCGGGTCGTGCTCCGCGGCAACGGCGGCCGCGGCGGCCGCCTCGTACCCCATCGCCTCGTCCGGCCGGGCGTCGAACCGCCCGCCGCGGCCGAGGTCGAACACGGCCGCCGCCGGCACGATCGGCACGACCTCCCCGGGCGACGTGCCGACGCGGTATCCCCGGTCGTGCTCGGCGAGCCACCGCTGCACCCCGTGCGCCGTCACGAGCCCGAACGCCGAGCCACCCGTCAGCACCACCGCGTCGGCGGTCGGGACGAGCGTGCGGGGATCGAGCGCGTCGGTCTCGTGCGTGCCGGGTCCACCGCCTCGCACGTCCACGCCGGCGACGGTGCCGGCCGGCGGCAGGACCACCGTCACGCCGGTGAGCCACCCGTCACCCGCCCGCGTCACCTGCCCCACCCGGACGCCCGTGACATCCGTGATGCTGCCCGAGGACGGGGCGACCCCGCCGTCACCGCGGGACGGAGCGGGAGCGGCGACGCGTTCCGCCGGGGGGACCTCGGGGGCGCGCGCGGGGCTGGAGTCGTCGGGCGCGGCTGCCTGCGCTGACTCGGTCATGGCTCCACCGTGCCACGTGCGCGGACCCGGCGTGCCGGACGCGACGGGGGCTTGCGCGGACGCTGCCGGGAAGACCGCGCCGGACGACGACCCGGCCACGGCTGAACCGTCGGTGCACCGCGCCGTCCCGCGACCCTCGCTCGCGTTCCAGGCCGCGGTCTCACGCGGACGCGCCATCCCGTCCGGGCCGCGTCTCACGCGGACGCGCCACCCCGTCCGGGCCGCCGTCTCACAGGGGCCTGCCAGCACCTGTCCCGCTCGTCGACCGCCCGCTGGTGGCGCCGGTCAGCCGACCACGGCGTGCAGCGCCGCGAACCCCGCGGCTCCCGCAGCGACGGCGACGGGCAGCCGGATCAGCAGTGCCCGGTGGCCTCCCCCGCGACCGAGCAGCGCGACCAGCAACCCGGCGACGAGGGCGAAGACCAGCGCCTCCTCCGGGCGGTGCAGCACCACGAGGTAGGTCACCAGCGCCTCCGCGAGCCAGCAGCCGGCGAGCAGCGCCGCGCCGGCGCCCGCCCTCCGCGGGTCATCGGACCGGGTCCTCCGCCACAGCCGACCCGCCATGCCGAAGACCGGACCGCCGATCGCACCGGCGAGGCTCCACAGCAGGATCGACGCCGAGCCGACCGCGAACCCCCGGAGGTCCGCGGCCACGTAGTACCCGGCGACCTGCCCGGCGCAGGTCAGGAGGCCGGCGAGCGCTGCGGTGGCCGACCGGCGGGCCGTCGCGCCGACGAGGAAGGGCGCGACGAGCCAGGGGCTGACGGCGATGGCCAGCCCCTGGAACGGGGTGTCGCCGAGCAGCGTCTGCCCGAACGAGGTGAGCGTCCCGGCGAGCAGGCCCGCGGCGACCGCGAGGGCGAGCCCGGCGGGCCACCCCACCGTGCGGAGGGCACCGGAGGGCTGGGCGGCGGTCGCGGGGGCGTGTGGGCTCGTGGTCGGCACGCACCCATCCGACCGCATGGGGGCACGCACGTCGTCCGACCTCGGCCGGACAGCGACCGACCGGGCTTCCCACCGCGGGCGTACGAGCCGGGCCTGTTCGGGAGGGCCGCGACGCCCAGGGGCGGCCACCGGCCGAGCGGGAACCCGACGCGGACGACCGGTGGTCGGTCTAGAAGGGTGGCGGTGACGGCCACGGGTCCCTCGGTGGCGGGTGCAGGGCGAGCGCGGGGTCGAGACCGGGCACGCAGCGGTACCGGTGACCGGTCGGCGTGAGCCACTCGAACACGCCGGGCCGCACCTGGCGCAGGACGAAGCCTCCGTCGGTCTTCAGGCGGTGGTCCCGCCGGCACAGCGGGCCGAGGTTGCCGGCTCCCGTCGAGCCGAGCGCGCGGCTCTCGTCCGGATCGCTCGCGGGCAGGGCGTGGAACTCGAGCGTGTGGTCGAGGTCGCAGGACTCCGCCGGCACGCCGCAGCCCGGCCGGGCGCAGGTGCGGTCCCGCGCGACGACGTGCTCGGCGAGCTCCGTCGTCGGTCGGTAGCGGGTCCGACCCAGGTCGAGGACCGCGCCGGACAGCGGGTCGGTGACGAGCCGCCGCCAGACCCCTCCCGCGGCGAGGGCCCGGGCGGTCCCGGCGTCGACGGGTCCGTAGCCGGCGAGGTGCGCCGGCTCGTCGTCCTCACCCATGAGGGTCGTCAGCGGGACGGTGACGCGGATCTGGGCGCTGCCCCGTCGCGCCGGGCACCGCGGTCGGCCGTCCGGGCACGGGTCGCTCGGTCGTGCGGCGGTTCCCACGGATCCCGGTGACGACCGGGCCACGGTCCGGTCGTCCGGCTCGGCGCACGCGGTGTGCAGGACGAGGTCCACCAGGCCGTCCGCGCGGAGCTGGTCGAGCGTGCGCGGGTCGCCGGCACTGCGAGCTGTCCGCGCCGCGGCCCCGAGCACGGAGTCCAGCCGCATCGCATCAGCAGCCGGCAGCACCGCCCAGAGACCGGCCATGCCGTCGGCCAGCACCCGCGGCCTGTCGACACGCCGTCGGGTCCGGGCGCGTTCGCGCCGTGCGGCGGCGTCGCGGGCGTCCACGGCGATCGCCGCACGCTCGACGTCCGCGCGGAGCTGCGCGGCGGTCCGGGAGTGCGCCCGGGTGAGCACCGCCTCCTGGACGTCCAGGGCGACCACGAGCGGGAGATCGTCCAGCCGGTCGACGAGGACGCGGGCGCGGACGGCATCGAGGTCACCACGAGCGAGGGCATCACCCGTGGCCCCGAGGTGGTGGCCGAACGCGCGCCCGTCGCGGACCAGGCGGCCGGCCGCGCGCGAGGACCACGCGAGCCTCATCGCGAGCTCGTCGCCGGCGACGGACGACTCCGCCGGCGGGCGCGTGAGGCGCGACCACGGCGGGTTCATCGACGGCCGCTCGGCCAGCAGAGCCGCGTACCGCGCCGCAACGGCGTGCGCCCAGGAGGTGAGGCGCACGGCGGCGGCCGTGAGCTCGACGAGGCCGTGGTCGGAGACGCCGTCCGGGTCCAGGTCCGCCACGAGCGCGGCGAGCTCGGGCCCCGGGGCCATCGCCGCGACCGGCGGGTCGGTGGTCCGGAGGACCGCCGCGTCCCTCTCCCCGCCTGCACCGGGCCGGAACGGGAAGCGCGCCACGGGGTCGAGCACGGGGACCGTCGGCGATGCGGCCGCAGTCGGCCCCGCGGGCGTCCACGCGCCCCGGGCGCCGGTGCCGGACCGACCGCGCGCACGTCCGCCGTCCGGCACGAGGGCGCGTGTGCGGGACGGCGGACGGGCGGACGGGTCGGCCAGCGGGATGCCGCTCGCGGTGCGGACCGACACGTCCACCCGCCACGCCCGGACCGGCCGCAGGACACGGCTCCGGGGAGCCGTCCCGCGCCCCGGCACACCTCCCGGGGCGACGCGCCCGCCACCGGTGCCGGGCGGGACACCACGCGCACCGGCATCACCCCGGAGCACCCCGCGATCCCCCGCGCCGCCCGCGACACGGGTGGTCGACGCACGACGGCTCGGAGCGGCACGACGGCTCGGAGCGGCACGACGGTTCGGAGCGGACGCCGTCCGCGCGCCGGCGGCCCCGGGCGCACCGGTCGAGGCGCCCCGCGCACGCGTCGCCGGAGGGCGTCCTCGCAGGTCAGATGGCATACGACGACGCTACCGGCGACCCCCGACACGTCCCGCGCCCCCTCCACAGCCGAACCCGCGCCGCCGCTTGTGGAGGACCGCACGGGCCCTGGCAGCCCCGCACCCGCCCCCCGCGCGGCGGCTCGCGGGGGCCCGCAGGTGCCCGCGCGTCCCTCCGGATCCACACTGGACGCATGACGACCTCGCCGCTGCCGCCGTACGTCGCCGCACACACGCCGACCGGCCTGCTG
This sequence comes from Cellulomonas sp. C5510, assembly GCF_019797765.1. Lineage (NCBI taxonomy): Bacteria > Bacillati > Actinomycetota > Actinomycetes > Micrococcales > Cellulomonadaceae > Cellulomonas > Cellulomonas sp. C5510. The sequence continues at coordinate 2,529,607 of NZ_CP081862.1, forward strand.
ATCGGCGGCGAGTGGCGTCACGCCCGTGGCGGCGGCACGTTCCCGGTCGCGGACCCGGCGACGACGGACGTGCTGTTCGAGGTCGCCGATGCGACGCCCGAGGACGGCCTGGCGGCGCTCGACGCAGCGCACCGCGCGTTCCCGGCATGGCGGGAGGTCGCTCCGCGCACCCGCTCGGACGTGCTGCGGTCGGTGTTCGACGCGATGACGGCGCGCGCGGAGGACCTGGCGGCACTGATCACGGCGGAGGGCGGCAAGCCGCTCGCGGAGGCGCGCGCCGAGGTGCAGTACGCCGCGGAGTTCGTGCGCTGGTACGCGGAGCAGGCGGTGCGCCTGGACGGGCTCGCACGGCGCGCACCGGCGGGCACGCACCACCAGCTGGTGCTGCGCCGACCCGTCGGCCCGGCGCTGCTGATCACGCCGTGGAACTTCCCGATCGCGATGATCACCCGCAAGGTCGCGCCGGCTCTGGCCGCGGGCTGCCCGGTGGTCATCAAGCCGGCCGGGCTGACGCCGCTGACGACGGCGTACTTCGCCGAGCTGGTGCGCGCGGAGCTGGATGCCCGGGACCTGCCGACCGGCGTGGTGAACGTGGTGCCGACGTCGTCCTCGGCGGCGGTGACCGGACCGGTGATCGCGGACCCGCGGCTGCGCAAGCTGTCGTTCACCGGGTCCACGGAGGTCGGGCGGACGCTGCTCAAGCAGGCCGCGGACGGCGTGCTGCGGACGTCGATGGAGCTCGGCGGCAACGCTCCCTTCCTCGTGTTCGACGACGCCGACCTGGACCTGGCCGTCGAGGCCGCGGTGCAGGCGAAGATGCGCAACGCCGGCCAGACGTGCGTCGCGGCGAACCGCTTCCTGGTGCAGGAGCCGGTGGCGGCCGAGTTCACGGACCGTCTGACCGCGGCGTTCGAGCGGCTGGTCGTCGGCCGCGGGACCGACCCGGACGTGACCGTCGGCCCGCTGATCGAGCGTTCGGCCGTGGACCGGGTCGACGAGCTGGTCGCCGACGCGGCGGACGCCGGGGCGCGGGTCCGTACCGGCGGCGGTCGCCCCGGCGGACGCGGGTACTTCTACCGCCCGACCGTGCTGGACCGGGTCCCCGAGGACGCCCGGACGGTGCGCGAGGAGGTGTTCGGCCCGGTCGCCCCGGTGGTGACGTTCGGCTCGGAGGACGACGGCGTCCGCCTGGCGAACGCGACCGAGTTCGGCCTCGTCGCCTACGCGTGCACCCGCGACGTCTCCCGGGTGATGCGCCTGGCGGAGCGGGTCGAGACCGGGATGCTCGGGATCAACCGGGGGATGGTGTCCGACGCGTCGGCCCCGTTCGGCGGCGTGAAGTCGTCGGGCGTCGGGCGCGAGGGCGGCGAGGCCGGCATCGAGGAGTACCTGGAGCCGCTGTACGTGGCATTGTGAGCCGCCATGAGCCCCCTCACCTCCGCGACGTCCGACGTGTCCGTGCGCCCAGCGGTCCCCGGCGACGAGACCACGATCGCCGCCGTGCAGCTCGCCGCCTGGCGGGCGACGCACGCCGAGACGCTGGGGGCCGAGGTGCTGGACGCGGTCGACCCGGCGCGCCTCGCTGCTCAGTGGCGGGCGGCGATCACCAGCCCCCCGGGACGCGGGTACCGCGTGCTCGTGGCGATGCACGGGCCGCGGCTCGTCGGCTTCGCCTCCGTGGTCCCGGTGGTCGCGCCCCCCGGCACCGGGGACGACACCCCGGGCGGCGAGATCCTGGCGCTCGAGGTGGAGCCGACCGAGCGCCGGCAGGGGCACGGGTCGCGCCTGCTCGCCGCGGTCGTGGACCTGCTGCGGGACGAGGACGGCGCGACGTCGGTGCAGACATGGGTGATCCGGGGCGACGTGGCCCGGGAGCAGTTCCTCGGCTCCGCGGGGCTCGGTGACGTGGGTGGACGCCGGGTGCTCGGCGAGCAGGACGACCCCCGGGAGATCACCGAGCACCTGTGGGGCGCCGCGATCTGACCGGCGGCGGCGCGCCGCTGCCCGCGGCCGTCTCGGCCGCACCCGCACGGACGCCGCCCGCACCTGCACGGACGCCGCCCGCACCTGCCCCCGTCACCCGCCCGCGCGCCCGTCACCCGCCCGTGGCGCACACCGGGTGTCCGGGTGGACGTCCCGGTGAACGGTGCGCGAACACGTGCCGTCGGCGCGCGCCGCGGGCTCATGCCGGTCGGCGCGACGACGATCGTCCAGGAGTGGCCCCTCCCCCGACGCTCGCCGCCTGGCGGCGGGTCGACCGCGGACGCGCGCTCGCCGACCTCACGTCCGAGCCCGTCGTCGTCGCCCCGACCGACCCCTGCGAGGCCGTCGACGTCGGCTTCCGCACCCGCTGGACCGTCTCGTCGGTGCTGGTGGCGCCGCGCGAGCCGGGGGGACCGCACGGCTTGGTGGCGCGCAAGGACTTCCTGACGACGATGACGGGCCGCTACGGCTTCGGGCGATCGCTGTGGGGCCGCCGCCCGGTCGCGGAGGTCGCCCGCTGGGACGCCCCGCGGGTGCCGGTGTCGGCGTCGCTCACGGAGGCCGCCGAACGGCTGGCGCAGAGCGACGGCTACTCCGACATGGTGGTGCTCGGGCCGGACGATGAGCCGGTGGGCGTCCTCGACCCGACGACGCTGATGGAGGCGCTGGCCTCCGAGCTCGCGCACGAGGCCTCCCACGACCACCTGACCGGCGTGCCGTCGCGTGCCTGGTTCGTCGACGGCCTGCGGGAGCTCTGCGCGCGGGCGCAGCGCGGCGAGGGCGCCGTCGTCCTGGCGTTCGTCGACCTGGACCGGCTGAAGGAGGTCAACGACTCCCTCGGCCACGCGGCAGGGGACGCCCTGCTCCACTCGGTGGCCGAGCGCCTCGCGGCGGCTGCGCTGCCGGGGGACGTGGTCGGGCGCCTGGGCGGTGACGAGTTCGCGCTCGCCCGCCTGCTCGAGCCGCAGACGGCCGCGGCGCCGTGGCGCTCGTCGGCGCTCGGGCTGGGCGAGACCCTCCGGGCGGCGCTCGCCGCGAGCGACCCCGCGCTGCCCGCTGCGGCGCACTCGCGGGCGAGCGTGGGGCTCGCCGTCGGCGCCGGCCCGCTGGTGGACAGCGACCGGTTGCTGCGGGAGGCGGACCTCGCGATGTACGGGGCGAAGAAGGCGGGCGGGGACCGCGTGCGGCTCGCTGGCGCCGACCTCGCGACCGCAGACGGCCGGGTCCCGCGCCAGGGCCGCGGCGACGGCGCCCGGCACGATGACGACCGGGGGCGTGCGGCAGAGGGCTCGGCGTGGTGGGGCCTCGAGGTCCACTACCAGCCCATCGCCCGCACGGCGGACGGCGTCGCGCGCGAGGTCGAGGCGCTGCTGCGCTGCCGCGACGACGACGGCGAGCTCGGTGGTCCCGCCGAGCCCCTCGCCCGCGCCGCAGCGGCGGGACGGGCGCTGGACCTCGACCTGTGGGTGCTGGCCGCGGCGTGCCGTGACCTGGCGGGGTGGCGGGCGACGCTCGGCGACCGCGCGCCGGAGACCGTGAACGTCAACCTGTCCCCCGCCGCGCTGGACGAGCCGCTGCTCGCCGACCGCGTGCTCCGGGTGCTCACGGAGGTCCGCGTGGCGCCGGGAACGGTGCGGCTCGAGCTCTCCGAGGCCGCGACCGACGCCCAGCTGGCCCGCGCGCAGCCGGCGCTGCGGGAGCTGCGGGCGGCGGGGGTGCCGATCGCGCTCGACGACCTCGGCGCCGCGTTCGGCGCCCTGCGGCAGGTCACCCGGCTGCCCGTGGACGCGGTGAAGATCGACCGCGAGGTCGTCGCGCACATGCTGGACGACCCCGTGGACGCGCTGATCGTGGAGCTCGTGCACCGGCTGGCGGCCGACCGCGGTCTCCCCGTGGTGGCCGAGGGCGTCGAGACGGCGGAGCAGGTGGACGCGCTGCGCGCCGCCGGCGTACCCCTGATGCAGGGCTTCCACGTCGCGCGCCCGATGCCGCCGGACGCCCTCGCGGCCTACCTCGCGCGCTGAGCGCCCCGCCGGCACCGCCCGCACCGCCGGTCGAGCCCTGGCGAGCCGTCCGCACGCGACCGGCGGACGCCCGCCTCAGCCGAGTCCGCGCGGCTCCCCGGTCCGCCCGCGGTGCAGCCGCGAGGCGTGCCGGAGCGCGGCGCGGGCACGCCGGCGGTCCCCCGCCGCGTCGTACGCGAACGCGAGCCGGTACCACGGCCCCCAGTCGCCGGTGGCCGCGGACTCCGCCTCGGCGCGCGCCAGCTCGAACGCCTCCGTGGCGGCCACCCGGTCGATGCGGCCGCCGGGGCTGCGCGGCAGCTCGTCGACCGGCAGCTCGCCGCGCGCCGCGAGCGTGTCGGCCATGCGCTGCACGTCGACGGCGAGCAGCCACTCCCGCGCGACGAGGACGAGCACGAGCAGCGGGAGCACCGCGAACGCGACCCCCAGCCCGACGCCCACCGGCTCGCCCGTGCGCATGAGCGCGACGGCGCGTCCGGCGACGAGCCACACGTACAGCGCCAGCAGCGCCGTCAGCGCGAGCGCGGCGACCAGCGCGGTCCGGTTCCGCCGGGGCGGACCGTCCGTGCCGCTGCCCGCAGCCGCGCCGTCCCGTGCGTCCGCGTCCTCCACCCGGTCGTCCTCCACGGTCACAGGTCCAGGTAGTGCTCGAGCCCGACGGTAAGCCCCGGCCGGGACCCGACGGTCCGGACGGCGTGCAGCACGCCCGGCATGAACGACACCCGGTCGAACGAGTCGTGCCGGATCGTGAGCTGCTCGCCGGCGTTGCCGAGCAGGATCTCCTCGTGCGCGACCAGGCCGCGCAGCCGGACCGCGTGCACGCGCACGCCGTCGACGTCCGCCCCGCGCGCTCCGTCGAGCGCCGCCGTCGTCGCGTCCGGCACCGGTCCGAGGCCCGCCTGCCGCCGGGCGCGGGCGACGGCCTCGGCGGTGTGCCGGGCCGTCCCGGACGGCGCGTCGACCTTGTCGGGGTGGTGCAGCTCGACGACCTCCACGGACTCGAACCACCGGGCCGCCTGCGCCGCGAACGTCATGGCGAGCACCGCGCCGAGCGCGAAGTTCGGGGCGATCAGCACCCCGACGCCGGGCTGCTCGGCGAGATCCGCCTCGACGCGGGCGAGCGCCTCGGGCGACCAGCCCGTCGTGCCGACGACGGCGTGCACGCCCTGGCCGACGAGCGCGCGCACGTTGCCCTCGGTCGCGGCGGGCACCGTGAAGTCCACGGCGACGTGGGCACCCGCGGCAGCGACGCGGCCGACGTCGTCACCGTGGTCGAGCGCGGCCACGAGCTCCAGGTCCGGGGCGGCCTCCACGGCCGCGACGACCGTGCGGCCCATGCGCCCGGAGGCACCCAGCACGGCGACGGGGATCGGCTCGAGGTCACGGGTTCCGGTCACGGGACGCCACCCTAGTGCGACCGCCGCGCACCCGGCGACGGCTCCGAGGGCCCGCTGAGTACCCCGGTGAACCGCGCGCCGAAGTCGTTGTTCACGACCGCACCCGCATCCGCGGTCAGACCTCGCACCAGGCACCCGGCGTAGCCTCCGCCGATGCTGAAGGGGCCCCAGTTGAGGACGACGTCCTCCTCCGCGGCACCGTCGAAGGAACGGAAGCGCTCGGTCGCGGGCCGGACCCGCTGCTGGACGACGTACCCGTGACCGACGGCGTCGTCGACGAGCCGGTCCCACGCCTGCTGCGGACGCGTCCAGCCCGCGACGACCCCACGGCCGCCGAACCCCGCGGCGGGCTTCAGGACCAGGTCGACCCGGCGTCGGTGCACGTCGGGCAGCAGGTCCACCCGCGACCCGTCGGCGGCCGTGGTCATCCCGGGGCGCAGCACCCTGGTCCAGGGGATCACCCGCTCGGCGAGACGCCGCTGGCCCGCGGTGAAGCGGTCGTGGAGGAGCGGGTCGCTGAGCAGCGCGAGGTTCGCCTTGCTCATCGCGAGCTCCGAGTGGATGCCGCTGAGCACGCTGACCTTGCCGGCGCGCGCAGCGGCACCGACGTCGCGGAGCGCGGGCAGCACCGCGGGGTCGGAGGCCACCTCCGGGAGGCCGAACATGCGGAACACGACGTCGACGCCGCGGGTGCCGACCGCGAGCCTGCCCGTGCGGGTCCGGGTGAGCTGCCCCAGGTGACCGCCGACCGCGTCGAGACCCGCCGCCCGGAGCCCGCGCACCACCGAGGGGAAGCAGTCCTCGCCCGGGCGCATCGACGCGGGCGCCCCGAGTACCGCGACCACCGGGTCGGTCCGGCCCGCGCTCGTCCGGATCGCCGCGACCATCCGAGCCCGGGTGCCGGGGTATCCCAGGGCGTGCTCAGCGGCGAAGCCGGCCACCTCCGGCTCGCGCAGGGCACGGCGGACGATCTCGTCCACCGTCCACCCGCCGATGCGGTGGCCGACGTTGCACTCGAGCACCTGCCACGTCCCGTCGGGCTGCCGGTAGAGGTCGGCCCGGCCCATGAGCTCGGTCGGGACACCCGTCTCGGCCGCCAGCGCGTCGAGCACGACGTCCTCGGCGCCCACAGCCCGCAGGTAGGCGGTCAGGTCGCCGTCGTACAGCCTGTTCGGCAGCTCCTGCAGCAGTACGAGGAGCTCCTGCGCCACAGCGGAGAGCTCGGCCGTCTCCGTCCCGGACAGCAGCGCGGGTCGTGAGAGCAGCGGGGCGCCCTCCCGGAACCCACCCTCGTCCTGGAGACGCCGCAGCTCGCGGACCGGCCCGCACGCAGCGAGGAACCCGCGGGTGAGGCTGTTCTCGAACCGCATCACCGCCCCCGCGCGGCCGAGGTCCGGTGCTCGACCGGGCGCGGCGGCGTCGGTCGTCGCCACACGCGTGGCGAGTCGGGCTCCGGGAGGGACAGGAGCAGCCGGTCCGGGTGGGCCCAACCCGGGTCGAGGACGTCGGCGACGAAGCGGCCCACCTCGTCCGCGGTCAGCCACCCCGGCTGCGGCGCGAAGCCGAACCAGTGGTCCAGGATCGGCGCGAGCAGCGTCACCTCGTGGCACCGGATCGCCGTACCTGCGTACTCCGCCGCGAGCACGCGAAGGAGCATCCGCAAGCCGGCGCCGGTCACCGACATCGGGGCAGCGAACGTCATCGGCTCGTTCGCGGTGATCCCCGCCAGCGTGACGTAGACGCCGCCGCTGTCGGCGAGCACCGGGGCGAACGTGCGAGCCACCACGAAGTGCGGTGTGAGGTTGTCGAAGACCAGGCGGTCCCAGGTCGCGCGGTCCATCTCGTCGATCCGCGCCTCGCGTTCGAACGTACCCAGCGACGCGATCACCGAGTCGAGCCGACCGTGCCGCTCCAGCACGAGATCGCGCAACGACTCCGCCTCGGCGGTGTCGGCGAGGTCCGCCCGGACGAGGTGCAGCTCGCCGGGTCCACGCGCGTCGAGCCGGGCCCCGAGCGCGCTCAGCCGGCTGAGGGACCGGCTGGGCGCGATCACGGTCGCCCCACGGTCGAGCAGCGTCTGGGCGATGCAGCTCCCGGCGTGTCCCGCGCCGCCGGCCACCAACGCGACGGTGCCCTTCATCGTGTGCCCGTGGGCAGCAGCGACAGGAACTCCTGACGCGTTCCCGGGTTGTCGCGCAGCGTGCCGAGCAGCGTCGACGTGACCGTGGTCGAACCCGAGGACCGCGCACCTCGCAGCGTCATGCACGAGTGCGACGCCTCGATCACCACGCCGACACCTGACGGTCGCAGCTCATGCTCGAGCTCCAGCGCGACCTGGCGGGTCAACCGCTCCTGGACCTGCGGCCGGCACGCGAAGTGCTCCACGACGCGGGCCAGCTTGGACAGCCCGACGATCCGCGCCCCCGGGTAGTACCCGACGTGCGCCACCCCGGCGAACGGGAGGAAGTGGTGCTCGCACACCGACCGCACCGGGATGCTGCGAGCGAGGACGAGCTCGTCGTACCCCTCGTCGTTGTCGAAGGTGGTGAGCTCGAAAGCCCGGGGTGTGAGGAACTCGGCGTACGCCCGCGCCATCCGGCGGGGCGTCGCCCGCGTGGCCGGGGCGTCCGCGGGGACCCCCATCGCCCGCACGAAGTCGGCGAGAGCCGCCTCGGCACGGAGGAGGTCGGCCTCCGCACGCGGCGTCGTCCCGAACGCGCGCACGTCCCTCGTCGCCCCGTCGTCACTGCACTCCAGCATGGCACTCCTCCGCGTGGTCGATCTGCGCGCCGCACAGGCGCATGACGAGTCCTCCCGTGATCCGGTGCCCGTGCATGACGTCGCTGATCAGGGCGCGCTCGTCGACGCCGTGGATCAGTCGCATCAGGTCGCGGTCGCTGGCCGACGGGAAGAAGCCCAGCACCGGGATCCCGGGGAACGCCCGTGCGTCCGTGGCGGCGGAGCTCAGGTACGGCAGCGCCCGGCCCCCCGGGTCGACCTCGTCGAGGACCTCGTCGACCACGGTGAGCAGCTCGTCGGCCGGTGGCCCCTCCCGACCGGCCCGGCCCCGGATGAGATCGACCCGCACCTGCCCGCCCAGCACAGCCCGAAGGTGCTCCACCCAGTCCTCCGGCCGTTGCCCGGGGACGAGACGGCAGTCCAGCACCGCGGAGGCTTCTGCGGGTGCGACGTTCACCCGGTCGCTGGCGCTGAGCCGCGTCGGAACGGCGGTGTTGTGCAGCCCAGCCACCACGAAGTCACGCAGGAACGGCACCAGCGGCAGGCCCGCGGCCGCTTCGAAGGTCGGCTGCCGCCGGACGTCGAGCAGCGCGGAGCGCACGTGCGGGTCGGCGGTGCTGGCGGCGAGGACCTCGAGCATCAGGTCCGTCGTCTCCGTGGGGAGCGACCGCGTGCGGGATCGCCCGAGACGGTGCAACGCGTCGGCGAGCGCCAGGACGGCGTTGTCCGCCCGCGGCACCGACGCATGTCCTCCCGTGCCCGACGCCGTGACCCGCACCGTGGCGGTGCCCTTCTCCGCCACCTGGACGGTGTAGAGCGGCCCCGCCGCCGTCGGGATGCGTTGCCCGCCGCCCTCGCAGAACGCGAGATCGGCGCGGACGAGATCGGGGTGGTTCTCGACGAGCCAGTGCGCCCCGAGCCGGCTGCCCGCCTCCTCGTCGGCCGTCACCACGAGCACGACGTCGCCGCCGAGCGGGACGCGGTGCTCCGCCAGGCCGGCGACGAGGGTGAGCCAGCTCGCGAGGTGCGCCTTCATGTCGAGGCTGCCGCGTCCCCACACCTCACCGTCGACCACCCGACCGGAGAAGGGCGGGTGGGTCCAGCCGACGGGAGACGCGCCCACGACATCGGCGTGGGCGAGGAGCATCACGGTCGGCCCGGTCCCCGCTCCCCGCAGCCTTGCCACCAGGTTCGCCCGACCCGGAGCTGACTCGAGCACCACGGCTGGCACACCCACCGCGGCGAGCTCGCCCGCCACGTACTCCGTGACCAGCGACTCGTTCCCCGGCGGGTTCGTCGTGTCCAGCCGCACCAGGTCGGACAGCCGGCGGACGACCTCCTCCTGGTCGCCGCCACGTCGCTGAGCGCACCGGCAGGTCCACGCGCCCGCCCGTGTCATCCGCGGACCAGCGCGTCGGCGACCAAGGCCGCCTGCTTGTTGGCGCGGACGTCGTGCACCCGGATCATGTCGGCACCCTGGGCGATGCCCCAGGTGGTCGCCGCCACGGTCGCCGCGTCGCGTTCGTGCGGCCGCCCACCCACCAGACGACCGAGGAAGCTCTTGCGCGAGTGCGCCAGGAGGACCGGGGCGCCCAGTGGTGCGAGAGCGCGCAGCTCACGGACGGCGAGCAGGCTGTCCTCGGGGCCCTTGCCCAGACCCGGGCCGCAGTCCACGATCACGCGATCCGCGGCGACCCCGCACTCCGCAGCCACCTCGATCTGGCGGCGCAGGTCCTCGACGACCTCACGCACCAGGTCGTCGTAGCCCACGTCCCACCGGGGGCCGTACGTCTCCTGGACGATGCGCTCCACGCGCGTGTTGTGCGTCAGGACGATGGCGGCACCGCGCTCCGCCACGGCACGCGCCAGCTCCCGGTTCCAGCGGCCGTCGCGCGTGTGCAGTCCCCACGCGCTGTTGATCAGCACCGCACCCTCGTCGAGGGTCCGCCGTGCCACTTCGGCGTCCGAGGTGTCCACGGACACCGGTACACCGGGCAGGGCGTCCACGATCTCGCGCACCGCCGGCACCACCCGAGCGAGCTCGTCGTCGCGGCTGACCGGGCCGGCACCGGCGTAGAGCGGCACCCCGCCGACGTCGACCAGGTCCGCACCGTCGTCGACCGCCTGTCCGGCCGCCCTGGCGTACGCTCCCTCGCCACGGGCGGACAACCCGTCCCCGCTGAACGAGTCCGGTGTGGCGTTCACGATCGCCAGCACGTACGTCCGGCTCCCCCACTCGATCTGCAGACCCCCGAGGCGCAGGATCGCCCGGACCCTGCCGGGTCGCCCGGTCATGCCCGAGCGCCCGTCAGCCCGAGAGCTGCTCGCACCGGGGCCAGCAGCGAGAACGACCCCGTCACGCACAGCAGGTCGCCGTCAGCGCTCCGCCTCAGCGCCCGGTCGAACGACGAGACGGGATCGGCACCGGTGTCGACGCGGGCCGCCGGGTCCAGCGCAGCGAACGCCGCGGCGAGCTCACGCGGGTCCCGGCCTCGCACCTCGCCGAACTCGGTGCACCCCGAGTACGAGCAGAACGTGACACGGTCGAAGACCCCCGCGAGCGGCGCGAGCGCCCGGGCAGGCGTCTGGCTGGACGACAGCGCGATGAGCGCCGACCGCCGCCCGACGCCGTCGAGGGCACGCAGCGCCACCGCGAGCGCCGCGAACTCGGGGGCGCAGTGCGCCGCGTCGAGGAGCACCCGCGGGCGCTCCAGCACCTGTTCCAGACGCCCGGGGATCCGCAGCGACCGCAGGACGGAACGCATCGCGTCGGGTCCGAGCCGCTCGGGGTCCGGGACGACGGTCCGCGCGGCCGCGATCGCGAGAGCGGCGTTCTCCGCCTGGTGCGCGCCCAGTGCCCCGAGCTCGACGCCTGGCAGGGGCTCCTCACCGATCCGGACCGAGAACACGGAGCCGGCCCACCCCCGCTCTCGCACCGGTGAGAGCTCGATCTGTTGACCTCGTTCGAGCAACGGGGCGCCGAGCGCGTCAGCGCGCTCGCGGACGACGTCCCGGACCCGGGGCTCGGTGACGCCACTGACGACCGGAATACCGCTCTTGATGATGCCGGCCTTGTGGACGGCCGCCGACAGCACATCCCCGCCGAGCAGGTCCAGGTGCTCGTCCCCGACATTCGTGATCACCGAGCAGGCGGCCTCGACGACATTGGTGGCGTCGTCACGACCTCCCATCCCCGTCTCGACGACCGCGACATCGGCTCGCGATCTCGCGAAATGCTCGAGCGCCAAGGCGGTCACGACCTCGAACCAGCTCGCTCCGACCCCCGCCAGCTCCGGGCCGACCCGGGCAGCGCGTGCGAGCAGCGCCTCGTCGTCCTCGGGCACCCCGTCGACGACGAACCGTTCCGCGACGGAGTGGAGGTGGGGCTTGGTGGCGAGACCGACCCGCATGCCGGCTGCGGCGAGCAGCTCGGCGATCATCCGGGAGGTCGAGCCCTTGCCCGCCGAACCGGCGACGTGGACCACCGGCAGCCCGTGGTGAGGGTTCCCGAGCCGCCGGAGCACCTCGCTCACGGCGGTGAGCCCGAACTGTTCGCCGACGCGGTTGTGCCGCACAGAATCCCCGAGCGCTGCGTACACCCGCTCGGTCGTCGCTGTTTCCGTCATGGCCCCGTCACCCCACACCCTCGTGCATTTCGTCCCCCCACGTCCGACCTTGCACACAATCGACAGCAGGTCGCCTGACGTGTGCATCGGAATCACTACGCTCGCCCGGAGCCGAAGCGGTGTCAAAGCCAGGTCACACAGCCGCGCGACCACGGACGTGACGGCGAAGCACATTGTCACGAATGTCCGGTATCGCCGAGAGGGTGTCATGCTCAGAACAGGACCCCGATCCGCCCGCGGTCCCCGGCGTGCGGAACACGACCTGCCCACCCTCCTCGGGGCGGACGGGACGGCGCAGATCGGGATGCAGCTGGCGGGCTTCACGCTGCCGCTCCTCGCGCTCTACGCAGCGGACGCCAGCGCCTGGCAGATCGGGATGCTCACGGCGTGCCTCACCGCGCCGACGGTCCTGCTGGGGCTTCCCGTCGGAGCCTGGGTCGACCGGTGGCCCGCGCGACCCGTGATCGTCGTCGGCACCCTCGGGCGCGCGCTGCTCCTCGCCTCCCTCGCCGTCGGTGCCTGGTCCGGGATCGGCGTGGCCGCCCTGTGCCTCGCCGCGCTGGCCGTCGGCACCTGCGGCGTGTTCGTCGACATCGCGTACCTCAGCCTCATCCCCTCCTTGGTGCCGCGGCACCGCCTCATGGTGGCGAACGGTCGCCTTCAGGCGGTCCGCAGCGCCTCCTACGCCTCAGGTCCGGCCCTCGGCGGCATCCTCGTCCAGAGCCTGGGGGCGGGCTCCACGCTGCTCGCCGCCGCGACGGCGCAGTCCCTCGCGGCGCTGGGCACCGGCCGCATCCGCCACGACCGGCCCCGCACGACCCACCGGGACGAGCGTGATCTCCTGCGGGAGGTCCTGACCGGGATGCGGGTCGTCACGGCAAGCAGGGTGCTGCGGCAGGTCCTGCTCGCCTCGGCGCTCCTCGGCTTCTTCATCGGGCTCGGGATGCCGATGACGACGGTGCTGCTCGTCCGCGATCTCGGACTGCCCAGCAGCACCGTCGGCCTGGTGCTGGCCGCGAGCGGCGTCGGCGGTGTCGTCGGGAACCTGGTCGTCGGGTCGGTCGCGAGGCGGCACGGGACCACGCGGACCGTCGTCGGAGGAGCGGCGCTGCTCGCGTTCCCGGCTGCGCTCGTCCCCCTGGCGGGACCAGGCCCCTGGCTCGCCGCACCGGTCCTCGGGCTGCTGCTCGGGGCCGTGGGGCGCGGGATCTACAACGTCGCGGTGCTGACCGTGCGGCAGAGGCTCACCCCGCACCACATGCTCGGACGCGTGAACGCCAGCATCCAGGTCGTCCTCGGCGGGATGCTGCCGATGAGCAGCGCTGCGAGCGGCGGCCTTGCGACCATCGTCGGCGCACGTGGCGTGCTGTGGGTCTCGGCGGCCGGTGCCATCGCCTCCGCTCTCTGGGTGGTCGCATCGCCGGTCGCACGCAACGACCTGGACGAGCACGAGCCGGCACCGACCGACGCGTCACCCTAGACGGTCCCCAGGACCTCCTCCATGCCGCGCACGGAGCGCCGCAGCTCCAGCGGGCTGAGCCCGGTGAACCGCTCGACCTCGCGCTGCGGGTAGCCGGCGTCGGCGTAGCTGCGCAGCACCTCGACCACCCGGCGGGCGTCGCCGCGGTCGTCGACGCCGAGCTCGCGCACGGCGCAGGACATGCGCACGCCGGCGAGGAAGGCCGACGGGGTCAGCCCGACCCGCTCCGCGAAGAGCGCGTGCAGCGATGCGAGCGAGCGGTCGACCGAGCGCGCCAGGTCGATCGCGCGGACGAGCCCGCGCTCCTCGTCGGCGAGCTGCACCACCCGCTCGAGGTCGGCGCGGTCGCCCGCGGGGACCGGACGGCGGACCGCCCCGACGAGCAGGTCCTCCAGGGCCCGCGCCGTCGCCTCCTCGTCGTGCCCGTCGCCCAGGCGCCCGGCGAGCTCGGCGGGGTCGAGCCCCAGCGCGGCGGCCAGGCCCCGGTGGTCGTCCACCAGCAGCCCGCCGTCGGGGGCGAGCGCGGACAGCGCCCACGGGGCGAGCCGGGCCCCGACCTCGTACGACGGCACCGCGGGGTCGGCGGCGAGCACGACCTGGGGCGCGGTACGGGGTCCGCGCAGCACCGACCCGATGACCTCGGCGTCCCGGGTCAGCGGGTCGATCCAGCGCACGGGGCCGCCGAGCCGCACCACCGCGGCCGGTCGCCCGTCCGGGAGGGCGACGCGCGGCGGCGCGCCGTGGGGACCGCGCGCCACCCAGAGCGCCTCGACGAGACCGGAGGGTCCCGGCGCGAGCGACAGGGAGTGGCGGGCGGACGTGGCGGCGACCATGTCCCCATGATCGCCCGGGGACGCCGCCAGGGGAACGGGACCTCGGACCCGGTGCGTCCCCGGGACGCGCGACGGGCCCGGCACCGCGTGGTGCCGGGCCCGTCGCGAGGGCCGTCAGTCGCCGAACGGGCCGACCCGGACCACGGAGCGCGGGCGGGACGCGAGGTCCGCGGCCAGCTCCTGCACGTCCGTGGCCGTGACCGCGCGCACGCGGTCGAGCGACTCCTGGGTGGACAGCAGCTCGCCGTGCACCAGCTCGGACTTCCCGAGCCGGCTCATGCGCGACCCCGAGTCCTCGAGACCGAGCACCAGGCCGCCGGACAGCTGGCCCACCGAGCGTCGCAGCTCGGCGTCGGTGATGCCCCCGTCCGCGAGCCGCTCCAGCTCGGCCACCAGCAGGTCGGTCACCTCGTCGACGCGCCCGGGGGTGCATCCGGCGTAGAGCCCGAAGACGCCGGTGTCGGCGTGCCCGGAGGCGAACGAGTAGGTGGAGTACGCCAGGCCCCGCTTCTCGCGGATCTCCTGGAACAGCCGCGACGACATGCCGCCGCCGAGCACCGCGTTGAGCACGGACAGCGTGAAGCGCCGGGGGTCCGTGGCCGTCAGACCGGTGCCGCCGACGATGACGTTCGCCTGCTCGGTGGCGCGCCGCACCGTGACCCGGGACGGCCCGGCGGTGACGGGCAGCGCCTCGGACGGGCCCCGGCGGGCGGCGGGCGCCTCGCCGTCGGCGAGCGACCAGCCGCCGTCGTGCAGGGCGCGGACGACCTGCTCGGTCAGCGCGTCGTGGTCGACGTTCCCGGCCGCGGTGACGACCAGGGTCGCCGGGCGGTAGTGCTGCCGGTAGTGCGCCCACACGGCGTCCCGCGGGACCGCGCGGATGGTGTCCGGCGTGCCGCCGATCGGGCGCCCGAGGGGGTGGTCGCCGAGCACGACGGTGGCGAAGCGCTCGTGGACGACGTCGCTCGGGTCGTCGTCGTTCATGGCGAGCTCCTCGAGGATCACGCCGCGCTCGGTCTCGAGCTCGTCGCGGTCCAGGCGGGCGGACGTCACCATGTCGGCGATGACGTCGACCGCCATCGGGAGGTCCTCGTCGAGCACCCGGGCGTAGTAGCAGGTGTGCTCCTTGCCCGTGGCGGCGTTCGCCTCGCCGCCGACCTCGTCGAACGCCTCGGCGATGTCCATCGCCGTGCGCCGCGCGGTGCCCTTGAACAGCAGGTGCTCGAGGAAGTGCGTCGACCCGTGGTGGCCGTCGGACTCGTCGCGCGAGCCGACGCCCACCCACGCCCCGACGGACGCGGACCGCATCCCGGGGACGTGCTCGGTGAGCAGGCGCACCCCGCCGGGCAGGACGGAGCGACGGAGCTCGCCGTCACCCGCCTGCCCGGCGGTCAGGTCGCTGCCCGGCTGCCCGGGCGCGACCAGAGGGAGGTGCAGGGGCACGTCAGGCGTCGGCCGGCTCGGCCGCTGCGGAGTCGGCACCCTCGGCGGGCGCCTCGTCCTCGACCACCGCGTGGAGCGACAGCTTGCCGCGCGGGTCGATCTCGCCGATCTCGACCTGGACCTTCTGGCCCACGCCGAGGACGTCCTCGACCTTCTCGACGCGCTTGCCGCCCACCAGGCGACGGATCTGCGAGATGTGCAGCAGGCCGTCCTTGCCCGGGGAGAGCGAGATGAACGCGCCGAAGGTGGTCGTCTTGACGACCGTGCCCACGAAGCGCTCGCCGATCTCCGGCATGTGCGGGTTGGCGATCGCGTTGATCGCGGCCCGCGCCGCCTCGGCCGAGGGGCCGTCGGTCGCGCCGATGTAGACGGTGCCGTCGTCCTCGATGGAGATGTCCGCGCCGGTCTCCTCCTGGATCTGGTTGATCATCTTGCCCTTCGGGCCGATGACCTCGCCGATCTTGTCGACCGGCACCTTCACCGTGATGACGCGCGGGGCGTTCGGGGACATCTCGTCGGGGACGTCGATGGCCTCGTTCAGCACGTCGAGGATCGCGAGGCGCGCCTCCTTGGCCTGGGTCAGCGCGTCGGCCAGCACGGAGGCGGGGATGCCGTCGAGCTTGGTGTCGAGCTGGATGGCCGTGACGAACTCGCGGGTGCCGGCGACCTTGAAGTCCATGTCGCCGAACGCGTCCTCGGCGCCCAGGATGTCGGTCAGCGCCGCGTAGCGGGTCTGGCCGTCGACCGTGTCGGACACCAGGCCCATGGCGATGCCGGCGACGGGCGCGCGCAGCGGCACACCCGCGTTCAGCAGCGACAGGGTCGAGGCGCAGACGGACCCCATGGAGGTCGAGCCGTTGGAGCCCAGCGCCTCGGAGACCTGGCGGATCGCGTAGGGGAACTCCTCGCGCGACGGCAGCACGGGCAGGATCGCCCGCTCGGCGAGCGCGCCGTGGCCGATCTCGCGCCGCTTCGGCGAGCCCACGCGGCCCGTCTCACCGGTCGAGTACGGCGGGAAGTTGTAGTTGTGCATGTAGCGCTTGCGCGTCTCGGGCGACAGCGTGTCGAGCTGCTGCTCCATGCGGAGCATGTTCAGCGTGGTGACACCCATGATCTGGGTCTCGCCGCGCTCGAACAGCGCCGAGCCGTGCACGCGGGGCAGCACCTCGACCTCGGCGGACAGCGTGCGGATGTCCCGCAGGCCGCGGCCGTCGATGCGGAAGCCGTCGGTGAGGATGCGCTGGCGGATGACCTTCTTGGTCACGGAGCGCACAGCGGCGGACAGCTCCTTCTCGCGCCCCTCGAACGAGGCGGCCAGGGCGTCGAGCGTCTCGGCCTTGATCTCGTCCAGGCGGCCCTCGCGGGTCTGCTTGTCGGCGATCTGCATGGCCTCGCGGATCTTGCCCTCCGCGGCGCCCTCGACGGCCTCGTACGCGTCCGGCTGGTAGTCCGGGAACGTCGGGAACTCGCGGGTCTCCTTGGAGGCCTGCGCGGCGAGCTCCTGCTGCGCCACGACGAGCGAGCGGATGAACGGCTTCGCGGCCTCGAGGCCCTCGGCCACGACGGCCTCGGTCGGGGCGACGCCGCCGGCGTCCTTGATGAGGTTCCAGGACTTCTCGGGCGCCTCGGCCTCGATCATCGCGATCGCGACGTCGTCGCCGACCACGCGACCCGCGACGACGATCTCGAACGTCGCGCGCTCGCGCTCGGTGTACCGCGGGAACGCGACCCACTGGCCGTCGATCAGCGCGATGCGCACGGCGCCGACCGGGCCGGAGAACGGCAGGCCGGAGATCTGGGTGGAGATGGACGCGGCGTTGATCGCGAGCACGTCGTACGCGTCGTCCGGGTGGATCGCCAGGACGGTGACGACGACCTGGACCTCGTTGCGCAGGCCCTTGACGAACAGGGGGCGCAGCGGGCGGTCGATCAGCCGGCAGGCGAGGATCGCGTCCGTCGAGGGGCGACCCTCGCGACGGAAGAACGAGCCGGGGATCTTGCCGGCGGCGTACTGCCGCTCCTCGACGTCCACCGTGAGGGGGAAGAAGTCGAACTGGTCCTTGGGGTGCTTGCCCGCCGTCGTGGCGGACAGCAGGGCCGTCTCGCCGTCGAGGTAGGCCATCGCGGAGCCGGCGGCCTGCTTGGCGAGGCGGCCGGTCTCGAAGCGGACGGTGCGCGTGCCGAAGCGGCCGTTGTCGATCACGGCCTCGGCGAACTGGATCTCGGGACCCTCCACGGGTGCCCTCCTTCGTCTTGAGGGCGCCGGACCGGTCACGGCGGTCTTCGATCGAGGAGCCCGGACACGCGTTCCGGGAACCACTACCGAGGACCGGACGCGTCGACCGGCACCCGTCGTTGCTGGTGTCTTGCTGGGTGGGACGTGTGCGCCGGGCCGGGGCCCGACGCGCGACCAGCCCGGACCCCGCACGGGGTCCGGGCCGGTCAGGCGGTCACCGGCGCAGGCCGAGCCGCTGGATCAGGCTGCGGTAGCGGTCGATGTCGACCTTCTGCAGGTAGCCCTGGAGGCGACGACGCTGGCCGACCAGCAGCAGCAGCCCACGACGGCTGTGGTGGTCGTGCTTGTGCGTCTTGAGGTGCTCGTTCAGGTCGTTGATGCGCTGCGTCAGCAGGGCGATCTGGACCTCCGGCGAGCCGGTGTCACCCTCGTGGGTGGCGTACTCGGCCATGATGGACTTCTTGGTGGCGCTGTCGAGGGGCACGGCTCTCCAGTTTGTCTCGTTGCGCGGTGCTCCGGGGCAGGTCCACCCGGGCGCTCTCGGTCCGCGGCCGTTCTGACGGCTGTGCGAGTCTATCAGCCGGCGGCGCCGGCGAGCACGCCCCGGACACCCTCGACGTCCTGGTGCATGCGCGCGACCAGCGCGTCCACGGAGTCGAAGCGCAGCGTCGGCCGCAGCCGCTCGACGAACTCGACCACCACCTGCTCGCCGTACAGGTCCAGGTCCGTGCGGTCGAGCACGTACGCCTCGACGCTGCGCCGCGCACCGTCGAACGTCGGGTTGGTGCCCACGGAGACCGCGGCGGGCAGCACGGCGTCCGGCGACCCCGGCGCCACGGCGGGCCGGCGCAGCCAGCCGGCGTACACCCCGTCCGCGGGGACCATCCCGTCGGAGCCGGGTGCCAGGTTGGCCGTCGGGAACCCGAGCTCCCGGCCCCGCTTCGCGCCGTGCACCACCGTCCCGCGCATCCGGTGCGGGCGACCGAGCACGCGCGCGGCCTGCCGGACGTCGCCCGCCTCGAGCAGCTCCCGCACCCACGTCGAGGACCACCGGCGACGCAGCGGGTCGGCCAGGGCGTCGCCGAGCTCGCGCACCTCGGACCCGTCCGGGACGACGTCCTCGATCACCTCGACGCCGAAGCCGAACCGCTCCCCGAGCTCGGTCATCGTGGCGAGGTCCCCGGCGTTGCCGCGTCCGAACCGCACGTCGCGCCCGACGACGACCGTCCGCGCGTGCAGCCCGTCCACGAGGTAGCGGCGCACGAACTCCTCGGCGGTCTGCTGGGCGAACTCCAGCGTGTACGTCAGCAGCAGCACCGCGTCCAGGCCGGTCTGCCCGAGCAGCTCCAGGCGGTCCTCGTCGCCCGTGAGCAGCGGCGGGGCGGTCTCGGGGCGGTGCACCTGCTGCGGGTGGGGCGTGAACGTCACCGCGACGGACCGGGCGCCCGCGGCACGCGCATCGGCGACCATGCGCGTCAGCACGCCGACGTGACCGCGGTGGACGCCGTCGAAGTTGCCGATCGTCACCACCGACGGCCCGAAGTCCGCGGGGACCTGCGCCAGGTCCGTCCAGCGCTGCACACGCACTCCCGTCCGTCGGCGCCGCGTGGCGCGTGTCGAGCGCGCCGGCGGTCGCGGCGCGGGGACAAGCCTGCCACGGCGCGACGGGTGCCTCCGCCGCCGGCGCACCGACCGGCGCGGCAGGAGCGAGCGGCCGGCCCGGCCGGGGACGCCCGCGGCGCCGGGGTCAGGACGCGGCGGCGAACACGAGCACCGGGCGGGCGTGCGGCCCGCGGTCCTCGAGCAGCGCCGCCAGCTCCCCGTCGGGCGTCACGGCCGCGACCGTGACGCCCGCCCCCGAGCCCGACGCGGGGATCCGCTGCCCGAACGACAGGGCACGCGCCTCGTCCCCGGTGAGCTCGCGGACGGGGAACGTCGCGCGGGCGGCGTCCGCCAGGGGCAGCGTGTCCAGCGGGACGTCCGCCGGCCACGCGTCCAACTGCTCGAGCGTCCGGGCGTCCGCCACCGGGTAGCCGCCGACGCGGGTGCGCCGCAGCGCGGTCAGGTGGCCGCCGACGCCGAGCGCGCGGCCGAGGTCACGGGCCAGGGCGCGGATGTAGGTCCCGGAGGAGCACACCACGGTGACGTCCACGTCGACCGCCGGCACACCCGCGTCGACGGCGGGCCGCACCGTGTGCACGTCGAACCGGTGGATCGTCACGGACCGGGCGGCGAGCTCGACGTCCTCCCCGGCGCGGACCCGGGCGTAGGCGCGCTGCCCGTCCACCTTGATCGCGCTGACGGCGCTCGGGACCTGCTGGATCGGGCCGGTGAGCGCGGCGACGCCCGCCTCCACGGCGGCTCGCGTCACGCCGGAGGCGTCCGCGCGGGTCAGCACCTCGCCCTCGGCGTCGTCCGTCGTGGTCGCGACGCCGAGGCGCACGGTGGCGGTGTACTCCTTGTCGGCGCCCACCACGTAGGTCAGCAGCCGGGTGGCCCGGCCGACGCCCAGCACGAGCACGCCGGTGGCCATGGGGTCGAGCGTCCCCGCGTGCCCGACCTTGCGGGTGCCGGCGAGCCCGCGGACCTTCGCGACCACGTCGTGGCTGGTCCAGCCCTGCGGCTTGTCGACGACGAGCAGGCCGTCCGGGGCGGTGGGGCGGCGGGGGCGGTCGGGGCGGCGCTGCTCACGCGCGGGGCTCATGCGCGCTCCCCCGCCGCGGCACCGGCGGCCGGCACCTCCCCGGCGGCCGCGGCCACCACCTCGGGGGCGAAGCAGCGCAGCAGGGCGTCGAGGCCGGCGTCCTCGCCGGCGTGCGCGAAGCCGTCCGAGCTGAGCAGCACGTTGAAGAGCATGCCGTCGGCCACGAACCGGCGGGCGGTCTCGTCGGCGTCGGGGACGTCGGCCCCGACGCGCGCCCGGAACAGCCGGAAGACCTCGCCGAGGGTGTGCCGCGCGAGCTGCCCGACCTCGGCGTCGTCCGACGTGAAGCCGTGCATGAGCACCCGGAGCAGGTCGCGGTCGGCCATGAGCTCCATGGACGCGCGGCCGGTGCGCTCGACGGCGTCCGGGCCCGGGGCCACCGCGGCCATCGCCTCCAGGACGCGGCCGGTGGCGGACCGGTAGAGCTCGAGGAACAGGCGCTGCTTGGATCCGAACAGCCGGACGACGTACGGCTGCGAGACGCCGGCGGCCCGCGCGACCTGGTCGGTGGTGGTCCCGGCGTAGCCGCCCTCGGCGAACACGGTCATCGCGGCGGCCAGGATCTGCTCGCGGCGCCGCTCGCCCGACATCCGGGGCGCGCGGGCGACGGTGCTCCGGGCGTCGACATCCATGCGCGACAGGTTATCAGTCGATAACTAGCGACCCTGTCCGGTCACAGTGATCAGTCGATGCTCACTGGAGGCGGATGTCGGCGCAGGCCCGCACCCCCACGCCCGCTCGGCGCGTTCGGCGCGGTGTTCCTGCTCGCGCAGTACCTGCAGGTCGCCCAGGGCTGCTCCCCGCTGGAGGCGGGCCTGCGCACCCTGTCGTGGACGGCGGCGCCGATGGTGGTCGCACCGCTCGCCGGCCTGGTCGCGCCGCGCATCGGCGCACGGGTGCTGCTCCCCGCGGGCCCGACGGCGCTGGCCGCCGGGCCGGCGTGGCTGGCGCTCGCCGCGGAGGGCAGCGGGTACGCCGCGCCCTGAGCACCCGGGACGACCGGAGCCGGGCCGCAGCCGGGGCCGGGACGTGACCCGGGGTCAGCGCGCGGCGTCCGCCTCGTCCTCGTCCTCGTCCGCCGGGCGGCGGTACGGGTCCTCGTCGCCGGCGTACCGCGCCCCCTGCGCGAGCTGCGACACCTCGGCGTCGCGCCGGGCCGCCTCGAGCAGCGCCGCGTCCAGGTGGGCCGCCGTCTCGGGGACGGCGTCCAGGTGGAACTCCAGCGTCGGCGTCAGCCGCACACCGGTCTGCTTGCCGACCTCCGAGCGGATCAGGCCCTTCGCGCTCTCCAGTGCCGCGGCCGTGCCCTCGCGGGCCTCGTCGTCGCCCAGCACCGTGTAGAACACGCTCGCGTGCTGCAGGTCACCGGTCACGCGGACGTCGGTCACCGTCACGAAACCCAGGCGCGGGTCCTTGACGCGGGTGTCGAGCATCTGCGCGACGACCTGCTGGATGCGGTCCGCGAGCTTGCGGGCCCGGGGGTGGTCCACCATGTCGAACTCCTCTCACCGCCCGCGTCGCGGACGGACGACCGCGGGTCTGCCCCCACGCTCCGTGCGTGGGGGCAGACCCGCAAGCGGGACCTGTCAGGAACGCGGCTTCTCGCGCAGCTCCCAGGTCTCGATGACGTCACCCTCGGTGATGTCGTTGTACGACCCGAGGCCGATACCGCACTCGTAGCCCTCGCGGACCTCGGTGGCGTCGTCCTTGAACCGCTTGAGCGACTCGATGGTGAGGTTGTCACCGATGACGTTGCCGTTCCGGAGCACCCGCGCCTTGGAGTTGCGGCGGATCTCCCCGGACCGGACCAGCGAACCGGCGATGTTGCCGAACTTGGAGGAGCGGAACACCTCGCGCACCTCGGCGGTACCGAGCTGCACCTCCTCGTACTCCGGCTTGAGCATGCCCTTGAGGGCGGCCTCGACGTCGTCGATCGCCTGGTAGATGACCGAGTAGAACCGGACGTCCACGCCCTCGCGCTCGGCGAGCTCCTCCACCCGCTCCGCGTACTTGACGTTGAAGCCGATGATGATCGCGTTGTCGACCGTCGCGAGGTTGACGTCGTTCTGCGTGATCGCACCGACACCGCGGTGGATGACCCGCAGGTCGACCTCGTCGCCCACGTCGATCTTGAGCAGCGCGTCCTCCAGCGCCTCGACGGCACCGGACACGTCGCCCTTGAGGACCAGGTTGAGGGTCTCGACCTTGCCCTGCTGGAGCGCCTGCGTGAAGTCCTCGAGGCTGATGCGCTTGCGGCGCTTGGCCAGGAGGGCGGCACGCTCGGCGGCCTCGCGCTTCTCGGCGATCTGCCGCGCGGTCCGCTCGTCGGGCGCCACCAGGAAGGTGTCGCCGGCGCTCGGCACCGACGCCAGGCCGAGGACCAGCACCGGACGGGCCGGGCCCGCCTCGGTGACGTTGTCCCCGTGCTCGTCGAACATCGCCCGGACGCGGCCGTGGGCCGTGCCCGCGACGATCGCGTCACCGACGTGCAGCGTGCCGGACTGGACCAGCACGGTCGCGACGGCGCCGCGGCCCTTGTCGAGGTTCGCCTCGATGGCGACACCGCGGGCGTCCTTGTCGGGGTTGGCCCGCAGGTCGAGCGCGGCGTCCGCGGTCAGCAGCACGGCCTCGAGGAGGTCGTCGATGCCCATCCGCTGCTTGGCGGAGACGTCGACGAACATCGTGTCGCCGCCGTACTCCTCGGCCACCAGGTTGTACTCGGTGAGCTGCTGGCGGATCTTGGCGGGGTTGGCCCCCTCCTTGTCCACCTTGTTGACCGCGACCACGATCGGCACGTTCGCCGCCTGGGCGTGGTTGAGCGCCTCGATGGTCTGGGGCATCACGCCGTCGTCCGCCGCGACCACGAGGATCGCGATGTCCGTCACCTGCGCACCACGGGCACGCATGGCGGTGAACGCCTCGTGACCCGGGGTGTCGATGAACGTGATGGCCCGGTCCTGGCCCTCGTGCTCCGTGCGGACCTGGTAGGCACCGATGTGCTGCGTGATCCCGCCGGCCTCGCCCGCGACGACGTCCGTGGAGCGGATCGCGTCGAGGAGCTTGGTCTTTCCGTGGTCGACGTGACCCATGACCGTGACGACCGGCGGGCGAGGGAACAGGTCCTCGTCGGACTCCCCCTCGAGCTCGGCGTCCAGGTCGATGTCGAAGGCCCCGAGCAGCTCGCGGTCCTCCTCCTCGGCCGAGACCATCTCCACGACGTAGCCGAGCTCGGTGGCCAGCGTGCCGAAGGTGTCCTCGTCGAGGGACTGCGTCGCCGTGGCCATCTCACCGAGGTGGAACAGCACCGTGACCAGCGAGGCCGGGTTGGCGTCGATCTTGTCGGCGAAGTCGTTCAGCGACGAGCCGTGGCGCAGGCGGATGACGGTCGAGCCGTTCCCGCGCGGCACCTGCACGCCGCCGAGCGACGGCGCCTGCATCTGCTCGAACTCCTGGCGCTTCGCCCGCTTCGACTTCCGTCCGCGGACGGGACGGCCGCCGGCGCGCCCGAAGGCACCCTGCGTCGAGCCGCGGCCACCGGCACCCGGACGGCCACCGCCGCCGGGACGGCCGCCGAAGCCGCCGCCACCACCGGGACGGCCACCGCCACCGCCGTAGCCGCCGCCACCGCCGGGACGGCCACCGCCACCGCCCGCGCGGGCGGGACGGTCACCGGGACGGCCGACGCCGCTGGTGCTGCGGCCGGGCATCATGCCGGGGTTCGGCCGCGGGGCACCGGGACGCGGCGCCGCGGGACGCGGGCCACCCGGGCGGTCGCCGGCACCCGCGGACGCAGCAGGCGCCTCGGAGCGGCGCTCGCCGGGACGGGGCATGCCCTGCGAGGGCGCGAACGGGTTGTTGCCCGGACGCGGGCCACCGGGACGCGGGCCACCGGAGCGCGGCATGCCCTGCGAGGGCGCGAACGGGTTGTTGCCCGGACGCGGCCCACCGGGACGCGGGGCGCCACCGGGACGACCGGAGCGGCCGTCACCGCCCTCGGTCGGGCGCGACGGCGCCGCGGGACGCGGCGACGGGGCGGCCGGACGCGGGGCGGCCGGACGGGCCGCCGGAGCCGCCTGCTCGGCGGGGGCGGCCGGGGCCGTGGGCTCCGCCGGTGCGGACGCGGCCGGGGCCTCGGGGGCCGGGCGCTGCGCCGGGCCGGGGGTCGCCGCCGGGGCGGACGCCGCGGGGCGGGCCGCCGGGGCCGGCGAGGGTGCCGGGGCGGACGCCGCGGGGGCGGCGGCCGGGGCCGGGCGGGCGGGGGCGGGCTTGGCGCCGCCACCGGCCGGGTAGGTGTCCCGCAGCTTGCGGACCACCGGCGGCTCGATCGTCGAGGACGCCGAGCGCACGAACTCACCGAGCTCGTTCAGCTTGGTCATGAGGGTCTTGCTGTCGACTCCGAGCTCCTTGGCGAGCTCGTAGACGCGGACCTTGGCCACATCTCTCCCTGTCTCGGCCCGCCCAGGACAGGGTGGACCGTCGTTAGTGCTGGGTACTCATCGCTGGGTACTCATCGGTGCGTGCTCATCGGGCAGCCATCGGCTCTTCGACCCGCTTTCCTGTTCGACGGTGCACATGCCACCGGGCAGGCGCCCGGCGGCGACGGTCGTGCCTCACCCCGCCCCGAGGTGCTCCCCGACCGCGGACGTGTCCAGCGGCCCCGCGAGTCGCAGGGCCCGCGGGAACGCACGTCGGCGCTCGGCGAGCTCGAGGCAGTGAGGATCGGGGTGCAGCCACGCCCCCCGGCCCGGCAGCGCGCGACGCACGTCGACGACGAGCACGGTCTCACCCGTGTCCGACGCCGCCGCGACCACGCGCAGCAGAGCCGACCTCGGTCCGGCAGTCCGGCACCCCACGCACGTGCGCACCGGGCCCACGACCACCGGCGCGGCGACGTGCGCTGCGGGGTGTCGGGGGTGGCGCCTGCTCGGCGAGGAGAGCCGGGCGTCCGGCCCAGCCGCGTCCAGTCTAGCGCGCGAGGTCACTCTGCTCGACCGGCGGCACGCGGGGCCGGGCCCGCGGAGCCCTCCGGCGCGCCGTCGTCGGCCCTGGCGGGCGCCCCCGCGCCCTCGGCCGGCTCCTGCGCGTCGGACCGGATGTCGATCCGCCACCCGGTCAGCTTCGCCGCCAGCCGCGCGTTCTGGCCCTCCTTGCCGATCGCCAGCGAGAGCTGGTAGTCCGGCACCACCACGCGGGCGGCACGTGCAGCGGGGTCGACGACCGTGACCGACAGCACCCGCGCCGGCGACAGGGCGTTCGCGACCATGCGGGCCGGGTCGTCCGAGTGGTCGACGATGTCGATCTTCTCGCCGTGCAGCTCGGCCATCACGGCGCGCACCCGGGCCCCGAGCGGGCCGATGCACGCGCCCTTCGCCCCGAGCCCGGGGACGGTCGAGCGCACGGCCATCTTGGTGCGGTGGCCGGCCTCGCGCGCCAGCGCCGTGATCTCGACGTGGCCGTCGGCGATCTCCGGGACCTCCAGCTCGAACAGCTTGCGGACGAGGTTCGGGTGGGTGCGCGACAGCGTGATCTGCGGCCCCTTCGCCCCGCGGGAGACGTCCAGCACCAGCGCGCGGATGCGCTCGCCGTGCACGTACTGCTCCGTGGGCACCTGCTCGTGCGCGGGCAGCACCGCCTCCGTGCCGCCGACGTCGACGAGCACCACGCGCGGGTCACGACCCTGCTGGATCACGCCCCCGAGGACCTCGCCCTCCTTGCCGCGGAACTGCCCGAGCACCTGGTCGTCCTCGGCGTCGCGCAGCCGCTGGACGATCACCTGGCGGGCCGTGGCCGTCGCGATGCGCCCGAACCCCGCCGGCGTGTGGTCGAACTCCGGGCCCGTCACCGTCGTGGTCGGCGGCACGGCCGTCGCGGCGGCGTCGGCGTCCACGTCGGAGGCGTCGGGCGCGGGCACCACCGTGCGCTCCCGCGCCCACACCGTCACGTGCCCGGACCGGCGGTCGAGCTCGACGCGGGCGTCCGGGTAGGCGTCCGGCGTCCGGTGGTAGGCCGAGAGCAGCGCCTGCTCGATGGCCGAGACCAGCACGTCCAGGCTGATGTCGCGCTCGCGCTCGATGAGCCGCAGCGCCTGCATGTCGATGTCCACGTCAGTCCTCCCGGCCCGTCGGCCCGTCCGCCGCGCCGTCGCCGGCGCCGTCCTCGCCGCGCCCGCCGTCCTTGACGAGCTCGACCTCCACCCGGCCCTCGCGCACCCGCTCGAGCGGGACCCGCACCGGGTCGCCGACCTTCGCGGGCCGGCCCTTGAGTCCCGGGGTCACGGGGGTGACGACCACCGTGTCACCGTCGGCCCCGTCGGCCCCGTCAGCCCCGTCGGCCCCGTCAGCCCCGCCGGCGACGACGTCCACGAGGCGGCCGGCCAGCACCGTCCCGTCGGCCAGACCGAGGACGACCAGCCGCCCGAGGGCGCGGGCGTAGTGCCGGCGCGCGGTGAGCGGGGCGTCGGCCCCGCGGGTCGACACCTCGAGGGTGTACCGGTCCGGCAGGCCGTCGAGCGCGTCGAGCGCGTCGGACACGGTGCGCGACACCGCGGCGACGCCGTCCAGGTCGACGGCCTCCTCGGCGTCCTCCACCGCGTCGACCACGACGCGCACCACCGGCTGGCCGGCGTCGCGCGCGAGCTCGACGTCCTCCAGCCACAGCCCGGCGGCGGCCACCACCGGCTCGATGGTCTCCCGGATGCGCTGCGCGCTGACGGGCGCGGGCATGTTGACCTCCTGTGTCGGTCCTCGGCGGGGTGCGGCCTCGTCGCGCGCACGCCGACACCGGGGACGTCGACGCTGTGTGGTTGTCGGTCCTGCACGGTGGAGCGGCGCGCGGCGGACCGCGTGCTGCGCCCAGCGTACTGACTCCGGGGCGCCGCACCCTCCCGACGGAGCCGCGCACGGGTGCGACGTGCGCGACACCGGCCCCCGCCGGGACCTCGGGTCCGGCCGCGTGGCGGGCCGCCGTGGCAGGATCGCCCGCGATGCCCCGCACCGCCCCGCGCCTGCTGACGCGCCCCGTCCCGCGCCCCGCCGCGCGCCCCGGACCTGCCCGGTCCCGGCGCGTCCGCGCCCTGGCGGGCGTGCTGGCGCTCGGCACCGCCGCGCTGCTGTCGGGCTGCGGCCTGCGCCTCGAGACCGACCCGCCCGCCGAGCCCGCGCCGGACGCCGCGGAGCAGGTCCGGCGGGACGCCGTCGACGACGCCCTGGCCCTGGTCGACGCGGCCGGCGCCGCCACCTCGGGCGCCGACGAGGCCGTCGCCGTCGTCCTGGGCCTGGTCTCCTCGACGGCCGCGGACCAGGTGGCGGCCCTCGGCGGGGTGTACGAGTCGGGCCTCCCGGAGCCCGGGGGCGCGACGCAGCCGCCCACGCCGACGGCCACCGGCCCGGCCGCCGGCCCCGCCGACGTCCTGGCGCTGCTCGGCGACGCGGCCTCCGAGGCGCGCGCCGGAGCCCGGACGGCGGACGACCCGGGCCTGGCCCGGCTGCTCGCCGCTGTCGCCGCGTCCCGCGCCCAGCTGACGGACCGGCTCGCGGCCGCGCTCGGCACGGAGCCGCCCGTGGTCGACGCCGAACCTGAGGACGGCTTCACGACCGGCGGCGACGCGGACGGGTCGGGCTCGGGTGACGGGTCGGCGGCGCTGCCGTCGGCGTCCACGTCGGCCGGTGCGTCGGCCTCCCCGGAGCCGCCTGCGACGGGATCCTCCGACGCGCTCGGCGCGGACCTGGACCGCACCGACGCCCTCGCCCTCGTGCTCGCCGAGGACCAAGCCGGCTACGGGTTCGAGGTCGCCGCCGCCCGGCTCGCCGACGACGAGCGGGCGCGTGCCCGGTCCGCCGCCGAGGCCCACCGCGCCGCCGCGGCCGCCTGGGCGGAGGCCGTCGGCGTCGCGGGCACCGCCGAGGACCCCCGCCGCGTCGCCTACGAGCTGGACGGCGACGTGTCGACCGCCGAGGCCGTGCGGACCTTCGCGGCCGGGCTGCTGACCGACCTGGCTGCCGTCCACGCCGACGCGATGCTCGGCACGGGCGCGTCGACGGCCGACCGCACCGCCGCGGTCGACGGCCTGCGCACCTCGGCGGTCGCGGCGCTGGCGTGGGGTGCGACGCCCACCGCCCTGCCGGGCCTGCCGCCCACCGCCCCGACGCCGACGCCGACCGCGGGCTGACCCGCGCGCGGGTCGGCCGCACGCCTCCCCCGCAGTCGGGGTTGCCCTCGCCGCGGGGTCCGGCGGAACGCCGCGACGCGTGCGGCCCCGCCGGCGTCGAGGGGCGGGGCCGGTCGGGTCGGGTCCGCGCTCGCCCGGGACGGAGCGGGCCGGCCCGGGTCAGCGCGCCAGGAGCGCGTCCACCAGCTCCGCGACGCGGTCCGCCGCGTCCGCGACCGGCACCTGCTCGGCCTGCGGGCCGTCGGGGGTCGCGACGCGGGGCCGCACCTCCACGACCCCGTCCGCCAGGCCCCGTCCGACCACGACGGTGAGCGGCACCCCGAGCAGCTCGGCGTCGGCGAACTTCACGCCGGGCGAGACCTTGGGGCGGTCGTCGTACAGCACCTCGATGCCGCGCGAGTCGAGCGTGCGGGCGAGCGACTCCGCGGCCTCGAACACCGTGGCGTCCTTGCCGGTCGCGACGACGTGCACCAGCGCGGGCGCCACCTGGGCCGGCCACGCGAGGCCGCGGTCGTCGTGGTTGGCCTCCGCCAGCGCGGCGAGCACGCGGCTCACGCCGATGCCGTAGGAGCCCATCGTGACGACCTGGGACTTGCCGTTCTGGTCGAGCACGGTCAGCCCGAGCGCCTGGGCGTACTTGCGGCCCAGCGCGAAGATGTGGCCGATCTCGATGCCGCGGGCGAGCTCCAGCGGGCCGGAGCCGTCCGGGGCCGGGTCGCCGGCGCGGACCTCGGCGGCCTCCACCGTGCCGTCGGCCGTGAAGTCCCGCCCCGCGACGAGGTCGAACACGTGGCGACCCTGCTCGTTCGCGCCGGTGATCCACCGGGTGCCGGGCACGACACGCGGGTCGAGCAGGTACCGCACGGCGGTGCGGCCCTCGGCGTCGGCCGCCAGGCCCTCACGGTTCGGGCCGAGCACGGCCGGGCCGATGTAGCCCTTGACGAGCTCGGGGTGCGCGGCGAAGTCGGCCTCGACGGCCGGCTCGACCTCGGCCGGTGCGACCGCGGCCTCCAGGCGCTTGAGGTCGACCTCGCGGTCCCCGGGGAGCCCGACGACCAGCAGCTCGCGCTCCCCGGTCGGGTGCACGAGCGCGAGAACGACGTTCTTCAGCGTGTCCGCCCCGGTCCACGGCCGGTCCGGGCGGGGGAAGCGGGCGTTCGCGAGGGCGACGAGCGAGTCGATCGTCGGGGTGTCGGGGGTGTCCTCGACGTGCGCGGCGGGCGCGTCGTCCCACGGCACGGCGTCGGGCACGACGGTCGTGACGGCCTCGACGTTCGCCGCGTAGCCTCCGGGGGACCGCACGAAGGTGTCCTCGCCGATCGCCGTCGGGGTGAGGAACTCCTCGGAGCGGGAGCCACCCATCGCGCCCGATGTCGCGGCCACGGCCACGTACTCGAGGCCGAGGCGCGTGAAGACCCGCTCGTACGCGTCGCGCTGCGCCTGGTAGGACGCCTCGAGCCCGGCGTCGTCGACGTCGAACGAGTACGCGTCCTTCATGACGAACTCGCGCCCGCGGATCAGCCCGGCGCGCGGGCGGGCCTCGTCGCGGTACTTCGTCTGGATCTGGAACAGCGTGAGCGGCAGGTCCTTGTACGAGGAGTACAGGTCCTTGACCAGGAGCGTGAACATCTCCTCGTGCGTGGGCGCCAGCAGGTAGTCGGCCTCACGCCGGTCCTTCAGGCGGAAGATGTTCGGCCCGTACTCCGCCCACCGGCCCGTCGCCTCGTAGGGCTCCTTGGGCAGCAGCGCCGGGAAGTGCACCTCCTGCGCGCCGGCGGCGGCCATCTCCTCGCGCACGACCTGCTCGACCTTGCCCAGCACCCGCAGGCCCAGCGGCAGCCACGTGTAGATGCCGGGGGCGGCGCGGCGGATGTAGCCCGCGCGGACGAGCAGCCGGTGGCTGGCCACCTCCGCGTCGGCCGGGTCCTCGCGCAGGGTGCGGACGAAGAGCGTGGAGAGGCGAAGCAGCATGGGCCGCAGCCTAGTGGGAGCGGCAGGTGTCGGACGTCTGCGCCACCATGGGGTCATGCCGGAGCTCCCCGAGGTCGAGTCGCTGGCCGCGTTCCTGCGCGAGCGCGCCGTCGGGCGCACCGTCGCGGGCGTCGAGGTGGGGGCGATCAGCGCGCTGAAGACGTTCCGCCCCGCCCCGCAGGACCTCACGGGCGGGGAGGTCGTCTCCGCGGGGCGCCACGGCAAGTGGCTGGACCTCGGGATCCGCCCGCCCGCCGGCGGGGACGCGCTGCACCTGGTCTTCCACCTGGCCCGGGCGGGGTGGCTGCGCTGGTCCGAGTCGCTGCCGGCGACGCCGGTGCGCCCCGGGCGGTCGCCGCTCGCGCTGCGGGTGCGGCTGGACGACGGCTCGGGGTTCGACCTGACGGAGGCCGGCACCCGCAAGCGGCTCGCCGTGTCCGTGGTGACCGACCCGGCCGACGTCCCGCAGGTCGCCACGCTCGGGGTGGAGCCGCTGTCGCCGGAGTTCACGCCGGAGCGGCTCGCGGAGCTCATGGCCGCCCGCAACCAGCAGGTCAAGGGCCTCCTGCGCGACCAGGGCACGATCGCGGGGATCGGCAACGCCTACTCCGACGAGATCCTGCTGGTGGCGCGCACCAGCCCGTTCGCGCTGACGCGGTCGTTCGACACCGAGCGGGTCGCCCGGCTGCACGCCGCCACGGTCGGGGTGCTGCGGGAGGCCGTCGCCGCGTCCGCGGGCCGGCCGGCCGCGGAGCTCAAGGACGCCAAGCGCCGGGGCATGCGCGTGCACGGGCGCACGGGACTGCCCTGCCCCGGCTGGGACGGCGTGCCGTGCGGGGACACGGTCCACGAGGTGTCGTTCGCGGACTCCTCGCTCCAGTACTGCCCGACGTGCCAGACCGGCGGCACGCCGCTGGCCGACCGGCGGATGTCGCGGCTGCTGCGCTGAGCGGGCCGCTGACCCGGGCGCACCGCTGAGCCGGGCGGGCCCTCCGATCCGGGCGGGCCGCGGCGCCGCGAGGGCCGCCGCGCCGCCGTCGGTGGTCTTCACGCCTCGCGCACAGGATCCTGGCGGGGGCTGCACCCCGTGACCCACCGGTGCGCGCGCGGCGTCCCTAGCCTCGGAGGATGACCGCTGCCAGCCGCCGTACCGCCCGGCACACCCGTGCCGCCGCCCGGTCCGTCCGCCACGCCCGGCCGCCCCGCACCCGCGGGAGGGTCGCCCGCGTCGCCGGCGCGACCGCAGCGGCGGTCGCGCTCTCGGGCGTCTCCGGCGCCGCCGCGCTGTACGCCTCGGTGGACGCGGGGATCGAGCACGCGGACGTGGACGCGTTCCTGGCGGACGACCGGGCGGTCGAGGAGCCGCCGCCCGCCGACGGGTACGCCGGCCGGCCGCTCAGCATCCTCGTCATGGGCACCGACAGCCGGGACGGCGAGAACGCGGAGCTGGCGGGCGAGGTCGAGGGCATGAGGTCGGACACGACGATCCTCGTGCACCTCTCCGCCGACCGGACGCGGGTCGACCTGGTGTCCGTGCCCCGGGACTCGCTCGTCCGCATCCCGGCGTGCACGCTCGAGGACGGCAGCACGAGCAGACCGCGCGAGTCCGCGATGTTCAACGACGCGTTCATGATCGGGGCCGGCAGCACGGGCAACCTCGCCGCGGCCGCCGCGTGCACCCGCCGCACGTTCGAGGAGAACTCGGGCGTCCGCACCGACGAGAGCATCGTCGTGAAGATGGACGGCGTCCGGGACGTCGTGGACGCCCTCGGCGGGGTACCGATGGACCTGCCCGAGGCGATGGACTCCCCCAAGGCGGGCCTGCACGTCCCCGCCGGCCCGCAGACGTTCGACGGCACCACGACCCTGGCGTTCCTGCGCGCCCGTACGGGTACCGGCAACGGCCTGGAGCTCGGCTCCGACCTGGCACGCATCGAGCGGCAGCAGCAGCTCATCGACGCCCTGGCCGCCCAGGTGCAGTCCACCGACCTGCTGACCGACCCGGGCACGCTCATGCCGGTGCTCACCGCGGTGAGCCGGTCCCTGTCCGTGAGCGACGGCCTCGGTCTGCGGTCGCTCGCGGGCATCGCGCTGACGCTGCGCGACGTGGACCCCGCGACTCTCGCGCCGGTGACCGTGCCGGTCGCGGAGGCGCCGTCCGACCCCGACCGCGTGGTGTGGACGTCGGACGCCGACGCCCTCTGGGAGCGGCTGAACGCGGATCAGCCGCTCGCGGGCGAGCCGACCGGCGACGGGACCGACCCGGCGGGCGCGGCGGTCACGACGGCGCCCTGACGCCCCGCCGGCCCACGCCGGGCAGGCGCCTCAGAACAGCACCGTCGCGTACGTGCCGACCTGGCGGAAGCCGACGGCGCGGTACGCCGCGAGGGCTCGCTCGTTGTAGTGGTTCGCGTAGAGCGACACGGTGGGCGCCACGGCGCGGCGCGTCAGCGTGACCACGGCCGCCATGCCCGCCTCCGAGAGCCCCTCGCCGCGCCGCGCCGGGTCGACCCACACGCCCTGCACCTGCGCGACCCCGCCCGCGACCGCCCCGAGCTCCGCCTTGAACACCACCTGGGGACCGGACGCCCCGGACTCGATCCTCACGAACGACCGCCCCTCGCGGACCAGCGACCGCACCCGCGCCTCGTAGGCGCCGCCGGTGCCCGCGACCGGCGAGTACCCGACCTCCTCGGTGAACATCCGCACGCAGGCGGGCAGGACCAGGTCGTACTCCCCGGGCGTCGAGCGCCGCACCGCCGGATCGGGATCGACGGCGGGCGCGTGGTCGATGACCATCGACGGCTGGTCCGACCGGACCTCCCGGACGGCACCCCACGACGGCGCCAGCCGGTCCCAGAGCCCGAGCACGGCCGCCGCGTCCCCGACGACGGAGGAGCACCGCCGGCCCTGCGCACGCCCGAACGCCGCGAAGCCGTCGAGCGCGTCCTCCCGCACGGCCGCGTCCGGGACGACGGGCACGAGGTTCGCCCCCGCCCAGCACACGGCCGCGAGCCTCCCTCCGGCGTCGTAGCCCCAGAGCTGCCCGCCGACGCGCCGCAGCCCGTGCAGCGCGGCCTGCTCCAACCGCGTCGTGGCGAGCACCGCGGCGACCGGGTCCTGCGCGCAGACCGCGAGCGCCGCGGGTACGTCGGTGTCGTCGAGCAGGCGTGGCTCCCCCGCGTGGGCGGGCCCACCGCCGGCGGCCAGGTCCTCCTCGACGCCGCGCACCACGGATCAGCCGACCGTGACGACGGGCCCGCCGCTGCCGTCCTGCGCCGCGTCCATGCTCTCGGCGATCCGCATGGCCTCGTCGATGAGCGTCTCGACGATGGCGGACTCCGGCACGGTGCGCACCACCTCTCCGCGCACGAAGATCTGGCCCTTGCCGTTGCCCGACGCGACGCCGAGGTCCGCCTCGCGCGCCTCGCCCGGGCCGTTCACCACGCAGCCCATCACGGCGACGCGCAGCGGCACCTCCAGCCCCTCGAGCCCGGCGGTGACGCGCTCCGCGAGCGTGTACACGTCCACCTGCGCCCGCCCGCACGACGGGCACGAGACGATCTCCAGCTTGCGGGGCCGCAGGTTGAGCGACTGGAGGATCTGGATGCCGACCTTGACCTCCTCGACCGGCGGCGCGGACAGGGAGACGCGGATGGTGTCGCCGATGCCCTTGCTGAGCAGCGCCCCGAACGCCGTCGCCGACTTGATGGTGCCCTGGAACGCCGGGCCCGCCTCCGTGACCCCGAGGTGCAGCGGCCAGTCGCCGCGCTCGGAGAGCAGCTCGTAGGCGCGCACCATCACGACCGGGTCGTTGTGCTTCACCGAGATCTTGAAGTCGTGGAAGTCGTGCTCCTCGAACAGCGACGCCTCCCACACGGCCGACTCCACGAGGGCCTCCGGCGTCGCCTTGCCGTACTTCGCGAGCAGCCGCGGGTCGAGCGAGCCGGCGTTGACGCCGATGCGCAGGGAGACTCCGGCGTCCTGCGCGGCCCGGGCGATCTCCTTGACCTGGTCGTCGAACTTGCGGATGTT
Organism: Cellulomonas sp. C5510; assembly: GCF_019797765.1. Taxonomy (NCBI): domain Bacteria; kingdom Bacillati; phylum Actinomycetota; class Actinomycetes; order Micrococcales; family Cellulomonadaceae; genus Cellulomonas; species Cellulomonas sp. C5510. Next base: position 2,564,245 of record NZ_CP081862.1, read on the forward strand.
GCCCGGGTTGACGCGGACGGCGGCGCAGCCTGCGTCGATGGCCGCGAACACGTACCGCGGCTGGAAGTGGATGTCCGCGACCACGGGGATCTGCGACTTGCGGGCGATGGCCGGCAGGGCGTCGGCGTCGTCCTGGCTCGGCACCGCGACCCGCACGATGTCGCACCCGGCGGCGGTCAGCTCGGCGATCTGCTGGAGGGTGGCGTTGACGTCGGACGTCAGGGTCGTCGTCATCGACTGCACGCTGACGGGCGCGTCGCCGCCGACCTCGACCTTGCCGACGCGGATCTTCCGGGTGGGCCGCCGCGGGGCCAGCACGGGGGCGGGGGCCTCCGGCATGCCCAGGCTGATGGGGGTGCTCACCGCCTCATCATCGCACCGCGAGCCGTGCGTGCACCCGTACCGCGCCGGGGCGGCGACGCGCGTCAGCGCGTCAGCCCAGGGAGGCGGGGGCGACGACGTCGGCGTACGCGAGGAGCAGGCCCATGCCCCCGAGCAGGACGAAGACGGCGAGCGCGACCGGCTGCAGGCGCGCGGCGTCGGCGGGACGCGGGCGGGGCAGGTCCCGCACCCGGGCGACGGTGCGCTTGGTGCCCTCCCAGAGGGCGGCGGCCACGTGCCCGCCGTCGAGCGGGACCAGCGGGATGAGGTTGAAGACGAACAGCGCGATGTTGAGCGACGCGAGCAGGCTGAGCATCGCCGACACGCGCTCGGCCACGCCCACGCCCGGGGCGTCGCTCGACGCGACCTCGCCGGCGAGCCGGGCGATGCCCACGGGACCGAGCACCCCGCCGGAGTCGCGCTCCGCGCCGCCGAACGCGCTCTGCGCGATGCCCGCGAGGCTCACGGGGAGCGTCACGACGGCCTTGCCGGTCTGCCACACGGCGTCGGCGGTCAGGGTCACGACCTCGGACGCCGGCTGGCGCTGCAGCTCGGTGCCGGGGCTGACGCCGAGGAACCCGACGCTGCGGGTCACGGGCTCGCCGTCGTCGCCGGTGACCACCCGGCCGTCGTCCCCGACCACCGGGCGCTCGGCCACCACCGGCGTGACGGACAGCGTCACCCGCTCGCCGTCCCGCTCGACGACGACGGGCACCGCCTCGTCACCGGTGCCGCGGATGAGGCCGGACAGCTGGTCCCAGCTCGTGATGTCCACGCCGTCGTACGCGACGACCGTGTCCCCGGGGCGCAGGCCCGCGGCGGCGCCCGGCGCGGCGGGGTCGGACGGCGAGCACTCCGTGGCCGTCGAGTCGGCGGGGAGCACGCACTGGCTGACGGACGCCAGCGTGGTGCTCGCCCCGGACGTGCCGATGCCGATGAGCACCACCGCGAGCAGCACCACCGCGATGACGAGGTTCATCACGGGGCCGCCGAGCATGACGACGAGCTTCTTCGGGGTCGAGAGCCGGTAGAACGCGCGGTGGTCCTCCCCCGGCCGGATCTCCTCCGCACTGGCCTCGCGGGCGTCGGCGGCCATCCTGCTGAAGAACCCGCGCACCGGCGGGTTCCCCACGGCCTCGGGCGTCGGGTACATGCCGATCAGCCGGACGTAGCCGCCCAGCGGGACCGCCTTGACGCCGTACTCCGTCTCGCCCCGCGTGCGGGACCACAGCGTCGGGCCGAAGCCGACCATGTACTGGCTCACCCGCACGCCGAAGCGCTTGGCGGGCACCATGTGACCGACCTCGTGCAGGGCGATGGACACCAGGATGCCCACGACGAGCACGAGCACGCCGATCACGTAGGCCATGCGGCACGCTCCCGTTCAGCGGTGGTCGGTCGCCGGTCGGCGACGGTCGGACGACCCCACATCCTGCCCCCTCGACCTGGGTGCCGGCTGGACGTCGGTGGTGCTGCCTGCGGTGTCGTCGGCGGCGACCCGGTCCCGCCCCGAGCGCTTGGCGCGGTACATGAGGGCGTCCACGCGCTCGATGGCGGTCGAGGGATCCTCGCCCGGGCGCAGGGACGTCACGCCGAGGCTCGCCGTGACGTGCACGTCGGCGGCGCGCTGCACCGCCCCGGGGAGCAGCCCGCGCAGCCGCTCGGCCATCTCGCGGGCGTCCCCGAGGCCCATGCCGGGGGCGACGACGACGAACTCCTCGCCCCCGAGCCGGGCGACGAGGTCCCCCGACCGGACCTGCTGCTCGAGGGTGTGGGCCACGGCGACGAGCACCCGGTCGCCCACGGCGTGGCCCAGGGTGTCGTTGATGAGCTTGAACCGGTCGAGGTCCAGGTACACCAGGGCGACGTCCAGCCCGGACCCGACGACCCGTGCCTGGTACGCCAGCTCCTCCTCGAGCCGGCGGCGGTTCGCCGCGCCGGTCAGCGCGTCCCGGTACGCCATCTCGCGCATGCTCGCCGCCTCCGCGCTGGCGTGCTCCGCGACGAGGAACGCCCGGGTCGCGTGCTCCTTGGTGCGGGACAGCACCCAGACCATGGCCGCGAGCACCGCGAGGTACATCGCGTACCGCAGCAGGTCCACGCCGTGGGCGCCGCGCCGGCCGTCGTCGGGCCCGACGGCGAGCGCCACGATCCCCACCGCCGGCGTGGCGACCACCAGGACGCCGGCGTGCAGCACCGCGAACCGCGTCGGGTAGACGAGGAAGCCGATGACCACGAACAGCGCCAGCCCCATGAACGTGGTGGGGAACAACGCGTCCCACCCGCCGTGGTCCGCGCCGAGGCGGGCGGCCAGGACGCCGAGCCACAGCCCGTCGAAGGCGGACAGCACGAGCCGGGCGACGGGGATCGTCGTCCGCGGGCGGCGGAGCAGCACCCAGCCGAACGCGAGCACCACGACGAACAGCACCGGGGAGACCACCCGCAGCAGCGGGTCGTCCCACCGGGCCACGGCGACCGAGGCGATCGCGACCGCACCCGCGCCCAGGCACACCAGCAGCACGCGGCGGATCAGCCCGAGCGTCGGGTCGCCGGACCGGCGTGCCACGGGCAGGTCCCGCGGGGCGGGCGACGGTGCGGACATAGCGCTCTCCGGGGTGGTCAGGGTCGAGGCACGGTACCTCGCCCGCCCGCCCCGCGCCGGTGCCGCAGGGCGGGTTCACCCGCGGATCACCCGCCCGGCGATTCCGGCGCGTCGCGACCGGGCCGGCAGGAGGCGTCGCCGCGGGACGGGCGGAGCGCTTGCGCGGACCGTTCCCCGCGGGTGACCATCGGCGCCGTGACTCCCGGATCGCAGCCCGGGGCGGTGCCGCGGGGCACGTCCCGCCGGGCCCGCTCGACCCAGCCCGACCGGAGACCGCCGCACGACGGTGGCCGCCCGGCGGCGGTCCTGTGACGGGCGGCGGGCCCGAGGGCGGGGCGTCGCTCGCGTGGACGGCGGGGCGGGACCTCGCCGGGCTGTCGCTGTGGTTCGACCAGGTGTCCGCGGACGGGCCGCTGGACCAGCGCGACCCGCTCGACGGGGACACCACCGCCGACGTGGTCGTGGTCGGTGCGGGCCTGACGGGCCTGTGGACCGCGTACTACCTGCTGGAGGCCGACCCCGCGCTGGACGTCCTCGTGGTCGAGCAGGCCGTGGCGGGCTACGGCGCCAGCGGCCGCCACGGCGGCTGGTGCTCGGCGCGCTTCCCCGTACCCGCCGGCGTGATCGCCCGCCGGCACGGGGAGGACGCCGCGCGGTCCATGCGGTCGGCGATGCGGGACACCGTCGTCGAAGTGGGGGGCGTGGCCGCCGCCGAGGAGATCGACTGCGACTTCGCCTACGGGGGGGCGGTCACCCTGGCCCGCACCCCGGCGCAGCTCGAGCGTCTCACCGCCGGGGCCGACGACGCCGGCCGCTGGGGCGACGAGGTGGAGCTGCTCGGCCCGGCGGAGGTCGCCGAGCACGTCCGCGCCGACGACGTGCTCGGCGGCACGTGGACGCCGGACTGCGCGCGGGTGCAGCCAGCGCGGCTGGTCCGCGGCCTCGCGGACGTCGTGGCCGCCCGCGGCGCACGCCTCGTGGAGGGCACCCGCGCGCTGCGGATCTCCCCCCGCGCCGTCGTCACCGACCAGGGGACCGTCCGGGCGCGCCAGGTCGTGCGCGCCGTCGAGGCGTGGACGGCGACGCTGCCCGGCACGCGCCGCGTGCTCGCACCGCTGTACTCGCTCATGATCGCCACCGAGCCCCTGCCGACGAGCACGTGGGACCTCATGGGGCTGGAGCGCGGGCAGACGTTCGCCGACGCCCGGCACCTGCTCGTCCACGGGCAGCGCACGGCGGACGACCGGCTCGCGTTCGGGGGCCGCGGGGCCCCCTACCACTGGGGTTCGGCCGTCGACCCGGCGTTCGACCAGGACCCGCGGGTCACGCGGAGTCTCCGCGGCGCCCTGGTGGAGCTGTTCCCCGCCGTACGGGACGCGCGGACCACGCACGCCTGGGGCGGACCCCTCGGCGTGTCCCGCGACGGGCACCCGTCCGTCGGGCTCGCGGACGACGGCCTCGCCTGGGCGGGCGGCTACGGCGGCGACGGCGTCGCGACCGCCAACCTCGCCGGCCGGACCCTCGCGGACCTGCTCACCGGCACGGACTCGGCGCTGACCCGGCTGCCGTGGGTCGGGCACCGGTCACCGCCCTGGGGGCCGGAACCGGTGCGGTGGGCGGGCATCGCCGCCGGCCGGCGCGGGGCGGCAGTGGCGGACGCGGAGGAACGGCTCACCGGCCGGCCGAGCCGTCTGGCGCGCGCGCTGGTCCCGCTGCCGGGGGCCTGAGCGTCGCGCCGGGCGGTCCGGGCGCCACCGTCAGGCGGCTGCGACGCGCTCCCGGGCCCGGGCGCGCGCCCACGCCTCCGCCGCGTGCACGTCCGCGACCGAACCGGCAGGACCGCCCCCGTAGGCCGCGAGCACCTCCTCGACCACGGCGACCACGCCGAGGAACGGCAGCCTGCCGTCGAGGAACGCCGCGACGGCCTCCTCGTTCGCCGCGTTGTACACCGCCGGGTGCGTCCCTGACGCCGCGACCGCGCCCCGGGCGAGCGCCACCGCGCCGAACACGTCCTCGTCGAGCGGCTCGAACGTCCACGACCCCGCCCGGGTCCAGTCGCACGGCGTGGCGACGTCCGGCACGCGGTCCGGCCACGACAGGCCGAGGGCGATCGGCAGCCGCATGTCCGGCGGCGACGCCTGCGCGATCGTCGACCCGTCGGCGAACTCCACCATCGAGTGCACGACGGACTGCGGGTGCACCACCACCTGGATGTCCGCCACCGGGACGTCGAACAGCAGGTGCGCCTCGATCAGCTCCAGCCCCTTGTTGACCATGGTCGCGGAGTTGACCGTGACCACCGGCCCCATCGACCAGGTGGGGTGGGCCAGGGCGTCCGCCGGCGTCACGTCCGCGAGCTCCGCGCGGGACCGGCCGCGGAACGGTCCCCCGGAGGCGGTCAGCACCAGGCGCCGCACCTCGGACCGGGCGCCTCCCCGCAGGCACTGCGCGATCGCCGAGTGCTCGGAGTCGACCGGCACGACCTGCCCGGGGCGCTGCACCGCGGCGCGTACCAGCGGCCCGCCGGCCACCAGGGACTCCTTGTTCGCCAGCGCCAGCGTGCTGCCGGCCTCCAGGGCGGCGAGCGTCGGACCCAGGCCGACCGAGCCGGTGATCCCGTTGAGCACCACGTCCGCGCCACGGGCCGCGAGCTGCGTCGCCGCGTCCGGGCCGGTGAGCACCTCGACGCCCATCTGCCGCAGCCCCGCGTCGGCGGACGCGCGGACGAGCTCGGCGAACACCGCGCCCGCGGCGTCGGGGTCCGCCACCGCGACCGTCTGCGCCCCGAGCGCCACCGCCTGCCGGGCCAGCGCCACGGGGTCCGCCCCGCCGGCGCTGAGACCGGTCACCCGGAACCGGTCGGGGTTCCGGGTCACGACGTCGACGGCCTGGGTGCCGATCGAACCGGTGGAGCCGAGCAGGACGACGGTGCGCGCGTTCATCCGCACCATCCTGCCCGAGGCCGGGCTACTCCGCGGCGAGCAGCACGTCGACGGCGCGTTCGAAGAACGCGTCCACGGGTCCCTCGGCGTACGCCCTGCCGCCCTTCGCGCGCCGGAACACCGCCGAGCGCACCTCCTGCGCCGCCAGCGGGGTGTTGGTGTCGAAGTACGCGACCAGCCGGTGGCACAGCGCGTCGACGTCCTCGGCGAGGTACCCCGGCTGCCGGCCCTTCGGCGGGGAGAACCGCTCGCCGTCCGGCCGCGTGAGCCGGCCGTACAGCGTGCGCGCCTGCTCGGCGAGCTGCTCCAGCCACGCCTGCCGGCCGCGCTCCGCGATGAAGTCCGCGCGGGCGCGGGCGACGAACGCCGCCTCCAGCCGGTCGAGCGCCGCGTCGACCGCCGTCGTGGAGTAGCCGTGGCGCACCAGGTCGAACGCGACGGTGCGGACGTCCGTGCTGGACAGCGCGCCGGACGGCCCCTGCTCGTAGACGCTGCGGGCGTGCGCGAAGAAGTCGTCGACCTCCTCCGGGTGGTACCCGGTGCGCACGCCCGTCACCCGCCGGAACATGGTGCCGCCGCTCATCAGTCCTCCTCAGCCGCCAGCTGCCCGCACGCACCGTCGATGTCGGACCCGCGGGTGTCGCGGACGGTGGTGGGGATGCCGTGTGCGCGCAAGCGTGCCACGAACTCCTGCTCGACGGCAGGATCGCTCGCCGTCCACTTCGACCCCGGCGTGGGGTTCAGCGGGATCGGGTTGCAGTGCACCCAGCCGCGTCCCCGGCGGTTCAGCTCCGTGCCGAGCAGGTCCGCGCGCCACGCCTGGTCGTTGATGTCGCGCATGAGCGCGTACTCGATGGACACCCGCCGGCCCGTCGCCTGGAAGTACTCGAACGCGGCGTCGATGGTCTCCTTGACGCTCCACCGGGTGTTGATCGGCACCAGCTCGTTGCGCAGCTCGTCGTCCGGGGCGTGGAGCGACAGCGCCAGCGTCACCGGGATGCCCTCGCCCGCGAGCTTCCGCATCGCCGGCACGAGGCCGACCGTGGAGACCGTGATGTTGCGGGCCGACATGCCGAGGCCCTGCGGGACCGGCGCGGTCAGCCGGCGCACGGTCTCCATCACCGTCTTGTAGTTCGCGAGCGGCTCGCCCATGCCCATGAACACGACGTTCGACAGCCGCGTCGGGCCGCCCGGGACCTCCCCGGCCGCCAACGCCGCGGCGGCGTGCCGGACCTGCTCGACGACCTCGGCGGTCGACAGGTTGCGGGTGAGCCCGAGCTGACCGGTCGCGCAGAACGGGCACGCCATGCCGCAGCCCGCCTGGCTCGACACGCACAGCGTCGACCGGTGGGCGTACCGCATGAGCACCGACTCGACCTTCGCACCGTCGAACAGGTGCCACAGCGTCTTGACGGTCGTGCCGCCGTCGGCCTGCATGGTGCGCGCCGCGGTCAGCAGCGGCGGGAACAGCGCCTCGACCAGCTTGTCGCGGCTGGCGGCGGGCAGGTCCGTCATCGCCGCCGGGTCGGCCGTCAGGTGGCTGAAGTAGTGCGTCGCGAGCTGCTTGGCGCGCAGCGGCTTCTCCCCCAGCTCCGTCACGGCCGCGACCCGCTCCTCGGGCGTGAGGTCCACGAAGTGCTTCGGCGGCTTCCCGCGGGCGCCGCGCGTGGGCGCGGACAGGTTCAGTGCGACGGGTGTGGCGTTCATGGGTCCCCCCGGATCAGGCTGCGACGGGCTGGAGCGCCTCGAGCAGCAGGTACACGACGGGCGCCGCGAGCAGCATGGAGTCGATGCGGTCGAGGACGCCGCCGTGCCCCGGCAGCAGCGTCCCCATGTCCTTGAGCTCGAGGTCCCGCTTGATCATCGACTCGCCCAGGTCCCCGAGCGTGGCCACGGCGACCGTCGCCAGGCCCAGGAGCGCGCCCACGGCCGGATCGCCGTCGAACATCAGGTGCACGCCCAGCACGCCGACGACGCACGCCAGCACCACCGAGCCGAGCAGGCCCTCCCAGGTCTTCTTCGGGCTCACCGACGGCGCCAGCGGGTGCCGCCCGATCAGGACGCCGACGACGTACCCGCCGGTGTCGTTCGCGACGCACAGCAGGATGAACAGCGCGACCCGCAGGGGCCCGTCGTCCGCCGCGAGCATCAGCACGACGAAACCCGCCATGAGCGGCAGGTACGCCGCCGCGAACACGCCGGCTGTCGCGTCACGCACGGCCGCGGCGCCGCTGCCGTCCAGCACCCGCCAGACCACCAGCCCGCCGACGGTCAGCACGAACGCGACGAAGAGCGCCTCCATGCCCGCGACGTACGCCGACACGAGCACACCGACGTCACCGACCAGCAGCGGGAGCACCGGGATGTGCACGCCCCGCCGCGCGAACGCCTGCGCCAGCTCCCACAGCCCCGCCCCGACGGCGAGGACCGCGACGACGCCGAACACCTCCTTGCGGAGGAACAGCGACGCCGCGACGGCGACCAGCAGACCGAGGCCGACGGCGATGGCGACGGGCAGGTCCCGCCCGGCACGCGAGGTGCCGGGGGCGGGGGCGACGGCGGGTGGAGCGGACATCAGACCTCGAGCAGCTCCGACTCCTTGGAGGACAGGAGCTGGTCGACCAGGTCGACGTGCCGCCTCGTGACGGCCTCCAGCTCCTTCTCGGCGCGGACCACCTCGTCCTCGCCGGCCTCGCCGTCCTTCACCAGGCGGTCGAGCTCGTCCTTCGCGCGGCGGCGCACGTTGCGCACCGACACGCGGGCGTCCTCCGCCTTCGCCTTCGCGAGCTTCACGAACTCCTTGCGGCGCTCCTGCGTGAGCGCCGGCAGGGTCACCCGGATGACGTTGCCGTCGTTCGTCGGGTTGACGCCCAGGTCCGAGTCGCGCAGCGCCTTCTCGATCCCCTGCATCGACGACTTGTCGAACGGGGAGATGAGGATGGTGCGGGCCTCGGTCACGTTGAACGACGCCAGCTGCTGCAGCGGCGTCGGGCTGCCGTAGTAGTCGACGGTGATCTTGTTGAACATCGCCGCGTTCGCGCGCCCCGTGCGGATCGCGGCGAAGTCCTCCTTCGCGACCTCGACGGCCTTGTCCATCTTCTCCTCGGCCTCGAGGAGGATCTCGTCGATCACGGTTGCTCCTTCGGTTCAGGTCCTGCTGGCGGTGCGGGCGTGCGGGCGGCGTCCCGGGCTGCGGCCGGGTGGTCGCGCCGGCGCGGTCAGTCCTCGGTGACCAGGGTCCCGATCTTCTCACCCCGGAGCACGCGGGTGACGTTCCCCGGCGTCTCCAGCCCGAAGACGCGCATGCGCACGCCGTTGTCGCGGCACATCGACAGGGCGGTGGAGTCCATGACCCCGAGCTCCTGGACGATCGCCTCGGTGTAGGTCAGGTGGTCCAGGCGGACCGCGTCCGGGTCCGTGCGCGGGTCGGCCGAGTACACGCCGTCGACCCCGTTCTTGCCCATGAGCACCTCGTCGCAGTGCGTCTCGAGAGCCCGCTGCACGGAGACGGTGTCGGTGGAGAAGTACGGCATGCCGGCGCCGGCGCCGAAGATCACGACGCGCCCCTTCTCGAGGTGCCGGATGGCGCGCAGCGGGATGTACGGCTCGGCGACCTGGCCCATCGTGATGGCGGTCTGCACGCGCGTGTCGACGCCGGCCTGCTCCAAGAAGTCCTGCAGCGCCAGGCAGTTCATGACCGTGCCCAGCATGCCCATGTAGTCGGCGCGCGCCCGGTCCAGGCCGTTCTGGGCCAGCTCGGCGCCGCGGAAGAAGTTGCCGCCGCCGACGACGATCGCGACCTGGACGCCCTCGCGGACGGCCTCGGCGATCTCGGCCGCGATGCGGCGGACGACGCCGGCGTGCAGGCCGACGGACCCACCGCCGAAGGCCTCCCCCGACAGCTTGAGCAGGACCCGTCGGGCGTCGGTCTCGTTGGTCACGGGGAACCTCCAGTGTCTTCGACCGCGGTCGACGGGTGCGTCGGGTGGTGCTCGCGCCGGTGGCCCCGGCCCTGCCGGGCCGGGGCCACCGGGTGGTGCGTCGTCAGGCGCCGACGCGGAACCGCACGAAGCCGGTCACCGTGCCGCCGACCTCGGCGAGCACCTGGGCGACGGACTTCTTCGCGTCCTTCGCGAACGCCTGGTCCAGCAGGACGACGTCCTTGAAGTAGCCGTTCAGGCGGCCCTCGACGATCTTCGGCAGCGCGGCCTCGGGCTTGCCCTCGTTGCGGGCGGTCTCCTCGGCGATGCGGCGCTCGTTCTCGACCGTCTCGGCCGGGACCTCGTCGCGGGTCAGGTACGACGGCGAGAACGCGGCGATGTGCGTCGCGATGTCGCGCGCCACCTCGGCGCCCTTGGCGTCGGTCGCGACGAGCACGCCGACCTGCGGGGGGAGGTCCTTGTTCACCTTGTGCAGGTAGACCGTGACCTTCTCGCCGGCGACGCGGGCGACGCGGCGCACCACGACCTTCTCGCCGAGCACGGCGGCCGTCTCGTCGACGACCTCCTGCAGCGCCTTGCCCTCGGCGTCCGCCGCGAGCAGGGCGTCCGCGTCGCGCGCACCGGAGGCGACGGCGGTCGCGAGGACCTTCTCCGCCAGGGTGATGAACGTGGCGTTCTTCGCGACGAAGTCCGTCTCGGAGTTCACCTCGACGATCACGCCGACCTCGTCCTCGCCGTCACCGGCGGTGACGACCTGGGCGGCCACCAGGCCGTCGGAGGCCGAGCGGCCCTCGCGCTTGCTGACGCCCTTGAGGCCCTTGACGCGGATGATCTCGAGCGCCTTGTCGGCGTCGCCCTCCGCCTCCTCCAGGGCCTTCTTGACGTCCATCATGCCCGCGCCGGTCTTCTCGCGGAGCGCCTTGATGTCGGCCATCGAGTAGTTGGCCATGAGTTTCCCGTCCTTCTCGTCAGTACGTGTCGTCGGGCAGCCGGGTCACTCGGACTCGGCAGCGCCCTCGGACTCGGCAGCGGCGGTCTCGGTCGCGGCGGCCTCGGCGGCGGCCTCGACGGCCGGAGCGGCGTCCTGGCCCGGCGTGGCAGCGCCCTCGGCGGCACCGGCCTCGCCCGCGGGGGCCTCGTCGGCGGTCGCCTGCGTGGCGGCCAGCGACTCCTCGGCACCGGCCAGGAGCTCGCGCTCCCACTCGGCCAGCGGCTCGGCGTCGGCCGGGGCGGCCTCGGCGCCGCCGCCCTGACGGGCGGAGTGGCGCTGCAGCGTGCCCTCGGCGGCGGCGTCCGCGATCACGCGGGTGAGCAGCTGCACGGCGCGGATGGCGTCGTCGTTGCCCGGGATCGGGTAGTCGACGACGTCCGGGTCGCAGTTGGTGTCGAGGATCGCGACGATCGGGATGCCCAGCTTGCGGGCCTCGTCGACGGCCAGGTGCTCCTTGTTGGTGTCGACGATCCACACGGCGGACGGGGTCCGGGCCATGTCGCGGATGCCGCCCAGCGTCTTCGCGAGCTTGTCCTTCTCGCGACGCATGATGAGCAGCTCCTTCTTCGTGTACGCGCTGCCCGCGACGTCGTCGAAGTCGATGAGCTCGAGCTCCTTGAGGCGCTGCAGGCGCTTGTTCACCGTCTGGAAGTTGGTGAGCATGCCACCGAGCCAGCGCTGGTTCACGTACGGCATGCCGACGCGGGCGGCCTGCTCCGCGACCGGCTCCTGCGCCTGCTTCTTCGTGCCGACGAACAGGATGGTGCCGCCGTGCGCGACGGTCTCCTTGACGAAGTCGTACGCGCGGTCGATGTAGGACAGCGACTGCTGCAGGTCGACGATGTAGATGCCGTTGCGCTCGGTGAAGATGAAGCGCTTCATCTTGGGGTTCCAGCGGCGGGTCTGGTGCCCGAAGTGGACACCGCTCTCGAGCAGCTGGCGCATGGTCACGACGGCCATGACAGGTCCTTCCGACGCGCCCACGTCGGGGGCGCGCACACTGATCGCGGGCCAGCCGCGTGGCCGACCCGCTCGTCCGGTTGTCGACGCCTCCCGGGCGGGCGGCGTCCCTGGCGCCACGCCCACGCCGACGCCGGGACGAACCCGGACCGCTGCCGGCGTCGGCCCGCCGCACCCACCCGGGACCGTCGGACGGTCCGGGTGCGAGCGCCGGTGGTGACGCGCGATGTCGACCGGCACGCACCGGTCGCAGGAGGCAGTCTACCGGACGGGGGCGAGCCACCGGGACAGTCCGCGGCACGGCCGAGGTGCGCCCGTCGTGACGCGGTGGGACGGCCCGGCCGGCACCGGGGCACCGGCTCCTCCCCAGCACCGCGGCACGCGGCGCGTCCCCAGGTGAGCGGTCTCGACCGCGACGACGGCCCCGCGCGCACGGCACCGTCTCGGCATGCCGATGCGACTCCCGCCCCCCGGGCCACCCGCCGCCCTGCTCGCGCTGCTCGTGGCCGCCGCCACGCTCGCGACGACCGCGGTCGCCTCCCTGACGCCGGCTCCCGGCGAGCCGCCCCGCGGTCCGGGCGGGTGGTCGCCCCCCGTCGACCCGTTCGTCGTCCTCGAGGCGTTCGACGGCCCACCGCAACCGTGGGCCGCGGGACACCGGGGGGTCGACCTCCGGGCACCCGCCGGGACGCCGGTGCGCGCCCCGCGGGCGGGGACGGTCACGCACGCAGGGCTCGTCGTCGACCGGCCGGTGGTGACCGTCCGCCACGACGACGGCCTGCGCAGCTCGGTCGAGCCGGTCGCACCCGCGGTCGCGGCAGGGGCGCGCGTCGCCGCCGGCGAGGTGCTCGGGACCGTCGTCGACGGCGTCCGCTCGCACTGCGCCCCCGCGAGCTGCCTGCACTGGGGAGTCCGGGACGGTGAGACCTACCTGGACCCGCAGGCCCTGCTCACGGGCGGTCCTGTCGTCCTGCTCGCCGCTGCCCCCCGGCCGCCCGGGTCAGCCGCGGTCGGCCTCCGTGAGGCGGGCACGGAGACGCAGCATCGCCGCGGTGTGCATCTGCGAGATGCGCGACTCGGTCACGCCGAGCACCCGCCCGATCTCCGCGAGCGTCATGCCCTCGTAGTAGTACAGGACGAGGACGAGCTTCTCCCGCTCGCCGAGCTGGTCGATCGCGCGGGCCAGCAGGAACCTCGTCTCCTGCGCCTCGAACGAGCTCTCAGGGTCCGGCGTGCTGTCGTCACCGAGCGTGTCCAGCAGCGACAGCCGGTCACCCCGCTCCTCACCGGCACCCAGCAGCTCGTCGAGCGCCGCGACGTTCACCGTCGAGAGCTGCGTGAACAGGGCCCGCAGGTCCCGGATGTCCATGCCGAGACGAGCCGCGACCTCGCCCTCGGTGGGCACGCGGTGCAGCTCGCTCTCCAGCTCCGCGTAGGCGCGGTCGACAGCGCGGGCCTTCGTCCGGACCGACCGCGGGATCCAGTCCATGGCCCGCAGCTCGTCGATGATCGCGCCGCGGATCCGCGCGCCGGCGTACGTCTCGAACTTCACCGACCGGCCCGGCTCGTACTTCTCGATGGCGTCGATGAGCCCGAACATCCCGTAGGACACGAGGTCCGCGTGCTCGACCATCGCCGGCAGCCGCATCCCGACGCGCCCCGCCACGGCGGTCACGAGCGGCGCGTAGTGCAGGATGAGCCGCTCCCGCACGAGCCGGTCGCCGCCCGCCTTGAACAGGAGCCAGTCCTCCGCCACCGGGTCGACCGCCGGGGCGTCGAGGTCCTCGGGCGCAGCCGGGTCGTCCACCGCGGCGAGGCGCACCACGGCGACGTCGAGATCGGCGTCCAGGACGTCCGTGCTCCCGAGCACGTCGACCGCGTCCACGTCGGCGGGGGCGAGCACGAGCTCGCTCTCCACGCCGAGGCACTCCTCCAGCGCGTGCTGACGCGGGATGACGCCCAGCGGCGCCCAGGCGGCGCGGTCGGGCACCGCCACGGGGGCGGTGACCTCAGCAGGGACTGACATGCCTGTCTCCATCTCGGACGTCATGCGCGGGGGTGAGCCTGCTCGTACGACGCGCGGAGGCGGTCCGCGGTCACGTGGGTGTAGCGCTGCGTGGTCGCGAGGCTGGCGTGACCCAGCACCTCCTGGACGCTCCGGAGATCCGAACCGCCCTCCAGGAGGTGCGTCGCGACGGAGTGCCGGAGCGCGTGCGGGGCCACGTCGTCGACCTCCGCGAGTCGGGACACCGTGTGCACGGCCTGCCTGAGCTGTCGCTGGTCCGCCCGACCCCCGCGGCGTCCGAGCAGCAGCGCCGCGCCCGAGCCGTCGGTGGCGAGCGCCGGGCGACCCCGCGCGAGCCACGCCTCGGTGGCCTCGACCGCGGGCTCGCCGACAGGGACGACCCGCTGGCGGTCCCCCTTGCCGGTCACCCGCAGCGTCCGGGCCCCGAGGTCGAGGTCGTCGACGTCCGCTCGGCACAGCTCGCCCACCCGGGCGCCGGTCGCGTACATCAGCTCGAGCGCCGCCCAGTCCCGCAGGTGCACCGGGTCGCCGTCGTCCGCCCGCAGGCGCGCCGTGTCGAGCAGCGCCGCCGCGGCCCCCTGGTCCAGGACCGTCGGCAGGTGCGCCGCGGGGCGCGCGCTCGCCAGCCGCAGCGCGGGATCCGCGTCCACACGCCCGGTCCGCGCGGCCCACGCGAAGAACGTGCGCGCCGCTGCTCCTCGCCGTGCCAGCGTCGCGCGGCTGCGCCGGCTCGCGGCCATCGAGGCGAGCCAGCCACGGAGCACCGCGATGTCGACACCCGTCAGGCTGTCGGCGCCGTGCCGGCGGGCGTATCCGTCGAGGTCGGTCAGGTCGCCCAGGTACGCCCGCACCGTGTTCTCGGACAGACCACGCTGCGCCCGCAGATGCAGGGCGAATGCGTCGGCCACGGAGTCCTCGCTCCGCACCTCCACCACCCCGGCCCCCGTCTGCACGGGACTACGGTCGCCTGTCACACCTCCGGGCGACAAGCGGTCTGTGGTGCGATTCACCCACCCTTGTACGAATCACGGGCAAATGTCCGATTCTTCTTGTCGATCACCCCTCTGCCGCCGGGTCCGCTGCACGCGTGCGGTTCACCCGCTGATCCCCCTGACGGCCGAAGGCGACCACATCCACCACCCGTCGGGATGAAGCGCTTTCCACCCGGCGTGCGGGCGGCCCCGACCTCTCGCCGCCGCAGCCGCAGCCGCAGGCCGCGTCCACGGTGCCGACGTCGGTGACGCCCTGGTCACGCGGGCGCGGCCGGCCCGCCGAGCTCTCCTCCCGGACCGGCCGCGCGTCGCCGTGCTGCGGGCGCACGCCGCCAGCCCCCGGACGCCCGCTCGACGAGCCCGCGCAGCTCCAGCAGGCCGAGGGCCGACTGCACCTCCCTCACCGACAGACCCGAGCGGCGCGCGAGGTCCGGGATCTCGGTCCCTGTGCGCGGGACGGCGTCGAGCACCCGCGACTCCACGCTGTCCGCCCGGTCGACCGCGGGCGAGACGCCCGGGCCTCTCGCCGTCCCGGTCCGCGCATCGGCAGCCCGTCCGGGGCTGCGACCGGCCGACGGCTCCGCGGGGCGAGGTCCGGCCGACGACGGCACGATCAGCTCCAGCACGTCGTCGACACCTGTGACGCAGATCGCGGACCCGTCGCGCAGGAGCCGGTGGCAGCCGGCGGACGCCATGGACGTCACCGGGCCCGGGACGGCGCCCACGGGGCGCAGCAGCTCGGCAGCGCGGGCTGCCGTGCTGAGGGCACCGGAGCGCCACGCGGCTTCCACGACCACGGTGGCGCGGGTCCCGGCCGCGATGAGGCGGTTGCGCTGCAGGAAGCGCGAGCGCGTCGGTGCGCTGCCCGGCGGGCTCTCCGCGACCAGCGCTCCGCCGCGCGACGCGAGCACCTCCAGGACGTCGAGGTTGCCGGCTGGCGATGGCCTGTCGACACCACCGGCGAGGAGCGCGACGGTGGTACCGCCCGCCGCCAGGACGGCACGGTGCGCGGCGACGTCGACCCCGAAGGCGCCCCCGGACACCACCGTGATCCCGTGCGCGGCGAGCCCTCCCGCGAGGTCGGAGGCGACCCGGCGCCCGTAGACGGTGGCAGCACGCGCGCCGACGACGGCGACCGACGAGGTGAGGAGCCCTGCCAGGTCGCCGGGTCCTCGGACCCACAGCGCCAGTGGCGCCGCGGGCCCGAGGTCGTCGAGTCCTCCGGGCCACCCGGGATCGCCCGGGACCACGACCACCGCGCCGACAGCCTCTGCCGCGTGGAGCGCCCGCGCCGGGTCGAGGTCCTCGAACCGGGGCGCCCACCGCTCCAGGGCGCGGCCGACGACGCGGACCCACTGCTCGTCGGACCGGTCGGGCACGGCGCCCGCGGGCTGGGCCGCTCCGGGGCCGGTCGGAGCCTCCGAGCCGACCATCCCGATCGCGCCGACCTCGCCGGCCGCGCCTACCCGACCGCCAGGACCGTCCGAACCGACCCGACCTCCCGAACCGGGACGACCGGCCGCGCCGTCACGCGCGGTCTCCGACCGGTCCCCCGGACCCGCACCACCCCCGCGGGGCGTCGTCGGGCCGCCACCACCGGCAGGGCCCGCCGACGAGCCGGAGCCGGGCGGAGGTGCGTCCCGGACGAGCTGCCGCAGCCGGCGCACGGCGTCCACGGGTGACCCCCGGACTGCTCGGGCGGCCCATGCGAGAGCCGTCCGCGCGCCCACGGCGCGCACGACCGCGCCGGCCGTCGCGTCGCCGGGTTCGGCCACGATGCTCCACGCGACGCGTGCGAGCAGCTCCTCCTCGCACGGGGCCGGCAGACGTCCGGGTGCACGCCCGGACGCGGTCGCGCCACGGGCCGTGCCGTCCCCCAGACCTGCGCCCACCCGCCCGCCGCCGCGCCGGGCGGCGACAGCACGCGCGGTGTCGCCGCCGGTCACGTCCCCGCCTGCCCGCGGGTCCGCAGCGCCATCGCGAGGCCGACCTCGGCGCGCGTCGGGGCGTCGATCCCCGCCAGGTCCGCCACCGTCCACGCCACCCGGAGCACACGGTCCGCACCGCGGAGCGTCAACCAGCCCGCGTCGACGGCGTCGTCCACGTCGGTCAGCAGCCGCGGCCGCGCGCGGAGCCGGTCGCGCAGCTCACGTCCGGGCACCTCGGCGTTGGCCCTCCAGGGTGTGCCGGCCCACCGCGCCGTCTGCGCCACGCGCGCCGCGGCCACCCGGGCGGCCACGGTCGCGGTGCTCTCGCCGGGCGCCGCGAGGTGCGCGCGCCCGACCGGCGGGACCTCGACCTGCACGTCCACCCGGTCCAGCAGCGGGCCGGAGATCCGGCCGAAGTACCGCCGCCGCTCCAGCGACGTGCAGTCGCACCCGAGACCGGCCCCCGTGGCGCGGCCGCAGGGGCACGGGTTCGCGGCGAGCACGAGCTGGAACCGGGCCGGGTAGCGGGCGGCACCACCCGAACGGTGGATGACGAGCTCGCCGTGCTCGAGCGGTTGCCGCAGCGTCTGGAGCACAGCGGCGGGGAACTCCGGCGCCTCGTCCATGAACAGGACCCCGCGGTGCGCCCGCGACGCCGCTCCCGGCCGCGGCGTGCCCGAGCCGCCGCCGATGATGCTGGCCGGCGTCGCCGTGTGGTGAGGGTCCTCGAACGGCGGTCGACGCAGCAGCCCGCCGGAGGGGTCGAACGTCCCGGCGACGGAGTGCACGGCGGTCACCTCGACCGCGTCCGCCTCGCCGAGGTCGGGGAGCAGGCCGGGCAGGCGGGACGCGAGCATCGTCTTGCCCGCACCGGGCGGCCCGACCAGCAGCAGGTGGTGGGCTCCGGCGGCGGCGACCTCCACCGCGGTGCGCGCCTCCGGCTGGCCGAGCACGTCCGCGAGGTCGCCGACCGGCTCCCGCCTGCGGGCAGCTCCCCGGTCGGGTGACACGGCGACCACCTCGGGCACCTCGACCGCACCGCCGTGCCGCCGCACGACCTCCGCGAGGCTCCGGCAGCCGGTGACCCGCGCACCCGGTACCAGCGCGGCCTCGGCGGCGTCCGCGACCGGCACGACGACATCCGGCTGCCCGGCCGCGACAGCGGCCGCCACTGCCGGCAGGACGCCCCGCACCGGACGGAGCCGCCCGTCGAGGCCGAGCTCGCCCAGGTGGACGGCGCGGGCCGCGGCCTCCGCGTCCACCATCCCGGCAGCCGCGAGCACCGACACGGCGACGGCCAGGTCGAAGCCCGGGCCGGACTTCGGCAGCGCGGCCGGGGACAGGTTCACGGTGATGCGACGGTTCGGCCACGTCAGCCCCGTGGAACCGACCGCGGCGCGTACCCGGTCCCGCGCCTCGGTCAGCGAGGCGTCCGGCAACCCGACGAGCGCGAACGCCGGCAGCGCGGAGGCCAGGTGCGCCTCGACGTCGACGACGTGCCCGCGGAGCCCCACGAGGGCGACGGCGCGGGTGCGCCCCAGCACCATCAGCAGATCCCCCGCACGTGCTCCAGCTGGGGTTGCTCGGTACGCCGCAGCTCCACGGCCACCACGTCCAGGCGCACTCCGCCCGCACGGACGTCGTGCGTCGCGAGCCAGTGCGCGAGCAGCCGCCGCAGCCGCCGGACCTTCGCGGGCGTGACCGCCTCGGCAGGCGTCCCGAAAGCCCGCGACGTGCGGGTCTTGACCTCGACGCCGACGACCTCGTCGGCGTCGGGGTCGAACGCGACGATGTCGAGCTCGCCCCCCGGACCGAACCAGTTCCGGTCCAGGACCTCGAACCCCTCGCCCCGCAGGGCGTCCGCCGCCAGGCCCTCGCCGAGCCGGCCCGTCTCGTTCCTCGTGCGCATCAGCGTCACCTCCGGGCACGAGCGTGGCCCGGGAGCAGCGCCTCCGTCCGGCTCGGACGGCCGGGCCTGGGGACGACGCGGACCCCGTCACCCTGTGGAGGAGCGGGCACCCGTCCCGTGCGTGGCAGGCCGGCGCGGGTCAGCGCGTGAAGCCGGAGCCTCCGCCGAGGTCGAGGTCCGCCTTGACGAGCTCTTCGACGTTGACGTCCTTGAACGTCACCACCCGCACCGACTTCACGAACCGGGCCGACCGGTAGACGTCCCACACCCACGCGTCGGCGAGCGTCACCTCGAAGTAGACCTCGCCGGCCGCGGACCGCACCTGCAGGTCGACGTGGTTGGCGAGGTAGAACCGGCGCTCGGTCTCCACGACGTACGAGAACAGCCCGACCGCGTCCCGGTACTCGCGGTAGAGCGCGAGCTCCATGTCGGTCTCGTAGTTCTCCAGGTCCTCCGCACTCACCGGTCCATCATCCCCCATCCGGGCGCGGGCGCCCGCACCGGGAGGCCGCCGTGCTCATCCGGCGACGTCGAGCCGCGGGTCGAGCAGCGCACCGAGGGGCAGCACGCCGGGGGCGGAACCGCTCTCGACGCGGACGGGCTCCCCCGCCGCCGCCAGCCCCTCGGCCTCCCGCTGCGGCAGCCGCCAGGACGTGCGGTGGTGCGGCGTCGGCCCCAGCCGGCGCAGGGCCGCCAGGTGCTCGGGTGCCGAGTAGCCCTTGTTCTCCGCCCAGCCGTACTCCGGGTGGTCCTGGGCGAGCCGCACCATGATCGCGTCCCGCTCGGTCTTGGCGAGGATGCTCGCGGCGGCCACGGCGGCGCACCGCAGGTCCGCCTTGACCATCGTCCGCACCGGGGGCACCACGTCCAGCACCGGCGGCACCACGTCCAGCACCGGCGGCGGGCCGAGCAGGGCGTCCTGGAGGGGCGCCGTGACGTAGTCGTGGTTGCCGTCGAGCAGCAGCGTGGCGGGCGGCACCGTCAGGGCCGCGATCGCTCGGTGGGCCGCGAGGCGCAGCGCCGCGATGATGCCGTACCGGTCGATCTCGGAGGGCTCGGCGTGGCCGACCGACCAGCACGCCGCCCAGCGACGGATCAGCGGCGCCAGCCGCTCCCGGGCGTCCGGCGTGAGGAGCTTGCTGTCGCGGACCCCCTGCGGGGCGGAGCGGGTCTCGGCCGTGACGACGACGACGCCGACGGTCACCGGACCGCTCAGGCTCCCGCGCCCGACCTCGTCGACGCACGCGAGCGCCGGCACGCCGTCGCGCAGGATCTGCCGTTCGACACGCAGCGTGGGCGCCCCGGACCGGCCGGCCGCACCCGCCCGCGCACGCGCCGCACCCGCCCGCGCGCGCGCCGCACCACCCCCGCCACCGACGGGCCCGCGGTCCCCCGGGCTCACGGACGTGCTCACGACGCGTCCGGCACGGCCTCGAAGACCTCGCCGGGGTTCCGCAGCAGGCTGATGCGGTCGAGCGGCCAGAGCGTCACGAACGCGGTGCCGACGACGTCGGAGACGGGCACGGCACCTCCCCCGGGGTCACCCAGGTGCCAGCGCGAGTCCGCGGAGTGCTGGCGGTTGTCGCCCATCACCCACAGCGAGCCCTCGGGCACGGTCACGTCGAAGGCGATCTCGCTGGGCCCGGCTCCCGGCGCGAGGTACGCGGACTCGTCCACCGGGACGCCGTTGACGGTCACCGGCGAGCCGTCACCGGCCGAGGCCACCCGGTCGCCGGGCAGGCCGATCACGCGCTTGATGAGGTGGTCCTCGGACTGCTGGGGCATGAGCCCGATCGCGATGAGCACGTCCTGCAGGGCGTTGGTCTCGGGCACGTCCTGCTCGGTCAGCCAGCCGCCGGGGTCGGCGAACACCACGACGTCCCCGCGGTGCAGGTCGAACGGGCCGGGCGCGAGCTTGTTCACCAGCACGCGGTCGCCCTCGAGCAGCGTGTCGTGCATGGACGCGCTCGGGATGAAGAACGCCTGCACCAGGAACGTCTTGACGACCCACGACAGCACCACGGCGCTGACCAGGATGATGGCGGTCTCCCGCAGGAACGACGCGACCGGTCCCCTCCGGCGGCTCCCGGGTGCTGCGGCCCGCTGCTCGGCGTGGCCGGCGCGGGCCTCGTGCTGATCCGTCACCGGGTCACTCTCCCACGTCGCACGGGCCCGGACCGCCCCGGCTCCCGGTGTCCACGGAATCTCCCCGGTCGCGGCGGGACGACGGACGGGCGGCACCCCGTGGGGGTACCGCCCGTCCGCGTGCTGCGGGGTCTCAGGCCTTCTTGGCCGGGACCGACTCGCGCTTCTCCTTGATCTTGGCCTTCTTGCCGCGGAGGTTGCGCAGGTAGTAGAGCTTCGCGCGACGCACGTCACCGCGGGTGACGACCTCGACGGAGTCCAGCGTCGGGGAGTGCACCGGGAAGGTGCGCTCGACGCCCACGCCGAACGAGACCTTGCGGACCGTGAAGGTCTCCCGCACGCCGTCGCCCTGGCGGGCGATCACGACGCCCTGGAACACCTGGACGCGGGAGCGGTTGCCCTCCACGACCTTGACGTTGACCTTCAGGGTGTCACCGGGGCGGAAGTCCGGGACGTCGGTGCGGAGGGAGGCCGCATCGAGCTGGTCGAGGATGTGGGACATGGGTCGTCGCTTTCCCGCCGTGCCACAGGTCACGCGCGTCGTCGTCGGCGCCCTGCGGCGCCGGGATGGCAGTGAGCGGTGTGCGGCCGATCGCTCGGCAGGTCGTGGGTCGTCTCCCCTGTGGCAGAGACGCGGCCGTCGCGCACCGACCGACCAGTGTGCCACACCCGCCTGGGACGGGAGAAACCGGCGGCCGGGCGCCGGAGCGCGTCAGGCCCGGGACACGCCCTCGTCGCCGACCTCCCAGCCGAGCCCGGACAGCAGGTCACGGTCGGCCCGGTCGAGCGCCGCCGGGTCGACGCGCTCCAGGAGGTCGGGACGCCGTTCGGCGGTCCGCTCCAGGGCCTGGTCGCGCCGCCAGCGCCCGACCCGCCCGTGGTGCCCCGACAGCAGCACCTCCGGGACGTCCAGCTCTCGCCACGTCGGCGGCTTCGTGTAGACGGGGTACTCGAGCAGGCCGGCGCTGCCGTGCGACTCCTCGACGAGCGACGCGGGGTTGCCCACGACGCCGGGCAGCAGCCGCACGACGGCCTCGACGAGCACCAGCGCGGCCGCCTCGCCGCCGTTGAGCACGTAGTCGCCGAGCGAGTACTCGCTGACGCGGACGCCGGGCCGGGCCGCGTAGTGCTCGGCGACCCGGGCGTCGATGCCCTCGTAGCGCCCGCACGCGACGACGAGGTGATCGTCGGCCGCCCACTGCTCGGCGTGCCGCTGCGTGAACGGCGCCCCGGACGGCGTCGGGAGCAGCAGGTGCGTCCCCTCGCCGACGAGCTCGTCGAGCGCCGTCCCCCACACGTCGGGCTTCATGACCATGCCGGCTCCGCCGCCGAAGGGCGTGTCGTCCACGGTGCGGTGCCGGTCGGTCGTCCAGTCCCGCAGGTCGTGGACGCGCAGGTCGACGAGCCCGGCCGCCCGCGCCTTGCCCACCAGGGACAGCCCGAGCGGGCTCAGGTAGTCCGGGAAGATCGTGACGATGTCGATGCGCACGTCAGTCGTCGTCCCCCGCGGAGGTCCCCGAGGTCTCGTCGCTGACCACCAGGTTCGCCGCGTCGGACGCCAGCAGCCCGCCGGGCGGGTCCAGCACCACGCGGCCGCCCGGGACGTCCACGACGGGCACGATGGCCCGGACGAACGGCACCAGGGTCCGCGCGCCGTCGGGCTCGCGGAGCACCAGCGCGTCGTGGGCCGGCAGGTGCTCCAGCCCGACGACCTCCCCCAGCACCCGGCCGTCGACGTGCTCGGCACGCAGCCCGGCGAGCTCGTGCGGGTACCACGCGTCCTCGTCGTCGCCCTCGTCGGCCACGTCCACCAGCAGGTCGACGCCGCGCAGCGCCTCCGCAGCCGTCCGGTCCCCCGCCTCGGCGAACGTGACGTACCAGCGGCCCTGCTGGACCCGCGTGCCCGCCACGGTCAGCGGTCCGCTCGCCGGCGGGTCGGTGGGCAGCACGGTCCCGGTGGCGAGCCGGGCCTCCGGCTCGTCGGTGCGCAGGTCGAGGGCGACCTCGCCCCGCAGTCCGTGGGCGCGGCCGATGCGGGCGACCGTCAGCAGCATGGGGTTCCTCTCGGGGCGTCCGGCTGTCGGACCAGGGTAGGGCCCCGGTCCACGCCGGGCGGAGCAGGGCAGGGCAGGGCAGCGTGGGCACGGCACAGGCCCGGTCCCTGCTGGGACCGGGCCTGTGCCGGTGTCTCACCGCGCCGCGCGGAGCGGCACGGGTGCGCGGCTCACCGCCGGGCGACGTCCACGACGTCCACGCGCACGGGACCGTCGGCCGACAGCGCGCCGACGACGGTCCGCAGGGCGCGGGCGGTCCGGCCGCCGCGGCCGATGACCCGCCCGAGGTCGTCCGGGTGGACCCGGACCTCGAGCAGGTCGCCGCGGCGGAGCGTGCGGGCGTCCACCTGCACGTCGTCCGGGTGGTCGACGATGCCCCGGACCAGGTGCTCCAGCGCGTCGGCGAGCATCAGGCCTGCTCGTCCTCGGCCGGCGCCTCGTCAGCGGCCGGGGCCTCGGCGGCGGCGGCCTTCTTCTCGGACGCCTTGGCCTTGGCCTTCTCGGCGTCGGCGGCGACCGCGTCGACCGTGGCCTGGACGTCGGCCGGGGCGGCCTTGGTCCGCAGCGTGCCCTCGGCGCCCGGCAGGCCCTTGAACTTCTGCCAGTCACCGGTGACCTTGAGGAGCGCGAGGACCTGCTCGGACGGCTGCGCGCCGACGCCGAGCCAGTACTGCGCCCGCTCCGAGGAGATCTCGATGAGCGAGGGCTCCTCGGTGGGGTGGTACTTGCCGATCTCCTCGATGACGCGGCCGTCACGCTTGGTGCGGGAGTCCGCGACGACGACGCGGTAGTACGGCGCCCGGATCTTGCCGAGGCGCTTCAGGCGGATCTTGGTGGCCACTGTGTGGTCTCTCCTGGGTGTCTACGGGGCGGTCGTCGCGTCCTGCACGTGGGGCATGCGGGACGGGTCCGACCTGGAGGACACGGCATCGCGCGGGTAGAGGGGCCGGGCGCGCCGAGTACAGCAGGCCATTGTGCCAGACGCGGGCGGCGGTCCCCAACCACCCGGGCGACGGGACGCGGGCGTCACGCCACGCGCACGCCCCGCAGCACGACCGCGCGCGGGGCGGCGAGCACGCGCACGTCCTCCCGCGGGTCGGCGTCGTACACGACGAGGTCGGCGCTCTCCCCCTCCGCGAGCCCCGGGACGCCGAGCCACGCCCGGGTGCGCCAGGACGCGGCCGCCACCACGTCGCGGGCCGGCAGCCCCGCCGCCACGAGTTCGGCCGCCTCGTCGGCGAGGCGTCCGTGCGCGAGGGTGCCGCCGGCGTCGGTGCCGACGAGGACCGGGACGCCCGCGTCGTGCAGGTCGCGGACGTGGGCGTACCGGCGGGCGTGCATGCGCCGCATCCGCGCGGCGTACACGGGGTACCTCCCGGCACGCTCCGCGATGGCCCCGAACTGCGCGACCTGGAGCAGCGTCGCCGTGACCGGGATGCCGGCGGCGGCGATCCGCGCGATGTGCCGGTCCTGCGCCCCGGTGGCGTGCTCCAGGCAGTCCACGCCCGCGTCGAGCAGGTCGTCCAGCGCCTCCTCCGCGAACGTGTGCGCCGTGACCCGTGCGCCCGCCGCGTGGGCGACCCGCACGGCCTCGGCCAGCACCTCCGCGGGCCACAGCGGCCGCAGGTCCCCGTCGGCCCCGAGGTCGCGGTCGATCCAGTCCGCGACGAGCTTCACCCAGCCGTCGCCGCGCGCGGCCTCCTCGGCCACGGCGGTCGGCAGCGCGTCCGGCGAGGCGAGCTCGCGGCCGTAGTGCCGCAGGTAGCGCTTCGGCAGCGCGAGGTGCCGCCCGGCCCGCAGCAGGCGCGGCAGGTCCGGCCGGTCGTGCACCCACGCCGTGTCGGCGGGCGACCCCGCGTCGCGGACCAGCAGCACGCCGGAGTCACGGTCGGCGAGGGCCTGCGCCTGCGCGGTCGCGCGGTCGACGGCGCCCTCCGCGGCGAGGCCGATGTGGCAGTGCACGTCGACCAGCCCGGGCACGACCCACCCGTCGACCCGCGTCGCCGCACCGCCCGCCGGACGCGCGAACGTGAGCCGCCCGCCGACGACCCACGCCTCGCCCACGACCCGGTCGTCGTCGAGGACGACCGGACCGGTCAGGTGCAGCACGTCGGCCACGGCGCCTCCCCCGGCGATCCGCCCGCCCGTCCGGTCAGCGCCCGAGGAACTTCTGCAGGTCCTCGATGCTCGACGGGTCGAACGCGTCCTGCTGCGGGGCCGGCCCGCCGATGCCGAACGCCGAGCCCTTCGCCGCCGGCGCCGCGGGCGCGATCCCCGCCGCGCGGTCGGCCGCCGCCCGCTCCTGCGCGGCGCGCTTGGCCGGGTTGCCGGACTTGCCCTTGACCTTCTTCGCCGGTGCCGTCCGG
This sequence comes from Cellulomonas sp. C5510, assembly GCF_019797765.1. Classification (NCBI taxonomy): domain Bacteria; kingdom Bacillati; phylum Actinomycetota; class Actinomycetes; order Micrococcales; family Cellulomonadaceae; genus Cellulomonas; species Cellulomonas sp. C5510. The sequence goes on from NZ_CP081862.1 coordinate 2,589,482, forward strand.
CCGCGGCCCTTGCGGCCCGTCCCCGGGAGGTTCCCCATGCCGGGCACGGGCATGCCGCCGCCGCGCGCCATCTGCTGCATCATCTTCTGCGCCGCGGCGAACCGCTCGAGCAGACCGTTGACGTCCGACACCTGCATGCCGGAGCCCGCGGCGATGCGGGCGCGCCGGGAGCCGTTGATGATCTTCGGGTTGTCGCGCTCCGCCGGGGTCATCGAGCGGATCATCGCCTCGACCCGGTCGACCTCGCGCTCGTCGAAGCTCTCGATGGCCTCGCGCATCTGCCCCATCCCGGGGAGCATGCCGAGCATCTTCTTCATCGAGCCCATGTTCTTGAGCTGCTGCATCTGCTGCAGGAAGTCCGCGAGCGTGAAGCCCTCGCCGGAGGCGAGCTTGCCGGCCATCTGCTCGGCCTGCTCGGCGTCGAACGCGCGCTCGGCCTGCTCGATGAGGGTGAGCACATCGCCCATGTCGAGGATGCGCGACGCCATGCGGTCGGGGTGGAACACCTCGAAGTCGGTGAGCTTCTCGCCCGTCGACGCGAACAGGATCGGCCGGCCTGTGACGGACGCGACCGACAGGGCGGCGCCGCCGCGCGCGTCGCCGTCGAGCTTCGACAGCACGACGCCGGTGAAGCCGACACCCTCCTGGAACGCGGTGGCCGTCGCGACCGCGTCCTGGCCGATCATCGCGTCGATCACGAACAGGATCTCGTCCGGCTCGACGGCGTCGCGGATGTCGGCGGCCTGCCGCATGAGCTCCGCGTCGACGCCGAGACGGCCCGCGGTGTCGACGATGAGCACGTCGTGCTGGCGGGCCTTCGCGGTCGCGAGGCCCTCGCGCGCCACGGCCACCGGGTCGGCGCCCACGACGACGTCCTGCTCGGAGCCCTGGTTGCCGGGGTGGGGCGCGAACACCGGCACGCCGGCGCGCTCCCCCACCACCTGCAGCTGCGTGACCGCGTTCGGGCGCTGCAGGTCGGCGGCGACCAGCATCGGGGTGTGGCCCTGGTCCTTGAGGTGCAGGGCGAGCTTGCCGGCGAGCGTCGTCTTGCCGGCTCCCTGGAGGCCGGCGAGCAGGATGACCGTCGGCGGGTTCTTGGCGAGCGTCAGCGGCCGGTTCGCGCCGCCGAGGATCGCCACCAGCTCGTCGTTGACGATCTTGACGACCTGCTGGGCGGGGTTCAGCGCGCCCGACACCTCGGCCGACAGCGCCCGCTCGCGCACCGCGCCGGTGAACTGCCGCACGACGGGGACGGCGACGTCCGCGTCGAGCAGCGCCCGGCGGATCTCGCGCACGGTGGCGTCGATGTCCGCCTCGGACAGCCGCCCCTTGGAGCGCAGGTTCTTGAAGGTCGACGTCAGTCGGTCGGACAGGGTGGCGAACACCGCGCGATCCTCACGCTCTCTCGGCGGTCAGGGACGTCCCAGCGTACCCGCCAGCCGCGCGGTCGCCCGCGCCACGAGGTCGTCCACGAGCTGCGCCCGCCACGCGGTCCACGCGGTGGGGCCGGCGGACGACGCGTCCGCCTCGGTCAGCGCGCGCAGCAGCGCCAGCAGGTCCGGCCGGTGGTCGACGGCCGCCAGGAGCGCCTCGACGGTGGCCGGGTCGTCGGGGTCCGCGCCGGTCGCCAGGTCCGCGAGCGTGAGGTGGTGCCGCACCAGCAGCTCGACGTCGGCCACGTCCGCCGGCGGGAAGCCCATGCGCTGCACGACGGGCCCGACCAGCCGCGCACCCTCGACGGAGTGGTCCGCGGCGCCGGCGCGCTTGCCGATGTCGTGCAGGAGCGCGGCGACCAGCAGCACGTCCGGGCGGTCGACGGTGCGGCGCAGCCCGGCCGCGCGGGCGGCGGCCTCCACGAGGTGGCGGTCGACGGTGTGGCGGTGGATCGGCGAGCGCTGCGGGCGGTTGCGGACGCCGGCCCACTCCGGGATCCACGTGGTCACGACCCCGGCCAGGTCCAGCGCCTCCCACACCGGCACCTGCGCGGGTCCGGTGGTGAGGAGCTGCACGAGCAGGGTGCGGGCGGCCTTCGGCCACGGGGTCGGCAGCGGCGGCGTCCGCTCGAGGCTCGCGACGGTGATCGGCGACAGCGTCAGCCCCGTCCGGGCGGCGGTCGCGGCCGCGCGCAGGGACAGCAGCGGGTCGTCGGCGGGCCGGGCGTCGGCGGCCAGCACCAGCTCGCCGTCGTGCTCCACGAGGCCCTCCGCGACGGCGCGCAGCCGCGGCGGGGTGCGGCGCCCCCGCACCAGGACCGGTCGGCGCGCGGGCCGGGCGAGCGCCTGCCGGGCGTTGCGGGCGGTGGTGTCCAGGGCGTAGGAGATGACCCGGCCGGCCTCCGCGAGGCTCGCGAGCAGGTCGTCCCGGTCCCCCACGCCCAGCAGCTCGGCGACCTCGTCCTGGTCGGCCAGCAGCAGCCGGTTCGTGTGCCGGCGGGTGACGGTCTGCACCGCGTCGCGGACGTCGAGCAGGTGCGCGTGCGCGCGGTCGACGGCGCCGTGCGGCCGGTCGGTCAGCCACGTCGCGGCGAGCGCGGACAGCACGACCGCGTCCCGGATGCCCCCGCGGGCCTCCTTGAGGTCCGGCTCGATGAGGTACGCGAGCTCGCCGTGCCGCTCGGCCCGCTGCCGCGTGGAGGCCAGCAGCTCGGGCAGCCGGCGGCGGGCCGCGGACCGCCAGTCGGCCAGCAGGGCGGACTGCGCCCGGTGCACGATGCCCGGGTCGCCCGCCACGGGGCGCAGGTCCAGCAGGCCGACCGCCGCCGGGAGGTCGCGGGAGGCCACCTGCCGGCACTGCGCGAGGGACCGCACGGAGTGGTCCAGGTCGAGACCCGCGTCCCACACCGGGTACCAGAGCCGGTCGGCCAGGCCCGCGAGCTCCTCGGCGGCGTGGCCCCGGCCGTCGTGCACGAGCAGGAGGTCGAGGTCGCTCGCCGGGCTGGCGTCGCCGCGGCCGACGGACCCCACGGCGCCGAGGCCGATGCCGGGGGTCTCCCGGCCCCCGGTCGCGGTGTCCCACAGCTCCGCCAGGCGCCGCAGCACCAGGTCGGACACGGCGCGGCGCCGCGCCCCGCCGTCGGCGTCCGGGCCGGACAACCGCGCGGCGAGCACGAGCCGCTCAGAGCGGAGGTCCCGCACCCCCGGGAGCTCCGGGGAGTGCGGGACCTCGGTCGGGTCGGCCATCCGTCAGCCGGTCCGGCCGGCCGTCGTCGTGCCGGTCGTCACAGGGCGTCGACCCCGTGCTCGCCGGTGCGGACGCGGGCGACGTCCTCGACGGGGACCACCCAGACCTTGCCGTCGCCGATCTTGCCGGTCTGCGCGGCCTTGACGATCACCTCGGTGACGCCCGGGGCGTCCTCGTCGGCGACCAGCACGTCGATCTTGACCTTCGGCACCAGGTCGACGGTGTACTCCGCACCCCGGTAGACCTCCGTGTGGCCGCGCTGGCGGCCGTAGCCGGACGCCTCGCTGACCGTCAGGCCGCGGACACCCGCCGCCTCCAGGGCCGACTTCACGTCGTCGAGCCGATGCGGCTGGATGACCGCCGACACGAGCTTGGTCATGCCTTCACCTCCGTCACGACGCGGGCTCCGCCCAGCGTCTCGTATGCGGTCTCACCGTGCACGGCCAGGTCGATGCCGCCCACCTCGGCCTCCTCGCTGACCCGCCAGCCCATGGTGGCCTTCAGGATGAGCCCGATGACCAGGGTCACCAGACCCGAGAACACCAGGGCGAGCAGCGCGATGACCGTCTGCACGACGAGCTGCTTGACGCCGCCGCCGAAGAACAGGCCCGTGTCGGCGGCCAGGAAGCCGATGCCGATGGTGCCGACGAGGCCGCCGACCAGGTGGACGCCGACGACGTCGAGCGAGTCGTCGTAGCCGAAGCGGTACTTCAGGCCGACCGCGAGGGCGCACAGCACACCCGCGACCACGCCGAGGATGATCGAGGTCACCGGGCGCAGCGTGCCGGCGGCCGGGGTGATCGCGACCAGGCCGGCGACGACACCGGACGCGGCTCCCAGGGAGGTGGCGTGCCCGTCGCGGAACTTCTCCGTGACCAGCCAGCCGATGACGGCGGCCGCGGTGGCGGCGGTCGTGTTGACCCAGGCGAGACCGGCGTTGCCGTCGGCGGTGAACGCGGAGCCGGCGTTGAAGCCGAACCAGCCGAACCACAGCAGCGCCGCGCCGAGCATGACGAACGGCAGGTTGTGCGGGCGCATCGGCTCCTTGCCGAAGCCCTTGCGCTTGCCGATGATCAGCGCGAGCACGAGGCCCGCGATACCGGCGTTGATGTGCACGACGGTGCCACCGGCGAAGTCGATCGGGGCGACCGTGGCCGCGCCGTCCGTGGTGCCGAAGAGCAGAGCCGCGACGCCGTTCTCCGCGCCGGAGAGCTGGCCGCCGCCCCACACCATGTGGGCGAGCGGGAAGTAGCTCACGGTCGCCCAGAGCGCGGTGAACGCGACCCAGGTGCCGAACTTCACGCGGTCGGCGATCGCGCCGCTGATGAGCGCGACCGTGATGATCGCGAACGTCACCTGGAACGCGACGCCGACGACCACGGGCACGCCGTAGGCGTCGAGCAGGAACTCGCCGCTGTCGTCCCAGATCGTGCCCGCCAGGCCGAACTGGTCGAACGGGTTGCCGAACAGGCCGCCGACGTCCGATCCGTAGGACATCGACCAGCCCCAGAAGACGTACACGACGACGACCACGGCGATGCTGATGAACGACATCATCATCATGTTGAGCACGGACTTGCCGCGCACCATGCCCCCGTAGAAGAACGCCAGTCCCGGCGTCATGAGCAGCACCAGGGACGCTGACATCAGCATCCAGGCTGTCGCTCCGGTGTCCAGATCCATGTGGAACGCCTCTCCCCTCGCCAGCCGAGCGGCCGGATCGGGGTCCAGCGTCCTGAACAGGAGTTTCGAGGCGACGCCACCCGCGTTACAGGGATGTGACGAGGCCCCGGGTGGCGTCAACATTGTGTTACGCCGGGGGGTTCGTCTCAGTCGGCGGGCGTCCGGCGGGCCCCGGCGGCCTCAGCCGAGGATGCCGTCCACGAACTCCTCCGCGTCGAACGGCGCCAGGTCGTCCGGCCCCTCGCCCAGCCCGACGAGCTTGACGGGCACCCCGAGCTCGCGCTGGACCGCGATCACGATGCCGCCCTTGGCCGTGCCGTCGAGCTTGGTGAGCACGATGCCCGTCACCCCGGCGACCTCCGCGAAGACGCGGGCCTGGTTCATGCCGTTCTGGCCGGTCGTCGCGTCGAGCACCAGGAGCACCTCGGACAGCGGCGCGGTGCGCGTCACGACGCGGGTGATCTTGCCGAGCTCGTCCATGAGCCCCGCCTTGTTCTGCAGGCGCCCGGCGGTGTCGACCAGCACCACGTCGGCCCCGTCGCGCACGCCGTCCCGGACCGCCTCGAACGCGACGGACGCGGGGTCGGCGCCGTCGCGGTCGGCACGGACGGTCCGGACGCCGACGCGGGAGCCCCACGTCTCCAGCTGGTCGGCGGCGGCGGCACGGAACGTGTCGGCCGCACCCAGCAGCACCGATCGGCCCTCGGCGACGAGCACGCGCGCGAGCTTGCCGACGGTCGTCGTCTTGCCGGTGCCGTTGACGCCGACCACGAGCACCACCGCGGGCAGCGCCGTGCCGTCCTCGCCGGTCCGCGGGGAGGTCGCCAGCGACCGGTCGAGGCCCGGGTCCACGAGGGCGAGCAGCTGCTCCCGCAGCAGCGCGCGCACCTGGGCCGGGTCCTTGAGCCCCTGCACGCGCGCCTGGGTGCGCAGCGCGTCGACGAGGTCCGCGGAGGGGCCCGCGCCGACATCCGCCAGCAGCAGGGTCTCCTCGAGCTCGTCCCAGTCGTCCTCGCCGAGGTGGTCGCGGGACAGCACCTGGAGCATGCGCGCGCCCAACGGCGACCCGGAGCGGGCGAGGCGGTCGCGCAGCCGGGCGAGCCGACCGGCGGCGGGAGCGGGCACCTCGATCGCGGGCGGCGCCGCCGCGTCCTCGGGGGCCGGAGCCGCGGGGGCGGGCGCCTCTGCCTCGGGCGCCGCCGTGCCGGCGGGGGCGGCGGGGCGGTCCTCGACGGTCGTCGGGCCGGCGGCGTCCCGCGTCCCCCCGGGCCGGCGGCCACGGGTCAGCACCGCGGCACCGCCGCCCAGGACGGCGAGCGCCGGCACGCCGACGAGGAGCAGGGTCAGGAGGTCGTTCGAGTCCACCGGGACAGTCTGTCAGCCGTCGCGGGTGTCAGCCGTCCGTGCCGTCGCGCGGGCGCGGCGGCACGGTGGGCGGCCGCTCGTCCGCGGCGACGCCGGCCGGCGCGTGGCCGGAACGCCGTGCGGCGGTCGGCACGTGCACCGGGCGCGGGATCCGCGGGTGCCGGTCGTGCTGCCGGGGCGCCGCAGGACGGTCGGCCGGAACGGACGGCACCGGGCGGGCGGCGTCGCGGTCGTGGCCCCGGGCTCCGGCACGGCCGGGCAGCAGGCGTCCGGCCCGCTCCCCCGTCCGCTCGAGCATGTCCGCGAGCTCGTCCAGCTGCAGGTACCCGTCGTCCGGCTGGGACGCCTCCGCGAAGAGCTGCGCGAACGGCACGTCCACCGGCTCGGCGTCGGCCGCCTCGGCGGGCTGGTCCTCCGCGTCCCGGCGCAGCCCGCCCCGCAGGTCCTGCCAGAACGTGCGCAGCCCCGTGCGCCCGCCCTCGGCGGCGTTCGCCGCCACGATCACGCCCACCGCCGCCAGCAGAGCCAGCCCGATCCCCCATGCGTACGCGCCCATGGGATCAATTGTCGGACGGGTTCCTGGGAACTGCCCCGTCCCGTGCCGGACCCGGGGCGAACCGGCACGAGATCTTCACGTCGCCCCGCGGCTCACACCGGCGCGGCGGCCTCGTCCCGCAGCCGCTGGCTGATCACCGTGGTCACCCCGTCGCCGCGCATCGTCACGCCGTACAGCGCGTCGGCGATCTCCATGGTGCGCTTCTGGTGCGTGACGACGATGAGCTGGGAGTCCTCCCGCAGCTCGCGGAAGACCTCCAGCAGCCGGCCGAGGTTCGCGTCGTCGAGCGCGGCCTCCACCTCGTCCATGACGTAGAACGGGCTGGGCCGGGCCTTGAAGATCGACACCAGCAGCGCGACCGCCGTCAGCGACCGCTCGCCGCCGGACAGCAGCGACAGCCGCTTGACCTTCTTGCCCGCCGGCCGCGCCTCCACCTCGATGCCGGTGGTGAGCATGTCGGAGGGGTCGGTGAGCACCAGCCGACCCTCGCCCCCGGGGAACAGCCGCGGGAACACCCGGTCGAACTGCGCCGCGGTGTCCCGGTACGCCTCGGCGAACACCTGCTCCACGCGCTCGTCGATCTCCTGGACGATCTCCAGCAGGTCGGCGCGCGACTTCTTGAGGTCGGCGAGCTGCTCCACGAGGAACTTGTGCCGCTCCTCGAGCGCCGCGAACTCCTCCAGCGCCAGCGGGTTGACCCGGCCGAGCTGGGCGAGCGCGCGCTCGGCGGCCCGCAGCCGCTTCTCCTGCTCCGCCCGGACGTACGGCACCTCGGCCGGTGCGTCCCCGTTCGCCTCGGCGCCCGGGGGCGTGAGCACGGGCACCGCCCGGTGGGGCCCGAACTCCTCGACGAGCACGGCCGGGTCGATGCCGAGGTCCTCGACGGAGCGCGCCTGCAGCTGCTCGACGCGCAGCCGCTGCTCGGCGCGCGCGACCTCGTCGCGGTGCGCGGCGTCCGTGAGCTGGGCGACCTCGCGCTGTCGCTCGTCCACCTGCGTCCGCACGGCGGCCAGGGCCGTGTCCCGCTCGGCGCGTGCGGACTCCGCGGCGGCGCGCTCGTCAGCGGCCCGGGCGAGGGCGTGCTCGACGACGCGCAGCGCCTGGGCGGCGCCCTGCGCGACCGCCGTCGCGACCGCGGCGTGCCGGGCGCGCGTCCGCTCGCGCTCGGCGGCCCGCTCGCGGGCGGCGCGCTCCGTGCGGGCGGCGCGGTCCAGCGACTCCGCGCGGCCCGCGAGCGCACGGGCGCGCTCCTCCGACGTCCGCAGGGTCAGCCGGGCCTCCGTCTCCCGGCCCCGCGCGGCCGACGCGGCCTCGGCCCGGGCGTCGCGCTCCACCGTGCGCTCCTCGATCGCGGCGTCGGTGTCGACGGGCTCGGCCTCGGCGGCCGCGAGCCGCTCGGTGAGCTCGGCCAGCTCCGCGGCCTCCGCGGCGAGCGCCTGCTCGGCCGCGGCGAGGGACGCCTGGACCCGCTCGGCCTCGGCGCGGGCCGCCCGTGCGGTCGCACCCAGGTGCCCGAGTTGCTCGGCGACCGCCGCGAGCGCCGCGTCGGACTCGTTCAGCCGTTCCAGCGTGTCCTGGTAGGCCGCGCGGGCGGACTCCTGGGCCTCGCGCGCCCCGACCAGGGCGAACCGGGCCTGCTCGGCGCGCGAGGTGGCGTCCTGGACGCCCTGCCGGGCCTCGTCCAGCGCGGCCTGCAGGTGCAACGCGCTCGGCGCTGTCGCCGAGCCGCCCGACGCCCGGTGCGCCGCCAGCACGTCGCCACCCCGTGTCGCGACGACGAGGTCCGGCCGCTCCCGCAGCACCCCGCGCGCGGCGACCAGGTCGTCCACCACCACCACGTCGCTGAGGAGCCGGCGCACCGCGGGCAGCACGGCGGGCGGCGCCTGGACCAGGTCGAGCGCCCACGCGGCCCCGGCAGGCGAGGCTCCCACCCCGGCCGCCGCGGTCGTCCCGGCGTCACCCGCCGCGACGACCAGCCCCGCACGCCCGGCGTCCTGCCCCCGCAGGTACCGGATCGCGTCGACGGCGGCCTCCACGGACTCGACGGCGACCGCGTCCGCCGACGCACCCAGGGCCGCCACGATCGCGTCCTCGTCGCCTGCGGCGACCGCGATGAGCGCGGCGAGCGACCCGACGACGCCCGCCAGTCCGTCGGAGGCGAGCAGCGCGCCGGCGCCGTCCTTGCGGGTCAGGGACAGCTCGAGCGTCTCGATGCGCGACTCCAGCGCCGCTCGCTCGCGCTCGGCCTCGTCCAGCGCCTGCTCCAGCTCGGCGACCCGCGCGGCGGTCGTCTCGACGGCGTCCGCCGCGGCCTCGTGGGCGGCGTCCAGGCCCTCCTCGCCCTCCTCGACGCCGGCGACCTGCGTCTCCAGGGCGGCGAACTCGACGGTCGCCTCGTGCCCGCGCCGCTCCGCCTCCGTGAGCGTCGCACGCAACCGTCCGATCTCCGCCTCGGTGGCCTCCAGGCGGCTGCGCCGGGCGCCCACCTGGCCGGCGAGCCGGGCGAGCCCCTCGCGCCGGTCGGCGGCCCCCCGCAGCACGGTGGCCAGGGCCTTCTCCGCGGCGACGGCCTCCTCCTCCGCCTGCTGCCGGGCGGCCTGGGCGGCCTCCAGCGCGGCGCGCGCGGTGTCGACCTCCGCGGTCAGCTCCGCCTCGGCGGCGCGCACCCGCTCGGCCTGGCGCTCGAGGTCCTCGGGGTCCTGCCCGCGGGCCGGCTCCGGCGTCGCGCTGCCGAGCAGCCGCGCCCGGTCCGCCGCGAGGGACCCCGTGCCGCGCAGCCGCTCCTGCAGCGCGGACAACCGGTACCAGAGGTCCGACGCCTCGCCCAGGGCGGGAGCCGCCTCGGCGGCCTCGCGCTCGAGGGCCGCGAGCCGGGCGCGAGCGGCGTCGAGCGCGGCCTCCGCCTCGGTGCGCCGGGCCCGCAGCGCCGTGTCGTCGGCGATCTCCTGCTCGAGGGTCGCGGTGAGCTGCGCCAGGTCGTCGGCGAGCAGCCGCGCCCGGGCGTCGCGCAGGTCCGCCTGGACGGTCTGCGCCTTGCGCGCGACCTCCGCCTGCCGGCCCAGCGGCCCGAGCTGGCGCCGCAGCTCCCCGGTCAGGTCGGTGAGGCGCGTGAGGTTCGCCTGCATCGCGTCGAGCTTGCGGAGCGCCTTCTCCTTGCGCTTGCGGTGCTTGAGGACGCCCGCGGCCTCCTCGATGAAGCCGCGCCGCTCCTCCGGCGTCGCGCGCAGCACCGCGTCGAGCTGACCCTGCCCGACGATGACGTGCATCTCCCGGCCCAGGCCCGAGTCGGACAGCAGGTCCTGGATGTCGAGCAGCCGGCACGGCCGCCCGTTGATCGCGTACTCCGAGCCGCCGTTGCGGAACAGCGTCCGCGAGATCGTCACCTCGGTGTACTCGATCGGCAGGGCGCCGTCCGTGTTGTCGATGGTCAGCGACACCTCGGCACGCCCCAGGGGCGGGCGGCCGGAGGTGCCCGCGAAGATGACGTCCTCCATCTTGCCGCCGCGCAGCGACTTGGCGCCCTGCTCGCCCATCACCCACGCGAGCGCGTCGACGACGTTCGACTTGCCGGACCCGTTGGGGCCCACGACGCAGGTCACCCCGGGCTCGAGGTGCAGCGTCGTCGCCGAGGCGAACGACTTGAACCCCCGCAGGGTGAGCGTCTTCAGGTGCACGGGCGGCAGCCTAGTGGCGGCACCGGCCCGGGACCCGGAGGCCCCGGGCCGGTGCGCGGGCTCAGCGGGCCAGCGCGGGGAACCAGAGCCCGATCTCGCGGGCGGCCGACTCCGGGGAGTCCGAGCCGTGCACGAGGTTCTGCGTGACCTTCAGGCCCCACTCGCGGCCGAGGTCGCCGCGGATGGTGCCCGGGGCTGCGACCGTCGGGTCCGTGGCGCCCGCCAGCGAGCGGAAACCCTCGATGACGCGGTGGCCCTCGACGACGACCGCCAGGACGGGACCGGACTTCATGAACTCCACGAGCGGGCCGAAGAACGGCTTGCCCTCGTGCTCGGCGTAGTGGGCGTGCAGCAGGTCGTCGTCGGCGGTGCGGAGCTCGACGGCCACGAGGGTGTAGCCCTTGGCCTCGATGCGGCGGAGCACCTCGCCCGCCAGCCCCCGGCTCACGCCGTCGGGCTTGACCAGGACGAGGGTGCGCTGGATGTCGCTCATGGGCGTCACCCTAACCGGCGGCGCCGGACTCCTCGGGGTGGGCCGCGTCGTACGCCGCGCGCTCCCGGTCGATCCGGGCGCCGAGCCGCAGCGACACCGCCCACAGCACGGCGAACAGCACGCCGAGGGCGAACATCAGCGGCACGACGAACCCGCACGCGAGCACCAGCACCTGCGCCACCGAGCCGGCGAGGTACCCGCCCGGGACCGTCACGAGGCGCGACAGCACGACGAGGACGACGAACACCAGCCCGGCGACCGGCCAGAGCACCCCCGGCGGGGTGCCGAGGACGCCTGCCGCCGCGAGGCCGTGCGCCGTGAGCGCCGCGAACAGCACCAGCACGCCCTCCAGGACCAGGATGGTCGAGGCGAACTGGGGCTTGGCGGGACGCTTCGGGCGCGCGGGCCGCGCGGCGTGCGGGGAGGTCACGTCGGCAGGCTACCGGGGGTCGCCGGACGACCCAGTGGGGCCACCGGCTCCCGCGGGGCCCGACGGGCCGGCCGCGGCGGCGGACGCGCGCTCCGCCTCGGGCGCGGGTGGCGTCGAGCGCCGCGCCGGCGCCGCCGTGGCCTCGCCGCGCGCCACCATCCCGGCCACGTCCGACAGCGTCACCTCGCGCAGGAACAGCGTCAGCACGAAGCCGAGGGCGAGCAGCGGGACGAGGTACCAGAACGCGGGCGCGAGCGCCTCGGTGTACGCCGCGACCACGCCGTCGCGCAGGGCGTCGGGCAGCTGCGCGACGAGCGCGGGGGTCAGCGACTCGGCACCGCCGGACGCGTCGGCACCGCCCGCCGGCACGCCCGCGAACACGCCCTCGAGGCGCGTCGAGAGCCGGGTGGTGAAGATCGTGCTGAACAGTGCCGTGCCGACCGCCGCGCCGATCTCCCGGAAGAAGTTGTTGGCGCTGGTCGCGGTGCCGATCTCGTGCGGGTCGACCGAGTTCTGCACCGCGAGCACGATCGTCTGCATCACGAGGCCGAGCCCGGCGCCCAGGACGAAGATCATCACCCCGAACAGCACCATCGACATGTCGCCGGTGATGGTGGTGAGCCACGCCAGTCCGACCGTGGTCACCGCCATGCCCGCGATCGGGAACGCCCGGTAGCGCCCGGTGCGGGTGATCGCCACGCCGGAGCCGATGGCGGTGAGCATGACACCGACGGTCATCGGGAGCATGAGCAGGCCGGACTCCGTGACGCCGGAGCCGGTCGACATCTGCAGGAACGTCGGCAGGAAGGCCAGGGACGCGAACATGCCCATGCCGATGACCAGGCCGATGCCGGTGGCCAGCGCGAACGTCGGGTTGCGGAACAGCCGCAGCGGCAGGATCGGCTCCTGCGCCCGCAGCTCGACCCCGATGAACAGCGCGATCGCGACGAGGGTGCCGACCAGCAGGGCCACCAGGCGCGCGTCGGACCAGTCGTAGCCGCCCTCGCCGGTCAGCGAGGTCCAGGACGTGAGCAGGACGATCCCGGACGTGGCGAGCGTCAGCAGCACGATGCCGGCGACGTCCAGGCGCCGACCGGAGCGGTGCGAGGGCAGCTTGAGCGTGAACCACGCCGTGACGAACGCCGCGATGCCGACCGGGATGTTGATCCAGAAGCACCAGCGCCAGTCGGCGTGGTCCGTGAACAGCCCGCCGAGCAGCGGGCCTGCGACCGCGGCGACGCCGAACATCGCCCCCATCGGGCCCATGTACCTGCCGCGCTCCTTCGCGGGCACGATGTCCGCGATGATCGCCTGCGACAGGATGATCAGTCCGCCGCCGCCGAGCCCCTGGACGCCGCGCCACGCGACGAGCTCGCCGAACGACTGCGCGAAGCCGGCGCCCGCGGACGCCACCGTGAACAGGCCGATCGCGACGAGGAACGGCCAGCGCCGGCCCCACAGGTCACCGAACTTGCCGTACAGCGGCATGACGATCGCGATCGCCAGGATGTAGATCGTCACGACCCACCCCTGGTGCTCGACGCCGTCCAGCTCGCCGACGATGGTGGGCATCGCCGTGCCGACGATGGACTGGTCGAGCGAAGACAGCAGCATGCTGGCCAGCAGCGCGCCGAAGATGAGCCAGACGGTGCGCTGGGTCAGCTCGACCAGCGGCTCGTCCGGTGCGTGGGCGGTGGTCGCCATGGGCCGGGTTCCGTTTCTCGTGCGGAGGGCCGGCGCGCGCCGGGGACCGGCTGCGGCCGGTGCGGCGCCGTCGGCGGCGGAGGTGTGCGGTGGGGCGCAGCACCGGCGCACGGGGGCGCGCCGGTGCTGGCGGGTGCAGGTGGGTGGCGCGCGGGGAGGTCAGCCGGGAGGTGCGGCCGCCGGGTGGGCGGTCGCGGCGATCGCGGCGAGGTCCGCGACGACGGACGGCAGCTGGTCGTGCACGTCGCCCCGGCGTCCGGCGGCGTCCCACCGGACGAAGGTTGCGTGCGAGATCACCATGAGCAGCGCGCCGACCAGCAGGACGACCGCCTCGTCCGCCCCGTCGCCGAGGCGGCGGCGGACGAGCTGCTCGATCTCGTCGTGCAGGCCGCGGACGTGCGCGTAGGCCCGCACGAGCAGGTCGGGGTGGCCGCGCGCGACCTCGAACGCCCGCTCCATGCGCTCCTTGCCGAGCGGCGGGTGGTCGAGCACGTGGGCCACGAGGGCCTGCAGGTCGGGCAGCAGGTCGCCGCTCGGCCCGCCGTCGGCGAACGTCCCGGCGGCGGCCGGGTCGATCCGCCAGTGGGCGAGGCCCAGCACCGCGTCGTCCTTCGACTCGAAGTAGTTGAAGAACGTGCGGACCGAGACGCCGACCTCCGCGCAGACCGCCTCGACCGTCACCTGGTCGAGGCCGTGCTCCGCCGCCAGCCGGTGCGTGGCGTCGACGAGCGCCTCGAGACGGGCGCGCTTCTTGCGGGCGCGCAGCCCCTCGGGCTCGGCGGCGGATTCTTGCATGGCATGCATTCTTGCACGGCATGCAGAGTTGCGTCAGGCAGCGGACCGGTGAACCGGCTCACACCTCGCCGAAGCCCTCCTCGACGGCACCGACGAAGGCGTCGACCGCCACCCGCGCCTGCGGTCCGGTCGCGGACACCTCCAGCGTGCGGCCCTGCGTCGCCCCCAGCTGCATGAGCTCGAGCACGCTCGCGGCGTTCACGCCGTCCACCCGCACCGCGGCGTCGAAGCCGGCCATCATGCGCGCCAGCACCGCAGCCGGGCGGGCGTGCAGGCCCATCGGGTTGCGCACGACCACCTGGGCGGTGATCGGGTTCTCCTCCCCCGGCGCGCCGGACCCGGCAGGCGGCGCGGGCGCCGGCTCCCCGGCCGCGTCGGGTCCGCCGGTGCCGACCGGCGGCGCCTCCCCGGCCCCGACCGCGTGCGGGAAGCCCGCCCCTGCCGCCACGGCCGCACCGAGCACCTCGCCGACGGGCGCACCGCCCGCGGCGGTGACCGCAGCCGCGACGGCGGCCTCGACCAGCGGGGCGTCCGCGAGGTGCACCCGCGCGGCGACGTCCTCGTCGAGGAACTCGAGCACGGACTCCGTCGTGAGCACCGCCGAGCCGAGGTCGGTCAGCACCACGGCGGACCGGCCGTCGGCCGTCGCCTCGGTCAGCGCGTCCTGCACCAGGTCGAAGCTGGTGCCGAGCCCGCCGTCGCCGTCACCGCCGGCGGCCACGATCAGCACGTCCGGCGCCATCTGCCCCGCCAGCTCCCGCAGCCCCGCGGCGAGCCGCTCGGAGTGCGAGACCAGCACCAGGGCGACGGGGGCGCTCATGCCGCCGCCGCCGTGGCCGCAGCGGCCTCGAGGATCAGCGCGCTCGACGTCGCGCCCGGGTCCTGGTGCCCGGCGGAGCGCTCGCCGAGGTACGACGCCCGGCCCTTCGTGGCGACGAGCGGGATGGTCGCGAGCGCCCCCGCCCGCGCGGCCTCGGCCGCCGCCGCGAGGACCGCCGCCGGCGACGCCCCCGCGTCCGCGGCCTGCACGGCGGCCTCGACCGCGGGGGTCCAGGCGTCGACCATCGTCTTCTCCCCGGTGGTGGCCTTCCCGCGGACCACGATGCCCTCGAGCCCGGCCTCCAGCATCGCCACGACGGCGTGGGCGTCCAGCCCCGGGACGCCCGTGACCTTCGCCGCCCGCAGGTACGCGGTCCCGTAGAGCGGGCCGGCCGCCCCGCCCACCGTCGACATCAGCGTGGTCGCGACGAGCTTGAGCACCGCACCCACGTCGCCCGGCGGCGCCTCCAGCGCGTCGAGCTTGGCCAGCACGGCGGTGAAGCCCCGGCTGAGGTTCTCGCCGTGGTCGCCGTCGCCGATCTGCCGGTCGAGCTCGATGAGCTCCTCCCGGTTCTCGGCGACCACCTGCGCCGTCCGGCGCACCCAGGCCTCCGCCCACGTCGCACCCAGGGAATCCGTCATGCTCCGCTCCCACCTCCGCCGTCGTGCCGGCGGCCACGCGTCCCGGAGGACGGCGGGCCCGACGCCCCCGGCAGCCGTCTCGCGGCTACCAGTGCAGCGCGGCCGTGCGCACCGGCGCGTCCCACAGCGCGGTGAGCTCGTCGTCCAACCGGAGCACAGTGACCGAGGCGCCCTGCATCTCCAGTGATGTCACATAGTTGCCCACGAGCGACCGGGTCACCTCGACCCCGCGGCCCTCGAGCAGCCTGCGTGCCTGACGATAGACGACGTAGAGCTCGGAGAGCGGCGTGCCACCCATGCCGTTGACGAACAGCAGGACACGCTCGCCGGACGCGAGGCCCAGGTCGTCGGCGACGGGCGTCAGCAGCATCTCGGTGATCTCGTCCGCGCCGGCGAGCGGGATGCGGCGCCGGCCCGGCTCGCCGTGGATGCCGATGCCGATCTCGATCTCGTCCTCGGGCAGGTCGAAGGACGGCTTGCCGGCGTGGGGAACGGTGCACGCGGTGAGCGCGACGCCCATCGACCGGACGTTGGCGACGACCTTCTCGGCCACCGCGACGACCGCGTCCAGGTCGTCGCCGCGCGCAGCGGCCGCGCCGGCGATCTTCTCGACGGCGACGGTGCCCGCGACACCGCGGCGGCCCGCGGTGTACAGCGAGTCCTCGACGGCGACGTCGTCGTTGACCACGACGGTGCGGACCGTGATGTCGTCCGCGTCGGCGAGCTCGGCCGCCGTCTCGAAGTTCAGCACGTCGCCCGTGTAGTTCTTGACGATCGCGAGCACGCCGGCACCGCCGTCCGCCGCGGCGAACGCGGGGGCGATCTGGTCGGGTGTGGGCGAGGTGAACATCGCACCCGGCACCGCCGCGTCGAGCATGCCGGCGCCGACGAACCCCGCGTGCAGCGGCTCGTGCCCGCTGCCACCGCCCGAGACGAGGCCGACCTTGCCGCTGACCGCGCCTCCGGCCCGGGAGACGAACAGCGGGTCCGTGTGCACCTGCACGACGTCCGCGTGCGCCAGCCCGAATCCCTCGACGGACTCGGCGACGACGTTCTGCGGGTCGTTGATGAGCTTCTTCACGTCGGTGGTTCCCTTCCGCGCGGCCGGTCGCGGCGCCGTCGTCGCGACAGCACTCACACTCGCCGCGCTGGTGGCGGGCGTCAAGGGGCAGGCGTGCGCCCGGGGTGCACGTTCGTGCACCCCGGGCACCGGCCGTCTCAGGCCCGGCCGAACAGCGTCCGCGCCTCCGCGACCAGCAGGATCGACCCGGTCACCAGCACGGCGGCGCCGCGCTCGACGTCCCGCTCCGCCAGGTCCGCGGCCAGCGTCACCGCGTCGTCCAGCCGCTCCCGCACGTGCACGCGGTCCTCGCCGAAGACGTCCCGGGCGATCTCGGCGAGGTCGTCGACCTCGAGGGCCCGGGGCGTCGAGGCCCGGGTCACCACCACGTGGTCGAGCGCCGGCTCCAGCACCGCGAGGATGTTCTCCGGGTCCTTGTCCGCCATGACGCCGACCACGCCCACGACGCTCTGGAACGCGAAGGCCTCCTCCAGCGCCGCGACCAGCGCCTCGGCGCCCGCCGGGTTGTGGGCGCCGTCGACGATCACAGTCGGGCTCGACCGCACCAGCTCCAGGCGCCCCGGGGAGTCCGCGTCCGCGAACGCCACCTCCACCACCGAGCCGTCGAGCGCGCCGCCCCCGGCCATGAGGGCCTCCGTGGCGGCGAGCGCCGCCAGCGCGTTGTGCGCCTGGTGCTCCCCGTGCAGCGGCAGGAAGATGTCCGTGTACACACCGCCCGTGCCACGCAGCGTGAGCAGCTGTCCGCCGACCGCGACCTGGCGCTCGACCACGTCGATGTCGATGCCCTCGCGCACCACGCGCGCCCCGCGCTCGGCGGCTGCGTGGAGGATGACGCCCTCCGCGTCCTCCTCCTGGCGCGCCAGCACCAGCGTGGCGCCGTCCTTGACGATCCCGGCCTTCTCCCCCGCGATCTCCACGAGGGTGTGCCCGAGCCAGCGCTCGTGGTCGTGCGCCACCGGGGTGATGACCGCGACCTCGCCGTCCGCGACGTTCGTCGCGTCCCAGCGCCCGCCCATCCCGACCTCGACCACCGCCACGTCCACCGGCGCGTCCGCGAACGCCGCGAACGCCATGACCGTGAACACCTCGAAGAACGACAGCCGCGGCCGCCCCTCCGCCTGCTCCCGTACGTCCACCATGTGCACGTACGGCGCGACGTCCTGCCACACCTCGACGAACCGCTCGTCGGAGATCGGCTCGCCGTCGATCGCGATGCGCTCGGTGACCCGGCTCAGGTGCGGGCTCGTGAACCGTCCCGTCCGCAGCCCGTGCTCGCGCACCAGCCGCTCGACCATGCGGGCCGTCGACGTCTTGCCGTTGGTGCCCGTGAGGTGCACGACCCGGTACGCGCGCTGCGGGTCGCCCAGCAGCTCGCACACCGCCCGCACCCGGTCGAGCGTCGGGTCGAAGTCGTGCTCGGGCGCCCGCTCGAGGATCCCCGCGTACACCTCGTCCGCGGCCCGGCGGGCGGCCGCCGCGGCCTCGTCGCGCAGGTGGTCGGCGCCGCCCCGGCCCTTCCCGGCGGCCATCAGGCGTCCACCCGCTCGACGCCGACCGCGAGCTCGGCGCCCTCCGCTTGCTCGAGCACCACCGCCGTCGCGAGCGTCTCGGACGCGATGAACTCCCGGTGCGCCTCGACGGCCGCGCGGTGCTCCGCGGGCACGCCCAGCGTCAGCCGGATCCGGTCGGTCACCGCCAGGTCGGCGGCCTTGCGGGCGTCCTGCACGGCACGCACCACGTCGCGGGCGTAGCCCTCGGCGAGCAGCGCGTCGTCCAGCGCGAGGTCCAGCACCACGAAACCGCCGGACGGCAGCACGCCCGCGGCCAGCGTGGGCGCCTCCCCCTCGGCGGTCGTCACGTCGATCGACGTCGTGAGCTCGTACTCGGAGTCCAGCACCGGCACGTCGCCCTCGTCGGTGCGGACCACCACGCGGCCCTCCGCGTCGGTCGACCAGTCGCCGGCCTTCGCGGCCCGGATGACCGCCTGGACGCCGCGGCCCAGGCGCGGACCGGCGGCACGGGCGTTCACCGCGAGGTTGCGGCGCACCGCCACCCCGCCCGCGGCGGCCTCCTCGACCGTCGACAGCACGACGTCCTTGACGTTGAGCTCCGCGGCCAGCAGGTCCCGGAACGGCGCGAGGGCCTGCGGGTCCGGCGTCGCGACGCGCAGCTCCCGCAGCGGCTGACGGACACGCAGCGCGTTCGCCTTCCGCAGCGCGAGCGCCGCCGAGACGGCCTCCCGCACCCCGTCGACGGCCACGACGAGGTCGTCGTCCGCCGCCAGCGCGACGTCGTCCGCCCCGCCGTCCCCGAGCACCGGCCAGTCCGTCAGGTGCACGGAGCGCTCGCCGGTCAGGCCGCGCCACACCTCCTCCGACAGCAGCGGCGCGAGCGGCGCCATCACCCGGGTCAGGGTCTCCAGCGCCGTCCACAGCGTGTCGAACGCCGCGGCGTCCTCCGCCCAGAACCGGTCGCGCTGCGTGCGGACGTACCAGTTGGTCAGCAGGTCCAGGTGCACCCGCACCGTCTCGCAGGCCCCCGGCACGTCGTACGCGTCGAGCTGCGCCGTCACGTCCTCGACCAGCCGCCGCGTGCGGGCCAGCAGGTACCGGTCCATCGTCGACAGCCGGCCCTCGGCGTGGTCCTGCGCCGTGACGCGCCGCGCGGTGAGGCCGTCGCCGGCCGCGTTGGCGTACAGCGCGAAGAAGTACCACGTGCTCCACAGCGGCAGCAGCACCTGGCGGACCTCCGAGCGGATGCCCTCCTCCGTGACGACCAGGTTGCCGCCGCGCAGGATCGGCGACGCCATGAGGAACCACCGCATCGCGTCCGACCCGTCGCGGTCGAACACCTCGTTCACGTCCGGGTAGTTGCGCAGCGACTTGCTCATCTTGCGGCCGTCGGAGCCCAGGACGATGCCGTGCGACACCGACGTGCGGAACGCCGGCCGGTCGAACAGCGCGGTGGCCAGCACGTGCAGCAGGTAGAACCAGCCGCGGGTCTGCCCGATGTACTCCGTGATGAAGTCGCCCGGGTAGTGGTGGTCGAACCAGTCCGCGTTCTCGAACGGGTAGTGCACCTGCGCGTACGGCATCGACCCGGAGTCGAACCACACGTCCAGGACGTCCGGGATCCGGCGCATCGTCGAGCGCCCGCTCGGGTCGTCGGGGTTCGGGCGGGTCAGCTCGTCGATGAACGGCCGGTGCAGGTCCGGCTCCCCGGCGTCGTTCAGCGGCAGCCGGCCGAAGTCGGCCTCCAGCTCCGCGAACGAGCCGTACACGTCGATCCGCGGGTACTGGGGGTCGTCGCTCACCCACACCGGGATCGGCGTGCCCCAGTAGCGGTTGCGGGAAACCGACCAGTCACGCGCGCCGGCCAGCCAGTTGCCGAACTGGCCGTCCTTGATGTGCTCGGGCACCCAGGAGATGTCCTGGTTCAGCTCGACCATCCGGTCGCGGAACGCCGTCACCTTGACGAACCACGACGACACCGCCTTGTAGATCAGCGGGTGCCGGCAGCGCCAGCAGTGCGGGTAGGAGTGCACGTACGACGCCTGGCGCAGCAGCCGGCCGTCCGCGCGCAGCCGCTGCGTGATCGGCTTGTTCGCCTCGAACACCTGCAGGCCCTGGAAGTCCGGGACCAGGGACGTGAACTTCCCGCCCTCGTCGACGCTCAGCACCGTCGGGATGCCCGCGGCCTCGCAGGTCTCCTGGTCGACCTCGCCGTACGCCGGGGCCTGGTGCACCACGCCGGTGCCGTCCTCGGTGGTGACGTAGTCCGCGAGCAGCACCTGGAAGCCGTGCTCCGCCATGCCCGGCTGGTCCGCGAGGTAGCCGAACAGCGGCTCGTACCGCACGCCCGCCAGCTCGGCGCCGCGCAGGGTCGGGCTCGTCCCGCGGGCCTCCGCGCGCGCCACCGCCGCCTCCCACGCGTCGTCCGCCGAGGCGTAGCCGAGGTCCTTCGCGTACCCCGGCAGCAGGGCCCGCGCCAGCAGGAAGTCCTCGCCGCGCAGCGCGTCCTGCAGCCCTTCGCGGTCCCCCGCGAGGCGCGCGTGCGGCACCACGACGTACTCCACGTCCGGCCCGACCGCGAGCGCCGAGTTGGTGGGCAGCGTCCACGGGGTCGTCGTCCACGCCAGCGCCGCGACGCCCGCGAGCCCGAGCTCCTCGGCGCGCGCCCCCGTCAGCGGGAACGTCACCGTCACCGTCTGGTCCTGGACGTCCCGGTAGACGTCGTCGTCCATCCGCAGCTCGTGGTTCGACAGCGGCGTCTGGTCGTTCCAGCAGTACGGCAGCACGCGGTAGCCCTCGTACGCCCAGCCCTTGTCGTACAGCTGCTTGAACGCCCAGATCACCGACTCCATGAACGTCGGGTCCAGCGTCTTGTAGTCGTGGTCGAAGTCCACCCACCGCGCCTGCCGGGTCACGTACACCCGCCACTCGTCGGTGTAGCGCAGCACCGACGTGCGGCACGCGTCGTTGAACGCCTTGATGCCCATCGTCTCGATCTGGGACTTGTCCGTGATGCCGAGGATCCGCTCCGCCTCGAGCTCCGCCGGCAGGCCGTGCGTGTCCCAGCCGAACCGGCGCTCCACGCGGCGGCCCCGCTGCGTCTGGTACCGGCCCACGATGTCCTTCGCGTAGCCCGTCAGCAGGTGCCCGTAGTGCGGCAGGCCGTTCGCGAACGGCGGGCCGTCGTAGAACACGAACTCGTTCGCGCCGTCCGCGCCGGCGTCACGCGCGTCGATCGACGCCTGGAACGTGCCGTCCGCCTCCCAGTACGCGAGGACGTCCTTCTCCAGCGCGGGCAGGTCGGGGGACGCGGGCAGGCCGAACGCGGCCCCGGGCGACGACGGGGCGACGTGCTTGCCGGCGGGCGAGCGGTGCAGGGGGTAGGCCATGGCGGATGGCGCTCCTGTGGTCGGTGCTCCCGCCGGCGGGCGGCGGGGGCGGTGCGGTTCGGCAGGACCACGGGGACGACGTCACCCGGGCCGGACACCGACCCGGGGGCACCGCGGTACCACCCCGCTTGCCGTCCACCGTGCCCCTCGCGGGGTGCGGTGCGCGACCACTCTGCGCTGCGGCTGTGACGGGCCTGCCCCGTCCGGTTCTACTGGGGACGCGCCCGGTGGTGCGACGCGGCCTGTTCTTCCGGAGGCTCCCCGGTGATGGCCGGATCGGTGCCTGTGGGCACGAGTGTAGCGACGGTGGCGGACCTGAACGCGCGGAGCGTGCCGGGCGCCGGTGCCGCCTGTCGGCGGGGCAGACGGGCGGCTCCTCGACGGCATCGTCCGTGCTCTGGCCCGGAGCGGACGGCGTGAGCGCACGCGCGGGCACGCACCACCAACGATCCGCGGCCCGGGTGAGCATCGACTTCGGCAACGACACGCCCGATCGAGTCCGCCGGAACAGTCCGATCACCGTGCTCAGGCTGCTCCACGCGAGAGGTTGGAACACGACGTCACCGCGTGCGGCTTGCTCGCCCCAGGCGGGTAGTACAGCTAGAGCCGCAGCAGAGCGTCGCGCACCGACACGCCTGCGCCGACGCGCACGACGAGTTCACCGCCCAGGTCCTGCGAACGGGACCACACACGGAACTGCACGCACCCACCCTCCGCCCGAACGGAGATCTTCGATGCAGCCTCTCGCTCGAGCACGAGGCCCTCCTGGTCGCCGTCGAGCCATCGGACACTCGCCGCCCCGGCGATCTCGTCCCAGGTGAGAGTCACGGCGTCGCCGTCGCCCGCCCACGCCGTCGACGAAGCCACTCCAGGCTGCTCAGACGACTCGACCATGACCCCAAGCTCCCTGACATCGTCGAGGTGAGAAACCTCAAGCCGAGCGCGCATCACGAACCCCCCATCGGAATGACCGTCGACAGCCGTCGGCCTTCGTCGGTGACTTGCCAGGTCGACCACCTTCAATCCGAAGGGCCCAGACGCCTCCCCAGGCTCATGGTCCTCGTCGCCTGGCACTCGGAGCATCGATCCGTCCACGAAGTCGAGTTCCAGCCGGCCATCGTCGAAGGCTCTCGCCGATGCAAGGTTCGTCCGCTCCAGCGCCAGCACCGGCCGCAAGTTCAGCGGGTCACCCTCTGGCACCAGCACGTGCTCGTGGCGGTCGGCGTCGATCAGACGAAACGGTTGTTCGATTCGGAACGAATAGCCGTCGGATGTCGCGATCACCACCGCGCAGTCAATCGCTATGTGCGTGGCACGACCAGCGATATCGAAGTCCCAGCCGTCATCGTCCCCTCGGCGCCGGATACCGCTCACTGGGGCCATCCTGGCCATGGGCCGCCGTAAGTCCCGGAGATGTGCGTCGCAGCGGGCGGTCCGGGCTTGCCGAAGACGTCCACCGGCTGGCCGTAGGAGTTGTAGACGCGAACGTAGCCGTCGGGGTACTCCAGAGCTACTGACGGACGAAGACGGACGACATCCGAGCCCGCTACCGCTCACGGGCGAGCCACGCGATCTCGCCTATGTTGGGATCACGGCCAAACTCCCTCCAGTCGCGGAGCGCGCGCTCAATTCCCGACCGCACCGGCCACGGCGAAAAGACGCCGGAGCCGTCTCCCATGTCACCAATGCGCACAGCAGAATGCGATAGCCCCTGGAGAACCGCTCGGGCAATCTCCCGAACAAGATCGTCGTCCGCCAGACTCAACCTGCGGCGAATATCCCATGGGATCACCCAGAGCCCGACGTAGTCTTCGTCGAGTTCTCGACTTATGCTTTCCCCCACCGCAACGGCGATCGCCGCTTCATCCGGACTCATGGGTTGAGCTTCAGTTTCGTGATGTCGACTCCTGAGATGTTCACGTCGATCGTCGCCTCCGTGTTCGGGCTACGCGACATGGTGGTTCGACCGCCCGGCCAGGGCGTGGCGGAGTTGAAGTCCGCGACCCGGTGCAGCGAGATCTCCCGCGGCGTGCAGTCGAAGGAGTGTGTGCCGACGGCTGAGAACGTCGCCGACGTGATCTGGCTCGACGACAGGGATCCGATCGCGCCCAGGCCGGTGAACGTCCACAGCAGCCGGCTCTTGAACGTCGTGGAGCACGTGGTGGTCACCCCCCGGTCGCACAGTCCCACGCCCTCGTCGGGGTCGAAGGACCACGACTGCCCGTACACGTCGCGGATCGCCGTCCACAGGTTCCGCGAACCACTCACGGACGGGTCGATGTAGACGGGCCAGACGGTCTCCTCGGCCGTGAGCATCGCGTCGTCGGGGACGATCGTGACTGCCCCGTCGTCGACCGCGACGGGCATCTGGGCGACGACGTCCCCGGCGCCTGGCCCGTCAACCGGGTCCACGTCCACGGTATCGAGACCCGAGGGGTCGACCGGCACGTCGGCGCGGAACGCCGCGCGTCCCAGCGACGCGAGACCCGGCTGCGGCTCGGAGGAGGCGGAGTCCCACATCCGCGGCGTCGGGCTGGAGAACACCGGCAGGCCGTCCGGGTCCTGGGCGACGAAGCCGCCCGCGGAGGCGACGACATCGAGCCCGTCGCTCACCTCGACCGGGAAACGCAGTTCGTCCAGCTGCGGGTTCGCGGCAGCCTCCGGCGACTCGACACGGAGGACCTCCGAGAACCCGGTGGCGTCCTCGGACACGGTCAGCAGGAGGTCGACGCCCGGCAGTACGTCGGCGTACGTGATCCGTGCCCCGTCCACCGTCGGGGCTGGGAGGTCGAGCGGGACGTCGAACGTCAGCTCGTGCCCGTCGCGAGCCAGGCGCGCGAGCGGCAGGTCCGCCGACCCGTCGGAGAACGTCATCGAGGTGACCGGGGCCGCCACGACGAGACCGTCGTCGCCGGGGACGACGGAGGGGGCGACGTCGACCCACTCCCCGTCGAGCTCGGCGCGCACGGCCGTGGCGGACGTCTGCCACGTCATCGTGCCGTCCGGATCGGCGTAGAGCGTGTCCCAGGGCGTTCGGGCATCGACGACCTCGACCCGCTGGTCGCACTGCTGCGCGGTGGTGCTGGCGGTCGTCTCGTCGACGACGGCCGACTCGCACGCGACCTCGACCGAGTCGCCCGGCGCCTCGGACGGGGTGGATGCGGGACTCGTCCCGGTTACCTGGGCAACGAGGAGACCGGCGACGAGAACCGACATCGATCGATGTGCAGGCACGGCAAAGCGAAGCGAACGCAATCTTCCCCCTGGGACGAAGGGGCGCGACGTGCCCTGGTTGGCTGGAACATACAGCCGCCACCTAGGGGGACATTTGCGAGTTCCTTGGTTTCACCCGTTTGGCCCAACCTGGCCGGGCAAGCACCACGATCAATGGTGCGCGTCAAGCGCAGATCGCATGAACATGCCATTCTCTCCGAGCCTCGAAGATGCCCGGGAACGCACGGAGTAAGTCAGCAGGAAACGGTCGTCTCGCGCCGTCGCGACATGAGGACACGTGAGACGACGAACGGCGACCATCGTCAGGCCGCGTGTCAGCGACGCTGCGAATCAGGGAACCGCGCCACCGGACTTGGCCGGTGCAGAGCCTCACGGCTTCCGCGCGCGCGGCGGGCGCCAAGCCGCCGCCCAGCGGCTGACAGCCGCGGCCCGCGAAACGCCCCGTGGCTCAGGACACCGGCGGCAGCGCCGACCAGGGGAACGTGATCCAGCGGTCGGTGCGGCGCCAGACGTAGTCCGGTGCGACGATCGAGTGCGGCTTCGCGTAGAGCACGGCGGTGCGGGCCTCCTCGCAGTGCTCGGCGACCAGCCGCTGCACGAGAGCCAGGGTCTCCCCCGTGTCGGCGACGTCGTCGACGACGAGCGCCCGGCGCCCGACCAGCGCCGCGTTGTCGAGCAGCGGCGGCAGCACCACCGGCTCCGGCAGCCGGGCGTCGATGCCGGTGTAGAACTCGACGTTGAGGGTGCCGCACGCCTTGAGGCCGAGCGCGTACGACAGCGCACCGGCCGGCAGCAGACCGCCCCGCGCGACCGCGACGACGACGTCCGGCTCGAAGCCCGACGCGACGACCGCGCGGGCGAGGTCGCGGGCGGCCTCCCCGAACTGGTCCCAGCCGAGGATCTCGCGCTCGTCCGGCAGGTCCTGGCCGGGGGCGGCCTCCGCAGTCGTCATGGCGGTCAGCGTAGTGGCCCAGCCCCGGGCGTCAGGCCGCGGGGCCTGCGGTCTGCTCGACGATGCGGCGGACGTCGTGCAGGTGGTGCAGCGCGTCGTGGGCGTTGTTGCGCGCGACGTCCTCGGCGCGCTGCGGACCCCGCGTGACGTGGTCGAGGACGACCTGCGCAGCCAGGGCCGCGGTGACGGACTCCACCCACCACGGCACCACCCGCCGGAGGGCGCCCAGCGACGCCCCGACGGTCGCGTGCTCGTAGTCGAGCAGCTCACCCAGCGCGTCGGGGTCGTAGCCCGCGGCGGTGGTGCGCCCATCGCAGCGCGCCGCGTCGAGCCGGTACGCCCACGCACCCAGGTTGTCGGCGACGTGCCGCACGTACGCGGCGGTCGACCAGCCGAGGTCCGGGAGCCGCAGGGGCTCGGGGGCGGCCACCAGCACCCCGGCGAACCGGCCCGGCACCTCGGACACGGCCTGCACCGCGTCCTCCGCGGAGAGGTCCCAGCGGTGGCCGCACTCCCGGCACGGATCACCGAACCGCGCGGCACCCCACAGCTCCATCCGGGCACCGTACCGCTCACCCGCGTGCCCCGGTGGCCGGTCGTGGCGGGGCGGTCAGGCGCTCTCGCGCAGGGAGCGGCGGCGGTTCTCGTGGTCGAAGAGCTGCGCGGCGAGCGCACGGTAGCCGTCCGGGTCCTGCACGGCGTCCATGCGCTGCAGCCGACCCCGCAGGTCGGCGATGCGGCGGGTCAGCTCCAGCTCGACCAACGCCATGACGAGCCCGCGCGCGTACGTCGGCAGGCGGTCGGGCCGGTCCTCGGGCAGGGGCGCGACGGCGAGCTGGGTGACGAGCGACCGGACCGGCGCCGCTGCCTCCTCGCGGACGGCCTCGACCCAGCCGACGGTCGCGCCGGGCCCTCCGGCACCGACCCGCTCGCGTGCCCCGGCAGCGCCGCCGGCCGCCCGTACCGCGGCGTGCACGGCCCGGTACGCGGGGGCCGTGAAGGCCTCGGCCGGCAGGTCGTCGAACTCCGGCGGCACGAGGTCGGGCATCTGGAGGACGGCCTCGAGGGCGCGACGCTCCGTCGAGGCGACCGGGTCCCGGGGGTCGGGCATCGTCATGCGGGGCGCGGGCAGCGCCGTGCCCTCACCGCCGGGCCCGGACGACCCGGCCGCGTCGGCGTCGTGCGGCGGCTCGTGCCCGGGGTCGTACGGCTCGGGCGGGGGCTCGTCCCAGCGCCGGTCCTGCGACCGGCCGTCGCGGCGCCCGTCGCGCCCGTCCCAGCGTCCGCCGCCGGGCCGACCGTCACCGCGCCCGGGGCCACCGCCGTCGCGCCGCTGCCAGCGGTCGCCCGCCGCACGGGAGCCGCCGGGACCGGCCGGTCCGCCCCCGCCGCCCGACGCCCGCCCGCCGGCGACCCGGCCCGCGGGCACGCGATCCCCCGCGCGCTCGCCCCAGCCGCCGGACCGCGGCGCCTCGCGACCCGCGCCCCGCCCGCCGCGGGACGCCTGCTGCACGGCCCGCTGCACCGTCTCCACGTCCATGCCGAGCCAGCCCGCGAGCATCCGGGTGTACTCGGGCCGCAGCGCGGTGTCGCGGATGCCGCCCGGGATCGGCGCCGCGGCGCGCAGCGCGGCCACCCGGCCCTCGGCGGTGTGCAGGTCGAACCCCTCGAGCGTCGTGCGGATGACGAACTGGAACAGCGGCTGCCGGGACCGCACGAGCGCACGCACCGCGTCGGGGCCCTGCGCCTGCCGGAGCTCGCACGGGTCCATGCCGCCCTCGGCGACGGCCACGAACGTCTGCGCGCTGAACGCCTGGTCCTCGCCGAACGCGCGCATCGCGGCCTTCTGCCCCGCGGAGTCGCCGTCGAACGTGAAGACGACCTCGCCGCCGACGGACTCCCCCGACGCGAGCTGGATGCCGCTGCCCGCCCCGCCCGCGCCCATGAGCCGCCGCACGACGCGCGCGTGGTCGGACCCGAACGCGGTTCCGCAGGTCGCGACCGCGGTCCCGACGCCGGACAGGTGCATAGCCATGACGTCGGTGTAGCCCTCGACGACGACGACCTGCTTGTTCTTCGCGATCTCGCGCTTGGCCAGGTCGATGCCGTAGAGCACCTGCGACTTCTTGTAGAGCGCCGTCTCCGGGGTGTTGAGGTACTTCGGGCCCTGGTCCTCGTCGAACAGCCGGCGCGCGCCGAATCCGACGACGTCGCCCGTGACCTCCCGGATCGGCCACACCAGCCGCCCGCGGAACCGGTCGTAGAGCCCGCGGTTGCCCTGGCTCATGAGGCCCGTCGCGGTGAGCTCGGCCTCGGTGAACCCCTTGCCGCGCAGGTGCCGCAGCAGGGAGTCCCAGCCCTGCGGGGCGTAGCCGACGCCGAACTGCTCCGCCGCCGCGCGGTCGAACCCGCGCTCGGCCAGGAACGCCCGGGCGGTCGCCGCGCCGGGCGTGAGGAGCTGCTCGGCGTAGTACTCCGCCGCGACGCGGTGCGCCTCCAGCAGCCGCTGCCGTTTGCCGGGCTCGTGGCCCGGGCGCGGTCCGCCGCCCTCCTCGTACCGGAGCTGCACCCCGACGCGGCCGGCCAGGTACTCGACGGCCTCGGTGAACGGCAGGCCGTCGATCTTCTGGATGAAGTCGATGACGTCTCCGCCCTCGCCGCACCCGAAGCAGTGGTAGAGCCCCACCTGCGGGCGGACGTGGAACGACGGGGACTTCTCGTCGTGGAACGGGCACAGGCCCTTCATCGAGCCGACGCCGGCGGACTTCAGCGCGACGTGCTCCCCGACGACGTCCTCGATCCGGGCGCGCTCGCGGACGCTCTGCACGTCCTCCCGCCGGATGCGTCCCGCCACGGGGACGATCCTAGGTCCCCGCGGCGGGCGAGCCGCCGTCGTCCCCAGCGGGCCGACGGCGGCTCGTGCCCGGCGCTCAGTACCGGAAGCGGGACACCCGCGACTCGAGGTCGGCGGAGAGCTGTGCGAGCTCCACCACCGAGACCCCGACCTGCCCGAGCACGTCGGACTGCGAGGCCGCGGCGGAGGCGACGCCGGTGATGTTCGTGGCGATCTCCCCCGAACCCGTCGCGGCCTCGGCCACCGAGCGGGACATCTCGTTCGTGGTCGCCGTCTGCTCCTCCACCGCCGACGCGATCGTCAGCTGGTAGTCGTTGATGCTCGCGATGATCTGCGAGATCTCCCCGATCGCCGCCACCGCACCCGAGGTGTCGCCCTGGATCGCCTCCACCCGCCGGGCGATGTCCTCGGTCGCCTTCGCCGTCTCCTGCGCCAGCTCCTTGACCTCACCCGCGACGACCGCGAACCCCTTGCCCGCCTCCCCCGCGCGAGCCGCCTCGATCGTCGCGTTCAACGCCAGCAGGTTCGTCTGCTCCGCGATCGACGTGATCACCTTCACCACGTTCCCGATCTCCTGCGACGAGGACCCCAGGCGCGCGACCTGCTCGTTCGTCGTGGCCGCCGCCGACGTCGCCTGCCCGGCGACCTTCGCCGCCTGCGACGCGTTCTGCGCGATCTCCCGGATGCTGGCGCCCATCTGCTCCGCACCCGCCGCCACCGTCTGCACGTTGCGCGACACCTGCTCGGCGGCCGCCGCCACCACACCCGCCTGCGCCGACGTCTCGTCGGCGCCCGCGGAGACCTGGCTGGACGCCGCCGAGAGCTCCTCCGCCGCCGCGGCCACCGCCTGCGCGGAGTCGCGCACGCCGCCGACCGTCGCCCGCAGCGCGTCCTGCGCCTCACCCAGCGCGCGCGCCATGTCGCCGATCTCGTCCTGCGAGCGCACGACGGCGGCCACCGTCAGGTCGCCCTCCGCCATCGCCACCAGCGAGGTGCGCACCGCGGCCGCGGCCACGCGGATCCGCCGGGCGATCAGCACCGCCACCGCGATCGCCGCCACGGCGCCGACACCCAGCCCGATCCACGTCACGACGATGGCCTGAGCGGTCCGGGCCGCCACGTCGTCGGCCTCGCTCGCGATCGTCGCCGCGATCTCGTCCTGCACGGCCGCGACGCTCTCGACGAGCGCGGTGCCCGCCGCACCCGCGCCGCCGTCCCGGAGCTCCGCGAAGCCGGCGTGGTCGTCCGCCTCCGCCAGCGGCATGAGCTCCTGCTCGAGCATCTGCCGGTAGTCGCTCCAGGCGGCGGTGTACTCGTCCCAGCCGGACGGCACGGTGCCGAAGGACGCCCGGTAGGCCTGCTCCAGGTCACCCGCCGCCGCCTCGACCGCGCCGTACCCGTCCTCGATCTTCTGGATCTCGCCGTCCTTCGACCCCGCCGGGTACGCCGCCACCATGCCGGTGAGCATGCGGACGTTCCACAGGGCGGCCTGGAACCGCGACAGCGCGCCGTTGACGGTCGCGTCCGCCGTCGACATCGCGCTGGTCATCGTGCGCACCTGCGACATCTGCGTCACGGCGAAGCCGCCGACCGCCAGCGAGAACACGACGGCGACGGCGGCGACGCCGATGATCTGCGTGGCGAGCGGCAGCCGGCGGCCGGTGAGCGCGCGCCGGCGCGGGGACGGGTCGGACGGGGTCATCGGGGCAGCGGCCCGGGTCTCGGCAGTCACGGTGGGGCTCCAGAGGCTCAGCCCTCCCCCTGCGACCCGCGGCGCGGGCCCCTCTCGGGCTCTCACACCCCTCATCGGGAGCCCGGCCTCACCCGTGAGGACCACGCGACCGCCGCGGACGGGTGAAATGCCGACGATTCCCCCCCGGCGGCGTGCGTCCCCGCGGTACGGCCGCGTCAGCAGGTCTCCCAGCTCCCGCACCCGGCCGTCTGCCGCACCAGGTACACGCACGACGGGCCCTGGAGGTTGCGTTCGCCGCGTCAGTACCGCGGGGGCGGCGCGAGGCGCGCGTGCCAGGCCGCGGCTGACACGTCGGTGAGCGAGGCGACCTGGTCGACGACGACACGGAGCCGGGCGGCGTCGTCGGGGGCCGCCTTCCAGTCCGCGGCGAACGGGGGCTCGAGCGCGAGCGGCGCGCGCTCGGACAGCACGTGCACCAGGTCCGCGAGGATCTCCCGCTGCCGCTGGTACAGCGGCTCGAGCTCGCGCGGCGCCATCACGTAGGTCACGGCGAGGCCCTTGAGCACCAGGATCTCGGCCGTCGTCGTGTCGGGGACGATGAGGTCCGCGGCGTAGCGCGTCAGCGGGCCCGGCCCGTAGACCTCCCGCGTCGCGAGCTGGGCGGCGCGCGCGAAGCGCCCGATGAGCTGGCTCGTGGTGTCCTTGAGCGCCGCGAGCGCGCCGCGGGAGCCGTCGAACCCGGGGCGCCACAGGTCGGCGGCGACCAGCCGGTCCATCGCGGCCTCCAGGCCGGCCGCGTCGATCGCGTCGCCGTACCAGGTGCGGACGGACTCGGCGACGCGGGCGCGCTCGTCCGGGACGGTGAGCACCGCGAGGTCGAACCGCCCGCCGACCACGGCGTCCTCGACGTCGTGCACGGAGTAGGAGATGTCGTCCGCGAGGTCCATGACCTGCGCCTCGAGGCACTTGCGCTGCTCGGGTGCGCCGTCGCGCAGCCACGTGAACACCGGCAGGTCGTCCGCGTAGACGCCGAACTTGTGCGTCGGGCGGCCGGTCGCGGACAGCGGCCCCTCGCCGAGGCCCCACGGGTACTTCACCGAGGCGTCGAGGCTCGCGCGCGTGAGGTTCAGCCCCACCGCGACGCCGTCCGCCACGACCTTCGGCTCGAGCCGGGTCAGCAGCCGCAACGTCTGCGCGTTGCCCTCGAACCCGCCGATGTCGCGCGCCAGGTACGCCAGCGCCCGCTCGCCGTTGTGCCCGAACGGCGGGTGCCCGAGGTCGTGCGCCAGGCACGCGGTGTCGACGACGTCCGGGTCGCACCCCAGCGTCTTGCCGATCTCGCGCCCGACCTGCGCGACCTCCAGGGTGTGCGTCAGGCGGGTCCGCACGAAGTCGTCGGTCGAGGGGCCGAGGACCTGCGTCTTCGCGCCGAGCCGGCGCAGCGCCGAGGAGTGCACCAGGCGGGCGCGGTCGCGCTCGAACGGCGTCCGGGACCGCGACTTGGGCGCCTCGGCGACCCACCGCTCCCGGTCGGCGTCCACGTAGCCGTCGGGCTGGTCAGGGGTCACGGGCCCAGCCTATCGAGCGGCCGCGAGAGGCCGGGCCCTGGGCGGGCGGCGGCCCGCGCGGGCGGCACCCCGGGCGGGCGGCGTCCCGGCAGGCGGGTCAGCCTCGCCCGGCACCCGACCCCGGCCCGCCGGACCCGTCCGCACGCGCCGGCCGGGTGCGCGCGAACCAGGCGGCCGCGTGCGCGACGAGCGCCCGCTGGTCCATGAGCCGCGCCGTGGCCCGGCCGACGGCACCGGTGCGCTCGCGCCCGGCCGCCGCGAAGTCCCGCCCGGCCGCGACGAAGTCGCTGTCGTCCACCACGGGCTCGGTGAACGGCACCCACACCCGGCGGCCCCGCTCGAGCAGCGGGGCCGCGTTCGGGACGCGGGCGGTCGCCGTTCCGGAGCGCGCCTCGGCGAGGTGCAGGGAGGTGTTCTTGTCGTGGTCCACGCCGAGCAGCAGCACCTGGCCGTCGCGCCGGTGCACGGCCGACAGCGGCGACCCCTCCCCGACCGGGTCGTCCAGGTCGTGGCGCGCGACGACCTCGGCGGCCAGCGGCCCGCGCGCGGCGAACGACCGGTGCGGGTGCCCGGACCGCAGCGTGCCGGGCCGGGTGCGCACGGCCTCCGCGACGGCGCCCATCGACCGGCTCGGCGTGGTCCGCGGGTCGTACGGCGGCAGCGCCGCGCGGGCCGCCTCCCACGCGGCGCGCGGCACGCTCGGATCCGCCAGGTACGCCGGGTCGCAGAGCTGCCAGCTCTGGGTCGGCACCACGAGCGTGCCGTCCGGTCCGAGCGCGGTCTCGAGCGCGAGCGCCACGGCCTCGGCGCCCCCGACGACCCGCCCGAGCGAGGACAGGCTGACGTGCGCCAGCAGCACGCCCCCGGGCCGGACACCGAGCGCCCGCAGGTCGTCGACCAGCCGCTCGGGCGTGACGACGGGGCCGGCGCCCGGCCCCGCGGTCACGCCAGCCGCCAGACCTGCACGCCGGGACCGTCGCCGGGCAGGTGCACCCCGCCGGCGTCGACGCGCAGGTCGGCGCCGCCGTACAGGTTCTCCGCGCCGGACACGAGGCGCCCGGGCAGGGTCGCCCCGCGCCAGGGCGCCCGCGCGGCGAGCACCAGCACCCGCTCGTCCGCGGTCTCCCGCAGGTACGCGACGGCGTCGTCCTCGACGACGGCCCACCGCAGGCCGCCCTCGCGCAGCGCGCGGCTGGACCGGCGCAGGGCGATGAGGCGCCGGTACACGTCGAATGTCGCGGCGTCCCACCGGGGACCGCGGCCGGGGTCGCGGCCCTCGATGGCGTCCCAGGGCATGGGGACGCGGGCGTTCTCCCCGTTCCAGCCGGTCAGCCCGCCCTCGTCGCCCGCGAACAGCGCCGGGGTCCCGGGGTAGGTGAACAGCAGCCCCGCGGCGACCTCGACCAGCTCGCGGCTGCCGACCACCGTCCGCAGCCGCGGGGTGTCGTGCGAGCCGAGCATGTTCCACTGCGAGCGCGTCACCCGCCACGGCACGGTGGAGTCGAACTCCCGCATCGTCGCGACCGCGGACGGCCCGCTGCGGCGCGGGATCGTCGTCGGGATGCCGAGGAAGTCGAGCGTGGTCGCCGGGTCCACCAGCCAGGTCCACACCGGCTTGGTGAACGCGCCGTAGTTCATGTTGGCGTGCCAGCCGGCGCCCGTGAGGTCGCCGCCGGCGTCGTGGAAGTGCTCGCTGACCAGCACCGCGTCCGGGTTGGCGGCCGCCATCGTCGCGCGCACCGCACGCGCGACCTCGTGCGCGAAGTCGTCGCCGCCGAACCGGCCGGTCATGTTCGCGACGTCGATGCGCCAGCCGTCCAGGGCGTAGGGCTCGGCCAGCCACCGGGCGATCACGGAGTCCGGGCCGTCGACGAGGCGGCGGGCCAGCTCACGGGAGCGGTAGGACAGCTTGGGGAGCGACGGCACGTCGAGCCAGGCGGCGTACCCGCGCTCGGAACCGTCCCAGTAGTAGAACTCGCGCTCCGGCGCCGCCGGGTCGGCCGAGGCCCGCCGGAACCACTCGTGGGCGTCGCCGGTGTGGTTGGTCGTGAGGTCGCCGACGAGCCGCATGCCGCGGCCGTGCAGCGCGCGGCTCAGCGAAGCCAGCGCCTCGTCGCCGCCCAGCAGCGGGTCGACGTGCCCGAACGTGGAGGCGTCGTACCGGTGGTTGGACCGGGACGGGAACACGGGCGTCAGGTACACGGTGTCCACGCCGAGCCGCTGCAGGTGGTCGAGCCGCTGCTCGATGCCGGGCAGGTCGCCGCCGTAGAGCTGCACCGGGGTCGCCGGGCCGCGTCCGACCGGCTCCTCGTCCCACGCCGCGGGCACGGCCCAGTCGGGGAACGCCCGCTCGGTCCCGGACCGCGCGAACCGGTCCGGGAAGATCTGGTAGACCACCGCGTCGGACACCCACGCGGGCGCGCCGGGGTGCACGGTCAGCCGGAAGTCCCCCGCGTCGGTGACGTCCCGGTCGAACGCTCCCCGCCCGGTCAGCCAGCGGTAGCCGCCGGGCTCGTCGAGCAGCCAGCGGTACGACGTCACCGGGTTGTGCACCGGTACCTCGGCCACGTACCAGCGCTCGCCGCCCTCCTCGCGGTCGAGGCGCGCCGGCACGATGTGCGGCTCGGCGTCCCGGACGGTGCGCACCCACACGCCGCGCTCCGGCGTGCCGGCGGGCACCCGCAGGCGCACCGGGACGACGTCACCCAGCGACGGGACCTCCTGCGGCGCGAACAGCTCGCTGCCGTCGTGGTGCGGCACGTCCAGCAGGTGGCCGGCCGGGCGGGTGTCACGGCGCCGGGCGGGGGCGGGGACGGTGGTCGTGGTGGCCATGCTCATCCCTTCACGGAGCCGGCGGTGAGACCGGACACGATGTAGCGCTGCAGGAACTGGAACAGGAGGATCACGGGCACGGCGGCCAGCACGGCACCGGCGGCGAACACGCCCCAGTACTCCGAGAACCGCTGGCTGACGTACTGGTAGAGGCCGACGGCGAGCGTCTGCTTGTCCGGGTCGACGAGCACGATCGACGCGATGAGGAAGTCGGAGAACGTGCCGACGAACGACAGCAGGCCCACGACGGCGAGGATCGGCGCGACGAGGCGCAGGATGATCGTGAAGAACGTCTGGGCGTGGCTGGCGCCGTCCAGGGTCGCGGCCTCGTCCAGCTCGCGCGGGACCGTGTTGAAGAACCCGTACATGAGGTACGTGTTCACCCCGAGCGCCCCGCCGAGGTAGACGAGGATCAGGCCGAGCCGGCTGCCCAGGCCGATCGCCGGGAACAGGTCCCGCAGCATGACCATGAGCAGGAAGATCGCCACGTAGGCCAGCAGCTGCGGGAACATCTGGATCAGCAGCAGCGACAGCAGGCCGCCGCGGCGCCCGCGGAACCGGAACCGCGAGAACGCGTACGCCGCGCACGCCCCGAGGAACACGGTGCCGACCGCCGTGACGCCGGCGATGACGAGCGTGTTGACGAACCACTTCGCGTACGGGTGGACGGGGTCGGTGAACAGGTCGACGTAGTTGTCGAGCGCCACCGTGCCGAACAGCCGGTTCGACCCCGTGAGGGAGCCGCTGGGGTTCAGCGACGACGACACGATGTAGAGGATCGGGAAGATCGCGAACACGAGCGCCACGAGGGCGACGACGTGCCGCCAGCCGACCTCGCGCCACCAGCGGCGGGGCGACAGGCGCCGGGGTGCGTCGGGGGCGGTGCGGGAGCCGCGGGTGCCGCGGACGGCGGTGGTCTGGTCGGTGGCCATGTCAGCCCAGCTCCTCGAGCGCGCGGGTCTTGCGGAAGCTGATCGCGGAGACGGTCGCGACGATCAGGAAGATGAGGATCGAGATGGCGCAGGCCAGGCCGTACTGCCGGTTCACGCCGCCGAACGCGATCTTGTAGACGAAGGTGATGAGGATGTCGCTCGCCCCGACGTCGACCGGCGCGGACAGGTCCTGCGGCCCGCCCTCGGTGGTCAGGTAGACGACGTTGAAGTTGTTGAAGTTGAAGGCGAAGCTCGAGATCAGCAGCGGGGCGGTCGACACCAGCAGCAGCGGCATCGTCAGCGACCGGAACATCCGCCACGGCTTCGCACCGTCGAGCCGTCCCGCCTCGTAGACCTCGTGCGGGATCGACTGCAGCGCCCCGGTGCAGATGAGGAACATGTACGGGAAGCCGAGCCACAGGTTGACGGTGAGCACCGCGACCTTGGCCAGCACCGGGTCCGTCAGCCACGGGATCTCCGCGCCGCCGAGCAGCGTCTGGTTCACGAACCCGAAGTCGCGGTTGAGCATGCCGCGCCACACCAGGGCGGACAGGAACGCCGGGAACGCGTACGGCAGGATCAGCAGCGACCGGTAGACCGTCCGGCCCCGCACGCGCCAGTCGTTCAGCGTGATGGCGAGGAACAGGCCGAGCCCGAAGGTCAGGACGACCGAGCCGATCGCGAACCCGAAGGTCCACAGCAGCACGCCGACGAACGGGCCGCGCAGCGAGGGGTCGGCCAGCACGCGGGAGAAGTTCTCGAGCCCGACGAACACCCGCCAGCCGGTGCCGAGCGCCGTGCCGTCCTCCGCGACGAAGGACCCCTCGGTCTCGTCGGCCGTGTACACGGTGCCGGTCGTCGTGTCCGTGATCGTCCCGGCGGCCTCGTCGTAGACCATCGTGGAGGCGTACACGTAGCCGGCGGAGCCGTCCGTGGTGCGCAGGCTGCCGTCGTTCGGGTCGTCCGACAGCGGCACCCGCATCGCGAACACGTCCGACTGCCGCGCGACGACCTGCGCGAAGTCGAGCACGTCGTACCCGTCGAGCGCCACGGCCCGGCCGCCCTCGACGTCGGCCCCGTCGGCCGGCTCCAGCGGCTGCTCGGTCGCGCCGACCAGCGCGTCCCCCTCGGGGTCGACGACGGCGAAGGCCAGCTCGTCGCCGCGCGTGACGACCGACAGGGCGTAGGTCGGCGAGTCCGGGACGCGGGCCTCGTCCTGCACGAGGATCGCCTCGACGGCGTCCTCCCGCGTCGAGTTGTGGCCGTCGCCGTAGTTCGTGAACGCCGTCCAGCCCGTGTAGGCCACGACGAACACCTGGTAGACGAGCAGGAAGACCAGCCCGGGCACCAGGTACTTGCCCGGCACGGCACGGCGCGAGAAGTAGACGAGGTTGACGACGAGCAGCGCCGCGACGAGGAACGCCAGGACGCCCCACTGCTGCTGCGCCGCGGACGCCAGGACCCCGTACACGCCGAGCGCGTCGACCAGGCCGACGAGCACGAGCTTGACGACGAAGCCGGCCGAGAACGTCTGGGCGCCGATCCAGGTCCGCGGGCCCCGGGGCCCGTCCGGGCCGGCGGGGCCGGCGGACGGTCCGCGGGCCGTCCGGGATCGGGGGGACGCCGCGGGGGGCGTCGTCGTGCGGCTCATGCTCACTCCACGCTGAGGGGGTCCGACGAGGGGGTGCCGGGCGGGCGGCGCACCGCCCGCCCGGCGGGGCCGGTCAGGCCGCGGGGCCGGTCAGGCCGCGGCGATCTTGGCGGCGATGGACGCGCACATCTGCGTCCACATCTCGCCCGGGTCGCCCTGCTGGTTGATGATCGCCACCTGCGTGGCGCCCCAGTCGGACCAGACGGAGTCCATCGCGGGGATGGACGGCATCGGCACGCCGTTCTTGCCGACCTCGGCGAAGCCCGCGACGACCGGGTCGTCGGCGATCGTGTCGACCGCCGCGCTGAGCGCCGGGGCGCGGCCGCCGGCCTCGTACAGCGCGAGCTGGACGTCCTCGGTGCCGAGGTAGTTCACGACGAACTCGTTGGCGAGCAGCGCGTTCTCGCTCTTGGCCGAGATGAAGAAGCCCTGGACGCCGACGAACGGCTGCGACTCCTGGCCGCCTGCCGACGGGATCGGCTCGATGGAGACGTCCATGCCGGCGTCCACGAAGTCGCCGACGTTCCACGGGCCGGTGATCATGTACGGCGCCTGGCCGGCCAGGAAGGCCTCCTTGGCGATGTCGCCGGAGACCGTCGTCTTCAGCACGCCCTCGGCGCCGAGCTTGCCGACGTACGCCGCGAACGCCCGGCCCTGCTCGGTGTCCATCGCGAGCTGCGAGCCGTCGTACGCGCCGGTGTCGTCGGTGGCGAACACCGGGGCGCCGAACGACGTCTGCAGCGGGTACAGGTGGTACGGGTCACCGGTGGTCTCGTCCTGCTGGATCAGGACCGAGTGCTCCGTGCCGGCGGCCTTGGCCTGCTCGACCAGGGCGTCGAACGTGTCCGGCGTCGGCTCGCTCACCAGCGCGTTGTTGCGCACCAGGCCGATGTTCTCCACCGAGTACGGCAGGCCGTACAGCGTGCCGTCGTAGCTCATCGCGTCGATCGCGACGTCGAGGAAGTCCCCGGCCTTGTCGCCGAGCTCGATCGGCGCGACGACGCCGTTCTGCACGAGCTTCCCGAGCCAGTCGTGGGCGCCGACGATGATGTCCGGGCCCTGGCCGGTCGGCACCTGCGAGATGAAGTCGTCGCGGATGTCGCCGAAGTCCTTCTGGACGAACTTCACGGTCACGCCGGTGTCGGCCTCGAAGGTCTGCGCGACCTCCTTGACCGGGCCGGACCGCGTGTCGTCCACCCAGACCGTGAGGGTGCCGGCGGACTCGGCCGGCTTCGTGGGCTCGTCGCCGCTCGCGGGCTCGTCGCCGCCGCCCGAGCAGCCGGCGAGCACCAGGGACAGGCCCAGAGCGGTCGCCAGCACGGGGATGCTCCGTCGCATCGTCGTCTCCGTATCGCAGGAAGGTTGCCGGGCGGCAGCTGTGCCGGCCACGGCTTGACGGGGCTGGACGCTAACGCCGATCCGACCGGCTTCGCAAGGCCTTGCAGCAAGTTTCAGCACGTGCGTACAGTGACGACCGCCCGCACCGAGGACGGCGCCGGCCCGGGCTCAGCCCTGCACGTGAACCACCCAGGACGAGGAGGCCCGGTGTCCCTTACGCTCGCCACCGTGCGCACCCGCCTGACGGACCTCGCCGACCAGGCGGGGGTCTCCACCGCGACGGTCTCGCGCGTCCTCAACGGGAAGTCCGGCGTGTCGACCCAGGCGCGGGAGGCGGTCCTCGCCGCCCTCGACGTGCTCGGGTACGAGCGGCCCGAGAAGCTCCGGACACGCTCGAGCGGCCTCGTCGGCCTCGTCGTTCCCGAGCTGTCCAACCCGGTGTTCCCTGCCATGGCGCAGTCCGTCGAGTCGATGCTCACGCGCCGCGGGTACACGCCCCTGCTCTGCACGCAGTCCCCCGGCGGCACCACCGAGGACCACTACGTCGAGATCCTCCTGGACCACGACGTGGCCGGCATCGTGTTCGTCTCCGGCCTGCACGCGGACACCACGGCCTCGACCGAGCGCTACCACGCGCTACGGGGCCGCGGCCTGCCGATCGTGCTGGTCAACGGACGCGCCGCCGACGTGGACGCCCCCGCCGTCGCCACCGACGACGCGGTGGCCGTCGACCAGGCGTTCACCCACCTGCTCGCGCTCGGGCACCGGTCCATCGGCCTGGCCACCGGACCCACCCGGTTCGTCCCGGCACGACGCAAGCACGCGCGGTTCGCCGAGCTGCTGCGCGACCGGCTCGGGATCGAGGACCCGTCCGGTCACGTCGTCGCCACGCTGTTCACCGTCGAGGGCGGCGTCCAGGCTGCGCACGAGCTGCTCGACTCCGGGCACACCGCGATCATCTGCGGGTCCGACCTCATGGCCCTGGGCGCCATCCGCGCCGCACGGTCCCGGGGCCTGGACGTGCCCGGGGACGTGTCGGTGGTCGGCTACGACGACTCGCCCCTCATCGGGTTCACCGACCCGCCGCTCACGACCGTCCGGCAGCCGGTGCAGGCCATGGCCCAGGCCGCCGTCCAGGCGCTCATGAGCGAGATCGCCGGCACGCCCGCCCCCCGGGCCGAGCTGCTGATCCACCCCGAGCTGATCGTCCGGGGATCCACCGGCGCCGCGCCGCGCGAGCCCGGCGCGAGCGCCTGACCGCACGACCCGACCGCCCCGCCCTGCCCCCGCGGCCGGAGCACCCCGCGCCGACCCGCACCCCGTCCCCGCACACCGCACCCGCCCGCGACCCCGAAGGCACCGCCGTGACCGCTGTCCTCCCCCAGGCCCTGACCGCCCCCGCCGTGGTCCACCACCCCGACGCCGCCGACGGCCCCTGGTGGCGTGACGCCGTGATCTACCAGGTGTACCCGCGCTCGTTCGCCGACGGGAACGGTGACGGCATCGGCGACCTGCCGGGCATCACCGCGCGCCTCGGCCACCTCGCCGCCCTCGGCGTCGACGCGGTGTGGCTGTCGCCGTTCTACCGCTCCCCGCAGGCGGACGCCGGCTACGACGTCGCCGACTACCGGGACGTCGACCCGCTGTTCGGCACGCTCGCCGACTTCGACGCGCTGCTCGCCCGCGCGCACGACCTCGGGCTGCGCGTCGTCGTCGACCTCGTGCCGAACCACACCTCCGACGAGCACGCCTGGTTCGCCGAGGCGCTGCGCACGCCTCCCGGGTCGCCCGAGCGCGCGCGGTACCTGTTCCGCGACGGGCGCGGTCCGGACGGTTCCCTGCCGCCCAACAACTGGGACTCCATCTTCGGCGGCCCCGCCTGGACGCGGCTCACCCCCGAGCAGCACGGCGTCGACGACGGCCAGTGGTACCTGCACCTCTTCGACTCCAAGCAGCCGGACCTCGACTGGACGAACCCGGAGGTCCGCGCGGAGTTCGAGGACGTGCTGCGGTTCTGGCTGGACCGCGGGGTCGACGGCTTCCGCGTCGACGTCGCGCACGGCATGGTCAAGGCCGACGGGCTGCCCGACTGGGACGGGCACGTGTCGATGATCGAGGGCAGCGACGACGGGGACGCCGCGGACCCCGCCGACGCCGTCAGCGGCTCCGGCAACCAGGGCCCGATGTTCGACCAGGACGGCGTGCACGAGATCTACCGCTCCTGGCGGGCGGTCCTCGACGAGTACGACGGCGACCGGATGCTCGTCGCCGAGGCCTGGGTCGAGCCGCTGTCCCGCCTGGCCCGGTACGTCCGGCCCGACGAGATGCACCAGGCGTTCAACTTCGCGTTCCTGGCCACCGGGTGGGACGCGCCGGCGCTGCGCCGGGTCATCGCGGCGTCGTACGCCGTGAACGACTCGGTCGGCGCCCCCACCACGTGGGTCCTGTCCAACCACGACGTCGTGCGGCACCACTCCCGCCTCGGCCTGCCGGACCCCACCTCGCGGCCCAACGGGATCGGCGCCGCGGACGAGCAGCCGGACGAGGAGCTCGGCCTGCGGCGCGGCCGGGCGGCGACCCTGCTGCTGCTCGGGCTGCCCGGCTCGGCGTACCTGTACCAGGGCGAGGAGCTCGGCCTGCCCGAGCACACGGCGCTCGACGACGCGCTGCGGCAGGACCCGGCGTACTTCCGGACGGGCGGCGCCGAGCTCGGCCGGGACGGCTGCCGCGTGCCGCTGCCGTGGTCCGCGCAGGAGCCAGGGTTCGGGTACTCGGCCACCGGCGACACCTGGCTGCCGCAGCCCGCGTCGTGGGCGGCGTACGCGGCGGATGCCCAGGACGGCGTCCCGGGGTCCACGCTCGAGCTGTACCGGGCGGCGCTGCGCCTGCGTCGCGCGGAGGGCCTCGGGACGGGCGGGGCGGCGTGGGAGCCGGCGTACGACGGCCAGGACCACGTGATCGCGGTGCGCAACGGGGACGTGCTCGTCGTCGCGAACCTCGGCTCGGCCCCGGTGCCCCTGCCGGACGGCGCCGAGCTGCTGCTCGCCTCGGGCCTGCCGGGCGACGCCCCGGCGGGCGCTGAGCTCCCCGCGGACACGACCGTCTGGCTCCGCACCCGCTGACCGCCCGCGCGCTCGCGCCCGCGCGCTACCTGCGCCCGCGCGCAACCTGCGTGCTCGCGCAACCTGCGCCCGCGCGCAACCTGCGTGCTCGCGCACCCGCCCGCGCGCTCGCACCCACGCGCAGACCCACCGAGAGTCCAGGACACGCCGATCGATCGCGCGCGGATCCGGGCGTGTCCTGGCCTCTCGACCCGGACCGCGGTCCGGATCGCCCTGCAACTGCGGCCGCAGCGCAGTGCCGGCACGCGCCCACACGCGCAGACCCGCCGAGAGTCCAGGACACGCCGATCGATCGCGCGCGGATCCGGGCGTGTCCTGGACTCTCGGCGGACTCGACAGCGCGCGGGCGGGCGGGTGCGCGGGTGCGCGCGGGGCTCGGGTCGCGGGCGGGTCAGCCGCCGGAGACGCTCAGCTCGGCCTCGTGCAGGGCGCGGCGGAACTCCTCGGACAGCTCGCGGGAGTCCAGCCAGCCGTCCGGGAGGTGCGGGCGCTTCGGGGTGCCGGCCCGGCCGCGCTGGCCCTCGGCGGCCTCCCCGGGGTACGGCTGGTCGAGGTCGAGCGCCGCCAGCCGGTCGTCCAGCTCCGCGAGGGACGACACCAGCCCGAGCGCCGCCCGCTGCTCGCCGCCCACCACGTAGCCCTTCCAGTACCAGGCCATGTGCTTGCGCAGCTCGCGGAGCGCCTTCCCCTCGTCGCCGAAGTGCTCGACCATCAGCTCGGCGTGCCGACGGATCACCTGCGCCACGTACCGCGCGCCCGGCCGGATGCGCTCCGGCGCTCCGGCGAACGCCGCTGCGAGGTCCGCGAACAGCCACGGGCGCCCCTGGCAGCCGCGCCCGACGACCACGCCGTCGCACCCCGTCCGCCGCACCATCTCCAGCGCGTCCTCGGCGGACCAGATGTCCCCGTTGCCGAGCACCGGGATGTCGGTCACGGTCTCCTTGAGGCGGGCGATCGCCTCCCAGTCCGCGGTGCCGGAGTAGTACTGCTCGGCCGTGCGCGCGTGCAGCGCCACGGCCGCCACGCCGAGGTCCTGGGCGACCAGGCCGGCCTCCAGGTACGTCAGGTGGTCGTCGTCGATGCCCTTGCGCATCTTCACGGTCACCGGGACGCCGTAGGGGCGGGCCGCGTCGACGGCGGCGCGCAGGATCGACTCGAACAGCCCTCGCTTCCACGGCAGGGCCGACCCGCCGCCACGCCGCGTGACCTTCGGCACCGGGCACCCGAAGTTGAGGTCCACGTGGTCGGCGCGGTCCTCCGACGCGATGAGGTGCACCGCCGCACCGACGGTCGCGGGGTCGACGCCGTACACCTGCACGGAGCGCGGTCGCTCGTCCGGGGCGTGCGAGATGATGCGCATCGACTCCTCGCCGCGCTCGACCAGCGCGCGCGACGTCACCATCTCCGCGACGTACAACCCCGCGCCCGACTCCCGGCACAGCCGCCGGAACGCCGCGTTCGTGACGCCCGCCATCGGGGCGAGCACCACGGGGGTGTCGACCGACAGCGGCCCGATGCGCAGCGGGGGCAGCACGGGGCGGTCGGTCGCGGGCGCGGCCGGGGCGACGGGAACAGCGGTCATGCGTCGATTGTCCCCCAGCTCCCGCGCCGCACGCGCGGGGCGGACGCGGCGAGCAGGTGCGCGGAGCCGTACGCACGCGCACGACAGGCGGGTCGGCCGTGCAAGCGCAGAGGGCGGGTCCGTCGGACGTGCGCGCGGCCGAGCGGGGCGCGAGCCGAGCCCGCGCAGGCCGGGCACCGGGGCGTGGGCGGGGCCGCCGCCGGGCGCATGCCGGGTGCGCGCCGGGCGGACCCGGCAGAATCGCCTCCGTGCCGACCCCCACCGCGCTGCGCACCCGTCGTCTGATCGCCGCGATCCTGCTGCCGCTCGTGCTCGCCGCGGCTGTCGGCGTGGCGCTGACCTGGCCGCACGGCGAGATCGACAGCGGCCGCACGATCAGTGCCGTCGACATCGACTACCCCACCGCCACCGTCACGGGCACGTCCGCCGAGCAGTGCGAAGGCACCGTCGAGGACCGGCAGCCGGACGGCACGATCCCGGCCGAGGTCCCGTGTCTGCGGGTGTCCGCGACGGTCACCAGCGGCCCCGAGCGTGGGCGGGACGTCGAGGTGTGGGCCACCGCGTCGACCACCGCCGCGGACGTCCCCGCGGGGACACGCATCCTCGTCGAGCACTACCCCGCGTCGGGCTCCGACCCCGAGGTCTGGGCGTGGCACGACTTCGACCGCACCCTGCCGCTCGTGACGATCGCGCTGGTGTTCGCCCTGGCGATCATCCTCGTCGCGCGCAGCCGCGGGCTCCGGGCGCTGATCGGGCTGCTGATCGCGTTCGCGGTCATCGGCGTGTACGTGCTGCCCGCGCTGGTCCGCGGTGAGAACCCCGTGGTGGTGGCGCTGAGCGCGTCGACGCTCATCATGGTCGTCGTCCTGTACCTCGCCCACGGATTGTCGCTCCGCACCTCGGCAGCACTGCTCGGCACGCTCGCGGGGCTCGCGGTCACGACCGCCCTCGGAGTCGTCGGGGCGCAGTGGGCGCGGCTGTCGGGTGTCAGCACCGAGGACTCCTACCGGCTCGCGCAGCTGCTCGGTGAGAGCGGCGCGACGTCCCTGCGCGGGCTGTTCCTGTGCGGGCTCGTGCTGGCCGGTCTGGGCGTGCTCAACGACGTCACCATCACGCAGGCGTCGGCCGTCTGGGAGCTGCGCGCCGCGTCCCCCGCGGCCACCCGGTCGGAGCTGTTCCGCGGCGGGATGCGGATCGGCCGGGACCACATCGCGTCCACCGTCTACACGATCGCGTTCGCGTACACCGGCGCGGCGCTGCCCGTGCTGCTGCTGCTCGAGCTCTACCAGCTGCCGCTCGGGCCGACGCTGACCAGCGGGGAGTTCGCCGAGGAGATCGTCCGCACGATGGTCGGCTCGATCGGCCTCGTGCTCGCGATCCCGCTCACGACCGCCATCGCGGCGCTGGTGGTCACGCGGTCCGGCGCGGCGCCGGCCCGGCACGCGGCACCCGACGGGCACGCGCACGCCCACGTCCACACGGTCGCCGAGGTCGACACCCCGGGCCGTACGGGCTGACCGCGCCCGCGCCGGACCGAGCCTGCCCGAGCCCGTCGGCGTCGCAGCAGATGCGGGGTTCTGGCCGTGCAAGCCCACACCTGCTGCACCCTCGTGCGGGGACGCGGGCCCGGTCAGGGCAGAGCGGGGCCGGTCCCCTCGCGCGCGGGTGAGGCGGGTCGGGTCG
Source organism: Cellulomonas sp. C5510 (assembly GCF_019797765.1). Taxonomy (NCBI): domain Bacteria; kingdom Bacillati; phylum Actinomycetota; class Actinomycetes; order Micrococcales; family Cellulomonadaceae; genus Cellulomonas; species Cellulomonas sp. C5510. The sequence continues at coordinate 2,634,245 of NZ_CP081862.1, forward strand.
GGTCCGGCACGGTCGGATCCGGCACGGTCGGGTCCGGCACCGTCGACTCCGGCACGGTCGGGTCCGGCACCGTCGAGGTCGGCGCGGTCGGGTCCGGCACCGCGGGGCCCGGGACCAGCGCCGTGGCCACGGCCGTCGTCAGCGGGATCGCGAGCACCAGCCCGATCGAGCCGACCATCGTCCGGACGACCTCCTCCGCGATCTCGCCGGACGTCAGCGAGTCGAGCAGCGTCCGGTCCGACATCGCGACCAGCAGCACGAGCGGCAGCGCCGCCCCGAGGTACGCGAACGCCACCGTGTAGACCGTGGACGCGATGTGGTCGCGGCCGATCCGCATCCCGCCGGCGAACAGCTCGCGCCGGGACGCCGTGGGCGACACCGCGCGCAGCTCCCAGACCGCCGACGCCTGCGTGATGGTGACGTCGTTGAGCACGCCGAGCCCGGCCAGCACCATGCCGCACAGCAGGATGCCGCGCAGGCTCGCGTCGGGGGCGAGCGACAGCAGGTCGAGCGCGTGCTCGCCGCTCAGCCCGGTGAGGTGGGTCGCCCCGGTGGCCCACGCCGCGAGCAGGCCGGTCGCGAGCAGTCCGCCGAGCGTGCCCAGCAGCGCGACCGAGGTGCGCACGGACACCCCGTGGGCGAGGTACAGCAGCACGTACAGCAGCGCCGCGGCGGTGACGAGCGCGACCGGCAGCGCCGGCTTCCCGACCAGCAGCGCGGGGACGGTGAACCCGAGCACGCCGGCGACCGACACGGCCAGCCCGAGCAGCGCGCCGACGCCGCGCAGCCGGGCGACCGCGAGCACGAGGACGACGAGCACCGCCGCGAGCAGGGCCATCGGCGGGCCCCGTACGAGGTCGACGAAGACGTAGGGCGCCGCGCCGGTCGCCTGCGGCAGCGCGAGCACGCGGATGCGGTCGCCCGCGCTCACGACGTCGAGGTACTCGGGCGCGACCTGGACCGTGACGGTCTCCCCCGCCGCGGTCTCGGCGAGCAGCGCCGGCCCGGTCTGCGCGTCCGCGAGCAGGTCGGTGTCCGTGACCGTCACGACCTGGTACGACGAGCCCTCCGGCGTGGTGTCGAGCACGGGGGTCGCGGTGCGCGGCCACAGCCACGCCAGCCCGGCGAGCGTCGCGGCCGCGGCGACCGCCAGCAGCACGACGACCACCACACGGGCCCGCCGCCCGACCCGGAGGTCGGGGACGTCACCGCCCGCGTGGTGGCCGTGGGTGTGCACGCGCGGGGCTCAGGCCCCGACGAGCCGCTGCGCGAGGTAGCCGGTCACCTGGTCCAGCGCGACCCGCTCCTGCGTCATGTCGTCGCGGTGCCGGATCGTGACGGCCTGGTCCTCGAGCGTGTCGAAGTCCACCGTGATGCAGAACGGGGTGCCGATCTCGTCCTGGCGGCGGTACCGGCGGCCGATGGCGCCGGCGTCGTCGAAGTCGACGTTCCACGACCGGCGCAGCTCGGCGGCGAGGTCGCGGGCCTTCGGCGACAGGGCCTCGTTGCGGGAGAGCGGCAGCACCGCGGCCTTCACGGGGGCGAGGCGCGGGTCGAGGCGCAGCACGGTGCGCTTGTCGACGCCGCCCTTCGCATTCGGCGCCTCGTCCTCGTGGTACGACTCGACGAGGAACGCCATGAGCGACCGGGTCAGGCCCGCGGCCGGCTCGATGACGTACGGCACCCAGCGCTCGTCCTTCGTCTGGTCGAAGTACGACAGGTCCTGGCCGGAGTGCTTCGAGTGCGTCGACAGATCGAAGTCGGTGCGGTTCGCGATGCCCTCGAGCTCGCCCCACTCCGAGCCGCTGAAGCCGAAGCGGTACTCGATGTCGACGGTGCGCTTGGAGTAGTGCGAGAGCTTCTCGGCCGGGTGCTCGTAGTGCCGCAGGTTCTCGCGCGAGATCCCCAGGTCCACGTACCAGTCGGTGCGCTGGTCGATCCAGTACTGGTGCCAGGTCTCGTCCGTGCCGGGCTCGACGAAGAACTCCATCTCCATCTGCTCGAACTCGCGCGTGCGGAAGATGAAGTTGCCGGGGGTGATCTCGTTGCGGAACGACTTGCCGATCTGGCCGATGCCGAACGGCGGCTTCTTGCGGGCCGTGGTCAGCACGTTGGCGAAGTTCACGAAGATGCCCTGGGCGGTCTCGGGCCGCAGGTAGTGCAGGCCGGACTCGTCCTCGACGGGGCCGAGGTAGGTCTTGAGCATCATGTTGAAGTCGCGCGGCTCGGTCCACTGGCCGCGGGTGCCGCAGTTCGGGCAGGCGATCTCGGCGAGGCCGCCCTCGGGCGCGCGGCCCTTCTTCTCCTCGAACTCCTCGATCATCTGGTCCTCGCGGAACCGCTTGTGGCACGAGAGGCACTCGGTGAGCGGGTCGGTGAAGACGCCGACGTGGCCGGAGGCGACCCACACCTGGCGCGGCAGGATGACGGCGGAGTCGAGGCCCACGACGTCGTCGCGGCCCTGCACGACCGTGCGCCACCACTGCTTCTTGATGTTCTCCTTGAGCTCGACGCCGAGCGGCCCGTAGTCCCACGCGGAGCGGGAGCCGCCGTAGATCTCCCCGCTCTGGAAGACGAAGCCGCGCCGCTTGGCGAGGGAGACGACGGAGTCGAGACGGGAGGGTGCTGCCACGGTGAGTGCTCCTGGTGCCGGGGGTCGCCGCGCCTGGGTGACGCGGGAGGGTGATCGCGAGCAAGGCTACCGGGCGGCACCCGCACCCGGGGCGTCGTGTTTTGACACTCGTTCTCAACACAGCGAGAATGGCTCTCATGTCCACTCGTCGCCGCGCCCTCTCGGCCCTCGTCCCCGCCGCCGCAGCGGCGCTCGTGCTGTCCGCCTGCTCGTCGGGCGGCGGCGACGGCTCCGGCGGGTCGGGCGGCGACGACGGCGTCCAGGTGCTCGCGTCCTTCTACCCGCTGCAGTACGTCGCCGAGCAGGTGGGCGGCGAGCTGGTGTCCGTCGACTCGCTGACCCCGCCCGGGGCGGAGCCGCACGACCTCGAGCTCTCCCCCGCGCAGGTCGACCAGGTCGGGCGCGCGGACCTCGTGGTGTACCTCTCGCAGTTCCAGGCCGCCGTCGACGAGGCCGTCGAGGCGAACCCGCCGGGTCACGTCGTCGACGCCGCGCAGGACACCGAGCTGCACGCCGCCGAGCACGACGAGGACGGCGAGGAGCACGCGGACGACGAGCACGGCGACGAGCACGGCGAGGAGCACGACCACGGCTCCCTCGACCCGCACTTCTGGCTGGACCCCAGCCGGCTGCCCGCCGTGGCCGACGACGTCGCCGCGCAGCTCGGCGAGCTCGACCCCGACCACGCGGACGAGTTCGAGGCGAACGCCCGCACGTTCGCGCAGGCCATGACCGACCTGGACGACGAGTACGCCGCCGGGCTCGCCACCTGCGAGAGCCGCACCATCGTCACCACGCACGAGGCGTTCTCGTACCTCGCGGACCGCTACGACCTCGAGCAGGTCGGCATCTCCGGCGTCGACCCCGAGGGCGAGCCGTCGCCGGCGCGCCTGGCCGAGGTGGGCGACGTGGTGCGCGCCGAGGGCGTGACGACGATCTTCTTCGAGACCCTCGCGAGCCCGAAGGTCGCCGAGACGCTCGCCGACGAGCTGGGCGTCGAGACCGCCGTGCTGGACCCGCTCGAGGGCCTCACGGACGACACGCAGGACTACGTCTCCGTCGCCAAGACCAACCTGGAGACGCTGCGTACGGCACTCTCGTGCGCATGACCGACGCACCGGACCGTCCCGCCGGCCCCCCGGCGACCCCGGCCGACCCGGCAGCGCGGACCGGCGGCGCGCCCGCACCGACCGGCGCCGTGCCCGCCGTGCCCGCCGTCTCCGCCAGCGGGGTCGACGTGGTCCTCGGGGGCCAGCCGATCCTGTCCGGCGTGGGGCTGCGCGTCGAGCGCGGCGAGGTCGTCGCGCTGCTGGGCGCGAACGGCTCCGGCAAGTCCACGCTGGTCCGGGCGCTGCTCGGCATCGTCCCGCGCACCGCCGGCGAGGTCCACCTGCTCGGGGCACCGCTCGGTCCGGGCGTGCCGTGGGAGCGCGTCGGCTACGTGCCGCAGCGGCTGCCGGTCGGCGCAGGCGTCCCCGCGACCGCGCTCGAGGTCGCGATGTCCGGCCTCGTGCACGGGCGCCGGCTCCGCCCGCCCCACGACGCCCGTCGCCGTGCACTGGCCGCCCTGGACGAGGTCGGCATGGCGGCGCACGCGCGCCGGTCGGTGCTCCAGATGTCCGGCGGGCAGCAGCAGCGGGTGCTGATCGCGCGCGCCCTGGTGCGCGACCCCGAGCTGCTGGTGCTGGACGAGCCGACCTCCGGCATCGACCTGCCGACGCAGGAGACGTTCGTCGCCACGGTGCGCGAGCGGCAGCGCGCCGGCGGGACCGTCCTCGTCATCCTGCACGAGCTCGGGGCGTTCGCGGACCTGATCGACCGCGCCGTCGCCCTCCGCCACGGCAGGGTCGTCTACGACGGCCCCCCGCCGACCGCACGCGGCGAGCACGCCGGCGCCGGCCACCAGCACACCCACCCGCACGCCGACCCGCCGCCGCCCGAGGCCGGGTCGACCGGGCTGTCGATGGAGGTCCTCCCGTGACCTGGTTCGAGACCCTCGGGTCGATGCTGTCGTCCCCGCTCATGCAGCGCGCCCTGCTCGCGGCGGTCCTGGTCGGGGCCGCCGCTCCGGTCGTGGGGACGTTCCTGGTGCAACGGCGCCTTGCGCTGATGGGCGACGGCATCGGGCACGTCGCCCTGACCGGTGTCGCGCTGGGCTGGCTCGTCGGCACCTGGGCGGGGCTGGTGCCGCAGGACACGCTGGCCGTCCCCGGCGCTGTCGTCGCGGCGATCATCGGCTCGGTCGTCATCGAGTGGGTGCGCGCCCGCGGCCGCACCTCAGGCGACCTGGCGCTCGCGCTCATGTTCTACGGCGGCATCGCCGGCGGCGTGCTGCTCATCAAGCTCGCCGGCGGCACCAACGCCAACCTGGTGTCCTACCTGTTCGGATCCATCTCGACCGTCTCGACCGGGGACCTCTGGTGGACCGTGGGCCTGGCCGTCGGGGTGCTCGCGGTCGGCCTCGGACTGCGGCACGTGCTCTTCGCCGTCAGCCACGACGAGGAGTTCGCGCGCGGCTCCGGTCTGCCCGTGACCGCGCTCAACATGGTGGTCGCGACGATGTCCGCGCTCACCGTCACGATCGCGATGCGCGTCGTCGGGCTGCTGCTCGTGTCGGCGCTCATGATCGTCCCCGTCGCCGTCGCGCAGCTCCTCGCCGGGTCGTTCGCCCGGACGATGACCGTGGCCAGCGGGATCGGGGTCGGCGTCAGCATCGTCGGGCTGTCCATCACGTACTGGGAGGACATCCCGCCGGGCGCAACGATCGTGCTCCTCGCCATCGGCCTGTACGCGCTGGTCGCGGTCACCCGCCCGCTGCTGCGCCCGCGGCAGTCCGATGCGCCGCACCACGACCCGCACCCCGAGCTGCCGGACGACGTCGAACTGCCTGTCGCCGGTGCGGAGCGCTGCTAGGGCGGAGCGCTGCTAGGGCGGAGCGCTGCCAGCGGAGCGCTGCTAGGGCGGAGCGCTGCCAGCGGAGCGCTGCTGGGGCGGAGCGCTGCTAGGGCGGAGCGCTGCCGGCGGAGCGCTCGCCGGCGGAGCCCCACGAGGGGGGGCGCTACGCCCCGACGACCGCCTCGCCGGGTCCTCCGGCGGTCGCACCGTGCGCGTCGTCCGGGCGCGCGTCGTCCTGGGTACGGGAGTCCTGCGCGATGCGCGCGACGTGCAGCGCGAGGTACGAGACCTCGTCCTCGGTGAGTCCGGCCTGCAGGCGCAGCTCCACCAGCCGCGCGAGGCGGTCCGCGGTCTCGGACGCCTCCGGGTAGGTCCGGCGGATCGCGTCACCGACCTCCGAGTGGCGGCGGTCATCGAGCTGGCGACGCTGGTGGATCCGGACGAACAGGTAGCGCAGGTGCGTGACGAACCGGCCGACGCTCACGCTGCCGGGGACCAGGTCGACGCCGTACGCCCCGGCCACCACGTCGAGGAACTGCTGGATCAGCCCCGTCATCGTGTAGCTGTACGACAGGTCCCCGGTCGCGAACCCGGCGTTGACGAGGTGCAGCGCCAGGCCGACCGCCTCCGTCGGGGGCAGCGGCGTGGCGACCCGGGCGTTGACCGCCGCGAGCAGCGCGGTGGCCTGCTCGTGCTCCTCGGCGTAGAGGTTGGTCACCTCCGCCAGCAGCGGGTACTCGACCGCCTGTCCCTGCTCCGCTCGGCGCAGGGCGAAGCCGATGTGGTCCGCCATCGCGACGACCAGCGCCGGCTTCGCCGCGAGCCGGTCGAGGCCGACCTCGGCGAGCGCCTCCCCCACGAGCTGCACGTGCTCCGGCGGGATGCCGGCCAGCAACCCGGCCAGGTGGTCCGGGTCACGCCCGTCGTCCGGACGGAACACGCGCACCACCCGGTCCTCGGCGACCCGGTCCCCCGGCTTCGCCTGGAACCCCAGGCCGCGGCCCGTGAGGATCACCTCGGCGCCACGGTCGTCGCGCGCGAGCACCAGGTTGTTGTTGAACACGCGCAGGACGTCCACGGCGTCGCTCCTGAGTCGAGGTCGGGCTGCTGGGGTGGGTGCTGCGGGGTGCGGCGGGAGCTGCGGACGGGCGGCCGCGGCGGACGGCGCCGCACCCCGGCCCGCGAGGGGCCGGACGCCGCGCCGTCCGCCGCCGGGTGGTGCGGTCAGGATCAGGGCTGCACGTCGACGACCGTGTCGCCCGGGACGACGCTACCCGCCGGACGCGGCGACACCGAGGTCAGCGCCCGCGAGTTGAGCACCGTCACGACCGTCGTGGTGTCGAAGCCCGCGGCACGGACCGCGTCGAGGTCCACGGTCACGAGTCGGTCGCCGACCGCGACGTGCTGGCCCTTCACGACCGCGACCGCGAAGCCCTCGCCCGCCATCCGGACCGTGTCGATGCCGACGTGCACGAGCACCTCGACGCCGTCGGCCGTCTTGATCCCGAAGGCGTGCCCGGTGTCCGCGACCGTCACGAGCTCCCCGGCGACCGGGGCGACGACCTCGCCGGACGTCGGCACCACGCCGACGCCCTCACCGAGAGCCTGCGAGGCGAACACCGGGTCCGCGACCTGCGCGAGGGGCACCAGCTCGCCGGCGACGGGCGAGGCCACGACCGTGGTCGGGGCGGACGCCGGCGCCACCGCGGCGGGGGCGGCGGCCGGAGCGGCGGCCGTGGCGGTCGCCACCGGGGAGGCGGACGGCGACGCGGCGGCCGGCGACGTGGCAGCAGGGGCGGCGCCGGGGGCGGCGGCCTCGAGCGCGAGGTCGGCCTCCGCCTGGGCGCGGGCCGCGGCGGCCTCGGCTCGCTGCTCCGGAGTGCGGTAGTCGGACACGATCACCAGCACCATCGACACCGCGAACGCCGCGGCGACGGCGATCGCGTACACCGGCATCGGGTCGAACACCGGGATGGTGAGCAGCGAGGTGAACGCGAACGCCTGGGTGTCGACGCCACCGAGCACGCCGATGATGACACCGCCCACGAGGCAGCCGACGAGCATGCGCGGGTAGATGCGCTTGAACCGCAGGTGGATGCCGTACAGCGACGGCTCGGAGATGCCGCCGAGCAGACCCGCGGCGAGCGCGCCCGTGGCCGTCTGCCGCATCTGCACGTCCTTGTCCCGCACCGCGAGCACGAGCACGCCGGCGGTGGCGCCGAAGCAGGCGAAGTTCCACGCGCCCATGGGGCCCTGGATGAAGTCGTAGCCGAGGGTGTTGAGATTGACCAGCATCAGCGCGTTCAGCGGCCAGTGCAGGCCCAGCGGCACCAGGAACGGGTAGATCAGCGGGATCACGATGGCGAACACGATCGGCGCGTTGCCGTTCAGCCACGCCAGGCCGTCTCCCAGCCCCGACCCCAGCCAGATGCCCAGCGGGCCCAGCAGGAACGCCGTGACCGGGATCATCACGACCATCGACAGGAACGGCACGAAGACCATCTGGATGTTCTCCGGGAACACCCGCTTCAGTCCGCGGTACAGCGGCGCGAGCACCGCGACCATGATGAGCGGCACGAAGACCTGGCCGCCGTAGTCGTTGAGCTGCATCGGCAGCCCGAAGACGTCCGCCACGCAGGCCGTCGTGCCGAGCGTCGCGTTGGTGGTGCAGACGGTCGACGCGGCGTCCGTCAGGCTGAGGAAGTTCGGCGTCATGACCGCGGCCATGACGGTGGCGCCGAGCCAGGGGTCGACCTGCAGCTTCTTCGCGGCGTTGTACGCCACCATGATCGGCAGGAAGTAGAACACCGCCCGCCACATCGCGTCGACGAACACCCAGGTGGCCGGCTTGTCGGCAGCGCGGAAGTCCACGACGCCGAGCGCGTCGAGCACCGCCGCGAACGCGATGATCAGGGACGCGCCCAGCAGCACGCCGAGCAGCGGGCGGAACGAGTCCGACAGGTACTCGAACACCGCGTCCAGCCACGCGACCTTGCCGCGCGCCTTCGACCGCGCCGCGGCCTTCACGTCCGCGTCGGACTGCCGGGCCGCGCCGACGCCGGCCATCTCCGGCAGGTGCATGATCTGCGTGTACACGGTCTGCACCGCGCCGCCGATGACGACCTGGTAGCGGTCGCCGGACTGCGGCACCGCGCCCATCACGCCGGGGATCCGCTCCACGGTCGGCTGGTCGACCACGGAGGCGTCGCGCAGCTCGAAGCGCAGCCGGGTGGCGCAGTGGGTGAGGCTGAGGACGTTCGACGGTCCTCCGACCGCCGCGATGATCTCCTCGGCCCTGTCGCGCGTCGTCGCGGACGTCATCTGGGACTCCCTCGTTGGAAACGTCCACCGGCGTCCGGGCACAAAAAAAGACCCGGGACGCATCTCTGCGACCCAGGTCTTGCCCCGCGACGGTGGCGGGTAACAATCCTGTGGATGAGCGAAAGCTCGGCGAGGACAGTAGCACGCGCCCACCGGTGCGGGATCCCGGACGAACGTCCCGAGGCCGCCCCCGTAGACTCCCGGGGGTGACGGACGTGGCTGCGGCGTACGGGATGGCGGGGCGCCCGCTGTGGTTCGTGTTCGCCGCCCTGTTCGTCATCGTGATGGCGCGCTCGCACCTGTTCTACTGGCTCGGGCGGGGCGTGTACTCCGGCGCCGCGCACCTCGCGGACCAGGCGGCGCCCGGTGCGCCCGCCGCTGACGCCACCGCCGCTGACACCGGCCCGGCCGCTGCCGAGGACGACGCCCGCCGCGGCGCGGCCCTGCGCGCCCGGGCCCGGCGGCTCGTGCGGACCCGCACCGCGCGGCGCGGGCTCGCCCTGGTGCACCGCTGGGGTCCGCTCGCCGTGACCTTCGCCTACGTGACCGTCGGGGTGCAGACCGCGGTGTTCGTCGGCGCAGGGCTGCTGCGGATGCCGTACCTGCGCTTCGTCGTCGCGTCCGTCCCCGGGAGCGTCGCCTGGTCGGCGATCTGGGGCACGGTCGGGCTCGGCGTCGTGTGGGGAGCCGTGGGGCTGGCGGCGCGCTCCCCCTGGGCGCTGGCGGGTGTCGTCGCCCTCGTCGCGGTCGTCGTCGCGGTCGCCGTGCGTCGGCACCGGTCCGGCCGGCGGAACGCGTCCGGCGAGCCGGCGGCGACGGACCTGCCGGCGGACCGCACCTCACGCGTCGCCTGACGCCCCCGCGCCCCGTCGCAGCCTCGCCGTCAGGCGCCGTCCTCCTGGGCCAGGCAGAACTGGTTGCCGTCCGGGTCGGCCAGCACCGTCCACGTGAACCCGTGCTCCGCCCGCTCGGCGACGAGGGTCGCGCCGTCGGCGAGGAGCTCCTGCGCCGTGGCGGTGCGGTCCGGCACGTGCAGGTCCAGGTGCAGCCGGTTCTTGCCCGGAGTCGGATCCGCCACGCGCTGGAACGCCAGCGTCGGACCGGAGTCGGACGTCACGATCACGAACCAGCCGCCCGAGTCGTCCCGCACCGTCCCGCCCGTGTGCCGCGCCCACCAGCCCGCCAGCGACACCGCGTCGGTCGTGTCGAAGGTGATCATGCCCACTGCCATCGCGCTCATGACCCCAACGTAGGGCCGGGCACCGACACGCGGGCGCGGTCCGCTCCCTGCGTCCGCGCAGGTCGGGCCTCAGGCCGGCGCGGGCGCGTCCACGGCGCCGCCGTAGCGGCGGTCGCGCCGGGCGTACGTCTCGATCGCCCGCCACAGGTGGCGCCGGTCGACGTCCGGCCACGGCTCGTCCAGGAACACGAGCTCCGCGTACGCCGCCTGCCAGATCATGAAGTTCGACGTGCGCTGCTCCCCCGACGACCGCAGGAACAGGTCGACGTCGGGGAGGTCCGGCTCGTCGAGGTACCGCTGGACCGTCTTCTCGCTGACCTTGTCCGCGCGCAGCCGGCCCGCCGCGACGTCCTGCGCGATCGCCTTCGCGGCGTCCGCGATCTCCGCCCGCCCGCCGTAGTTCACGCACATCGTGAGCGTGCAGGTCGTGTTGCCCGCGGTCAGGCGCTCGGCCTCCTCGAGCTCCGAGATCACCGACCGCCACAGCCGCGGCCGGCGACCCGCCCAGCGCACCCGCACGCCCCAGTCGTTCATCACGTCGCGGCGGCGGCGCAGGACGTCACGGTTGAAGCCCATGAGGAACCGCACCTCCTCCGGCGACCGCGACCAGTTCTCCGTCGAGAACGCGTAGGCCGACACGTGCGTCACGCCGATCTCGATGGCGCCGGCGACGACGTCCAGCAGGGACGCCTCCCCCGCGGCGTGCCCGGCCGTGCGGGGCAGACCGCGCGCGTTCGCCCACCGGCCGTTGCCGTCCATGACGATCGCGACGTGCTTCGGGACGAGCTCCTTCGGCAGCACGGGCGGGCGGGCGCCGCTGGGGTGCGGCGGCGGTGGGACCGGCATCAGATCCTCTCGACCATCGGCAGCGAGCGCAGCGTGCGCTCCAGGTGGAACTGGGAGTACGCGGACACCAGCCCGTTGCCCTCCTTGCGGTGCCGCTCGGCGGACGCCTCGGCCACGGGCCAGTCGCCGGCGAGCAGCGCGGCGAGCAGGCTCAACGTCTCCGGCGCCGGTGCGGTCGCCCCCGGCGGGCGGCAGGACAGGCAGACGGCACCGCCCTGCGCGACCGCGAACGAGTGGTGCGGGCCGGGCCGGCCGCAGCGCGCGCAGTCGGTGAACGACGGCGCCCACCCCGCGATCGCGAGCGCGCGCAGCAGGTACGAGTCCAGCACGAGCCCCGGCGCGTGCTCGCGCGAGGCCAGGGACCGCACGGCACCGACCAGCAGCCAGTACTGCTGCAGCGACGGCTCCCGCTCCGCCTCGACCAGCCGCTCGGCGGTCTCGAGCATCACGGTTCCCGCGGTGTACAGGGCGTAGTCCTCGCAAACCGGCCGGCCGTAGGCGCCGAGCGTCTCGACCTGCGTCACGACGTCGAGGTTCCGGCCCGTGCTGAGCTGCACGTCGACGTGCATGAACGGCTCGAGCCGCGACCCGAACCGGGACGTGGTGCGCCGGACCCCCTTCGCGACCGCGCGCACCTTGCCGTGGGTGCGGGTCAGCAGGGTGACGATCCGGTCCGCCTCCCCGAGCTTGTGGGTGCGCAGCACGATCGCCTCGTCGCGGTAGAGGCTCACGTCCCCATTGTCCCCCGCCGCGCCCCCGTTCGCGTGCTGCCCGCGCCGCCCGCCCGCGCACCCTGCACCGAGCGCCCCCGTCCCCCACACGTCCCGAGCCTCCGGCCGTTCGGATCCCCTCGCGCCGACACGCCTGGCGCGCCTGGTCGTTCGGATCCCTCCGCCCGTGCACCCCCGACACCCGGCCGCCCGCCACACCCGACTGCCCGGCCCGCCGCTCTCCGGTGGTCCGTCGTTCGGATCCGTTCGCACCGACACGCCCGGCGAGTCCGGTCGTTCGGATCCGAACGACCGGGGTGGGAGTCGATGTGGGCGCGGCCCCGGCCGAGCGCGGGACCGCTCCAGACCGGACGCGGCGACGCCCGGCCCCGCACCGGCGCGCGGGTGGCGCGGTGGGCGGGACCGGGCGCGGGGGCCGGTCAGGGGTGGCGCCGGCCCCCGTCGTGGGGCCCGCGCCGGGTCAGGCGGGGGCGGACGCGCGCTCGGCGCGGTTCACCGCGGACACGATGGCCTTGAGCGACGCGGTCGTGATGGACGGGTCGATGCCGACGCCCCAGAGGGTCTGGTCGCCGACCGCGCACTCCACGTACGCGGCGGCGGTCGCGTCGCCACCGGCGGACAGGGCGTGCTCGGCGTAGTCGAGCACCTGGACGCGCACGCCGACCTGCCCGAGCGCCGCGACGAACGCCGCGATCGGCCCGTTGCCGGACGCCTCGACGGTGCGGTCGACGCCGCCGTCCACGAGGTCCACCGCAAGCGTGTCCGGGCCCTCCTCGCCGCTGGTGGTGCGGGTGCCGCGCAGCGCGAACCGGCCCCACGGCGCGAGGTCGGAGCCCGGCTCGACGGGCAGGTACTCGTCGGTGAAGATCCGCCACAGCTCGTCCGCGGTGACCTCGCTGCCGTTCGCGTCGGTGAACCGCTGGACCACCTGCGAGAACTCGATCTGCAGGCGGCGCGGCAGGTCCAGGTCGCGCTCGGACTTCATCAGGTAGCTGATGCCGCCCTTCCCGGACTGCGAGTTGACGCGGATGATCGCCTCGTACGACCGGCCGACGTCCTTCGGGTCGATCGGCAGGTACGGCACGGCCCAGACGAGGTCGTCCACGCCCTTGCCCTCGGCCGCGGCCCGCGCCTCCAGGGCGTCCAGGCCCTTCTTGATCGCGTCCTGGTGCGAGCCGGAGAACGCCGTGAACACCAGGTCGCCGCCGTAGGGGTGCCGCTCGGGCACGACCATCTGGTTGCAGTGCTCGACGACCCGCCGGATGTGGTCGATGCCGCCGCCGACGGCGAAGTCGATCTCCGGGTCGACGCCCTGGCTGAACAGGTTCATGCCGAGCGTGACCAGGCAGACGTTGCCGGTGCGCTCGCCGTTGCCGAACAGGCAGCCCTCGATGCGGTCGGCGCCGGCCAGGTAGCCCAGCTCGGCGGCGGCGACGGCGGTGCCGCGGTCGTTGTGCGGGTGCAGCGACAGCACGACGTGCTCGCGGTACCGCAGGTTCCGGCCCATCCACTCGATGGAGTCCGCGTAGACGTTGGGCGTGGCCATCTCGACGGTCGCCGGCAGGTTGATGATCACCGGCTTGTCGGCCGTCGGCTCGAACACGTCGAGCACGGCGTTGCAGATGCGCGCCGCGAACTCCAGCTCGGTACCGGTGTACGACTCGGGGCTGTACTCGTAGAACACCTCGGTGCCCGGGACGCTCTCCTCGTACTTCTTGCACAGCCGGGCGCCGGAGACGGCGATGTCGACGATGCCGTCCTCGTCGGACCGGAACACGACCTCGCGCTGCAGGACCGACGTCGAGTTGTACAGGTGCACGATGGCCTGCTTCGCGCCGGCGATCGCCTCGTACGTCCGCTCGATCAGGTGCTCGCGGGACTGCGTCAGCACCTGGATGACGACGTCGTCGGGGATGCGGCCCTCGTCGATGAGCATCCGCACGAAGTCGAAGTCCGTCTGCGAGGCGGACGGGAAGCCGACCTCGATCTCCTTGTAGCCCATCTCGACGAGCAGCTCGAACATCGCCAGCTTGCGGGCGGCGTTCATCGGCTCGATCAGGGCCTGGTTGCCGTCGCGCAGGTCGACGGCGCACCAGCGCGGGGCCTTCGTGATCTGCTTCGTCGGCCAGGTCCGGTCCGGCAGATCGACACGGATCTGGTCGGCGAACGGGCGGTACTTGTGCACCGGCATGCCGGAGGGCTGCTGGGGGTTGCTGTCGTGGTAGCTCATCGGAGGTCCTTCGCGTCGCGGGTGCTGCGGGTCAGCCGGCGCACCGAACACCGCGACGAGGATCCGGCCTAGAGGGCCTCGTCGCGGCGGCGAAGGAGGAGGGTGCGGAGCGAGAGCACATCTGCACTGTACCCCCGCCCGTCGGGCGGACCGCAAGCGCTCAGCATCCGGACGTCACTGCAGCAGCAGGATCTCGTCGCGCGTCCGGAGCACCAGGTGGCCGCCGACCTCGGTGACCGCCCGCACGCCGTCGGGCACCGGCAGGCTCCACTCCAGGGCCCCGTCGGCCAGCCGCCGCGCCTCGATCGTCGGCGTCCCGGAGCCCGTCCGGCCGGCCGACAGGACGAGGCGCCCGTCGGTGAGCGGCGCCCACCACATGAGCGTCCGGCCGGGCGTCTGCCACAGCACGTCGCCCGTGCGGACGTCCGCCACCTGGTAGCCGTCCACACCCACCAGGACGAGCTTGCCGTCGACGCGCAGCCGCACCGCCCGGTACGTGTCGAGCCGCCACAGCTCGTCGCCGTCCGGCAACGACCGGCCGACGACGCTGCCGCCGCTGTCCAAGACGAGCACGTCGGGCGGCTGCTGGTCCGTGGCCGTGAACGACGGGAAGAGCGCCGACGACCGGAACAGCTCCGCGCCGCTCCGGTCCCGCACGGTGCCGCCCTGACCGCTCGACCAGGTGCCGAAGACGCCCTGCGCGAGGGCGCCGATCGTGTACCACTGCGGTGTCCCGGTGGTGATGACGGAGCCGTCCGCGGCGTCCAGCACGGAGGCGGACCACCCCTGCACCAGCACGAACGCGTCGTCCACCCGGAGCTCCGAGCCCGAGACGATGCCGGACCGCAGCCGCAGCGGCTCGTCGCCCCGGTACCACCAGCGCAGGTGGCCGCCCTCGGCGGAGTAGCGGGCGACCTGCGGGTGACCGTCCGGCGCGATGCTCAGCACCACGACGTCGTCCGCCAGCCGCTCGACCGCCGCCAGCCGCCCCACCAGCGTGGACGTGCTGAGCACCGCACCGGTCGCCGCGTCGAGCGCGGACACCCGCGCCCAGCGCTCGTCCGGTGCGGGGAAGGGCACCGTCGAGGGGCGCGCGGGGTCCGTCGGCACGACGGGCGGCTCCACCACGCACACGACGACGGCACTCGTCCCGTCGCGGTCCGGCAGGCACCCCGTGAGCGGCCGGGTGCCGGCCACGGGGCCGAGGTCCTGGTCCCAGCGGCGTCCGCCGGTCGCGACGTCCCAGGCGGTCACCCGGAAGCGGCCCTCGCGCACGGACGTGCCGAGCAGCACCCCGTCTGCGGCGAGCAGGTCGTCGGAGCGCGGCACCGGCGCGTGCCACCGCGTCCACGGCGGGTCGTCCACCGGGTGGAGCATGCCGGCCGCTGCCCGAGGACGGGCCGGGTAGCCGCCCGCCGCCAGCCCCGCGCCCACCGCGCCGCCGGCCACGAGCATCACCGTGAGCGACACGACCGCCCACCGTCGGAGGGGCGTCCGGCTCCGGCCCGGCCGTGCCGTGCGGCGGTGCCGTCCCGCGAGGGCCACGGGGTCCCGGGCCGCACCCGTCCCCCCGACGTCGACCAGCTCGACGTCCTGCATCGTCGCACGAGACCGCGCGCGGCCTATGCGTCACTCTAGGCGCGCAGCCCCACGGACAGCGAGAGGTCGCCGAACGCCACCAGCGAGCCGTCGGTCAACCGGACGCGGCGGTCCGGCAGGCACACGATGCGCTGCCCGTCCGCCAGCGTGACGAGGGTGCCGTTGGTGGAGCCGCGGTCCACGACCCAGGCCCCGTGGTCGTCGGCCCCGAGCATGAGGTGCGTCTTGGACACCGACCGGCCCGGGTCGCTCACGGGCGCCACCCGGACGCCCGGCTGCGGCTCGGGGTTGCGACCGACCAGCAGGGGGACCTCCAGCCCGACGACCGTCCCGTCGGGCAGGCGGACGGCCCAGGAGCGCGGGGCGTCCGGCCCGGTCGACGGCGTCGCGGCCGGGAAGAGCTCGGGCGGCAGCGGAGGGACGGTCGGCAGCGGAGGGACGGTCGGCAGCGGAGGCACGGACGGGGACGGCGCGGCGGGCGAGGGCGGCGAGGGCCGCGTGGACAGCTCGGGCGGCGTGGACGCGGGCGACGCCGGCGCAGCCTCCGGCGACGGAGCCGACGGCGCGGCGGGCACGGCCCGCACGGGCGCCGCGGTCGGCAGCGGGGTGCGAGGCTCCGGGTGCGCAGCAGGAACGCCGTGCCCACGCGGCTCCCCGTGCCCGGGCGGCGCATCCGGGTGAGGCGGCGTCGGCACCGACGACCCGGCGCCGGCGGGGGCCGGGTCCGCCGATCTGCCGACCGCGGCGTGCCGTCCCGCGCGCCCGGCGCCACCCAGGACGGCGGGTCCACCGGGCACCGCACCGGCTGTCGGCACCGCCGGCACCGTCGGCATCTGCCGGGTGTCGAGGTCCGGGCCCGGGCCGGGCCTGCCGAGCGGAGGCAGGACGAGGCCCGGCACGTCGAGCTGCCTCTCCCCGGCCAGTGCAGCCCACCGGGTGCGCGCGGGGGCGTCCGGCTCGGGGGCACGTGCCGCGTCGAGCAGGTGGTCGGTGCCCCGGTCGGCGGGGGTCGCCGCGCCGGCCGGGTCCTCGGGGGCCGCGGGGGCCTCGGGTGCCTCGGGTGCCTCGGGCGTGGCCCACGGGACCTCGCGGGCCACGACGGGCTCGGTCGCCGGCCGGCGGACGGGCTCCCAGGACGCGACGCGCCGCGAGGCGGGCAGACCCCGGACGTCGACGACGACCGCATCGGCCACCCGGTCGTGCCAGCCGCGGTACCGACCGGTGCCGTCGAACAGCGGGCTGAGGAGCACGAGCAGCTGCCCGACCCCGCACGCGAGAGCCCCGAGCGCGACCACGAGCGACCGGACGAGCGCGCGCCCCAGCCCGAGCGGCCGGGCGCTGCGGACGTCGACCGTCCGCAGGCCGAGCAGGCGGCGCCCCACGGTCCACCCGCGCGTGCCGTGGCACACCCACTGGACGACACCCCACGCCAGCAGCAGCATCAGCCCGGCGGCGAGCAGCCCGCCCGGTGGCGCCGGTGGGGTCGCGTCCTGGCGGGCGGACGCGGTCACAGCGGGGACGGTGGCCGCCCACAGCGGAGCGGAGACCAGGGCGGTCAGCACGCCGTCGACCAGCGACGCCGTCACCCGGCGGCCGATCGGCGCCGGTGGTGCCCCGTGCACGGCGGGGACTCCGCCGCCGGAGGTGCTGCTCATCGTCCTGCTCCTGTGGTGCGTCGGGCTCGCCCGCCACGGGGGCGCAGCGAGCGGGTGGTCAGCCGGCCGCGCCAGCGCTGCCGGCGCGGGGTCGCGGCTCGCATGTGGTCGAGCGCACGGTCGACCTGCGCCCAGTAGTCGCGCGCGTCCGCGACGGACGGGTCGGCCGGCCCGAAGACGGCGGCGTCCGCCCGCTCCGCGAGCGCGACCACGGCGGCGCCGGCCTCGGCCCCGGCCGCGTTCGGCCCGGGAGCCGCAGCGCGTCCACGACGTGTCGGCACCGGGACCGCTGCGGTGAACGCCAGGTCGAGCGCCCGGGCGCCCTCGCGGCGGGTCGCGACCGGGTCGACGTCGCGCCGGAGGTCGGTCGCCAGGTCCAGCACCTCCTGCCAGCCCCCGACGACGCGGCGCAGCGGCACCGGGTCACGGCGACGGCGACGACGGCGGCGGGCCTTGAGCGCCGCGATGACGAGGAACGGCGACAGCAGCAGGAGCAGCCCGCCGGACCCCGCGGCGACGCCCAGCGCGATCCGCTGCCAGAGCGCCCAGCCGGACTCGTCGGCCGGGTCCTGCGTCTGGGGCTGCTCGGTGTCGTCCTGCGGCGGCTCCACCGGGTCGGGCGCCGGCGGCGGGGGCTGGGCGACCTGCGGCTCGGGGTCGGCCTGGCTGGTCTCGGTCTCGTCCTGCGGTGTCTGGCTCTCCGGCGGCGTGGGGTCGAACGGCACCCAGCCGTGACCCGCGAAGGCGATCTCCACCCACGCGTGGACGTCGGCCCCGGTGACCACCACGGGGTCGCCGGGGTCTGCGGCCGGCGCCTCGTCCGCCCCGGCGTCGCCGTCCTCGTCGGCGCCGGGGACGAAGCCCATGACGACGCGCGCGGGCAGGCCCAGCTCCCGGGCCATGAGCGCCATCGCGGACGCGTACTGCTCGTCGTCGCCGACCATGAGCTCGCCGTCGAGCAGCGTCGCGACCCGGTCGGCCCCGTGCCCGGAGAGCGACGGGTAGTCGCCCTGGTCCGTGCGGCCGTGGGAGAAGAACCCGTTCTCCGACAGCGTCCGTTCCAGCGCCCGGGCGACCTCGGCCGGCGTCTCCGCGTCCCGGACGGCGTCGGAGGCGGCCGCCACCACCGCGTCGGGCACCGCCTGCGGCTCGGGGAGGTCGAGGTCGCGGCCCGTGGCGGAGCCGAGAGCGGCATCGTCGGGCACGGCCGGCACGAGCGTGTCCAGCGTGTACGTCAGGCCGGTGTCGAGCCCGCCGGTCAGCACGGCCGCCCCGGTGGCGTCGTTGAACCGCAGCCGCGCCTGGTCCTCCTGGTCGGCGAACCGCACGGACACCGCGTCGCCGACCGTCGGCAGCCACACGCCGTCCAGCTGGTCGACCTGCACGCGCACCTGCACGCGGCTGCCGTCCCGGGAGTCCGCCTCCTCGGCCGCCCGGTCGCCGACCGTCTCGCCGACCCGCCGGAACTCGCCGGAGGCGCGGGACGAGCCGTCGCCCGCGACGTTCCAGACCACACCGTCGAACCGGTCGAACGTCGCGAGCCGCACCCGCGCGCCCTCGGGCAGCCCCGTCACCGTGAACAGGTCCACCGTGTCGTCGTCCTTGACGAACGCGCGGAACGCGGACAGCGGGCTGGCGTAGTCGCGGGGGTCGAACGGCGGCACGAGCTCGTCACGCAGCACGAAGCGGTCGCTCCTCCGGTCGACCACGGCGCCCGCGCCCAGGCCCGCCCCGGCGGCCACGGCGACGAGAGCGACGAGGGCGACCGGGCGCCGGGCACGGAGCCGCCCCGCGCGCCACGAGGCCCACAGGAGCAGGACGCCGGCGAGTGCCGTGCCGACCGCCGCCGGCGCGACCACCGTGTGCGTGCCGAGCAGCACCGCGACCGCCAGGCACACGGCGGGCAGGGCTGCCGCCGCCGGCGCAGCGCGACCGGTGCCGAGCGCGAGCCGGATCCCGACGGCGGTCGCGGTGAGCGCCAGCACGTACGGGGGCACCAGCAACCAGCCGGACCCGCCGAGCGGGGGCTGGAGCGTGAGGACGTCCTTCCACCCGAGGACCGACCCGCGCACCACCGCGACCGCGGACGCCGGCGTCGGCAGCAGACCCCCGACGGTCTCGCCGGGTGTCGCCAGCGGGCCGCCCGCGAGCACGGCGACGGCGAGCAGCACCGCGGCCGTGACCGGCGGCGACCACCGGGTCCACGCCGTCAGGACGCCGACGGCGGCACCGAGCAGCACGCCGCCCAGGACGGGCACGACCAGCGCCGACCCGCCGTAGACGGGCAGCAACGGTGTCAGCGCGGCAGCGGTCGCGACGGCGAGCACGAGCACGTCGGCGACGGCCGCCGCGCCGCGCGGCACGCCGCGCCGCCGTGCAGCCGCGGGACGCCCCGACCCGCGCGGACGCCGGGCCGGCCCACCGGGCGGACCCGGCGGGGGCCCGGGAGGCGTCACCGCCGCGGCGGTCGAGGGGGCGGTCGCGGTGCTCATCCGGCCGCCGCCAGCCGCAGGGCGCGCGGCAGGTCGTCGAGCGCGCCCAGCCGGACCAGGCTGAGCCCGCGCTGCGTGCGGACGTGGACGGCGGACCCCGGGTCGCACGACACCACGAGCGTCCGGGTGCCCTCGGGCACGTGCCGCGCAGCGGCGCGCAGGTCCGCGTCGGCGACCACGGCACCGGTGACGAGGAAGGCGAGCGTCACGTCGGGGGCCTCGCGCGCGATCCGGCGCCCGAGCAGCGCCGTCGCGGTGCCGTCGGGACCGCAGACGATCGCCGAGCAGTCGTCGAGCAGCGGGCGCCGGGCCGTGGTCCGGACGCGCCCCGCGCCGGCCAGAACGGCCAGCGGGTGCTCCTCGGCGATGACGTGCACCCCGAGGGACGCCACCACCGAGACGGCGAGCTCCAGCTCCGCGTCGTCGTCGGCGTGGCCGTAGTCGCGCGGGTCCGTGGCGAGCGCGACGGCGGTCTGCGTGCGCCGGGTGTCCTCGTACTGCTTGACGGTGAGGACGCCGCGCCGCGCGGTGGTGCGCCAGTGGATCGAGCGCCGGTCGTCCCCCACCACGTAGTCGCGCAGGGCGTGGAAGGCCAGGTCCATGTCCGACAGGTCGCGGGTCGAGCCGCCCTCCAGGTCCCGCAGCAGGCCTGCGTCCGCGCCGGTCAGCATGACGACGCGGGGGTGGACGTAGAGCTCCTCCGAGCCGGTCGTCACCGCGTGCCGCACCGCCAGCCCGAGCGCGTCGCCCCGCACGGCCCGCACGGGACCGACCGTCACGACGGCCCGGCGCTCCGTCGGCACCGCGAACAGCTCCTCGTGCTCGGCGCCGGGTGCGAGGGACGGCACCTGCAGCTCGGCGCGGCCCTGCCCGACCTGCAGCTCGAGCCGCACCGCCCGGGTCCGGCGACCGGCGGGCGCCGTCACCACCACGCCGCCGAACGCCCGCTCCCCCACCCGGACCCGCCGGTCGGCGAGGTCGAGCCGGACCGCGTGCGGCAGCCGCCCCCACGTCATCGCGACGGCCACCACCAGGGCGGCGACGCCGGCGGCACCCGCCGCGGCGAGCTCCACCCAGCCGAGCAGCACGCCGGCGGCCGCGGAGGCCGCACCGAGCAGCCCCGCGCCCCAGCCGACGCCCGACAGCCGGGTGTGCGAGCGCCTCACGGCGCCGCCCCGGCCCAGGTGCGGACGGACCAGCTCACGCCCGCGCCACCGGCGGTGCCGTCGCGGCCAGCACGCGCTCGACCACTTGCGTGGCCGTCGCGCCGAGGAAGTCCGCCTCCGGGTCGAGCACCAGGCGGTGCGCCAGCACCGGCACGGCCAGGTCCTTCACGTCGTCCGGGATCACGTACGACCGGCCCGCCGCCGCGGCCTGCACGCGGGCGCACCGGACCAGGGCGAGCCCACCCCGCACGCTGCCGCCGAGCGCCGTCTGCGGGTCCTCGCGGGTCCCCTCCAGCAGCCGGGCGACGTAGTCCAGCACCGCACCGTCGACGTGCACGGTCTGGGCGAGCTCCGACATCTCGACCACGCCGGCCGTGGTCACGACCGCGTCGAGCGCCCGCGTGCGGTCCCGCGCCCCCGACAGGATCTCGACCGTGGACGTCCGGTCCGGGTAGCCGAGGGAGGTGCGCACCAGGAACCGGTCGAGCTGCGCCTCCGGCAGCCGGTACGTGCCCGCCTGCTCGATCGGGTTCTGCGTCGCCACCACCACGAACGGGCGCCCCACGGGGTGCGTGTCCCGGTCGACGGTGACGTGGCCCTCCTCCATCACCTCGAGCAGCGCGGACTGCGTCTTCGGCGACGCCCGGTTGATCTCGTCCGCGAGCAGCACCGACGTGAACACCGGGCCCGGGTGGAACTGGAAGGTGCGCGCGCCCTGGTCCCAGATCGTCACGCCCGTGACGTCGCTCGGCAGCAGGTCGGGCGTGAACTGGATGCGCTGGTGGGTGCCCTGCACCGACGCGGCGATGGCCTTGGCCAGCGACGTCTTCCCGGTGCCGGGCGCGTCCTCCAGGAGCACGTGGCCCTCGGCGACCATCGCCGTCAGCACCAGCCGCACGGCCCGGTCGGCACCCAGCACCGCGCGGGAGACGTTGGCGACCAGGGAGGCGAACGTCTCGGCGAACCAGGCGGACTGCTCGGGGGTCATCGGGTGGTCGTCTCCTGTCGGGGGAAGGGGGTCGTCTGTCTCATCGGCAGGGCGGGCGTCACCCGGAGGCGCCGGGGTCGGTCCCGTCGCCGGGGTCCGGTGGCTGCCCGGGCTCGGTCCAGGTCACCGTGAGACTCGCGGGAGGCGCGGTCCAGCCGCCCCACCCCGTGCCGGAGCGCGCGCGCACGGAGAGCGTGATCGTCGAGCCGTTCGTCGCGAGCTGGGGCAGGTCGATCGTCTCCGTGGTCGCGGTCGATCGGCCCGCACGCAGAGGCGCCCCGTTCACCGCCACCTGGTACTCGTACTCCTCGACGGCGGTGCCGCCGGTCTCGCCGGGGGCCACCCACGACAGCACGAGCTGCGCGGGCCTCCCGGTGACCGGGTCGGGAGAGGCGGTCTGGATCTCCGGGCTCGTCGGGGCTCCCGGAAGCGTGCGGACGACTCCGGCGTCCACGGTCGTCCCCTCTCCGAACGCGCCGCAGCCGCGGGCGTTGCAGGCGCGGACGGAGATCGTGGGCCGAGCGCCGGCGGGCAGGTCGGAGACCCGCGCGGTCCGCCCGACGACCGAGGGCGAGCCGGCCGTCGTCTGCACCTCGTACCGCGTGACCAGCGAGCCGTTGCCGTCCGCCTCGGGCCAGTCGACGTCGACGAACCCCTGGCCGGGCGGAGCATCGCTCGAGGTCCGCACGACCGTCGGGGCCCGGGGGGCCGACGGCACGCCGAACGCGATCGCGCTCGCACTCCCCGGGTCGCCCCACCCCGCCTTGTTCCGGGCGCTGACCTCGAACGTGTACTCCGCCCCGTTCGACGCGTTCCGCAGCTGGTAGAGCGTCTGGGACGCGGCCACCTCGAAGGTCCCCGCCCCGGGACCGCCCGCGACGACCACGCGGTACCCGCGGACGACGTCGCCGTTGTCAGCCGGCGGCGCCCAGGTGACGTCGATCTGGCGCCCCTCGTCCGAGGCGACGGGCTGCGCGGTGACGGGCGGCTCCCCCGGGACACCGGCCGGCACCTCCGTCCCCGACACCCCGCTCCACGCGCTCGGCTCCGGCGCTCGGTTGTGCGCCCGGACCTGCACCGTGTAGGCCGTCCCGTTCGCCAGCCCCACGAACGTGTACGACGTCCCCGACGTGGTGACGGTCGCGGAGCCTCCGGGCGGCGCGGGAGACAGCATGAGCGTGTACGACGTCACCGGCGACCCGTTGCTGGCCGGGGCGTCCCAGACCGCGGTGAGCTCGCCGTCGCCGAAGCCGGTCCAGCGCGGCGGCGCCGGGGTGTCCGGGACGGCGTCGGGCCGTGCGACGGCGGACGCCGGGCTGGGGTCGGACATGCCGACGGCGTTCTCGGCGGCGACGGTGAACGTGTACTCCACGTTGTTGGTCAGGCCGGTGATGGTGCAGGTGGTGCTCGCGCAGGGCGTGCGGGTGCCGTCGGGGCTGGCGACGACCTGGTAGCCGGTGATGGGCTCGCCGCGGAAGTCCGGGGCGGTCCAGGACAGGACGACGGTGCCGTCGCGCACCTCGCCGATCCGCGGGGCTGCGGGGGTGGCGGGCTTGCCGCGCACGCGCAGCGAGATGCCGGCGGACACCTCGCGGGCGGGGTCCCCCGTGGCGTCGCGGACGCGGACGCGGACCACCATCTCCCCGACCAGGTCGGCGGCCGGGCGCAGCACCACGTTCTGCCCGGACACGGCGGCGGTGCCGGTGCCGGGCGTCTCGACGGTCGCCGAGACCACGCGCAGCGGCTGGTCCGGGAACGGGTTGTAGGCACCGGCGAGCACGTCCACGACGCGCTCGCGACCCTGCACGCCGTCCCCGAGCGCCACGCTGTTCACGACGGCGACGCGCCGGGTGCTCGCGATCGTGCGGAGCTCCACCTGCACGTCCATCGACGACGACCGCCCGTACCCGAGCTGGAGCTGCAGCGTGGCGCGCGTGCCCTTGGGCGTGCCGACGTCCGAGGCGACCGTGAGCCGGCTGCCGGACAGGCCGACGGTGAAGCCCGCGGGCTGCCCCGACGTGAGGCGGTACGTGTACGTGTCCGCGCCCGACGCACCCTCGACGCCGCGCGTGAACGCGAGCAGGTCGACGGTGGCCGCGGGCTCCCCCGGCCCGACGTCCACGACCGCGGGGTCGAACACCGGCGGGTAGTCGTCGAGCGTGTACACGGTGATCGGCAGCGTGATCACGGCCGTGCGCGCACTCGTGTCGCCGGGGCCGGTGGCGTCGGTCACGGGCACCGTGATCGACGCCGGACCGACATAGCCCGCGGCGGGCGTGTACCGGACGGTGGTGTCGTCGACGACGAGCGACGAGCCGTCCGAGCGCGTCGCGGTGACCTGCGTCGCGTCCGACACCTGCGCCTCGCGCCCGGGGGCGACCTGGATCTGCTCGCTGAGCGGGATGGTGAGCGTCTCGCCGCTCGCCACCCGCAGCTCGGGCGCCCGGGGCCGGGCGGTCGGCGGGAAGAAGCCGAGGGCGGGCACCGAGATGAACGCGTAGGACCGCACGCCCTCCGCGGAGCGGTTCGTCAGCAGGTACGGGATCGTCTGGGCGGTGGCCGCGAGCGTCACCGTGACCAGACCGTCCTCGCCGACCGAGGCGACGTCGGCGGCGGAGCGCGGCACCGACACCACGAGGTCGTCCAGGGGCCCGCTCGGGTTCTGGGCGACGGCGAGCACGTCCACGTCGACGGAGGTGAGCCCGACCGTGTCGACCGGCGGGACGACCACGTCCTGGGCGATCGGCGGCAGCACCGGCGCCTCGGGGTCGACGGTCACGGTCAGGACCGCGCCGGACCGGGCCCCGCGGGTGTTCTGCGCGGTGTAGCCGATCGGCATCACACCCGCGGCGTCGCCCTGCACCACGAGGCGGCTGCCGACCACCGACGCCGTGATGCCGTCCGGCACCTCCAGGTCGTCCAGCAGGGAGAGCGTGCCGCCGGACACGTCCGTGTCGTTCTCCAGCACGCGGACCTCGACCCGCTGGCCGGGGCGGATGGTGACGGTGTCGTCGCGCGCCACCACCCGGTTGCTGTCGCCGGGCCGGGCGGCGATGCCGACCCGCACCGTGGCGACCGCACGCTGCCCCGTCCAGTCCTCGACCGCGTAGGTGAACGTGTCCGTGCCGGCCTCGTCGGGCAGCGCCTCGTACTCCAGGTAGTCGGCGCCGACGGCCGTGACCCGCCCCTTCGTGCCGGCCGACGCGACGCCGAGCAGGGTGAGCCCGTCGCCGTCCGGGTCGATCCCGACGAGGGGGACCGGGATCCGCACCGTGTCGCCGGCGAAGACGCGCGCGACGAGCGCCTGGGGGCGCGGCGGCGCCTTGGTCGCGGCGTCGGACTCGTGGACGCGCACCGTGAGGGTCGCGGCGGTCTCGTTCCCGTCGGAGTCCCGGACGACGAACGTCGCGTGGACCGTCATGGGGTCCGCCGGCGCCTGGTACCGGAGCACGTCGCCGGCGACGAACAGCAGGCCCTCCCCCTCGCCCAGCGGCTCGGCGAACTCGGGCGACAGGCTGATCTCGTCGCCGTCGGGGTCGTACGCGTCCTCCAGCACGGGTACGGTCACGACCCCGCCGGTGCGCACGTCGGCGGTGGCGTTCGGCACGACGGGCGGCTGCGAGGACGCCAACGCCGGCACGGGCGACACGATGATCTGCCCGGTCGCGGTCTGCGTGCCGTTCGAGACGACGTACTGCAACGTGACCGGTGCCGCGAGCACACCGACGGCGGAGACCTGCACGAGCTCCCGCTTGCGCACGGCGACGCGCAACCCGTCGGGCGCGTCGACGGAGAGCAGCAGCAGGACGCCGCCGGCCGGGTCGGTGTCGTTCGCCAGGGGGGCGACCGTCGTCTGCCCGCCCTGCGGCAGGTAGGCGCGGTCCAGCACCGCGACAGGCGGCTCGGGCTCGTCGGGGCGTTCGCGCACGTCGATGCGGGCCAGCCCGACGGCCTGCTGCGGCGGTGCGGTGACCGTGAACGAGACGTAGAACGTGCCGGCGGTCGGCGCGCTGAACGAGAAGGTCCCGGCGTCGAGGTCGGGCGTGACGGTGACGCCGGTGGCCTGCTCGACACCTGCGAGCCGCACGGGCTCGCTGCCCCGGGTCCGCACGGCGTCGAGCGGCGCCAGCTCGACCTCCTGGTCGACGTACGTCACCGCGTGCAGCGGGTCCACCCGCAGGTCGGTCGAGCCGGGTGCGCGCACGTCGACGTCCAGCGTGCCCTCGGTGGTCGAGACCCCGTCCGAGACCAGCACCCGGACGACGGTGCGGCCGAGCTCGCCGCCGTCGGCCACGTAGGTGAGGGTGCCGTCCTGTCGGAACCGTGCGGTGCCGCTCTCGGCCACGGCGCCCACCAGCGTCAGGGGGTCGCCGTCGGGGTCGCTGAAGTCGGACAGCACGGGGTAGGTCGCGGACGCGTCCTGCTCGACGCGGATCTCGCCGGTGCGCACCTGCACAGGGGGCTCGTCGATCGACGCGTCACGGACGGTGACCGTGACCTGCGCCGTCGAGGGCGCGGTCGCGCCGCGGCCGTCGCTGACGGTGTACGAGAACGTCGCGCTGCCGGACGCGCCGGCCGGGACCTCGATCTGCAGCGCGCGCCCGCCGTACACCTGGCGCAGCGTTCCCATCTCCGCGGGCAGCGGGTCGACGTCGGTGATGACGAGGATGCCGCAGTCGGAGGACGTGTCGTTGTCGATGACCGGCAGGATCGCGGTGCGCCCGGGCCGGACGCCGAACTCGTCGTCGACGGCCGTCGGCGGTGCGCTCGTCGCGGAGCACTCCGGCACGAGCTCCTGCGTGGTCCGGTCGCCGTCGCTCTGGTCGGTCTGCTCGTCGGGCTCGTCCTCCGGGACGACGTCCTTCCACTCGGGCTCGCGGACCTCGGTGTCCTCCAGGGGCAGCCACAGCCGGCCCTCGACGACCTCGTTGAGCGCGACCACCTGCCGGTTCACCCGGAAGACGAGCTGGTCGGCCGTCGTCACGCCGGTGAGGTCGCGCACGTCGGCACCCTGCCCGTCGCAGAGCAGCAGGTAGTTCGCGGTCGTCGTGGGCCACGCGGCGTGCGCGCACGACCCCACCCGCACCGGTGCGGCGGGCCTGCCGGCCCCGCCGGCGTCGTGCTCGGCCGACACCGACCCGGAGGACAGGTCGACCTCGACCAGCCCCGCGCTGCCGGCGACCAGCGCGGCTCCCGCGGCAGGGCCGGGCTGCTGGAGCACGGGCTGCGCGAGACCGAGGTCGCTCGACCCGCCGGGCGTGCGCACCGTCGCGCCGTCGAGCCCCACGGGGACGTCCCCGACGGCCGTCAGCGCGTCCACGGGCCCGTCGAGCGCGGGCCCGGGCTCGACGCGGGCCGCCCCGCCGGCGACCGGCTCCAGGCGGGTCACCTCGCCGGTCTCCGCCTCGACGGCCAGCGCCGCGCCGGTCGTCGTGGCCACGGCGAGCCCTCCCGCGCCGACGTCGGCGTCCGGCTCGTCGCTCGTCCGGAGCAGCGGCAGGTCCGCGAACGTGCGCACCCACACCTGGCCGTCGGCGTCGGTGACGGCCACGGTCCCGCCGGCCATGGACACCTGCGCCCCCGCCGGCACCGCGACCTGCGCGGCCGCCGAGACGCCCGCGGGGTCGACGACGGACACGGTGCCGGGCTCGACCACCAGCACCTCGCCGGCGTCCTGCAGCACGTCGAACTCCGTGCTCGTCGCCACGAGGCCCGCGTTGAGCTCCTCGACCTGGGCGTTGTACCGCCCGACCTGCAGCGTGCTCGTCGACGTCAGCCACACGGCGCCGTCGTTGAGGTCCACCTGCGCGAGGGGGAAGCCAGGGTTGACCAGCGCGAGCGTCGCCACCACGGCGGGCACGGCGACCACGGCGGCCGTCGACGCGGCGCGGCGGCGGGTCCAGCGCAGGCTCACGGCACGCACCCCTCGGCGGGCACGGTGGACACCCGGCGGTCGGCCCGGACGATCGAGACCTCGACGCAGACCTCGGCCGCCGTCCCGTCGGAGGGCACGGTCACCGTGGTGTCGTCCACGACCGCGAGCTGCGGCTCACCGGTGGCGGTGCGCCGTCCCCACAGGTACGTGTCGCCGTCCTGCTCGTCGGGGTTCGTCCAGGTGAAGACGACCGAGCCGTCGTCCTCGCGGGTGCCGAACAGGTTGGTGGGGCTCGGCACCGTCGAGGAGACCGATCCGGCCGGCCCGGGGAAGTCGTCGTCCGGGCCGGGGTCGGGCGTGCCGTCCGGGCGGCCCGCGAGCAGCACCACGGCGACGACGGCCGCGGCGATGACGACGACGGACCCGGCGACCGCGAGCAGGCGGCCGGTGCGCGACCGCGCCGGGACGCCGGGGCGCACCTCGCGGACCTCCACCAGGTCGTCCCCCTCGGGCGCGCCCGGGCCGGAGGGCGCGGCGTGCGGCGCCGGCGGGGCGACCCGCGGTGCGGCGGCGTCCGGCGGCACGGTGAGGACCGGCCGCAGGCGCGTCGCGTCCGGGCCGGAACCGACGTCCACCGGCGGGCCGGCCGGCGCCGCGGACCGGGGCCCCGGCGCGACCTCGAGCACGGGGCGGGCGCGCGTCGCGTCGGGCTCGGCGGCGGTGGGGGTCCCCGGCTCGGCGCGCACGTCCGCCACGTCCAGCGGCGTCAGGGGCAGGCCGAGGTCGGCCTCGACGGCGCGCAGGTCGTGCGCGAGGTCCAGCGCGTGCGCGTGCCGCTGCTGCGGGTCCCGGGCCATCGCCCGGGCGAGCACGGTGCGCAACCGGTCCGGGACGTCGTCCCGCGCGGGGGGCACCGGGGTGCCGCGCTCGATGCGTCCCACCAGGTCCGCGGCCTCGTTGCTGCCGCCGGGGCGCTCGAACGGCGACCGGCCGGCGAGCGCCGAGAACAGCGTCGCCGCCAGCGAGTACACGTCGGACCGGGCATCGCCGTGCGGCCGGGCGGCCAGCAGCTCGGGCGCCGCCCACGGGATCGACATGCCGACGGCCGGGCCGCCCGCATCCACCGTCGCGGCGATCCCGAAGTCCGCCAGCACCGGCCGGCCGAACTCGGTCGTCAGCACGTTGCCCGGCTTGATGTCGCGGTGCAGGATCCCCGCGCGGTGGGCGGTCTCGACGGCGGACGCGAGCTGCACCCCGAGACGCAGCACCTCGGCGACCTCGAACCGCTCGGCGCGGTACCGCTGCCCGAGGCCCGGCAGCGGGCAGTACTCCATGACGAGGTACGGCCGGCCGTCGGAGGCGAGGCCCGCCTGGTGCACCGTCACGATCGAGGGGTGGTGCGAGAGCCGAGCCGTCAGGTCCGCCTCGCGCTCGAACGCGTCACGCGCGGCGTCGTCGACGCCCGCGAGCAGCACCTTGACCGCCACCAGCCGACGGGGCAGCTCCTGCTGGTACAGGAACACGTCCGCCGATCCCCCCGCGCCGAGCAGCCGCTGCACCGTGTAGCCCGGGAGGCGCGGCGGCTGCGAGGCCTCACGTCCGCGTGTCACGCACCCGGCTCCAGGGTGAACGTCACGCCGTCGCCGAGGTCGACGACGTCCCCGTCGCGCACCACGACCGGCTCACCGGCGGCGATGCGGCGCGGCGGGAGCCCGCCGGAGGACACGCTGACACCGTTGGTCGAGTACAGGTCGGTCACCAGCACGCTGCCCAGCTCGAGGCGGACCTCGGCGTGCGTGCGGGAGATGTCGTGCTCCGGGCTCGGGACGGTCACGAGGCGCGCCTCGGCGCCCTCCGGCGCGCGGTCGGCCTGAGGCGCCCGGCCGATGAGCACGACCCCGTCCACCGGGACCCGCACGCCGGTCGACAGCGCCAGCCGCGGGACGGGGGCCGAGGTCGCCACGGCACCGGGGCCCGCGGCCGCCGCGGACTGGCCGCCCGGGACGCCCGGCCCGGGGGCCGGCGTCGGCACCACCGCGCCCGACGGCCACTCCCCGGTCTGGGACAGCGCCCACGACGGGAGGTTCTGGCGGATGGAGGCGAGCTCCCCGCTGAGGATCGTCAGGCCGTCGTGGTCGTCGGCGGAGGCCGGTCCGGGAAGCGTGGGGGCGGGCGCCGTGGTCGGTGCGGGCGCCGGTGCCAGCGGTGCGTCGTCCGCCGCCACCGTGACCGGCGGCCACACGATCGGCTCCGCGTCGGACCCGTCCGTGCCGTCGGCGTCCTCGGCGTCGCCCGGGGCCGTCCCCCGCCCGACGGCGCGCACCGGCTCGGCGCGGGGCTGCGGCGCGACGGGCTGCGGCGCGACGGGCTCCGGCGCGACGGGCTCCGGCTCGGCGGCGCCCCCCGGGGCGACGGCGCGGTCGACGGCGGGCTCCGGGTCCGCGGACGGCACCGGCCGGACCGCACCACCGTCGTCGACGAGCTCGTCCTGCGAGGGCTCGGCGGCCGCGGTCGCGTCGCTCTCGACGACCTCGCCCGGCTCGACCTCGTGGCGGCGCGCATGTCCGGCCGGCGCCTCCGCCGCGGGAGCCGTCGCGACCGGGACGGGCGCCGCCGCGTGGACGACGGGTGCCGTCTCGGCCGGCGCGGCCGCTGCGTCGTCGGACACGCGCACCCGCACCCGCGAGGCACGCACGACGCCGCTCACGATCGGCAGCGCCGGGCCGCGGCCGGCGCCCGCCACGCGCACCGTCACCTCGTCGGCGGACCCGACCGCACGCTCCGACCACGACACGACGTCGGGCGCGGCGAGCACCTCGGCGCGCGTGCCGCGGACCACCTCGACCTCGACGTCGCCCCGCAGCGCCGTCTGGACCGCGCCGGAGGTGAGGTCGACGGCCGCGAAGGGGTGCAGCCCGCCGATGCCGTGCCGCACGAGCGCGTCGAGCTGGGCGCCGAGCCCGCCGCCGCGCTCCGGCGCGGACGCCCAGACGTCACGCACGACCTCGGGCGGGGTGCTCGGCGCGAGCAGCAGCACGACGCCTCCCGCGACGACGGCGTACCAGTCGCCGGGGGTGTACTCGGGAACGGTCACCGAGAGTCCTCCTGGTGGCTCCGGGGTCGCGGGATCGTGGCCCCGTCGACCGTCTCGTCCCATGTCCTATCGGCATCCTCGGCACCGAAGGCAAGCCATCCGCCTGCCCCGTCCGCGAGGACCTGCGCGTCGACCACCACGGCCGTGGCGTTGTCGCGGCCGCCGGCCCCGACCGCGCGCCGCACGAGCTCGGCCGCCGCGGCGCCGCTGCCGGCGCTCGTGGCCAGCACGTCCGCGATCTCCTCCGGGGCCAGCTCGCCGCTCACGCCGTCGGAGCACACGAGCATGCGGTCACCGGGCCGGGCGGGCAGCGTCCAGTAGTCCGGCTCCGGGTCGGCACCCGTGCCCAGGGCGCGGGTCAGGACGTGGCGTTCGGGGTGACGCTCCGCGGCGGCGCGCGTGAGCGAACCCGAGTCCACGAGCTCCTGCACGACCGAGTGGTCGACCGTGAGCTGCGCGAGCTCGCCGTCCGCCCAGCGGTACACGCGGGAGTCGCCGACGTTGAAGACCAGCCAGTGCGCGGCGCCCTCGTGCTCGCCCAGGGCGACCCCGGAGACGGTCGTGCCGCCCTCACGGCGCTCGAACGTCGCCCGGATCCGCTGGGCGGCGCGCCGGAAGCAGGCGTGCAGGTCCGCGGGGTCGACGGCGCTGAGTCCCGCCAGGCGGGCGAACTCCTCGACCGCCAGCCGGCTGGCGACGTCGCCGGCCTCGTGCCCGCCCATGCCGTCGGCGACCAGGAACACCGGAGGGTGCGCGAGCAGCGCGTCCTCGTTCAGCGTCCGCACGCGCCCTCTGTCGGAGGCCGAGCCCCACGTCGTCCGCACCTGCGCTCCCCTCGGTTCGGTCGGACACCATCCTGCCGGTACTTCACCACCATCCGGGCACCCCTAGATGCCCAGCTGGTACACCCCCCAGTACGCGAGGACCACCAGCAGCGCCGCGCAGGCCACGCACGTGCCCCAGAGCACCACGTGACCGACCACGCCGCGCGTGAGCGGCTGCCCCGACAGCCGGAGCTGACGCAGCCGCACGACCACGGCCGACGCCGCGAGCACCGCCGCGAGCCCGAGCACCCGGACGACGACCCAGCCGCCCTGCACCACCCAGCCGTTGCGTTCGTACCCCAGGGCGAGCCGCGCGACCGCCACCAGGTACCAGACCAGCGCCACGACCGTACCGACCGAGGCCGCGGACAGCAGCGCGAGCCGCCGCCCGAGCACCCGGTCGCGCCCCGGCTCGGCCGGCAGGCCCCGGACACGGCGCACGCCCACGACGACCCACCGCCCCGCCGGCAGCAGCACGACGAGTCCCACCGCCCCGAGCACGAGGAACAGCAGCACGTCGCCGTCGCCCAGCCAGCGCGGCTGCGGGACGGGCGCGGCCCAGTACAGCTGCTCCGGCTGCGCACCCGCCACGCGCGGCCAGGTGCTGCTCGTCGCGGGCAGGCCCCGCACCCAGCCGGTGAGGTCGCGCAGGAACGTCGGTGACACGTCGCCGTCCACCCGGATGCCGTGGTCCGCGCCGCGGTAGTACCGCACGGTGTACGCGGTGTTCCCGGCGATCGCGACGTCCCGGATGATCTGCTCGGCGCCCTGCACCACGGGCATGGACGCGTCCGCGGTGCCGTAGACGACCAGCACGGGCTGCGTCATGCGGCGCTGGTAGGGGGCGACGTCGAAGTCCGCGTAGTCCAGGCCGCCACCGGGCAGCGACATGCCGACGGCCCGCGGGATCGCCCGGAACACCTGCTGCGGCACCCCGGTGTTGCGCAGGTAGGAGTCGACCGCGAACGCCGCCTGCTGCCGGGGCGGCACCACCGGGGCGGAGACGAGCACGACGAAGGAGATGGCGGGCTGCTCCGCCGCCATGACCGGCGCGATCCAGGCACCCTCGCTCTCCGCGTAGACACCCACGCGGCCGGGGTCGACCCCCGGGACCGTGCGCAGCAGGTCGACCGAGCGCAGGTAGTCGTCGGCCATCGCCACGTAGTCGCGGTGCCGCAGCGTGTACGTGTCCAGGCGCTTGTCCGGGACCAGCGTCGCGACCCCGGCCTCCGCGAGCACCCGCGCCTGGTCGACGAACGCATCCGCGAACCGGCCCGTGCCCGCTCCGTGCACGAACACCACGCCGGGCACCTCGTCCCCCGCGCCCACGGGCAGCAGCAGGCGGGCCTCGACGGTCGCCCCGTCGAGCTCGACGTCCACCACGGACGACCGCACCTCGTACGGGCCGGTCCGGGGAGCGCCGGGGATCGCCGTGTCGGCGGCCTGCACCGTCAGCGGGTCGGTCATCGGGACCGGGGCCCACTGCGGCCCCATGAGAGCACCGAGCACCGCGAGGACGATCGCCCCCACGACGGCTCCGCCCGCGGTCCGGTAACGCACGTCCCGAGTATCCCCGACGCGCCCGGCGTCCCGGGACCCGTCGGCGTCGGGCGCGGGAACCGCCGCGACGCGCTCCCCGTCGCCGGCCGGGCCGCTGCCGGTCAGAAGCCCAGCCGCCCGAGCTGCTTCGGGTCGCGCTGCCAGTCCTTCGCGACCTTCACGTGCAGGTCGAGGTACACCCGCGACCCGAGCAGCGCCTCGATGCCGCGCCGCGCCCGGGTGCCGACCTCCCGCAGCCGCGACCCCCCGCGGCCGATGACGATCGCCTTCTGGCTGTCGCGCTCCACGAACAGGTGGACGCGGACGTCCAGCAGCGGCCGCTCCCCGGCGGCGACCTCGCGCGGCACGATCTCCTCGACGACGACCGCCAGCGAGTGGGGCAGCTCGTCGCGCACGCCCTCGAGCGCGGCCTCGCGCACCAGCTCGGCCACCATGACGGCCTCCGGCTCGTCGGTCAGCTCGCCCTCGGG
Source organism: Cellulomonas sp. C5510 (assembly GCF_019797765.1). Taxonomy (NCBI): domain Bacteria; kingdom Bacillati; phylum Actinomycetota; class Actinomycetes; order Micrococcales; family Cellulomonadaceae; genus Cellulomonas; species Cellulomonas sp. C5510. The sequence continues at coordinate 2,667,863 of NZ_CP081862.1, forward strand.
GTACAGCGCCGGCCCCTCGGGCAGGTGGCCGATCAGCACCCGCTCGACCACGTCGACCTGGTAGCCGGACTCCGCCGACACCGGCACGACGTCCGCCCAGTCGCCGAGCGCCGACACGGCCAGCAGGTGCTCGGCGAGCCGCTGCTTGCCGACCAGGTCCGCCTTCGTGGCGATCGCGACCACCGGCGTGCGACGGCCCAGCGCTGCGAGCTGCTCGGCGATGAAGCGGTCGCCCGGGCCGACCTTCTGGTCCGACGGCAGGCAGAAGCCCACCACGTCGACCTCGGTCAGCGTGTCGCGCACGAGGTCGTTCAGCCGCTCGCCGAGCAGCGTGCGAGGCCGGTGCAGGCCCGGGGTGTCGACGAGCACGAGCTGCGCGTCGGGCCGGTGCACGATGCCGCGGATCGTGTGCCGGGTGGTCTGCGGCCGCCCGGAGGTGATCGCGACCTTCTGGCCCACGAGGGCGTTGGTCAGGGTCGACTTGCCGGCGTTGGGTCGCCCGACGAGGCAGGCGAAGCCGGAGCGGTGGGTCACGGGTGTCTCCGTCACTGGTCCATGGGGTGGGTCTCGCGCACGGCGCGCTCGCCGGCGGGCTCGACGTCGTCGTCCTGCGGCTCCGGAGCCCGGGACACCAGGACGCGGGCGACGCGCTTGCGGCGGCCCTCCGTGCCCTGGGCGACCAGGCGCAGCCCGTGGATCTCACCGGCGGACCCCGGGATGGGGACCTTGCCGAGCGCCTTCGCGAGCAGGCCGCCCGCGGTGTCGACGTCGTCGTCCTCGACCTCGAGGCCGAACAGCTCGCCCAGGTCGTCCTTGGCCATGCGCGCGGGGACGAGGTAGGCGCCGCCCCCGAGGTCCTCGACCTGCGGGGCGGACGGGTCGTGCTCGTCGGTGAGCTCGCCGACGATCTCCTCGAGCGCGTCCTCGATGGTCACCAGGCCCGCGATGCCGCCGTACTCGTCGACGACCATCGCGAGGTGCGAGGCGCCGGCCTGGAGCTCGCGCAGCAGCTCGTCGACCGGCTTGGACTCGGGCACGAACACCGCGGGCCGGACGAGGGACACCGCCGGCGCCTCCGCGGCAGCGGGATCGTCCTGCAGCCGCCGCACCAGGTCCTTGAGGTAGAGCACGCCGCGCAGGTCGTCCACCTGCTCGCCCACCACCGGCACCCGGGAGTACCCCGAGCGCAGCAGCAGCGACAGCACCTTGCGCAGCGGCGTCGCCTCACCGGTGGTCACCATGTCCGTGCGCGGCACCATGACCTCGCGGGTCAGCGTGTCGCCGAGGCCCAGAACGGAGCGCACCATGGCCCGCTCGTCGGTGTCGATGGCCGGGGAGTCGCCGACGCGCTCCACCATCTCCCGCAGCCCGTCCTCGTCCAGGTCCGCGCCCGCGGACGGCGCCACGCGCACCAGCGGGCCGGCGACGGCGCGCACCGCCACGAGCAGGCGCGACGTGAACGCCAGCACCTGCGACGGGTGGCGGTGGCCGAGCGACCGCGGGCTGATCCGCGCGAGCACGACGGTGAGGAACGCGCACGCGAGCACCGCGATGACGAGCTCGAGCGACCACTGCAGGTCGGACGCCGCGATCGCGAGCGTCAGGCAGACGGCCGCGAGCATCTCGCACAGCAGCCGCACCACACCCGCGGAACCGGCGACCGCCACGCGGTCCTCGGCGAGCCTCCGGACGCGCTCCGCCGCGGGGTGGCGGGCGGCGAGCAGGTCCGCCACGGCCGAGCGACCGATGCGCAGGACCGCGGCCTCGCCCGCGGACAGCACCGCGGCGGCCAGGACGGCCGCGACGGTCAGCGTCGCCAGGAGGCCGACGGGGACGGCGTTCATCGCCCGGCGAGGAAGGTCAGCAGCAGCTGGCGCTGCAGCCCGAACATCTCCTTCTCCTCCTCCGGCTCCGCGTGGTCGTACCCGAGCAGGTGCAGGATCCCGTGCGTCGTCAGCAGCAGCAGCTCCTCGACCGTCGAGTGCCCGGCGGCGCGCGCCTGCTCGACGGCGACCTCGGGGCACAGCACGACGTCGCCGAGCAGCCCGGGCGGCGTCGGGTCGTCCGCGCGTCCCGGGCGCAGCTCGTCCATCGGGAACGACAGCACGTCCGTGGGGCCGGGTTCGTCCATCCACTTCACGTGCAGGTCCGTCATCACGTCCGTGCCGACGAACAGGATCGACAGGTCCGTCTGCGGGTGGACGTGCATCTGGTCGAGCACGAACCGCGCGAGCGCGGCGAACTCCGCCTCGTCGACCTCGTGGCCGGACTCGTTGTTGACCTCGATGCTCATGTGCGGTTCGTGTCCCAGCGTGCGTAGGCGTCGATGATGTCGCTCACCAGGCGGTGGCGGACGACGTCGGAGGAGCTCAGCCGGCAGAACGCCACGTCGTCGACGTCCGCCAGGATCGACTCGACCACGCGCAGGCCGGAGGTCGTGCCCGACGGCAGGTCCACCTGCGTGACGTCGCCGGTCACCACGACCTTCGACCCGAAGCCGAGCCGGGTCAGGAACATCTTCATCTGCTCGGCCGAGGTGTTCTGCGCCTCGTCCAGGATGATGAAGGAGTCGTTCAGCGTCCGGCCGCGCATGTACGCCAGCGGCGCCACCTCGATCGTCCCGGCCTCCATCAGCCGCGGGATCGAGTCCGGGTCCACCATGTCGTGCAGCGCGTCGTACAGCGGCCGCAGGTACGGGTCGATCTTCTCGCTGAGCGTGCCCGGCAGGAACCCGAGCCGCTCCCCCGCCTCGACCGCCGGGCGCGTCAGGACGATGCGGTTGACCTGCCGGGCCTGCAGCGCCTGCACGGCCTTCGCCATCGCGAGGTACGTCTTGCCGGTGCCCGCCGGGCCGATGCCGAACGTGATCGTGTTGCGGTCGATCGCGTCGACGTACTCCTTCTGCCCCGACGTCTTCGGCCGGATCGTCCGGCCGCGGGTCGACAGGATGTTGAACGTCAGCACGTCCGCCGGCCGCGTCGTCGTGCCCGCCGTGAGCATCGCGACCGAGCGCGTCACCACGTCCGGGGTCAGCGGCGTGCCGCCGGCGGCCATCTCCACGAGCTCGTCGACGAGGCGCGCCACCAGCGCGACGTCCCCCGCCGGGCCCGCGAGCGTGACCTCGTTGCCGCGCACGTGGACGTCGACCGTGCGGAAGCCCTGCTCGACCGCGCGCAGGACCTGGTCGTCCATGCCCAGCAGCTCCACCATGGACACGCTGGACGGGATGGTGATCCGGTGCTCCACCCGGGCGGCGCCGGGGAGCGACCGTTCGGGGCGGTCGGGTGTGGTCTCAGCCATGTGCTCGGCTCGCGCCGGCGCTCCGTTCGGTGAGGGACGTGTTGGCAGGGGCAGTCTACCGACCGCCGGCCTGCTCGTCCGGCCGCCGCAGCACAGGGTCAGCGCTCGGTCTGGTGTCGTCGGTGAGGGTCGCGACCGCGAGGTCGATGAGAGTGCGGTGTCTCCGCAGCTCGGCCTCGAGAACCGCGCGGTTGCCCGCCAGCGCCTCGGCACTGAGCCGGTGCTCAGCGCGGTAGAAGGTGGCCGTGTACGTCGACTCCTCGCGGCAGAGAGCGTCCGCGACAGCGAACTCGATCTCGCGCTCGGTGGCCCGACGTGCGTGGTCGGGCGCCGCGATGCCGAGCTGAACCTCGATCGGCCCGGTCGGCATGGCCTCGGGGTCGTCGGGGAGCACGATCTCGGTCTGACGCTGGAGGCAATCGCGCCACCGCCGCGCAGCCTCCAGCACCGCCTCGTCGGCTTTTGCCCCGAAGTACGCCTCGGCTGCGAGCGAGTAGTGCAGAGGCGTCAGGGACAGCTCCTCGAACTGCGACGCGGCCTCATCAGCACAAGAGCGAGCCACGGATGAGCTGTCGGCCGCGGGCACCTCCGGCGAGGGCTGCGGGTCCGGAAGCTCGTCGAAGGCGGCGTACCGGTAGCCGTGCTCCCTCGCGATGGCGACCGAGAACAGCCTGCGCTGATGCACGTTCGTCACCGACGTGGGTCTGTCACGAAGCGCCTCGACGTCGACGGCGATCTCCGGGATGGTGATCCCCTTCGCCCTCAGGCAGTTCGCGTACGACTCCGACACCGCCCGCGCGACGAGGTTCATGTCGCCGAACAGGTAGTCGTCCAGCGGGAGCGCCCACTCCGCCATCCCCGGCGGGGACGCTGCTGCCGGCTCGTTGATCGACTGACCGACATTCGCAGAACACCCGGTGAGCGCGATGCAGAGGGCCCCACCTGCGACGATCCGTCGTCCGAGCACCTCAGCTCCTCGAAGCCGTCCGAGCGGGCGCCGACGCGCCCGCTCGGAGTCGGTCACTTGTTCCGGCACGCGGCGGTGTCGAAGTACCCGGAACTGATGCGGTCGTTCACTGTGGCGTTGGACTCGTTCAGTCGCTTGATTCCGCTGTTCGCCGAGACATACAGCTTCGCGCCCTTGTAGTCGATATCAGTGAACCAGATCGCAGTGTTTCCTCCCGAGCTGTTGTTGAAGACAGACGTGATGTTGTTGTCCCAGGCGCCGGCGACCTTCGTGATGTCCTTGACGAAGCAACTGAAGACGAGCGCCTTGCTCGTTCCCGCGGTGAGGTAGTCGCGGTCCTTCCACCCGCAGGAGTACCCGGACGGACACCCTGACGGAGCCGCGCTCGCCGCGCTGGCCGCCGCAGCGCCGACAACGAAGAGCATCAGAACTCCAGCAGCCAGCGTGGAGACCCGTCGAAGGACTCCGTGGCGCACGCGCACATGGTCGTTCGGATTCATGATGACAACTCCCTGCCTCGGGCCCCCCTCAACAGTGAAGAAAGCTGCCCTGACAGGCCGTGGCGAATTCATGACCGGACGGGCGAGCGGTTCGACCGTCGCACAGCTGGCACCACGGCGCAGCGACTGTGAGGCGGATCACACGTCAATCTCCTCCCCACGCCAGCCCGGATCATATCCACTCGTCGAGCGCAACGGACCCTGCGAGGAAATCGCACGACTGTAGGAGGTGGAACGGTCCACCCGCCGTCCGGCCCATAGCCTTCCGACATGTCGACGATCGGGGCGCGCGCGCCAAATGCGAATACGACGGTTTCCCATCATCTGCCCCGCCTCGGCGTCCTCGACCTGCTCCGTCTCGTGGCGGCCGTCTCGGTCGTCCTGTTCCACCTCACGGCCCGCGACCACTCCCGCTGGGCCGCCGGGCTCCCGCACACCGTGTTCCCCGGGCTCGCGGCGGTCTCGCGCTACGGCTACCTGGGCGTTCACCTCTTCTTCGCGATCAGCGGGTTCGTGATCCTGCTGTCGGCGTGGGGACGGCCGGCGCGGGCGCTCGTCGCGTCACGCGTCTCCCGGCTGTTCCCCGCCTACTGGGCGGCCGTCCTGCTCACCGCCACGCTCCGCTGGGCGTGGCCGGGCTTCGACGCCCGGACGCCCGGCGAGGTGCTGGTCAACCTGACGATGCTGCAGGACCCCCTGGGGGTGCCCCGGGTCGACGGGGTGTACTGGACGCTCTGGGTCGAGCTGCAGTTCTACGTCGTGGTCGCCGTGATGGCCCGGATCGGCCTGACGGCGCCCAGGGTGGTGGCGCTCTGCGCCGTGGCGCCGGCGGTCACCTTGGTCGCGCTCCAGGTGCCGTCGGTGGCCCGGTTCGCGTCCCTCACGGAGTGGCTGCCGCTCTTCTGCGCCGGGATGGCGGTGTTCGTCATCCGACGGGAGGGCGGGCGCGCCGTGCTGTGGCTCGTCCTCGTGGCGAACACCCTGACCGCGGCGGCCGTAGCCGCCACGCGGACGACGTCCGCCATCGACGCGATCGCGTCCGGACCGCGCACCTCCCCGGCGGTGGTCGCCGCGGGGGTGGTGCTCGTCGTGGGCCTGGTGGCGGCGGCGGCCCTCGTGCCGCAGGTCAGCAGGGTCGACGCGCGCTGGCTGACGGCGGCGGGGCTGCTCACGTACCCGCTCTACCTCACGCACGAGTACGTGGGCTGGGCGGTCATCGACCTGCTGTCGCCGCTCACGGCGGCCGCCGTCGTGCTGGCGGCCGCGTGCGCGGTGTGCGGCGGTGTCGCGGTCGCGCTGCACCGGGCGGCCGAACGCCCGGTCCAGCGGCGCGTCCGCCGGTGGCTGGAGCACGGGCTTCGGGTCGGCGACGGGCCCCCTGCACGACACGCGGCGTGACCACGTCGAGGGCCGATGGTCCCTTCTCCTGGAGCGACCGGCGGAGGGAGACTCGCCGGAGGCGGGGGCAACGGCGCTCCCCCGGACGTCGTACGCGGAGGTACACGTGGCCAGCTATGTCCAGGACTTCTCCGAGGGTGACAAGGACCAGAAGGACCTGCTCGGCGGCAAGGGTGCGAACCTGGCCGAGATGACCCGGCTGGGACTGCCGGTGCCACCGGGCTTCACCATCACGACCGACGCCTGCCGGGCGTACATGCGCACCGGGCACCTGCCGGCCGAGCTGCGTGTCGAGGTCACGATGGCCGTCCGCCGGCTGGAGGACGCGCTGGGCCGCGGGTTCGGCGACTTCCACGACCCGCTGCTGGTGTCCGTGCGCTCCGGGGCGAAGTTCTCCATGCCCGGGATGATGGAGACGGTGCTGAACGTCGGGCTGAACGACGCGTCCGTCGTCGGGCTCGCGGAGTTCTCCGGCGACGAGCGGTTCGCGTGGGACTCGTACCGCCGGCTCATCCAGATGTTCGGCAAGACGGTGCTGGACATCGACGGCGAGCTGTTCGCGGACACGCTCGACAAGGCGAAGGCCGCCAAGGGCGTGCACGACGACGTCGACCTGGACGCGACCGACCTGCGGCACCTCGTCGACTCGTTCAAGGAGATCGTCCGCACGGAGTCCGGCCGGGAGTTCCCCCAGCACCCGCGCGAGCAGCTCGACCTCGCGATCGTCGCCGTGCTGCGGTCCTGGAACACCGACCGCGCACGCCTGTACCGCCGCCGCGAGCGCATCCCCGACGACCTGGGCACCGCCGTCAACGTGTGCTCGATGGTGTTCGGCAACCTCGGCCCGACGTCCGGGACCGGGGTGGCGTTCACACGCGACCCCGCGACCGGGCACACCGGTGACTACGGCGACTACCTGGTCAACGCGCAGGGCGAGGACGTCGTCGCGGGGATCCGCAACACGCTGAGCCTCGCGGAGATGGAGGAGGTCGACCCGCAGTCGTACGCGGACCTGCGCCAGGCCATGCGGCGGCTCGAGACGCACTACCGCGACCTGTGCGACGTGGAGTTCACGGTCGAGCGCGGCAAGCTCTGGATGCTGCAGACCCGCGTCGGCAAGCGCACGGCGCCGGCGGCGTTCCGGATCGCCACCCAGCTGGTCGACGAGCACCTCATCACGATGGACGAGGCGCTGGCCCGGGTCAGCGGGGCGCAGCTCTCGCAGCTGATGTTCCCGCAGTTCGACTCGACGGCCGAGCGCACCCTCCTCACGAAGGGCATGGCGGCGTCCCCCGGTGCGGCGGTCGGGCACGCGGTCTTCGACTCGGCCATGGCCCAGGAGCGCGCGGCGCACGGCGAGGACGTCGTGCTGGTGCGGCGCGAGACCAACCCGGACGACCTCGGCGGCATGATCGCGGCGGTCGGCGTCCTGACCGCCCGGGGCGGCAAGACGTCGCACGCGGCCGTCGTCGCACGCGGCATGGGCCGCACCTGCGTGGTCGGGGCGGACGAGCTGGTGATCGACCCGGTCGCCCGCACGATGACCGTCCGCGGCCACGTCGTCTCCGAGGGCGACACGATCGCCATCGACGGCTCGACGGGCGAGGTGTACCTCGGCGCGGTGCCCGTCGTCCCGTCCCCGGTCAGCACCTACCTGGAGTCCGGGCTGGACGCGGCGCTCGCGCAGGCCGGCGACGACGACCAGACGGCCGACCTGGTGCGCGCGGTCGACCGCGTCCTCACCCACGCCGACACCACGCGCCGGCTGCGCGTGCACGCGAACGCCGACACCGCCGAGGACGCCCGCCGGGCGCGCTCGCTGGGCGCCCAGGGCATCGGGCTGTGCCGCACCGAGCACATGTTCCTCGGCGAGCGCCGCGTCCTGGTCGAGCGGGTGGTGCTCGCGGAGGACGACGACGAGCGTCAGGCCGCCCTCGACGCCCTGCTGCCCCTGCAGCGGGCGGACTTCGCGGCGCTGCTCGAGGAGATGGACGGGCTGCCGACGACGATCCGGCTGATCGACCCGCCGCTGCACGAGTTCCTCCCCGACCTCACCGAGCTGTCCGTCAAGGTCGCCCTGGCCGAGGAGCGCGGCGAGGTCGACCCGGCGGACGTCAAGCTGCTCGCGGCGGTCCGCCGGATGCACGAGGCGAACCCGATGCTCGGCCTGCGCGGCGTCCGCCTCGGGCTCGTGGTGCCGGGGCTGTTCGCGCTGCAGATCCGGGCGGTCTGCGAGGCCACCGCCGACCGGCTCGAGGCCGGCGGCACCCCGCACGCCGAGATCATGGTCCCGCTGGTCGGCTCCGTGATGGAGCTGCACCTGGTCCGCGACGAGGCGCTGCGGATCATGGGCGAGGTCGGCCGGGCCCGCGGCGTCGCGCTCGACCTGCCGGTCGGGGCGATGATCGAGCTGCCCCGCGCCGCGCTCACCGCCGACCGGATCGCGGAGGTGGCGCAGTTCTTCTCGTTCGGCACCAACGACCTCACGCAGACCACGTGGGGCTTCTCCCGGGACGACGTCGAGGGGGCGTTCTTCCCGGAGTACCTCGAGAACGGGGTGCTGACCATCTCCCCGTTCGAGACCATCGACACCAAGGGCGTCGGGCGCCTCGTGCGCATCGCGGTGGAGGAGGGCCGGGCCACCCGACCGGACCTCACCGTCGGGGTGTGCGGCGAGCACGGCGGTGACCCGGAGTCGATCCGGTTCTTCGACGCGGCCGGGCTGGACTACGTGTCCTGCTCGCCGTTCCGGGTGCCGGTCGCGCGGCTCGAGGCCGGCAGGGCCGCGATCCAGGGTCCCGACACCGACGTCCGCTGAGGGGACGACCGCGCCGCCGCCGCCCCGGTTGGGACACCGGGACGGCGGCCCCGCGGCGTCCGTACCCGCGCGCCCGTCCGCACCCGCGCTCCCTTCCGCACCCGCGCTCCCTTCCGCACCCGCGCTCCCTTCCGCACCTGCGCTCCCTTCCGCACCCGCGCGCCCTTCCGCACCCGCGCTCGCACGCGCTCCCGCTCCCGCGCTCTGAGCCGCCGAGAGTCCAGGACACGCCCGGGATCAGCGGCGGACGTGGGCGTGTCCTGGACTCTCGGTGGCGGGGATCCGGCGGAGCGGGTGAGTCGACCGGGCCGGGGTCAGTCGGCCGGGCCCTCGACGAGGGTGACCGTGGCGGACTGCGTCGTACCGGTGGCCGTGGTCCAGGTCAGCGCGACCTGGTCGCCGGGGGCGTGCGCCGCGAGCGCCGCGCTCAGCGCGTCACCGTCCGCGACCGTCACGCCGTCGACGGCCGTGATCGTGTCCCCGGCGACCAGGCCGGCCTGCGCGGCGGGGGTCCCGTCGATGACGCCGGCGACCGGAGCACCCGCCGCGCCGCCCGTGGTCGACCCGGTCGCCGAGCCGGGCAGGCCGTTCACGGCCGCCGCGTCACCGCCCGTCGTCGCGAGCTGCACCCCGAGGAACGCCGGGTAGCCGAGCGTGATCGTGTCGGTGTCCTGGCCTGCGACGATCTGCGTCACCACGTCGAGCACGTCCTGGATCGGGATGGCGTAGCCGGTGATGTCCGCCGAGCCGGACGACGCAGCGGTCGTGATGCCGACGACCTCGCCCTCGTCGTCCAGCAGCGGGCCGCCGGAGTCGCCGGACACCACGTCGGCGTCGACCTCGATCAGCCCGCTGAGCGACTCCCCCGACGACACGCCCTCGGCCTGCGTGGTGATGGACTCGTCGAGGCCCGTGACCGTGCCGTCCGCCGCGAGCAGCACGCCGCCGCCCTCGGCGTTGCCGACGGCCGTCACCGCGTCGCCGACCGCGACACCCGCCTCGTCGTCGTCGAGCGCGGCGGGGGTGAGGCCGGACGCGCCCTGGAGCTGGAGCACCGCGACGTCCGCCGTGGCGTCGGTGCCGACGACCTCGGCCGTGTACGTCTCCCCCGTCGACCCGATGGTGACCGTGATCTGCGTCGCGCCCTCGACCACGTGGTTGTTCGTGACGACGAGCCCATCGGACGTCAGCACGACACCGGTGCCGGCAGCCTCAGCGGACCGGTAGCCGAGCACCGTCGAGATCAGCACGACGCCGCTCTGCTGCGCCTCGGTGGCGGTCGTCGCGTCGAGAGTGGCGGTGGAGGACCCGGAGCCCGCGCCGCCGGAGCCCCCGCCGGGGAGCGTCGTCGACGGCCCGTCCCAGCCGCCCGCACCGGCCTGCTGACGGCCGGTGCCGAAGCTGTTCCCGGTCGAGGGCGCCGCCGCCAGGCCCGGGTCCGCCCCACCGTCAGGCAGGCCGAGCGCGTACGCGGTCCCGCCCAGCACCAGCCCGGCCGCGACCGCCCCGGAGGCGAGCAGCGCGACGGCCGTCCGCCGGCGCCGCGAGCGGCGGGGCACCGGCGGCTGGTCGCCATCGGGACCGGGGCCGGGCGCGGTCGTCGGGTCGTGGGGCTGGGCCGGGGTCGGCCGGGGCGCGGTCTCGTGGTCCACGGGGCACCTCCTGCGGGGCGGGCGCCGGGGCGGCGCCGATGCCCCTGAGTGCACCCCGCGGACCAGGACGCGGGCTGGACCTTCCCTGAGAGCCGGCCGTGGATCGGTCGCCTCAGCCGGCGAAGCGCTCCGACCGCTCGACGACCCGGCCCCGCGACGCCTCGACGTCCCACGTGTACACGGTGCGACCCTCGATGAGGACGTGCTCCGCACGCGCGTGCACGTCGAGCGGGTCCCCCGACCACACCACGACGTCGCCGTCTCGCCCCGGCTCCAGCGCCCCGACCCGGCCGTCCAGCCCGAGGAACGCGGCCGGGTTGACCGTCAGCGCCTCGAGCGCGGTCTGCCGCGGCAGCCCCTCCTTCACGGCGAGCGTCGCCTGGTGCACGAGGAAGTTGATCGGCACGACGGGGTGGTCGGTCGTGATCGCGACGCGCACACCCGCCCGGGCGAGCGCCGCGAGGTTCGCGATGGCGCGGTCGCGCAGCTCGACCTTCGACCGGGACGTGAACATCGGGCCGAAGATCACCGGCACGTCCCGCTCCGCCAGCACGTCCGCGAGCTTGTGCCCGTCCGTGCCGTGGTTGACCACCAGGCGGTACCCGAACTCGTCGGCCAGCCGGATCGCGGTGGCGATGTCGTCGTGCCGGTGGGTGTGCTGGTCCCAGACCAGCTCGCCGTCGAGCACCCGGGCCAGCGTCTCCAGCCCCAGGTCCGTCTTGAACGGCTCGCCCTTGGACTCGGCCGCGGCCCGCGCCGCCCGGTAGTGCTGCGCGGCGGTGAACGCCTCGCGGATCACCAACGCGGTCCCCAGGCGTGTGGACGGCGTCTGGTTCTTGCCGCCGTAGACGCGCTTCGGGTTCTCGCCGAGCGCCGACTTCACGCTCACGGCCGCGGAGATCACCTGCTCGTCGATGGTGCGGCCGCCCCACGACTTCAGGGCCACGCTCTGGCCGCCGATCGGGTTGCCGGACCCCGGCTTCACCACGACGGACGTGACGCCGCCGGCCAGCGCGTCCCGGAAGCCCTCGTCGTCGATGTTCACCGCGTCGATCGCCCGGACCGCGGCCATGTTCGGCCCGGTCATCTCGTTCGTGTCGTCGCCCGCGACGCCCTCGCCCTCCTCGTGGATGCCGACGTGGCCGTGCGCCTCGACGAAGCCCGGCAGCACCCAGCGCCCGGTCGCGTCCACGACGGTCGCGCCCTCGGGGACCGCCACGTCGGCGCCGACCGCCTCGATGCGGCCGTCGCGGATCAGGACGGTGCCGCCCTCGACGGGCTCGGAGCTGACGGGGACGACGTAGCCGCCGGTGACGGCGACGAGAGAGGAGGAGGTCATGACCTCCACCGTATGCCCGGTCCCCGCCGACCCGTGCCGAGGGGTGTGGCAGGGTGACCGGGTGCGATACGTGATCATCGGCGCCGGCGCGGTCGGCGGGACCATCGGGGGGCTGCTGGCCGAGGCGGGCCGGGACGTCGTGCTCGTCGCGCGCGGCGCGCACCTCGACGCGCTGCGGTCCGGCGGCCTGCACCTGACGACGCCCGCGGGCGCCCGGACCGTGCGCACCGCCGTCGCGTCCCGGCCGGAGGACGTCCAGCTGCGGCGCGACGACGTGCTGGTGCTCGCCGTGAAGTCGCAGGACACCGACACCACGCTGGCCGACTGGGCCGGTCGCCCCGTCGACGGCGGCCGCACCGCCGGCGAGGACCTGCTGCTGGTGTGCGCCCAGAACGGCGTCGACAACGAGCGCACCGCGCTGCGGCGGTTCGCCCGGGTGGCCGGCATGTGCGTCTGGCTCCCCGCGACGTTCCTGGAGCCGGGCCGGGTGTCTGCCTCCGGCTCCCCGGTCACCGGGGTGCTGACGCTGGGGTCCGTGCCCGCGGGTGCGGCCGACGCCGACCTGGCGGAGGTCTCCCGCGACCTCGAGGCCGCCGGGTTCCGCGCGCCCGTCGTCGAGGACGTCGCCGCGTGGAAGTACGCGAAGCTGCTGAGCAACCTCGGCAACGCCGTCGAGGCGCTCTGCGGCCCGGTGCGCGGCGCAGCGCGTGAGCTCGCCGACGCCGCGGTCGCCGAGGCGCGCGAGGTGCTGGCCGCCGCGGGCGTCTCTCCCGTCGACTCCGCCGAGGAGGCGCGAGCCCGCGAGGGGTTCACCCTGGTCGACCTGCCCGGCGTCGACCGGCGCGGCGGCTCCACGTGGCAGAGCCTCGTGCGGGGCGCGGGCTCGGTGGAGGCGGCGTACCTGAACGGCGAGATCGCGCTGCTCGGACGGCTGCACCGCGTGCCGGTACCGGTGAACGCCACGCTGCTGCGGCTCGTCGAGGACGCGGCGGCGCGGGGTGAGCAGCCCGGCGGGCACGACCCGGCGGAGGTCCTGGCCACCGCGCGCGCGGCGGGCTGAGCCCGGTGCCGACGGCGGGCGCGGGTCCGGTCGACGGGGGTGACCTCCGCCCGCGGTCGGAGGCTCCCGCGGGGGCGGGTGCCGGACGCGAGCGGCCGTCGGCGGGTGCGGCGGGTGCGACGGGTGCGACGGCAGGAGAGTCCGCGCCCGCCGCGCTGCCCGGGCTGCCCGTGGGGCCACCCTCGACGCGGGTCGACCGGTGGGTGTGGGCCGTCCGGCTGACCAAGACCCGCGCGCTCGCCGCGGCGGCGTGCCGGGCGGGCCACGTCCGCGTCAACGGCGATCGCGCGAAGCCGGCCACGACCGTGCGCGTCGGGGACGAGGTACGCGTGCGCGGCGAGGGCCCCGAGCGGATCGTCGAGGTCGCCCACGTCGTCGAGCGCCGCGTCGGCCCCGTCCCGGCAGCCGCGTGCTACGTCGACCGCACCCCGCCGCCCCCGCCCCCGGAGCACGTGGCCGCGGCCGGCGTCCGCGAGCGTGGCGCCGGACGCCCGACCAAGCGCGAGCGCCGCGAGCTCGACCGCCTGCGCGGCCGCGACCGCTGACCCGCCGGGCCGTCCCGCCCGACAGCACCGCCCGCCCGCACCCCGCCCGGCTGCATCTGCACCTGCCCCCTGCCGCGTGAGCCGCCCCCGCACCGAGAGGCCAGTCGCCGGGGTGCTGGGGGCACGCGCACCCCCGGTGGTGGCCTCTCGCGCGGAGAGGCGCGCACGTGGGGCGGGTCGCGTCGGGTCGGTCAGGGCGGAGCGGCTCGGTCAGAGCGAGGCGGGGCGGGCGGGTCGGGGCGCGGCGGTCGGGCGTCGCGGCGTCAGCCCGGGTCCGGCGGGCCGACGCCCAGGCGGCGGGCCAGTCCCATCGCGTCGACGGGCGCACGGACCTTCGTGTCGTTGTCGAAGTACACGAAGACGTCGCGACCACCGGGCACCGCGGGTGCTGCGGGGCCGAGGCGGCGGGCGTCCGCCGGCTCTCCCCCGGCGCTCCAGGCGCGCACCCGGTCGGCCCACCGGTCCAGGGCCGGGTCGTCGTAGCCGGACACGTAGAGCTCGGAGTCGCCGTGGAGCCGCACGTACACCAGGTCGGCGGTCACGTCCTCCAGGTACGGCCAGCGTCCCGCGGTGTCCGCGACGACCAGCCCGATGCCGTGCTCGCGCAGCAGGGCGGGGAACGCGGGGTCCTCGAACGACGCGTGCCGCACCTCGAGGACGTGGCGCAGCGGTCGGTCGTCGTCCGTGGTCGTCCAGGCCCGGCCGTCGAGCCTCTCGTCGTGCCGTCCGGCGAGCTCGGCGGCGGCCGCCGTCGTCCGCGGCAGCAGGTCGAAGAACCGTGCGAGCCGGCCGGCGTCGAACCCGAGCGTCGGCGGCAGCTGCCACAGCACCGGCCCGAGGGCCGGTCCGAGCGCGAGCACGCCCGAGGCGAAGAAGTTCGCGAGCGGCACCTCGACGTCGGCGAGCTTCTTCATGTGGGTCACGAAGCGACCGCCCTTGACCGAGAAGACGAACCCCTCGGGGACCTCCGCGCGCCAGGCGAGGTACGACTCGGGGCGCTGCAGCGCGTAGAACGAGCCGTTGACCTCGATGCTGCGCAGGCGCCGGGAAGCGAACTCCAGCTCGCGGCGCTGCGGCAGGCCCGTGGGGTAGAACACCCCTCGCCAGGGCGCGTACCGCCAGCCGGAGATGCCGATCCGGATGTCCGAGGCCATGGCGGACCGTAGGCACCGGCCGCGAGGACGGGCAACCGCGCCCCGCGGCCCCGGCATCTCCTCACGTCCCGTCGCGGCCCGTTCAGCGGGTCGACACGCGCCGGACGCCGGCCCGGGGTATCCCTGGTCCGTGCACGCCGACGCCGTCCCGCCCCCGCCTCCCGTCGCCGCGCCCCGGCGTCCGGCGGGTCCTGCACGACCCGCCCGCCGCCGCACGGTCGCCGCGTGGGCCCTGTGGGACTGGGGGTCGGCCGCGTTCAACGCGGTCATCACGACGTTCGTCTTCACCCGGTGGCTGACGTCCGACGCGTTCGTGGAGCCGGAGGTCGCGGCCGCCGGAGGCGCAGCCCTCGACGCCGCGCTGGCGGAGCACTCCACGTGGCTCGGCTGGGGGCTCACCGCGGCCGGCGCGGCGATCGCCCTGCTCGCGCCCGTCGCGGGGACGCGGGCCGACGGCTCCGGCCGACGGCGGCGCGGTCTGGCCGTCCACACGTCCGTGACCGTGGTGCTGTGCGCGGCGATGGCGCTCGTCCGCCCCGACCCGGACGCGCTGACGGCGAACCTGCTGCTCGGCATCGCGCTGCTGGCCACGGCGAACCTGACGTTCGAGCTCGCGTCCGTGCACTACAACGCGCTGCTGCCCCGGGTGGCGACGCCGGCGACGCTGGGCCGCGTGAGCGGCATCGGCTGGGGTGCGGGGTACCTCGGCGGCATCGTGCTGCTGCTCGTGCTGTTCGTCGGGTTCATCGACCCGGAGGTCGGCTGGTTCGGTGTGACGCCGGCGGACGGCGCGAACATCCGGGTGGCGGTGCTGCTGTCGGCGGTCTGGTTCGCCGCGTTCGCGGTGCCGGTGCTCGTCGCGGTCCCGGACGACCCCGCACCGGCGGCCGCGCGGCGGGCCGCCGGTGCGTCGGGGGCTCGTGCCGGGTGGCGCGCGGCGGTCGGGGCGTACCGGCAGGTGGCCGCGGACGTCCGGGATCTCTGGCGGACCTCGCGCAGCACCGTGCTGTTCCTGCTCGCCAGCGCCGTGTACCGCGACGGGCTCGCGGGCGTCTTCACGTTCGGGGCGGTGATCGCGTCCGGCACGTTCGGGTTCTCCGCGAGCGAGGTCGTCGTCTTCGCGATCGCGGCGAACGTCGTGGCGGGCGTGTCCACCGTGCTCGCGGGCCTGCTGGACGACCGGGTCGGTCCCCGGGCGCTCGTGGTGGCCGCGCTGGCCGGGCTGGTCGTCGCGGGGGTGGCGACGTTCCTGCTGGCCGACGCCGGTGCGGCGGCGTTCTGGGCGTGCGGCCTGCTGCTGTGCGTGTTCGTGGGGCCGGCGCAGTCCGCGAGCCGCTCGCTGCTCACACGGCTCGCACCGCCCGGGCGTGAGTCGCAGCTGTTCGGGCTGTACGCGACGACGGGCCGGGCGGCGAGCTTCCTGGCGCCGCTGGCGTTCGCGACCTTCGTCGCGGTCTCGGGGTCGCAGCGGTGGGGCATCCTGGGTCTCGTGCTCGTCCTCGCGCTCGGGCTCGCGGCCCTGCTCCCCCTGCAGCTGCCCGCCGCCCGCGTGCCCGCCCGTGCGCCGCGGCCGGGCGGGGGTGCACGGTGACTGCCTGGGAGCCGGACCTGCTGGGTCCCGGCTGGCAGCGCACGACGCTCGCCCTCTCGGCGTCCGACCCGGACCTGGTGGCGACCGTCGTCCGGCGCGCGCCCGCCCCGGCCGCGGAGCCCGGGGGGCCCGCCGTGCTGCACGTCCACGGGTTCAACGACTACTTCTTCCAGACGCACCTCGCGCAGGAGTGGGAGCGGCGCGGTCACACGTTCTACGCGGTCGACCTGCGCCGGTGCGGCCGGTCGTGGCGGGACGGCCAGGTGCCGCACTACGTGACCGACCTCGCGGAGTACCGGGACGACCTCGGCCTGGCCGCCCGACTGGTCCGCGACGTGCTCGGGCACGACCGGCTGACGGTGCACGCGCACTCCACCGGCGGGCTCACGGCGGCGCTGTGGGCGAGCAGCCCCGCGGGGCGGGCGGCCGTGGACGCCCTGGTGCTCGACAGCCCGTGGTTCGACCTGCACGCGCGCTGGTTCCACCGCGTGGTGTCGACGTGGGTGCTCGACAGCCTGGGCCCGGTCGACCCGATGCGCGTGCTGGCCGACGGCCCGTCGGCGTACTCCTGGCACCTGCACGTCGACAACGGCGGCCGGTGGGAGTACGACCGCCGCCTGAAGCCCGCGGAGGGCTTCCCCGTGCGGGCGGGCTGGCTGCGGGCCGTGCGCCGGGGGCAGGCGCGGCTGGCGCGGGGCCTGCGGATCGAGGCGCCGGTGCTGGTGTGCACCGCGGCGGAGTCGGGGCCCAACTCGCGCACCAACCCGCTGCTCGACGCGCAGGACACGGTGCTGGACGTCGAGCAGATCTGGGCGCGCGCACCGCGGCTCGGCGAGGACGTCACGCTGGTGACGGTGCCGGGGGGCGTGCACGACCTGTCCCTGTCCGCACCGGAGCCGTTCGCCGCGTACGTCGCCGCGGTCTTCGAGTGGCTCGACGCCGTGAGCGGCAGCCGCGCGGCCTGACCGGTCGCGCCGCGCGCGGGCTCAGTCCTCGCGCAGCCCCGCGGCGTCGATGAGCGTCCGCGCCGCCGCCCGTGCCTGCACCGCCGCCTCGGGCGAGCCGGAGATGGCGGCGGTCGTCTGCGCGCCTTCCGCGAGGATCGCGAGCTGGGCGGCGAGCTGCGGCGGCCCGCCGGCGACGTCGACCAGCTCGGCCACGTAGGCCTGGAACCCCGCCTTGTGCTCGCGGGCGAGGGCGGCGACCTCCGGGGAGCAGCCGCCGAGCTCGCCGAACGAGTTGATGAAGATGCAGCCGTGGAAGTCCCCGTCGGCGAACCAGCCGGCGAGGTAGTCGTAGATCGCGAGCAGCCGGTCGCGGGGCCCGGCGGCCGCGAGCACCGCGCCGGTGAGCCCCTCTTCCCACATCGCGTGCCGGCGACGCAGCACCTCCGCGACGATCGCGTCCTTCGAGCCGAACATCCGGTAGAGGCGCTTGAGCGGCACCCCGGCCTCGGTCCTCAGCTCGTCCATCCCGACCGCCTGGATGCCTCGCCGGTAGTACAGGCGGTCGGCGGCGTCGAGCACCTGCTCGCGCAGGGCGGCGTCGGTGTCGTCGGCGTGCGCAGGACGGGTGCCGGGGTGTGCCGTCACGAGCTGGTCGACCATGCGTCATCTCCCGGGGGTTGCGCTGAAAACGTTCGTTCTCTAGTGTAGCCGACATCACGGAGAACGCTCGTTCTCCACCGACCGGGAGAGGCGCACCATGTCGTTCATCACCGTAGGGACCGAGAACACGACGCCGATCGAGCTGTCCTACGAGGACCACGGCTCCGGCCGGCCGGTCGTGCTGATCCACGGGTACCCGCTCGACGGCCACTCGTGGGAGAAGCAGTCCGCGGCCCTCCTCGCGGCGGGCTACCGCGTCATCACGTACGACCGCCGCGGCTTCGGGCGGTCCAGCCAGCCGACGACCGGCTACGACTACGACACGTTCGCCGCGGACCTCGCGACCGTGCTGGAGACGCTCGACCTGCGCGACGTCGTCCTCGTCGGCTTCTCGATGGGCACCGGCGAGGTCGCGCGGTACCTCGGCAGGTACGGCTCCGAGCGGGTCGCGAAGGTGGCGTTCCTGGCGTCGCTCGAGCCGTTCCTGCTGCAGACGGACGACAACCCGTCCGGTGTGCCGCAGGAGGTCTTCGACGGCATCCTCGCGGCCGTCACCGCCGACCGGTACGCCTACTTCACGTCGTTCTACGCCGACTTCTACAACACCGACGAGACCCTCGGGTCGCGGCTGTCCGAGGAGGCCCTGCGGCACTCCTGGGACGTCGCGTCGGGGGCGTCGTGGTTCGCCTCGAGCGCCGCGGTGCCGACCTGGACCACGGACTTCCGCGGCGACCTCGCCGCCATCGACGTCCCCGCGCTGATCGTGCACGGGACCGCCGACCGCATCCTGCCGGTCGACGCCACGGGCCGCCCGTTCCACGCCGCGGTGCCCCAGGCCGAGTACGTCGAGATCGAGGGCGCGCCGCACGGCCTGCTGTGGACGCACGCGGACGAGGTCAACCGGGTCCTGCTGGACTTCCTGGCCCGCTGACCCCGACCCGACGCCGCCGGCACCCCGCACGCCGGGGTGTCGGCGGCGTCCGTCATGCTGGACGACATGCACCCGACCGGCGACGCGCCCGCACCGGCGCCCGCCGACGGACCCGGCACCGCACGGCCGCCCGCGGCGCGCACGCTCCGGCCCGACGGCCCGCTCGACCTGCGGCTCACCCTGATGATGGTGCGCCACGGCCCCGGCGACCCCAGCGTGCGGATCCGGCGGGACGGCACCGTGTGGCTCGCGCTGCGCACGCCGGCGGGACCCGCGACGCTGCTGCTGCGGGCCGGTCCCGGACGCGTCGACGCGTCCGCGTGGGGCCCGGGCGCCGAGCACGCCGTCGCGGGGGCCCCGGACCTGCTGGGCGCCCGCGACGACCTGCGGTCGTTCGAGCCCGCCGGCCACGCCGGGATCGCGGCCGCCCACCGGAGGCTGCGGGGGCTGCGCATCCCGCGCACCGGCGACGTGCTCGGCGCCCTCGTGCCCGCCGTCCTGGAGCAGCGGGTCGTCACCGTGGACGCGCACGACGCCTGGCGCCGGCTGCTGCTGCAGCACGGGACGGTCCCGCCCGGTCCGGCGCCCGACGGCATGCGCGTCCCGCCGGACGCCGAGGGGTGGCGCCTGGTGCCGTCGTGGGACTGGAGGCGCGCCGGCGTCGACGACCGGCGCGCCTCGACGGTGCTGCGGGCGGCAGCGGTGGCCCGCCGGCTGCAGGAGGCCGTCGACCTGGAGCCCGCCGAGCTGCGCCGGCGCCTGCTGACCGTGCCCGGCATCGGCGGCTGGACGGTCGCGGAGACCACCCGGCGGGCGCTCGGGGACGCGGACGCGGTCTCCGTCGGCGACCTCCACCTGCCCCGGCTGGTCGGCGACGGGGTGGTGGGACGACGCGTCGAGCAGCACGAGGTCCTCGACGTGCTCGCACCGTGGGCGCCGCACCGGGCGCGCGTCGTGCGGCTGCTCGAGCTCACCGAGCGCAGCACGCGCGGCCACCGCACCCGCCCGCTGCCCCGTCGGGCGGTGCGGCCGGCCTGACCGGGTCGCACCGCCGCGCCCGCGCCACCGCGCCCCGCCCTCCGGGGCCGCTCCCCGCGGCGCGACCGGCCCGTGGAGTACCGGACGTCGCCGGTCCGCTGCACAATGGGTCCTGCGGCCGGGGCGTGTCCCGGGCCGTCCCCCGAGCGAACCTGAGGACCGCAGTGAACCAGCCCCGCATGAACGTCGAGTCGTTCAACCTCGACCACCGGACCGTCGTCGCGCCGTACATCCGGCTCGCCGACACGAAGGCGCTGCCGGCGGGCGACGTCATCAGCAAGTACGACATCCGCTTCGCGCAGCCGAACCGGGCGCACCTCGAGATGCCGGTCGTGCACTCCCTGGAGCACCTGTTCGCGGAGCACTCCCGCAACCACAGCGACCGCGTGATCGACTTCTCGCCGATGGGCTGCCAGACCGGCTTCTACCTCATCCTGCAGGGCGAGTGGGCGGACGAGGACGTGCACGAGCTGGTCGCCGAGACGCTCGCCGACATCACGACCGCGCAGGAGGTGCCCGCGGCGAACGAGGTGCAGTGCGGCTGGGGCGCCAACCACACGCTCGAGGGTGCGCAGGGGGCCGCCCGGGAGTTCCTCGCGCACCGCGCCGAGTGGAGCACGGTGACGGCGTGACCGCCTCGCTCGCGACCGTCGGCACCGTCGTCGCCGTCGCCATGCCGGACGAGGCCGCCCCGTTCCTGGAGCGGGCCGACGCCGTCGGCGACCCCGCCACCGTGGGGGGCGCGGAGCACCGTCTGCTGACCGTCGCCGGGCAGGACGTGCTGCTCGTCCGCGGTGGCATCGGCCTGGCGAACGCGGCGTCCGCGGCGTCCGCGGCGCTCGTGCTCGTCGCCGCGGCTCGCGGCGGCCGGGGACCCGCGCTCATCTCGGCAGGGTCGGCGGGCGGCGTGCAGGCGGGCGTGCACGTCGGCGACGTGGTCGTCGGCACCGAGCACGTGTACACCGGCGCCGACGCGCGGGCGTTCGGCTACGCCCTGGGTCAGGTGCCGGGCATGCCGGCGGGGTACCGGGGTGACCCGGCGCTGCGCGGGGCCGCGCTCGGCGCCGACGCGGGCGACCTCACCGTGCGGACCGGGCAGATGCTCTCCGGGGACGCGTTCGTGGACGCGTCGCTGGTCGGCCCGGTGCGTGAGCGGTTCCCCGGCGGGCTCTCGACCGACATGGAGTCCACCGCGCTCGCGCAGGTCGCGCACGTCTACGGCGTGCCCTTCCTGGCGGTGCGCGGGATCTCGGACCTGTGCGGCCCGGCGGGCGCGGACGACTTCCTCACGCACGTGGACGACGCCGCGGAGCGGTCCGCCGCCGTGGTGCTGGGCATGCTGGCGCGGCGCGGCGCGGCGGACTGACCGCCCGGGACCGCAGCACCGGGCGGGGCCCGTCCTCAGCCGCGGGTCGCCCGGCGGCCGTCGAACCCGGTGTGCCTGTGCCCGCCCGGCCCGTCGCCGGCGAGCTTCGCCTGGTACATCGCCTGGTCTGCGTCGTGCAGGAGCAGCTCGGTGGTGTGCCAGCGGTTCGCCACGGCGACGCCGACGCTGGCCCCGACCCGCGCGGTCTCCCCGGCGACGTCGACGGTGACCTCCCCGAGGGCGGCGGTCACGCCGGCGGCCGCGGCGCCCGCGTCCGGGACGCCCGCGATGAGCAGCGCGAACTCGTCGCCCCCGAGCCGCGCGACCGTGCTCCCCGCAGGCGCGAGGGCCCGGAGCCGGTCGGCGACGGCGACGAGCACGCGGTCGCCCACCGCGTGCCCGAAACCGTCGTTGACGGCCTTGAAGTCGTCGAGGTCGACGTACAGCACCGCGAGACCGGCGCCGTCACCGGGAGCGTCCGCCGCCCGGGAACGCCGGTCGGCGAGCGCCTGGTCCACGAGGCGGTGGAAGTGCGCGCGGTTCACCAGGCCGGTCAGCGCGTCGTGGTCGACCATGTGCGCGAGGCGCTCCTCGAGCGTCTTCTCCTGCGTGACGTCCAGCAGCACGCCGTGCAGCACCGGCCGGCCGTCGCGGTCGCGGCGCAGGACGGCGTCGTCGCGCACCCACACGTCGTACCCGTCGCGGTGCCGGAGCCGGTAGGTGCTCGACGGGAACATCTCCCCCTCGCGCACCTGCGGCACCAGGTCCTCGTGGGGGCGGAACGACTCGCGGTCCTCGGGGTGCATCGAGCGCCGCCACAGACCCGGGTCCGCCAGCCACTCCTGCGGCGAGTAGCCGAGCATCCACTCCAGCCGCGGGCTGAGGTACACGAAGCGCCCCTGGGGGCCGGGCTCCGCGATGTACACCACCGCGGGCACGTGCTCGACGATCAGCCGGTAGTGCAGCTCCGCCGCCCGCAGCTCGTCCGCGAGCCGCTTGCGCTCGGTGATGTCCTGCGTCATCCCGATCGCGTAGTCCGGGCGCCCCTGCGCGTCGCGCACCAGCGAGACGGTGAGCTCCACCCACAGCGTGGTGCCGTCCTTGCGCACGAACCGCTTCTCCATCGCGAACTGGTCGCCCGCACCCGTGAGCATCGCCTCGAAGAGCCGGTCGTTCTCGTCGACGTCCTCCGGCGCGGTGTACGCGGAGAACGGCATGCGCGCGAACTCCTCGTCCGAGTAGCCGAGGAGCCGCCGCAGCGTCGCGTTCGTCAGCGGCGTGAGGCCATCGAGCGTGACGAGCCCGACGCCGACCGGGGCCGCCTCGATCAGCGTCTCGAGCAGCGCGACGCGCCCGGCGGGCTGGGCCAGGCGCCGCGCGAGCGGGTCGGGACCGTCGCCCTGCGCCGGGGCGCAGGAGGGCGCCACGACGCCGACGGGCTGCGTGACGTCCACTGCGACCACCCCTCGTGCCCGGCCCGGCCCGGCGGGCGGGCCGGGTCTTCGTCCGTGTCATCGGCGGGCGCGGAGCCGTTCTGAGGGCGCCGCGGGTGGTCTGTGCACCTCCTGGGTGCTAGCACCTAGGGCTCGGTGTACCCCAGGTCCGGTCCGGCGACGAAGGCGACCCGGGCGCCCGGCGCGGCGTGCAGCTCGAGCACGACGACCTCGTTCCCGTCCGCGCGCAGCAGCGGCCCCGGGACGTAGAGCGTGCGGGTCGGCCCGGCGGACCAGTACCGGCCCAGCAGGTGGCCGTTCACCCAGACCAGTCCCTTGGACCACCCGTCGAGGCGCAGGAAGTGGTCGGCCCCGGCGACGGTGTCGACCACGCCGGCGAGGAACGCCGGCCCGCGCACCGGCCGCTGCGGGTCGACCTGCCGGGCGGCGGCGAGCAGCGTCGCGAGGCCCGCGTCGACGGCGTCCAGCCGCAGGCCGACGGTCTCCCAGGCCGTGAGCTCCCGCACGGCGGTCCGCGCGCCCCCGACCAGCCCCTTCGGCTCCCCGATCCGCGGCCCGTAGCCGACGCGCCCCTGGTCCTCGAGCAGCACGGTCAGCTCGCCCGCACGTGCCGGGAGCGGCAGCGCGCGCGCCCCCTCGCTGCGGCTGAGCACGCCCACCGGCTCCCCGTCGAGCGCCACGACGGCACGGTCGCGCACCTCGCCGAGCACGAGCACCTGGTCCTGCGCGGTCACGGACGTGCGGTACAGCGTGAAGCCCGTCCACTGGCCGAGCTCGTCGGTCGTCGGCAGGTGGTCCCACGCCTTCGCCTCGCCGAGCACCGGCACGGCGTCCGCGAGCGGCAGCCGCAGGGTCAGCTCCACCACCGCCTCGGGCGCCGGGGCGCGCTCCGCCGGCACCTCGTCCGGGACCGGGGCGTGCCGGGCGATCACCTCGCGCATCGCGTGGTACTTCGGCGTGGGGCTGCCGTCCTCGGCGAGCGGGGCGTCGTAGTCGTAGGACGTGGTGATCGGCGCGTAGGTGCCCTTGTCGTTGGCGCCGTTGGTGAAGCCGGCGTTCGTGCCGCCGTGGAACATGTAGAGGTTCACCGAGGCGCCGAGCCGCAGCAGGTCGTC
This sequence comes from Cellulomonas sp. C5510, assembly GCF_019797765.1. Classification (NCBI taxonomy): domain Bacteria; kingdom Bacillati; phylum Actinomycetota; class Actinomycetes; order Micrococcales; family Cellulomonadaceae; genus Cellulomonas; species Cellulomonas sp. C5510. The sequence continues at coordinate 2,691,698 of NZ_CP081862.1, forward strand.
GAGGTCCCCCGCGTTGGCCTCCGCCGGCGCGACGTGGTGGTGGCCGCCCCACGAGTCGAACCAGCCGTTCCAGAACTCCATGCACATGAGCGGGCCGGTCGGCTGGTGCCGGCGCAGCAGCTCCAGCTTCTCGACGGCGCGGGAGCCGAAGGTCACGGTGCGGTGCAGCTCCGGCAGGCCGCCGCGCTCCTGCATGGCGTCGTCCGCCTGGTCGCACGTCAGCAGCGGGACCTCGATGCCGCGGTCCCGCACCATCGTCACGAGCGCCCGCAGGTACTCCGGGTCGTCGCCGTAGGCGCCGTACTCGTTCTCGACCTGCACCGCGATGACCGGACCGCCGCGGGTGACCTGCCGCTCCGCGACGAGCGGGAGCAGCTGGTCGTAGTACTGCTCGACCGCCGCGAGGTAGCGCGGCTCGTTCCGGCGGACCCCGACGTCCGGGTCGGCCAGCAGCCAGCCGGGCAGGCCGCCCCCGTCCCACTCGGCGCAGATGTACGGGCCGGGCCGGACGATCACGTGCAGGCCCTCCGCGGCCACCAGGTCCAGGAACCGTCCGAGGTCACGCGGGCCGTCCAGGTCGAACCGCCCGCGCTGCGGGGCGTGCGCGTTCCAGGCGACGTACGTCTCGATGGTGTTGAGCCCCATGAGCCGCGCCTTGCGGATCCGGTCCGCCCACTGGTCGGGGTGCACCCGGAAGTAGTGCAGCGCGCCGGAGATCACCTGCAGCGGCCGGCCGTCGAGCAGGAAGTCGCGGTCACCGATCTCGAACGTCGGCATGGTGGGTCAGGGCTCCTGGGGCGTGAGGGCGGGGCGGGTCGGGCGGTGCCGGCCGGCGGCGGGACGAGGAGCCCCCGCCGCCGGCCGCGGGCGTCACTGGACGGTGAAGCCCTGGTCATTGCCGTACGTCGTGGCCTGCTCCTGCCACGCCGCGAGGCCGTCGGCCAGCGAGGTGTCCGAGACGTAGGCCTGGCCGACCGTGTCGTTGAAGATGCTGTTCGCGTAGACCTGGAACGGCAGGTACTGCCAGCCCTCGACGACGTCGGCCGCGGACTGCGAGAGGACCTCGTTGATCTTCTGGCCGCCGAAGTACTCGGACTCCTTGCCGAGGAACGCGTCCGACTCCAGGTCGGCCGTCGTGGCGGGGAAGCCGCCGGCGTCGATGCGGATCTCGGTGCCCGGTCCGTTCGACAGGTAGGTGAGGAAGTCGTACGCCAGGTCCTTGCTCGGGCTGGCCTCCATCACCGACAGGGCGCTGCCGCCGTTCTCCGCGGACGCGCTCGCGCCGGCCTCCCACTGCGGCATCGGCGCCACGCGCCACTGCCCGGAGGCCTGCTCGACGCCCGCCTCGAGGTTGCCCGGCATCCAGGCCCCGATGGTCAGGGACGCGATGGTGCCGTTGCCCAGGCCCTGGTACCACTCGTCGCTCCAGGACGAGATGGGCGCCAGCAGGTCCTCGTCGATGAGCTGCTGCCACAGGTCGGCGAACTTCTGGCTGCCCGCGTCGGCGAGGTCGATGGTGACGTCCGTGCCGTCCACCTGGAACGGGTGGCCGCCGGCCTGCCAGATCATCGAGGTGGTGAAGCCGGCGTCGCCGGTGTCGTTGGCGATGTACACGCTCGGGTCGGCGGCGTGCAGGGCCCGCGCCGCGTCGAGGTACTCGTCCCACGTGGTGGGGACGTCGACGCCGTACTTCTCGAACACCGTCGTGTTGTAGAACAGCGCCATCGGGCCGGAGTCCATCGGCAGGCCGTAGATCGCGTCGCCCTGGTGGACGGCCGACCACGGGCCGGGGCTGTACGTGCCCTCCAGGTCGGAGGCGCCCAGGCCGGAGATGTCGGCGAGCGCCCCGCCGAT